>NZ_SNZJ01000013.1 GCF_004363555.1 Halomonas ventosae | reverse complement strand
CATCAGCTGCCGGCCTTCCTGCAGCAGCTCGACATGGAGTCCAACGGCAAGTCGGTGGACATCTTCGGCCACCCGGTGGACTACAAGACCGGGCCCATCGTCTGGGGCCAGACCGGCTCCAACGGCCAGCACGCCTTCTTCCAGCTGCTCCACCAGGGCACCCGCTACGTGCCCATCGACTTCATCGCCTCGCTCAAGCCCGAGCCGGGCATGGAGGAGCACCACTTCGCGCTGCTCACCAACATGCTGGCCCAGGCCAACGCCTTCATGGAGGGTAGCCTCAAGGGGGGCGAGGGCAGCGGCAGCCGGCCCGACCCCTACAGCTGCCCGGGCAACCGCCCCTCCAGCGTGCTGCTGCTCGACGAGCTGACGCCCCGGAACCTCGGCGCGCTGATCGCGCTCTACGAGCACAAGGTGTTCGTCCAGGGGGTGATCTGGAACATCAACTCCTTCGACCAGTGGGGGGTACAGCTGGGCAAGCGCATCGCCGGCGAGATCAGCGAGCGCATCGACGCCCACAGCCAGGACTTCGATGCCTCCACCCAGGGCCTGCTGGCGCTGGTGCGCGGGCACTTCGCGTCGGGCGGCGATCCGTCGGGCGGCGATCCGTCGGGCGGCGAGGAGAAGGCCGGAAGGCCTCGGCGCAGGTCGCGCAAGGCCTCGACCGGTCGTTGAAGGGTGAAGGCGGCGGAGGGCCGGAGCGGCAAGGTGTCGGGGCTATCCCGAGCCCCGGCATCCTCAGGATGCCGGGGATCAGGCCCGGGCAGGGGCGGCGTAGGCGCTTGCCTGGGCCTCCTCGAGCAGGTGGCAGGCGGTGCGCTTGCGCTCGATGAATTGCGCGAGCAGGGCATCGAGCGCCGGCAGCTGGCAGTAGTGGGCCATCAGCTCGCTGAAGCGCCGCGAGTAGTCGGCGACAGCCAGGGCATGGCTCAGCGTCAGGAAGGCCATGGCGTCGTCGGTGATGAACAGGTGAAGCTGGCCTGCTCCCGGTCGCGTCGGGTGGCGGGAGTGGGCGGCTGGCAGGTACTGACGCAGGCCCAGCTGCTCGGCCAGCGCCTCCAGGGCAGCGATGCGTTGCTCGCACTCGATGCCCAGCGCTGCCATCAGGCGGCTGACATGGGGCTGGGTGGGCAGGAAGCTCAGGGCCAGGCCGCGATAGCGCTCCATCTCGCGTGACTCGTGTTCGTGGGCGAGCAGCAGCTGCTCGCCCGAGGGGCATGGGCGGGCTCGTGTCCCGAGGGTGATGGCAGGCATGGATTTCTCCTTTATGGTCTTCCGGGCCTCTTCCGGGCACCGTCCGATTAAGGTAGTTGTCCCAGTTCGGTGCCACCGCTGACGTCGATCAATTTCGTTCCCGGATCAGCAGAAAGTACCAGGGGGCTCATCCCCGCGTCGGGAGCGCCTGACCCCGTCCACAGGCCGGCGTTGTCGCCGCTTGCTCCGGCGACATACACTGCCTGAAATCGCACAGGCAGGCCGACATGCTCGATCTCTCTCCCGACACCCCTGTCGTCCCCGGCCCGCTCGAGGCGGAGCCACCGCTGCGCACGGCGGTCAGTCGGCGACGGGACCCCGAAGGGGCGGCCCGGGAGCTGGCCGGGGCGCTGCGGCATGCCGAGCTCGGATTCGTGCTGTTCTTCTGCAGCGCCGAATATCCCCTGGCCGCGCTCTCCTCGGCCCTCGACGAGGCCTTCGAGGGCGTGGCGGTGGCGGGCTGCACCACCGCCGGGGAGATCACCCCGGAGGGCTACGCGCGGGGCTGTATCGTCGCCATCGGCCTCGACCGTCGCCACTTCGCCGTCTCCTGCGCGCTGGTCGAGGACCTGGCAGGCTTCGACCTGATCCGTGCCCAGCGGCTGGTCGATGGCCTGCTCGATGACTGTCGCGGCCGGGCCCTGGCCCCGGTGGGGGAGCACAGCTTCGCCCTGACCCTGCTCGATGGCCTCTCCAGCTGCGAGGAGCAGGTGCTGGCGACCCTGGATGCCGCCCTGGGGCGCATCCCCAGCTTCGGCGGCTCCGCCGGCGACGACAACCGCCTGGCCCATACCCATGTGCATGCCGACGGCCGCTTCCATGGTCAGGCGGCGGTGGTGGTGATGATCAACACCCGGCTGCCGTTCGAGGTCTTCACCACCCACCACCTGCGCCCGCGGGAGGAGAAACTGGTGGTCACCCGCGCCGACCGCGAGCGACGCCGGGTGCTGGAGCTCAACGCCCTGCCGGCCGCCGAGGAGTATGCCCGGCTGGTGGGCCTGCCGGTCGAGGCCCTGGCGCCCGAGGTGTTCGCCCGCCATCCGCTGGCGGTGCGCCTGGGAGAGGCGCATTTCGTGCGCTCCATCCAGCGGGTCAACGACGACGGCAGCCTCAGCTTCTATTGCGCGGTGGAGAACGGCATCGTGCTCACCGCCATGCAGCCGGCCCCGCTGCTGGAGGACCTCGAGGCGGTCTTCGCCGGACTCACCGCACGGCTCGGCGAGCCGGCGCTGGTGATCGGCTGCGACTGCTTCCTGCGCCGGCTGGAACTCGAGTCCCTGGGGCTGGTGACCCCGGCCTCGCGCCTGCTGGGCCGCTCGCGGGTGATCGGCTTCAATACCTACGGGGAGCAGCACCATGGCATGCACATCAACCAGACCTTCACCGGGGTTGCCATTGGATCTCTCCCGGCCACGCCAGACGCCTGACGACGCCGGCCCGCGGGAGCGCGAGCTGCTGGAGGAGAACGCCCGCCTGCGGCGGATCGCCACCGCCCTGATGGAGCGCGTGGAGTCGGCGGGCGTGGCGGGCGGCGCCCCCTATGCGGCCTTCGAGCATGCGGTGCTGCTCGCCGAGCAGGTGCGCGAGCGCACCGAGACGCTGCAGCGCACCCTCGCCGAGCTGCATGCCGCCAAGGCGGAGGCGGAGGCGGCCAACCTCTCCAAGACCCGTTTCCTGGCCGCGGTGAGCCACGACCTGCTGCAGCCGCTGAATGCCGCCCGGCTGTTCACCAGCGCCCTGGAGGAGCACTCTCTGCCCGAGCCCTCGACCCGGCTGGTGGGCCATATCGGCCGCTCGCTCAAGGACGTGGAGGCGCTGCTCGGCACCCTGGTGGACATCTCGCGGCTCGATGCCGGGGTGCTCGAGCCGGATATCGCCCCCTTCCCCATCGCCCGGCTGCTCGACGTGCTGGCCGAGGAGTACCGCCAGATGGCCGCGGCTCGGGGGCTCGAGCTGCACTACGTGGGCAGCGGCGCGGTGGTCGCCTCGGACCTGGCGTTGCTGGCCCGGGTGGTGCGCAACTTCCTGACCAACGCCATCCGCTACACCGCGCGCGGCAAGATCCTGCTGGGCTGCCGCCGCCGACCCGAGGGGGTCGAGATCCTGGTGGGGGACAGCGGGCCGGGGATCCCCGAGGAACAGCGCGAGGCGATCTTCCAGGAGTTCCAGCGCCTGGGCGGCAATCGCGACGCCGAGGATCGCGGCCTGGGGCTGGGCCTGGCCATCGTCGACCGCATCGCGGGGATGCTCGATCACCCCCTGCGGCTGGCCAGCGTGCCGGGCCGCGGCTCGCTCTTCTCGGTGCGGGTCCCCCATGGCCGATTGCCGGTGACATCGCCACCTTCCCAGGCCACCGCGATTTCGCCGGGGCTGGGCAGCGTCCTGGAGGGCGCGCGTATCTGGGTGATCGACAACGATCCCGGGATCTGCTCGGGGATGGCCGCGCTGCTCGAGGGCTGGGGCTGCCGGGCGCTGACCGCGACCTCGCTGGCCGACCTGGAGGGCAAGGCCGCCGGCGCCGGCGCGGACGTGCTGCTCGTCGACTTCCACCTGGGCGAGGAGGCCCCCGATGGGCTGGCGGTGGCGGAGCGGCTGCGCGAGCGCCAGCCGGGGCTCCCGGTGCTGGTGATCACCGCCAACCACGATGCGGCGATCAAGGGCCTGACCCGGCAGTTGGGCTATGGCTGCCTGCTCAAGCCCGTGAAGCCGCTGCGGCTGCGCATGGCCCTGGTCGACCTGCTGGGCGGTGACTCAGCGTGACGGGCCCTGGCGCTCGGCCAGCAGGGCCTCGAGGTCGGCATCATTGGCGGCGAGGATCGCCTGCACGCGGCCCGATACGCCGAGCTTGCGCAGGATCGCCGAGACATGGGTCTTCACCGTGGTCTCGGCGATGTCGAGCTCACGGGCGATCACCTTGTTGGAGGCGCCGCGGCTCAGGCGCAACAGCACCTCGAGCTGCTTGTCGGTCAGCTCGGCGAAGCGAGGGGCGGGTGTGGGCATGCCGGCCGTGGCAGGGGAAGCGTGCGGGACGGCGGGACGCCGCATGATCTCCGGCGGCAGGTAGACCTGGCCCTCCAGCAGCTGGGCCAGCGCCGCGAGCAGGTCCCGGCGCGGCGTCGACTTGGGGATGTAGCCCACCGCGCCCAGGTCGAGGGCGTCGAGGATGGTGCGCCGCTCCTGGTCGGCCGAGAGGATCGCCACCGGCAGCCAGGGGTGTGCCGCGCGCAGCGCCCTCAGCCCCTCGAGCCCGCTGGCGTCGGGCAGGCCGAGGTCGAGCAGCACCAGGTCCAGCTCCGTGCAGGCCGCGGCATGGCGCAGGGCCTGGTCCAGGCTCTCCGCCTCCAGCAGCCGGCTGTCGGGCAGGCCGGCCTCGATCACCGCCGCGATCGCCTCGCGGAACAGCGGATGGTCGTCGGCGACCATCAGGGTGTGCATGGGCAATCCCTCGTGGACTCGTCTCGCCTCCTACCGAAGGAGGAGGCCCTCTCCTGCCACCGGAGTATGTCGCACAAGGCGGCGCTGACCAACACTGGGGGGTGTATCGCCACAACGACAACAGTCAGGAGTCACGCCATGATCTACGCCAACCCCGGCCAGTCCGGCTCGGTCGTCACCTTCGAGAAGCGCTACGGCAACTACATCGGCGGCGAGTTCGTGCCGCCGATGAAGGGCCAGTACTTCGACAACGTCAGCCCGGTCAACGGCGAGGTGTTCTGCGAGATCCCGCGCTCGAGTGCCGAGGATATCGACAAGGCGCTGGATGCCGCCCACGCCGCCGCGCCGGCCTGGGGGAAGACCTCCGCCGCCGAGCGCTCCAACGTGCTGCTGAAGATCGCCGACCGCATGGAGCAGAACCTCGAGATGCTGGCCGTGGCCGAGACCTGGGACAACGGCAAGGCGGTGCGCGAGACACTCAACGCCGACCTGCCGCTGGCCGTCGACCACTTCCGCTACTTCGCCGGCTGCATCCGCGCCCAGGAGGGCACCGCCGCGGACATCGACGCCAACACCGTGGCCTATCACTTCCACGAGCCGCTGGGCGTGGTGGGGCAGATCATTCCCTGGAACTTCCCGCTGCTGATGGCGGTGTGGAAGCTGGCGCCGGCCCTGGCCGCGGGCAACTGCGTGGTGCTCAAGCCCGCCGAGCAGACCCCGGCCTCGATACTGGAGCTGATGAAGCTGGTCGGCGACCTGCTGCCGCCGGGGGTGGTCAACATCGTCAATGGCTACGGCGCCGAGGCCGGCCAGGCGCTGGCCACCAGCAAGCGCATCGCCAAGATCGCCTTCACCGGCTCCACCCCGGTGGGCGCACATATCCTCAAGTGCGCCGCCGACAACATCATTCCTTCCACGGTGGAACTGGGCGGCAAGTCGCCGAACATCTACTTCGCCGACATCATGAACGCCGAGCCCGAGTTCATCGACAAGGCGGCCGAGGGCCTGGTGCTGGCCTTCTTCAACCAGGGCGAGGTGTGCACTTGCCCGTCCCGGGCGCTGATCCAGGAGAGCATGTACGACGCCTTCATGGTCAAGGTGATGGAGAAGGTGGGCCAGATCACCCGCGGCAACCCCCTGGATACCGACGTCAAGGTCGGCGCCCAGGCTTCCCAGGAGCAGTTCGACAAGATCATGTCCTACATGGAGATCGCCCGGGAGGAGGGCGCCGAGTTCCTCACCGGCGGTGAGCGGGAGTCCCTGGACCCGGCCATCAACAACGGCTACTACATCCAGCCGACGCTGCTCAAGGGCAACAACAAGATGCGCGTCTTCCAGGAGGAGATCTTCGGTCCGGTGGTGGCGGTGACCACCTTCAAGGACGAGGAGGAGGCGCTGGCCATCGCCAACGACACCGAGTTCGGCCTGGGCGCGGGTGTCTGGAGCCGCGACATGAACGTCGCCTTCCGCATGGGGCGCGGCATCCAGGCCGGCCGCGTGTGGACCAACTGCTACCACCAGTACCCGGCCCATGCCGCCTTCGGCGGCTACAAGAAGTCCGGCGTCGGCCGCGAGACCCACAAGGTGGCCCTCGAGCACTACCAGCAGACCAAGAACCTGCTGGTCAGCTACGACATCAACCCGCTGGGCTTCTTCTGACCGGCGGCGTCGGATGACGCCTCGGCAGCAATGAGCAGGCTTCTGGCGCGACACGAGTCGCGCCTTTTTTGTCTCGTCGCTACACGTCACGTCCGCTTTGCGTCATCATCTCCTGCCCGGAGCCCGCGGAGACAGCATGGCGATGATCGACCTCGAAGCCCCCGACCTCCACCAGGAGCGGCTGCAGCGTGTGGCGTCGCTGGTCAGGGCCAGCGGTGCGCGCCGGGTGCTCGACCTGGGGTGCGGCTCCGGCGGGCTGCTGCAGTACCTGCTGCGCGACGCCCAGTTCGAGCGGGTGGTGGGCCTGGAGCTCTCCGGCGAGCTGCTGGCCCAGGCCAAGCTGCGCCTGGAGAATCTGCCGGCAGCCCGGGCCGGACGCCTCGAACTGGTCTGCGGCTCCTATGCCGATCCCCACCCGGCGCTGGTGGGATTCGAGGCCGCAGCCATGGTGGAGACCATCGAGCATGTCCCGCCGGAGGCGCTCTCCCGGGTCGAGCGCGCGGTCTTCTCCGGTCTGCGGCCGCAGCTGCTGGTGATGACCACCCCCAACCACGAATACAACCCGCTCTATGATCTGGCACCGGGCGAGTTCCGCGACCCCGACCACAAGTTCGAGTGGGACCGGGCGCGCTTTCGCGACTGGGCACAGGGCGTGGCACGCCGCAACGGCTATCGAGTGCGCTTCTCGGGGATCGGCGAGATGCACGCCCATCTCGGCCAGCCGTCCCAGGTGGCGCGTTTTACGCGCTGAGCCCAGGCCTCACGCCAGTCCCAGTACCCTGGCCTCCTGGCGGCGTCGCGCCCGCCGGTCCCGGAGCGCGGCGATGGCCAGCATCAGGAAGCCGGCGAGCTCCACCAGGGGGTGATAGGCAATGAAGAGCGCATGGAAGATGAGCCCGCCGCCGGCGGTCGCCAGAAGGAGGGGGCCCGGCGTCCTGTGGCGTCGCAGGCCGGCGGCCAGTGCCGCCAGGGTCAGCACCACGAAGCCGGCAATCGCCAGCGCCCAGGCCCCCTCGTCCAGGGCGAGGCCGAGACCGAGCAGCGACAGGAGGGCGACCAGTCCCAGGGTGCCGTAGCAGGAGAGCAGCGCCAGGCCCAGGGCGGCAATGCCCAGCAGGCCACGGCGCTGCAGCATCCGCAGCCAGCGACGCGGGTCGAGCCTCAGCCACGCCTGCCTGAGGCGAGAGGGGGGGGCGCTCTCCCCGATGCATGCCGACTTCGATGGCATGGGCGCCGAAGCCTGCCGCGACCTCCCGGGTCTGGGCGCTGGGACTCAGGGCGAAGTAATCGTGGCGGCCCACCACCTCGACCGCCTCGAAGCCGGCCTCCTCGAACAGGGCCAGCAGCTCCTCCTTCACCGTCGCGCCCACCACGCATTCGACCCAGAGGCGCGGATCCTCGTGACAGTCCACCGAGACCGGGCGGTGGATCACCACGTCGGCGAGCTGCAGGCGGCCACTCGGCCTGAGTACCCGGAACATCTCGGCCACGGCCCGGCGCTTGTCCGGTACCAGGTTGAGGGCGCCGTTACTGGTGATGGCATCGAGGCTGGCGTCGGCGAACGGCAGCCGTTCCGCTGAGGCCTGGACCACGTCGAACTGGTCGATGCCGCGGTCATCGGCGGCGTCGCGCAGCTTGCGGGTCATGGCGGCGGTGAGGTCCAGGGCAATCACGTGGCCGCCTGGCCCCGCGAGCCGGCGGGCGATCAGCGCATCGACCCCGGCCCCGGCGCCGATGTCGAGCACCCGATCCCCGGCGCGGATGGCGCCGGCGCGAAAGGGGTAGCCGACGCCGGCGAAGGAGGCGAGCAGCGTTTCCGGCAGGGGGGTCGTCAGTGCCGGAGGGTAGCCCAGCTGACGGCAGGCGGCGGCACCTACCGGGAAATGGAAGGGCGACTCCGGCGTCTCGGCGACGGCCGTGTACATGCCCTGCACGGCGTCGCGGATCTGCCGGGGTGAATAACCGAGTATCGCCACCATGGGATCGCTCCTGTCGGGTCAGCGGGTGGCGTCGTCCTCGTCGTCGAAGCGGTCGATCAGATCCCGGATGCGTCGACGCAGTCGCGGCGGGGCCTCTGCCGTGCCGGTGGCCGCCACCCTGGCCCGAAGTCGTTTCTCGAATTCGGCGCGCGTGAAGCAGTCGCGGCACCGGTGCAGGTGTCGCTCGATATCGGCCGCCTGCTGGCCGTCCAACTCCCGGTCGAGGTAGTCGAAGAGCTGTTCGATGACCTCCTCGCAGGTCAGTGGCCGTCCGCTCATGGCTGCTGGCCCCCCTCTCCCGGGTGGGTATCTGCCCGGTGGTCGGCGATGACACCGGCCTCCCTGGCCTGTTGCCATAGCATCTTCTGCAGCAGGCCCCGTCCCCGGCTCAGGCGCGAGCGCACGGTGCCCAGTGGAATCCCCAGCAGGCGGGATACCTCCTCATACGTATAGCCCTGCACCTCGACGAGCACAATCGCCACCCGGAAGGCATCGGGGAGGGCGTCGATGGCCCGTTGCAGGTCCTCCTCGAGCAGGTTCTGGAAGAACTGCTCCTCGAGGTTGCCCCACCACAGCAGGAAGGGCTGATGCAGCTGCTGGAAGAGGGTGAAGTGGCAGATATCGAGTTCGTCCGGTGACGGCGCCTCGGGATCCATGGGGCGCTGTGGGCGGCTCTGCCGGCGGCGCCAGTCGCTGATGAAGGCATTGGTGAGGATGTGGAACAGCCAGCCCTCGAAACGCCGCGGGTCGCGCAGCTCGTTGAGGCGTGCCCAGGCCTTGGCGACCGCCTCGGCGACGATATCCTCGGCGTCATCCGGGTCGCGGGTCAGGCGCAGGGCGGTGCCATAGAGCCGATCCATCAGCGGCTCCAGGCGCTGCGCAAACCACTGCCGGCGTTCGCCGGGCGGGCGTTCTGTCATGGCCACCCCCGGAGCGTCCCGTTGCCGGATGGCGGGTCCGGGCAGTGGGGCGCGGGTGATTGGCTGGGCAAGGCTCATGGTTCACCTCTTCGAGCTTGGAACCCCCGCGGCCGTTCGGCAAGCCGTGGGCCCCTGCAGGGACGCATCACCGGCCGCCAGGGTTCCCGGCCAGGGTCGGGAACGATCGCCGGGAACCCTGGGCCGGGAACAATGCGGCCACCGGCTGCGTCCTCGGGAAGGCACGGTATCCGCGTACCGTGGCGCGAAGGCGACAACGACAAGAGGAGAGCCATCATGACCATCATCGAACCATCCACATCACCCGCGGTGGATCGCGGGGAGCTCGAGGCGCGGGTCAAGGCGATGTACCGGGAGGTGGCCGAGACGCCGGACGCGGCGTTCCACTTCGAGATGGGGCGCGCCCTGGCCGAGCGCCTGGGCTACGACCCGGCGGGGCTGGACCGCATCCCCGCCGCGGCCATCGACTCCTTCGCCGGGGTCGGCCACTTCCTGGACCTGGCGGCGATCCGCCCCGGCGAGCGGGTGCTGGACCTGGGCAGCGGTGCCGGGATGGACAGCTTCCTGGCCGCCCTGGCGACGGGCCCGGCGGGGCAGGTCGTGGGGCTCGACATGACTGATGCGCAGCGTCACAAGGCACAGCGCCTGGCCGAGGAGGCGGGATTCGCCAACGTCGCGTTCCATGCCGGCCATATCGAGTCACCCCCCTTCGGCAACGCCAGCGTCGACGTGGCGATCAGCAACGGCGTGATCAACCTCTCGGCGGACAAGCCGCGGGTCTTTGCCGAGGCGGCCCGGGTCCTGCGTCCGGGGGGGCGGCTGGCGCTGGCCGACATCGTCACCGAGTCACCACTGCCGGAAAAGGTCACCTGCAACGCCACCCTGTGGGCCGCCTGCATCGGCGGGGCCAGTCAGGTGGACGACTACCGGGCGGCCATCGAGGCGGCGGGGTTCGAGGTGCAGACCCTGCGCGAGCATCCCGAGTACCACTTCCTGACCGACTCGGCACGGGGTGCCAGCGAGACCTATGGCGTCAAGAGCATCTCGCTGCTGGCCATCCGGCGCTGAGGCGCCGGCCCGAGCACGACACAGGCAAGACACACGCACAAGACGACACAATCACAAGAGGAGGCAGCATCATGAACTCCAAGACCCTGACCCTGAACCAGACCCTGTCCGCCTTGGCCCTCGGCCTGGCCCTGGCCATGGCTGCCCAGGCGGCCCCCTATCAGGGCGACGGCCACCTGATCGGCAGCGCAGACGAGCTCGAGTGGGGGCCGGTGGCCTCCATGGGGGAGGGCGCCGAGATCGCCATCATCGAGGGTGACCTGAGCCAGGAGGCCCCCTTCACCATTCGCTTGCGGCTCGAGGATGGCTACGAGATCCGTCCCCATGTCCATCCCGCCTACGAGCGGGTGACGGTGCTCGACGGCACCCTGCACTTCGCCCATGGCGAAGAGTACGACCCCGGTGCGGCCCAGGCTCTGGACGTGCACGACTTCGCGATCATGTCGCCGGGCGACCCCATGTTCGGCTACGCCGAGGGCGAGACCGTGTTCCAGCTGCACGGCACCGGCCCCTGGGGCATCGAGTACCTCGATCCGGCGGACGATCCGCGCAACTGAGAGAGCGAGGCGGTGCCGCTCCCCGCCGTGGGGTGCGGCGCCCTTGCCTTGGCGTCGGGACAGGCTAGCATGGCGGTATCTCCTTCATCCGTCTCGAGGAGCCGTCATGTGGCAACAGCAGGAGCTGCGTCTCGCGCCGCGCTCGCGCGGCTTTCACCTGATCACCGACGAGGTGGTCGACGGCCTGCCCGGCTTGCGGGAGGTCTCCATGGGGCTGCTGCACCTGCAGCTCCTGCACACCTCGGCGTCGCTGACCCTCAACGAGAACGCCGACCCTGACGTGCGACATGACCTGGATGCCTTCCTGCGCGAGCTGATCCCTGGCGACCTGCCCTACTTCCGCCATACCCTCGAGGGGCCGGACGACATGCCGGCCCATGTCTGCGCCAGCCTGCTCGGCACCCAGCTGACCCTGGCGGTGCGCGCCGGCCGCCCGGTGCTCGGCACCTGGCAGGGACTCTGGCTGGGAGAGCACCGGGACCACGGAGGGGCGCGCCGGCTGATCGCGACCCTCAACGGGGCCTGATTCGCGCCGCGCCCTCCTGGCGCCAAGCATGCTTGTCAGGCCTCTGTGAACACCACCGGGGGTTGGGGGGCGCGATTCACCGACAGCGAGAAGATGTCCGGCCGGGCATAGTGGCCGCAGACGTCCAGCGAGCGACGTGCCCGGCGGGCGGTCTCGACCTCGATCTCGGCATAGAGGATCCCCTTCTCCCGATCGAGGGGGCCCGCCACCACCTCGCCCGAGGGGGCAATGACCACCGCATGGCCGACGTTGACCCACTCCTCCGGGGTGAAGAGCCGGTCGCGCTCTGGGAAGGTCGCGGGAATGTCGCTTCCCTGGAGGGCGGTGGCCGTGCCGATCACCCAGCAGCCGCCCTCCCTGGCGATATGGCGCAGCGAGGCGAGCGCGATGTCGCTGGAATCCCAGGTCGGGTTGATGAAGACCTCCAGGTCCTGGGCATAGAGGGCGTAGCGCGCCAGCGGCATGTAGCTTTCCCAGCAGATCAGGGTGCCGAGGCGCCCGGCGGGGGTCTCGACCACCGTGAGCCCGCTGGCATCGCCCATGCCCCAGACCATGCGCTCGGGGTTCGTCGGCATCAGCTTGCGATGGCGATTCAGCAGCCGCCCATCCGGGCCGATCACGACCACGCTGTTGAACAGGGTGGTGCCGCTGTAGCGGCTATCGATCTCGTTGAGGCCCGTCACCAGGGTCACCCCGTGCCGGGCGGCCGCCTCCTGGATGGGCTCCAGGGTGCCGCCGCCGAGGTCGACGGCATTCTCGCGCAGCCTGGCATGCAACTCGCTGGTCAGCGCCATGTCGCCGCCCGGGGCGAGTCGCCAGATCCAGGTCGGATAGCCGGGGATATAGGCTTCGGGAAAGACCAGCAGGGTCGCCCCGGCAACGGCGGCCTCCTCGATCGACGCCAGCATCAGTTCGATGGTCGCGTCTCGCTGGAGCAGTACCGGAGGCTTCTGGATCACCGCAACCGTCGTGGCCATGAGAGGGTCCTCGTGCGCGGTGCGGGCGCCGAAGGACACCGATCACGGGCACTAGCCTGACCTTCACTATAGCGGTGAGGGGAGGGAGGCGCCCGGGATCCGCAACTGAAGCATGCGGCCGGATGAGTCGATTGGCGTCAGGGGCAGGTGTCGCCGATCATCATTTCGGTGGCCATGACCCTGGATTCGGCGGGTTCCATCCCGAGGATCATGCGCGCGGCGATGCGGCCCTTCTCGGTGCTGTCCTGGCGGATGGTGGTCAGTCGGGGAGCACGATACTGCCCCTCGGCGATGCCGTCGAAGCCGGTCAGCCGCAGGTCCTCGGGGATACGCAGGCCGCGCTGCTCGGCGAGCGTCACCACGGTCAGGGCGATGCGGTCGGACATGCACAGCAGCAGGTCGGGCCGCTCGGCCTCCGGCAAGTCGAGGATCTCCTCGATCACCGGGGTGCAGACCTCGAAGGTGTTCTCCTCGATGTTCCACATCGGCACCTCGGCCGGGTCGATGCCGGCCTCGGCGAAGGCCCGCTGGAAACCGGCGAGGCGCGCCCGGGTGATGGTGCGCTCGGCCGAGAGCAGCGCCTGGTCGTCGTCGATGCGGCCGTTGCACGGCTGCTCGGTCAGTCGCAGGTTGATCACCGCAGGGCGTCGCGTCGGCGTCCTCAGGGCATGGCGGGCGATGGCGTAGCACGCCGGCTCGTTGTCGACGTGCACCGTGGCGTGGTCCTCGATATCGAAGTCCACCGCCACCAGGGGGCGCTCGGGAGGGAGGTCGGAGAACAGCTTGAGGCTCGGCATCAGGCCATAGACGATGAAGCCGTCGGCGATGCTCGAGGCGCCGGGCACGCTGGCGGCGTTCTGGCGCCCCGAGAGCAGCAGCAGGGTGTGGCCGCGGGTGTCGAGCACCTCGGCGATGCCCGAGAGCAGCTCGCTGGAGACCGCATCGTTGAGGCTGTAGGTCAGGCTCTCGGCGAGGATCACGGCGATGATCCGCGAACGGCCCGTGCGCAGGCTGCGGGCCCGGGCGTCGGGGCCGCTGTAGCCCAAGTGCCGGGCCTCGGTGAGGATGTGCGCGCGCAGCTTCGGCGAGAGCTGGTCGGGCCGGTTGAAGGCGTTGGAGACGGTGGCGGTGGAGACGCCGAGCTCGCGGGCCAGGTCCTTGAGGGTCATGCGACGGGGGAGAGGCACTTGGCGGCTGACTCCATGGCGGTCAGGGTGGACTGGAACGATTTAGTTAGCAGCCTAGCATGGCCCGGCAGGGTCAGGGTAGCCACCCGCGGCGAGCCCCGGGCGGCCGGTCGATACCGCCGAGTCACCAGGCTGTCAGACAATGCTCAACCAGGCCGCCTGGCCGGGTTCCATGATCAGCTGTCGGCCTTCCAGCTGCGGCGTCGCCATGCCCGGCAGGGCCAGACTGGACCAACCCTCGGCGCCGGCGATCAAGGCATCGAGGCCGAGCTTCCCCCGTTCACTCGTCGCCTGGCCGAGATGCGCCAGGCACAGCAGGCGCCGTTCGCCGTCATGACGCAGCACGCCGAAGACGCCCTCGGGCAGCGCCTCGGGGGCGATCAATTGCTGTTCACCCTGGCGCAGCACCTCGCTGGCGCCGCGCAGCGCGAGCAGCTGGCGAACCCGGGCCAGCAGGCTGTCGGAGTCGGCCTCCTGGCGTGTCACCGCCAGCGGCAGGTGTCGTTCGAACACCGGCAGCCAGGGCGCGACGTCCTCGGGGCAGAAGCCGCCGTTCGGCGCATCCTCCCAGACCATCGGCGTGCGGCAGCCGTCGCGTCCCTTCACCTCCGGCCACAGGTTGATGCCGAAGGGATCCTGCAGGTCCGCATAGGCCAGCTCGGCCTCGGGCAGGCCAAGCTCCTCGCCCTGGTAGAGGCACAGGCTGCCGCGCAGCGAGCAGAGCACCGTCAGTGCCAGTAACGCGCGCTCCTCGCCCCAGCTGGTGGCGCTGCGCTCGACGTCGTGATTAGAGAGCGCCCAGCAGGGCCAGGTGTCGTCGCCCAGCTCGCCGAAGCGCGCCAGCACGCCATGGAGCTCGGCGGCGTCGCCGGTCGAGTCCAGCAGGTCGAAGGTGTAGGCCATGTGCAGGCGCTTGTCGCCCTGGGTGTAGGCGGCCATGGTCGGCAGCTGGTCGTTGCCGGCGATCTCGCCCACGGTGGTGGCCCCCGGGTACTCGTCGAGCAGCGTGCGGATACGCTCGAGGAAGGCCAGGTTCTCGGGCTGCTCGATGTTGTGGCGCTGGAGCTGGTAGCTCTGGGGATTGCCCGGATGGACCCACTCGCGGGGCATCGGCGGGTTGTCGGTGAGGGCCGGGTCGTGGAAGTAGTAGTTGACCACGTCGAAGCGGAAGCCGTCGACGCCGAGCTCCAGCCAGAAGCGCAGGTTGTCGAGCTGCGCCTTGCGCACGTCGGGGTGGTGGAAGTTGAGGTCCGGCTGGCTGGGCAGGAAGTTGTGCAGGTAGTACTGGCGGCGCCGGGCATCGAAGGTCCAGGCGCGACCACTGAAGGCTGCCATCCAGTTGTTGGGCGGCGTGCCGTCGGGCTTGGGGTCGGCCCAGACGTACCAGTCGGCCTTGGGATTGGTGCGGTCCTGGCGGCTTTCCTGGAACCAGGCATGCCGGTCGGAGCTGTGCGACAGCACCTGGTCGATGATCACCCGCAGGCCCAGTGCGTGGGCGCGATCGACCAGCGCGCGAAAGTCGTCGAGGGTGCCGAACATGGGGTCGACGCCGCGGTAGTCGGCGACGTCGTAGCCGAAGTCCTTCATTGGCGAGGTAAAGAACGGCGACAGCCAGATGGCGTCGACGCCGAGGCTTGCCACGTGCTCGAGTTTTCCAGTAATACCGGCGAGATCGCCGATACCGTCACCATTGGCATCCATGAAGCTGCGCGGGTAGATCTGGTAGATCGTCGCTCCCCGCCACCAGTCGTGCTGGGTGTCCTGGCGCAATTGAGAAAGCGTCATCCTGGGGATCCTGTCGGTGGGTGCAAGAGTCGGCCCGGCCGGAGTGTCTCCGGCCGGGCGATACACATGGCCTTACCAGCCGCGACGGCCGAGGCGCTCGAGTTCGCGGCCCAGCTGCTGGACGGCGCTGGCGCCGTCGAGATCGCCGGAGAGCACCTGGTGGGTGCGGTTGAAGAAGGCGTTGGAGACCCGCGCATAGCTGTCGCCGGTCACCGTGGCGGGACGCGGCACGCCGTTGGTCAGGGTCTCGTAGAGCTCGCTCATGGAAGGGTTGCTGGCCAGCACCTCCTCGTCCTGGTAGAGCGCCTCGATGGTGGGGTTCATGCCCATCTGGATGGCATGGGCCTTCTGCTGCTCCCGGGAGGTGATGAAGGCGACCAGGTCGGCGGCCAGCTCGGGATGCTCGGAGTAGCGCGACACGGCGAGGTTCCAGCCGCCCAGGGTGGCCTTGGACTCGCCCTCGGGGCCATGGGGCAGCGGCGCCATGCCGATCTTGGCCGCCACCTCGCTGCCCTCGCCGTTGGCCAGTGCCCACACATAGGGCCAGTTGCGCAGGAACAGCGCGTTGCCGGACTGGAAGATCCCGCGGGTCTCCTCCTCGGTGTGGTTCAGCGCGCCTTCTGGCGAGATGGTGCCGACCCAGGAGGCGGCCAGGTCGAGGGCGGCGGCGGCGCGGGGATTGTCGATGGTGACCTCACCCTGATCGTCGACGATGGTGCCGCCACCGTGGCTCGCCACCCACTCCAGGGCGTTGCAGGTCAGCCCCTCGTAGGCGCGGCCCTGGAAGCTGAAGCCCCAGAAGTCGTCGTTGCCGGCCTCGCGCTCGGCGGCCTGGATCTCGGTGGCGGTCTCGGTCAGCTGCTGCCAGGTCTCCGGCACCTCATGGCCGTACTTCTCCAGCAGGTCCTTGCGGTAGTAGAGCAGGCCGGCGTCGGTGAACCAGGGCATGGCCACCAGGCGGCCCTCGACGGTGTTGTTGTCGACCAGCGCCGGGAAGAAGCCGTCGGTGGCATCCTCCGGCAGGTGCTCGGCGAGGTCCACCAGGTGGTCGTCGAGCATGCCCGGCCAGACGATATCGATCAGCATCACGTCGATGTCGCTGGACTGGCTACCCAACAGCTGCTGGTAGAGCGACAGTTTCTCGGTGGCGCTGTTGGGGGTGGAGACGACCTGCACGGTATTGCCGGTCTTTTCGGCCCACGCCTGGGCGGCGATCGGACAATAGTCGGAGGCGTCGCCGGGGCCGCAGGCGATGGCGATCTCCGCCGCCAGGGTGTTCTGGGCGGCCAGTGCCGAACCGCCCAGGAGTAGGGAACCGATCAGGGCGCGGTGGTATAGCTTGGGATTGTTGAGGTTCATGGGAGTGGACTCCTGAGGTTGTCGCTGCTGTTGTGGTTGTTAAGGGGACGGTGGGGTTTCCACCTGTCGTGCAGACCCGAGGCACGGGCTCAGGGGTGCCAGATCGCTTGTCCCGGGTCGCAATCCGGACAGCGGGCGATGGCGATGCCGTAGGCCGGCAGCCGCAGCGTGCCGCCCTGCCAGCTGCCGTTGACCATCGACGGTGCGTCGTCGAGGGCGTGGGCCTCGCGGGGAGCCGCGAACTCGCGAGGCTCGCCGGCGAAGTTCAGCGCCACCAGCAGGCACTCGCCCCGATGGCGACGCTCGAGACAGATGACGTCATCGCGCAGCGGGTGATAGCGGATCTCGCCCTTGACCAGCGCCGGCTGCCGACGGCGGAAGGCCAGGAAGGCGCGAATGGCGTTGAGCAGCGAGTCCGGCTCCCGCGCCTGCCGGTCCACGGCCAGGTCCAGGTGCGCATCCGGCACCGGCAGCCAGGGCGTTCCCGTGGAGAAGCCCCCGTGGGGGGCATCGGCCTGCCAGGGCATGGGCGTGCGACAGCCATCGCGTCCCTTGTAGGAGGGCCAGAAGGTGATGCCGGCGGGGTCGACCAGCTGATCGAAGGTGAGCTCTGCCTCGGTCAGGCCCAACTCCTCCCCCTGGTAGAGGCAGACGCTGCCGCGCTGGGTGAGCAGGAAGGCCAGGTAGAGGCGCAGCCTGGTGGCATCGCCCTCGGCGCCCCAGCGGGTGGCCAGCCGGGTGACATCGTGGTTGCCCAGCGCCCAGCAGGGCCAACCGTCGCCGATGCGCGCCTCCATCTCCTCCAGCGGTGCGAGCAGGTGCCGAGGGTCGGCATTGTCGGTCAGGAGGTTGAAGGAGTAGCACATGTGCAGGCGGTTACCGCCCTGGGTGTACTCGGCCATCACCCCCAGCGAGTCGTCGTCGCCGACCTCGCCGACGCTGGTGGTGCCGGGGTACTCGTCGAGCAGCGCCCGCAGCCGCTCGAGGAAAGCCAGGTTCTCCGGCTGGGTCTTGTCGTAAAGATGGAGCTGGTAGCCGTAGGGGTTGTCGGGGCGCACCCCGATGAAGCCCTCGGCGATCTCCAAGCGGGGCGGGTTGTCCCTGAGCTCACCGTGGGTGCAGAAGTTCACCGCATCCAGGCGGAAGCCGTCGACGCCGCGCTCCAGCCAGAAGCGCACCTCGCCGAGGATCGCCTCCACCACCGCGGGGTTGCGGAAGTTGAGGTCCGGCTGCTCGACCAGGAAGTTGTGCAGGTAGTACTGGCAGCGGCGGGTGTCCCACTGCCAGGCACTGCCGCCGAAGATCGCCTGCCAGTTGGTGGGCGGGGCGCCGTCGGGCCGGGGATCGGCCCACACGTACCAGTCGGCCTTGGGGTTGTCGCGGCTCGACCGGCTCTCCTGGAACCAGGGGTGCTGGTCGGAGGTGTGGGAGAGCACCTGGTCGATGGTGACCCTGAGGCCCCGGGCATGGGCGGCCTCCACCAGGCGGTCGAAGTCCGCCAGGGTGCCGAACATCGGGTCGACGTCCCGATAGTCGCTGACGTCGTAGCCGAAGTCCTTCATCGGCGAGGTGAAGAACGGCGACAGCCAAATGGCGTCGACATTCAGCGAGGCGATGTAGTCGAGCCGGTCGATCACGCCCTTCAGGTCGCCGATGCCGTCGCCGTCGGTGTCCAGGAAGCTGCGCGGGTAGACCTGGTAGATCACCGCGCCACGCCACCAGTCTTGCTGCTCGTCGTGCGAGGGTTGAGTAAACGCCATCGGGGTCTCCTGGCGACGGAAGCCGGGGCTCCCGTCGGTCATACAGCTGGCTGTGGATCGGGTAGGTGTGCTCAGGCCGCCTGGCGCCGCGTGGCGATGTCCAGGGCCCGGTCGCGAGCATCGAAGAGGTGCACGTGCTCCAGGTCGGGCACCAGCGCCACCCGCTGGCCGAGCTCCCAGCGGCTCGGCGCCTCGCTGCGGTGGATCAGCAGGGTGTCGCCGGCCTTGGGTTCGAGATAGACATAGACCTCGTTGCCCAGGTACTCGACGTTGACGATCTCGAAGGCGTTCTCGCCCTGGGCCTCGGCCAGGCGCAGGTGCTCGGGACGCACGCCCAGGGTCAGGTCGGCACCGGTGCTTTCGCCGCTGGCGTCCTGGGGCAGGGCCAGATCGTCCAGGCCCGGGGCCTGCACTCGGCATCCGTCCACCGCACCGGAGAGGAGTTTCGCCGGCATGAAGTTCATGGTCGGCGAGCCGATGAAGCCGGCGACGAATCGGGTGGCTGGCTGCTGATAGAGGGTCTGGGGGCTGCCGACCTGTTCGATGCGGCCGTCGCGCAGCACCACGATCTTGTCGGCCAGCGTCATGGCCTCCACCTGGTCGTGGGTGACGTAGACCATGGTCGAGCCCAGGCGGTGGTGCAGGCGGGCGATCTCGTTTCGCATCTGCACGCGCAGCGAGGCATCCAGGTTGGAGAGCGGCTCGTCGAACAGCAGGATACGCGGCTCTCGGGCCATGGCGCGGCCCATGGCCACCCGCTGGCGCTGGCCGCCAGAGAGCTCCTTGGGCTTGCGGTGCAACAGGTCCTCGAGCTGCAGGATGCGGGCCGTGGCCATCACCCGGTCGTCGACGGTCTCCTTGGCCATCTTGGCCAGCTTGAGGCCGAAGGCCATGTTCTCGTAGACCGACATGTGCGGGTAGAGGGCGTAAGACTGGAACACCATGCCCACGCCGCGCTCGCGGGGCGGCAGGTCGTTGACCACGCCGTCGGCGATCTTCAGCTCGCCGTCGGTGATCGACTCCAGCCCCGCGATCAGCCTCAGCAGGGTCGACTTGCCACAGCCCGAGGGGCCGACGAAGACCACGAACTCGCCATCGGCGACCTCGAGGTCAAGGTCCTTGATGATATGGGTGCTGCCGAAGGTCTTGTTGATCTTTTCCAGGGTCACGCTTGCCATCTTGCGACTCCTTGCCGGCCTCCAGGGCCGGCGTTCTTGTGTGGTGTTAACGGTCGAGCTGGAGATAGGCGGCCTGGTAGGCCGGCAACGTCAGGGTGTCGCCGTCGAGGGCCGATGCGAAGCCGTGCCCCTGGAGCGGGGTGCCGGGCTGTGGCAGCGTCGTGCTCAGGGTCTCGCCGGTCAGGTTGAACACGCACAGCAGTCGTTCGTCACCCGCCTCGCGGATGAAACCAAGCAGATCCTCGCCGACGTCGACCAGCGACAGCGCGCCGTCGACCAGCGCCGGGTGAGCCTGGCGGAAGGCCAGCAGGCGGCGGGTTGCGTTGAGCACCGAGTCGGGATCGTCCTGCTGGCGCTCCACGGCGAGTGGCCGGTGGCGCTCGTCCACCGGCAGCCAGGGCTCCACGGCCTCGGCAGTGAAGCCGGCCCTTGGCGCGTCGGTCCAGGGCATCGGCGTGCGGCAGCCGTCGCGGCCCTTGAACTCCGGCCACAGCACCTTGCCGTAGGGGTCCTGGATGCGCTCGAAGGGCACCTCGGCCTCGGGGAGGCCCAGTTCCTCGCCCTGGTAGAGGCAGACGCTGCCGCGCAGCGAAAGCACCATGGCCAGCGCCGCCTTGGGGTAGGCCACGGGATCCTCGCCCTCGCCCCAGCGGGTGGCGCTTCTCTCCACGTCGTGGTTGGACAGCGCCCAGCACGGCCAGGCATCGCCGGCCAGGCGCTGGAAGCGTTCGATCACCTCGCGGATGTAGCTGGCCGAATGCGGGGCGTTGAGCAGATCGAAGCCATAGGCCATGTGCAGCTTGTCGCCGCCGTCGGTGTACTCGGCCATGCGCTCGAGCGGGTTGTCGTCGCCGATCTCGCCCACCGTCGTGGTGCCGGGGAACTCGTCCATCAGGGCACGCAGGTCCTTGAGGAAGTCGAGGTTCTCCGGGCGGCTCAGGTCATAGACGTGGCGCTGCCAGGTATAGGGGTTGGCGTCCGGGGCGCCCAGGGTCTTGGCCTCGCCGGCCGGCACCGGCGGGTTGTCGCGTAGCTCGGCGTCGTGGAAGTAGAAATTGACGGTGTCGAGGCGGAAGCCGTCGACGCCCAGCTCCAGCCAGAAGCGCATGTTGTCCAGCTGGGCCTTCCTGACCTCGGGATTATGGAAGTTGAGGTCCGGTTGCTCGACCAGGAAGTTGTGCAGGTAGTACTGGCGGCGACGGGAGTCGAAGGTCCAGGCGGAGCCGCCGAAGATCGACAGCCAATTGTTGGGCGGCGTGCCGTCGGGCCTGGGGTCGGCCCACACGAACCAGTCCGCCTTGGCGTTGGAGAGGTCCTGGCGGCTCTCCTGGAACCAGGGATGCTGGTCCGAAGAGTGGCTGATCACCTGGTCGATCATGACCTTGAGGCCCAGTTCGTGGGCACGGGCCAGCAGCGCCTTGAAGTCGTCCAGGGTGCCGAACATCGGATCGACGTCGCGGTAGTCGCTGACGTCATAGCCGAAGTCGAGCATCGGTGAGGTGAAGAAGGGCGACAGCCAGATGCCGTCCACGCCCAGCGAGGCCACATAGTCCAGCTTCTCGGTGATGCCAGCCAGGTCGCCGATGCCGTCGCCGTTGGCGTCCATGAAGCTGCGCGGGTAGATCTGGTAGATGACGCCGCCGCGCCACCAGGTCAGGTTGTCTTGCATCTCGGGTTCCTTGGATCTCATGGGGTCAGCCCTTGACCGCACCGGCGGTGAGGCCGGAGACGATGCGCTTCTGGAAGATCATCACCAGGATGACCAGCGGGACCGTGACGGTGACCGAGGCCGCCATGATCGGCCCCCAGGGCAGCTCGTGCTGGCTGCCGCCGGAGATCAGGGCGATGGCCACCGGCACGGTGCGCTGGTCGTCGGTGAGGGTGAAGGTCAGGGCGAACAGGAACTCGTTCCAGGCGGCGATGAAGGCCAGCAGCCCGGTAGTCGCCATGGCCGGCCACATCAGCGGCAGGAACACCTTGGTGATGGTCACCCAGGGGGTGGCACCGTCCATGATCGCGGCCTCTTCCAGTTCCATGGGCAGCTGGCGCATGAAGGTGGTCAGCACCCACACGGTGAACGGCAGGGTGAAGATGGTGTAGCTCAGGATCAGGCCGCCCGGGTTGTTGTAGAGGTTCAAGACGCGGATGACCTCGAACAGCCCCGAGAGCACCGCCACCTGGGGGAACATGGAGACGCCGAGGATCACCAGCATCACCGTGGTACGGCCGCGGAAGCGCACCCGGCCCAGGGCATAGGAGGCGGTGATACCCAGCAACAGGGCGATGAACACCACCGACAGCGAGACGACGATGGAGTTGAAGATGGCGCGAACGAAGCTCTTCTGGGTGAAGATCTGCACGTAGTTGCCGAAGTCCACCGACGACAGCCAGAAGTCGACCCGGAACAGCTCGCTGGAGGGCTTCAACGAGGTGATCACGGCATAGTAGAAGGGGAAGATGGCGTAGACCATCACCACGGCGATCAGGGCATAGAGCCCGACCCGCTTGGCGAGCTTGATCAGCTGGTACTGGTTCATTGGTCGACTCCCAGTTGACGGCGGCCGAGGTAGAGGTAGATGACCACGGCCAGGGCGATGATCAGGAACAGCATCGTCGAGGCGGCGCTGCCGTAGCCCACGTCCTGGAACTCCACCAGCTGCTGGCGGGCATAGATCGACATGGTCATGGTGCTGGTGGAGTTGGAGGTCAGCACGTAGATGACGTCGAACACGCGCAGGGCATCGAGCAGTCGGAATATCACGGCGACCAGCAGGGCCGGGGTGATCAGCGGCAGGGTGACGCGGAAGAACACCTTGACCGGATGGATGCCGTCGACCTCGGCGGCCTCGTAACAGTCCTTGGGCAGCATCTGCAGGGCGGCCAGTACCAGCAGGGCGACAAAGGGAATGGTCTTCCAGACATCGACCATGATCACCGCCCACATGGACAGGTCGGCGTCGGCGGTCCAGGCCAGGGGCGCATCGATCAGGCTCAGGGCCATCAGCATGTGGTTGATGATCCCGAACTGGTCATTGAGCATCCAGGCCCACATCTTGGCCGAGACGATGGTGGGGATGGCCCAGGGGATCAGCACCGCGGCGCGTACCAGCATGCGGCCCTTGAACTCGGCGTTGAGCAGCAGGGCGACTATGATGCCGAACACCACCTCCAGCGACACCGACACCACGCTGAAGTAGACGGTGTTCCAGACGGAGTTCCACCACACCGGATCGGTGAGCAGGCCATACCAGGCGCCGTCGTCGTAGACCAGATAGTTCTCGAAACCGATCAGGGTGGCGGCGGCGGTATCCGACAGCGAGGCGTCGGTGAGACTGAAATAGAAGGTCCGCAGCAGCGGCCAGCCGGCCACCAGGACCAGCGTGATCAGCATCGGCGCGAGGAAGGTCCAGGCGGCGCGGACCCGCTGGCGGCGCACCTTGGTGCCGCGGTAGCCGGCTGGGGAGGAGCGCCCCGCCTGGGGGGCGCGTTCGGTTGCGGGAGTGGACATGACGACCTCCGGTTACCAGCGACGACGCTTGATGCGGGACAGTTCGCTGTCCAGCTCGGACACGGCCTCGGCACCGCTCTGGTTGCCGGAGAGCACGCTGTGTGCGGCGTTGAAGAAGCTGTTGCTCACCCGGCCGTAGTTGTCGCCGGTGGGGGCAGAGGGACGGGCCACGGCGTTGGTGAAGGTGGCGTAGAGGGTGCCGAAGAAGGGCACCGCCGCGAGCACCTCATCATCCTCGTAGAGGGCGGCCAGGGTGGGGTTGTAGGCGCCCTCGATGGCGCGTCGCTTCTGCTCGGCCTCGGAGGTCAGGAAGGCCACCAGGTCGGCGGCGGCTTCACGGTTCTCGGTATACTTGGAGACCGCCAGGTTCCAGCCGCCGAGGGTCGCGGCGCTTTCCCCGTCCGGCCCGTGGGGCAGCTTGACCACGCCGACCTTGCCGGCCACGTCGCTGTCCTCGCTCTGGGTGAGCGACCAGGCATAGGGCCAGTTGCGCATGAACACCGCATTGCCGCTCTGGAAGATGCCGCGGGCCTCCTCCTCGGTGTAGTTGAGCACACCTTTCGGCGAGATGTTGCCGATCCAGCTGGCGGCGAGGTCCAGCGCCTCGGCGGCCTTGGCGTTGTCGATGGTGATCTCGCCGTCGGCATCGACGATGGTGCCGCCGCCGTAGCTGGCGATCCACTCCAGGGCGTTGCAGGTCAGGCCCTCGTAGGCACGGCCCTGGAAGACGTAGCCCCACATCCCGTCGTTGCCGGCCTCGCGCTCGGCGGCCTGGATCTCGGTGGCGATCTCGGTCAGCTCGGCCCAGGTCTCGGGGGCCTCGACGCCGTGTTCCTCGAGCAGGTCCTTGCGGTAGTAGAGCACGCCGGCATCGGTGAACCAGGGCATCGCCACCAGGCGGCCGTCGATGGTGTTGTTGGCGACAATGGTCTCGAAGTGGCCGGCCGCCGCCTCCTCGCCGAGAGTCTCGCCGAGATCGAGCAGGTGATTGGCCAGCAGGCCCGGCCATACCACGTCGATCTGCATCACGTCGATGTCGCTGGACTGGGCGGAGAGGATCTGCTGGTAGAGCGACAGGCGCTCGGTGGAAGAGTTGGGGGTGGAGACGATGTCGACCTCGTGGCCGGTCTGCTCCTCCCACTGGGCGACGCCCTCCTCGCACAGGGTGAGCTCGGCGCCCACCGCGCCGCAGGAGATGGTCAGTTCCGCGGCCTGGGCCTGGCTGCCGCTCGCGGCAGCCCCGGCCAGGGCGATGGCGGAGATCAGGGTCTTCTTCAACATGCTGGCTTCCTCGTCGCTTGTTGTTGTCGATGTGACGAACCGCAGGGTCGGTCTCTCCGATGCCCCGGGCACCGGAGGGTGGTTCGACCCTTTGACTTAAACGATTAAGATTACGTGCCGCAAAGGTAGTCGTCGCCCTTGCCCGGCATCAACCTAGACATTGGTCGCATCCAGCCACCCCGGCAGGCACCGGTCCGGGCCGTCATGCCACCTCATGGCCTCGGCTTGCCTCCAGCAGTGCATACCAGTCCCGGCGGGAGAGGCGAAGATCGGCCTCGTCCCGCAGGGACTCGATGCGGGCAGGATTCAGGGTGCCGATCACCGGCACCGGGGCGCCCGGCAGGCGACGCAGCCAGGCCAGTGCCACCCCGGCGGGGCTGACCCCGTGGCGGGTGGCGAGGGCCTCCAGGGCCCGGCCGACCGCTCCCCCGAACAGCGTGCCGCCCCCTAGGGGTGACCAGGCCATGGGCTGCAGAGCGTCCTGACCCAGGGCATCGAAGTGGCCATCGAACAGCGGTGCCGGTCGGGTGAGGGAGAGCTGCAGCTGGTGGTGGGTCAGCGGGTGGGATAGCGCGGCCTGGAGGCGGCGCCACTGCTCGGGCAGGAAGTTGGAGATCCCCAGCGCGGCGACCTTGCCGGCCCGGACGGCATCGTCCAGTGCCTTGGCGGTGGCATCGGCCTCCATCAGCGGATCCGGGCGGTGGATCAGGAAGACGTCGAGACGCTCGACGCCCAGCCGTGTCAGGGCGCGGTCGATGGCACCGGCCAGCCAGTCCGGCGAGCTGTCGTAGTGCTTGATCTCGCCCCGGTCCATGCGGATCCCGGCCTTGGTGACCACCCGCACTCGTTGGGCAAGGCTGGGACGTTGGCGCAGTGCCTCGCCGAACAGGTGCTCGTTCCTACCCTCTCCGCCGTAGATGTCGGCGTGGTCGAACCAGTCGAGTCCCTGATCCAGGCGAGCCTCGATCCAGTCGGCCAGGCGCTCGGGGTCGTGAAATCCAGGGGTCTCATGCAGGCGCATCATGCCAAGCATGAGCGGGGTCGTGTCGGTGCTCATCGCGAGTCCTCGTCGTGGTGTCGATGGGCAGGGTATGTCATGGCGAGGATGGATTTGTAGTTTTATTACTTCAATTGGCTTGAGTTCCGATAGCTGATTAGACATTAGTCGTAATATTACAAGAATCTTTTTGTCATCAGGATCTGTAACGATTAAGTTCACGGTGACCTCAGAACCGGACCGAACCCGGCGCGGGGCACCCTGCCTTTCGTGATGATCACCCGTCTCGACAACAACAAAGGACGAGAACGACCATGAACGCTGTCAAGCTCAAGACGCCGCTCGCCATCGCCATCGCCGCTGCCGGCCTCACCCTGGCCGGCACTGCCAACGCCCAGTCCAGTGACCTCGAGCAACGCCTCGCCGAGCTGGAGGCGCGCATCGCCGCCGCCGAGCAGCGCGCCGATGCCGCCGAACGTCGTGCCGACCTGGCCGAGCAGCAGGCCGAGGATCGCCTGACGGAAGACGAGATCGAGGAACGCCTGGCCAAGGTCGAGGAGAAGGCCGACAGCGACGAAGGCTTCGCCTTCGGTGCCTACGCCCGCTCGGGACTGCTGATCGGTGACGATCACAAGAGCATCCCCGGTGGGCCAGGCGTGACGCCTGCCGGCCCCCTGGGCGGTAACGTCGGTCGCCTGGGCAACGAGCCGGACACCTACGCCGAGGCCAAGCTGAACTACCGGCAGCGCTTCGATAATGGCGCCGTCGCCGATTACCGCATGATGTTCGCCGATGGCGTGCGGACCAGCAACGACTGGACCGCCGAGGAGTCGAACCTCAACGTGCGCAACGTCTATGTCGAGCTCAGCGAGCTGCCGAGCTTCACCGGTGCCTTCGAGAACGCCTCCATCTGGGCCGGCAAGCGTTTCGACCGCGACAACTTCGACATCCACTGGATGGATACCGACTTCGTGTTCCTGGCCGGCACCGGCGGCGGTATCTACGATGTCCAGCTCGCCGACAGCTGGAAGGCCAACTTCTCGCTCTATGGCCGCAGCTACTCGGACTTCCCCACCGAGGAGTCGGAGCTCACCGACGATACCGACAACCTGACGCTGACCGCCAACAACTACTTCGGCAACTGGCAGTGGATGGTCAGCGGCCTGTCCGCCGCCGACAACGACGAGCGTGACATCCTGAACGGTTCCACCGCCGCCGACGATGGCTTCCATACCATGGTCGCCTACCACGGCGACAGCTTCTTCGGACTGAGCGAGGGCAACTTCAAGGCGGCGGTGATGCACGGCCAGGGCCTGGGCGCCGAGGTCAAGGTGGTCGGCGGCAACGGTCAGTTGACCGAAGACGCGACTGCGACCCGCGTCGGCCTCTATGGCACCACCTACCTGGCCCCCAAGTGGCGCATCGCGCCGGCGATCCTCGCCGAGGTCAGCGAGGATCGTTTCGCCGAAGGCGACGAGTATACCTGGGCGACCTTCAATACCCGCCTGGCTAACGAGATCACCGAGAACTTCGAGATGCAGTACGAGGCGACCTACCAGTGGATGGACCTCGACCAGGGGCCGGTGGGCAATAACGCCGAAGGCGCCTATACCAAGTTCACCGTCGCGCCGACCTTCAAGCCCGACGTGGGTGGCTTCTGGCAGCGCCCGGAGATTCGTGTCTTCGCCAGCTTCAGCGACTGGGACGAGGAGCTCAACGGCTATAGTGATGACGATGCCTTCGGCAGTGAAGGCTTCACCGGTAGCGAGTGGGCCTTCGGCGTGCAGACCGAGATCTGGTTCTGATCCCGCCGGCCCGGCGCTGTCCGGGCCGATGATGGCCTGCTGTTCCGATGCTTGCCCGCGGCACTGTTGCCGCGGGCCTTTTGCATGGAGCCGATGCCTCGTTCCACCCTTCCTGTCCATCGGGAGTTCGAATCATGCCGTTGCTCCAGGAAAAACTCGCCCCCCCGGTGCTTTCCTCCACCCTGGTGGCCCGGCCACGGCTCAATGATCGCTTCGCCCTCGACGAGCGTATCCGCCTGCTGGTGGTACAGGCACCACCCGGCTATGGCAAGACCACCCTGGTGGCCGAACGGCTGCCGTCACTGGAGCAGGCGGCGAGCTGGCTGCGTCTCGACGCCCGCGACGATGACCCACGGCGCTTCGCCGATTACTTCGGCGCGGCCCTCGACCGCTTGTGCCGCGAGTGGCTGGATGTCTCGCTGTTGCCCGCCTACGAGGGCCCCTTCGATGCCTGCATCGATGCCTGGCTGGCCTGCCTGCCTGCCGAGGCACCGCCCTGCCGTCTGGTGATCGACGAGTTCGAGCACATCTGTCACCCCGCCATCCGCGATGGCCTCGTCCACTGGCTGCGCCACCAGCCGCGCTGGCTGACCCTGACCCTGATATCGCGTACCCGGCCGCCGCTCGGCCTGCCGGGCCTGCGGCTGCGCGGCGAGCTCGAGGAGATCGACGCGACGGCGCTCGCCTTCGACCTGGAGGAGGCCCAGACGCTGTGCGCCGAGCAGCTCAGCTTCCCGCCCACCCGGGTCAGCCTGGAGCGGGCCCTGCGCCTGACGGGGGGCTGGGTGATGGCCCTGGACTGGCTGATCCAGCGCACCACCACCCGCGCGGGTTTCGACAGCCTGCTGGAGCGCCTGGGCGGCAGCCATCCGGACTTCGTCGCCTGGTTCGACGATCTGCTGGAAGCCTGTCTCGACGAACCCGACCGCCGGCTGCTGTTGCAGCTCGGGGTGCTGGAGCGTTTCTCTCCGATGCTGGTGGCGCGCCTGCTAGAGGGGGAGCGAGTCTCCCAACGGTTGGCGGCCCTGGAAGGGGCCGGCCTGTTCCTGGAGCGCTCAGATCCCCATGAGCAGTGGTTTCGCTTCCATCCCCTGTTCGCCGGTTACCTGCGTCATCGCCGCCATGAACTGAGCCTGGCGTCCCAGCGCCAGCTGCATCGCCGTGCCAGCCAGGCCTGGCTGGCGCTGGGCGATCCCGCCCTGGCCCTGTCCCAGGCCATCGAGGCGGACGACTCCGAGGCGCTCACCACGCTGGTGGGGGCCCAGGGGCCCCAATTGCTGGCCCATGGCCACTTCGCGCTGCTGGCACGGGCCCTGGCGACGCTCGGCGAGACACGCCTGTGCGCCTCGCCGCGCCTGACACTGATCCACGGCTGGGTGTCCCACGCCCAGTACCAGTTCGACCGCACCGCCCAGGCCATCGGCTGGATCGAGGCCCAGCTCGACGACCCCGCCTGGCAGGAACTGGCTGCCGAGTTCGCCACCCTGCGCGCCCAGCTGGCGATCAACCAGGGCGATGCCGAACGTGCCGCGCCGCTGGCCGAGCAGGCCCTGACCCAGCCGGCCCGCTTCCTGGCGGCCACGCCGGTGTCGGCCGGCGCCATCCTCTGCGAGGCGCGTTTCGTCCAGGGGCGACTCGAGGAGTCGCTGGCGCGAATCCTCGAGGTGGAGCGTGAGGCGCGGCGCATCGGCGACGACCAACTGATGTTGTGGGCGCTGTGCCACCATTCGGAGACCCTGGTCGCCCAGGGGCGCCTGCAGGCCGCCTTTGACATCCAGGAACGCGCCTTCGCGCATATCGAGCACAGCGGCCTCGACCGACTACCGGTGGCGGAGTTCCTGTATCGCATTCGCAGCCAGCTGCTGTGGGAGTGGCACCGCCTGGATGAGGCCGAGCAGGCGGCCCTGGCCGGCATCGCTCTGCTCGACCGCCAGGGCGAGCACTGGACCCTGCAGTGCCATGTCAGCCTGGCCAAGGTCGCCCAGGCCCGCGGCGACCAGGCGCAGTGTGCCGACCACATCCGCCGCCTTCGCAAGATACTCGCCGATGGCGACTATCACATCGACTGGCGGGCCAACGCCCACGCCACCCTGCTGGCCTGGTGGCAGGCCAACGACGACCGCGATGCGGTGGCCCGCTGGCTGCAGGAGGCGCCGCCCGCCGAGCCCGACACCGCCAGCAACCACTTCGCCCAGGCCAACGTGCGCAACCACGTCCGGGCGTTGATGCTGCTCGGCCGGCCCGACGAAGCCCGGGCCCTGCTGGAGGCCCTGGAGACCCAGACCGCGCGCTTCGGCCTGGTCACCGACGCCAACCGCAACCGGCTGTGCCTGGCGGCCCTGGAATGGCAGTGCGGCCACGAGCAGGCGGCGCTGGATCACCTGGCCGAGGCCCTGGAGCTGGCCTCGCGCACGGCGCTCACCGGCAGCTTCCTGCGCCTGGGTCGGCCGCTTTCCGACATGCTCACCCGGCTGCTCGAGACCCGTGAACCGGACGAGCTGGCACGGCGCCGTGCCGAGCGGTTGCTCACGCTGGCCGGCCGTCAGCGTGATTTCGGCCGCGCCGTACGGCTGATGCTCGACGAGGCGGTGATCGCCGACATCGTCGCCCGCCCGGACGTGCCGGAGCTGATCCGCACCTCACCCCTGACCCGTCGCGAGTGGCAGATCCTGGGGCTGATCCATGCCGGACTCTCCAACGAGCAGATCGCCGAACAGCTGTCGGTGGCACCCACCACCATCAAGACGCATATCCGCAGCCTCTACCAGAAGCAGGGCATCCGTCGCCGGGAGGAGGCCATCGCCCTGGCCGGCGATCTCCTCGCCCGTATCCAGGGGAAGTAGGGGGCTCCTCCTCCCCCCGCCTACGCCTGTCGCCCATCCCGCGGGAGGATTTCTCCCGCCGGTCCTGCCGCCACCATGAGTGTGACGTTTTCCCGCGGTGTCGGCCCGCCGATACCCGCGATTCACGACAAGGACTCGGCACATGACCACAGACACTTCCCAGTACCTCGGCCGACAGGGCGCCGACTGGTGGCGCGGCGCGGTGATCTACCAGATCTACCCGCGCAGCTTCATGGATGCGGGCGGCGACGGCATCGGCGACCTGCAGGGGGTAATCGACCGCCTCGACTACATCGCCTCGCTGAATGTCGACGCCATCTGGCTGTCGCCGTTCTTCACCTCGCCGATGCTCGATTTCGGCTATGACGTCAGCGACTACCGTGACGTCGACCCCATGTTCGGCACCCTGGCGGACTTCGACCGCCTGGTGGAGGCCGCTCATGCCCGGGGGCTCAAGGTCACCATCGACCAGGTGCTCTCCCACACCTCCGATGCGCATGCCTGGTTCCAGGAGGGCCGTGAAAGTCGCGACAATCCCAAGGCCGACTGGTACGTGTGGGCCGATCCCCGGCCCGACGGCGCCCCGCCCACCAACTGGCAGGCAATCTTCGGCGGCTCGGCCTGGCAGTGGGACACCCGCCGCTGCCAGTACTACCTGCACAACTTCCTGGTCGAGCAGCCAGACCTCAACTTCCGCAATCCAGAGGTGGTCGAGGCCATCCTCGGTGAGGTGCGTTTCTGGCTGGAGCGCGGCGTCGACGGCTTCCGCCTGGATGCGGTGAACTTCTGCACTCACGGCGAGCTCAGGGACAACCCGCCGAGAGAAGATATCCAGGAGGGGTTTATCGGCGTACGCCCCGATAACCCCTACGGCTACCAGCAACATATCTACGACAAGACCCAGCCGGAGAACCTGGCCTTCCTCGAGCGGCTGAGGGCGCTGCTCGACGAGTACCCGGGTACCACCAGTGTCGGCGAGGTCGGTGACGACGATTCGCTGGGCGTGATGGCCGAGTATTCCAGGGGCGGCAAGCGCCTGCACATGGCCTACTCCTTCGATCTGCTCGGCGAACGCCATGACCCCGAGTACCTGCGCGGCATCCTCACCGAGATGGAAGCGCGCATCGAGGATGGCTGGCCCTGCTGGGCGCTGGGCAACCACGACGTCACCCGTCTGGCCACCCGCTGGAACGCTGAAGATGCTGCCGCCAAGCTGCGCCTCTACCTGGCCTTCCTGCTCACCCAGCGCGGCAGCATCTGCCTCTACCAGGGCGAGGAGCTGGGCCTGAGCGAGGCCGAACTGACCTTCGAGCAGTTGGTCGATCCCGCCGGCATCACCTTCTGGCCGGCCTACAAGGGCCGCGACGGTTGCCGCACCCCCATGCCGTGGCAGGCCGACGCCCCCCACGGTGGCTTCTCCGGGGCCGCGCCCTGGCTGCCGGTGCCCAATGAGCACCTGGGGCTGGCCGTGGACCAGCAGGAGCGGGAGCCGGACTCGCTGCTCAACGCCTATCGCGCCTTCCTGGCCTTCCGCCGTACCCAGCCGGCGCTGGTCAAGGGCGACATCGTCTACCATCCGGTGCGCGACGAGGTGCTGTGCCTCGAGCGAAGCCATCCGGCGAGCGCCCCCGGCGAGCGCCTGCTGGTGGCGCTGAACTTTTCCGGTGAACCTCGCGAGCTGGCGGCCCCGCACGCCGCGCGCGCCCTCGATGACGCCCCGGCGATGGTCAACGGCCAATGGCTTAACGGCACTCTCACCCTGCCGGCGTATGGCATTGCCATCGCCCGCTGTCCGCAATCCGATCAGGAGGATGCGCAATGGGACGCCTGACACTTGATAGCATTGGCAAGGACTATGACGGCGTCGAGATCTCTCGGGATATCGACCTGACCATCAACGACGGCGAGTTCGTGGTGTTCGTCGGGCCCTCGGGCTGCGGCAAGTCGACCCTGATGCGCATGGTCGCCGGGCTCGAGGACATCACCCGCGGCGAGATGTGCCTGGACGGCGAGCGGATCAACGAGATCCCGCCCCAAGAGCGCGACATCGGCATGGTCTTCCAGTCCTACGCGCTGTACCCGCATATGACGGTGGCCGAGAACATGGCCTTCGGCCTCAAGCTGGCGCGTACCGACAAGGCCGAGATCCGCCGCCGCGTAGACCACGCCGCCGACATCCTGCAGCTCACCCAACTGCTCGAGCGCAAGCCCAAGGACCTCTCCGGCGGCCAGCGCCAGCGGGTGGCAATCGGCCGTACCCTGGTCAAGGAGCCGGCGGTATTCCTGTTCGACGAGCCGCTGTCCAACCTCGATGCCTCGCTGCGGGTCGAGATGCGGGTGCAAATCGCCGAGCTGCACAAGCGCCTGGGCGCCACCATGATCTACGTCACCCACGACCAGGTCGAGGCGATGACACTCGCCGACCGCATCGTGCTGCTGTCGAGCGGCAGCATCGCCCAGGTCGGCGCGCCGCTGTCGCTCTATCACTTCCCTAACTCCCTAGAAGTGGCCGAGTTCATCGGCTCGCCGCGCATCAACACCCTGCCGGTGACGGTGGTCGACCCAGGCCCGCGGCTCACCGGCGTGCGCCTGCCCTCCGGCGAGACGCTGGCCGTGGCGGTAGACGGGCGTGGCCTCAAGGCGGGCGACACCGCCACCTTGGGGATTCGCGCCGAGGACTTCGTCGCCCCCGAGCAGGGCGAGGCGACCCTCCAGGCCAAGCTGATGGTGGCCGAGCAGCTTGGCTACGAGACGCTGGCTCACCTGCAGGTCGAAGGCTCCGAGGGCACCGTGACGCAGCGCCTCGACGGCCTGGCCCACCTCGAGGAGCACCAGGTCGTCGCCCTGGGCCTGGCCGGCGACCACTGCCACCTGTTCGGCCCCGACGGCCAGGCCTGCCCGCGCCAGGTGGAGATCCCCGGCATCGCCCACTGACCCGAACGGCTCTTACTGACCCCGCCCCGGTGCGCCTTGCGCCCGGGGCTTTTCGCAATAAGCCTCCCCAAGCAAAAAAACCCCGGCCGAATGGCCGGGGAAGCAAGCGTCCTGGCAGGACGAGGAAACGCGGGTGGGGGAGGGGGGGCTCAGCCTTTTACTCCGCCGGCGGTGAGGCCGCCGGCGATCCAGCGCTGGCACAGCAGGAAGGCCAGGGTAATGGGCAGCCCGGAGAGCACCGCCGCGGCGGCGAAGTCGCCCCAGCGCTGGTTGTGCTCGGCCAGGTACTGCTGGGCGCCCACGGCCAGGGTCAGCTTGTCCTCGTCGAGCAGCAGCACCGAGGCCATGGGGTACTCCATGATCGACATGATGAAGGCGAGGATGAACACCACCATCAGGATCGGCACCGAGAGTGGCAGCAGGATGTGCCGGAAGGCCTGCCAGGTGCTGGCGCCGTCGACCATCGCTGCCTCCTCCAGGGAGCCGTCGATGGACTCGAAGTAGCCCTTGATGGTCCAGATATGCAGCGCCACCGCGCCCAGCGACGCCAGGATCAGCGCGCCGTGGGTGTTGAGGCCCAGCCAGGGCACCAGCTGGCCGAGGCGATCGAACAGCGCGTAGAGCGCCACCAGCGAGAGCACCGCCGGGAACATCTGGAAGATCAGCATGCCCTTGAGGATCGGTGCCTTACCCTTGAAGCGCATGCGCGCGAAGGCATAGGCGCTGGTGGTGGAGAGCGCGAGGATCATCAGCGACGACGCTACCGCCACCTTGATCGAATTCCACAGCCACAGCATCACCGGGAACGGCGGCTGGACGACGGTGCCGTCGGGGCGCTCCCAGGGGATGCCGAAGGCCAGCGCCCAGTGCTCCAGCGAGAAGCGCTCGGGGATCAGGCTGCCGGTGGAGAAGTTGCCTTCGCGGAAGGAGATCGAGATCACCAGCAGCAGCGGGAACACCACCAGGCTGACGAAGCCCAGCAGGGCGAGATGGGCGCCCAGCTTGCGGGTACGGATCGAACGGGGTTGAACCATGGCCATGAGACGACTCCTCCTTAGACCTTGACCTTGGACAGGCGCAGATTGAGCCACGACAGCCCGACCACCAGCAGGAAGATCAGCGTGGCGATGGCGGCCGCCAGACCGAATTGCTGGCCGGCATCCTGGAAGGCGATGCGGTAGGTGTAGCTGACCAGCAGGTCGGTAGTACCCGCCGGGGTGCTGGCGCCGAGGATGTCCGGCTTGCCGCCGGTGAGCAGGGCGATCAGCACGAAGTTGTTGAAGTTGAAGGCGAAGGCGGCGATCAGCAGCGGCGTCAGCGGCTTCAGGATCAGTGGCAGGGTGATGCGCATCATGTTGGTCAGCGGCCCGCCACCATCCACCGCCGAGGCCTCGTAGAGATCGCGGGGAATTGACTGGATCAGGCCCATGCACAGCAGCAGCATGTAGGGATAGCCGAGCCAGGTGTTGACGATCAGCAGCATGGTGCGCGCCAGCGCCGGGTCGGTGAACCAGTCGGGGCTGATGCCGAAGAGGTTCTCGAGGATCAGGTTTATCTCGCCGTGGTTCTGGTTGAACATGCCCTTGAAGATCAGGATCGAGATGAAGGCCGGCACCGCATAGGGCAGGATCAGCAGGGTGCGATAGATGGCCTTGCCCTTGAGCTGGTCCCACTGCAGCAGCGTGGCCAGCACGAAGCCCACCGCCAGGGTGAAGGCCACCGTCAGGCCGGCGAAGACGAAGGTCCAGACAAAGATCTGCAGGAAGGGCCCGCGGATGTCCGGATCGGTGAAGATCTTGGTGTAGTTGTCCAGCCCCACCGCAACCGGCCAGCCGGGGGTGAGGCGTTCACCGTCCTCGGTGACGAAGAAGCCGGTCTCCTGGTTGGGCGTCAGGGTGGTGCCGTCGCGCAGGTCGGTCAGGCTGCCGTCGGGGTTCGCTTCGAAACGCGGCAGCATCGGCGCGAAGCGGCGCAGGCCTGCCATCTCGAGCTCGGTACCCTCTGGCGTCACCAGGGTCAGGCGCTGCAGGCGATCACGCAGGGCGATGACCTCGCGGATGCCCAGCGCCTCGCCGGCGGGGGCCGCCTGGGTCGGCTCGACCGCCAGGGGTTGCCCTTCCACGGCGTGGGCCAGCGGCTTAGACACCAGTTGCCTCACACCCTCCAGGTCGCCGGCCCCCTTGGCGTCCAGGTACAGGCGCGTCCGGTTACCGTCACGGACCAGCTGGAAATCGAAGGCCTGGCCCTCGGCCTGATAGGTCTGGTCGAGAAACTGGGCACGCACCCGCTCTTCGCTGAGCAGGTTGCTCGAACTGTAGTTGCTGAAGCTGATGCCGATGGTATAGACCAGCGGGAAGATCACGAACACGCCCATCCCGGCCAACGCCGGGAAGATGTAGCGGTGGCTCATCAGCTGGCGCTTGCCGAAGACGATCGCCAGGGAGGCGCCCAGCACCAGGAACAGCAGCGAGAACATCCACTGGCCGCGCAGGTGGAAGGCCACCACCAGCCACAGGGTGGCGATCACCAGCAGTGCCGTCAGGGTGCGCAGCGCCCAACGGGTGTAGCGTTCGGCGGGGTAGCGGGATCGATGGCGCGGCAAGCCGCGCGAGGCGTTGGTCACGAACATGGGGTCACCTGCGGTCTGCCCCGGCCTGGGCGTGGTTCACGGCCGGCCGGGGTCATGGACACTGGAAGGAACACGGTTACTCGATGGCGGTGCGGATGCGCTCGGCGGCAGCGTCGAGGGCCGCCTGCGGCGACTGGCGGCCGCTGCCGATGTTCTGCAGCGCCGGTTCCATGGCCGACCAGAAGGCACCCATCTCGGGAATATTGGGCATCGGCGAGCCGAGCTCGGCGTTCGCCAGGGTGGCGGCGATCCGCGGATCGCTCTCCAGGTCCTGCTGATAGACCTTGTGGGCCACGGCGCCCAGAGAACCGTCGCTGTTGAAGGTGCGCAGGCCCTCCTCCTCGAGCAGGTAGCTCTCGAGGAACTCGGTGGCCAGGAAGTCGTTGGGCGAGGCCGAGTTGATCATCGCCGCCATCACCCCGAACATCGGCTTGGCCCGCTCGTCGCCGACCTTGGGCAAGAGGGCCACGCCGAAGTCGATGCCGCTCTTCTCGAGGTTGCTCCAGGCCCAGGGGCCGCTGATCATGGTCCCCACCTCGCCCTGGTTGAAGCGGGTATCCGTCACGCTGTAGTCGGTGCCCTCGGGCAGCACGCCACTGTCGATCAGTTCACGCAGACGCTCGGCTCCCGCCACCGCGCCGGCATTGTTGACGCCGATGTCGCTGGTGTCGTAGCCGCTTTCGGTATGCTGGAACGCATAGCCGCCATTGGCGGCCAGCAGGGGCCAGCTGAAGTAGGGCTCACCGTAGTTGAAGAGGATCGCCTTCTTGCCTTCCTTGGTCAGCTCGGCATCGAGCCTGGCGAGCTCGGTGAAGCTTTCGGGGGGTGTTTCCATCAGGGCCTTGTTGTAGATCAGGCCCAGCGACTCCACCGAGATGGGATAGCCGTAGGTCGCGCCGTTCCACTCGACGGCGTCCCAGGTGAAGTCGAAGTAGCGCGCGCGGTACGCATCGGAGGGTGCAATGGACTTGAGCAGCCCGCTCTGGGCCCATTCCCCCATGCGATCGTGGGCGAAGATCACGATGTCCGGCCCCTGGCCGCTGCCGGCGGCCTGTTGAAAGCGGTTGGTCATGTCGTCGGGGTGGACGATGTCGATGGCGATGCCGGTGTCGGCCGTGAACCGCTCGGCCACCTCGCGGATGCCCTGGGGCCCCTTGTTGTCGCCGATCCAGATGGTCAGGGTGTCGTCCTCGAAGGCCATGGCCGGCAAGGCGGCCCCGGCGCTCAGGGTGGCGGCCAGCAGCGGGGTGAGGAAGGCGTGGCGTCGTGTCATGGGTCGCGACCTCGTATTGTTGTGACGTCTCGGGTCGCCCCCGCCCCGGACGAGCGGCGGGGAGCGATAACGCCTAGCCTCGTCAATTCGAGCCGGGGCGACCTCATCCTCGGAGCGTGTAGGGGTGGCGTATGGCTGGGGCGTAGGGGGGAAGGGGCGAAAGCAGGCGGTCGTGAGATGGCCGCGGGCCTTTTCGTCGGACGGAAACGACAACGGCGACGCCACTGGCGTCGCCGTTGTCGGTTGCTGGCGGTCGTCGTCAGGCCGGCGAGGCGCTGGCGGGCGGTTCGCCCGTGGCGCCGGGCATGGCCTGCACGCCGCTGCCGGCGGCATCCGACAGCGCCAGGAAATGCAGGTGGCGCTCGTACTCGGAGAGCACGTCGCCGATCACCTGGCCGCGGGTATAGCCGTTGAGGTCCTGTCCGGTGCCGCCCTCGGCCAGGTGGACGTCGAGACGCACATAGTAGTCGTCGTCCACCGGCAGGAAGCTCGGCGTGCGCAGGCGGTTGGCGCACACCTGGTAGACGAAGCTCTGGGCCTGGTCGAAGTCCACCTGCAGGGTCAGGCGCGGCAGGGGCTCGTCCTCGAGGTGCTCCTCGCTCACCGAGGCCCGTTGCCCCCGGCTCTCCAGCTCGCTGGCGAACTGGGCCAGGGCCGGGCGGATGGCGTGCTCGACGGTCGCGGCCGCCCCGGCCCGGTTCGAGGTGTCCAGGGCGCGGTCGAGGCGCTCCCGCCAGTCGCCCCCCGGCGCGGTGCCGCTGACCTGGCGGCGGGCGTCGGCCTTGCTGCTCTCGAGCTTCAGGGCCTGGGACATGCCGGCCATGATGGCGAAGATCACCAGTGAGAAGGGCAGGGCGGTGATCACCACGGCGCTCTGCAGGGCATTGAGCCCGCCGGCCATCAGCAGGGCGATGGTGATCAGGCCGATGACCACCGACCAGAAGATGCGCAGGCGGATCGGGGCATCGTGGTTCACGTCGGACAGGATCGAGGTGAAGTTGGCCAGCACCAGGGCGCCGGAGTCCGCCGAGGTGATGAAGAAGACGATACCAAGCACGGTCACCACCGAGGCGGTGAGACCGATGTAGGGGTACTGTTCGAGCAGGGTGTAGATCGTGGTCTGGGGGGTGTTCAGCGCCTGCTCGCCGAGCTCGACCAGCCCCTGGTTGGCCACCAGGTCGATGCCGCTGTTACCGAAGATCGACATCCAGGCCATCATGAAGCCCAGCGGGATCAGCAGCGCCCCGGTGACGAACTCGCGGATGGTGCGCCCGCGGGAGATGCGGGCCAGGAAGAGGCCGACGAAGGGCGTCCAGGCGATCCACCAGCCCCAGAAGAAGATGGTCCACCAGCCCTTCCACTGCTGGGCTTCCTCGCCGGCGAAGGCATAGGTGTCGAAGCTCGCGCCGATGAAGCCGCCCAGGTAGTCCCCGGCATTGAGGACCAGGGCATCGAGCAGGCGCAGGGTGTCGCCCTGAAAGAGCACGAACAGCAGCAGGGCGGCGGCCAGCAGCATGTTGAACTCGGAGAGGCGGCGGATGCCCTTCTCCACGCCGCTGACCACCGAGATGGTCGCCAGCACCACCACCAGGGCGATCAGCACCACCTGCACGGAGAGGCTCTCCGGGACGTCGAACATGTAGGTCAGCCCGTAGTTGAGCTGCATCACCCCGATGCCCAGGCTGGTGGCGATGCCGAACACCGTGGAGATGACCGCGGTGATGTCCACGGCGTGGCCGATGGGGCCGTGGATGCGCTGGCCGAGCAGCGGGTAGAGGGCGCTGCGGATCGCCAGCGGCAGGCGGTGGCGGTAGCTGAAGTAGGCCAGGGCCATGCCCATCAGCACGTACATGCCCCAGCCGGTCAGTCCCCAGTGCAGGAAGGTCTGGGGCACGGCGGCACGCATCGCCGCGGCGCTCTCGGGGTCGAGATCCGGCGGCGCCAGGTAGTGGGCGAGGGGCTCGGCCACGCAGAAGAACAGCAGGTCGATGCCGATGCCGGCCGCGAACAGCATCGAGGCCCAGGAAACCAGCGAGAACTCGGGCCTGGCATGGTCGGGGCCCAGGCGGATGTTGCCCGCCCGGGAGGCGCCGATGACGACGACGAAGACCAGGTAGACCACCGCGGCGAGCATGTAGTACCAGCCGAAGGTCTCGTTGACCCAGGCCAGGCCGGCATCGAAGAAGGCGCCGGCCCGCTCCGTGAACAGCATGGTCAGCACCAGGAAGATCAGGATGCCGGCCACGCTGCCGTGGAAGACGACGCGATTCAGCCGGTCTCGCCGGTCGGGGAGGGAGGGGGCATGCGACATGCGGGGCTCCTCTGTCGGGGGATTCTTTTATTGAATGAACGTTCAAATAAAATACAGCCCCCACCAGGGAACTTCAAGGCATGAACGTCGAAGCTCGAACGAAAACGCCCGGCACGAGGCCGGGCGAAACGGGGGAAGCGGGGGTATAGGAGGAGCAGGCGTCAGTCGGCAGCGCCGTCGCCCTTCTCCTGGCGACCATCACCGCCCTTGTCCTGGCGGCCATGGCGGGAGAGCACCGCACGCATCTCCTCGATCTGCTCGTCGCTGAGGATCTCGGCGAGCGTCGCCTGGTGCTCCTCGCGCAGCTCACGCATGGCCTCGCGACGCTCCTGGCGGGAGTCGAAGTCGCCCTCGCGCAGCGCCTGCATGTCGGCGTAGATCGCCTCGCGGGCCTCGCGCAACGCCTCGCGCTCCTCGTCGGAGAGCTCCCAGCTGTCGACCAACTCGGTCAGGCGCTGCTGCATGGCCTCGCGGCGCTCGGCGCGCTGTTCCTCGCGCATTTCCTGACGGGCGGCCTCCAGCGCCTCGCGCTGCTCCTCGCCGAGGATCTCGTCCATGCGCTGGCGGTGTTCCTCGCGCAGTTCGCGAACCGCCTCGCGGTGCTCGCGGCGGGCCTCCTCCAGGGCCTGGCGAGTCTCCTCGTCGATGCCGGCCCGCTCGAAGAGGGCCTGGCGGCGTTGCTCGTGCTGCTGGCGATGTTCCTCGCTCCAGCCCTGCTGCCTGCCCTCGCCTCCGGGGGCGGCGCTGGCGGAGAGCGCCAGGGGGGCGATGGCGACGGCGAGCAGGGCGGGAGCCAGCAGGGTGCGGGTGAGTGAGCGTGTCATGGCGGTTCTCCTTGTCGGCCTCACGGGCCTCGGGTTGACGCTGCCAGTCTCGTCGCCGGGGATGCAAGCGGCATGCAGCGAGGGTGCAAAGGTCGTGCATCTGCCGGGGACTCACTCCTCCGGCTGATACTTGTAGCCGACGCCGTAGACCGAGCGGATCACCTCGCGCTCGGGCCAGGTCTCGGCGATCTTGCGGCGCAGCTTCTTGATATGGCTGTCGACGGTGCGCTCGGAGACGATGCGGTGGTCGCGGTACATGTGGTCCATCAGCTGCTCACGGGTAAAGATGCGCCCGGGCGAGTGCATCATCACCTTGAGCAGCTGGAACTCCACCGCGGTGAGGCCCAGATCGTGGCCGTCGGCCAGGGCCCGCCAGCCCTCCTCGTCGAGGACCAGGTCGCTGCCCCCGGGGGCCGGCGAGGTGGCGGCCCGGCTGCGGCGCAGCACGGCCCTGGCCCGGGCCACCACCTCGCGGGGGCTGAAGGGCTTGCAGATGTAGTCGTCGGCGCCCAGTTCCAGGCCCAGCAGGCGGTCGACCTCCTCGACCCGGGCGGTGAGCATGATGATCGCCACCGCGGGCCAGCGCTGGCGGATCTCCCGGCACAGGGTCAGGCCGTCGGTGCCGGGCAGCATCAGGTCGAGCAGCACCAGCTCGGGGCGCGTGCTGCGGGCCTCCAGCCAGGGCAGCACGGCATCGCCGTGGGCCAGGTGGTGGCTGGTGAAGCCGCTGCCCTGCAGGTAGTCGGCGACCAGGCGGGCGATCTTCGGTTCGTCCTCGACGATCAGGACCAGGTCCTGTTCGGTGTCCGGGGTGCTCATGCGGCGTCCTCCCTGAGCTGGTGGTCCTCGATGGCGGGAAAGGTCAGGGTCCAGCATAACCCGCCGAGCGACGAGGGGGAGGCCTCCATGCGCGCGCCGTGGGCGCGGGCCAGGGCGGTGGCGATCGACAGCCCCAGGCCGCTGCCGCCACTGGCGCGGCTGCGCGACCCCTCGACCCGGTAGAGCCGCTCGGTGAGCCGCGGCAGTTCGGCCTCTGGCACGCCGGGGGCGCTGTCCTCCCAGGTTACCCGCACCTGCCCCTGGTGGGCAGAGAGGCGCACGCGCAGCCGCCCCGGGGCCGTGGTATAGGCGCAGGTGTTGTCGATCAGGTTGTTCCACAGCTGGCGCAGCCGCTGGGTGTCGCCGCGGATCCACCCCGGCCCCTCGATCTCGTGCTCCAGCTGGATGCCGCTGTCGCCCAGCCAGCCGCCGGCCTCGTCGAGGCGCGAGGCCAGGCTCTCCGCCAGGTCCAGGGGCGCCAGCTGGACCTCCAGGGCGCCGGCATCGCTCTGGGAGAGCAGGCGCAGGTCGGCCACCAGCCGCTCCAGCTGGCCGACCTCCTGGGCCAGCGAGTGCAGGTTGTCCTGGTCCAGGGAGCGGATGCCGTCCTGCATGGCCTCGATCTCGCCACGCAGCACGGCCAGCGGCGTGCGCAGCTCGTGGGCGATATCGGAGACCCAGCGATTGCGCGCCTCGCGACTGGCCTCCAGGGTGGCGGCGAGCACGTTGAAGTCGTGGGCGAGGCTCGACAGCTCGTCGCGGCCGCGCTCCGCCAGCCGGGTGCTGTAGTCACCCTCGGTGAGGCGCCGCGTGGCCCGGGCCATGCCGCGGGTGCGCCGCCCCAGCCACCAGGAGAGGCCGCCGGCCAGCAGCAGCGAGGCCAGGCCCAGGGAGGCGACGATGATGCCCAGGTTGCGCTGCTGGCGAGAGAGGAAGATGCGGTCCATGCGCGCCATCAGCTGCTGGGGCGGGCGGTAGCCGAGCATGCCGACCCGCTCGCCGCTGCTCTCGATGGGCAGCCAGCGCAGCTCCGCCGCCTCCTGGTCGCTGTCCGGGGGCAGGCCGATCACCGGCAGCCCGGCCGCGTCGTGGAGCACGAAGTCCTTGGGATCCCCCAGGCGCCGCTCGATGCCCTCCGGCGGCGGGGTGTCGCCGGGCCACAGCTGGCGGCGCACCAGGCGGTGCCAGGCGCCGGGCGACTGGCGCAGCCACTGCCAGTCGCCGCGGCCTGCCCACTCCTCGGCGAGCCCCTCGGCCAGGGTCTCGGCGCGGCGGGTCTGGGTCTGGTCCAGGTACTCGATGAAGCCCTGGTCGAGGCTGCGCGAGACTGCCAGGAACACCAGTCCGGAGATGGCCACGTTGACCACCAGGATGATCGCGAACAGCTTGACGCCGAGTCGCGAGACGGCCGGACGGGGGAGGCGTGGCGAGCGCATGGGCGGGCTCCGGGAACGAGGGACGGCGAGGGCGTGGTGCATTCTCGCCGCTCGGCGTGCAGCCATCGGTCAGGTTCTGTGCAGGCAATGTGCAGCTTGCGGTCAGCCTCGCCCATGCCGTCCCCGCCGGCAAGGGCGACGGCGGTCACGGCGCTGGTCGGTCACAGCGAGAGCAGGAAGAGGATCAGCGGCGGCGACAGCAGCGAGAGGAGAAAGCCCGAGACCACGGCCACCGGCACGCAGGCCACCCCGCCGTGCTGCTGGATCACCGGCAGGGTGAAGTCCATGGAGGTGGCGCCGCCATAGCCGATCGCCAGGGCGGCATGGCGACGGATCAGCAGCGGGATCAGCACGAAGGCGAGCAGCTCCCGGGCCAGGTCGTTGAAGAAGGCGACCCCGCCCATCAGCGGGCCCAGCTGGTCGCCGACCAGGATGCCGGAGAGCGAGTACCAGCCGAAGCCGGCGGCCAGCGCCAGCCCCTCGTTCCAGGCCAGGTCGAGCAGCGGCGCCGCCAGCAGGCCGCCGACCAGCGAGCTGGCGGCGAGCGTCAGGGCGATGGCCAGGCCGAAGCGGTTGAGCACGATCTGGCGCAGCGGCATGCCGGAGTTGCGAAGCTGGCAGCCGATCAGCGCCAGCAGGAGGTAGAGCACCCCTTCGGCCAGGGTCTCGGCCGTGGCGAACAGGCCGCTGCCGGTGAGCCACTCCAGCAGCAGGCCGAGCACCACGCCGGCCACCACCACCGCCACCAGCGCCAGCGATCCGGCCATGGCGGCCCACTTGCTGGTGGGTGCCCCCGCCACCACCCTCGAGGGGTCGGCGGTGAGGCCCAGCCGGCGCGACAGCCACCAGAGGGCCGCCAGGTTGCAGGCCGAGATCACCGCGAACAGCAGCAGGGCCTGGCCGCCCAGGCGCGAGAGCTGGCCGGCCAGGTCGTCCAGGCCCGCCAGGCTCATCCCCATCAGCAGCAGGATCACGTAGATCGAGGCGTTCACGCCGCGGTTGATCAGCGCCATCAGCCGGGCATCCCGCACCGGCACCAGATACCCCAGCACCAGCGGCAACAGCACGATCACCAGACCGCTCAGCATCGAGACTCCCTTCCCGTCCAGGGGTCGCCGGCGGCGACCGAAAGCCGCCCACTCTAGTCAATTTCCCTTCGGGGAGGAAGCGAGCCCGGCGGCGAGGGTCAGGTCGGTGAGGGCCAGCCGGCTGCGCCGCTCGCCGTCGCGGTGGTACTCCATGGCCAGCAGCAGGCCCGGCACGCCGGGGTGGAAGCTGAAGACCATGCGGCGATCGGGGTCGTCCGGCTCGGTGACCTCCACCCTGACCGCCTCGAAGCGTCCGGCGGGCAGCTCGAGCGTGCGGCGGTCCAGCCGGCGATAGTCGACCCGCTCCTCGCGACCGCGATGGTCGAGGTAGCGCAGCCGGCAGGGCGAGGCGCAGTCGTCGGCCACGGCGCGCCGGGAGAGCTCGAAGAGGGCGGTCTGGCGGTCGGGCAGCCGGGCCAGGGCCTCCCGGTCCAGTTCATACGCCTTGCCGATGCCCAGCAGGCTGTAGCCGCTGGCATAGTGCAGCGAGCGGATGGCCTCGCCGGCGATGAAGCGGCTGCGCTCGTGGCCCCGGGCCACCGCGATGGCGGCCCGCATGTTGCTCTGCCAGTGCGTCCCGTCACGACTCAGGCGGTGCTCGATGGTGGTGCTCGGCCAGCCGGCCACCTCGAGGCGGTAGCGGGCATCGAAGGGGCGCGGCTCGGCGGCGAGGGCGCTGCCGGCGACCAGCAGCAGGAGCAGGACGAGAGCGGCGCAACGGCGCAGCGGTGCGGGCATTATGAGGACTCCATGGCCGTCGATGGGGCAGGGGTGAGAGTCCCCGCGGGCCAGGGGGTTCCCGCCTGCACGCTCCTTGCGCTTTTCCCCGGCGGGGCCTCCGAGGGGCTGCTAGGCTGCCCTTGCAGGGCGACGCCTCCGTCGCCGCCACACCACCGAGGAGACTCCCATGGCCAGACTCTTGCTGATCGCCGGTGACTATGTCGAGGACTACGAGATCATGGTGCCCTTCCAGGCCCTGCAGGCCATGGGGCACGCGGTCGATGCGGTGTGTCCCGACAAGCGCGAGGGCGACAAGGTGCGCACCGCCATCCACGACTTCGAGGGCGACCAGACCTACTCCGAGAAGCCCGGGCATGACTTCACCCTGAATGCCACCTTCGCCGAGGTGGAGGTCGCCGACTACGACGGCCTGGTCGTCCCCGGCGGGCGAGCGCCGGAGTACCTGCGCCTCGACGAGCGGGTGCTGGAGATGGTCCGCCACTTCTTCGACCATGACAAGCCGGTGGCCGCCATCTGCCACGGTGCCCAGCTGCTGGCGGCGGCGGTCTCCCTCGAGGGGCATCGGGTCTCGGCCTATCCGGCCTGCGCCCCGGAAGTGCGCCTGGCTGGCGGCGACTATGCCGAGATCGAGGTCGACCAGGCGGTGGCCAGCGGCAAGCTGGTCACGGCCCCGGCCTGGCCGGCCCACCCGGCCTGGCTCAAGCGCTTCGCCGCCATGCTCGACTGACACTTGCCGGTAGGGTTTGACGCAGCTAGACGACTGGTCTAATCTTGCCGGCATGAAGACGCACGCCACCCGCGACAAGCTGATCGAGATCGGCGCCGACCTGATCGCCGAGCAGGGGTTCAACGCCACCGGCATCAATGCGGTGCTCAGCCGGGCCGGGGTCCCCAAGGGCTCCTTCTATCACTACTTCTCGAGCAAGGAGGATTTCGGCCTGGCCGTGATCGACGCCTTCGCCGAGCAGTACGACGCCCGGCTGGCGGCGATCTTCGAGGCCCGCGACGTCTCCCCGCTGGAACGCCTGCGCCGCTACTTCGCCGCCGGCAAGGCGGACATGCTCTCCTGCGACCATGCCCGCGGCTGCCTGATCGGCAACCTGGGCCAGGAGCTCTCGGCGCGCAGCGAGGTCTTCCGGGCCCGCCTCGACCAGGTGTTCCGCGCCTGGGAGCGCCGGCTGGTGGCCTGCCTCGAGGAGGCCCGCCGTGCCGGCGAGGTGCCGGACGACCTCGATACGCAGGCGCTGGCGGGCTTCATCATGGCCGGCTGGGAGGGCGCCATCCTGCGTGCCAAGACCGTCAAGTCCCTGGCTCCCATGGAGTGCTTCGAGGCGATCCTGTTCCGCCAGGTGCTGGCCCGCGAGCTGCCCGTAGCGAGCTGATCGCCGGCCGGAGGGCCACTCGCAGTGGCGTGCGTCACGATTCTAGTAGACTGGTCTACAAGAGCAGTCCATACAGCGTTCGACCCAGGAGGTCACCCCTATGACCCCGCAACACGACAGCCTCTTCGCGCCCTTCACCCTCGGTGACATGGAACTGCCCAACCGCGTGATCATGTCGCCGCTGACCCGCTCGCGGGCCTCGCAGCCGGGCGACGTGCCCAACGACATGAACGTCGAGTACTACCGTCAGCGGGCCGGGGCGGGGATGATCATCGCCGAGGCCACCCAGGTCTCCCCCCAGGGCAAGGGCTACGCCTTCACACCGGGGATCCACTCCGAGGCGCAGGTCGAGGGCTGGAAGCGGGTGACCGATGCCGTTCACCAGGCCGGCGGGCGCATTATCCTGCAGCTCTGGCACGTGGGGCGGATCTCCCACCCCGCGCTGCAGCCGGACGGTGCCTCACCCGTGGCGCCCTCGGCGATCAAGCCGGAAGGCGCCATGACCTTCATCAGCGCCGATTCGGGGATGGTCGAGGTGCCCACGCCGCGCGCACTCGAGACCGACGAGCTGCCCGGGATCGTCGAGCAGTACCGTCAGGGAGCCGAGAACGCCAGGCGCGCCGGCTTCGACGGCGTGGAGGTCCATGCCGCCAACGGCTACCTGCTCGACCAGTTCCTGAAGAGCGGCAGCAACCACCGCACCGATGCCTACGGCGGCTCGCTGGAGAACCGCCTGCGCCTGCCGCTGGAGGTGGTCCAGGCCGTGGTGGACGTCTGGGGCCCCGATCGGGTCGGCGTGCGCGTCAGCCCCACCGGCAGCTTCAATGCCATGGTCGACGACGACCCGGTCGCCACCTTCGGCGCCTTCGCCCGGGCCCTCGACGGCATCGGGGTCGCCTTCATCGAGGTGGTGGAGGACTCCTTCCAGGGCAACCACGAGGATGGGCGTCCCGAGCCGGTGATCGAGGCCATCCACGAGGGCTTCTCGCGTGCCTACATCGGCAACGGCGCCTACAGCGCCGAGGAGGCCCGCCAGCGCATCGCCGCCGGCAAGGTGGACCTGGTCTCCTTCGGGCGGCCCTTCATCGCCAATCCGGACCTTCCGGAACGCTTGCGTCTCGACGCGCCGCTCAATGACTGGGACGACAGCACCTTCTACGGCGGCGACGAGCGCGGCTATACCGACTACCCGAGCCTGGCCGAACAGCCGGCCTGATACCTTCGAGAACCCCTGGCCGAGCCGGCCGGGGACCGACACCACGAACCATTCCCAAGGAGAAGATCCCATGTCCGAGATCAACGGCAAGGTCGTCATCATTACCGGGGCCAGCAGCGGCCTCGGCGAAGCCACCGCCCACCGCCTGGCCAAGGCCGGCGCCAAGCTGGTGCTCGGCGCCCGCCGCCAGGAGCGTCTCGTGGCGCTGCGCGACGCCATCGTCGAGCAGGGGGGCGAGGCCATCTATCGTGTCACCGACGTGACCGACCGCGACCAGGTCGAGGCCCTGGCCACTGCCGCCAGGGAGGCCTACGGCCGCATCGACGTGCTGGTCAACAACGCCGGCCTGATGCCGCTGTCACCGCTTGACCAGCTCAAGGTCGACGAGTGGGAGCAGATGGTCGACGTCAACATCAAGGGCGTGCTCTACGGCATCGCCGCGGTGCTGCCGACCATGCGCGAGCAGCATGCCGGCCACATCATCAACCTCTCCTCGGTGGCCGGCCACGTGGTCTTCCCCTCCGCGGCGGTCTACTGCGCCACCAAGTATGCGGTCAAGGCGCTCTCCGAGGGCATCCGCCAGGAGGGCGGCGAGGAGATCCGCTCCACCAACATCTCCCCGGGGGCGGTGGCCACCGAGCTGACCACCACCATCAGCGACCCCGATACCGCCAAGGGCGTGGACGAGCTCTACGAGATGGCCATCGATGCCGATGCCATCGCCCGGGCGATCGCCTATGCCATCGAGCAGCCGGCGGATGTCGACGTCAACGAGCTGATCATCCGCCCGACCAAGCAGCCGCTGTAAGGCGTAGTCCTTCGCGGCAATGCCCGTTGGCGGGCCCTGGGCACTTGCACGGCCCGCCGCCACACAAGCCCGGCGAGACCCTCGCCGGGCCCGTGCAATGGACACTCGATTGCCTTTCGGCACAGGAGCATGCCCATGAGTGACGATACGTCCTATCAGCCACCACGCGTCTGGCGGTGGGAAAGCGAGAGCGGCGGCCAGTTCGCCAGCATCAATCGCCCCGTGGCCGGCCCGACCCACGACCGGGAACTGCCCGTCGGCCAGCATCCGCTGCAGCTCTACTCCCTGGCCACGCCCAACGGCGTGAAGGCGACCATCATGCTCGAGGAGCTGCTGGCGCTGGGACACGAGGGCGCCGAGTACGACGCCTGGCCGATCCGCATCGGCGAGGGCGAGCAGTTCTCCAGCGGCTTCGTCGCCGCGAACCCCAATTCCAAGATCCCGGCGCTGATGGACCACACCACCGAGCCGCCGACCCGGGTGTTCGAATCCGGTGCGATCCTGCTCTACCTGGCCGAGCGGTTCGGCGCCTTCCTGCCCGAGGATCACGCCGGGCGGACCGAGACCCTCAACTGGCTCTTCTGGCAGATGGGTGCTGCCCCCTTCGTCGGTGGTGGCTTCGGCCACTTCTACGCCTATGCGCCTGAGCCGCTCGAGTACCCCATCGACCGCTACACCATGGAGACCAAGCGACAGCTCGATGTGCTCGACCGCACGCTTGGCGAGCGTGCCTATATCGCCGGCGACGACTACACCATCGCCGACATCGCCATCTATCCCTGGTATGGCGTGCTGGTCCAGGGGCTACTCTATGATGCGGGGGAGTTCCTGGCCGTCGACGAGTACCCCAACGTTCAGCGCTGGGCGAGGCGTATCGCCGAGCGACCGGCAGTCAAGCGCGGACGCATGGTCAACCGCACCTGGGGCGAGCGCTCCGAGCAGTTGCACGAGCGCCACTCGGCCAGCGACTTCGGGACCCGGACCCAGGACAAGATGTGACGGGGCCTCTGGCGAGACCTGGTGACACGACGCAAGAGGGGCACATCGCCGGCGATGTGCCCCTCTCGCTTTCCCGCGTTGCCCGCCCCGGGCAACACGGCGTGTCAGGCCTTCGGCTGCAGGCGCTCGAGTTCGGGGCTGAGCGTCACCGGGTAGTCGCTCTCGCCCTCCGCGAGCCGCCTGACGTCCTCGGGGAAGCGCTCGAGGGCGTCGGCGACCCGCTCGCGGGCCTCATCGGCCCGGGCCATCTCCTCGTCGTCGAGCCGCCCCGCCCGGACCAGCGGGCGCAGCAGCGGCTCGCCGGCGTCGAGTGACTCGTCACGCAGGGCGATGACGTCGCCGACGTAGCGGCCCCGGTCGTCGCGGCGGCGATAGAGTTGCTTGCGGCAGGGCAGGTTGATCTTGCCCGGCGAGTGCTTGACCCGCGGGGTGCCGGCGTACTCCACCAGCTTGTAGGAGAGGTCGATCACCGGGGCATCCGCCGAGACGCCCATCTGGGTGCCGACGCCGAAGGCATCGATGGGTGCGCCGTCCTCGAGCAGCGCCGCGATCTGGACCTCGTCGAGGCCGCTGCTGGCGACGATGGTGATCTCCTCGTGCCCGGCCTCGTCGAGCAGCGCGCGTGCGCCCTTCGCCAGTTCGCCCAGGTTGCCGGAGTCGAGCCGGATGGCCTTGACGCCGACCTCGGGCTCCTCGCGCATGATCTCGATCACCTTGCGCACCCCTTCCAGGGTGTCATGGGTGTCCACCAGCAGGGTGGTGCCGGGATAGTGGCGGGCGAAGGCACGGAAGGCTTCCTGCTCGTCGTCGTGGGCCAGGATATAGCTGTGGGCCATGGTGCCATTGATCGCCAGGTCGTGGCGCAGGCCGCCGAGCACGTTGCTGGTCCCGGCCAGCCCCGCGCTGCGGTAGGCCCGGACCCCCCGCACCGCGGCGTCCACGCCATGCATGCGGCGCATCCCGAAATCCACCACCGGGCGGCCCCGTGCGGCCATCACGATGCGCACCGCCTTGGAGGCGAGCACCGTTTCCAGCTGCACCAGGTTCATCACCAGGCTCTCGAGCAGCTGCGCCTGGGTGATGGGCGCGTCCACTTCCAGCAGCGGCTCGTTGGCAAACACCGGCGTGCCCTCGGGCAGGGTCCAGATGTCGCCCTCGAAGCGCCAGTCGCCCAGCCAGTCGAGGAAGCCCAGGTCGAACAGGCCGGTGCCGGCGAGGCGCTCGAGGGCCGTGTCGCCGAAGCGCAGCCGGCTGAGCAGCGCCGCGGCATGCTGCTGCCCGCAGGCCAGCATGAAGCGGCGGGCCGGTGGCATCTTGCGGAAGAAGAGGCTGAAGGTGGCCCGCTCCTGCATCGCCTCCTTCCAGTAGGCCTGGGTCATGGTCAGCTGGTAGAGGTCGGTGAGCAGGGCCAGCTCGCCATCCTCGACCTGCAGGGGAACCGGCTCGCTCATGCGCGCACCTCGATACCGGCTTCCTCGAAGTCACGGTGGCACGCCTCGATGGCATCGGGGTCGACCGCGGCGGATAGCGCCTCCAGCAACAGGGTGGTAAAGCCTTCCCGACTGGCGGCCAGTACCGTGGCATGCACACAGACATCCAGCGCCAGGCCGCAGACGATCACCCGCTCGATGCCCTTCTCCTGCAGGTAGCCGCCGAGTCCGGTGCCGTCGAAGGCGGAGTAGGCATCGGCATCGAAGGCGGTGGCCTTGCTGACGCGGATGGCGTCATCGGGCAGGGCCAGGTCGGGGTGGAAGGCGGCGCCGGGGGTATCCTGCACGCAATGCACCGGCCAGGGGCCGCCGCGATGCGAGAAGCTCACGTGGTCGACGGGGTGCCAGTCCCGCGAGGCGACCACCAGGGCACCGGCCGCCCGGGCCGCCTCGATCTCGGCGTTGATGCTCGGCACCAGGGCCGCGCCGCCTGCGACGGCCAGGGCGCCGCCCTCGCAGAAGTCATTCTGCATGTCCACGACGAGCAGTGCGTCGTGGGAGCCGTAGTCAACCTTCATGGTCATCACGCACCTCCCGGGAGGTCGTTGGGTATCGTCTTCCAGCGTAAGTCCTTCCCGGTACCAGTTGTAGGGAAAGGGCTCAATAACCGGCCGCGGGGTCGACGGTGTTGAGGGGCTCGCCGGCCTCGAAGGCGCGCAGGGCCTCGGCCACCTGGTCCAGGGCCGCCCTGAGGGGGGTGGGGCCGGCCATGTGGGGGGTGACCCAGACCCGCGGATGCGGCCAGAGCGGGCTTTCGCCGGGCAGCGGCTCCGTGGGGAAGGCGTCGAGCAGCGCCCCGCGCAGCCGACCCTCCGTCTCCCCCTCGTCCTTTCTCTCTGGACCAAGCGCGTCGAGCAGGGCGGCCTCGTCGATCAGCGTCCCGCGCCCCGGGTTGATCAGGCTGGCGCCCTCCGGGAGCCTCGCCAGGGCGGCCGCGTCGATGACATGGCGGGTCGCGGGGGTGTCCGGCAGCAGCAGCACCAGGCTCCTGACCTTGCCGAGCAAGGCATCGAGACCCGCCTCGCCATGGTGGCAGGTGATGCCGTCGAGCGACTTGGGCGAGCGGCTCCAGCCATGCACCGGGAAGCCATCGGCGGCCACCATGGCGGCGACCTTCGCCCCGATGGCACCGAGTCCCAGCACGCCTACCGGCCAGTCGGCCTTGTCGACCACCGCCCGCTCGTGCCACTCGTGGCGCGCCTGCTGGCGGCGGTAGCGGTCGAAGTCACGCTGGAAGTGCAGGATGCCGTAGCGCACATAGTCGCCGATCAGCTCGGCCATGCCGGCATCGCGCAGCTTGACGATGGGTACGCCCTCGGGAAGCCCCGGGTTGCCCAGCAGGGCGTCGACCCCGGCGCCGAGGTTGACGATGCCCTTGAGCCGCTCGGGCTCGCCGAGCAGTTCGGCAGAGGGCTTCCACGCCGCCAGGTAGTCCGCCTCGCGGCGCTTCTCGGCCGGGGCGCTGCTGGTGAATACCTCGGCATCCGGCAGGCGCTCGGCCAGGGCGTCCCGCCACTGCTCGGCGTCATCGATATGGACCAGGACCTTCATGCTTCCTCCATCGGCGATCTTTCCTTCCATCATGGGAGTGTGGCGGGCCGTGAACAAGCGTGACAGGGCATTCGTGACAGAGCATCAGGAAATGCTTGACCGCCCACCATGGGTTGGCAGTAACCTCCACCCGAGGGAACCGAGCGGCTGTCCGGAATGCCCGCCGCACCCCTGATGCGGCCCGGCCCCGTGTCAGTGATCCGGCCCCCGGCCCGGCCTTCTCGCGGCAGAGAGGGCCGATTTTCTTGATGATGCGATGGCGAGTGGCTTCATGATCCAGGTTTCCCTGCCCTTCACTCGTGAGGAGTACGCGACCCGCCTGTGGAAGGTGCGTGCCGAGATGGCCAGCCGTGGTATCGACGTGCTGATCGTCAGTGACCCCTCGAACATGGCCTGGTTGACCGGCTACGACGGCTGGTCGTTCTACGTGCACCAGTGCGTGCTCGTGGGCCTGGAAGGCGAGCCGGTGTGGTACGGCCGACGGATGGACGCCAATGGCGCCCTGCGGACCTGCTGGATCGACCCGGACAACATCACCTACTACCCGGATTACTACGTGCAGAATCCGGACATGCATCCCATGGACTACCTCGCCCAGACCATCCTGCCCGACCGCGGCTGGCACGAGGGCGTGGTGGGCATGGAGATGGACAACTACTACTTCACGGCCAAGGCCTACCAGTGCCTGCTGCGCGAGTTGCCCCATGCGCGCTTCATGGACGCCAACTCGCTGGTCAACTGGTGTCGAGCGATCAAGTCGCCCCAGGAGATCGAGTACATGCGCGTGGCGGCGAAGATCGTCGAGGGCATGCACACGCGGATCCTCGAGGTGATCGAGCCGGGCCTGCCCAAGAGCAAGCTGGTCTCGGAGATCTATCGCGTCGGCATCGAGGGCTGGCGGGACGCGCAGGGCAAGATCTACGGCGGCGACTATCCCGCCATCGTGCCCATGCTGCCCACCGGCAGTGACGCCGCCGCCCCGCATCTGACCTGGGACGACACGCCGTTCCGCGAGGGCGAGGGTACCTTCTTCGAGATCGCCGGGGTCTTCAAGCGCTACCATGCGCCGATGTCGCGGACGGTCTTCCTCGGCAGGCCCCCCCAGGAGTTCGTGCGTGCCGAGTCGGCGCTGCTCGAGGGCATCGAGAATGGCCTGGCAGTGGCCAAGCCCGGCAACCGCACCGCGGACATCGCCATGGCGCTGGGGGCGGCCATGGACAAGTACGGCTTCGACCGCGGCGGCGCGCGCTGTGGCTATCCCATCGGCATCAGCTACCCACCGGACTGGGGCGAGCGCACCATGAGCCTGCGCCCCTCCGACGAGACCATCCTGCAGCCCGGCATGACCTTCCACTTCATGCCGGGCCTGTGGGAGGACGACTGGGGCCTGGAGATCACCGAGAGCATCCTGATCACCGAGACCGGCTGCGAGACCCTGGCCGACTTCCCGCGCCAGCTCTTCGTACGCTGAATAAACAGAATCCAAGATTGCTGCAATGAACAACGAGGGGCGCTGGGGGCAGATCGTAGAGGGGGTCCTACGCCAGGGATGGCGTCGGTAGCGCCCAGGGATGGGTTCACAGCGCCACCTCGAAGATCTGCCGCCAGATCAGCCCCGAGTGGCATTAGGGCCACCATGCCGATGCCATATGAGAACAAGGAGTTGTACACCATGACCAAGCGTCCCAGCCCGATCAGCGCCACCGTCGACTTCGACGCCGATGGCGTCCAGCACGGCTTCCTCAAGCTGCCGATCTCCGTGGACGAGTCGGCCTGGGGGGCGGTGATGATCCCCGTCACCGTGGTGAAGAACGGCAAGGGCCCCACGGCGCTGCTCACCGGCGGCAACCACGGCGACGAGTACGAGGGCATCACCTCGCTGCTCAAGCTGTCGAGCGAGCTCAAGGCCGAGGAGGTCACCGGCCGGGTGATCATCGTGCCCTGCATGAACCAGCCGGCGGTGATGGCCGGCAAGCGCACCTCCGGGCTCGACGGTGGCAACCTCAACCGCAGCTTCCCCGGCGACCCCGACGGCAGCGTGACCGAGAAGATCGCCGACTACTTCACCCGGGTGATGGTGCCGATGTGCGACGTGGTGCTCGACCTGCACTCCGGCGGGCGCACCCTGGACATCATCCCCTTCGGTGCCTCCCACGTGCTGGAGGATGCCGAGCAGCAGCGCCAGGCCCTGGCGGGCGCCAAGGCCTTCGGTGCCCCCTACGCCATGATGATGTTCGAGCTCGATGCCGCGGCGCTGTTCGACACCGCGGTGGAGAGCCAGGGCAAGGTCTTCGTGGCCACCGAGCTCGGCGGCGGCGGCACCTCCACCCCCGAGAGCATGGCGATCACCGAGCGCGGCGTGCGCAACTTCCTGATCCACTATGGCCTGGTGGCCGGCGAGGTGGAGATGCCGCGAGAGCCCCAGGTCTATCTCGACATGCCTGATGCCAGCTGCTACGTGCAGAGCGAGCACAGCGGCGTGCTGGAGCTCTGCCACGCCCTGGGCGAGCGGGTCGAGAAGGGCGAGGTGGTGGCCCGGGTCTACGACATGACCCGCAGCGGCACCGCGCCGGTGGCGTATCGCGCCGCGCGCAGCGGGGTGCTGGCGGCACGGCGCCATCCGGCGCTGGTCAACATGGGCGATACCATCGCGGTGATCGCCGACGTCGTCGACTCGCTGGGCTGAGGATGCCGGGACACCGATGAAACTCGACCGCTATGACCTGAAGATCCTCGAGATCCTCTCCCGGGACGGCCGCATCACCAAGTCGAAGCTGGCCGAGGCGATCAATCTCTCGGTCAGCCCCTGCTGGGAGCGGGTTCGCCGCCTCGAGAAGGCCGGCATCATCGAGGGCTACAGCGCCCGCATCAATGCCGGGGCGCTGGTCAAGCGCACGCCGGTGTGGGTGCAGGTCGAGCTCAAGGCCCACAACGCCGAGAGCTTCGCCCGCTTCGAAGCCCTGGTCCACGCCACACCCGAGGTCACCGAGTGCGTGGCCGTGGGTGGGGGCGTCGACTACCTGATCAAGTTCGAGACGGACTCCATCGACGCCTACCAGCGGCTGATGGATGCCTGGCTGACCGGGGAGGCCGGCATCGAGCGCTACTTCACCTATATCGTCACCAAGACGGTGAAACGTCCCGCCCCGGGCTTCTCGCCCGACGATCTGGCCTGATTCGTTTCCGATTTGCCCCACTTTTCGATCCAGCGAAAGTTCAGCGTTGATGTCACCTCGGCCCTTGTGGCATAAGTTGGTGACAGGTGGGTGAGCCGAGGCTCACCCGGCCGGGCGATCCCGCCGGCATGCTCCCGATGGTGCCGGTCAAGTTTGTTGGATAGTTGACAGCGCCCTGGAAGTTTCCGAGATCGCCTGACGCAGAGAGACCAAGATGTCCTATTTCACGATTGCCGGCGTGCAGATGCATGCCCACCACCATGGTGACAACACCGAGGCCATGCGCCACCGGATCGACGTGCTGATGAGTCGTTTTCCCCAGGTGCAGATGGTCCTGTTCAGCGAGCTGATGCCCATGGGGGCATCAACGCACCACGCCCAGCCGTTGCCCAGCAGCGCCGAGGCCCTGTTCTGCCAGATTGCCGAACAGCATCGGATCTGGCTGATCCCCGGCTCGATGTTCGAGCAGGCCGAGGACGGCATCTACAACACCCTCTCGGTCATCAACCCTCACGGGCAGGTGGTCAACCGTTTCCGCAAGCTGTTCCCCTTCCGTCCCTACGAGATAGGAGTCGAGAGTGGCAGCGAGTTCGTGGTCTTTGACGTGCCCAATGTCGGTCGCTTCGGGGTCTCGATCTGCTACGACATGTGGTTCCCCGAGACTACCCGGACCCTGGCCGCCATGGGCGCCGAGGTGATCCTGCACCCGACCATGACCGATACCATCGACCGTGATATCGAACTGTCGATGGCGCGCACCAATGCCGCGGTCAACCAGTGCTACTTCTTCGACATCAACGGTGCCGGGGCCCTGGGCAACGGTCGCTCCATCGTGGTGGGACCCTCCGGCGACGTCATCCACCAGGCGGGTATCGGCGAGGAGATCATGCCGATCGAGATCGACATGACGAGGGTGCGCCGTGAACGCGAGGCGGGACTGCGTGGCCTGGGCCAGCCGTTGAAGAGCTTCCGCGACCGCAAGGTGGATTTTTCGCTGTACCGGAGCGAGACCGGCTCGACCCCCTTCCTCGATACCCTCGGCCCGCTGCAGAAGCCGGTACGTGCCGACATCGAGGAGTACTGACCCTCGCCCGCGGGCGGTACAGTGAAGAGGAGACCCCATGCTGGAGGCACTGATTCGATGGCTCCGCCGCCTGTTTCCCAATCCCCCGGCGGCCCCTGCCGCGCACAAGGCGCCCAGCGCCTCCCCCGTCACCGATGGAGCGACCACGATGAGCAAAATAACAACCATTGCCGATGTCCGCCGCCACTTCCTCAACAACAAGGAGCCGATCTATTTCATCTCGGCCACCAACTTTAACCTGTTGGGGATCGGTGACTGGGTTGGCAACTTCCGCCATATCAACTATATCGACTGCTTCGAGGGCCAGCAGCGCAACGTCTTCGTGCCCAAGGAGAAGTTCCCCCGCGACTTCGAGAGCATCGAGGACATCAATAACTACCTCCTCGAGCACAAGGAGGTGATCGACTTCATCCAGTCGCGCTCGGATGGCGAGAACGGCGGCGTGGCGGCCTTCCTGATGTTCGACGAGCATACCGAGGAGGTCTGCAAGCAACTCGGGCTGCGGGTGGCGTTCCCTCCGGCGGCGCTGCGCCAGCGCATGGACAACAAGATCGAGACGGTGCGCATCGGCAACAAGGCCGGGGTGCCCAGCGTGCCCAACGTGCTGGCCAGGGTCGGCAGCTACCAGGAGCTCTGCGAGGTGAGCAAGGACCTGGGCAACGACCTGGTGGTGCAGACCGCCTTCGGCGATTCCGGCCACACCACCTTCTTCATCGCCAGCGAGGACGACTACTACAAGCACGCCGAGGAGATCGAGGCCGAGTCCGAGGTCAAGATCATGAAGCGCATCAACTGCCGCGGCTCGGCCATCGAGGCCTGCGCCACCCGCTGCGGCACCGTGGTGGGGCCGCTGATGACCGAGCTGGTCGGCTTCAAGTCGCTGACCCCCTACAAGGGCGGCTGGTGCGGCAACGAGATGTTCGCCGGCGCCTTCACCCAGGAGATCCGCGACAAGGCCCGGGAATACACCTTCAAGTTCGGCGAGGCGTTGCGCGAGGAGGGCTACCGCGGCTACTTCGAGCTCGATTTCCTGATCGACATGGACAACGGCGAGGTCTACCTGGGCGAGCTCAACCCGCGCGTCACCGGGGCCAGCTCGCTGACCAACGTGGCGGCCTTCGCCCACTCCGACATCCCGCTGTTCCTCTTCCACCTGCTGGAGTTCTCGGACGTCGACTTCGACCTCGACATCAACGAGATCAACGAGCGCTGGTCGCACCCCGACAGCGTCGACAGCTGGAGCCAGCTGGTGATCAAGCATACCGACGAGAGCGTCGACCTGCTGACGCAGGCGCCGCGCACCGGGGTGTGGAAGATGGCCGGCGACGGCAGCCTCAGCTACGACCACTACAGCTACCATCCCCACGCCGCCGAGAACGACAGCGAGGGCTTCTTCCTGCGCATCAGCGGCGCGGGTGACTTCCGCTACGAGGGGGCGGACCTGGGCATCCTGATCACTCGCGGGCGGCTGATGGATGACGACTTCCAGCTCAACGAGCGCGCCAAGGCGTGGATCGACGGCATCCGCGGCCAGTATGCCGGCCAGTCGCTGCAGGACCCGGTGGTGGAGGAGGTGGCCGTCAGCCATGCCGTCGGCGGCGGCAACTTCAAGATCCTGTGAGCGCCGGGACCGTTTCCCTTTCGCCCCGGGAGGTGCCTGCGGCCGACATGGACAAGATGCTCGATTTCCGCACCGTGCACGAGGCCAAGGCCGGTGCCCGGTGGCAGGCGCTCTTCGAGTACCACTGGCCGGCCTACGAGCAGTGGTACCTCAGCGAGGGGGAGCGGGAGCGGCCGGGGTATCTCGCCTGCTACAACGCCCTGCGCCGGCACATGCCGGAGCTGCTCGACACCTATCGGGCGCTCTGCGACCTGGCCGGCGGTGGCGACCTGGCCGCGCGCTTCCTGAGCCTCTACCAGCCGCCACCCTACATCACCGGCTGCTCCCAGGCGGTGCTCGCCAGCCCCGCCTCCACGGTGCTGGCGCGCAACTACGACTACCCGCCGGAGCTGTGCGAGGGCACGATCCTCTACACGCACTGGAACGAGCGGCGGGTGATCGCCATGTCCGACTGCCTGTGGGGCGTGCTCGATGGCATGAACGACCGCGGGCTCGCCGTGTCGCTGGCCTTCGGCGGGCGCAAGGCGGTGGGCGAGGGCTTCGGTGCGCCGATCATCCTGCGCTACCTGCTGGAGTTCTGCGACAGCGTGCCCGAGGCCGCCGAGGTGCTGGCGCGGGTGCCCACCCACATGGCCTACAACATCACCGTGGCCGATGCCGCCGGCCGCTACGTGACGGCGATGATCGGCCCGGATCGCCGCGCCAGCATCCGCCGCGTGCCGGTGGCCACCAACCACCAGAAGAAGATCGAGTGGTATGCCCATGCCCTGGCCTCGGAGACCCTGATCCGCGAGCGGCAGCTGTCGATCCTGGTGGACGACGAGGCCACCACCGAGGAGCGGCTGATCGCGGCCTTCTCGGCCCCGCCACTCTTCCGCCACGACTACCGGCGTGGCCTGGGGACCGTCTATACCGCGGTCTACCGCCCCCGCACTGGGCATGCCCAGTTCCACTGGCCCGGGATGACCCTGGACCTGAGTTTCGACGACTTTCCCGAGGAGCGGATCACCGTGCGCTACGGCACCCGCGGGCTGCACAGCGGCTGACCGAACGATCGATCCCCCGACAACAAGAGCAAGGATGGGTGTTGCCATGCCAGAGACGAGTGCTACCGAGACGCCCTATACCGCCCTGGGCTTCTACCACAAGATCTCCCAGCTGCGCGCCGACACCTGGAACGCGCTGAAGCGCGATCTCGGGCGGCTGGTGCGCCTGGACGACGAGGGCCGGGCCAAGAACCTGGTCAAGGCGATCGACGTCAAGCTGACGCGGCTCGAGATCATCGAGGACTACCATGCCTTCCCCTCCAAGGAGGACTTCCGTCACCTCTGGTCACTGTTCGACCGCGAGGAGTACGGGCTGCTGGAGAAGGTGGTCAAGCGCCTGGTGCGCGCGCTGATCAGCGAGTCCTACCGGCGGCGCCACGTCGACCTCAGCGAGACCGATGCCGATGCCGAGGACCTCGAGACCCTCGATGCCCTGGCGCAGCTGCGCCGCGGGCACCCGGCGTCGAACAGCTCGGCCCAGCCCTACTTCGAGCTGCTGATCGTCGACAATCTCTCGGCGCCGGAAGAGGAGGTGGTCCGCGAGGCCTTCCACAACATGCGTCGCCCCGAGGATCGCTTCGTCTACGACGTGGTCACGGTGAGAAGCTTCGAGGATGCGCTGATCGCGGTGCTGGTCAATCCCAACATCCAGGCCTGCCTGATCCGCTACGAGTTCCCCTACAAGTCGAAGTACAACCTCAGCGCCCTGCGCAGCTACCTCGAGGGGATCTCCGAGCAGTCCCTGGAGCACCAGTCCGAGGCCGAGCGCAGCATCCTGCTGAGCACCATGATCCACGAGCTGCGTCCCGAGATCGACCAGTTCCTGGTCACCAGCGGCGACGTGGAGGCCACGGCCAGCCGAGACATCCGTCACTTCAATCGCATCTTCTACCGCGAGACGGACTACATCGAGCAACACCACACCATCCTGCGCGCCATCGACAACCGCTATCGCACGCCCTTCTTCGATGCCCTGCGCGAGTACAGCAAGAAGCCCACCGGGGTCTTCCACGCCATGCCCATCTCGCGGGGCAAGTCGATCACCCGCTCCCACTGGGCCGGGCAGATGATCGACTTCTACGGCATCAACATCTTCCTCGCCGAGACCTCGGCCACCTCCGGCGGGCTGGATTCGCTGCTCCAGCCCTACGGGCCGATCAAGAAGGCCCAGGAGTATGCCGCCCGGGCCTTCGGTGCGCGGCAGAGCTTCTTCGTCACCAACGGCACCTCCACCGCCAACAAGATCGTGGTGCAGGCGCTGATCAAGCCGCGCGACATCGTGCTGATCGACCGCGACTGCCACAAGTCGCACCACTACGGCATGGTGCTGGCCGGTGCCCACGTCAGCTACCTGGACTCCTACCCGCTCGACGACTACTCCATGTACGGGGCGGTGCCGCTCAAGGAGATCAAGAAGACGCTGCTGGAATACAAGCGCGCGGGCCAGCTGCACAAGGTCAAGATGCTGCTGCTGACCAACTGCACCTTCGACGGCGTGGTCTACAACGTGCGCCGGGTGATGGAGGAGTGCCTGGCGATCAAGCCCGACCTGGTGTTCCTGTGGGACGAGGCGTGGTTCGCCTTCGCCGGCTTCAACCCGACCTATCGGCCGCGCACCGCCATGCATGCCGCCCGCACCCTGCGTGACCGCTACCGCAGCGAGGCCTATCGCGCGGAGTATGACGCCTGGAAGGCGGAGTTCGACACCCTCGACCCCGACGACGATGCCACCTGGCTCGACCGGCCCCTGCTGCCCGACCCCGACGCGGTGCGCATCCGGGCCTATGCCACCCACTCCACCCACAAGACCCTGACCTCCTTGCGCCAGGGGTCGATGATCCACGTCTGGGACCAGGACTACCGCCAGAAGGTCGAGGCGCCGTTCCACGAGGCCTACATGACCCATACCTCGACCTCGCCCAACTACCAGATCATCGCCTCGCTGGACGTGGGGCGCATGCAGGCCGAGATGGAGGGCTTCGAGCTCGTGCACGCCCAGGTGGAGGCGGCGCTGTCGCTGCGCGAGCAGCTCTACACCCATCCGCTGCTGCAGAAGTACTTCCGGGTGCTGGTCAACAAGGACATGGTGCCGCTGGAGTACCGGCAGTCGGGGGTCGAGACCTTCTACGACCCGGTCACCGGCTGGAACAAGATGGAGGAGGCCTGGGCCAATGACGAGTTCGTCGTCGACCCCAGCCGCATCACCATCGCCATCGGCGCCACGGGCATCGACGGCGATACCTTCAAGAACGAATACCTGATGAACAAGTACGGTATCCAGATCAACAAGACCTCGCGCAACACCGTGCTGTTCATGACCAACATCGGCACCACCCGGGGCTCCATCGCCTACCTGCTCGACGTGCTGATCAAGCTGGCCAAGGAGTTCGAGTATCGCTGGGAGGAGAGCAGCCGACCGGAGCGCAAGATCATCGAGAACCGCGTCCACTCGCTGACCAAGGAGCTGCCGCCGCTGCCGGACTTCAGCCGCTTTCACGCGGCCTTCCGGCCCGACCCCGACGGCAACACCCCGGAGGGGGATATCCGGCGTGCCTACTTCCTCAGCTACGACGACGAGAACACCGAGTACCTGCGCTTCGACAACGGTGAACTCCAGGCCCAGATGCGCACCGGCCGCGACGTGGTCTCGGCGAGCTTCGTGATCCCCTACCCGCCGGGTTTCCCGGTGCTGGTCCCCGGGCAGGTGGTCAGCGAGGAGATCCTCTACTTCCTGCAGGCGCTGGACGTCACCGAGATCCACGGCTATCGCCCGGAGCTCGGCCTGCTGGTCTTCACCGAGGAGGCCCTGCGCAACCCGCCGGCGGGCTGACGGCGCCCGGCGCCCCACCGTCCCCGCGCCACAGAAAAAACCGCACGTTTCCGGCACAGGACAAAAAATCCTGTGCCGCCCGCCGCCGGTAACGAAAAGTCCCGTCCCGCCAAAGCCCTTATCCTGACCCCATCGAGCCGCCCTGCCGAACAGGCGGCTCGCGCGTTTTTTCTTTTTCCCGGCGCCCAGAGCCGCGCCGGAACATCGCCGGCGCTGACATACGCCGGTGCGTCAGGGGAGGTACAGCATGACTCTGTCCAGCAAGCTCAGCGATCCGCGCCTGTTTCGCCAGTACGCCTACGTCGACGGCAAGTGGACCCATGGCGAGGGTGGCCGCGAGGAGGCCGTGTTCGACCCGGCCACCGGCGAGGCGCTGGGGCACATTCCCTGGCTGGAGGCCCACCAGATCACCGCGGCGGTGGATGCCGCCGAGGCCGCCTTCGTGCACTGGCGTGCGCTGCGCGCCGACGAGCGGTGCGAGCGGCTGCTGGCCTGGTACGACCTGCTGCAGGCCCATCGCGAGGACCTCGCCACCCTCATGACCCTGGAGCAGGGCAAGCCGCTGCCCGACGCCCGTGGCGAGGTGGAGTACGGCGCCAGCTTCGTGCGCTGGTTCGCCGAGGAGGGCAAGCGCACCTTCGGCGAGACCATTCCCAGCCATATCCCCAACGCGGCATTGGGTACCATCAAGGAGCCGGTGGGCATCGCCGCGCTGATCACCCCGTGGAACTTCCCCCTGGCGATGATCACCCGCAAGGCCGCCGCCGCCATGGCTGCCGGCTGCACGGTGATCGTCAAGCCGGCCGGCGAGACGCCGTTCTCGGCGCTGGCGCTCGCCGAGCTCGCCGAGCGCGCCGGCATCCCGGCCGGGGTCTTCAACGTCGTGCTGGGCGAGCCCGCCGAGGTGTCGAAGATCCTGTGCGCCGAGGACCGGGTCAAGGCGCTCTCCTTCACCGGTTCCACCCGGGTCGGCCGGCTGCTGCTGGAGCAATGCGCCAACACGGTCAAGCGCGTCTCACTGGAACTCGGTGGCAACGCGCCCTTTATCGTGGGGCCGGACATGGATCCCAAGGAAGCGGCCTTCGCCGCGGTGGCGGCCAAGTTCCAGACCGCCGGTCAGGACTGCCTCGCCGCGGACCGTATCCTGGTCCACGAGTCGATCCATGACGAGTTCGTCGAGCACTTCGCCGAGCGCATGGCGGCGCTGACCGTGGGCAACGGCCTGGAGAGCGAGATCGACCTGGGGCCGCTGATCCATCGCCAGGCGGTGGAGAAGGCCGCGGCCATCGTCGATGACGCCATTTCCAAGGGCGCCACCCTGGTGGCCGGCGACCAGAGCCAGGCGCCGGGCGAGAACTTCTTCATGCCGGTGCTGCTCACGGACGTGACCCACGACATGAAGATCTGGCACGAGGAGAGCTTCGCCCCGGTGGCCGGCATCACCGCCTACGCCGACGATGACCAGGTCATCGAGATGGCCAACGACACCGAGTACGGCCTGGCGGCCTATATCTACACCCACGACATCCGCCGCATCTGGAAGATCATGCGTGCCCTGGAGTTCGGCATGGTCTCGGTGAACTCGGTGAAGATGACCGGCCCGCCCGTGCCCTTTGGCGGCGTCAAGCACTCCGGCCTCGGCCGCGAGGGCGGGGTGACCGGTATCGACGAGTATCTCGAGACCAAGTACTACTGCCTGGGTGCCCTCGGCTCCGTATCGGGTAGTTGAGCTTGCTGCGCTCGCAGAGCTCTCAAGATTAGTGGTCTTGCTTAATTGATTTGAACCTTCTCCCCGGCGGTATGCCGGGGAGCACGAGAGAAGAGAGAACACGAGATGAACCAGCAGCACCAGGACCTGATCGACCGCGACCGCAAGGTGACCTTCCACGCCTCCACCCACCTGCGCGACTTCGCCCACGGCGATGCGCCGGGCCGCGTGATCACCGGCGGCAAGGGGATCCATGTCGTCGACAAGGATGGCCGCGAGTTCATCGACGGCTTCGCCGGCCTCTACTGCGTCAACATCGGCTACGGCCGCACCGAGGTGGCCGAGGCCATCTACGAGCAGGCCCTGAAGATGTCCTACTACCATACCTATGTGGGGCACTCCAACGAGCCGCAGATCGCGCTCTCCGAGAAGATCCTCGAGCTCGCCGGTCCCGGCATGTCCAAGGTCTACTACGGCATGTCCGGCAGTGATGCCAACGAGACCCAGCTCAAGATCGTGCGCTACTACAACAACGTGCGCGGCCTGCCGCAGAAGAAGAAGGTCATCTCGCGGATGCGTGGCTACCACGGCTCCGGCATCGCCTCCGGCTCGTTGACCGGGCTGAAGGCGTTCCACGACCACTTCGACCTGCCCATCGATACCATCCGCCACACCGAGGCGCCGTTCTACTACCAGCGCGCCGCGGAACTGGAGGGAATGAGCGAGCGCGAGTTCTCGAAGCACTGCGCCGCGAAGCTCGAGGAGATGATCCTCGCCGAGGGGCCGGAGACCGTGGCCGCCTTCATCGGCGAGCCGGTGCTCGGCACCGGCGGCATCGTGCCGCCGCCGGAGGGCTACTGGGCCGAGATCCAGGCGGTGCTCGCCAAGTACGACGTGCTGCTGATCGCCGACGAGGTGGTCTGCGGCTTCGGGCGCATCGGCGCCGACTTCGGCAGCCACTTCTATGGCATCAAGCCCGACCTGATCACCGTGGCCAAGGGCCTGACCAGCGCCTATCAGCCGCTCTCCGGCGTGATCGTCGGCGACCGCGTGTGGCAGGTGCTGGAGCAGGGCACCGGCGAGTATGGCCCGATCGGCCACGGCTGGACCTACTCCGGTCATGCCCTGGGCTGTGCCGCGGGCCTGGCCAACCTGGCGATCATCGAGCGCGAGGGGCTGACCCGCAATGCCGCCGAGACCGGCGCCTACCTGCAGCAGCGGATGCAGGCCGCCTTCGGCGACCACCCCATCGTCGGTAATGTGCGCGGCGTGGGCATGCTGGCGGCCCTGGAGTTCGCCGCCGACCCGAGTCGCCGCGCGGCCTTCGACCCGGCACTGAAGGTCGGCCCGCGCATCGCCGCCGCGGCCATGCAGGAGAACCTGATCGCCCGTGCCATGCCCCAGGGGGATATCCTGGGCTTCGCGCCACCGCTGACCACCAGCCGCGAGGAGGTCGACGAGATCGTCGCCCGGGCCCGCCGCGCCGTGGACGCGGTGCTCGACGAGTTGGTCCGCGAGGGAGCTGTCAAGGCGGTGGCGGACACGGTGGCCTGACGCCCCGGTCCGACCCTGGTCCTTCGGGAGGCCGTAACCCCTGAGCGTCGCCGCGGGCCATCCCGCGGCGACGCCGTTGGCGTGGAGGAGAGGATGCACGATCACGGTGTCTCCCTGGAGGCGCTCTACCAGGCACGCCGGCGCATCGCCGACGAGGTGGTGCGCACGCCACTGGTGCGCTCGGCGGCCCTCTCGGCGCGCTTCGATGCCGACATCCTGCTCAAGCTCGAGACCTGCCAGCCCACCGGCGCCTTCAAGCTGCGTGGCGCGGTCAACATGCTCGCCGCCTTGATCGAGGGCCGCGGCCGCGAGGCACTGGCGGCCGGGGTGGTGACGGCGTCCACCGGCAACCACGGCCGGGCGGTGGCGCACGCCGCCGCCCGGCTGGGCGTGCCGGCGGTGATCTGCCTGTCGCGGCTGGTGCCGGCCAACAAGGTGGCCGCCATCGAGGCGCTGGGCGCCGAGGCGAGGCGCGTCGGCGCCAGCCAGGACGAGGCGTTTTCCGAGGTCGAGCGACTGGTGAGCGAGCGCGGCATGACCCTGATCCCGCCCTTCGACGACCCGCGGGTCGTGGCCGGGCAGGGCACCATCGGCCTCGAACTCATGGAGGACTGTCCGGGCCTGGACCGGGTCATCGTCGGGCTCTCCGGCGGCGGCCTGCTGGGTGGCATCGGCGCGGCCGTGAAGGCGATTCGGCCCGCCTGCCGGGTCACCGGGGTGAGCCTGTCCCTTGGCGCGGCCATGTGGGAGAGCCTCAAGGCAGGCCATCCCGTGGCGGTGGAGGAGGTCGAGAGCCTGGGCGACTCCCTGGGCGGCGGCATCGGGCGCGACAACCGCTGCACCCTCCGTCTGGTGCGCGAGGTGATGGACGACCATCTCCAGGTCTCCGAGCGCGCCATCGCCGCGGCCATGGTCGAACTCCTCGAGGAGGAGAAGCGCCTGGTGGAGGGCGCCGCCGCCGTGGGGCTGGCGGCCATCGCGGAGCATGGCCTGGACGTGCGCGGCCAGCGCGTGGCGCTGATTCTCTCCGGCAACGCGGTCTCGCTCTCGACCCTTGATCGGGCGCGCGCCCTGGCGGGACGATAACGGGCAAGTAAAAAGTAGAAAGTAGGAAGGGATAGAACACCCTGCGCCACTTGCCACTTGCCACTTGCCACTTGCCACTTGCCACTTGCCACTTGCCACTTGCCACTTGCCACCCGCTCCTGGAGGTTCCCCATGCAGCTCTACCATCGCGAGGCCATCGAAGGGGCCGTCGGCATCGACCCGGCGGCACTTTCCGCCGTGGAGGCGGGGTTCGCCGCCCTGGGGCGTGGCGAGGTCGTGCAGCCGCCCATCCTCTCCATGGCCATCGAGGAGGCCAATGGCGAGGTGGACGTCAAGACGGCCCATGTCCGCGGCGCCGAGCGCTTCGCCATCAAGGTCAGCTCCGGCTTCTTCGACAATCCGGCGCTGGGGTTGCCGAGCCTCAACGGCCTGATGCTGGTGTTCTCGGCCAGGACCGGGCAGGTGGAGGCCGTGCTCTTCGACGAGGGGTATCTCACCCAGGTGCGCACGGCACTGGCCGGCGCCATCGCCGCCAGGCACCTGTCGCGGGAGACCAGCCGCCGGGTGACGGTACTCGGCGCCGGCGAGCAGGCCGAGCGCCAAGTGCAGGCGCTGCGCCTGGTGCGCGACCTCGATACCCTGGACGTCTGGGCACGCCGTCGCGAAGCGGCGGAGGCCTACGCCGAGCGGATGCGCGCCACGGGACTGACGGTGAACGTCCACGACGACATCGCCGAGGCCTGTGCCGCGGCGGACATCATCGTCAGCGCCACCCCGTCACGCACGCCGCTGCTGCATGCCCGGGACCTGCCCGCGGGCGTGCATGTCACCGCCATGGGCTCGGACAGCCCGGAGAAGCGCGAACTGGATGCCTCGGTGCTGACCCGCGCCGACGCCTTCGTCTGCGATACCCGTGCCCAGAGCGAGGGCAACGGTGAGCTCAAGGTCTTCGAGGGCGGGGAAGTGCCCTTCAAGGTCCACGAACTGGGCCGGGTGATCGCCGAGGGACAGCGCCTGCGCCTGACGGACGACACGCTGACGGTGTGCGACCTCACCGGCACCGGTGTGCAGGATACCGCCATCGCCGACTTCGCCCTGTCGAGGCTCCTCTCCGGCTGAGGCCTTCCGCCGCAGGTCGACTTGTCGCGGCGGGGCGCTTGGCGCAGGCTGGGAACTCTCACAAATGGAAGGAGCAAGGGGATGGCCAAGGTACTCGCCTTCGATGTCTACGGAACCCTGATCGACACCCATGGCGTGGTCGCCGAGCTCGAGCAGCGCCTCGCCGGGCAGGACCGTTCGGACCTGGCCCCGGAGTTCTCGCGGCGCTGGCGCGACAAGCAGCTGGAGTACAGCTTCCGTCGCGGCCTGATGGGGGCCTACGCGGACTTCTCCCACTGCACCCGCGAGGCGCTGGAGTTCACCGACCGTGCCCTGCAGACGCGCTTCTCGGAGACCGACAAGGACCACCTGATGGGCGTCTACGCCCGGCTGCCGGCCTTTCCCGAGGCCTCGGCCGCCCTGGAGCGCCTCGCCGAGGCGGGGGTGCGCTGCGTGGCCTTCTCCAACGGCAGCCGTGAGGCGGTCGAGGGGCTGCTGACCCAGGCCGGGATCCGCGAGCGCTTCGAGACGGTGGTCAGCGTCGACGAGGTCAAGCGCTTCAAGCCCGACCCGGCGGTCTATGCCCATCTGCGCTATCGGCTGGAGAGCGAGCCCGGCGACACCTGGCTGATCTCCAGCAACCCCTTCGACGTCATCGGCGCCCGCCATGCCGGCCTGCATGCCGCCTGGGTGCGCCGTATTCCCGATGCGCCCTTCGATCCCTGGGGAATCGAGCCGGACATCACGGTCGCCGACCTCGATGCCCTGGCCGAGCGACTCGGCTAGAGCCACCGGCAGGATGGCAAGCGCCCCGCGGCCGGTGATCGACCGCGGGGCGGTTTGTGGGGGACCTTCAGGCGGCGAGGCTACTCGGCCAGCTCGCCGACGCTGACGGTGCCCCGCTCGGCCAGATGGACGGGACGGTCGTCGTCCCGGGTCCAGGCGGCCATGGAGCCATCGTACATGGTGGTGTTCTTGAGCCCACCGATCTCGCTAAGCTGGAACCAGCCGCTGGCGGCCCAGTGGCCGGTATTGCAGAAGGCCACGGCGGGCGCCTCCTGGTCGAGCCCGAGCTCGTCGATGCGGGCCTTCAGCGAGTCCGGCTGCAGGTAGTAGGCCCCGTCGCGCGCCTCGAGGCTGCCATCGTGGGGCAGGTTCACCGAGCCGGGGATGGTTCCCGGCACGCGAGCGGCGGGTGACTGGGTCTCGCCTCTGTAGAAGGCCGGCGGACGGGCATCCACCAGCGTCGTCTCGTCGGCCTCGCGGGCCGCTTCCACCTCCTCGGTGGTGGCCAGCAGCTGTTCCTGCATCGTGGCCGAGAAGTCGGCCGCATCGGGGTCGCTCGCCGTGCCGCTGGCGGTCTCGAAGCCCTGCTGCTCCCAGCCGGCGAAGCCGCCGTTGAGGATCGTCACCTCGTCATGGCCGAGGGCCTTGAAGGTCCAGTAGACGCGGGCGGCACTGCCGAAGTCGGTGGGCCCGGTGCCGGCCGGGACCACGACCACCGTATCGTCGTTGTCGATGCCCAGGTCGCCGATGAGTGCCTCGAGGTCATCCACCGCGGGCATCAGGCCGGCGACCCCGTCGCGCTCCTCGCGCCAGCCGGCCTCGGTGTAGCTGCTGTAGCGGCTGCCGGGGATGCGCGCCGCCTCGAAGCTCTCCCGGTCGCCGCCGTCATCGATGGCGGAGCGCACGTCCAGCACGACCAGGTCGTCGCTGCCAAGCTTGCTATCGAGCCAGGCGGCGTCGACCAGCGGAGCGGGGTGCAGAGCATGGGCCGGGCCGGCCAGGGCCAGGGTGCCGGCGGCCACTAGCAGGGTACGTTTCATGGGGCGTCCTCCATCATCAGGGATGACACGATGCTAGGCGTGCCCTCCCGGCAGGGCAATCTGGCGGCAAGAATGCTTTCTGACCACATTATTCCATTATAGAATAAAAAACGGCGCCATTATCTCCGGCGCCGATGCGAGGGGGAATACGCTCAGCCCTTCCAGGCATGGCCGGCGAAGGCCTCGTCGAGTTCGGGATGATTGACGTGGTTGGAATAGTTGGAGAGCGTCTTGACCGCCAGGGCCAGCACGATCTGCAGCACCTGCTGCTCCTCGAAGCCGGCATCCAGAAACGCCTTGACGTCCGCTTCGCCGGGCATGCCCCGGGTCTCGAACATCACCTTGGTGAACTCGGCGAGGGCCGCCAGGCGCGCGTCGGGAATCGGCTGGTCGTCGCGGATCGCCTCCAGCACGTCGGCCGGGACCTGGGACATCTTCTCACCCAGCATGCTGTGGGCGGACATGCAGTAGCCGCAGCCGTTGAGGCGGCTGATGGTCAGGAAGACCACCTCCTGCTCGGGCGGCGCGAAGCCGGAGTCCTCGCGGAACAGCTCGTAGCCGTGCAGGTAGGTGTCCAGTACGCCCGGTGCCTTGGCCATGCCCGCGTACATGTTGGGCACGAAGCCCAGCTTGGCGTTGGCCTGCTCGAGCAGCGGCCTCGCCTTGGCATCGGCGTTGTCGAGGGTCTGGGGCGGGAGTTGCATCCGATAGTCGGCGGACATGGGGTGTGCCTCCTTTGTCGTCTGGGTACTGCCGTGGTGCCATTTATGTATCGATCGTTCCAAAAATGGCGAGAAAAAGGCGTCGTCAACGCCGCAGGCCGTCCAGGAGCAGCTCTACCGCCTGGCCGGCCTGCTCGGCGTCCGCGCCGCTCTTCAAGAGGGTCCTGAGACCGGCCATGCCCATCGTCAGGTAGCTGGCCAGGGCGGCGGCATCCCGGTCCGGGGCGATGTCGTCCTCCGCCTGGGCCCGCGTCACCGCCTGCCGGAACAGGGCCGCGATCGCGGCGATGCTCTGGCGGGCATGCTGCGAGGGCAGGCCATCCTGCTGGCCGAGTTCGCTGGCGGAATTGAAGATCAGGCACCCCAGGGCGGCGCGGTCGCTGCCGGCTTCCTGTGCCGTCTCGCGGAACAGCGTCTCGAGGAAGGCCATGGCCGAGGGTGCTGCCTCCAGTCGACGCTCCAGACGGCCCAGCAGGGACTCCCGATAGCGTCTCAGGGCTTCGAGGAAGAGCTGCTCCTTGTTGCCGAAGGCCTGGTAGAGGCTGCTGCGCGAGAGGCGCATGGCCTCGAGCAGGTCCCGGGTCGAGGCGCTCTCGTAGCCTCGTGCCCAGAAGACCTGCATGGCGGCGTTGGCAGCCTCGTCCGGGCTGTATGCGATGGGGCGTCCTCGTGTCATGCCGGTCAATTTAGTACCGATCGTTCCATAATTCAAGGCGCGACAGATCGGGTTCCGATTGCTATCGCTGTAAGGAGCGTGTCGCGGCGTCGACAGAGCAACCAGATACCATGATCGACATCATGACGATCACCATGGCCGACAGGAGATCCCGAGCATGACGGAGCAGCATTCGCCGACAAGGCGCTTCTGGCTGGGCGGCAAGCGGGCCGCCGAGCAGGACCGGTTCTTCCGCGAGGCCCTGGAGCCATTGGGCTGGCAGCTCGGCGACGAGCATGACTGGGACGCCGGCTGGATCACCGGCATGCCGGATGCCGCGCAGTTCCGGCGGGTCTCGCCGAGGCGCAAGATGAACCACTTCCCGGGCAATGCGGCGCTCACCGTCAAGAGCCGGCTCCATGACAGCCTTGCCACCCTTCGCGAGCGCATCCGGGAGAGCCATGGGGCCGACCACGAGCTTGCCCGGCGGCTGGCGTTCTTTCCCCGAGCCTACGTGATGCCCGGTGACTACCACGCGCTGCAGGAGGCCGCCCAGGCCGACCCTGGCCAGCGCTGGATCCTCAAGCCCACCAATGCCTCCAAGGGCAAGGGAGTGCGGGTGCTCAGGGATGTCGCCGAGGCGCCCCTCGCGCAGGACTGGCTGGTCCAGGAGTATCTGGCCAATCCCCATACCATCCGCGGCCACAAGTATGTCCTGCGGCTCTATGTGCTGTTCACCTCGCTTGCGCCGCTGCGCGTCTACCTCTACCGCCAGGGCTTCGCCAAGCTGGCCTCCGAGCCCTGGGATCCCGAGGATGCCGACAATCCCTACAGCCAGCTGACCAACCCGGACATCAACGCCCTGAACAGCCGCGCTGAGTTGCCGGTGGAGTTCATCGACCTGGAGCGATACCGGGCCTGGTTGAGAGATCAGGGACACGACGACGAGGCCCTCTTCGCGCGCATCGAGGACCTGGTGGCCCTGACCACGATCTCCGCAGTGGATGCCATGAGACACCGCACGGCCGAGGCCGGTGCCGACCCGCGCGGCTGCTACGAGCTGCTGGGGCTCGACTGCCTGGTGGACGACACCCTCAAGCCGTGGATCCTGGAGTGCAACCTCAGCCCGTCGCTGGGCATCTGTGCCGCCCCGGAGACGGGAGGGCGCGTCGAGGAGGCCGTCAAGGGCGGGTTGGTGCAGGACATGGTCGCGCTGGTCGATCTCCCCGGACAGGCCCTGTCCGAGGCCGGCACCAGCGCTCAGGAGCCGGACGCCACCGCGCAGCTGGTCGCCGAGGCCCAGGCCGAACAGGCCCGTGCCGGCGGCTTCCTGCGGCTGCTGCCGGCCGCCGACCCCGAGCGCTACCTGCCCTATTTCACGCTACCCACCCCGGCCGACCTGCGGCTGGCCGAGGCCCTGACGGGGCGCACCCTGCCGCCCCTGCGACTGCAGCGGCGCCACGTGGCGGAGCTGGTCGACGAGGAGCGCCTCGCCCTCTATGACACGCGTAGCGGTCACTACTACCGGCCCAACGACACGGCGGCCCTGACCTGGCTGCTGGCGACCGAGGGGCTGGACCCCGATGCCATCGCCGATGAGCTGGCGCGGGCCACCAGCGAGGCGGGCGCACCGGAAGAGAGCTCGGCGCTGCGGCGCGATGTGTGGAACACCCTGCATGACTGGTGCCGTGCCGGCCTGCTCCGCCAGCAGGGCGTCGCACCGGCAGCGTCGCAGGAAGCGCGCGAGATTCCTGAACGGACGATGCCAGTGCCGTCGTCGGGGCGGGCCATGAGGCTCAGCCTGGACGGCCGTCACCGGGCCCTGGACGTGGGCAGCGGCCCCGCCATGGCGCGGTTGACGACATGGTTCGGCGAGCGGCTCTCGCCGCTGGACGCCGAGGCGGCGAGTCGGCTGCCGCGGCTGGCGGTACTGCGCGATGCCGTCGGCTATGCCCTGGCCACCGATGACCAACTGCTGGCATCACGGTTGACGCTGGCACAACTGGGCCCGGTATTGACGGCGCACCTGGTTCGCCAGGCCGCGATGCCTGAGCATCCGGTGATCGACGCGGCCCTGCTGCTCACGCCACAGGGTAACGGGGTGCTCTGCCTGCTCCCCGACGAGGAGGAGAGCCGCCTCATGCTGCAGCGGCTGGTGGAAGCCTCGGGTGGCGTGCTGACCCGCGGCGTACGGCTGGACCTCTCCGATCCGAGCATCGCCGAACCCCTGGACTTCCCGTTGCCGGGTGTCGCCGGCGTGACCCCGAGCGGGTTGCCCTACAGCGTGGCCCTTCGTGGCGTGCTGCTGCCGGCCGAGGCGTCTGCCGACCAGGCCCTCGCCCCGGTCGCCATGCTGGAGGCGCTTGGCGCCCTGCTGCCGAACTGCCTGACCGTGGATGGCCAGGCGCTGGATGCCCAGAGCGTGACGGTGCTGGGCGACTGGCTCTCCACCCTGGCCGTGTGCGCGTTGAGGTCAGGGCCAGGGGCGCCGGATGTCGCGTCACTGGCCAAATGGCTGGTCACCCGGATAGACATCGCCCCTTCGGTCAACCCTCCCGCCATGGCGAGGGGGTGACAGGGGCATGAGCAACCGGTGATGCCTCCGGCATCGCCGTTGAAGAAGCCGGCCACGGGCCGGCGTCACGGCAAGACGACATGCCTGGCATGTCGCCCACCCTGTATCAAGGAGGTCATGATCATGACACTGCAAGATGAGAAGCGCCGTAGCCTGCTGAGTCGCCTCAGCCGTCAGCTGGGCTACACGGCACCGGCACTCGCCCTGGTCGCCAGCGGAGCGGCCTTCCAGGCCGTGGCTGGCGAGACATCCCCCGAGCTGAGCTATACCAATGGCCAGGAGGCTCCCCTGATGCTTGCCGAGGCCCACGCCGAGGGTGGCGCCGAGGCCGAAGGTCAGGCCGAGGGCGAAGCGGAACGCGAAGCAAAAGGCGAGGGCGAAGCAGAAGGCGAGGGCGAAGCAGAAGGCGAGGGCGAAGGGGAGGGGTGAGCCCTTCCTTCCCCCTCAGCGGGAGACCAGGTCCGTCACCACGGTGGCGGCCTGGCCTCTTCCCTCTGTCGCTTCACGGCGATCCCCTGACGTAACCCAAAGTGGAACTCACAGGACACCCGTCATGACATCATGTCACTCCCGGCCGTCTCCCGACACGGCGCATCTCGTCGAGGAGAACCTGCTGACCCTTGCCCAGCTGAGGCGCATGGTCGTGGCCCTCGCCCCTGAGCGTTATCGACAGGCGTTCGGCGAGCACGGACGCCACACCCTGGGCAAGCATGTGCGTCACATCATCGATCATTACGATGCCCTCCTCGACGGCCTCGATCGAGGAGAGGAGGTCATCGACTACGAACAGCGCCGACGCGACGAGGCCCTCGAGCAATGGCCGCAGCAAGCCGCAAGCCATCTGGCCGGCATCGAATCAAGGCTGTCGGCGCTGGACGGCGAGCCGTGGTCGGCCGCGCTGACCCTGGCCTATCCCCTGGACGACGAGAGGCTCTCCCTGACGTCGAGCCTGAATCGCGAACTTGCCTTCCTCACCAGCCACAGCATTCACCACATGGCGATCATCGCCCTCCTGGCCGAGCAGTCGGGTATCCACCTGCCCGAGTCGTTCGGGGTGCATCCCTCCACGCTTCGCCACTGGCAGCGGGCACCCGAGGAGCAGGCGCCACTCTCGCGGAGGAGTGCCTGATGAAGCGCGTGATACTGGCGAGCTGGCTGCTGGTGCTGATCGTGGCGGCCCCCGTGAGCGCCGAACCCCGTTGGCCCGACCAGGGCTGGCAGGTCACGCCCACCTCGCTTGCCTACGACGAACTGCTTGAGGACCTGCGGGAGGCTGTCGAGGCCGAGGGCATGTTCGTGGTCACCGAGGCGGGGCCCACCGAGGCCGCCGCGAACCGCGGGGTCACCATCCCCGGCAACCGGGTCGTCGGCGTGTTTCGCAACGACTATGCGGTTCGGATCCTGCGGCTGAGCGTCCCGGCGATGATCGAGGCCCCCATGCGCTTCTATGTCACCGAAAACGACGACGGCAGCGCCACGCTCTCCTGGAAGACGCCGACTCATCTTCTCGAACCCTACGTGGACGCGGCCGGAGAGGAACTGGAAACGGTGGGCCGCGAACTCGACACCCTCTTCGCTGCCATTGCCAAGCGTGCCACCGAGGAATCGGGGTAGTGACCCGGCGCTACGCTGATCGGCTCATTACCTGAGAAGTCCTACTCCAGGCGTTTTCAGGGACAGTCGGGCGGTTCGGGACTCGCGGAAAATGCCAGATGCGTGAACCAGGCCGTGGCATCCACCCCGGCATTGTCGCCGTCGCTCATCAGGGCGAGGCCATCGATGTGGTCCGGGCGTTTCCCGAAGAGTCGCTGATAGTCCTCGCGGACATCCCGCACCTCCGCCACCCATTCGCCCACGCGCGTCTCACCACTCTGCAGGGCCAGCAGCTGGGCGCGTGAGGTAAAGGCATTGGGCCAGTCCGTGCCGGCAGGCTGACTCGAGGCCCACACATAGTTCACCGACTCGACCTGCCAGGGCAGCAGCCCCGTCTTGCGGGCCACATAGACCCTGGCCGGGTAATCGTCGCCCGACTTTCGTGTCTCGTCGAGACCCTCATGAATGCGCGATACCTGCCAGCACCAGTGCAGGTAGGGCATTTCGCGAAGGTCGATCTTGCGCTCCAGATATTTCGCCGAGGCCTGTTGCCGGGCGCTGGCCTGGAGGAGTCGCGTGCCATCCCGTTCGATGAACCGGTACTCGGTCTCGCCCTCGAAGCTGCGTGTTGGCCAGGAAAGGATATCATCCGGTGAGAACGTCAAGTCATCTGCTGCGATGACAGATCCTGACGCCAGGGTCATCAGCGCCATCAGGCTCCAGGGGGAAAGGGGTCGCATCATCGGGTAGATCACTCCATTAATTGCGAAGGTGAGACTCATTTTTCGCCGAGTAGTTCGTAAGGAAAATGGCCCTGGATGTATCAAGACTCAAGGCCTGATTGAAGGTCTTATATCAGCCGATAGCCACGAGGTGTGGCCATGAAGATTCGAACCGTAACACTGGCCATGATGACCCTGATTCTGAGTGCAGGATCTTTGATGGCGATGGATTCCGAGTATCAGGAGAAGCGTCGTCAGGCGCTGCAAGAGAAAAGTGCAAGCGCGTCCATTCAGGCTGATAACTCCATCGAAAAGCGGCGCAGCAGAGAGGTGAGCCAACAGGGAGAAAGGCGGCATCGCGAGGTCGATGACGAAGAGAAACTGACACGATAAGTCCTGCGCTACTGGTGGAACTGATCCTTTGCCAACAAACGACCTACCCCGGACCTGATCCTTCAGGCCCGGGCTTCTTGCCTTGTGCGGGGGGCTTGGCCATCCTGACAGGACATTTACTGAAAGTGAGGAGATACCATGCGCAAGACGCTGGTCTGGACGGCCATGGCCATGTTCGTGGCTATGCCGCTGGCGGTACAGGCGGAAGAGCACGGGGTGATGCACCTGCAGTCGAGCGATGATATCGATCGCGTCGAGGAGCGGCTTCGTGAGGCCATCGAGGACAAGGGACTGACCCTGATGACCGTTGTCGATCACACCGCCAATGCGGAGGGCGTGGGGCTCTCGTTGCCGGCGACTCGTACCTTCATCTTCGGTAATCCGCAGGTGGGTACGCCGATGATGCAGTGCCAGGGAAGCATGGCGCTGGACCTGCCCCAGAAGATGGTGGTGCGGGAGACGGACGAAGGCGTCAGGCTGGAGTGGAATTCGCCACACTACCTGGCCGAGCGCCACTCCCTGGAGGAGTGCGACCTGCCTCTGGACAAGGTCGCCGGTGTACTGGAGGGCGTGGCAAGCACTGCCGCAGGCCAGTGAGATCAATAGCCGTGAACGATCGACGGGCCTTCAGTGCCCGTCATCGTCCTGCTCGGAGTCATGCTCCGGGCCGAATCGCCTGCCGGCCTCATGAAGCAGCGTGAACTGTCTGTCGCACTCCCGGCAGGCGCCGCACATGGAGAGATGCAACCTCAGGGAAACCCTTTCCTGGAAGGTAAGAGGGCGGTCCTGCTTGAGTGACATCAGGCGGGTCGCTTCCTTGCACATCATCATATCGTTTCCTCCTTCAGCCAGCCCTTCTCGATGCAGGCCCTGAGTCGCAGCCGGGCGCGATGCAGTATCACCCAGCAGTTGTTCTCCTTTATGTCCAGCTCCTTGCAGATATCGTCGGTGGAGAGCCCCATCAGCTCGCGCAGGGAAAATACCCTGGCAGCGTTTTCCGGCAGGGCGATCATGCAGGCATCGAAGACCTGCCAGAAGTGCTCGGTCTCGAAAGCTGCCTCGGGCTCCCCCCAGCTGGAAGGGCGGGTACTCTGCTGCCAGCGGCCGTTCTGCTGGAATTGCCGGTCGATGGCGTCGTCATCGTCCTCATCCTCGAGGGGCTGCCAGCGTCCATGGCGTTTCTGCATGCGCATGGCGTCGAGGATCTTGTACTTGAGGATGCCGAAGACCCAGGTCTCGTAACCGGATCGTCTGGCGAAGCTTTCATTCTTTTCGATGGCGGACATCATTGCCTCCTGTACGACATCCTCGGCCTGGCTTCGATCACGCAGGTGCATGAGGGCGAAGGAGATCAGGCGTGGCCTGACAGCCGTGAGTCGCTGTAGCCTGTCTTCATTCTCGTTCATCGATGCGTCCTTCCTTCCCTGTCCTGATGGCTGGTCCGGATTCATGCAAAGTCTAGCAGCTGGTGTCAGCCAGGAGTCAGGTGCTCCCGAGTGAGTCGTGCAGGCCAGGCTATCCTTACAGGGTTCGCAAGGTTTCCGGGAGGAAGGCTGGCATCACTTTCGCCAGCCTTTCTGCGGATTATCCTTGTGAATCTTTTGGGTTCATGATGCAAGGTTTTCAGGATGAGGTTGACAATAAAGGCCCTGTATTCCTTGAATGATTGATGTGCTTTATTGCCTGTATCAGGAGTAGTTCTGCCATTGATGTGGAGGGCGACATGTTGATATTCAGGCTGATTACCACACCTATGTGATGATGCCTCGCGTGCCCGGTCATCGTTAACGGCCTCCCGGCACCGTGATCAGGTCGGAATGCTTCGCCAGCCGATCCAGGTCCTCGGGCCTGTCCACATCCCAGAGTCGGGCGGGGCAGGCCAGCCGCCAGCCCAGCTCGTCGACGCGATCGCCCGTCTGTGCCATGACGCGGTTCGTGCCCCAGTCGATGGCCGCGAAGAGGCGGCGGTCGGCTTGTCGGACCCCGACCAGTGCATAGCCGCCATCCTCCACCGGCAGGAAGACGGCATCGGCGTCCGTCAGGGCAGCCTGGCAGTGCATGAGCAGCGCAGGGGTGAGCGCCGGGCAGTCGCTGCCGATCAGCACTCCCGGCGTGTCCATGGCCAGCAGGGCCTGGTACATGCGCTCTCCCAGGTCGCCCTCTGGCTGGGGGCGAAGCCTGATGCCATGCCGGTCGGCCAGTTCCTGGAACAGTGGATGGTCATGATCCAGTGCCGTCCACAGGGTGATGCGCTGCGGCGAGGTCGCCGCGAGGGCCGTCGCCACCGCATGGCGCAGCAGTCGCTCGTGAAGCCGGCAGGCCGCCTCGGCACCCAGGGCCGGCATCAGGCGCGTCTTCACCTGCCCGGGAATCGGTGCCTTGGCGAGAATCGCCAGGGGAAAGGCCCCGTGAGCGTCAGCGGACATGGCGATACTCCCGGGCCAGGACATCCGCCGACGCGCCGCGCCAGTAGCGCCAGCGCAATCGCCACATCAGGCGGATGGTGGTCCAGGCGCCCTGTCGGTCCCAGCGCCTGCCACTGCTGGTCACCTTCTCCGTCAAACAGGCCGGTGGCGATTGCCGCTTGAGTCGCCGCGACATCTCGATGTCCTCCATCAGCGGCTGGTCCGGAAAGCCGCCCGCGGCGTCGAAGGCCTCCCGGGTCATGAACAGCCCCTGGTCGCCGGTGGCGATGCCCGTCAGTCGCGAGCGCAGGTTCATGGCGCCAGCGATGACCGGCAGCAGCGGATGACGCCCCTCCAGACGGACATCGAAGCGCCCCCAGCAGTGTTCACTCGAGAGGGCCGAAGCAATCAACCGATCAGCGTCTCGCGGGAGTCGCGTATCGGCGTGCAGGAACAGCAAGTGTCGTCCGCGGGCCATACCCGCCCCGGCGTTCATCTGACGGGCCCGGCCGGGCTCGCTGACGATCGCCGTTGATGCCAGGGGGCGAGCCCGGGCCAGCGTATCATCGAGGCTGCCCCCGTCCACGACCAGTATCTCGACGCCGTCGGCTTCCCATGGCGTCAGACCGGTCAGCAACTTCTCGATGGTGGCCGCTTCATCCAGGGTCGGGATGATGATGCTGAGCCTCGGCGTTTGCGGCATGCCGACGGTCCTCCTGATGCCGGATCGATGCAGTGACATCTGGATCGTGACGCTTCTCGTGGCCTTACAGGGGGATGCCACGACTGTAAGGCTTTCCGCACCGAGGCGACATGGTCAGGCCTGATGTCAGTGGGACAGTTCGATCACTCGCCCACCGGCATCCTCGGCGTCCTCGGCGTCGTGGGTCACCAGCAGGCTGGGGAGGCCGGCCTCGCGCAGGCGGTCGAACACCAGCCGGCGCATCTCGTGACGCAGGTGGGTGTCGAGCTTCGAGAAGGGTTCGTCGAGTAGGACCGCACAGGGGGCCGACAGCAGCAGGCGCATCAGCGCCACCCGGGCCTTCTGGCCGCCGGAGAGGGTGGCCGGGTCCCGGTCGCCGAAGCCGGCGAGGCCGATGGTTGCCAGGGCCTGCTCGACCCGTGCGGCCTTGTCGGCGCTGGCCCCGGGCATGCCGAAGCGCAGGTTGCCACCCACCGAGAGGTGGGGGAAGAGCAGCGGGTCCTGGAACAGCAGGCCGATGCCGCGGCGCTCGGCCGGCAGGCCGCCGATGTCGTGGCCGTCGAGCAGTACCTGGCCGCTGGCCCGGAACTCGGGGGCCAGGAAGCCGGCGAGATAGGCGAGCAGGGTCGACTTGCCCGAGCCGGAGGGCCCCATGACGGTGAGGACCTCACCGGGGCCGATCCCGGCCTCGAGCTCCACCAGGACCTGGTCGCCCAGCCGGATGCAGATGTCATGAAGTTCGAGTCGATGGGTGGCGTTCATGGGGCTCCCTGCATGCCGCGTCGCCGCGACCATAGCAACCTGGGCAGGCCGACGGCGAGGATGAAACCCGCCAGTGGCAGGCAGGCCTGGACCAACGCCCAGACACCGATCACCCGGCGATTGGCACCGGCGGCCAGCGAGACGGCCTCGGTGGTGACGGTGGTCAGGCGTCCTCCCCCCAGCAGCTGGGTGGGCAGGTACTGGCCGATGCTGACTGCCAGCCCCACGGCCAGGGCGGTGAGGATCGGCGCCAGCAGCATCGGCAGGCGTACTCGCCAGAAGGTTCCGTTGCACGAGGCGCCCAGCGTCAGCGCCAGCTGCGACCAGCGCGGGTCGAAGCGCCGGTAGGCCTCGGAGAGCGAGAGGAAGACGTAGGGCAGCACGAACAGCAGGTGGCCGAAGGCGACCAGCGCATGGGTCGGTCGGGTGCCGAGCTGCTCCATCACCACCGCCAGGCCGAACAGGAAGGCGATCTGCGGGACGATCAGCGGCAGGTAGAGCAGCCACAGGGCCCGCGAGGGGTGTCGGCCACTGCGCTGCTCGTTTTCCAGTGCCGCCAGGGCCAGGACCATGGCGAGCAGCGTCGCGCAAAGGGCGATCAGCGCCGTCGAGGCGACCGGCCCGGCAAGCGAGGGCAGGACCCGGGCCCAGTGGGCGGCGGTGAAACTTCCCGGCAGGGCGTCCGGGAAGCGCCAGAAGCCGGCCACGGAGTGGATCGCCAGGCCGGCGATGCCGACGAAGGCGATCACCGTGGCCAGCAGGATCCACAGCTTGCCGGCGACATGCAGGCCGGCCTCGCCCCGACGCCGTCCGCCGCGTTCGATCCAGAGGCCCATCAGCCGGCTGGCGACACGCTCCAGTCCCCACCAGATAGCCAGCGCCGCGGCGGTGACGCCGAGCTGCAGGATCGCCCCGGCCGAGGCCAGGAAGCGTTTGTCGAGGTCGGGGTCGCTGAACCAGCCTAGGATCGACACGGCAAGCGTGGGCGGCAGGGTGGGGCCGAGGATCATCGCCACATCCACCACCGAGGAGGCGTAGGCGACCACCGCGTAGACCGGCAGGCGGATCAGCGGATAGAGCGACGGCGCGACCACCTTCCACCAGGCCAGGGTCGGGCGGTAGCCCAGCGAGCGCGCCATGGCGACGCGCCGTTCGGGGTCAAGCTGGGGCAGGGCCGCCAGGCTCATCAGCAGCAGGAAGGGAATCTCCTTGATCACCAGCCCCGCGATCAGCGAGAGCCCCCAGGGATCCTGGACGATCAGCAGGTCCGGTGGACGCTCCCAGCCGGTCAGCCCTGGCGAGGCGAGTCGCGCGACCAGCCCAGAGGGGGCTATCAGGAAGGCCAGGCCGAAGGCCGCGGCGGCATGGGGAATGGAAAGCAGCGGCGAGACCAGCCGCCGGATCCAGCGGTCGAGCCGGCTGCCGGTGGTGGCGGCCAGGTAGAGCAAGACCACCGCCAGCGAGATGGCGGTAGCGAGCAATCCGCTGGCGAGGCTGATGGCGGCCGAGCGCCAGATGCCGGGTTCGGCGAACAGGGCCCGCCAGGGGGCGAGCGTCAGGCTATCCCCGCCCAGGGCCGGCAGGTAGCCGAAGGCCGGCAGCAGGGCCATGCCCAGGCCGGCAAGGATCGGGGCGACCAGCAGCGCGACGAGCAGCACGGGCGCCAGGCGCAGCATCATCGAGCGGGCCTCGTCGCGGGAGCGGTCGGGTCGCGGTGCCTCGCCATCAGTTGCCGATATAGCGGGCCTGCCAGGCATCCTGCAGGGCCGTCATCCAGCTGGGGTGCGGCTCGGGCAGGGTCTGCTGCAGGGCGTCTGGGGGTAGCATCGCCGGGTTGCTCTCGTCCAGGGCGAACAGGGCCCGGGTGTCGTCATCGAGGCGGGCCACATCGAGCACGGTGTGATCCCCCCAGACGGCGAGGTCCTGCTTGTGTGCCTGGGCCTCCGGCGAGAGCAGGAAGTCGGCGACCACCATGGCGCCGGCCTTGTGGGGCGAGTTGTAGGGAATGGCCACGAAGTGCACGTTGCCCAGGGTGCCGCCCTGGGGCACATAGCTGCGGGTGCTTTCCGGCAGTTCGAAGTCGGCGACCGCCGCCGCCGGCTCCGAGGGCGTGAAGGTGAAGGCTAGCGCCAGTTCGCCGTTGCCCATCAGGCTGCGCATCTCGGGCCCGGTCGCGGGGAACTGCCGACCACTGCGCCACAGGTGGGGGTGGAGCGCATCCAGGTAGTCCCACAGCGGGGCAGTGACGGCCGCGAAGTCGCTCTCCTCGACCGGCGCATAGAGTGCCTCGTCCTCATCGGTCAGCGCGATCAGGGCCTGCTTGAGGAAGGTGCTGCCGGTGAAGTCGGGGATCCTCGGGTAGGTGAAGCGCCCGGGGTTGGCCTCGGCCCATTCCAGCAGGGCCGGAATATCCTGCGGGGGCGCCGCGACCTCGTCGCTGTCCTCGCGGAGCTCATGGCTATCATAGTAGAAGGTGATCTGTGCCCGGCCCCAGGGGGACTCGTACCCCTCCGTGGGCAGGGTGAAGTCGGTGACCACTTCGGGGTTGTGCTCGGGGTAGGTGAGCGCGAAGTTCGGCAGTGCCTCGGCGAAGGGACCGAACAGCAGGTCGTTGGCCTTCATGGTGGCGAAGTTCTCGCCATTGATCCAGACCAGGTCGACATTGCCGTCGTCATGGTTGCCGGCCTGCTTCTCCGCCAGCACCCGGGAAACCGCCTCGGCGGTGTTGCCGACCTTGACGTGGGTGAGTTCGATATCGAACTGCGCCTCGACCCGTCCGGCGACCCAGTCGATATAGTCGTTGGTGCGCTGCTCACCGGCCCAGGCATACCAGTAGACCGTCTGGCCGCGCGCCTCGTCGAGCACGGCCTCCCAGTTAGTTGGATCGGGGGCCGCGGCGGCGGGGCCGGAAAGCAGCAGGGCGACGGGCGCGGCGGCAGCCAACAGGCGAATCGGCATCTAGGGTTCCTCTGGGTGATTGGCTGTGTCGGGGTGAAGTGCGCTTGGTGGTGCGCTATCGGGCTGTCGCCCTCAGTCGTTTAGCGCCTGCACGAGGGTGCGAAATTCCCGCTGTACATGCTCGATCACGGCCACCGAAAGGTAGTGGTCGACCCGGTCGCGAACGTGGGCAATCAGGGCATCGTCGCTCAGCTCGGCGGACCAGTCCTCGCCGCGGGCCTGGGCGTCCCGGGAGCGAAGGTTACTGGCTCGCCACTTCGCGCACCAGGTCAGCGACCAGAGCCACATGGCCCGCCGGCTCGCCAGCAGGGTGTCGGTGTCGCCATCGAAGCCCGTGGCGGCGATCCAGTGACGATAGAAGGCGGCCACCTCGGTGGGGCGCAGTTCGGTGCGACTCTGCAGGTCCCAGGTGGTGGAGGTGTAGAGGCTGGCGTGGGCCAGGTCGAAGCCCACCAGGCCGTAGCGGCACTTCTCCAGGTCCACCAGCACCGCGCGTCCTGACTCGGTGATCAGGAAGTTGCCGGGATGGGCATCGAAGCTGATCAATCGCGGCTCGGCGCCAGGCCCGGGAGGCAGGCGTTCCGGCAGGGCGGCCAGCTCGGCCTCGATCAGCGCTCGGACGTCCGCCTCCAGCCCGGCCTGGTCGAGGAAGCGCGCCTGGTCCCTGATCTCCTCGAGCATCGCCGTCCAGGGGTCGGCGGGTGACCGCAATGGCGGGCGCGCCTCGGCATCGGGCACATCCAGCGCATGGAAGCTGGCCAGCGCCTCGGCGATGTCGGGCAGGTCATCCGGGAGCTTCGCCGGGCGCCCCCGGATGGCACTGACCAGCAGCCCGCCGCGCGGCAGCGACGGGCCGGGCGGGAGGATGCCGTGCAGGGAGGGGGCATGGCCGCCCTGGCTGGCGCGCTCGAAGCAGGCCGCCTGGTAGGCGAGGTTGGCGGCGGGGTCGAGTCGCATCTGGCTCTGCTTGGGTAATCGCGCCACCCAGTCGATCTGTTCCCGCTTGAGCCACACATGGTGATGGGCCAGGCCCGTATCGGCCATCGGGTGCATGGCCTGAATGTCCGCGTCATGACCGGTGTGGCGCAGGGCGAGGGCCAGGGGATGGCAGAGATCCGGTCGGGCCTGTGGCGACGCGGGGCGAACGGCGATATCCGGCATGACGCTCCTCGGGTGATGTGGTTGCAGTCGATGATGGAGGGTCGTGCGATGCAAGGCGTTCCTTACAGGCGGGGTGATGGTGAGCTCCCCGATGGCCTGTTGCATCTCGGCGGTCTGTAAGCCTGGGGCACCGTCATCGACATAGGGGAACCGTTGTTGCGACACGGGGGAGCGAAGGCTCCGGAACTCTCCTGGATGGACACACGCGAAGGTGAACAATATGTCACAGCACGACGATAAACGCCGCAAGCTCCTGGGCCGCCTGAATCGGCAACTGGCCTACACGGCCCCGCTGCTCGCCCTGGTGGCGGGGGGTGCCGTCCTTCACGCCTCCGCAGGCGATGACGCGGCCGTGGCCGACCTTGCCTCGCCCTCCAGTTCGTCCCTGATGATGGCCAGCAACCACGCAGAGGGGGCCGCCGAGGCGCAGGGCGAAGCCGAGGCCGACGCCCAGGGCGAGGCCGAGGCAGAAGGTCAAGCGGAAGGCGAGGCAGAAGGCGAAGCCGAGGGCGGCGACAGCGCCGCGGTGGCAAGGCCCGAGGGGTATTCGCCGGCCTATAGCGAGACCGGCGACAATCCCCAGGAGATGCTGGCCCGCGGCGAGGAACTCTATTACGACACCTCCTTGAGCAGCAATGGCCTTGCCTGCGCGAGCTGCCACGGCAGTGACGGTCAGGACATGGGCTATAGCGAGACGTTCGAACGGCCCTTCCCCCATCGGGTGGCGATGGCCGCCAACCAGTTCGGGATGTCGGAAGTGCACGCCGACGAGATGGTGCAGATCTGCATGGTGGCGCCGATGGCGGCCGAGCCGCTCGAGTGGGGCAGCGAGGAACTGACCTCCCTGGCGGCCTACATGGTGGAGGTGCAGAAGCGCGTCGCCGGAGAGCCGCATGACCTCTGAGTCCGGCCTGCGGCGCTGAAGGCGCTCTCCTCTTCTCTCTTCCATTAGCCCCCTGCCATCCTCCGGGCCCGCCGGCTGGCGGGCCCGGCGGCCTGCAAGGAGGGCATCTCCTTCCCTTCGAGGCAGGCAGGCTGTTGCCGCCCATGGGCCCACTGCCTACGCTGATATCGGCAATGACTGAACCACTGTTCCCCGACGAGGTTCTCAAGGACAGGCACTGAAGGGCGGGCACGAGATGACGAATCCAGATCGCAGGGGCATGGCCGGTCGCATCCTGATGCTGGCAAGCCTGCTGTGTCTGGCGCTCGGCGCGCTGCTGGCCTGGCAGGTCCAGGCACAGCAGGACGAGCGTACCGCCCTGGTGATGACGGTCGACGATGCCATCGGGCCGGCCATCAGCGACTATTTCCTGCGTGGCCTGGAGCTCGCCGAGGAGCGTGATGCCGAGCTGGTGGTGGTGGAGATGGACACCCCCGGCGGGCTCGATGCCTCGATGCGCTCGATGATCCGCGCCATGCTCACCTCCAGCGTGCCGGTGGCCATCTATGTCTCGCCGGCGGGGGCCCGGGCGGCCAGCGCGGGGACCTATCTGCTCTATGCCAGCCATGTGGCGGCCATGGCGCCAGCCACCCACCTCGGCTCGGCGACCCCGGTGCAGATCGGCGGCGGTGGCCTGCCGGGACTCGGCGATGACGACGATGGGGGAGAGGGCGGCGCCCGGGCACAGGAGGCCGAGGAGAGCGACGCGCCGGCAACCGGGAGCGAGGATGATTCCGGCAACGGGGCCGATGCCGATGACGCAGCGGCCGGCGGCGAAGGAGAGGCCAGCGAGGAGGGCGGCGACGACCGACGGCGTGGCGAGACGGCCATGGAGCGCAAGGTGCTGGAGGACGCGGTGGCCTATATCCGCTCGCTCGCCGAACGCCATGGCCGTAATGCCGACTGGGCGGAGCAGGCCGTGCGCGAGGCGGTCAACCTCACTGCCCGGGAGGCCCTGGAGCAGAACGTCACCGACGTGGTGGCCACCGACCTGGGCGACCTGCTGACCCAGATCGACGGGCGCACGGTGGTGATGGAGGACGGCGAGCGCACCCTGGCCACGGCCGATCTGGTCGTCGAGCGCTTCGATCCGGACTGGCGCACCAGGCTGCTGGCCGTGATCACCAATCCCAACGTCGCCTACTTCCTGATGATCATCGGCTTCTATGGGCTGATCTTCGAGCTGTCCAACCCGGGCAGCCTGGTGCCGGGGACCATCGGCATCATCTCGCTGCTGCTGGCACTGTTTGCCTTCCAGGTGCTGCCGGTCAACTACGCCGGCCTGGCGCTGATCCTGGTGGGGCTGGGGCTGATCGTGGGCGAGGCACTGATGCCCAGTTTCGGCATTCTCGGGATAGGCGGCATCGTCGCCTTCGTGATCGGATCGGTGATGCTGATGGACGCGGACAACCTGAATATCTCGCTGCCGATGATCGGCGGCATTGCCCTGCTGGCGGCGGGCCTGATGCTGTGGGTGATGACCCGCTTTATCGGGCTGCGGCGACGTACGCCGCGTACCGGCCAGGAGGAGCTCGTCGGAAGCGAAGCCAGTGCGCTCGAGGATTTCGCGGGACAGGGCCATGTGCGGCTGATGGGGGAGCGCTGGAATGCCCGAAGTACCCGGCCGCTGAGCCGGGGGCAGGCGGTGCGCGTGACGGCCGTCGATGGCCTGACCCTGGAGGTGGAGCCGCTCGACGCCGCGTCCTGAGGCCCCGGCACGTTTCCCGGCGCCGGCGCCTGCCGTCGCCGGACACATCGAAGGAGAGCAAGCCATGTTGATTTCCTATCTCGTTCCGGTCGTCCTGCTGATCATGTTGCTGGCGGCCTCGATCCGCATCCTGCCCGAGTACAAGCGAGGGGTGGTGTTTTTCCTCGGCCGCTTCCAGGCGGTCAAGGGGCCGGGCCTTTTGATCATCATTCCCGGCATCCAGAAGATGGAGGTGGTCGATCTGCGGGTGATCACCATGGACGTCCCGGAACAGGACGTCATCTCCCAGGACAACGTCACCGTCAAGGTCAATGCGGTGCTCTACTTCCGGGTGGTGGACCCGGAGAAGGCGATCATCCAGGTGGAGAACTTCGTCAATGCCACCAGCCAGCTGGCCCAGACCACGCTGCGCTCGGTGCTCGGCAAGCATGACCTCGACGAGATGCTCTCCGAGCGCGACAAGCTCAATGACGACATCCAGGAGATCATCGACAGCTCCGCCGAGAGCTGGGGCATCAAGGTGGCCAACGTGGAGATCAAGCACGTCGACCTCGACGAGAGCATGATCCGTGCCATCGCCCGCCAGGCCGAGGCCGAGCGCGAGCGGCGCGCCAAGGTGATCCATGCCGAGGGCGAGCTGCAGGCCTCCAGGAAGCTGGTGGAGGCGGCCAACGTGATGGCCGAGAACTCCGCCGCGCTGCAGCTGCGCTACCTGCAGACCATGAGCGACATGAGCAACAAGAACGCCTCCACCATCGTCTTCCCGCTGCCCATGGACATCATGGAGGCCTTCAAGCACATGAAGGCCTCGCCCGCCGCCCAGGCACGCACCGGCGGTACCGCGCCGGATGACGCCTCCTGATCCCGTCCTGCCACGGCCAGCCGGTCGTGGCACCCCTTGCCCTGGCGGTCGGATGCAGCGCCATGGCATCTCTGCTAGACTCCCGCGCTCTTGTCGGGTGCATCGATGCGACTTTCGTCCGATGACGCCCCACCGATGCCGAGCAAGGGAAACGACAGCACGTGATGACTCCCCTGGCAGGGCTGGCCACGCCGCCCTAGCGCACCCTCCCTAATCTCCCGGCGATGCCACCGTCACCGGTGCGTCATCGCTCGACATCACGCTGATGTCGCGGGCGCCCCTGCGCGCCATCCGGCGGCTTGCGCCTTCTCCTGAATCTGCCAACGGCGACAGCGCCCCACCGGGGTGCGGGGAAGGGCATGCGCACGACAGGATCCCGACGCCTCACGGCCCATCCATCCCCCCTGACTGGACCGCAGCATGTACGAGAAAATGAAACTGAGTTGGTTCTCCAACCTCAAGGGCGACACGCTCTCGGGCATCGTCGTCGCCCTGGCATTGATCCCCGAGGCCATCGCCTTCTCCATCATCGCCGGGGTCGACCCCAAGGTGGGCCTCTACGCGTCGTTTGCCATCTGCGTGATCATCGCATTCGCCGGCGGGCGCTCTGGCATGATCTCGGCGGCCACCGGGGCCATGGCGCTGCTGATGGTCACCCTGGTCAAGGAGCACGGCCTGCAGTACCTGCTGGCCGCCACCCTGCTGACCGGCGTCTTCCAGATTCTCGCGGGCTATCTCAGGCTCGCCGAGCTGATGCGTTTCGTGTCGCGCTCGGTGGTCACCGGTTTCGTCAATGCCCTGGCAATCCTGATCTTCATGGCCCAGCTGCCCGAGCTCACCGGCGTGACCTGGCACGTCTACGCCATGACGGCGGCCGGCCTGGCGATCATCTACGGCTTCCCCTACCTGCCGGTGGTGGGCAAGCTGCTGCCGTCGCCGCTGGTCTGCATCCTGGCGCTCACCGCGGTCTACATGCTGACCGGCATGGAGATCCGCAGCGTCGGTGACATGGGCGAGCTGCCGGACAGCCTGCCGGTCTTCCTGTGGCCCGAGGTCCCGCTCAACCTCGAGACGCTGATGATCATCCTGCCCTACTCGCTGATGCTGGCCGTGGTGGGCCTGCTGGAGTCGATGATGACCGCCACCATCGTCGACGACCTGACCGACACCAAGAGCGACAAGAACCGCGAGTGCAAGGGCCAGGGCATCGCCAACATCGGCGCCGGTCTGATCGGCGGCATGGCGGGCTGCGCGATGATTGGCCAGTCGGTGATCAACATCAAGTCCGGCGGTCGCCGTCGGCTGTCGACCCTGATCGCCGGCGTGGCGCTGCTGCTGATGGTGGTGTTCCTCTCCGACTGGGTCTCCCAGATCCCCATGGCGGCCCTGGTGGCGGTGATGATCATGGTCTCCATCGGTACCTTCAGCTGGGAGTCGATCCGCGACCTGAAGAAGCACCCGATGAGCACCAACATGGTGATGGTGGCCACCGTGGTGGTGACCGTGGGCACCCACAACCTGGCCATCGGCGTCTTCGTCGGGGTGCTGCTCGCCGCCATGAACTTCGCCAACAAGGTAGGCAATATCCTCTACATCGGCAGCGAGGAGGCCGACGAGGGCAGGGCGCGTGTCTACACGGTGGTGGGCCAGGTGTTCTTCGCCTCCTCCGAGCGCTTCGGCGAGGCCTTCGACTTCAAGGAGACGGTGGAGAAGGTCACCATCGACCTCTCACGCGCCCACTTCTGGGACATCACCGCCGTCCAGGCGCTGGATCGTATCGTGATCAAGTTCCGTCGTGAGGGCACCGAGGTGGAGATGATCGGCCTCAACGAGGCGAGCGCCACCATCGTCGACCGCTACGCGGTGCATGACGATCCCGAGGCCGTCGAGAAGCTGATGGGCGGCCATTGACCCGTCGGACGGATGATGTAGAAGGTGAAGAGATGACCATACACGCCAGCTTCAGGACAAGACGATGACAGAACAGGTGATGGCCGCCATCGACGGCTCGAAGTTCTCGGAAGGAGTGTGCGACTACGCCGCCTGGGCCAGCCTGGCACTGGATGCCCCCCTGACCTTCCTGCACGTGGTGGACAACCACCCCCAGACCGCCGAGGCGGACCTCTCAGGCAATATCGGGCTCGGGGCCAGGGAGCACCTGCTCGAGGAGCTCTCCCACCTGGACGAGCAGCGGGCCAAGGTGGCGCAGGAGCAGGGCCGGCTGATGCTCAAGGCGGCCAGGGAGCGGGCCGTCGAGGACGGCGTGAATGATCCCGCCGGCCGCCAGCGCAACGGTACCCTGGTGGAGACCCTCGAGGAGTTGCAGGACGAGATACGCCTGCTGGTGGTGGGCAAGCGTGGCGAAGCGGCCCACAAGGCGAGCGACCACCTGGGCTCCAACCTCGAGCGGGTGGTGCGCACCCTGCACCGGCCGATCCTGATGGTGCCCGACACCTACCGGAAGCCCGAGAAGGTGATGCTGGCCTTCGACGGCAGCAAGACCACCCGCAAGGGCGTGGAGATGCTGGCCAAGAGCCCGCTGTTCAACGACGTCCCGGTGCACGTGGTGATCGTCGGCGCCGAGACCGGCGACAACCGCTCCCAGCTCGACTGGGCGCTCAAGACCCTGCGTGACGCCGGTCACGAGGCCGAGGGCGCCATCCGCGCCGGTGAGGTGGAGGCCACCCTGCGCGGCTATCAGGAGGAGCAGGGCATCGACCTGCTGGTGATGGGTGCCTATGGCCACTCGCGCATCCGCCACCTGCTGGTGGGCAGCACCACCACCACCATGCTGCGCAAGGCCAACGGCCCCGTGTTGCTGCTGCGCTGATCGCGATCGCCTGTGTCACGCGACGCCGGCCCCCGGGCCGGCGTCGTCGCGTCAGGCTCCCCGGGCCTCGGGGCTCGCCAGCACGCCCTGGGCCAGCGCCCAGCCGATACCCGGCAGCACGCGATGATCCCGCAGCAGGGTGCGGTACCCATGGTGACCTCCGGTGCGTATTGGGTGGCAAGACGGGAGTGCGGCGGCAGGACCGCGGTGGCAAGATGGAGCCATGGCGGCCCTGCCGGTGAAGGCGATCCCCTGGTGCTGAAATGCATCGATTGCGCCGAGTGACGCGGCGCTGACCCGACCAATGGAGAGACCACGATGAGCATCGAGCGACACGACACCAAGGCGCGCATGAGCCGCGCGGTGATCCACAACGGCATGGCCTGGCTGTGCGGCCAGGTGGCCGGCCCCGAGGCACGCCACGGCGACATCACCGAGCAGACCGAGAGCATGCTCGAACGCCTCGATGGCCTGCTCGCCGAGATCGGCTCCGACCGGGAGCATCTGCTCTCGGCGACCATCTACCTCAAGGAGGGCCACGACTTCGCCGCCATGAATGCCGTCTGGGATGCCTGGGTGCCCACCGGCCATGCGCCGGCCCGCACCTGCGTCTGCGCGCCCATGCCCGCCGACGAGCTGAAGGTGGAGATCACCGTCACCGCCCTGGTGCCGGGCCGCTAGCCGGCAGGGCGACGTAATGCCCCCTGCCAGCGCCTAGCGCTGGCAGGGGTCGTCGATGATGGCGGTCTCCCGCGGCCGCAGGCGTCGCGAGAGGGCGTCCACGGCGATGTTGAGGGCCGCGGTGACCAGCAGCAGGAAGAAGGCCACGTCGAACAGCAGGTACTCGAAGTTCGCATCGATGTAGTAGCCCAGGGTGGCCACCCCCAGCATGCCCAGGATGGCCGTCTCGCGCAGGATCACCTCGGCACGGTAGTAGAGCAGGGCCAGCATGCCCGGATAGAGCCGCGGCAGCAGCTCGTAGGCCAGCCGCCCCGTGGCGTTCACCCCCGGCATGCCGGGGGTGATGGCATCCGCATGCCGTGCCACCAGGAAGGCGATCAGCGCGCCGTTGTGCAGCGCCAGCGCCAGCCAGGCGGGCAGCAGCGAGGGTCCCAGCAGCAGCAGGAAGAAGAAGGCCAGCATCAGCTCCGGCGTCGAGCGCAGGAAGACCAGCAGCCCCCGTCCGGCCAGCCGGGTCGCCGGGTTGCCGAAGTGGCGGCAGGCCAGCGGCCACAGCGCCAGGGCGACCAGCAAGGCCCCCACGCTGCCGAGCAGGCCGAGCAGCAGGGTGTTGCCGATGGCCGGGCCCAGGTCGGGGATGCGGGCCAGCCACTCGACCAGACCGCGCCAGTCGCCCTCGAGCAGCGCCGGTGGCCAGATGTCCTGGCTGACGAAGCGCCACAGGAGGCCGCCCTCCAGCGCCGGCCAGGGGCCCAGCAGCAAGGCGCCACCGAGCGCCAGCAGCGGCATCAGCCGTCGGTGGCCCCACCAGGGCAGGCTGGCGATCAGCAGGTAGAAGAGCCACAGCAGCGCCCCGGCCTCGTGGTAACGCCCCTCGCGAAAGGCGGTCTCGAGCTGGAAGCCCAGGGTCGGCAGGCCGACGAAGCCCAGCAGCACGCTGGCGCGCAGCGCGCACTCGAAGCGGTAGCGCGTGTAGGCGGCGAGCCGGGTCCAGGCCAGCGGCAGTTCGGCATAGACGAAGCGCGACAATCGCCCGACCCCGGGCGGCAGGGCGTCGCGCGGCGCACCGGGTATCTGCTCCAGGATCTCGGCATAGACCTTGGCGAAGATGCCGGCATAGGGAATCGCCAGGGCCAACAGGGCTGTGGCGGTGGAGAGGCCGAACACCTGCAGGAAGAGCAGTGCCCAGAACAGCTCGTGGATCGCCCGCACGAAGGCGCAGCCGGCGCGCACCAGCCGCGAACGGGCGAACAGCAGGGCCAGCGGGAAGCCCAGCACAATCCCGCCGAGCGTCCCCCAAAGGGCCACGGCCACGGTAAGGCCAAGCGCCTCCAGCGGTGACTCCAGCGCCCCCCAGGCGGGCCAGGCCAGCCCCCGGGCCATGCGCCCGAGCTCCGCCCAGGGGTCGCGGGTCAGCACCGCCAGGTCGGCGAAGGGCACCAGCACCACCGCCAGCGCCACCAGGGTCAGGCTGTGGCGCGCCAGGCGCACGCCGGGGCTCTGGCCTCCCAGCCAGCCCGGCCGGGGCACCCGGGTGCGAGACTGGGCCTGGGTCATGGCCGGCCCCGGGAGGCGGCTTCTCCCGTCTGGCCATCGGCGTCGGGATAGAGGCCGTCCAGGTCCGCCAGGCCCAGTTCGCGAGCCGGCGCATCGATCACCAGCCGGCCGTCACGCAGGCCCCATACCCGGTCGAAGTGGCTGAGCGCCAGCTCCCGCTGGTGGAGGGCGATCACCGAGGTGGCGTGGCGTTGGCCGATCAGCGCCAGCAGGCGCAATGCCTGGTGGGGGTCGACGCTGGCCACCGGCTCGTCACCGAGGAATAGCGCCCGCTGCTGGTAGAGGGCTCGGGCGATGGCGACCCGCTGGCGCTGGCCCCCGGAGAGCTGGGCGACGGGACGGCGCATCAGCCCGTCCAGGCCCAGCTCGTCGCAGAGCTCGGCGACCTCGCACCAGGGGCCGGCCAGCGGCCGCACCAGGTTCCACAGGTTGGCCAGCGCCGAGTGCTCGGCCAGCCGCCCCATGTAGACGTTGTGATAGACCGCTAGCTGGGGCACCAGGCCATGCTGCTGGGGGCACCAGGCGGCGCTGTCGCCCAATTGCCGGCGCAGGGCGCCGAGCAGGGTGGACTTGCCGGCCCCGCTCTGGCCGAGCAGGGCGACCCGTTCGCCGCGCTGCAGGTCGAGGTGCAGTCCCGGCAGCACCACCCGGTCGCCATGGCCCAGGTCGGCGCCGTTCAGCGAGACCAGGGTGTCGCGGGACTCGCCCATCAGCGCAGCAGGCCGAGCTCTTCGGCGACGTCCTCGATGGGGGCGTAGAGGGCGTTGTCGGCGGGGATGAAGCCCTCGCGGGGGAAGCTCGCCAGCAGCTCGGGGTCGTCCATCTCGAGCAGGGCCGCGCGGACCTTCTCGGTGAAGCCCTCGCCGAAGCGTTCATCGACGTCGCCGCGCAGGGTCCAGTTGTAGTCCGGGTAGGGCGGGGTGGCCCAGATCACCTCGACCTTGTCGGTGTCCACCCGGCCGTCCGCCACCGCGGCCTCCCAGACGCTGAAGTTCACCGCCCCCAGGTCCCAGGTGCCGGCTTCCACCAGGGCGATGGTGCGCGAATGGTCCCCGGAGAAGCCGACCCGCGAGAAGAGCTCGTCGGGTGCCTCGCCGAAGCGCTGGCGCAGGAAGTGCTCGGGCATCAGGCGCCCCGAGGTGGAGGTCCGCGAGCCGAAGGTCAGGCTCATGTCCTCGATGGCGTCGGACAGTTCCTCGGCCCGCTCGAGGCCGGTGGAGCGGTGGGCGATCAGGTAGCTCTTGAACTCGGCATCCTCGCTGCCCTGGGCCACCGCGACGGAGCCCGGTACCAGGCGACGCGCCTGTACCCCGGAGAGGCCGCCGAACCAGGCCAGCTGGACCTGGTCGTTGCGAAAGGCGGTGACCGTGGCGCCATAGGACTTCACCGGCACGTACTCCACCTCGACGTCGAGGCGCTCCTCAAGGTAGTCGGCGACCTTCGAGAAGCGCTCGACCAGCCGCGACTGGTCCTCGTCGGGAATGGCGGTGAAGCGGAAGGTATCGGCGGCGACACCCTGGGCGAACAGGGCGAGGACAGTGGTGGAAGCGGCAAGCCAGCGCATCTCGGTCTCCGTGGTGGGCGATAGGCTGGCCATTGTTGTGGCTCGGCGCCGGCCTGGCAAGTCGGAAGGCGTCTCAGGACTGGTCGTCGCGCCCGCCGGCGGGGTAGCGTGTCGGCTGCAGGCTGTCCTTGATCTTCTTGAGGTGGGGCAGGAAGTCCTCGCCGCGACGCAGGGTCACCCCGGTGGCCAGGACATCGATCAGCGCGAGCTGGATCATCCGCGAGGTCATCGGCATGTAGTAGTCGGTGTCCTCCGGGGTGGCGACCTCCAGGGTCTCGGTGCACTCGGCAGCCAGCGGCGAGTCGGGAGCGGTGATGCCGAGCACCACGGCGCCGTTCTCCCGCGCCAGTCGCGCGATGTCCACCAGGTCACGGGTGCGCCCGGTCCAGGAGAGCACCACCACCACGTCGCCGGTGTGGCAGGCCGCCGCCACCATGCGCTGCATCAGCACGTCCACATAGGCGGTGACCGGCAGGTTGAAGCGGAAGAACTTGTGCTGGGCATCCTGGGCCACTGCCCCGGAGGCCCCCAGGCCGAAGAAGTGCAGCTGCCTGGCCTGGATCAGGTAGTCGACCACGCGCTCGATGCGCTCCGGGGTCACCTCGCGGCGGGCCAGGTCCAGGGCGGCGATGGTGGCCCCGAAGATCTTGTTGGTGTACTCGGCGGCGGAGTCGCCGGGTTCCACCGCCTGGCTGACGTAGGGGGTGCCGCCGGCCAGGCTCTGGGCCAGCTTGATCTTGAAGTCCGGGTAGCCCTTGGCCTCGAAGCTGCGGCAGAAGCGGTTGACCGTGGGCTCGCTGACCGAGGCCAGCTGGGCCAGGGTGGCGATGCTCATGCTGGTGGCCGAGGCCGGGTCGGCCAGGATGACGTCGGCCACCTTGCGTTCGGAACGGTTGAGCTCGTCGAGCTGCCGGCGGATGCGGTCGAGCAGATCGTGTCGGACCATGGGCGATGAAGTCTCCGTGACGACGGGGCGCCATCGACGGCGCGGGGAGTGAAACACGGGTGATGTGGTGATTTAACTACATTATGCTGGCTATGCTGGGGAGTGCGCAAAGGCGGTAGCCGGGGACGCGGCAACGGCCAGCGAAGAATGTTGTAAACTTACATAAATAGTTTGCAAGCCTCGGCCTGCATGCGCTACTTTTTAGGTAAGTTAACCAGATGGGGCGGACATGAGACAACGCAAACGAGCCGACGAGGCCAGGCCCACCGACGTCGGCAGCACGGAAATCGACCTGGCGCTGTTCGGTGCCCTGGGCGACCTGGCCCAGCGCAAGCTCTATCCGGCGCTCTACCAGCTCGACCGCGAGGGCCTGCTGGACGCCAGCACCCGCCTGCTGGGCCTGGCGCGCCAGGAGCTCGACCGCGAGGCCTTCAAGGCCCGGGTCGAGACGGCGCTCAAGACCCACGTCAAGGCCGAGGAGCTCGACAAGTCCGTGCTCAGGCGCTTCCTGGCCCGCCTGGACTTCCTGCAGCTCGACTTCACCCGTCCCGAGGGCTACGCCGGCATCCGCGAGTGGCGACAGCAGGGCCTGCTGCGCCCCATGGTGGTCTACCTCTCGGTGGGCGCCAAGATCTACGGCGACATCTGCCGCCACCTCGAGGCCAGCGGCAGCCTCGACGAGCAGAGCCGGGTGGTGGTCGAGAAGCCCATCGGCTTCGACCTCGACTCCTCCGCCGAGATCAACGATGCCATCGGTGCGGTCTTCCCCGAGTCACGGGTCTATCGCATCGACCACTACCTGGGCAAGGAGACGGTGCAGAACCTCATCGCGCTGCGCTTCGCCAACCCGCTGTTCGGCACCCAGTGGAACCAGAACCATATCTCCCACGTGGAGATCACCGTGGCCGAGAAGGTCGGCATCGAGGGGCGCTGGGGCTACTTCGACGAGGCCGGGCAGCTGCGCGACATGGTGCAGAACCACCTGCTGCAGCTGGTCTGCCTGATCGCCATGGACCCGCCGGCCAACCTGGATGCCGACGCCATCCGCGACGAGAAGGTCAAGGTGCTCAAGGCGCTCAAGCCCTTCACCGACGACATGCTGGGCCGCGACGTGGTCCGAGGCCAGTACATGGCCGGCACCACGGATGGCCAGGCCGTGCCGGGCTACCTGGAGGAGGAGGGGGCCAACACCGAGAGCCACACCGAGACCTTCGTGGCCATGAAGACCGGCGTGGCCAACTGGCGCTGGGCCGGCGTGCCCTTCTACCTGCGCACCGGCAAGCGCATGCCGGAGAAGCTCTCGCAGATCATCATCCATTTCCGTCAGCAGCCGCACTACATCTTCGACCCCGACCAGCGTGGGCTCGCCGCCAACAAGCTGGTGATCCGCCTGCAGCCGGAGGAGGGCATCGCCCTGGAAGTGCTGACCAAGGACAGCGGCCTGGACAAGGGCATGCGCCTGCGCCGCGGCCCGCTGCACCTGGACTTCAACAGCGCCTTCCCCAAGACCCGCATCCCGGATGCCTACGAGCGGCTGCTGCTCGAGGTCATGAAGGGGCAGCAGTACCTCTTCGTGCGCCGCGACGAGGTCGAGCATGCCTGGCAATGGTGCGACAGCCTGGTCGCCGCCTGGGCCGACCGCGACGAGCCGCCCCGGCGCTATCCGGCCGGCTCCTGGGGGCCTGTGGCCTCCATCGCCATGATCACCCAGGATGGGCGGAGCTGGTATGAAGACTACTGAGGCACGGCGAGCGGCCCCCGGGGCCCGGTGGCGGCTCTCTCGCGACCGCCATGATCACCCAGGGCAGCCGCCGCTGGTATGAGGACTACTGAGATGACCGACACGACACCCACGCCCCGCGAACAGCTCTCCCGGCAACTGGTCGAGGCCGTGGCCGAGGCGCTGCGCGCCGACCTGGCCCGTCAGGAGAACGCCCTGCTGGTGGTCTCGGGGGGCTCCACACCGGTGCCCTTCTTCGCGGCCCTGGCGGCCTGCGAGCTGCCCTGGGAGCGCGTCCAGGTGACCCTGGCCGACGAGCGCTGGGTGGCCGAGGACGCCGAGGACAGCAATGCCCGCCTGGTACGCGCCCACCTGCTGCAGGGGCCGGCCGCCGCCGCCACCTTCGTGCCGTTGACCACCGCCGATGCCACGCCCGAGCAGGGTGCTGCGGCGGTGGCCGAGCGGGTCACCGGGCTGGCCTGGCCGGCCAGCGTGGTGATCCTCGGCATGGGTGGCGACGGCCACACCGCCTCGCTGTTCCCCGACAGCCAGGAACTGTCCCTGGCGCTTTCCACCGAGGCCCCGGCGGTGGCGGTGCGCACGCCGAGCCAGCCCCAGCCGCGCATCACCCTCAGCGCCGACCGCCTGCATCAGGCCCGCCGTCATGTGCTGCACATCACCGGCGGCGACAAGCGCGCCGTACTGGCCCGGGCGCTGTCCGGCGACGACGTCCGCGAACTGCCGATTCGCGCCTTCCTGGCCTGTCCGCTGGCCACCTACTGGGCCCCTTGAGCTTCTGGAGACCGACATGACCATCGAAAAGCAGCTGCCCTCGACCCGCACCACCGAACTGGACAGCATCTGCCTCAAGGCCGAGGTGATCCCGGTGCTGGCCATCCAGCGCATCGAGGATGCCGTGCCCCTGGCCCGCGCCCTCTTCGAGGGCGGCCTCACCGTGCTCGAGATCACCCTGCGCACCGACTGTGCCCTGGAGGCGATCAAGCGCATCAATGAGGCGCTGCCCCAGGCCAGCATCGGTGTGGGCACGGTGCTGACACCGGCCCAGTATCGCCAGGCCGAGGAGGTGGGGGCCGACTTCGTGGTGACCCCCGGCACCACCGAGGCGCTCTACCGCTACGGGGTCACCAGCCCGGTGCCGATGCTGCCGGGGGTGGCGACCGTCTCCGAGCTGATGACCGGCTGGCAGTACGGCTATCGCCGCTTCAAGTTCTTCCCTGCCGAGGCCAGCGGCGGCGTCAAGGCCCTCAAGGCCTTCGCCGGCCCGATCCCCGAGGCGCGCTTCTGTCCCACCGGCGGGATCGGCATCAACAATGCCGAGGACTACCTGGCGCTCAAGAACGTGATGTGCGTGGGCGGCTCCTGGCTCACGCCGAAGTCGCTGATCGATGCCGAGGACTGGGACGCCATCCGCTCGCTGGCCCGCGAGGCGGCGGAGCGCTTCCACCACTGACCGCTTTGCCCGCGTCGGCAACCCTGTGCTCTCTCGACAGCTGGTAGCTGTCCCTTGCCCCGGCCCCGCCGGGGCTTTTTTGGCTCAGGGCCCTGGGTGAACACGCGAAGACCCCGGGCCGGCAAGGCCGGCCCGGGGTGCAAGGAGGCGAGTCGAATAAGCTCAGGTGCGCAGGCGTGCCAGGTCGTCGCGATCCGGCAGGGCGGCGTAGGCGCCGGGGCGCGTCACGGCATGGGCGCCGCAGCGACTGGCGATCTCCACGGCGCGGCGCAGGAAGGCCGTGTCCCGGTGCCAGTCGCCGTCGAGGCCCTTGTCGGCGGTGAACTCGGCGAGCTCGGCGAGCAGGCCGCCGATGAAGGCGTCGCCGCCCGCCGTGGTGTCCACCGCCTCGACCCGGGGCGGTGTGACTCGCTCGTCCAGCCCGACCCCCTTCAGCATCACCTCGCCCGGACCGTCGGTGATCACCGCGACCTTGACCCCGGCGGCGAAGCGTTCGGCCAGCCAGCCCTCCCGGGGGTGGTCGGCACGCAGGTCGTCGAGCTCGTCCGTCGAGAGCTTGAGCAGGTCGGCGGCGTCGAGCAGCCGGGTGACCAGGCTGATGTCAGCGGCCCCGCCTTCCCAGAGGTTGTGGCGCAGGTTGGCATCCAGGCTCACCAGGCAGCCGGCGCGGCGGGCCATCTCGGCCATGGCCAGGGTGGTCTCGGCGATCTCCGGCTCGGTCAGGCTGTTGCTGCAGAAGTGCACGATGGCCGGGTCGGCGAAGACGCCGGCGGGCAGGTGCTCCAGCCGATAGAGGAGGTCCGCGGCGGGCGGGCGATAGAAGTCGAAGGTGCGCTCGCCCTCGGCATCGCGGGAGACGAAGGCCAGCGCCGTGCGTGCCTCGCGGGTGCGCACCACGCCGGAGGTGTCCACGCCATGGGCAGCCAGCTCGGCGGCCAGGAAGTCCCCGAAATGGTCCTCGCCGAGCATGCCGAGGAAGCGGCTGGGCACGCCCAGGCGGGCGCAGGCCACGGCCACGTTGGCGGGGGCGCCGCCGGCATAGGGCGTGAAGGTCTCCGGGGCATCCGCAGCGACGCCCGGCGTGTCGCCGAGGCGGCTGGAAAGCAGGTCGACGAGGGCCTCGCCGAAGCTGATCACGGGGGTCATGGGGTCGCTCCCTCCTCACGGCTCAGGGTGGTGCCCAGCAGGTGCTGGGCGCCGGGGACCAGCCACACCGGGTCGAGCCGGGTATTGGCCGACTCGATGCACAGGAAGTGGCGGGCGGCCTCGCTCGAGGTGTCCCCGGGGGGCGCATCGCCGGGATGCCAGACCACGGCGGAATCGCTGCCCTGGCGGGCGATCCTCAGGCGGCGGGTGCCGTCGTCGAGGCACAGCTCGGCATTGCTGCGGTAGATGCGGTCCAGCGCGCCGCGCACGCCCAGCTCGCCCTGCTGGTCGCGCTCGGCGAAGTCGGCCAGCTTGTCCAGGTAGGTGGCGCCGGCCAGACCCTCGACGCGGCAGGCGAAGGCATCGGCGACCGCCAGGTAGCTGTGCAGGGCCCCGGTGATCTTCACCGGCGTCTCCCCGACATGCTCGGTGATCAGCTCCACGTGCAGGCGCCGGGCATTGGCCTGGATGACCGCGCGTGGCACCAGCTGGCCATGCAGGCGCTCCTCGGGGGAGAGGTGCAGCTCCACGCCCTCCTCGTGCTCGTCCACGGCATCCAGCCGCCATGGGGCCTTGCGCGCCGGGCCATGCATGGGGCCGGAGCGGTCCGGGGACTCGTCGGCGGTGTTCTCGTCGGCGAACCAGGGCCAGCACAGCGGGATGCCGCCGCGGATCGCCCCCGGCAGGGCCTGGGGCGTGGGCGTTACCCACAGCCAGTCGCCGTCAGCTCCCGCGGGGCGAAAATGCAGGACCTGCGCCCCCTGCAGCGAGACCGCCAGCTCTCCCCAGGCTTCATTGGCCAGCCACACCTCGCGGCCGGCCCACTCGGCACGGCGCTGGCCGCGGGTCTCGTCGATCAGGGTTCGCAGACTCTGTGGAATCATCATTTGGCCTCTTGCGTCGAGTTATTCGACCTCTTCGGTCGATTCATTCGACCTCTTCATTGTGCAGGGCCTCGGCGGCACCCAGCAGGCCCGTCCAGGGCGCGGTGACCACCTGGACCGGGATGGCCCGGGTATAGGCGCTCATGCGTCCCTTGGCGTTGAACGCCTCAAGGAAGCGGCTCTCCGGCAGCCACTTGAGCAGCCGCGGGAGGATGCCGCCGCATAGCGCGACCCCGCCGCGGGCCCCCATGGTCAGGGCGGCATCGCCGCAGACGTCGCCGAGGATCTTCAGGAACCGCAGCAGGGTATCACGGGCCACGCCGTCGCCGCCCGCCGCCGCCCGGGTGACCTCGGCGGGGCTGGCATGGCGCGGCGGGGCGCCCTTGAGCGAGCAGTGGGCCAGGTAGAGGTCGAGCAGCCCCTGGCCACAGAGGATGCGTTCCACCGAGACGCGGCCGTAGCGGTTGCGGAAGTGGCGCAACAGGTTCTGCTCGCGCTCGTCGGTGGGCGCGAAGGTCACGTGGCCGCCCTCGGTGGCCAGCGGGATCCAGGCGTGTCGCCCGGGAAAGAGCCCGGCCACGCCCAGCCCGGTCCCCGGGCCGATCACCAGCCGGGCGGCGTGGGGGACCGCCTCGCCGCGTTGCACGTCCACCAGGTCGCCGTCGGCCACGTGAGGGACGCCCAGCGCCTGGGCGGTGAAGTCGTTGATGACCTTGAAGAGGTCGAGCCCCAGCGTCTGCTGGACCGCCTCCCGGGAGAAGGTCCAGTGGTTGTTGGTCATGCTCACCCGGTCGCCGCGGATCGGGCAGGCGAAGGCCAGGCAGGCCTCGCGGGGCGCGTGCTCGTCCACCGCCCCGACCCGGGCCAGGTAGTCGCGCACCGCCTCGACCAGGCCCGGGTAGTCGGCGCAGGGCAGGGTCAGGATGTCGTGGGGCGCGAAGGCGCCCGGGGTCACCAGGGCGAAGCGGGCGTTGGTGCCCCCGATGTCGCCGATCAGGGCCGGGCGCGTCATTCAGGCGTCCTCGTCGTGGATCTGGCCCTCCTGGCGCGCCAGGTCGTCGGCCTCGAAGCCGCCGAACACCCCGGCCCCGTCCTCGCCGCGCATGGCCAGGTGGCGGAAGCCGCCGAACAGCTCGCGTCCCAGGCCCACGTGATAGTGGTCCAGATCGCCGACCCGCAGCTCGCGCTCGGCCCACTCATGGGCATCGATCTTGACCTCGAGGCTGCCGCTGTCGGCATCCAGGCGCACGATGTCGCCGTTGCGCAGCTTGGCGAGCGGTCCGCCGTCCAGCGCCTCGGGGCTGATATGGATGGCCGCCGGGACCTTGCCGGAGGCGCCGGACATGCGCCCGTCGGTGACCAGCGCCACCTTGTAGCCCCGATCCTGCAGCACGCCGAGGTAGGGCGTCAGCTTGTGCAGCTCGGGCATGCCGTTGGCCTTGGGGCCCTGGAAGCGCACCACGGCGATCACGTCGCGGTCCAGGTCGCCGGCCTCGAAGGCGCCCTTGAGGTCGTTCTGGTCCTCGAAGATGCGGATTGGCGCCTCGACCACGCGGTGCTCGGGCTTCACCGCCGAGACCTTGATCACCCCGCGGCCCAGGTTGCCGTCGAGCACGGTGAGCCCGCCGGTAGGCGCGAAGGGCGCCGCCACGCCGCGCAGCACCTCCTCGTCGAGGCTCTTCTCGGGGCCTTCGCGCCACGTCAGCTTGCCCTCCTCCAGGAAAGGCTCCCGGGTGTAGGCGGTCAGGTCGGTGCCGAACACCGTGGGGATGTCCCCATGGATCAGGCCCGCCGCGAGCAGCTCGCGGAACAGGTAGCTCATGCCGCCGGCGGCCTGGAAGTGGTTGATGTCGGCCTGGCCGTTGGGATAGACCTGCATCAGGCTCGGTGTGACCGCAGAGAGGTCGGTGAAGTCCTCCCAGGTGATGGTCAGGCCGGCAGCGGCGGCCATGGCCACCAGGTGCAGGGTGTGGTTGGTGGAGCCGCCGGAGGCGAGCAGGCCGACGATGGCATTGACGATGGCGCGCTCGTCGATCTGCTTGTAGAAGGGGCGGTAGTCGCCGCCGGCCTCGGTATTGCGCACCGCCTGCTCGGTGGCGTAGCGGGTCAGCGCCTCGCGCATCTCGGTGCCGGGGTTGACGAAGGAGGTGCCCGGCAGGTGCAGGCCCATCATCTCCATCATCAGCTGGTTGGAGTTGGCGGTGCCGTAGAAGGTGCAGGTGCCGGGGCTGTGGTAGGACTGCGATTCGGCCTCGAGCAGGTCCTCGCGGCTCGCCTTGCCCTCGGCGAAGAGCTGGCGGATGCGCGCCTTCTCCTTGTTGGGCAGGCCGCTGGGCATCGGGCCCGCCGGCACGAACATGGCCGGCAGGTGGCCGAAGCGCGCCGCGGCGATGAACAGCCCCGGGACGATCTTGTCGCAGACGCCGAGGTAGAGCGCGGCGTCGAACATGTTGTGGGAGAGGCCCACGGCGGTGGCCATGGCGATGACATCGCGGGAGAACAGCGACAGCTCCATGCCCGGCTGGCCCTGGGTGACGCCGTCGCACATGGCCGGCACGCCGCCGGCGAACTGGGCGGTGGAGCCCATGGCGCGGGCGGCGGCCTTGATGGTCTCGGGGAAGGTCTCCAGCGGCTGGTGGGCCGAGAGCATGTCGTTGTAGGCGGAGATGATGCCGAGGTTGGCCGAATTCATCAGCTTCAGCGAATTCTTGTCCGTCTCGCCGCAGGCCGCGAAGCCGTGGGCCAGGTTGCCGCAGGAGAGCTCGCCCCGGTGCACGCCGCGGCGGTGCTGGTCGGCCATGCGGCTCTCGTAGAGGGCGCGGCGCTCACTGGAGCGTTCCCGGATGCGGCGGGTGACGTCGGCAACGGTGGGGTTGAGGGCGGGGGTCGTGCTGGCCATGGGTCACCTCGGAATCGAGTGTCGGGTGGCTTGTAAACTTACCAATAAAGTGTCCGGTTATTCGGCCATGCTACCCGGTAGCTGGCAATATTTGTAGTTTTATTACCGCTATTTTTGGAGCCGAGCGCCCGGCTCACAGGCCCAGCAGGCGCAGCCTCCAGCGACGCCAGGGCGGGTCGAGCAGCCCCACGGCGTTGCGGCGTGCCTGCAGGAAGACGCTGCGCTGGTGGGTGAAGCGCAGAAAGCCGGTCTCGCCCTGGTAGGCCCCCATGCCGCTCTCGCCGATGCCGCCGAAGGGCAAGGCAGGCACCACGTAGTGCCACAGGGTGTCGTTGAAGACCATGCCGCCCGAGCGGGTCTGCTCCAGCAGGCGTCGGCGGCGGGTGGGGTCGTCGGTGAAGGCGTAGAGCGCCAGGGGACGAGGCCCCTCGGCGACCCGGGCCAGGGCGGCGTCGAAGTCGCGCACGCCGATCACCGGTAGCCAGGGGCCGAAGACCTCCTCCCGCATGATCGAAAGGCTCGCGGTGGGGTCGACCACCAGGGTGGGCGGCAGCTTGGTGCCGTGGCTGAGTGTCAGGCGCTCGCCGAGCTCGATCACCCGGCAGCCGTGGTCGCGGGCCTCGTCGAGCAGGTGCTCGAGGCGGCTGCGGGAGGCGTCGCCGGGCACCGCCGAGTAGTCGTCGCTGGCGGTGCCCTGCGGATAGAACTCCTTGACCACCGCGCGGATCGCCTCGATGAAGGCCGGCAGGCGTGCCGCATCGACCAGCACATGGTCCGGGGCGATGCAGGTCCGGCCGGCGTTGAGCCACTTGCCGAAGGCGATGCGCCGGGCGGCATGCGCCAGGTCGGCATCCTCGGCGACGATGGCCGGGGCCTTGCCGCCGAGCTCCAGGGTGACCGGCGTCAGGTTGGCCGCCGCGGCACGGGCCACCTCGCGTCCCACCCCAGGGCTGCCGGTGAACAGCAGGTGATCGAAGGGCAGGGCGGCGAAGGCCCGGGCGGTGTCGGCCTCGCCGGTGACCACGTGCAGCTCCTCGGGCGCGAAGTACCGCTCGACCAGCCGGGCCAGCAGGGCGCTGGTGGTGGGGGTTTGCTCGCTGGGCTTGATCATCACCCGGTTGCCGGCGGCCAGCGCATCCACCGCCGGCATCAGCGCCAGGCTCCAGGGGTAGTTGGCCGGGGCGATGATGCCCACGACCCCCAGCGGCTGGCGGTGGATGCGCGCCTTGCCCGGCAGCAGGCGCCAGGGCACCGCGGCGCGGCGGGGCGCCATCCAGCGTTTCAGGTGGCGCCGGGTGTGGCGGATGGCCATCAGCAGCGGGACGACCTCCGCCAGGCGCGTCTCGGCCTCGGCGCGGTGGCCGAAGTCCTGGCGGATCGCCTGGCTGATTTCGTCGCGATGGTGGCGGGTCATGCTCGCCAGGCGGGCGAGGCGGTCGCGGCGGGTCGCCGCCGAGGGGAAGGGCTCGGCGGCGAAGGCGTGGCGCTGCTGGTCCAGGCGCGCCTGCAGGGCGCGGGCGTCGGCCATGCGCGTCTCCCTGGTCAGTGGTGGCATCGGCGGAAGGGTCTGCGCACAATGTAGGCGCAATGCCGGTGGCTTGTCAGCCGCCGCCCCCCTCTTTCCCCGGGAGACCCCATGTCGGAGCTGGTCCTGAGCGAAGTGTCCGCCATCGAGGCGGTGCCGGCCGCGGCCTGGAATGCGCTGGTCGGCGACGACCACCCCTTCCTGCGCCACGAGTTCCTGCATGCCCTGGAGGCCAGCGGGGCGGTGAGCCCCGCCACCGGCTGGGTGCCCCGCCACCTGACCCTCTGGCAGGGCGAGGCGCTGGTCGGCGTCCTGCCGCACTACCACAAGCACCACTCCTTCGGCGAATACGTCTTCGACTGGGGCTGGGCCGAAGCCTGGGAGCGCGCCGGGGGCGACTACTACCCCAAGGGGCTCTCGGCGATCCCCTGCACCCCGGCCCCCGGGCCGCGCCTGGCCCTGGCGCCGCACCTCGACCCCCTGGCCGCCCGCCGGGTGCTGGCCCGGGCCTGGGAGGAAAGCGAGCTTTCGAGCTGGCACCTGCTGTTCGCCGAGCCGGCCGAGGTCGAGGCCTGGCAGGCGGCCTGTCCGTCCCTGCTGGCACGCCAGGGCGTGCAGTTCCAGTGGCGCGATCGCGGCTATGGCGACTTCGAGGGCTTCCTGGCCGCCCTGACCGCGAAGCGGCGCAAGGCGATCCGCCGCGAGCGGCGCCTGGTGGCCGATCAGGGCCTGACCCTGCATCGCCTGGAGGGCGAGGCCATCGACGCGGCGGCGATGGCCCACTTCTTCCGCTGCTACGAGATCACCTACCTGGAGCGCGGTCGCCACGGCTACCTCGGCCTCGACTTCTTCGAGCGCCTGCGCCGCACCCTGCCCGAGGCACTGCTGCTGATCCAGGCCCGTCGCGATGGTATCCCGGTGGCCGCCGCGCTCTGCCTGCAGGGCACCCGGACCCTCTACGGGCGCTACTGGGGCAGCGAGGTGCTGGCCGATTGCCTGCACTTCGAGGCCTGCTACTACCAGGGCATCGAGCACTGCCTGGCGCGCGGGCTGACCCTCTTCGATCCCGGGACCCAGGGCGAGCACAAGCTCTCCCGGGGCTTCGCCCCGTGCCGGCTCACCTCGCTGCACCATATCGCCGACCCGCGCCTGCGCGACGCCGTGGCGCGCTTCTGCGCCGAGGAGCGGGCCCATGTCGAGGCCTACTGCCGGGCGGCGGAGGCGGCGCTGCCCTTCCGGGAGGGCTGACGGGGGCGCCGGCCCGGGTTACCGCCTGGCGCCGAGACCAATGCCGTCGAGGTCCTGCCGGCGGGCGGCGAAACTGGCATAATGCCCGCCATCGACAACCTCGAGACGGACTCCCTGCATGCTCAAGTGGCTGGCCATCGTGCTCATCATCCTGCTCGCGCTGCTGCAGTACCGGCTGTGGCTCGGCGAAGGCGGCATGCGCGAGCTCGCCGAGGTGCGCCAGCGCGTGGCCGTGCTGGAGGAGGAGAATCAGCCGCTGCGCGACCGCAATGCGCGCCTGGCCGCCGAGGTGGTGGACCTCAAGACCGGCCTCGACGCCATCGAGGAGCGGGCCCGCAGCGATATCGGCATGGTGCGCACCGACGAGCAGTTCTTCTGGGTGCCCGGCGTCGCGGTGGAGACCACCGGCCTCGAGGTCAATGCCGGCCTGCTGGGTACGCCGGCATCCGGCGCGGAGGGAGGCCAGTGAGCGGCCGCCTGTGGCTGGTGGTGCCCGCCGCGGGGCAGGGGCGACGCATGGGCGCCGACCGCCCCAAGCAGTACCTGCCGCTTGCCGGCCGGCCGGTGCTGGCTCGCACCCTGGCGCGCCTCCACGCGGCCTTCCCCGAGGCCCGGCTCTGCCTCTGCCTGGACGCCGACGATGGCCACTTCGACCCGGCCTGGGTGCCCTTCGCCGACTGGCGGCGGGCGCCGGGCGGGGCCGAGCGGGTCGACTCGGTGGTCAACGCCCTGGAGGCCATCGCCCCGGAGGCCGAAGAGGACGACCTGGTGCTGGTCCATGACGTCGCCCGGCCCTGCGTCACCGTCGACGACCTGAGGCGCCTGCTGGCGGCCATCGCCGACGACCCCGTGGGCGGGCTGCTGGCGGCCCCGGTGGCCGATACCATGAAGCGCGACGACGGCGCCGGGCGGGTGCGGGCCACCGAGCCCCGCGAGGGGCTCTGGCATGCCTATACGCCCCAGGGCTTCCGCCATGGGCTGCTGCGCCGCGCCCTGAAGGATGCGCTGGCGCGGGGTGTGGCCGTCACCGACGAGGCCTCGGCGGTGGAGGCGGCAGGCCTCTCGCCGCGGCTGGTCGGCGGACGTCGTGACAACCTCAAGATCACCCATCCCGAGGACCTGGCCCTGGCCGAACTGGTGCTGTCGGCCCAGGCGCTGGCCGCCCAGACGTCCTCGGCGACCCACCCCGAGGCGTCCCCGCACGGGACGAAGGGAGCATGAAAGGGAGCATGAAACGCGCATGATGCGAATCGGCCACGGCTTCGATGTCCACCGCTTCGGCGAGGGCGACCACCTGATGGTCGGCGGCGTCGCCATTCCCTTCGACCGCGGCTTCATCGCCCACTCCGACGGCGATGTGCTGCTGCACGCGGTCTGCGACGCCCTGCTGGGTGCCTGCGCGCTTGGCGACATCGGCCGCCACTTTCCCGACACCGACCCGACCTGGGCCGGCGCCGACAGCCGTGCCCTGCTGCGCCATGTCGCCGGGCTTGTGGATGAGGCCGGCTACCGGGTCGGCAATCTGGACGCCACGCTGATCGCCCAGGCGCCGAAGATGGCGCCGCATATCGACACCATGGCCGGGCATATTGCCGAGGACCTGGGCGTCGCCCGGGGCGCGGTCAACGTCAAGGCCACCACCACCGAACGGCTCGGCTTCACCGGCCGCGGGGAGGGCATCGCCGCCGAGGCGGTGGCGCTGCTGGTGCGCCGCGACGGGGAGGCGGCCGGTGAGTGAGGTCGGCTCCCCCGGCGTCCAGGATACCATCGACTGGCCGCCGTCCTGGCCACGGGTGCTGGAGGGCGAGTTCGGTGCGCCGTCATCCGGCGACTATCGCGCCGTGCCCGAGGACTTCCGGGTCGAGGAGGTCCTCGACTTCGCCCCGGAAGGGGAGGGCGAGCACCTCTGGCTGTTCATCGAGAAGCGTGACCTGACCACCGCGATGGTCGCCCGCGAGCTGGCCCGGCTCTGCGAGGTCTCGCCGCGGGAGGTCGGCTATTCGGGAATGAAGGACCGCATCGCCGTGACCCGCCAATGGCTTTCCGTGCAGCTGCCCGGCCGCGAGGCCCCCGAGGGGCTCGCGGCGCGACTCGCCGAACGGGGCATCCGGGTCCTCGACCAGGCCCGCCATCCGCGCAAGCTCAAGCGCGGCGTGCACCGGGCCAACCGCTTCCGCCTGCGGATCACCGGGGCCGCCGTGGCCGACCCGGCGCTCGAGGCGCGCTGGCAGCGTCTGTGCGACGCGGGCGTTGCCAACTATTTCGGCCCCCAGCGTTTCGGCCCTCACGGCCGCAACCTGCAGCGCGCCCGGGCCGTGCTGGCCCGCGGCTGGCGCAAGCGCGATGACCGCGAGGGCATGCTGCTCTCGGCGGCCCGTAGCTTCCTGTTCAACGAGTTGCTGGCCGCCCGGGTGCGCGACCACAGCTGGGCCACACCGCTGCCCGGCGAGGTGGTCATGCTCGACGGCAGCGCCAGCCAGTTCGACGTCGCGCCCGACGACGCCGCCGAGCTCGCCGGGCTCATCGAGCGGGCCCGGCGCCTCGACCTGCACCCCGCCGGGGTGCTGTGGGGCGTCGGCGAGTCGCGCGCCACCGGCGCGGCCCGGGCCCACGAGGCCGCCCTGGCCGCGCGCTACCCGGGCCTGTGCGGCGGGCTGGAGCGCGCCGGCGTCCGCCTGGCCCGCCGGGCACTGCGGCTGCGCCTGGGCGAGCCGCGACTGATGCGGGGCGACGAGGAGCTCTGGCTGGCCTTCAGCCTGCCGCGGGGGGCCTTCGCTACCGCCGTGCTGCGCGAACTGATCTCCCATCCCTCTCTGGGGGCCCCTTCCCCCGACAGGAGCCTGTGATGCGTCGACTGCTGCTCTCCAATGACGACGGGGTGCATGCCCCGGGACTGCGCGCCCTCCATGATGCCCTGCTCCCCCATGCCCGGCTGCGTGTCGTCGCGCCGGACCGCGACAAGAGCGGGGCCAGCAACTCCCTCACCCTGAGCCGGCCGCTGGCGCTCGCCTCGCTCGACAACGGCTTCTACAGCGTCGACGGTACCCCCGCGGACAGCGTCTACCTGGGGGTCAACGGCGTCTGGGACGAGCGGCCGGACCTGGTGATCTCGGGCATCAACCACGGTGGCAACCTCGGCGACGACGTGCTCTACTCCGGCACCGTGGCCGCCGCCATGGAGGGGCGCAACCTGGGCATGGCGGCCATCGCCATGTCGCTGGTGGGCTCGCGCCACTTCGAGACCGCGGGGCGGGTGGCGGCGAGCCTGGTCGGGGCGGCCGAGCAGCTCTCGCTGCCGCCGCGCAGCCTGCTCAACGTCAATGTGCCGGACCTGCCGTGGAGTGAGATCCAGGGCTTTCGGGTCACCCGGCTGGGCTATCGCGGCCCGGCGGCCCGCCCCCTGGAGGTGCGGGACCCGAGGGGCCGGCTGCGCTACTGGATCGCCGCCGTGGGCGAGAACGCCGACGATGGCCCGGACACCGACTTCGCCGCCATCGAGGCCGGCTATGTTTCCATCACGCCGCTGCAGACCGACCTGACCCGGCATGCGGCGCGCGACGACGTGCAGGACTGGCTGGATGCACTCACCTGATCTGCTGCGCGGTGTCGGCATGACATCGCAGCGAACCCGGGACCGCATGGTCGGCCGTCTGGCCGACCAGGGGATCCGCGACCCGCGGGTGCTGGAGGTGATGGCCCGGGAGCCGCGCCATCTCTTCCTGGACGAGGCCCTGGCGCATCGTGCCTACGAGGACACCTCGCTGCCCATCGGCCATGGCCAGACCCTCTCCCAGCCGTGGATGGTGGCGCGCATGACCGAGCTGGTGATCCAGGAGGCGCCGTCCCGGGTGCTGGAGGTGGGGACCGGCTCCGGCTACCAGACCCTGGTGCTGTCGCGCCTGGTGAAGGAACTCTGGTCGGTGGAACGGATCAATGCCCTGCACCGTCGTGCCGGCGGCCGCCTGCGCCTGCTCGAGGTCCGCAATACCCGGCTGCGCCTCGCCGACGGGGGACATGGCTGGCCGGAGGAGGCGCCCTTCGAGGTGATCCTGCTCACCGCCTGTGCCAGCGAGCTGCCGGCGCCGCTGCTCGCCCAGCTCGGCGAAGGGGGGGTGCTGATCACGCCCCTGGCCGAGCCGGATGGCCGCCAATGGCTGACCCGTGTGCGCCGCAGCGACGAGGGCTTCGAGACACAGCGGCTGGAGGCGGTGCGCTTCGTGCCGCTGCTGGAAGGCGTCATTCGATGAAAGGAGTCCGCTGTTGAAGCGTCATCTCGGTATCTTCCTCAGGGGCGCCGGCATGGGGGCCGCCGATGCGGTGCCAGGCGTCTCCGGCGGCACCATCGCCTTCGTCACCGGCATCTACGAGGAGCTGATCCACAGCATCAAGCAGTTTGGTCCCAGCGCCTTCGTCGCCTGGCGACGCGGCGGCCTGCCGCTGCTGGCGGCACACCTCAACCTGGCCTTCGTGCTCCCGCTGCTGGCCGGCATCGCCATCAGCCTGGTCAGTGTGGCCCACCTCGTCGTCTGGCTGATGGACGATTTCCCCCAGCTGCTCAACGGCTTCTTCTTCGGCCTGGTGGCGGCATCGGCGGTGGTCGTCAGCCGCCACCCGGCCGACTGGAAGTGGTGGCACCTGCTGCCGCTGGCCGGTGGCCTGCTGCTCGCCCACGGCCTGCCGTCGCTGATGCCGCTGGTCACCCGGCTCGGCAGTCCCGACCTGGTGCTGGTGGTGGGCGGGGCCATCGCCATCAGTGCCCTGCTGCTGCCCGGCGTGTCGGGCAGCTTCCTGCTGCTGACCATGGGCCTCTACGGCACGGTGATGCAGGGCATCCGCAGCTTCGACCTGGGGTTGATCGGGCTGTTCGGGGCGGGCTGCCTGGTCGGGCTGTTCGGCTTCTCGCGGCTGCTCTCCTGGCTGCTGCGCCACCACCATACCGCGACCCTGCAGCTGCTGGTCGGCTTCATCATCGGCTCGCTGCCGGTACTCTGGCCGTGGCGCGAGCTGGTACGCTACCAGCTGGGTGCCGAGGGCCAGATGATCCCCCTCGACTACCGTTACCTGACCCCGGCCGACTTCGCCGAGCTGACCGGCGACCCTGCCCGGCTGCCGGCGGTGGTGGCCCTGATGCTGGCCGGCGCGGCCCTGGTGCTACTGATCGCCCGAGCCAACCGGCCTGCCACATCCGGTTCCCGACAAGGTGCTGACAAGGAGGAAGGCTCCGATGCATAAGGTATTTCTGATTTCCGGCCTGGCCCTGGCGCTGGCCGGCTGTGCCGCCCAGCAGGGCGAGAGTGGCCCGGTGCAGGTCCGCGACCTGTCGGCCAGCCGGGCTGACTCGACGCCCGGAGAATACACCGTGGAAGCCGGCGACACGCTCTACGGCATCGCCTGGCGCCATGACATGGACTACCGCGACCTGGCGCGTCTCAACCGCATCTCTCCCCCCTACCGCATCGAGCCCGGCCAGCAGCTGGTGCTGGGCGGCGAGGGGCGCGCCACCGCGGCTTCCGGCCAGGACGGCGGCGAAGGCGCGTCCGGCGGCCGTGGGGTCGTGGCCACGGGCCTCGGCGGCGAGGCGTCCGGCAGTGACGAGGAGCTCGACTGGCTGATGCCCGACGAGAGCGCCATCGAGCGCAACCGTCGCCTCTCGGCCGAGCGCCAGGCGGCGGACGACGCGTCCCAGGGGCCCAGCCAGGTGGCCATGGAGAGCGCCGATGCCGTCTCGGGCGCCGACCAGGGACCGGGCCCGGTCTACAGCTACGACAGCCCGGGAGCGGATGGCAGCCTGAGCGAGCGTGACCTCGCCGAACGGCGGGAACTGGCCGCGCGCGCGGAGGCGGAAGACGCGCAGCAGCAGGCCGCCGGTGCGGCAGAGGCGGAGAGCGTTCCCGAACCGAGCGACGCGCCCGACGCAGCGGCCGAGGACGAGGCCACCCAGGTCGCCCGAGCGTCCACCGAGACGGACGACGCCGGCGCCGATGCCGGGACCTCGGTCGCCGGCGAGCCGGCCTCCGAGCAGCGTGCCGGACGCAGCTATACCCCGGTGGATGAAGTGCCCTGGCAGTGGCCGGTGGCGGGCGACGTGGTCGGCCAGTTCGGCCAGGGGGGAAGCATCACCGCCGGCATTGATATCGCCGGTCAAAAGGGGCAACCTGTGAAGGCAGCCGGCCCGGGAATTGTGGTCTATGCGGGCAGCGGCGTCAGGGGCTACGGCAACCTGATCCTGCTCAAGCACAACGACCAGTTCCTGAGTGCCTATGCCCACAACGACACCCTGAACGTCAAGGAGAACGATGTGGTCGAGGCCGGCGAGGTCATCGCCACCATGGGCGACAGCGATGCCGAGGACGTCAGGCTGCATTTCGAGGTGCGCAAGGACGGCCAGCCTCAGGACCCCCTCGAGTTCCTGCCGGCCCGCTGACCCCGACGGTCGGCGCGCATCGGATCCATGACGGGGTGCCGCACAATAATAACTTCGCGCGTCGATCGTCCGGCCATGGACCCACGACGCCCGGTCGCAACCATGGGGTAGCAATCGATGAGCATGCTTGAACGGGACCTTCAGGATGTGAATCTGGCCTCCGCCGACGAGGCGGACGATGACGCTGTCGAGGCTGAGGATGAGCTGGAGCGGGAGGAGATCGAGGACGAGGAGGAGGCGGTGGTCGGCGACGAGGAGGCCTTCGAGAAGGCTCTGAGTCGCGAGGATCGCCATCACCGTCACAGCCTCGATGCCACCCAGATCTATCTCAACGAGATCGGCTTCTCGCCGCTGCTGACGCCGGAGGAAGAGGTCTACTTCGGCCGCCTGGCGCGCAAGGGGGATCCCCTGGGCCGCTCGCGGATGATCGAGTCGAACCTGCGCCTGGTGGTGAAGATCGCCCGGCGCTATCTCAACCGAGGCCTTACCCTGCTCGACCTGATCGAGGAGGGCAACCTGGGCCTGATCCGCGCAGTGGAGAAGTTCGACCCCGAGCGGGGCTTCCGCTTCTCCACCTACGCTACCTGGTGGATCCGCCAGACCATCGAGCGGGCGCTGATGAACCAGACTCGCACCATCCGCCTGCCGATCCATGTGGTCAAGGAACTCAACATCTACCTGCGGGCGGCCCGCGAGCTGACCCAGAAGCTGGACCACGAGGCCACCGCCGAGGAGGTCGCCGACTACCTCGACAAGCCGGTGGAGACGGTCAAGAAGATGATGGGTCTCAACGAGCGGGTCTCTTCCGTCGACTACCCGATGGGCAGCGAGAGCGACAAGCCGCTGATCGAGACCCTGGCCGACGACAACGACCAGGGCCCGGAATCCACCCTGGTGGACGGCGACGTGCGCCAGCATGTCGACGAGTGGCTGGCCGAGCTCACCGAGAAGCAGATGGAGGTGGTGGTGCGCCGCTTCGGCCTGCGTGGCCACGAGGCCGCGACCCTCGAGCAGGTCGGTGAGGAGATCGGGCTGACGCGCGAGCGGGTCCGCCAGATCCAGGTGGAGGCGCTCAAGAAGCTGCGCCGCATGCTCGACAAGCAGGGCCTCTCGCTGGATGCCATCTTCGAGTGATGCCGTGTGCCGGAGGAGGCGCCTCCGGCACCGTCATGTCATTCCCTCATGACGGGCAGATGATCGCCCCGTCAACATGCCCCTTTATCTGGCGTTTATCCCGCCACAAGCACTCTTGCTAGTTGGTCGTGCCGTGAAATCGGCTCCTCTTTGGGGGATAATCGTTGCGTTTCCCATCGACGCTCCAGGACCCCGACCATGGCCCGGCCGCTGATCGCCGACATCGACCTCGACGCCCTGCGTCACAACTATCGCCTGGCCCGTGACCAGGCCCCCCACAGCCGCGCCGTCGCCGTGATCAAGGCGGATGCCTATGGTCATGGCGCCGTGGCCTGTGCCCGGGCACTCGAGGGGCTGGCGCCGGCCTTTGCCGTGGCCTGCCTCGAGGAGGCGCAGATCCTGCGCGAGGGGGGCATCACGGCGCCCATCGTGCTGCTCGAGGGCATCTTCGAGGCCGCCGAGCTCGAGCGGGTCGAGGCGCTGGGGCTGTGGATCGCGGTGCACACCGACTGGCAACTGGAGGCGCTGCTCGCCTATCGCCCCGCGCGACCCATCCCGGTGTGGGTCAAGGTGGACTCGGGCATGCACCGGCTGGGCTTCCCGCCGGAACAGGCCGAGGCGGTCTGGGCGCGTCTCGTCGCGGCGCCCGACCGCGCCTGCGACCTGCACCTGATGAGCCACTTCGCCACCGCCGACGCCCTGGAACCCGGCTACTTCCGTCGCCAGCTCGAGCTGCTCGACGACCTGGCGATCCGGCTCGAGGCCCCCACCTGTCTCGCCAACTCCCCCGCCACCCTGGCCTGGCCCGAGGCGCATGGCGCCTGGAACCGTCCGGGGGTGATGCTCTACGGCAGCGACCCGCTGGAAGCCTCCAACGAGGCGAGCCGTCGCCTGGCGCCGGTGATGACCCTGCGCTCCGCGATCATCGCCGTGCGCGAACTCGCCCCGGGCGAGCCGGTGGGCTATGCGGGGCGCTGGAGGGCGCCACGCCCCTCGCGGATCGGCGTGGTCGCCTGTGGCTACGGCGACGGCTATGACCGGCACGCGGTCGACGGCACCCCGGTGCTGGTCGATGGGCAGCGCACGGCCATCGCCGGCAAGGTCTCCATGGACATGCTGACGGTGGACCTCACCGACCTTCCCGAGGCCGGCATCGGCAGTGAGGTAGTGCTCTGGGGACGCGCCGCGAACGGTGCGCTGCTGTCGGTGGATGAGGTGGCCCGCCATTGCGACACCATCAGCTACACCCTGCTTACCGGGGTGCTGCCGAGGGTGCCCAGGCGGTATCATGGGGCGGACTGATCGCCGCACCACGGGAAGCCGCATGTCCAGGGACGACACCCCGCAGACCCCCTTCGCCCATCCGCGCTACTGGCCGACCTGGCTGGCCATCGTCGCCATGCATGTCGTGGCCTGGCTGCCCTGGCGGCTGAAGCTGTGGGTCGGCCGGGGGATCGGCCTTGCCGCCTGGCGCCTCGCCAGGCGTCGACGCCATATCACCGAGACCAATATCCGCCTCTGCTTTCCCGACCTCGACGAGCCCCGGCAACGCCGGCTGGTCAGGGAGACCTTTATTGCCAATGGCATCGGCATCGTCGAGACGGCCACCGGCTGGTGCCGCGATCCCGAGCACCTGCGCCACCGCGTCACCTTCCTGGGGCAGCAGCACCGGGCCCGGTTGCAGGCCGAGGGGAGGGGGGCGCTGATCCTCGGCATTCACTTCTCCACCCTGGACCTGGGGGCCGCCCTGCATGCGCTCTACTTCCGCGCCGACGCCGTACAGCGGCCCCATGACAACCCGCTCTTCGACCGCTTCATGTCCCGCGCCCGGACCCCCTACTTCGATGCGGTCCTCGACCGTCACGACCTGCGCGGCGTGGTGCGTCGTATCAAGGCCGGGCACGGCGTCTGGTACTCCCCGGACCAGGACTTCGGCCGCGATGCCAGCGTCTTCGCCCCCTTCTTCGGCATCCCGGCCGCCACGGTGCGGATGACCGCGCGCATCGCGCGCATGACCGGTGCCCCGGTGATCCCGCTGATCTTCCACCGCAACCCGGATGACCGCACCTACACCCTGGAGTACCTGCCGCCGCTGGAGGGCTTCCCCAGCGGCGACGAGGTGGCCGATGCCACCCGCATCAACGCGGTGATCGAGGCGGCGATCCGCCGTCACCCGGAGCAGTACCTGTGGCTGCACCGGCGCTTCAAGACCCGCCCGCCAGGCGAGCCCAAGCTCTACTGACGCCGGCAGGCGGTGATCAGGCCTCCTGACGGTCAGGGAGCGCAGCCGGGAGCGATAGCTGATGAATGCCGTCGTCCAGGCGCGCCGAGACGAAGCGCCGGTCCAGCGGGTGGCTCGCCGCCTGGGACAGCGTCTCCACCACCCGGTCGGCATGGGCCTGGAGGGTCTCGAGATCCTTCTGCTCGGCGAACAGCGAGAGGGTCTTCAGGGCCTTGAGCACCCCGAGGCCGATGCTCAGGTCGTCCCTGCCGTAATGCAGGATGGGCTGGAAGAGCCGGTAGAGCAGGCTCTCGAAGTCCTCTACCTGCCAGGTCACCCGGCAGTGCCCGTCCTGGTCGAAGAGCGCATCGCAGGGCCGCCACTCCAGGCGCCGGCGCAGCAGGTCGGTCAGGCGATGCAGGCAGAGGCGGGCGGTCCCGGGGTCGTTGATGCCCGGCGAGAGCGCCTTCAGGGCGACCTCCATCAACTGGGTCATGCCGAACACATGGTGCTCGGTGATCGACTCTCCCTCCACGTAGGTCAGGGTGGCCCGGACCTCGTCGCACCAGCTCGCCTCGGGGGCCGCCGCGGCCTCCAGCGAGAGGATCGGCAGCCCCTCCACCACGTAGTCCCCGAAGCGGAAGTGAAGGTGCACGACGCCGTCGACACGGCGCGCCAGTTCGGCCAGGGCGGTGAGATCGGCGTTCTGCAGGTAGCCGGCGCGGCGGGCATGCACGGCATGCTGGCGATGGCCCGACGACGGGGCGACGGCCAGGATGCGCCACTCCTTGCCCTGCTGGCGGGACTGCAGCGCCTGCAGGGAGGCGAGCGTCGACTGGTGCAGGTCGGCGGCCACGGCGTCGACCTGGATCGACTGAGAGGCGTTGTGGATGAAGTAGACGAACAGCGCCAGGCAGTGGATCACCATGGCGCAGGCCAGGTAGATCGCCAGCGACCGCCAGGTAGCCTGGCCCTCGGCAACATCCGGGACCATCAGCAGCATCAGGGTGAAGAGGATGGTGCCCAGGTAGTGGCCCAGCACCCACTGGTGGGGGCGCTCCGAGATCAGGCCGAACACCAGCTTGTGGGAGAACTGCCCGCCGGCCTGCGAGAGCACCGACATGACCATGGAGAAGCTGAACACCATCAGCGAGATCATGCCGCCGAGCAGCGCGGCGAGCAGGGCGCGGGTCTCTTCCGGCGCCTCCAGGCCCAGCATCGTGAGCAGGGCCGGCAGCCGGTCGTCGGAGATTGGCAGCAGCAGCGCGACGAGGCTCAGCAGGGCATAGGCCAATGCCAGCAGGGAGGGCAGGTAGGCGATGCTCTGCCGGAAGGCCTTGAGCAGGTGGATGGGCCAGGACAGCAGGACGCTCATGGGTGACTCCTCGCGGCAGGAATCCCCCTTATGGCGCGTCTCGTCGTTCGGGGCAACCCCGCGCTATCCCCGGGAGCTGGAAGAGCGGCGCCTCGCGCCTGGAAGCGGGAAGCCAGAAGAGAAAAGACCCCACGAACCTTTTGAACTGCACCCCGAAAGTTGGACACCCTATCCAACCTTCGGGGTGTTTTTATGAGCAATCGGTACGACGAGTGGTTCAAGCTGCAGGTGGCACA
>NZ_SNZJ01000012.1 GCF_004363555.1 Halomonas ventosae | reverse complement strand
AACATCGACGACTTCATCACCCACGACATGCCCTTCGAGCAGATCAACGAGGCCTTCGAGCTGCTGCACCGGGGCGAGAGCATCCGCACCGTGCTGCACTATTGAGGCTTCACTACTGACGCGGCGTGACCGACCGCTGCCGCCAGGCCCACAACGACGCAGGTGATCGCCATGCTGACAAGACTACAAGAGGAGCGGAAGCCCATGAGCCTGATGGACACCTTGAAGCGCTGGTTCGGCGGCCAGGGGGCGACACCCTCGACGACGCCTCAGCAGGGCCGTGACCGACCCGAGCCCCCCGCAGCGACCTCTTCCGCAGCAGCCACCACCCAGGGAGCCACCACCATGAGCGACATCAGGATCCATCCCGCCGTGGATAGCGGTGTGCGTGCCGGCAGTGACAGCTTCGACGGCGGCACCCTGCATTGCCACTGTTCCGACAAGCCCGTCGAGGTGACCGTCAAGGCTCAGTGCGCCCACAACCATGTGTGCGGCTGCACCAAGTGCTGGAAGCCCGAGGGGGCCCTGTTCTCGATGGTCGCCGTGGTGCCTCGCGACAGCCTCAGCGTCACGGCCAACGAGGACAAGCTGGAGGTCGTCGATCCCTCGGCCGCCATCCAGCGCCATGCCTGCAAGGAGTGCGGTGTCCACATGTTCGGCCGCATCGAGAACACCGACCACCCCTTCCACGGCCTGGACTTCATCCACACGGAACTCTCCGACGACACGGGCTGGGCGGCACCGGAGTTCGCCGCCTTCGTCTCCTCGATCATCGAGTCGGGCGCCAACCCCGACAACATGGACAAGGTCCGCGGCCGGCTCAAGGAGTTGGGCCTGGAGCCCTACGACTGCCTGTCGCCGCCGCTGATGGATGCCATCGCCATCCATACGGCCAAGGCCAAGGGCGTGCTGTAACCCCGCCAGCTCGGCGTGTCAGGCACCAACGCCATCGGGCGCCCCAAGGGGCGCCCGATGGCGTTCCGGCCGCTAAGGCCTACGTGAAGTTCTGCCTACTTGAAGTTCTTGCGCACCATCTTCTGGATCTCGCCGACGATGCCGCTGCGAAAGCTCAGCACGCAGACCACGAAGATCAGGCCGAGGATCACGCTCACCCAGTTGCCCAGCGGCGACTGCGCCAGCTGGGTCTGCAGGCTGACCACCAGGCCGGCGCCCACCACGGGCCCGAACAGGGTGCCCACACCGCCCAGCAGGGTCATCAGGATCACCTCCCCGGACATGTGCCAGTGAGCGTCGGTCAGCGAGGCAAGTTGGAAGACCACCGTCTTGGTCGAGCCCGCCAGGCCCGCCAGGCCCGCGGAGAGCACGAAGGCCACCAGCTTGTAGGCATCCACGTTGTAGCCCAGCGAGACGGCCCGCGGCTCGTTCTCGCGGATCGCCTTGAGCACCTGCCCGTAGGGCGAGTGCACGGTGCGCTGGATGATGGCGAAGCCGATCACGAAGACCGCGAACACGAAGTAGTACATGTTGAGGTTGTCGGAGAGGCTGATCAGCCCGAACAGCTCACCCCGCGGCACGCCGTGCAGGCCGTCCTCGCCGCCGGTAAAGGGCGCCTGGACGAAGAAGAAGAACATCATCTGCGCGAGTGCCAGGGTCACCATCGCGAAGTAGATCCCCTGGCGGCGAATCGCCAGCACCCCGAACAGGGTGCCGAGCACCACGGCGGCGAGAGTGCCGATCAGGATCCCGAGTTCCGGGGTCAGCCCCGGGTAGCTGGCCAGCATGATGCCGGTGAAGTAGCCGCCGGTGGCCAGGAAGGCGGCGTGCCCGAAGGAGAGCAGGCCGGCATAGCCGAGCAGCAGGTTGAAGGCGCAGGCGAACAGCGCGAAGCACAGCACCTTCATCAGGAACACCGGGTAGATGGCGAGCGGCGCCAGCAGGCCGATCACGATCAGGACCAGGTAGAGGCCATTGCGGCGCAGCCGGGCATTGCGCTGACGCTGCATGGCGGGGGTCAGGTGTTGGGTCGTGGCCATCACGTCATGCCTCCTTGCCGAAGAGTCCCGCGGGGCGCAGCAGCAGCACCAGGATCATCACCAGGAAGATCACGGTGTTGGCCGCCTCGGGGTAGTAGACCTTGGTGAGGCCCTCGATCAGGCCCATGGCCAGACCGGTGATGACGGCGCCGAGGATCGAGCCCATGCCGCCGATCACCACCACGGCGAAGACCACGATCAAAAGGCTCGAGCCCATGGTCGGTGACACCGGGTAGAGCGGTGCGGCCAGCACCCCGGCGAAGGCGGCCAGGGCCACGCCGAAGCCATAGGTCAGGGTGATCAGCTGGGGCACGTTGACTCCGAAGGCCTGCATCAGCGCCGGGTTCTCGGTGCCGGCGCGCAGGTAGGCGCCCAGGCGGGTGCGCTCGATGATGAACCAGGTCCCCAGGCAGACCACCAGCGCCGCCACCAGCACCCAGGCGCGGTAGGTGGGCAGGAACATGAAGCCGAGGTTCATCCCGCCTTCCAGGGCCGTGGGCGTGGGATAGCTCGAGCCCGACACGCCGAAGAAGTTGATCAGGGTGCCCTCGAAGATCAGGGCCAGACCGAAGGTGAGCAGCAGCCCGTAGAGATGGTCGAGGTGGGCGATGCGCCGCAGGATCAGGCGCTCGATCACCATGCCCAGCCCGCCCACCACGAGGGGCACCAGCAGCAGCGCTACCCAGTAGTTGAGCCCCAGGTACTGCAGGCCCAGCAGGGTGGCGAAGGCCCCCAGCATGTACATGGCGCCGTGGGCGAAGTTGACGATCTTCAGCAGGCCGAAGATCACTGCCAAGCCCAGGCTGAGGAGCGCATAGAAGGCGCCGTTGATCAGGCCCAGCATCAGCTGGCCCATGAACACCATCAACGGCACCCCGAAAATCATTGTCATGTCATGGACCTCCCGTCAGAGGGGCGGCGGCCGAGGCCGCCGCCGTTACCGCATCCGCTCAGTTGTTGACCAGGTCGCACTGGCTCTCGGAGAGCGGGCGGTAGGCCTCCTCGGCGGGGATAGTGGCGAGGATCTCGTAGACATCCCACTCGCCGGTGGACTCTTCCGGGGTCTTAACCCGCGCCAGGTACATGTCGTGGACCATGCGGCCATCCTCGCGGATACGGCCGTTGCGCGAGAAGAAGTCCTCCACCGGGCGCTCGGCCATGGCCGCACGGATGGTCTCTGGGTCGTCGGTGCCCGCCTCGGCCACGGTTTCCAGGTAGTGCATGGTGCTGGAGTAGACGCCCGCCTGGACCATGGTCGGACGCTTGCCGACGCGCTCGAAGTAGCGGTCGGCCCACTCGCGGGCCTGGTTATCCATGTCCCAGTACCAGCCGGTGGTGAGCAGCAGGTTCTGGGTATCCTCGAGGCCCATGGAGTGGACGTCGTTGAGGAAGATCAGCAGGCCGGCGAGCTGCTGGCCGGACTGGGTCAAGCCGAACTGGCTGGCGGTGGAGATGGCATTGACGGTATCGGCACCGGCGTTGGCCAGGCCGACGATCTTGGCCCCGGACCCCTGGGCCTGGAGGATGTAGGAGGAGAAGTCGCTGGTCGGGAAGGGGTGACGCACGCCACCGACGATTTCGCCGCCGTTCTCCTCCACTACCTTGGTCACGTCGGCCTCGAGGGCATGCCCGAAGGCGTAGTCGGCGGTGAGCATGAACCAGGTGTCGCCGCCCTGCTCCACCACCGCCTTGGCCGTGCCGTTGGCCAGCGGGTAGGTGTCGTAGACCCAGTGGATGTGGTTCGGCGTGCAGTGCTCGTTGGTGATGCTGGAGGCGGCGGAGCCGGAGACGATGCCCAGGCCGTCGTTCTCCTCGATCACCTTGGTGGCGGCGATGGAGACCGAGGAGGCGACCAGGCCGGCGACCAGGTCGACGTTGCGGGTGTCGAACCACTCGCGGACGGTGTTGGCGCCCACGTCGGCACTGTTGCGGTCATCGGCGCTGAAGACCTCGATCGGGGCGCCGTTCACCTCGCCGCCGAAGTCCTCCACGGCCATTTCCAGCGCGGCCAGGCCGCCCGGCCCCGCCAGGTCGCGGTAGGTGCCGGACATGTCGGCCAGGTAGCCAATGCGTACCTCGCTGTCGCTCATCTGGGCCTGGGCGCCGCTGGCCATCAGGGTGGCGGCGGCGAGGGCGATGCTGCTGGCAAGCGTCTTCCTGTTGAAGGTCATGATGTCATCTCCGTGGCCCCGGGTGGGGCTGCTTGTTGTTGTCGATGCGGGTTGCATTGCGGTGGATGAACTGCAGGGAGGACGGCACGCCGTCACACCCCCAGCAGGGAGTTGAGGTGCTCGCGCCGCGAGGGCAGCTCGGCGGCACTGATCTCCTCGATGATGCGACCGTGCTCCATCACGAAGTGGCGGTCGGCCAGCGGGGCGGCGAAGCGGAAGTTCTGCTCGACCAGCACGATGGTCATGCCGCGCTCCTTGAGCTTGACCAGCACCTCGCCCAGCGCCTGGACGATGACCGGGGCGAGCCCCTCGGTGATCTCGTCGAGCAGCAGCAGCCGCGCGCCGGTGCGCAGGATGCGCGCCATGGCCAGCATCTGCTGCTCGCCCCCGGAGAGCCGGGTGCCCTGGCTGCGGCGCCGCTCGAAGAGGTTGGGGAACATCGCGTAGATCTCGTCGATCCCCATCCCGCCGCTGCGCACCGTAGGCGGCAGCAGCAGGTTCTCCTCGACGTCGAGGCTCGAGAAGATGCCGCGCTCCTCGGGGCAGTAGCCGATGCCCAGCCGAGGGATGCGGTGCGGCTTCATGGCCAGGGTCTCGGTGCCGTTGATGACGATCGACCCGGTGCGGTGGCCGACCATGTTCATGATCGCCTTGAGGGTGGTGCTGCGCCCGGCGCCGTTGCGCCCCAGCAGCGTCACCAGCTCGCCACGCTTCACGTCGAAGTCGACGCCGTGGAGGATGTGCGACTCGCCGTAGAAGGCGTGCAGGTCGCTGACCCGCAGCATCTCGGCGCCATCCAGGTCGTGGTATTCGGTGGCTTTCTCGGCTGCCTGGCTCATGCGCTGGCCTCCTCTTCCGCCGCGGCATCGCTGCCCATGTAGGCCTCGCGCACCTGGGGATCACGCGAGACCGCCTGGTAATCACCCTCGGCCAGCACGCTGCCGCGGGCCAGCACGGTGATGCGGTCGCACAGCCGGCTGACCACGCTGAGGTTGTGCTCCACCATCAGCACGGTGCGACCCTTCGAGACCCGGCGGATCAGCTCGACGATGCGGTCGACGTCCTCGGCGCCCATGCCCTGGGTGGGCTCGTCGAGCAGCATCAGGGTGGGCTCCAGCGCCAGGGTGGTGGCCACCTCCAGCGCCCGCTTGCGCCCGTAGGGCATCTCCACGGTGAGCACGTCGGCGTACTCGCGCAGGCCCACCTCGTCGAGCAGCTCCAGGGCCCGCTCGTTGAGGTGCTCGAGGCTCTTCTCGGATTTCCAGAAGTGAAAGGAGGTGCCCAGCTTGCGCTGCAGGGCCACCCGCACGTTCTCCATGGCGGTCATGTGGGCGAACACCGCGGAGATCTGGAAGGAGCGCACCAGGCCCAGGCGGGCGATCTCGTTGGCCTTCATGCCGGTGATCGGCTTGCCGCGATAGAGGATCTCGCCGCGAGTGGGCGGCAGGAACTTCGTGAGCAGGTTGAAGACGGTGGTCTTGCCGGCCCCATTGGGGCCGATCAGGGCATGGATGTGCCCCTCCTGAACCTGCAGGTTGACGTCGTCCACGGCAGTGAAGCCGCGAAACTCCTTGGTCAACCCGCGAGTTTCCAGTATGAACTCCTGGGTCATGGTTCGTCCTCTCTGGATCGCTCGGGCGATCCGCCGTGGATGCTGTTGTCGTTGTTGTCGGCCGTTGTTGTGGTTGTGGCGGTTCCGGCATCGAGGGCCTGGGTGACACTTTCAGGCGGCCCCGGAGAATACTCTGCACTTTACGTTAACGTAAGCTAGAGGACTGGCCGCGGCACGGCAACAGGAGAAGCACCGAACTCGACCAATGGTGTAGACGCCCGCGGGATCAATAGCTTGCAAACTATGTCGGGCAAAAAAAGACGCGATGCCCCTTGCGGGACATCGCGTCTGCTCTGGCTCGAGGCCGCGGCTGCCGTGCAGCCATCAGCACTCGATGGCGTTGACGGCCAGGCCGCCGCGGGAGGTCTCCTTGTACTTCTCCTGCATGTCGGCACCGGTGTCGCGCATGGTGCGGATCACGTGGTCCAGGGAGACGAAGTGCTCGCCGTCGCCGCGCAGGGCCATGCGTGCGGCATTGATGGCCTTGACCGAGGCGATGGCGTTACGCTCGATGCAGGGCACCTGCACAAGGCCGCCGATCGGGTCGCAGGTCAGCCCCAGGTTGTGCTCGAGGCCGATCTCGGCGGCATTCTCAACCTGGCCCACGCTGCCGCCCATCACCTCGGCGAGGCCGGCAGCGGCCATGGCGCAGGCCGAACCGACCTCGCCCTGGCAGCCCACCTCGGCGCCGGAGATGGAGGCATTCTTCTTGCACAGGATCCCCACGGCACCGGCGGTGAGCAGGAAGTCCACCACCTCCCGCTCGCAGGCTTGTGGCTGGAACTTCATGTAGTAGTGCAGCACCGCCGGAATGATCCCCGCCGCCCCGTTGGTGGGCGCCGTGACCATGCGGCCCCCGGCGGCATTCTCCTCGTTCACCGCCAGGGCGAAGACGTTGACCCAGTCCATGGCCGAGAAGGTCGAGGCGATCAGGCTATCATCGCCGTCCATGGCCAGCAGCCGATGGTGCAGCGAGGCCGCCCGACGACGGACCTCGAGCCCCCCGGGGAGCACGCCCTCGGCGGCGAGCCCGGTCTTCACGCAGACCTGCATGGCCTGCCAGATCTCCCACAGGCCCGCGCGCACCTCGGCCTCGCTGCGCCAGGCCTTCTCGTTCTCCATCATCAGCTCGCTGATGCGCAGGCCATGCATGCGGCACAGCGCCATCAGCTCGGCGGCGGAATTGAAGTCATAGGGCAGCGCCGTGGTGTCGCTGTCCAGCTCGCCGGAGCGCGCCTGGGCCTCGTCGACCACGAAGCCGCCCCCCACGGAGTAGTAGACGTTGCGATAGAGCGTCTCCGCATGCCCGTGGGCGACCAGGGTCAGGGCGTTGGGATGGTAGGGCAGGCTCTCGTCGTGCCACTGCAGGTCCCGGCTCCAGTGGAAGGGGATCGCCTGGTGGCCGTCGAGGTGCAGGGTCCGTGACTCGAGCAGTGCCTCGATGCGCGGGGCGACGATGGCCGGGTCGATGTGCGAGGGATGCTCGCCCATCAGCCCCATCACCACGGCCCGGTCGGTGCCGTGGCCCTTGCCGGTGGCGGAGAGCGAGCCATGCAGGTGAATCTCCAGGCGCGTCACGCGCTCCAGCAGGTCACGACGCTTCAGCACCTGGACGAAGTCATGAGCCGCCGCCATCGGCCCCACGGTGTGGGAGCTCGAGGGCCCGATGCCGATCTTGAAGAGGTCGAAGACGCTGATTGCCATGGAAGAACCTCGCGTGACGGACAGGGTGGCCGGGGCGGAGCCTTGCAGCCTCCGGGTTCAGTGCTACTGAACGTTTCTGGCCTTGGGTTGACGTTGTCTCTATGCTGGTGCGGCATCGTCCCGGCAACAAGCCAGAATATCTCGCCCACAGTATAGTCCAGCTAAACCATGAGCCGACTCCTGCACGCCCAGACCCATGCCTGGCTGAAGGTCTTCGCCATCAGCGCTCGCCACCTCTCCTTCACCCGGGCGGCGGAGGAGCTGCATGTCACCACCGGCGCGGTGAGCCAGCAGATCAAGCAGCTGGAGGAGCGCCTGGGCTTCAAGCTGTTCCGCCGCCTGCCCCGGCGGCTCGAGCTGACCGAGGAGGGACGGCGGCTGGCCGCGGTGGTGGACGAGGCCTACCAGGCCGTGGGCCTCGAGGTGCGGCGACTGCGCAGCGGGGTGATGAGCGGGGTGATCCGCCTGCGCTCGGTGCCCTCCTTCCTGCACAAGTGGCTGATGCCGCGCCTGCCCCGGCTGCAGGCGCGCTTTCCCGACATCGAGCTGCATGTCAGGGCCGAGGACAGCAGCCTCTCGCTGCGCGACGGTGACTTCGACCTGGCCCTCGACCTCAACGACGGCCAGGCACCGGGGCTCTCGATCACGCCGCTGATGGAGGAGCACATCTTCCCGGTCTGCGCCCCGGCCCTGCTGCGGGGCCGCCCTCCCCTTCGCCACCCCGCCGACCTGGCCTGGTACCCGCTGCTGCACGACGTCACCGCCTGGCGCGGCAGCCATGAGCATGCCGAGTGGGAGCGCTATCTGGAGGCCATCGAGGCCCCGCCCCTCAACCTGCGCCGGGGCTACACCTTCAACCGCAACCACCTGACCATGGAGGCGGCCATCGCCGGCATGGGGGTCGCCATCGCCCGCCAGACGCTGATCCGCGGCGAGCTGGAGAGCGGCTCCCTGATCGCCCCCTTCGCGCAGCGGGTGCCCACCGGGATGCGCTACGGCATCGTCCATGCCCCGGGCGCCCTGGATGACCGCCGGGTGGCCGCGGTGCACGACTGGATCGTCGAGGAGGCGCGCCGCGCCGTGCCGGCAGGCCTGACGGTCGAGTAGGCACGCCGAGGGCGGGACGGTAGAATGGTCACCCCCTGGATGACCTGCTGAATGGATTCGCGATGCCTCCCCGCCTGCCCCCCGACCGCCCCATGCCGATCGGCTTCGCCGCCACCTGCCTGAGGGCAAGCCTCTATATCCTGCTAATCGCCGGCATCGTCCAGGGCGTCTACTACGAGGCCCTCTACCTGCCCGAGACCCGCTTCTCGGAACGGGGCTTCACCGAGCTTGCCCAGAGTGCCCTGCTGGCGCTCGCGACGCTGCTGCTGCTCTACGTGAGGGTCGGGCTGCGCGAGCTGCCTCAGGTGAGCCTGCTGCTGCTCGCCTTCGTGGCGAGCTCCCTGGTGCGCGAGCAGGACGTCCACCTGGACACCTACGTCTTCGACGGCGCCTGGCAGCTGCTGGTGGCACTGATCATCCTGCCGAGCCTCTATGGCGTGATCCGCCGCCGCCGCGAATTCGCGGCACAGTTCGCGGGCTACGCCAACAGCCTCTCCTTCGGCCTGTTCGCCGCCGGCTTCCTGACCACCTATGTCTTCTCGCGACTCTATGGCCGCAGCGAGATGTGGCAGGCGATCCTGCGCGAGGACTATGCGCGCACCTTCAAGGATGCCGCCGAGGAGGTGGTGGAGCTCTTCGGCTATGCGCTGATCCTTATTGCCATGATCGAGCTGGCCCTGCTGGCCCGCCGCTGGGCCCTGGCGCGTCGTACCGCCTGACCCCCCCCGAAACGCAACAAGCCCCGCAGGCATCGCCTGCGGGGCTTGTCGTTGGGGCGGGCATGATGCCCTTCCCGTCCTTTCCGACGACTACTCGTCGAGGAAGGAGCGCAGCGGCTCGGAGCGGCTGGGGTGGCGCAGCTTGCGCAGCGCCTTGGCCTCGATCTGGCGGATCCGTTCGCGGGTGACGTCGAACTGCTTGCCGACCTCCTCGAGGGTGTGGTCGGTGTTCATGTCGATGCCGAAGCGCATGCGCAGCACCTTGGCCTCGCGGGCGGTGAGACCGCCGAGCACGTTGCGGGTCGCCTCGATCAGCCCCTCGCCGGTCGCCGAGTCGATGGGCAGCAGGATGGTGCCGTCCTCGATGAAGTCGCCCAGGTGCGAGTCGTCGTCGTCGCCGATGGGCGTCTCCATGGAGATCGGCTCCTTGGCGATCTTGAGCACCTTGCGCACCTTGTCCTCGGGCATCTCGAGGCGCTCGCCGAGCTCTTCCGGGGTCGGCTCGCGACCCATCTCCTGCAGCATCTGGCGCGAGACACGATTGAGCTTGTTGATGGTCTCGATCATGTGCACCGGGATGCGGATGGTGCGCGCCTGGTCGGCGATCGAGCGGGTGATCGCCTGACGGATCCACCAGGTGGCATAGGTGGAGAACTTGTAGCCACGACGGTACTCGAACTTGTCCACCGCCTTCATCAGGCCGATGTTGCCCTCCTGGATCAGGTCCAGGAACTGCAGGCCGCGATTGGTGTACTTCTTGGCGATGGAGATCACCAGGCGCAAGTTGGCCTCGACCATCTCCTTCTTGGCCCGGCGTGCCTTGGCCTCGCCGATGGAGAGCCGACGGTTGACCTCCTTGATCTCGGTCACCGGCAGCTGGATCATCTCCTCCTCGAAGGCGATCTTGCGCTGGGCACGCTGGATGTCGCCGCGCAGCGGCTCGAGGCGTGCCGCGTACTTCGGGTTAGCGGCACTGAAATCGTCGAGCCACTCGGGGTTCGACTCGCTGCCCGGGAAGGCCTTGATGAAGGTCTTGCGCGGCACCTTGGCCTTCTTTACGCACAGCTGCATGATCGCCTTTTCCTGGGCGCGCACCTGCTCGACACTGATGCGCACCTGCCCCACCAGGCGCTCGAAGTGCTTGGGCACCAGCTTGATCGGCGAGAAAAGCTGGGCGAGACGTGCCAGCTCCTCCTGGGCCTCCTTCGAGCCGCGGCCATGGGCCTCGATGGCGGCCTGCGCCGCGGCGTTCTGCTCGCGGATCTGCTCGAAGCGGGCCCGGGCCTCCTCGGGATCGGGGCCGCCGGTGGTCTCCTCCTCGGCCTCGGCGTCCTCGTCGTCGGCATCGCCCTCGGTTTCGTCGCGGGGCTCCTCCTCGGGCACCTCCGCCTCGGCCACGCCGGGGATACCCTCGTCGGGATCGATGAAGCCGGAGAAGAGGTCGGAGAGACGGCCGGGCGCCTCCTCGTCCTGGGTGGCATCATAGGCCTCGAGGATGGAGTCCACCGCACCGGGCAGGTAGGCCAGCGCCGACATCACCTCGCGGGTGCCCTCCTCGATCCGCTTGGCGATCTCGATCTCACCCTCGCGGGTCAGCAGCTCCACCGTCCCCATCTCGCGCATGTACATGCGCACGGGATCGGTGGTGCGGCCGACGTCGCTCTCCACGGCGGCGAGGGCGGCCACGGCTTCCTCGGCCGCCGACTCGTCCGTGGAATGATCCGACATCATCAGAGTGTCTTCATCGGGGGCTTCCTCGACGACACTGATGCCCATGTCGTTGATCATGCCGATGATGTCTTCCACCTGATCCGGGTCGGCGATATCCTCGGGAAGGTGGTCGTTGACCTCGGCATAGGTCAGGAAGCCCTGTTCCTTGCCGCGCGCGATCAACTCCTTCAGACGTGACTGCTGCTGCGCATTTCCAGCCATAGAAACCCTATCTCGACGAAGAAGAATGAAGCACCTGAAGCACTGAGGCGGTGAAAACTCGATAAGCCGAACAGTATAGCGGGTGAAACCACCTTTCTGCCAGTTCGGTGTATTTGCGCGGTCATTCAGGTGTGTTAGGTTGTCAGGTTGCGCCGTTGACGGGCACTGCCTTCTATGTGGTGATAGTAGGAGGAAATTCAACCCCGCCGCCAATTTCCTTCCGCGGGGCGGGGCCTTGCCTCACCCCTTGAGCTCGGTGAGCAATCCCATCAGGCGCTGGCGCTCCTCCAGCGACAGCCGCTCTCCCCGTTGCTGCTTTGACAGCAGGGCGTCGACTTCCTCCTGATGCGATGGCCTGAGACGGTGTCGCCGGAAGTGCTCGACCAGCCCGTCCAGTTCGGCGGCTCGCGCCCCCGGCGGGATAAGCAGCTCGCGGCGCGCCAGCTCGGCGAGCCGCTCGCCCTCCGGGGTGCCGTGGAAGTGAGCCAGCAGCACCTGGGCGCTGCGATAGCGTCCCGCCCGCAGCAGCCGCTCCACCTCGTGGCACAGCCGTGCCTCCGGGTCCTCCCCGGGGTACCAGTCGCTCTCCTCGGGCAGGCGCTCCACCAGCCGCGGCTCGTGGACCAGCAGCTGCAGCACACGCCCCATCAGGCTCAGCGCCCCGCCTGCCGCGCCGCCCCCTCGCGGCGAACCGGGCCGGGGCGCCTCGTCGTGTCCGGGCTCCGCGGCGAGAGGCGGCTCGGCCTCCGGTGCCTCGCGGGGGGTGACCAGCGCCTCGAAGCGCGACTGGTCGACGCCGGTGCGCCGCGAGAGCTCCGTCAGCAACAGCGACTTGAGCACCCCCTCCGGCAGCTTGCCGATCGCCGAGAGCACCTGGCTGGCGAAGCGCTCGCGCGCCTCGATCGTCGCCAGGTCGCGCCCCTCGGCGGCGTGATCGAAGAGGAATTCCGACAGCGGGCTGGCGCAGGTGATGCGATCCTCGAAGGCCTCCGGTCCCTCCCGACGTACCAGGCTGTCGGGGTCCTCCCCCTCGGGCAGGAACATGAAGCGTGCCTGGCGCCCGTCGATCATCTGCGGCAGTACCGTCTGCAGCGCCCGGGACGCGGCCTGGCGACCGGCCCGGTCGCCGTCGAAGCAGAACACCACCTCGCCGACCATCCGGAACAGCCGCCCCAGATGCTCCTCGCTGGTGGAGGTGCCGAGGGTGGCCACGGCGTTGCGGATGCCGAACTGGGCCAGCGCCACCACGTCCATGTAGCCCTCGACGATCACCAGCCGCTCGAGCCGCGAGTTGGCCTGCCGAGCCTCGAAGAGGCCGTAGAGCTCGCGCCCCTTGTGGAACACCGGCGTCTCGGGGGAGTTGAGGTACTTGGGCTTGGCGTCGCCCAGTACCCGCCCGCCGAAGGCAATGGTGCGCCCACGGATATCGCGGATCGGGAACATCACCCGGTCGCGGAAGCGGTCATAGGTCCGTCCAGTCTCCTCGCGGTGCACCAGCAGGCCATATTCGATCTGCACCGCCTCACTGATGCCGCGTTCGGAGAGGTGGCGCTTGAGCGCCTCCCAGCCGGCCGGGGCATAGCCGATGGCAAAGGCCTGCTGCACCTCCGGCGACAGCCCGCGCTCGGCCAGGTAGCGCCGCGCGCCCTCCCCTTCGGGCATCTTCAGCCGCTCGCGGTAGTAGCTGGCCGAGAGCTCCAGCAGGTTGACCCCCTCCTTGCGCTTGCGCTCACGGGCCTGGGCACGCGGGTCATCGGCCCCTTCTCGCGGCACCTCCATGCCGAGCCGCGCGGCAAGCTGCTCCACCGCCTCGGGGAAACGCAGGTTCTCGTATTCCATCAGGAAGCGCAGGGCATTGCCGTGGGCGCCGCAGCCGAAGCAGTGGTAGAACTGCTTGTCGGCGCTGACGGTGAACGAGGGCGACTTCTCCTGATGGAAGGGACAGAGGCCCGAATGGTTGCGCCCGGCCTTCTTCAGCGTCACGCGCTCGCCGACCACCTCGACCACGTCGACGCGGGCCAGGAGGTCATCGATGAAGCGCTGGGGAATCTGACCGGCCATTCGGGCACCCTGCGAGAGACGGGAGGGGAACGGGAGAGGCGACGAAAAACAAGCGGCCACCGTTAGGCGGCCGCTTGGCGTCCCTCTTGAGACGACAGGGGCCGAATGCCCCTACCGACTCCAGTACGGATCAATAGAGCCGTTCGAAACGCTTGCGCTCACGCTGAAGCTTCTTGGCATGGCGCTTGACGGCAGCGGCCGCCTTGCGCTTGCGCTCTGCGGTCGGCTTCTCGTACTGCTCGCGACGACGCACTTCCGAGAGAACACCGGCTTTTTCACAGGAACGCTTGAAGCGACGCAGCGCGACGTCAAACGGCTCGTTATCACGTACTTTGACAGAAGGCATTAAGCACTCACCTACCTTGGGTAACTTGAGTTCGGTTTGTACGCACACCTTGTGAGGGCCACTCGCCATCACGCAACGAACGCCGGAATCGCCAGGCGAACCGGAACGATGCGTGTCAAGCGGAAGGCCACTCCTGGGTGCACGACCCAGTCTTGCAGCGGACAGTATTCTAGTCGTCACATCGAACGCGTGCAAATCGTTTCCGCACTGCGCCGGCGTGGCAAAAGGCGTAGAATGCCGCCTTCCACGCAATACCGAGCCATCATCATGCGCGTACTGGGCATCGAGACCTCCTGCGACGAGACCGGCGTCGCCCTCTTCGACACCGGGCGCGGCCTCGTGGCCGACGCCCTCTACAGCCAGATCGCCATGCACGCCGAGTACGGCGGCGTGGTCCCGGAGCTCGCTTCCCGGGATCATACGCGTCGGCTGCTGCCGCTGATCCAGCAGGTGCTGGACGAGGCCGGCCTGGCGCGCGGCGAACTCGACGCCATCGCCTACACCGCCGGCCCCGGGCTGGTGGGTGCGCTGATGGTGGGGGCCAGTACCGCCCATGGCATGGCCCGCGCCCTGGGGATCCCGGTGCTCGGCGTCCACCACATGGAGGGCCACCTGCTGGCCCCCATGCTGGAGGATGCGCCCCCCGACTTCCCCTTCGTTGCGCTGCTGGTCTCCGGGGGGCATACCCAGCTGGTCGAGGTGCGAGGCCTGGGCCAGTATCGCCTGCTCGGCGAGTCGGTGGACGACGCCGCCGGCGAGGCCTTCGACAAGGCGGCCAAGATGCTGGGCCTCGACTACCCCGGCGGCCCCCAGGTCGCGAAGCTGGCCGAGGACGGCGACCCCAACCGCTTCCGCTTCCCGCGGCCGATGACCGACCGCCCTGGGCTCGACTTCAGCTTCTCGGGGCTCAAGACCCACACCCTGACCGCCATCCGCCAGCTCGAGCAGGCCGGCAACCTCGGCGACCAGGCCCGGGCCGACGTGGCCCGCGCCTTCGAGGAGGCGGTGGTCGATACCCTGGTGATCAAGTGCCGCCGCGCGCTGGACGCGACCGGCCTCAAGCGGCTGGTCGTCGCCGGCGGCGTGAGCGCCAATGTGCGGCTGCGCGAACGCCTGGAGCGGGAGTGCACCAAGCGCGACGCCCGGGCCTACTACCCGCGTGGGCGCTTCTGCACCGACAACGGGGCCATGATCGCGTATGTCGGCGCCCAGCGGCTGCTGGCCGGCGAACATGACGAGACCGGCATCATGAAGGCGGTGCCGCGTTGGCCGATGGATACCCTGGAAGCTCCCACACAAGACTGAAGGGCGTCATGATCGCGCTCTTTATGTCACAGCGCCCAGCGGCTGCTGGCCGGCGAACGCGACGAGACCGGCATCATGAAGGCGGTGCCGCGCTGGCCGATGGATACCCTGGAAGCTCCCACACTAGACTGAAGGGCGTCATGAGGCAGTGCCGCGCTGGCCGATGGATACGCTAGGCAAGCCATAAGCTGGAAGCCTACAAGGGCGGCTCGTCGCCGCGTCCCAGACGGCGAATATTGAGCACATGGCGCCCCAGCACCAGCAGGGTGAAGACGATCACCACGCCGGCGAACTCCGGCGCCAGCCACAGGCTGGCCAGCGGCGCCATGGCGGCACTCGCCAGGGAGGCGATGGCGGCCGTGCGCACCCGCCAGGCCAGCAGCAGCCACAGCGCGGCGCAGCAGAGCGCCACCCAGGGCGTGAGCACCAGCATCACGCCGAAGGCGCTGGCCACGCCCTTGCCGCCCCGGAAGCGATGCCAGGCCGGGTAGCTGTGGCCCAGCAGCACGCCGAGCCCCACCAGCCCCAGCCCCCAGGGCGGCAGGCCGAGCCACATGGCCAGCCACAGCACCGGCATCCCCTTGGCCACGTCCACCACCAGGGTGGCCAGGGCCAGGCGATAGCCATGCAGGCGCAGGATATTGGAGAACCCCGGATTGCAGGAACCGACCAGTCGCGGGTCCCCCACCCCCGCCAGGCGGCACACCGTCAGCGCCCCGAGCCAGGTGCCGCTCAGGTAACCGATCGCCATCAGCAGCAGGATGAGGTCGAGTGGCGCCTCCACGGGCGGCCTCCTGTGGGGTGAAATCCCGATTCTGCCAGCCATGGGCGATGCGGGACAGGCCGGTGTCGCCCGAGGCCTGGCTGGCGTACAATCGGGCGCCTGCAGGCGGACCCGGCACATCGCCCGGTCCACGACTACCCATGGCCCGGGGAGCCCCGATGGATCTTGTGCTGATCGAAGCGCTCGAGGTGGACACCGTGATCGGCGTCTATGACTGGGAGCGCACCATCACCCAGACGCTGCGGCTCGACCTGACGCTGGGCACCGACATCCGCCCCGCGGCGGCCGGCGACGATATCGCCCTGACCCTCAACTACGCCGCCATCAGCGAGCGCATCGCCGCCTTCGCCGGCGAGCATGATTTCGCCCTGGTCGAGACCTTCGCCGAGCGTCTGGCCGAGACCCTGCGCGACGAATTCGGCATTGCCTGGCTGCGCCTCACCGTGCGCAAGCCCGGTGCCGTGCCCGCCGCCGCCGCGGTGGGCGTCTGCATCGAGCGCGGCCAGCGGACGGGAGGCGCCTGATGGCCCGGATCACCGTCAGCATCGGCAGCAACATCGAGCGCGAGCACCACGTGCGGGTCTGCCTGGATGCCCTGGCCGCGACCTTCGGTCCACTTGCCATCTCGCGGGTCTTCGAGAGCGAGCCGGTGGGCTTCGAGGATGGTCGCAACTTCTACAACCTGGTGGTGGCCTTCGAGAGCGACCGCCCGGTGGGCGAGCTGCAGGCCTGGTGCAAGCGGCTGGAGTTCGCCAACGGCCGCCGCGAGGGCGTTCCCAAGTTCAGCCCCCGGACCCTGGACGTCGACCTGCTCACCGTGGGTGACCTGACCGGCCGCCACGATGACGTCGAGCTGCCCCGAGACGAGATCCTCCACCACGCCTTCGTGCTGAAGCCGCTGGCGGAGCTGCTACCCGAGGCCCGCCACCCGCTCACCGGCAGGTGCTATCGCGCCCATTGGGGCGAGTTCGAGACCGGCCAGCAGCGCCTCTGGCCAGTGGCGTTCGTCTGGCAGGGCCGGCGCATCTCCGCGCCGGAGTGAGCCTCAGGCCCTCCCCTCGGGGCCGGCGAGCGCGCCATCGATGGCCTCCCAGCGCCGCCGCGCCAGCTCCTCGCCCAGTTCGCGCCCCCGGTAGCCTTCGGCCACCAGCGCCTTGGGCAGGACCTGCCGGGCCAGGCGCCAGGCCAGGGCCAGGTCCTCGGCCAGCTCCGGGGCCTCCAGGCTAACCAGGCTGATCAACGGCGCCACCCGGTCGCCGCGGCGCCAGGCGTCGATGCCATCGAGCCAGGCCATCACCCGGGCACCATCCAGGCCGTGTCGTGCCACCCGAGCCAGCAGGCGGCGGGTCAGGGCCGCCTGGCTGGCCAGCTCGCGGTGGGCGCGGGGCAGGCGCAGCCGCTCGGCCAGGGCGGCGCGGTCCTCCTCGTCCAGGTGCTCCACCAGCCGCGCCCAGCGCCAGCGGGCCTGCGACTCGGCCTCGATGTCCTCCGGCAAGCGGTGCAGGCGACCGAGTGCCTCGTCGAGGCTCTCCGCATCGGCCGCCAGCTCCGGCATCAGCACCGCCAGGGCACCGCAGTCGTGCAGGACCTGGAAGTAGACCTCCGGCCAGGGCTCGGAGAGCGCCTTCTCGGTCTCGGTCCAGACACGCTCGGCCACCAGATGGGCCAGCTCGCCGCTCGCCACCAGCTCGCCCATCAGCCGCCGCGTCTCCTCGGCGATGACGAAGCCCAGGCCGGCATAGCGGGCGAGGAAGCGCGCCGTGCGCAGCACCCGCAGCGGGTCCTCGACGAAGGCCGGCGAGACGTGACGCAGCCGTCGTGCCTCCAGGTCGGCCAGGCCGCCATGGGGGTCCACCAGCGCGCCTTCCGGGGTCTCGGCCATGGCGTTGATGGTCAGGTCACGGCGCGCCAGGTCCTCCTCCAGGGTCACCTCGGGGCTGGCATGGACCACGAAACCGGTATAGCCGTGACCGGACTTGCGCTCGGTGCGCGCCAGGGCGAACTCCTCGTGGCTCTCGGGGTGCAGGAAGACCGGGAAGTCGCGCCCCACCGGCTTGAAGCCGCGACGACGCATCTCCTCCGGGGTCGCCCCCACCACCACCCAGTCGGTGTCCTTGACCGGCCAGCCCAGCCGGGCGTCGCGCACCGCCCCGCCGACCCGGTAGACCTCGAGCCCCTGCAGGTGCGGATCCTCGGCCTCGGCCATGGCTCAGCGCTCCACCCGGTCGGGGTGGCGAAGCTGCCAGTCGGTGAAGCCGCCATCGAGGCTATAGACCTCGGGGAAGCCCTGGCCGGCCAGCCAGGCCGCCGCCTGCTGGCTGGAGTGGCCGTGGTAGCAGACCACCACCAGGGGCCGCTCGCGCGCCGCCTCCTCGATGAAGGCGCCCACCGTGTCGTTGTCCAGGCGGCGGCTCCCGGGGATATGCCCCTGGGCGAAGCTCTGCGGGTCGCGGATATCGACCAGGGTGAGCGCCTGGTCGCCCTCGAGCCAACCGGCCAGGGTCGGGATGTCGAGATGCTGGAAGGTCGTCATGGCAGCCTCGTGTTCGGGGGAAAAAGGGGAACTCAGCCTTGGCGGCTCGGCACGCTGGTGCGCCTGCCGCTCTCGAGGTCCAGGGCGGTCAGGCGGCTGCCCCACACGCAGCCGGTGTCCAGCGCCTCGGCGCGCACCCGGCTGGCCGGCGTCTCGCCCTGCAACGCGGCCCAGTGGCCGAACAGCAGCCAGGGGTCGTCGTCCCGGGGAAACTGGAACCAGGGGGCGAAGCCCGCCGGGGCGCTGTCGAGCCCCTCCTTGGCGGCGAAGTCGAGACACCCCCCGGCATCGATGAAGCGCATGCGGGTGAAGACATTGATGATCATCCGCAGGCGGTCGATGCCGTCGAGGTCGTCGCGCCAGCAGGCCGGCGCGTTGCCGTACATCCGCTCGAGGAAGGCCCCGGCCCGTTCGCTGGCGAGGCGCGACTCGGCCTCGCCAGCGAGCGCGGCGGCCTGCTCGACCGACCACTGCGGCAGCAGGCCGGCGTGGGTCATGACGGTATCGCCTTGGCTCCCGGAGCCTCGGCGCACCAGCAGCGGGCGCGACTGCAGCCAGTCGAGCAGGCGCTCACGGTCCGGGGCGGAAAGGATCGCCGAGAGGGTGTCCTTGCGGTTCTCCCGGGCACCGCCGCGGGCCACCGCCAGCAGGTGCAGGTCATGGTTGCCGAGCACCGTGGTGGTGGACTCGCCCAGCGCCATCACCTCGCGCAGGCAGGCAAGCGACTCGGGGCCGCGGTTGACCAGGTCACCGGCCAGCCACAGGCGGTCGCGACGAGGGTCGAAGTCGAGCTGTTCGAGCAGGGCGATGAACTCGTCGTGACAGCCCTGCAGATCGCCGATGGCATAGGTGGTCATCGCTGCTCCCCGGGGTCGGTAAGATAGGGTCGGTTCGGTGAGGTCAGTGCACCTGGTTGGGCCCGGCCAGCCGGAAGGGGGCGACGGCCACCTCGAAGGGGCGCTGGCTGGCGGTGTCGACGCAGGTATAGGCGCCCTCCATCACCCCCACCGGGCCGTCGAGGATCGCCCGGCTGGTGTAGCGGAAGGTCTGGCCGGGGCCGATCAGCGGCTGCTGGCCCACCACCCCCTTGCCGCGCACCTCCTGCACCTTGCCGCTGCCCTGGGTGATCTTCCAGTAGCGGGCGAGCAGCTGCACGCTGTGCCCTGAGGTGTTATGGACCGTGACGGTGTAGCTGAAGACGAAGCGCTGCTCGTCGGGCGCGGACTCCTCGATGCGGAAATCCGGCGCCACGTCGACGCGGATGGCATGGTCGAGCCCTTCCGGGGTGGTCAGGGTCATGGGGCCTCTCCTTGCCCGGCCGCGGCCAGGTGGTTGGCGATGCGCACGAACTCCTCGACGCTGAGCGTCTGGGGCCGCCGTCCCGGATCGATCTCCAGTGACGCGAGGGTCGCGACGTCGATGCGGCCCTTGAGGTTGTTGCGCAGGGTCTTGCGCCGCTGGCCGAAGGCCTCGCGCACCAGGGTGAAGAGCAGTCCCTCGTCACGGGCCGGATGCGGCAGGACGTGGTGGGGGGTGAGGCGCACGATGGCCGACTCCACCCTGGGGCGCGGCACGAAGGCCTCCGGTGGCACCGTGAACAGCGCATCGACCCGGCAGTGGTACTGGGCCATCACCGAGAGCCGCCCCCAGTCGGGGCCGCCCGGGACGGCGGCCAGGCGCTCCACCACCTCCTTCTGCAGCATGAAGTGCATGTCGGCCACGGCATCACCGGCTTCCAGCAGGTGGACGATCAGCGGCGTGGAGATATTGTAGGGCAGGTTGCCCACCACCCGCAGCGCCGCCCCGTCGCCTCTCAGGGTCCGGAAGTCCACCTTCAGGGCGTCGCCCTCGTGGATGACGAAGCCGGGCTTGTCGAAGAACTGCACGCGCAGGCCGGGAATCAGGTCCCGGTCGAGCTCGATCACCTCGAGATGGCCGCCGGCCGCCTCGAGCAGCGGCTCGGTCAGGGCCCCCTGGCCGGGGCCGATCTCCACCAGGCGGTCGCCGGGGCGGGGCCCGATGGCACGCACGATGCGCGAGATGACGCCGGGGTCGCGCAGGAAGTTCTGGCCGAAGCGCTTGCGGGCCCGGTGAACCGGGGAGCGGGATGCCATTCAGGGGTGTCCTTCTAATGGTACGGAATTCGAGGGTCAGAACTGCGACTCAGGCCGTCCTGCGCTGCGCCATCTCGGCGGCCAGGGCCACCGCGACCCGCAGGCTGCCGAGGTCGGCTTGCCCCGTGCCGGCCAGGTCGAGGGCCGTGCCATGGTCCACCGAGGTGCGCACCAGCGGCAGCCCCAGGGTAATGTTGGCGGCGCGGCCGAAGCCGGCATACTTGAGCACCGGCAGCCCCTGGTCATGGTACATGGCCAGCACCGCATCGACGCCCTCGAGGTGGCGCGGGGTGAACAGGGTATCGGCGGGCAGGGGCCCGTCAAGGGCCAGCCCCTCGGCCCGCAGGCCCTCCAGGGCCGGAAGGATCACGTCCAGCTCCTCGCGGCCCAGGTGGCCGCCCTCCCCGGCGTGGGGATTGAGCCCGCAGACGGCGATGCGCGGCGCCGTGATGCCGAACCAGCGCTGCAGGTCGGCGTGGAGGATGCGCAGCAGGCGCTCGAGCCGGGGCGCGGTAATGGCGTCGGCCACCTCGCGCAGCGGCAGGTGCGTGGTGGCCAGCGCGACCCTCAGGGCCGAATCGCCCCGCCAGCCCGTCTCGCGGGCATGCAGGGCGCTGTCGGTGGCGAGCATCATCACCACCTCCTCCACCCCGCAGGCATCGCGCAGGTACTCGGTGTGGCCGGTGAAGCCGGCATGCCCGGCATCGAGGATCACCCCCTTGTGCAGCGGGGCCGTGACCATGCCCGCGGCCCGGCCGGCGCGACAGGCGTCGATCGCCACGTCCAGGGTCTCCAGCACATGACCGGCGTTGGCCGGGTCGAGCCGGCCGGGGTGCGAGGGAGCCCGCAGCGCCACGGGCCACACCGGCAACACCCCGCGCCGCGGCGCCGGCGGGGGCTCGCCGGGGGCGAGACCCCGGATATCCACCCGGCAGCCGAGCATGGCGGCACGCTCGGCCAGCAGGGCCGGGTCACCCACCGCCACCAGCCGGGCGGCGGGCACCCCGTCGGCCGCCAGCATCACCGCCAGTTCCGGCCCGATTCCCGCCGGCTCGCCGCAGGTCAGGGCCAGCACCGGCGAATCGCCCGGGACCATCAACGCTCCACGAGGCGGTTGTCGACGAAGGCGCGACTGCGGATCTCCTGGATCCACTCCTCCATCTCGGCATTGACCTTGCGCTGAAAGAGGGCCTGGCGGGCCTGCTCGCGGCTGGCGCCCTGCTGCTCCACGAAGCGGTCCACCTCGCGCTCGGAGATGTTGACGCGGCTGGCGACCTGGCGCTGCTGCAGCTGGCGCATCATCAGCTCGCGGCGGACCTGGTCCCGGACCACGGCCAGCGAGAGGCCGTCGGCCTCGAGGGCATCGGCGAACTGGTCCAGCGTCATGCCATTGTTCTCGGCGATGGCCCGCACCTGGCCGTTGAGCTCGGTGTCATCGACGCTCAGGTTGGCGTCACGGGCCATCTGCAGCTGGATCTCCTCGACGATCATGCGGTCCAGGACCTGACGACGCAGGACGTCGTCGGGCGGCGCCCCCTGCTCCTGGCGGGCGATCTGGCTGCGCGTCTGGGCGACGCGCTCCTCGAGCTCGCTGTGCATGATGGCGCCATCGTTGACCACCGCCACGATACGATCCAGCGCCTGGCGACCCATCGGCTGGGCGTCCGAGGGGCCGGCATCCTGTGCCTGCCCCGCCAGGGGCAGGGCGGCCAGGCACAGGGCCAGCGCCAGGGTGGCGATACGTCGACTGCGCATGTCTCTCTTTCCTCTCGTCATTGTCGAATGTCTCAGGGCCGCCCGAGGGCGGTGGCCCGGTAGCCCGGGATCGCCTCCTCGAAGTAGCTGTCGGCCTCGCCGCCGACGCCGCCCAGCCCCTTGAACACGAAGCGCAGGAAGACCCCCCGGTCGGTGAGGTCATCCTCGATGGTGTTCGCGGTGTCGTTGTCGTCGATCCACTCGCGCCAGACCAGCTGCAGACCATAGCAGCAGTCGTTCCACTGGACACCCGCCAGCTGCTCCAGGGCGCGGTCGTTGGTGTTGTCGTAGAGCAGCCGACCGATCAGGTCCAGGCGGCGGCTGGCTTTCCAGGCGAACGAGAGGTCGTACTCCTCGCGGTTGTAGTTGACCACGTCCTCGTCCTCCAGGGACGGGTCGAAGCCTTCGAGTTGCCAGCGGTAGCCGAAGTTCACCACGTGGCCGGCATCGGCGCGGTACTGCAGGGCCAGCGAGGTGCTCTCGGTCTGCTCGCGATGGTCGTCGTAGAGCCATTGCCAGCGCGAGCGCCAGTGGTCGGTGAGCTGCCAGTCCGCCCGGGTGACCAGCGGCGAGCGCTCGCGTGTCGCGCGATAGTAGTCCATCTCGCGGGTCTCGGGATCCGGCAGGGTATCCGGATCGCCCGCCATGTCGATGGTGCGATCCTCCAGGTAGTAGGCCTGGCCGACTCCCACCGAGAGCCGCTCGCGCCCGCTGGCATCGGCCAGCAGCCGCGACTCGAGCCCCAGGGAAACGCGGTTGAGGTCGCCCACCCGGTCGCTCCCGGTGAAGCGGTAGGGCGACCAGAGCTGGTTCCAGGAGAAGGCCTGTTCGGCGGTGTCGAAGTCCGGAAACTCGGTCTGGTCGCGCGCCGGCACATAGGCGTAGTTGACGCGCGGCTCCAGGGTCTGGCGATAGCCGCGGCCGCCGAGGTCCAGCTCCCGCTCGAACACCAGGCCCCCGTCGAGGGTGGCGACCGGCACGCTGCGGGAGAGGCCCTCGTCGCGCTCGGTCTCGCGCTCGCCGTAGTCGAGCTGGTAGGCGGTGGCGAGCCACTCGAGGCGCGGCTCCAGGAATCCCCAGCTCTCGTCGAAACGCCAGCCGGTGGCCGGCGAGAGGTGCAGCCGGGTCCCGTTAGCCGCCTCGCGAATGGGCACCTCCCTCTCGTCCACGTCACGCCAGAAGTGGGTGGCATTGGAGCGCCACTGCTGGTAGAAGCCGGTCTCCTGGCGCCAGCGGGCATTGGCGGTCAGGCTGGGCAGCCGGTAGAAGGGCTTGTCACGCTCGAGCAGCGGGTCGTCGAGCTTCTGGTAGCCCTGGGCCCTGGCCTGCAGCTGCCAGACGTCGCCACGGTGGTCCAACTGGGCGAGCCGCGGCATGCTGCCGGTATCGCCCTCGCCGAAGCCGCGCCCGAAGTCGTCGAAGTAGCGCCCGTCACTGGCCGCCCCGTAGCGCAGCTGGTAGCGGGTGCGGGCATCGAAGCGACCCGCATGGCGATAGTCGAGGTACCAGCGGGCATCGCCGTTCTCCAGCGTGGAGGCGTCGGAGGCCTCATCTCCCGCGGCGCGGTCATCGGCGATGTAGGCCCCCTCTATCTGTCCCGCATCCTGCCGGAACAGGTAGCGGTACTCGCCGCCCAGCAGCAGGCCGCGGTCGCTGATCCAGCGCGGCGTGATCGTGGCGTCGTGGTTGGGGGCGATGTTCCAGTAGTAGGGCTGGGCATAGTCGAGCGAGTCGGTGGAGAGGCCGATCATCGGCCACAGGAAGCCGCTCTGGCGGCGCTCGTCGAGGGGGAAGCGCACCCAGGGCCAGTAGAAGACCGGCACCTTGCCCATCTCCAGCCGGGCATGGGTCGCAGTGCCGACGCCGCGCTCGCGGTCGAGCAGGATGTCGTTGCCCACCAGGCGCCAGAGGTCGCTGCCCGGCTCGCAGGTGGTGAAGCTCGCCTCGGTGAGGCGATAGCGACCATCCTCGAGGCGCGCCAGGTGAACCGCATCGCCGCGCAGGCGCTGCTCGTGGGCCACGTAGTGGGCGCTGTCGATGCGGGCGGCATCGCTGTTCAACGAGAGCTCCGCCGCCTCGCCGCGCACCAGCAGGCCAGTGTCGCGCAGCGCCAGGGGCCCCTCGGCAAAGGCGGTCTCGCGACTGCCGGGCACGCGCACCCGCGGCGCCTCGAGCTGGGCGCTCCCGCGACGCAGCAGCACCTCGCCACCGAGGATCGTCTCGCCCTGTGCGCCGTAGTCGGCGCTGTCGGACTCGCTGGCGACCTTCTCGCCGGGCGGCGGCGGCAGCCGATAGTCCGGCATCACGTAGCGCCCGCGACACAGCGCGTTGGCCGGGCGCTCCTCGCCCCAGGGCTGCCAGTCCAGCTGGTCCGCCGGCAGCGGCTCGGGCGGCGCCGCCACCAGGGGCCCGCTCGCCAGGCCGGTGCAGGTCAGGCCTGCCAGGGCCGTCCATGTCCACGAGAGTCGCTTTCCCATGCTCCACGATGTCCTTGGCGGGGTGAATCGGTATTATACAGGCCGCATCCGGCCTGTCCTGCCGGCATGGACCCAGCCATTGCCGGCGCGGCCGGGAACTCAGCATGCGGGGCCTCCCGGGGGCCGTCAACCGCATCCGCCTTCTACACAAGGAGCCAGACGACGATGCCAGAGGCCACCGACCCCACGCGCACGGAACGCCTGCGCCAGTGGGCCGCCCGCCGCCACGCGCTCCCGGCATCCGCCATCGCGGTGCGGCTCGCGGCCGGCGACGCCAGCTTCCGGCGCTACTTCCGCCTGCATCTGCCCGACGGCACCACCCGCATGCTGATGGATGCCCCACCCGACCGTGAGGACAGCCGCCCCTTCGTGGCCATCGCCGAGCAGTGGCGCTCGGCCGGCCTGCCGGTGACGGCCCTGCATGGCGTGGACCTGGCAGAGGGCTTCATCGAACTCGACGACCTGGGCGACACCCCGCTGCAGGCGTGCTTCCAGGACGACGACGCCCCCGCCACCCTGGCCTGGCACGAGCACGCCCTCGAGCTGGTCCACGCGCTGCAGAATCGCGCCCCCTTGGAGGGACTGCCCGCCTATGACGCCGCCCTCCTGGGTCGCGAGCTCGACCTCTTCCCCGACTGGTGCCTGGGGGAGTGGCTGGGCATGGCCACGCCGCCGGGCTGGGCGGCACTGCGCGAGACCCTGATCGCCGAGGCCCTGGCCCAGCCGGTGGTCGCGGTGCATCGCGACTTCGACGCCATGAACCTGATGGTGCAGGACGAGGCCCTGCACCTGATCGACTTCCAGGACGCCGTGGCCGGCCCGCTCAGCTACGACCTGATCTCGCTGCTGCGCGGCCGCTACTGCCGCTTCCCCCCGGCCCGCTTTGCCGCCTGGGTGGAGGCCTTCCGGGTGCGTGCCATCGCCGACGGCCGGCTCCCCACCGATGTCGAGCCCGCGACCTTCCACCGCCGGGCACAGGCGATGGCCGCCCAGCGGGCGCTCAAGGTGCTGGGCATCTTCTGCCGGCTGACCCTGCGCGACGCCCGCGAGGGGTACCTCGAGCGGCTGCCGCACTTCCTCGGCCACCTGGAGGACAGCCTCGACGACCTGCCCGGCCACGCGGGCCTGAAGACCTGGCTCGCCGACACCTTCCGCCCGGCACTGGCGGCACGCCTGGAGGCCGGCGCATGAGGGCGATGATCCTGGCCGCGGGGCTCGGCACCCGCATGCGCCCGCTCACCGATCACTGCCCCAAGCCGCTGCTCGAGGTGGGCGGCAAGCCGCTGATCGTCCACCACCTGGAGCGTCTGCGCGAAGGCGGCATCCGCGAGGTGGTCATCAACGTCAGCTACCGCGCGGAGCAGATCGTCGCGACGCTGGGAGACGGCGCCGCCTTCGGGGTGCACATCGCCTGGAGCCGGGAAACGGCGCCGCTGGAGACCGGTGGTGGCATCCGCCAGGCGCTGCCCCTGCTCGGCGAGGCCCCCTTCCTGCTGGTCAACGGTGACGTCTGGTGCGAGCTGGACCCGGCTGAGCTGCCCGCCCTGGGCGACGACCTGGCCCGGCTGGTGCTGGTGGACAACCCCGACCACCATCCTCAGGGCGACTTCCACCTGGACGCCGATGGCCGGGTGCATGCCGAGGGCGAGCCACGACTCACCTTCGCCGGCATCAGCCTGCTCGACCCGGCGCTGGTGGCGGACGAGCCAGCCGGCGCCTTCGCCCTGGCGCCGCTGCTGCGGCGCGCCATGGCCGAGGGGCGCGTCGGCGGCCACCACCACCGTGGCATCTGGGTCGATGTCGGCACGCCGGAGCGTCTGGCCGACCTCGACCGCCGCCTGCGGGGCTGAGCAAACCTACCGCAGCTGCTATGCTGAGCGCCTTCACCTGATGACCCCCTCAACAGCCTGCCAAGCGAGGGGCGCCGGGGCCAAGCCGGAGGGGAGGTCCTACGCCAGGGATGGCGTCGGTAGCGCCCAGGGAGGGGTTTACAGCGCCTCCCCGAAGGCTTGGTGACGGAACAGCCCCGAGCAGGCTGCCGAATAACCGAGTTAAGGATGCCTGTATTATGAAAGCCAGCGTGAAATGGACCGATGGTCGTCAATTCGTCGCCGAGAGCGGTAGCGGCCACAGCGTGGTCATCGACGGCCCCCCCGACCACGGCGGCCGCAACACCGGCCCACGGCCCATGGAGCTGCTGCTGATGGGCATGGGCGGCTGCACCTCCTTCGATGTCCTCAATATCCTCGACAAGGCCCGCGCCGACGTCACCGACTGCGTGGCCAGCCTCGAGGCCGAGCGCGCCGACGAGGTCCCCAGCGTCTTCACCAGGATCCACGTGCACTTCACCGTCAGCGGCAAGGGCCTGAAGGAGAAGCAGGTCGCGCGAGCCGTGGAGCTCTCGGCCGAGAAGTACTGCAGCGCCTCGATCATGCTGGTCAAGGGCGGGGTCGAGATCACCCACTCCTTCACCATCGTCGAGGAGTAGGCGCCGAGCGCCGCAGGATGATGTCACTGATACTGCTGAGCTCAACGAAACAAACCCCGCCAGACTCGACATCCGGCGGGGTTTCTCGTTGGCTTGCTCGACACCTGCCGCCCCTCGCTGAGCAGCTCGGCGCTTGCAGCTTGGCGCTTACAGTCGATAGACGCTCTTGGTCATCACCTTCGACATCAGCTTCATGCCCAGCTTGACCGGTGTAGGGAAGCGGGCGCCACCGGCCTCCAGCGCCAGCTGGGCGTGGTGGGCCTCGTCGATGGCCATCTGGCGCAGCACCGCCCGGGAGCGCTGGTCCCCCGGGGGTAGCTTGACCAGGTGCTCCTCCAGATGGTGGCCCACCTGCTCCTCGGTGGCGGCCACGAAGCCCAGGCTGATCCGGTCGCCCACGGCGCCGGCCGTGGCGCCGAGGCCGAAGGAGGCCGCGTAGAACAGCGGGTTGAGCAGGCTGGGGCGGTCATGCAGTTCCTGCAGCCGGGCGTCGCACCAGGCCAGGTGGTCGATCTCCTCCTGGGCGGCCTGCTCCATCTGGTCGCGCACCTCCGGCAGCTTGGCGGTGAACCCCTGGCCCTGGTAGAGGGCCTGGGCACACACCTCGCCGGTGTGGTTGATGCGCATCAGCCCGGCGGCGTGCCGCCGCTCCTCGTCGCTCAGCGGCTCGTCGTGGATCTCCGCGGTCGCCGGCGACGGCCGCGAGGGGGCGGCCGCGTGGGGGACCAGGGTCCTCAGCACGGTATCGACCTGGTGGATCAGGTTGTCGGTGCGGGAAAGGGAACGGGTCATGGCGGGTCTCTCGAGAATGCACCTGATGCGTCGTACGCCTGTCGCGCGCGGCACGAGCCGCAGGGCGCCAGCTAGCCAGCCGGCCAAGTGAAGCGACGACCGCCCATCAGGTGCATGTGGATATGATAGACGGTCTGGCCACCCTGGTCATTGCAGTTCATCACCACCCGGTAGCCCTCCTCGGCAAAGCCCTTCTCCGCCGCCAGCCTGGCGGCGGTGTACTGCAGCCGGCCGACCAGCGACAGGTCGCCCTCCTCGATGTCGTTGAGGGTGGCGATATGCTGCTTGGGCACGATCAGCATGTGGGTCGGCGCCTGGGGATTGATGTCGTTGAAGGCCAGCACCGCATCGTCCTCGTAGACGATGTCGGCGGGAATCTCGCGCTCGATGATCTTGCAGAACAGGCAATCCATGGGGGTCGTTCCTCTCGGTCGGGTCTCGGGTCAGCGGAAGCGCCGCTGGGCGAGCAGGTGGCGGACCAGCGGCCCCAGGATCAACTCCATGGCCAGCGACAGCCGCGACCCCGGCACCACCAGGGTGTGCGGCCGGCTCATGAAGGCATCCTGGATCATCGCCAACAGGTAGGGGAAGTCCACCGTGGCCGGGTCGCGGAAGCGGATCACCACGAAGGACTCGGCGTCGGTGGGGATATCCTGAACCTCGAAGGGGTTGGAGGTATCCACCGTGGGCACCCGCTGGAAGTTGATATGGGTGCGCGAGAACTGCGGCTGGATGTAGCGCACGTAGTCGTCCATGCGCCCCAGGATGGTATCGATCACCGCCTCCTGGGAGTAGCCACGATGACGCATGTCGCGATCGATCTTCTGGATCCACTCCAGGTTCATGGTCGGCGCCACCCCCACCAGCAGGTCGACGTGGCGGGCGATGTCGAGCTCGGCAGTGACCAGCCCCCCGTGCAGCCCCTCGTAGAACAGCAGGTCCGTGCCGCAGGGCAGCGGCTGCCATTCGGTGAAGGTGCCGACCTGGTAGCCGGCCTCGATCATCTGCTTGTCTTCGGCATGGATATAGTGGCGGTAGGTGCCGTTGCCGTGCTCGCCGTACTCCTGGAACAGCGCCTCGAGCCGGTCGAGCAGGTTGGCCTCCACGGCGAAGTGGGAGAGCTCGTCCTTGCGCTCGGGCTCGTCGAGGAGGAGCCGCGCCAGCTCCTGGCGGGTGTAGCGGTGGAAGGCATCGCCGTCGACGAAGGCGGCATGCACGGCCTCCCGGGCGAACATGCGCTCGAAGGTGCGCTTCACCGTGGTGGTGCCGGCACCGGAGGAGCCGGTCAGGGCGATGATCGGATACTCCCGGGACATCAGCTCGCTCCTGCCAGGGCTTCCCGCACGCCGGCGGGAATGACCACCGGACGACCGCTCTGCGGGTCGACCAGCATCAGGTTGATGCGCGCCGTGGCCACCGTCGCGTCATCCGCCTCGCGCAGGATGCGATGGTAGACGCCAATCGCCTTGCGTCCCGGCGCGGGGATGGCCGTCTCCACCACCAGGGCATCCGGCCAGCGCGTCTCGGCCTGGTACTGCACGGCGAGATCCGCCGCCACGCAGGGATAGCCGCCGAGGTCCCACTCGCGAAGGTCCCGCGACGCGAGGGCCGCCACGCGAGCCTCGTGCAGCAGCGACACCAGCGCATCGTGGCCCAGATGGCGACCATAGTTCATGTCGGTGATGCGCACCGTCAGCGGATGACGGTGCACCACGTCATCCGCGGGAAAGCTCAGTCTGACACGATCCATCCTCGCTCCTGCTCTCGTTGTGGCGGGGCCGCACGCCGTCAGGCGTCATTGCGCTCCCGGGCGATGGCCCGGTGGGCGATGTCGCGGCGGAAGAGCACGTCGGGCCAGGCGATCTCGGCCACCCCGCGGTAGGCCAGGTCGCGTGCCGCCCCGACGCCGTCGCCCAGAGCGGTGACGCATAGCACCCGGCCCCCGGAGGTGACCACTCGGCCCTGCGCATCCTCGGCGGTGCCGGCATGGAACACCTTGCAGCCGGTGGCCTCGGCGGCCTCCAACCCCTGGATGGCATCCCCCTTGCGGTAGCTGCCCGGGTAGCCCCCGGCGGCCAGCACCACGCCCACCGCGGCCCGCGGGTCCCAGTCGCAGGTACGGCCGGCCAGCTCGCCGCGGGCGCCGGCCAGGCACAGCTCGGCGAGGTCGGCGCGCAGCCGCAGCATGATCGGCTGGGTCTCGGGGTCGCCGAAGCGGCAGTTGTACTCGATGACCCTGGGGTTGCCGTCGGCGTCGATCATCAGGCCCGCATAGAGGAAGCCGGTGTAGGGGTGCCCCTCCTCGGCCATGCCGCGCACCGTGGGCCGGATGACCCGCGCCATGATGCGCTCGAAGACCTCGTCGGTGACCACCGGCGCCGGAGAGTAGGCGCCCATGCCGCCGGTATTGGGGCCGGTGTCGCCATCGCCGACCCGCTTGTGGTCCTGGCTGGTGGCCATGGGCAGGATGGTCTCGCCGTCGACCATGACGATGAAGCTCGCCTCCTCGCCCTCGAGGAATTCCTCGATCACCACCCGCGCCCCGGCATCGCCGAAGGCGTTGGCCTCGAGCATATCGCGGATCGCGGCCTCCGCCTCGTCATGGGTCATGGCCACGATGACCCCCTTGCCGGCGGCCAGGCCGTCGGCCTTGATGACGATGGGCGCCCCTTTCTCCTTGAGGTACGCGAGCGCCGGGTCGACCGCGGTGAAGCTGCGGTAGTCGGCGGTGGGGATGGCGTGGCGGGCCAGGAAGTCCTTGGAGAAGGCCTTGGAGCCCTCGAGCCGGGCCGCGCCGGCCGTCGGCCCGAAGATCGCCAGCCCCGCCTCACGGAAGCGGTCGACCACACCCTCGACCAGCGGCGCCTCGGGCCCGACGATGGTCAGCGCCACCGCCTGCGCCCGAGCGAAGGCCACCAGGCCCGCCAGGTCCGAGACGCCGATGTCGACATTCTCGAGGCCCGGCTCGCGGGCCGTGCCGGCATTGCCGGGGGCGACGAAGACGGTCTCCACCCGGGGAGACTGGGCGACCTTCCAGGCCAGGGCGTGTTCGCGGCCACCGCCGCCGATGATCAGGACCTTCATCCGCTGTGCTACCTCAAACCATGCAAGAAACGTCGCGGCATTATGTCAGAAACTCGCCCTCGACGCCGCTCACGGCTTGTTGCTGCCCTTGTCGTCCTCGTCCGGGCTGCCGGCCTGGTTGATGGTCTTCTGCCAGAACTTCATGTTCTCTTCGGCCAGCTCACGCATCAGCTCCATGGGCGAGTGGCGCATGGCCTGCTGCCACTGGTCCTGCATGCGCTGCTGCTGCTCGAGCATCAGCTTGGTGCCCTGCTCCAGGTAGCGGGCCAGAGGCAGGGGCTGGGCCATGTCATAGACGCGGATGAACTGGGCGAGCAGGTCATTGGAGAAGACCTGGGCATCGCCGTCGGCCTGTTCCTGCTCGATGATGATCGACAGCAGGATGGTACGGGTCAGGTCCTCGCCGCTCTTGGCATCCTCCACCCGGAAGGGCACCTCGTCGAGGATCAGGCCGCGCAGGTCCTCGAGGGTCACATAGCGGCTCTGTTCGGTATCATAGAGCCTGCGGTTGGCATACTTGCGAATCACGCGCACGGCGCTGCTCCTTGTTATACGAAGGGGCGGCTGCCCCTGTAGGGCTATTGTGCACCGCGACACCCACCATGCAAGGCATAGCCACCATTCCGTCTCCAACGCGGCGAGGCCCCATGAACCTGATCCTGCTCTCCCCCGACGACATCGAGAACGACCGCCTGGCCCGGGTCCGCGACCCGCGGCGCCTGGCCCACCTGCGCGAGGTGCATCGGGCGAGCCCCGGCGACATCCTGACGCTGGGCATCGAGGGGGGACGCCTGGGGCGCGGGGAACTGCTGGCCCTGGACGACGACGAGGCCCTGTTCGACGTCGCCGCCCTGGACCAGGCACCGCCGCCGGCGCTGCCGGTGCACCTGGTGCTCGCCCTGCCCCGCCCACGGATGCTGGCCCGCACCCTGGAGCACGTCACCGCACTCGGCGTGAAGCGCATCACCCTGCTCAACACCCGCCGCGTGGAGAAGAGCTACTGGCAGTCGCCGGAACTCGGCGAGGAGAAGATCCACCGTCACCTGGTGCTCGGACTGGAGCAGGCCCGCGACACCCGACTCCCGGAGGTGGTCCTGGCCAAGGGCTTTCGCCCCTTCGTCGAGGAGCGGCTGCCGGACCTGCTGGCCGAGCGCCGCGGCCTGGTGGCCCACCCCGGCATGCCGGGCGACTGCCCCCGCGCCCTCGACGAGCCCGTGCTGCTGCTGGTGGGCCCGGAGGGGGGCTTCATTCCCTGGGAAGTGGAACGGCTGCTCGCGGCGGGCTGCGAGGGCATCCACCTAGGCCCGCGCATCCTGCGGGTGGAGACCGCGGTGACGGCCCTGCTCGCCCGGCTCTTCTGACCTCGCCCCCTCGAGGAGGGCCTAGTCGTCCTCATCCGGGTCGTGGGCGACGAACGGGGAATCCTCGTCGCAGTCGGGCTCGCTGAGGAAGGTCTCGCGCACGTCGAGCAGCCCCAGGTGGCCGATGGAGCGGCGCCCGAGCAACAGCGGGTAGTTCATCTCCTCGCGGTCGCGCAGGCCGAACTGCTCCTCGTAGACGGTATCGCCCAGGCAGACATTCATCAGCACCACCGGCCGCTCGTCGCGGCCACCGGCCCCGCGCACCCGGAGGTCCCGATAGAGCGGCAGCTCCATGCGCTCGGTGAAGGTCTCGCCGCTGGCCTCATCCTCGAGCCTGAGGCGAAAGCGGACCCACTCCTCGCCATTCTTCTCGAAGGTCTCGATGTCGCGGGCGTCCAGCGACGAGGTCAGGGCCCCGCTGTCGAGCTTGGCCTTCACCTCCACGCCCCAGGGCTCCAGGGTCGCCTTCTCCACCCAGCCGAAGACCTTCTCCTCGTCGTCGGCGATGGCCGGGGAGGCAGCGCTCAGCAGCAGGGCGGCCAGCAGGGGCAGGCCGATAGGTGTCAGAGTCATGGTCTCCTCCGGGTCAGGGGCTCAGCGCTTCAGGCGCTCGAGCAGGTTGCGGGTGGCGAAACCATCCGGGGTGGTGCCGATGGCGGCCTGGAACTCGCGCAGGCCCCGGCGGGTGTTGGGGCCCAGGATGCCGTCCGGCGTGCCCACCTCGAAGCCTCGCTGGTTGAGCAGGCGCTGCATCTCTCGCACCTGGCTGCGGCTCAGCGGCTGCTCCTCCCGGGGCCAGCCCTGCACCACCCCCTCGCGGCCGGCGATCTCGTCGGCCAGGGTGCCTACCGCCAGGGCGTAGCTGGTGGCGTTGTTGTAGCGCAGGATGGCACGGAAGTTGGGGCCCACCAGGAAGGCCGGGCCCTCGGCCCCGCCGGGCACGATCACCGAGGCCGCCGCGAAGTCGGGCAGCGGCTCACCATCCAGGCTGCGCACGCCGCGTCCGGCCCAGTCGCGGCCGGGGCGACGGGTGGCGAGCTCGGTCTCGGCGTAGTCGAAACCCTCGGGGAGACGGACCTCCACGCCCCAGGGCTGCCCCGCCTGCCAGCCAGCCCGGTCGAGGTAGTTGGCGGTGGAGGCCATCACGTCCGGGATGCTGCCCCAGATGTCACGCCGCCCGTCGCCGTCACCGTCCACGGCATAGGCCTCGAAGCTCGAGGGAATGAACTGGGTGTGTCCCATGGCACCGGCCCAGGAGCCCTGCATGCGCTCGGGCGAGATATCCCCGGCCTCCAGGATGCGCAGTGCCGCGAGCAGCTCGTCGCGGGCGAAGTCGCGACGGCGTCCGTCATAGGCCAGGGTGGCCAGGGCCTCCAGGGTCGAGAAGTCGCCGAAGTTGCCGCCGTAGTTGCTCTCGATGCCCCAGATGGCGACGATCACCTCGGCGGGCACCCCATAGCGCCGCTCCATCTCCCGGGCCGTGGCGCGATGCGCCTCCAGGCGCTCCCGCCCGGTGGTCACCCGGGTCGCCGAGACGGCACTGTCCAGGTACTGCCAGATCGGACGCACGAACTCGGGCTGGGAGCGGTCGAGCTCGATCACCCGCGGCCGATAGCGCAGGCCGTCCAGGGCCCGTGCCAGGGTCGCCTCGCCGATGCCCTCTGCCCGCGCCTCGCGCCGGAAGTCGGCCAGCCAGCTCGCGAAATCCGCCGCGGGCGCCGGCTCGCCGGCTTCCACCTCGGCCACGGCATCGGTCGCCTCGCCGGACTCCGCCTCGCGGGCCACATTGGCCTCGCTGGGAGGCGCGGCCTGACAGCCGGCCAGCAGCGCCAGCAGCAGGGGGGTGGTCAGCATCCGTCTCATCGTCGCTCCTGCAGGACGTTTCCATGGTCCGCCCGATCATCGCCCAGAACCGGCCTCCAGGCCAGCCCGTTCAGCTCCTCCATAGCCGCCAGATCAGCAGCGCATGACAGGCCAGCACCACCATGGTCAGGGGCCTGCGCAGGGAGTGGTACCAGCCTGGCAGCCGTGCCCCGCCCTCCCGGGAGAGCTCATGGAGGCGCACCAGCACGAAGCCGATGGCCAGCACCCAGGCGGCGGTGAGCGGGTGGAGCAGCAGCGCGGGCCAGGCGACCAGGCTCGGCACCATGGCGAGCAGCATGCGCCGACGGAAGGGGGCCGCGCCGGGGCGTTCCCGGCACATCGCCACGCCCCACTGCACGCCGCCGAGGAAGGAGAGGATCACCGCGCCATAGCCCAGGAAGGCCCGCACGGCAACGGCCTGCCAGGCGACCGGGGCCAGCCATGCCGCCGCCACGCTCGCCAGGAAGGGCAGCAGGCCGGCCAGGCCGAGCCACAGCGCAAGGGGGGGAATCGCGACGCGCATCACGGTTCCTCCCCATGCGCAGCGACGACAGGCGCCCAGAGCGCCGCATAGCTGCCATCGGGGTCGTAGCGTCCGGCCTGGTCGTGGACGTCCAGGGCGCGCGGCCGGGTGTCGCGTCCCACCCCGGCCAGGTAGCGCCAGTTGCCCCAGTTGCTGGCCACGTCGTGGTCGACCAGGCAGTGCTCGAACCAGGCCGCGCCCAGACGCCAGTCACCGCCGAGATCATGCACCAGGTAGCTCGCCGCGTTCTGGCGCGCCCGGTTCGAGAGCCAGCCGGTGGTGGCCAGCTCGCGCATGGCGGCATCCACGAAGGGCACGCCGGTACGCCCATCACGCCAGGCACGAAAGCCCTCGCCGGGCTCCGCAAGCTCACGCCCACCGAACAGTGCTGCGCCCTCCTGCCGCGCCGCCCAGTGGAAGTAGTCGCGCCACAGCAGCTCGAAGACCAGCCAGTAGCTCGAGTCGTTGGCGCCGTGCCTGGTTTCCCAGGCATGCACCGCATCATGCACCTGGCGCGCCGAGAGGCAACCCTGGGACAGCCAGGGCGAGAGCCGGGTGGAGAAGTCGGCACCGGCCAGGCCGTTGCGGGTCTGCTTGTAGCGCGCCACGGCACCGCTCTCCCACAGGTAGTGATCGAGCCGCGACCATCCCGCCGTCTCGCCGCCGGAAAAGGCAAAGCCCCCACGCCGGTCCGGGGCCCAGGCGGCCGCCCGGCCACAGACCTTGTCCAGCGGCGGGAAGCCGCGCGGGGCACCCGCTGGCCAGTCGGGCAGGGTCACCGGCGCCGGGACGGCGCCGGGGACCGACCAGGCCCGCTCCACCCTGCGCCGAAAGGCCGAGAAGCTGGCGGGCAGGTCGTCCACCGCCATGGGCAGGGCGGCTTCATCGAGCAGCGTGCCGGTATCCTGGCGGGAAAGGGTCACGGCTCCACCCAGGCACTCGGCCAGTTGCACGGTGTCCTGCTTCTCCTCCCAGCCGGCATCGGCGCGCACCCGAACCTCATCGATGTGATGCTCGACGACCAGCTCCGCTACCGCATCTACGGGGTCGCCGATACGCACCAGCAGGTCACTGCCGCGCTTGAGCAGCTCGCCACGCAGCGCGATCAGGCTCTGCCAGAGGAACTGCAGGCGGGCCGGTCCGATACGCGACGCCCCCAGTCCAGGCAAGGGGGTCAGCCAGGCCTCGTCCAGCACGTAGAGGCACAGCAACGATTCGGGCGGCGTCGAGAAGTGGAACAGGGGGTTGTCGGCCAGGCGCAGGTCGTTGCGCAGCCATACCAGCATCCGGCTCATGGCGCTCTCTCCTGGTGCCTTGCCTCGCGGCGGCAGCGTTCGCTGCAGTGGCGTACATCCTCCCAGCAGCGCGCCCACTTGCGTCGCCAGGCGAAGGGGCGCGCGCAATGCGCGCAGACCTTGTGCGGAAGATGAGGCTTGCGGTGCATGGGGCAACCTCGAACATGGACAGCGTAAAATAATAGTACAGTATTTGTACAAATAATACCGCCGGATGCCACCTCAACAGAGTCAACGCGGGCGCTCCAACGAGAGGGGCCGCCCGAAGGCGGCCCCGCACGACAGGTTCTGACAGACTCGACTCAGGAGCCGTCCGCCCCCCCGGATTCACGGCGTGCGTTGTCCTCGGTCTCCATCCCGCTCTTCAGCTCGTGGGTCAGGGGGTCGTAGTTCGGCTTGAGCTCATCCTTGACGGTGCCCCCCCAGAGCCGGGCGCCGACGAAGTAGCCGGCACGACCGATCACGTGGGCGGCCACGGGAGCGGTCATCAGGATGAAGAGGATCACGCCCAGGGCCCGCGCCACCACCGCCACCTGGGCGAAATGGATGGCCACCGCCAGCATGATCAGGGTGGCCCCCAGGGTCGCCGCCTTGGTGGTGGCGTGCATGCGGGTCAGCAAATCGGGCAGGCGCGCCACCCCCAGCGCCGCCAGGAACATGAAGATCGACCCGGCCAGGATCAACCCGCCCTTGATCAGCTCAGTCATCGCGGGGCCCCCCGCGCTCCAGGAAGCGGGCGAAGCCGATGGTGGCCATGAAGGCCATCAGCGCCATGACGATGGCCACGTCGAGCAGGCTCGGCACGTCGGTGGCGATGGCGATCACCCCGATGATCCCGACGAGGATCGACGAGAAGAGCTCCAGGGCCACCACCCTGTCCGGCAGGCTGGGGCCGCGGAACAGACGCACGAAGGCCAGGCACAGCGCCAGGGCCATCACCGCCAGGCTCACCAGGATCACGGTCGACACGGGTGTCACCTCCTTTCACTAATGGAAAAGCTCCAGCGCCCGGCGCTCCAGTTCCGCCAGGCTGCGCCTGAGTTCCGGCTCGTCGTCCAGGAACATGGCGTGGATGTAGAGCACGCGGCGATCGTCGGAGACATCCAGGCTCAGGGTGCCCGGCGTCAGCGAGATCAGGTTGGCGACGAAGGCGATCTCGAACTCGGAGCGGGCCTTGAGGGGCATGGCGATCACCCCCGGCTTCATGTACCAGGGGGGGGTGACGATGTCGTAGGAGACCTTGAGGTTGGCCATCACCAGCTCCTTCAGGAAGAAGCCGACGAAGCGGATCAGCCGCGGCAGCCGCTGCGCATGCCCGGCCAGTGCCGGCACCTGGGGCTGGATCAGTGCCAGCACCAGGTAGCCGAAGGTCAGGCCGGCGAGCAGGTTGAGGCCGCTGAAGTCGCCGGTGAGCACCACCCAGGCGAAGCCCAGCAGCAGGTTCCAGGCGGCCCCGATCATGGCATCACCTCCCCGGCCTCACCCGGCTCTGCTACTGATCCAAGAACGGCCTCGATGTAGCGCTCGGGCGCCAGCAGCTGGCCGGCCGAGGCCTCGGCCAGGGCATAGATGGGCTCGGCATTGAGGCCGATGAACAGGGTGCACAGTGCCAGGCCGACCACCGGCGCGGCCATCAGCCACATCTCGCGCGACGCGACCGCCGGATAGGGGTCGACGTCGCCCTCCGGCGGCGTCGACTTCCAGAACACCTCGGCCCAGATCTTGATCATCGAGTAGAGGGTGAGCAGCCCCACCAGCAGGGCGATGAAGGTCACCCCGTAGGCCTGTGCCTCGATGCCGGCACGGATCACGATGAACTTGGCGAAGAACCCGGACAGGGGCGGCATGCCGGCCAGCGACAGGGCCGGGATCAGGAACAGCACGGCAAGCCACGGGTGGCTGCGATAGAAGCCGCCCAGCGACTTCAGCTGGTAGGTGCCCCGCAGCCGATGGACGATGCCGCTGACCAGGAAGAGATTCGTCTTCACGATGATGTGATGCATGATGTAGAAGACCCCGCCGATGATCGCCAGGGGGGTGAACAGCGCCAGCCCCAGGATCATGTAACCGATCTGGCTGACGATGTGGAACGACAGGATGCGCCGGAACTCGAACTGCGCCGCCGCCCCCAGCACCCCGGAGAGCATGGTGAACCCCGCCCCCCACAGCAGGATCTCGTGGGTATAGCCCGGACTCTGGTGGAAGATCAGCGTGAACACCCGGTACAGCGCATAGACCCCGACCTTGGTCAGCAGGCCGGCGAACAACGCCGAGACGGCCACCGGCGGGGTGTGGTAGGAGGCCGGCAGCCAGAAGAACAGCGGGAAGGCCGCCGCCTTGATGCCGAAGGCGACCATGAACATCATCGCCAGCACATCGACCATGCCGTCATCCTCCAGGGTCGCCAGGCGACGGGCGATGTCGGCCATGTTGAGCGTGCCCACCATGCCGTAGAGCAGCCCCACCGCGACCAGGAAGGTCACCGAGGAGACCAGGTTGAGGGTGACGTACTTGATCGCCCCCTCCATCTGCGCCTTCTCGCTGCCGAGGATCAGCAGCGCGAAGGAGGCCACCAGCATCACCTCGAACCAGACGTAGAGGTTGAAGATGTCGCCGGTGAGGAAGGCGCCGGCGACCCCGGCCAGCAGCAGGTGCATCAGCGGGAAGTAGCCGTAGGCCTCGTGGCCGCGCCCTACCGTGGCCAGCGAGAAGAGCGCCACGGCGAAGCCGATGATGCCGGTGAGCACCACCATGATCGCCCCCAGCAGGTCGGCCACCAGGCTGATGCCGAAGGGCGCCGGCCAGCCGCCCATGTGCATCACCAGGATGCCGTCGCGGTTGACCGTGGCCAGCAGCCAAAGGCTGGTCAGCAGCAGGGCGGCGGTACCGGCCACGGCGACGAAGCGCTGCATGCTTCGCGAGCGCCAGAAGACCAGCGATACGGCCCCCGCCAGCAGCGGGATGAGGATGGGCAGCGCGATCTGGGGGTTCACGTGTCGGTATCCTTCATCTTGTCCAGGTCATCGGCACGCACGATCTCCCAGGCGCGACGCACCAGCACCACGGCGAACGACAGCACCCCGAAGGCGATGACGATGGCGGTGAGCACCAGCGCCTGGGGCAGCGGGTCGGCCACCGCGCCCTCGGGCGCCGTCAGGCCCTGCGGGACCAGCGGCGGCGCCCCGCGCACCATGCCCGCCGTGGCGAAGATCAACAGGTTGGCGGCATTGGAGAGCAGCATCAGCCCGATCACCAGCTTGACGATGGAGCGGCGCAACATCATGTAGATGGCGGCGGCGAACAGGACGCCGATGGTGATGGCCATCAAGGGTTCCATGGAGCCTCCTCAGCGTTCGTCATCTTCCTGATCGGTCTTTACCAGGGCGGTGATCGCCGTGAGCACCGAGCCCACCACCACCAGATAGACGCCGATATCGAAGATCAGCGGCGTCGAGGCCTTGAAGTCGATGACCGGGATGGTCCACCACTGGGCGGTGAAGAAGGGCTCGCCGACCCACCAGGCGGGCAGCGTCGCGGCCACCCCGAGCAACAGCCCCATGCCGACCAGGTCGCGGGGCGACACCTTGAGCATCTCGCTCAGGGCGCGGCGCCCGCGGGCAAAGAGGTAGAGCGCGAAGGCCCCCGCCGCCACCAGGCCGGCGATGAAGCCGCCCCCCGGCTCGTCGTGCCCGCGCAGCAGCAGGAACAGCGAGAAGAGCAGCTGCAGCGGCAGCAGCAGCCGTGCCGCGGCGTTGAGGATCAGGGTGCCCGATCTAACCATCGTCTCTCTCCCGCGACGGCGCCTGGTGCCGGGCATCGTACGCCTCGGCATGGAAGCGCAGCATGGCATAGACGCCGATGGCCGCCAGCGCCAGCACGAACATCTCGCCCAGGGTATCCAGCGCCCGGAAGTCGACCAGGATGACATTGACGATGTTGTGGCCATGGCCCAGCGGCTGGCTGTTGGCGACCATGTAGTCCGAGATCCGCGGCAGCCGCTCGCCGGACAGCACCGCGAGCATCAGCAGGGTGATCAGGCCGCCGGTGAGGTTCGCCACGGCGAGGTCGCGCAGCCGCTCGGTAGGCGTGGAGAGGGTGGCGAAGCGCGGCAGGCGGAACAGCACCAGCACCAGCAGGATCACCGTCAGGGTCTCCACCAGCAGCTGGGTGATCGCAAGGTCCGGGGCGCTGAACAGCACGAAGGTCAGGGCGATGGAGAAGCCCATGACGCCCAGCGCGGCCACCGCCGCCAGCCGCGAGCGCATCACGCAGGCCGCCACGGCACCGGCGATCATCAGGCCGGCGACCACGGCCTCGTGGAAGTAGACCGCCAGGACGAAGTCGAGCGTGAAGGTGTGGCGGAAGAAGAGCGCATGGCCAACCAGGCCCACCAGCACCAGCAGGGTCACCACCAGGTAGTTGCGGATATGCCCGTTCTGCAGCATGCGGGTCTGCCACTCGGCGACGGTCACCAGGCCGGCCATCAGCGCCTCATAGCCGGCCTCCGGGCCGCGGGCCATGAGCGGCTCGAGGCGGGCCAGCCAGGCCCGCAGGCGGTCCCAGTGACGGTAGGCCAGCAGGCCCAGCAGCAGGCTTGCCAGCGACAGCAGCAGCGGCAGGTTGACGCCGTGCCAGAGGGCCAGGTGCACCTCGGCCCCGGCGCCTGTCCCGATACCCGCCACGGTGGCGCGCACCAGGGGGTCGAGCAGGCCCGGCGCCAGGCCGAAGGTCAGCGACAGCAGGGCCAGGAGGGCGGGTCCCGCGAGCATGCCATGCGGCGCTTCATGGGGCACCCGGGGGGTCTCGCGGGGGGCACCGAAGAAGGGGCGCAGGGCGACGATGGCCGCCACGGCCAGGGTCAGGAAGGCCGCCGTGAAGGCGAGCAGCAGGATCAAGGGGCGCCAGGCGCTGGCCTCGAGCACCGACGCAAACATCAGCTCCTTGCCCACGAAGCCCAGCAGCGGCGGCAGCCCGGCCAGCGACAGGGCGGCGACCCCGGCCACGGCGGCGGTGCGCGGCATGACCCGCCGCAATCCGCCCATGGCGGTGACGTCCTTGGTGCCCGCCTCGTGGTCGAGGATGCCGGCCACCATGAACAGCGCCCCCTTGTAGAGCGAGTGGGCCAGCAGGAAGGCCACGAAGGCGACCAGCGCCCCCTCGGTGCCGATGCCGAGCAGCATGGTCAAGGCGCCCAGGGCCATCACCGTGGAGTAGGCCAGCAGCTTCTTGACGTTGGTGTGCTGGATCGCCAGGAAGGCGCCGGTGGCCATGGTCAGCGCGCCCACCAGCGAGAGGGTGATCACCCAGCCGTCGGTGCCGCCCAGGGCGGGATGCAGGCGGGCGAGCAGGTAGACCCCCGCCTTGACCATGGTCGCCGAGTGCAGGTAGGCCGAGACCGGCGTGGGGGCCGCCATGGCGTTGGGCAGCCAGAAGTGGAAGGGGAACTGCGCCGACTTGGTAAAGGCGCCAAGCAGCACGCAGACCAGCAGCGGGGTGTAGAGCGCATGCTCGCGCAGCAGCTCGCCGCGGCCGGTGAGCTCGGCCAGCGACCAGCTGTCGCCGGCCACCGCGAGCATGGCGAAGCCGGCGAGCAGCGCCAGGCCGCCGCCCACGGTGACGAAGAGCCCCTGGAGCGCCGCCTTGCGGGCGGCGAGGTCGGTGTGGTTGAAGCCGATCAGCAGGTAGGAGGTGATGCTGGTCAGCTCCCAGAATACGAAGAGCGTGACCAGGTTGTCGGCCAGCACCAGGCCGAGCATCGACATCATGAAGGCGGTGATCACCACCAGGAAGCGCGGCAGGTCGCGATGGCCGCGCAGGTACTCCCCGGAGTAGACCAGCACCAGGGCACCGATCACCGTGATCAGCATGGCGAACAGCCAGGCCAGACCGTCGATCAGGAAGGTCAGGGTGATGTCGAGCCCCGGCACCCAGGCCCACTCCAGCAGCAGGACCTCGCCGGCCGCGACCGCTGGCCACTGGCCGAGCAACCAGGCCGCCAGGGAGGCGGGCAGCAGGGCCATCACCAGCGGCGTCCGGGCCCCGAACCAATGATGCAGCAGCGGAGCCATCCCCGCCACCACGAAGCCTCCCAGCACGGCCAGTTGCATCAGGCGCCCTCCCCTGTCGTGACGGCGTTCGCGGCACCCCCGCCGCGCCACCGGTTCGAGCGATCAACTCTATAGAGACAAGGTGTTGAAAGGCAAGGAGGCGGCGAGCGAGTTCCCTTTGCGTTAGAGTGGGAAGGAGCCAAGCCATGGGGGGGCGACCCGACCCAGGGAGGGGATGCGACCGCATGTCGCTTGCATCATCCTGTCCTGAGGGCACGCTGTGCCCTCCCCGTTTACGGACCCGCGCAGGATGACCGATCGATGACATTGCTGTGGATAGCCCTGCTACCCCTGCTGGGGATGCTGGTGCCCGCGTTCACCGAGCGACGCGGGCGACGTTTCTGCTCCCTGGCCACCGCACTGCTGCCCGCGCTGGCGCTGGTACTGATGTTCGGCCAGCTGCCGGCCCTGGCGGCCGGCGAGGCACTGCGCTTCGCCGTGGACTGGGTGCCCACCCTGGGCCTCGACCTGGCGTTCCGGCTCGACGGCCTGTCGCTGCTGTTCAACCTGTTGATCATCGGGATCGGCCTGCTGATCCTGCTCTACGCGCATTACTACCTGACACCGGAGGAGCCCTTCGGGCGCTTCTACGCCTACCTGATCCTGTTCATGGCCTCCATGGTCGGCATCGTGATGGCCGACAACCTGCTGCTGCTGTGGCTCTTCTGGGAGCTCACCAGCATCTCCTCCTTCCTGCTGATCGGCTTCTGGTCACACCGCAGCGACGCCCGCAAGGGGGCGCGCATGGCGCTGACCGTGACCGGTGCCGGCGGCCTGGCGCTGCTCGCCGGCCTGCTGCTGCTGGGGGACATGGTCGGCAGCTACGACATGAACGTGGTGCTCGACAGCGGCGACGCCATCCTCGCCGACCCGCGCTACCCCCTGATGCTGGTGCTGGTGCTGCTCGGCGCCTTCACCAAGTCGGCGCAGTTCCCCTTCCAGTTCTGGCTGCCCCATGCCATGGCGGCCCCCACGCCGGTCTCCGCCTACCTGCACTCGGCGACCATGGTCAAGGCCGGCATCTTCCTGATGGCGCGCCTGCACCCGGCCATCGCCGGCAGCGAGCTGTGGTCGGTCATCGTCTCGCTGGTCGGCATGGCGACGCTGCTTTACGGCGCCTGGTTCGCCCTGCTCAAGACCGACCTCAAGGGCATCCTGGCCTTCTCCACGGTCAGCCACCTGGGGCTGATCACCGTGCTGCTGGGCATCGGCACGCCCATGGCCGTGCTCGCGGCGCTCTTCCACATCCTCAACCACGCCACCTTCAAGGCGGCACTGTTCATGAGCGCGGGCATCATCGACCACGAGACCGGCACCCGGGAGCTGGGCCGCCTGGGGGGCCTGCGCCGGGCCATGCCGGTCACCGCGGTGCTGACCAGCGTGGCCGGCGCGGCCATGGCCGGCGTACCGCTGCTAAATGGTTTCCTCTCCAAGGAGATGTTCTTCACCGAGACCCTGGCGAGCCCGGTGCTGGGCGGGCTGAGCTGGCTGCTGCCGGTCCTCGCCACCCTGGGCGGTATCCTCTCGGTGGCCTACTCCCTGCGCCTGGTGCATGCGGTCTTCTTCAGGCCGGCCCGCGAGGCGCCGCCGAAGTCGCCCCACGAGCCGCCCTGGCTGATGCGCGCCCCGGTGGTGCTGCTGGTGGTGCTGTGCGTGCTGGTGGGCCTGGCCCCGGTGCTGGCCGAGGGACTGCTGGGCCTGGCCGTGTCGCCGGTGCTGGGCGAGGCGTTCGACTTCCATCTGGCGATCTGGCACGGCGTCAACCTGCCGCTGCTGATGAGCCTGGTGGCGCTGGTCGCCGGGGTGGCGACCTACTGGCGCCATCCCGACCTGCGCCGCTTTCTCAGGGGATTTCGCCCGGTGGATGCCCGCCTGGTGTTCGAGGCCGCCGTGCAGCGGCTGGGACGCGGCGCCGAGGCCAGCCTGGCGCGCTTCGATGGCGGCTCGCTGCAGCGCTACATGACCTGGCTGCTGCTCGCCGCCCTGTTGATGGGCGGCCTGGGCCTGGCCGGCATGCCGCTGCTCACCGGCAGCCAGGGCAACCAGCCCCTCGACGGCATCCTGCTGCTGGGGGCCGGCCTGCTGATCTTCGGCGGCATCGGCACCGCCGCCACCCACCGCTACCGCCTGATCTCGCTGCTGATGCTCTCGGTGGTGGGCCTGGTGGTCGCGCTGACCTTCGCTCGCTTCTCCGCGCCGGACCTGGCGCTGACCCAGCTGTCGGTGGAGGTGGTGACCATGATCCTGCTGATGCTGGCGCTGTTCTTCTTGCCCCAGAAGACCCCCCGGGAGTCCTCGCATCGGCGCAGCCTGCGTGACGTGGTGCTGGCCGGCGCCCTGGGCATGGTGGTCGCCAGCCTCAACTATGCGGTGCTGACCCGCGACAATGCGCCCATCTCCGGCTTCTTCCTGGAGAACAGCGTGCCCGGCGGCGGCGGCCACAACGTGGTCAACGTCATCCTGGTGGACTTCCGCGGCTTCGATACCCTGGGCGAGATCACCGTGCTGGCGCTGGCGGGCCTGGCGATCTTCAAGCTGCTCAACCGGCTGCGGCTGTTCATGCCGCACAGCGACGGCGAGGGCCGGCTCTGGTCGCCGGACCGCTATCCGGCGATCCTCACCTCCATCTCCATGGCCCTGCTGCCGCTGGCCCTGCTGGTGTCGGCCTTCATCTTCCTGCGCGGCCACAACCAGCCCGGCGGCGGCTTCATCGCCGGCCTGGTCACCGCCGTGGCGCTGATCCTGCTCTACATGGCCCGCGGCGTGGAGTGGGCCCAGCAGCGCCTCGACTTCCCCTACCAGCCGGTGGCGATCGCCGGGGTGGCCGTCGCCACCCTCACGGGACTCGGCAGCTGGCTGTTCGGCCACCCCTTCCTGACCTCGGCCTTCGGCCACTTCCACCTGCCGCTGGTCGGCGACTTCGAGCTGGCCACCGCCATGCTCTTCGACCTTGGCGTCTACCTGGCGGTGGTGGGCGCCACGCTGATGATCCTCGCCAACCTGGGCAAGGTCACCACGCCCCACCGTCCGGCCAAGGAAGCCGCCAGCAGCTTCGACACCGCCCCCACCTCGCGACCCGGCAAGGAGAAACGCTGATGGAAAGCCTCTACGCCATCACCACCGGCGTGCTGACCGCCTGCGGGCTCTATCTGGTCCTGCGCGGCCGCACCTTCCCGGTGGTGGTCGGCCTCACCCTGCTCTCCTATGCGGTCAACCTCTTCCTGTTCTCCATGGGCGGGCTGACCACCGACGGCGCCGCCATCCTCGACGGGCTGGCCGACTATGCCGACCCGCTGCCCCAGGCGCTGGTGCTCACCGCCATCGTGATCGGCTTCGCCATGACCGCCTTCGTGGTGATCCTCGCCATGCGGGCACGCAGCGAGGCGGGCAACGACCATGTCGACGGCCGCAAGCATGAAGACGGGGAGGGCCGCCCGTGATGCAGCATCTGATCGTCCTGCCCGTGGTGCTGCCGCTGGTCGCCGGCATCCTGCTGCTCTATCGCCGCCAGGGGGCCACCCGGGCCAAGCGCCTGGTCGGGGTCGTGGCCACGGCACTGCTGGTGGTGGTCGGCATCGCCCTGGTGGCGCGTGCCGCCGGCGGCGAGGTCACCTACTATGCGCTGGGCGGCTGGCAGCCGCCTTTCGGCATCGTGCTGGTGCTCGACCGCCTCTCGGCGCTGATGGTGCTGCTCACCGCAGTGCTCGCCCTGGGGGCAGTGGTGTTCGCCTGTGCCGGCGACGACGAGCGCGGCAGCAACTTCCACGGTCTCTTCCAGTGGCAGCTGATGGGCATCAACGGGGCCTTCCTCACCGGGGACCTGTTCAACCTCTTCGTGTTCTTCGAGGTGCTGCTGCTGGCCTCCTACGCGCTGCTGCTGCACGGCGGCGGCAAGGCGCGGATCCAGGCCGGGGTGCACTACGTGGTGCTCAACCTGGCCGGTTCCTCGCTGTTCCTGATCGCCGTGGGCGTGCTCTACGGCGCCACCGGCACCCTCAACATGGCCGACATGGCGGTGCGCCTCGGCGAACTGCCCGCCGAGCGGGCCGGGCTGGTCACCGCCGGCGGCCTGATGCTGCTGGTGGTGTTCGGCCTCAAGGCGGCGATCCTGCCGCTCTACTTCTGGCTGCCGCGGGCCTATGCCGCCGCCCCGGCGCCGGTGGCGGCCCTCTTCGCCATCATGACCAAGGTCGGCATCTACGCCATCCTGCGCGTCTATTCGCTGGTCTTCGGCGAGCATGCCGGGCCGCTGGCGAACCTCGAGCAGGCCTGGGTGTGGTGGCTGTCGCTGGGCACCCTGGCGGCGGCCGGGGTCGGCGTGCTGGCCGCCCGGGACCTGCGCCTGCTGGTGGCCTATCTGGTGCTGGTCTCGGTGGGCACCCTGCTGGCCGGCATCGGCATGGGCTCGCCGGCCGCCATCTCCGCCCTGCTCTACTACCTGCTGCACACCACCCTGATCACCGGCGGGCTCTTCCTGCTGGCCGAGCTGATCGGCCTGCAGCGCGGCAAGGCCGGCACCCGCCTGGTCAAGGGCCGCCCCCTGCATCAGGGCGGCTGGCTGGCCGGGCTGTTCTTCGTCGGTGCCGTGGCGGTGGCCGGCGTGCCCCCGCTCTCCGGGGCCATCGGCAAGGCCCTGCTGATGGCCTCGGCCGAGGGGGGAGAGCGCGCCTGGCTGTGGCCGCTCCTGCTGGGCACCGGCCTGTGCGCACTGGTCGCCCTGTCCCGGGCCGGCTCCACGCTGTTCTGGCGCAGCCAGGGGGAGCCGATGGGCCTGCCGCTGCCCCGGCGCCAGTGGTTCGGGGTCGCCTGGCTGCTGGGTGCCTCGCCGCTGCTGGTGGCCCTGGCCGGCCCGGTGAGCGACTACACCCGGGCCACCGCCGACCAGCTGGCCAACCCCCAGGTGGTGGTCGACGCCCTGATGAACGATGCCGGAGGCACGCCATGATCAAGCCCCGTCCCTGGCTGCCGACCCCTCTGCTGTCGATCCTGCTGCTGGCGGTGTGGCTGCTGCTGGTGCGCAGCACCGCCTTCGGCCAGCTCCTGCTGGGCACCGTCCTGGCGGTGGTGATCCCGCTGGCCACCCACCGTTTCTGGGATGCCCAGCCGCATGTGGCCCGGCCCTGGAAGCTACTGCGCTTCGTGCTGCGCGTGCTTGGCGACATCCTCGTCGCCAACATCGAGGTGGCCTGGCTGATCGTCAATCCCTGGCGCCGGCTGCGCCCCCATTTCGTGGAATACCCGCTGATGCTGGAGGATCGCTTCACCATCACCCTGCTGGCCAACACCATCAGCCTGACCCCGGGCACGGTATCGGCCAACCTGCGTCTGGACGGCCGGACGCTGCTGATCCATGCCCTGGACGTGGAGGACGAGGACGCGCTGATCGCGCATATCCGCGAACGCTACGAGCGGCCGCTGAAGGAGATCTACGAATGCTAGACATTGCCCTGTGGACCAGCATGGCACTGGTGGTGGCGGCCCTGCTGCTCAACGTCTACCGCCTGACGATAGGGCCGGACATGCCGGACCGGATCCTGGCGCTCGACACCATGTACGTGAATTCCATCGCGCTGATCGTGCTGATGGGACTCTGGCTGAATACCAAGACCTACTTCGAGTCGGCGCTGCTGATCGCCATGCTCGGCTTCATCAGTACCGTGGCGGTCTGCAAGTACCTGCTGCGCGGCGACATCATCGAATAGGAGGCCCCATGACGCTGTACGTGTTCCTCGAGGGCGTGATCGCCTTCCTGCTGGTCGCCGGGGGCGCCTTCGCCTTCATCGGCTCGCTGGGCATGGCCCACCTGCGCGACTTCTACATGCGCCTGCACGGGCCTACCAAGGCCACCACCCTGGGGATCGGCTGCATGCTGGTGGCCTCGATGCTCTATTTCTGGGTGATCGACGGCAAGCCCGACATCCAGGAGATGCTGATCACGCTGTTCCTGTTCATCACCGCGCCGGTCAGCGCCCACCTGCTGGCCAAGACCGGCCTGCACCTGCAGCTGCGACACGAGGACAAGACCCGCGGCAACCCGCCCGAGCTGCGTGACGAGGAGATCGGCGAGAAGCCGGTGCCCCACCCGGATCGCGGCCACGGCTGACACCGTTCGGGCCCGCCAGTGGCGGGCCCGATGCCGGGTGGACAGGGTTCGACAAGCAGTGGCAGGGCCTACACCCAGCCACCCAGCTCGTTATCGATGATCGAAAGCAGCGCGGCGATGTGGTCGTCGCGATCATTCAGGCAGGGAATGTAGGTGAAGGTCTCGCCACCGGCTTCGATGAAGGCGTCACGAATCTCCTCCTCGATCTCCTCGAGGGTCTCCACGCAGTCCGACGAGAAGGCCGGCGAGACCACCGCGATATGCTTCTTCCCTTGACGGGCCAGCTCGGCGACGTGCTCCACGGTGGCCGGCCCCACCCACTCCTCGGGACCGAACTTGGACTGGAAGGCGGTCTGGATGGCGTCCTCTGACCAGCCCAGCCGCTCGCGCAGCAGACGCGTGGTCTTCTGGCACTGGCAGTGGTAGGGATCACCCTCCAGCAGGTAGCGCTTGGGCACCCCATGGTAGGAGGCCACCAGCACCTCGGGGGGCGTCTCGGCGGCCTCGTACGCCTCACGCACCGAACTCGCCAGGGCTTCCAGGTAGGCGGGATGCTCGAAGTAGGCGGGCACGGTGCGAATCGCCGGCTGCCACTTGAGCGTCATCAGGGTGCGGAAGGCCTGGTCGTTGGCGGTGGCCGTGGTCGGCGAGGCGTACTGCGGATAGAGCGGGAAGAAGAGGATCCGCTCGCAGCCCGCGGCCTGCATGCGCTTCAGCACGCTGTCGGTGGAGGGATTGCCGTAGCGCATGCAGAAGTCCACCACCACGTCATCGCCGTACTGCGCGTAGAGCCCGGCCGCGACCTTGCGGGTCTGCTCCCGGGTGATGGTCAGCAGCGGGCTCTCGTCCTGCTCGGTGTTCCAGATGCCGCGATAGGCCTCACCGGACTTGAAGGGGCGACGCGAGAGGATGATCAGCTGCAGCAGCGGCTGCCACTTCCAGTCCGGGTAGTCGACCACCCGCTTGTCGGAGAGGAATTCGCTCAGGTAGCGGCGCATCGACCAGTAGTCGGTAGCATCCGGCGTACCCAGGTTGGCGAGCACCACGCCGACCTTCGGCCTGGCCACCGGCGGGTGGTCGGCCGGGGCATGGGCCAGCCGGCCGCTGCCCGGTGCATCCAGGTCGTGGGAGGCCTTGTCCGGATTCGGGGGGGTCATGCGGGTGCTCCTTGGGATCGATGAGACGGTGACAACTAGTCTATCAGCCCGCTCGCCCGGGGTGGGATGAAGTTGTACTATGAACAGGATTTGTACAGCTTGAGAGAAGGATCATGCCCCGACCGCTCGTGCTGCTGCTCGGCGACCAGCTGAGCCACGCCATGGCCAGCCTGCGCGACCTGCCGGAAGCCGCGGTGGTGGCGCTGTGCGAGGTGGCCGCCGAGGGCACCTACGTGCCCCACCATCCCCAGAAGATCGCCCTGATCCTCGCCGCCATGCGCCACTTCGCCGCCGAGCTTCGCGACCGGGGCCACCGGGTGCACTACAGCGCCCTGGACGACCCGGACAATGCCCAGACACTGGTGGGCGAGGCGGAGCGCCTGGCCGGCGTGTACGGCTGTGACGAGGTCCGCGTAGTGCGCCCCGGCGAGTGGCGGCTGTGGCAGGCGATGGGCGAGCGCGAGCACGCTGCCCTGCCCTGGCGCCTGATCGAGGATGACCGCTTCTTCACGACGCCGGAGGCGTTCGCCGCCTGGGCCCGGAAGCGCAAGGCGCCGCGCATGGAGCACTTCTACCGCGAGCAGCGCCGCCGCACCGGCCTGCTGATGGAGGACGACAAGCCGGCAGGTGGCCAGTGGAACTTCGACCATGACAATCGCCAGCCGCTGCCCGACTCGCTGGCAGTTCCCGAGCCGCCGCGCCACCACCATGACGCCGTCACGGAAGACGTGCTGGCGCTGGTGGCGGAGCATTTCGGAGCGCACTTCGGCACCCTCGATACCTTCCACTGGCCGGTGACGCGCCGCCAGGCCCTGGTGGATCTGCGCCACTTCATCGAGCACCTGCTCCCCGACTTCGGCCGCTATCAGGACGCCATCCGCGACGCCGAGCCCTTCCTCTTCCATTCCCGGCTCTCTGCGGCCCTCAACCTGGGCCTGCTCGCGCCCCGTGAGGTGTGCGAGGCGGTGGAACGGGAGTACCGCGAGGGGCGAGCGCCGCTCAACGCCGTCGAGGGCTTCATCCGCCAGGTGCTGGGCTGGCGGGAGTACGTGCGCGGCCTCTACTGGACGCGGATGCCCGACTACAAGCGTCGCAACGCCCTGGGGGCGAGCCGAGGCCTGCCCGCCGCCTTCTGGAGCGGCGATACCGACCTGCGCTGCCTTGCGCGCGCCATCGAGATGACCCGTGACCATGCCTATGCCCACCATATCCAGCGGCTGATGGTCACCGGCAACTTCGCCCTGCTCTGCGACGTGGCACCCGAGGCGCTCTGCGACTGGTACCTGGCGGTCTACGCCGATGCCTGCGAATGGGTGGAGCTGCCCAACACCTTAGGCATGGTGCTGCATGCCGACGGGGGCCTGATGGGCTCCAAGCCCTACTGTGCCTCGGGGAAGTACATCGACCGCATGTCGGACCACTGCCGGCACTGCCGCTATGACCCGAAACGGGCCACGGGCCCCGACGCCTGCCCCTTCAACAGCCTCTACTGGGCCTTCCTCGAGCGCCACGCCGATACCCTGAGCGGCAACCCGCGCATGAAGCTGATCTACGGCAGTCTCCGGCGCATGAGCGACGACAGGCGCGCGGCCCTGCGCGAGCAGGCCGAGGCCTTCCTGGCACGGCTCGACAGCGCGCCCGACGATTCATCCACCCATGGCCAGGGCCCTCATCGGGCGGGCTACGGGCCCCTGCGGGAGACGACACCATGACACGACACCGGACCCTCGAGGCCCGCGCCCCGGCGACCCTCTACCACGACGGCCACTGCCCGCTGTGCCAGCGCGAGGTGGCCTGGCTGGGCCGTCACCCGCACCGCGCGCGGGTCAGGCTGGTGGATATCCAGGCGCCGGACTTCGATCCGGTGGCGCTCGGCACCAGCTTCGAGGCGATGATGGGCCGGCTGCACGTCCGCGACGCCGGCAACCGCTGGTACATCGGCATGGATGCCAGTCGGGCGCTCTACGCGGTGCTGGGCTATCGCCGGCTGGTGTGGCTGAGCACCCTGCCGGGGATCACGGGCATGATGGATGCGGGGTATCGCGGGTTCGCCCGCCGCCGGGTACGCCTGGGGCGCTGGCTGCAGCGGCGGCGGCAGGTCAGTGACAAGGGGTAGGGTCAGAAGACCAGCGGCATGCGCGAGGTCAGCGGGTCCTGGTAGTGGGCCTCGCGCCCGATCATCTCGTCGTGGGGCACCTGCTGGACCAGGTAGGCGCGATGGATGCCGGCACGCTTGAGCTCCAGATAGACGTCATCCAGCGAACGGAAGAGGATCGGCTTGGCGGCACGGGTCAGCATGTGGCGCTGCCCCTCCACGTCCTCCAGTTCGACCTGGTAGAACCGGCTGCCGGCATGGCCGATCACGCGGATCTCGAAGTTGTCGTGGTGGGCCACGAAGGCTTTCAGTTCCTGGAATTCCATGGGTCCTTCCTCCTGATGTCCGGGTCGATGATGTCGGGATACATGATCGGGCACAGCCTGGCTGCACCCGATGACGGTATCGTGTCGTCGACATTACCTTGTTGTGACCCTGACCGCTTCGTCAGGTTCCGGACCTACTGATATTCGGAAGGATCGATCGCCTTGCCCAGGGAGTTGCGGTCCACCCAGTTGCCGGCCTTGGTCTCCTTGTAGCGGAACACCACCCGGTCGCCGACCTGCACCGGCAGCTCGGCGTCCTCGGTCTGGTAGCTGTAGGCCTCGCCGTCCACCACCAGGTGGTAGCGGTAGAGGTCCGGCATCCCCAGCCACTCCTTGAAGGGGCCTTCACGCTCCATCGACTGGAGCTCGCCGCGCCCCTCGAGCTTGGGGGTGCGCCGGCGATTGCCGCGTCGGAATCCGCCTGCCATGGTGCCTCCTTCCTGTGTGATTCGAGGGCTCGGCATTATACGGGGCCGGTCGCGGGACTCAAGGGCACCGTCACTCGCCGAAGGCCTCGCGGTAGCTGTCCGGGGCCAAGTCCTCGAAGCGGGTGTACTTGCCGATGAACGCCATGTGCACGGTGCCGATGGGGCCGTTACGCTGCTTGCCGATGATCACCTCGGCCAGCCCCTGGTTGTCGGGATTATCCGGATTGTAGACCTCGTCACGATAGACGAAGCCGATGATGTCGGCATCCTGCTCGATGGCCCCGGACTCGCGCAGGTCCGACATCACCGGGCGCTTGTTGGGGCGCTGCTCCAGCGAGCGGTTGAGCTGGGAGAGCGCCACCACCGGGCAGCCGAACTCCTTGGCCAGCCCCTTGAGCGAGCGGGAGATCTCGGAGATCTCGCCGGTGCGGTTCTCGGAGAAGCCGGGGATCTGCATCAGCTGCAGGTAGTCGATCATGATCAGCGCCAGGTTGCCGTGCTCGCGCACCACCCGGCGGATCCGCGAGCGCATCTCGTTGGGCGAGAGCGCGGCAGTGTCGTCGATGAACAGCTGCTTGTCCTTGAGCAGGTTGACCGCCGAGGTCAGGCGCGGCCAGTCCTCGTCCTCCAGCTGGCCGGTCCGCACCCGGGTCTGGTCGATGCGCCCCAGCGAGGAGAGCATGCGCAGCATCAGCGAGTCCGCGGGCATTTCCATGGAGAAGACCATCACCGGCCTGTCGCTCGAGATCACCGCATGCTCGACCAGGTTCATGGCGAAGGTGGTCTTGCCCATGGAGGGGCGGCCGGCGATGATCACCAGGTCCGAGGGCTGCAGCCCCGAGGTCATCTCGTCCAGGTCGCGAAAACCGGTGGAGAGCCCGGTCATCTCCCCCTGCATGTTGAACAGCTCGTCGATGCGATCCACCGCCTTGGTCAGCAGCTCGCTCATGCCGATCGGCCCCCCCGACTTGGGGCGCTCCTCGCTGATCTGGAACACCAGCCGCTCGGCCTCGTCGACCAGCTCGTCCGCGGGGCGCCCCTGTGGGCTGAAGGCGCCGTCGGCGATCTGGCTGGCCGCGCGGATCAGCTTGCGCAGGGTGGCGCGCTCGCGAACGATGTCGGCATAGGCGCGGATATTGCTCGCCGAGGGCGTGTTCCTGGCGAGCTCCGCCAGGTAGGCCAGCCCCCCCACCGTATCGAGCTGGTCGCGCCCCTCCAGCGCCTCGGAGAGGGTCACCACGTCCAGCGGACGCCCCGCCTCGGCCAGGCCGGCCATGACGTTGAAGATCAGGCGGTGCTCGTAGCGATAGAAGTCATCCGCCACCAGGCGGTCGGCCACGTTGTCCCAGGCCTGGTTGTCGAGCATCAGGCCGCCGAGCACGGACTGTTCGGCCTCCAGCGAATGCGGCGGCACCTTGAGGGCGGCGGTTTCCCGGTCGAGGGTGAGGGGTTCGTTCATGGTGCGCGGACCTTCAGGGGAAAGGGGCAGGCCCATTCTACGCGATGGCTCGCCCCGACCCCATGGCCGAGGCAGGACGAGGCCGCGAAATCATGGCACGACGCAGGACACGAAAAGGGGGCAAGGATTCACTCCTTGCCCCCCCTGTCGAGGCACGCCCGTCGGGCGTGCCGTCGCGCTGGCCTTACTCGGCCACGACCACCACGCGAACGGTGGCATCGACTTCGGCATGCAGGTGCAGGTCGATGTCGTACTCGCCGGTCTGGCGGATCGGGCCCTGGGGCATGCGCACTTCGCTCTTGGCGACCTCGATCCCGGCGCTGGAGATGGCCTCCGCCAGGTCACGCGGACCGATGGAGCCGAACAGCTTGCCCTCGTCACCGGCCTTGGAGACCAGCGACAGCTCAATGTCGTTGAGCTGTTCGGCACGCGCCTCGGCCACCGCCTTGCGCTCGGCGGCCTGGGCCTCGAGCTCGGCACGCTGGGCCTGGAAGGCCTCGATGTTCTCCTTGGTGGCCGGCACGGCCAGGCCGTAGGGCACCAGGTAGTTGCGGCCATGGCCGGGCTTGACGGTGACCTGGTCACCCAGACCGCCCAGCTTGCCAATCTTGTCGAGCAGAATGACGTCCATTCTCGTAAACCTCTTGTCAGTGGCTGCGGGCCAGTCGTCCGCGGAAGTCCGCGAACGTGTCGATGAAGGCCGCGAGCAGCACGATGAGAATCATGGGCCAGGTGGTGATCAGCAGCACATAGAAGGCGACCAGCCACAGCCCGTTCATTCCCTTCAATCCGATAAAACCATGCACCAGCGCGATGCCGGCCACCAGCAGCGGCACCCAGGCCAGCATGCCCAGGGCCGGGAGCGCCAGCACCGCTCCCAGTACCCCGAGCACCACCAGCACGGCGAGCTCACGGGGCGCCAGGCGCAGGCCATGGAACTCCTCGCGAAACCCGCCGGGGTTGTAGAGCCCGGCCTGCCAGCCGCGCGCCAGGGCCAGGCAGGCCACGGCGGCGAGCAGCACGATCAGCGCGGTCACGCCGCTGATCAGCAGGCCGGCCAGCTGCTCGGTGTCCATGCCCTGGCGGGAGAGCTCGGCGAGCATCGCCGCGATGTCAGGCGAGCCCTGGCGCAGCTGCTCCAGCACCGGCCCTGCCCCGCCCGGCGGCAGGAAGATGTCCAGCTGGATCATCGCTGCCCCCGCCAGCGTGCCGGCGAGGAGCGCCTCGCTCCAGCGCAGGCGGGCGCGCAGCACTACCGCCATCAGCACGACCAGCAGGACGCTGGCCAGCGGGATGACGTCCCCCTGGGTCCACCACCAGCCGGCCGGCACGGCCGCGGCGATGATCACCGGCAGCGACGCGGCCAGGCCGTGTCGCAGGGTGACCAGGCCCGCCACGGCGGCCCCCAGCCAGAACAGCCAGGGAATCGCGGTGGCCGCGGCCGCCCCGGCGGCGGCGTGGGGCGTGCCGCGCATCATCCAGCGGGCGACGGACAACATCACGCGCGGTGCTTTACTGGTGGCTGTCGGTGTAGGGCAGCAGCGCCAGGTAGCGTGCCCGCTTGATCGCGGTGGACAGCTGGCGCTGGTAACGGGCCTTGGTCCCGGTAATGCGGCTGGGAACGATCTTGCCGGTCTCGGTGACGTAGGCCTTGAGCGTGTCCAGATCCTTGTAGTCGATCTGCTTCACGCCTTCAGCGGTGAAACGGCAGAACTTGCGGCGACGGAAAAAGCGTGCCATGGGAAGACTCCTTCAGAGGTGCGAGGGGATGGCTCAGGCGGATTCGGTGCTGCGCGGCTTCTCGTCGCGACGGACACGCTTCTCTTCCACCGGCTTCATCATCGGTGAGGCCTCGGTGACGGCTTCCTTGGCACGAACCACCAGGCTGCGGATGATGGCGTCGTTGAAGCGGAAGATGTTCTCGATCTCATCGAGGGTCTCGCCGCTGCACTCGACGTTCATCAGCACGTAGTGAGCCTTGTGGATCTTGTTGATCGGGTAGGCCAGATGGCGACGGCCCCAATCCTCGAGGCGATGCACGGTGCCGCCGTTCTCGGTGACGAGGCCGGTATAGCGCTCGACCATGGCCGGGACCTGCTCGCTCTGGTCCGGGTGGACCATGAAGACGATCTCGTAGTGACGCATGGGATCTCCTTGCGGTTTGGCAGCTTCCACAATGGCGACCTCGTATCGCTCAGGGGAAGCAAGGAGTGATTGTCAAAAGACGGGTTGTCAGAAGACAGGAAGACCCGCTCGCAGGACGAGCGGGCGCAGGTATTCTAATGATCCAGGGCCCGACTGGCAAGGCGGGCGTGTCTCAGTCCCTCGCCTGGCGCTGGCGCACCGCCTCGAACAGGCAGATGCCGGTGGCCACCGAGACGTTGAGGCTTGCGACGCTGCCGGCCATGGGCAGCTTGACCAGGGTATCGCAGGCCTCGCGGGTGAGGCGCCGCATCCCCTTGCCCTCGGCCCCCATCACCAGCGCCGTGGGGCCGGTGAAGTCGGCCTCGAAGAGGCTCGCCTCGGCCTCGCCGGCGGTGCCGGTGATCCAGACGCCGAGCTCCTTGAGCCTGGCCATGGCACGGGCCAGGTTGGTGACCTGGTAGACGGGCATGCTCTCGGCAGCCCCGCAGGCCACCTTGCGCACCATGGCATTGAGCGGCGCCGCCCTGTCCTTGGGCACGATCACCCCGTGCACCCCGGCGGCATCGGCGCTGCGCAGGCAGGCGCCGAAGTTGTGCACGTCGGTGATGCCGTCGAGCACGAGCAGCAGCGGGGGCGCCTCATGGGGCCAGCCCTCGAGCCTCAGCCACAGCGAGGTCTCGCCCTCGAAGGCGAGCGGCGTGGCGAAGGCGATGATGCCCTGGTGGGCGGCGCCCTGGGCGAGGCGGTCGAGCTCGTCCCGGGGGCGGGAGTGGAGACGTGCGCCCCCCCGGCGGGCTTGCTCGACCAGCTCGGCCAGGCGCGCACCGGCGCTCCCCTCCTGGACCCAGACCTCGCGGGGCACCTCGCCGCGGTCGAGCAGCGCCCGCACCGCATGCACGCCGAACACCGCCTCGAGCCCCCCGGGCGGGGCCGGCGCGCGAGGCGCTTCCCTTCCCGGGTGTCGACGGGCCCTGCTCTCCTGTCCCGGCCCGCCGCCGTGTCGGGGCTTGCGACCTGCCGCCATCAGCCGCGGGCCCTCGAGCGCCGCGGGCCACGCCGGCGCCGCCCGCTCTTGCCCGACTTGTCACCGGGCTTGCCGCCACCCGACTCGGCCGGCTTGTCGCCCCCGCGGCGCTTGCGCGGCGTCCGCTTGGGGCGGGGCTTGTCGTCGGCCAGTTCGAAGTCGATCTTGCGCTCGTCGAGGTCGACGCGGGCCACCTGCACGGTGACGCCGTCGCCCAGGCGGTAGCTCATGCCGCTGCGTTCGCCCTTGAGGCGGTGCTTCTCGGGCTCGTAGTGGTAGTAGTCGGAAGGCAGCGAGGTGACATGCACCAGCCCCTCCACGAACACCTCGTCGAGGCGCACGAAGATGCCGAACTGGGTCACCGAGGCGATGCTGCCGTCATAGACCTCGCCGAGCTTGTCGGACATGAACTCGCACTTGAGCCAGTCCTCCACGTCGCGGGTGGCGTCGTCGGCGCGCCGCTCGGTCATCGAGCAGTGCTCGCCGAGCTCGAGCATCTGCTCGAAGGTGTACGGGGCCCACTTGCTGGGCGGCTCCACGCCCGCCCCCTCGGCACGCAGCACGGTATTGGTCTGGCGGGGGCCACGGATCACCGAGCGGATGGCGCGGTGGACCAGCAGGTCCGGGTAGCGACGGATCGGCGAGGTGAAGTGCGCATAGGCCGGATAGGCCAGGCCGAAGTGGCCATCGTTCTGCGGCGAGTAGACCGCCCGGCTCATGGAACGCAGCATCACCGTCTGGATGACGTCGGCATCGTCACGCCCCTTGATCGCCTCAGCCAGGTCCCGGTAGTCCTGGGGGCTCGGGTCGTCGCCGCCGCCGAGCGACAGGCCCAGTTCGTTGAGGAACAGGCGCAGCTTGTCGAGACGTTCCGGCGAGGGCTTCTCGTGGATGCGATAGAGGGCCGGCAGATCATGCTTGTCGAGGAAGCGCGCGGTGGCCACGTTGGCGGCCAGCATGCACTCCTCGATGATCTTGTGGGCATCGTTGCGTGAGCGCGGCACGATCTTCTCGATCTTGCGCTCCTCGTTGAAGATGATGGCCGTCTCGGTGGTCTCGAAGTCGATGGCGCCCCGCTCCACGCGGGCCTCGCGCAGCAGCGTGTAAAGGGAGTGCAGGTTCTTCAGCGACGGCACCAGCTCGTGGTACTCCTCGCGCAGGGCGTCGCCCTCCTCTCCCTGGTCGTCGAGGATGGCGGCCACCTTGTTGTAGGTGAGGCGCGCATGGGACTGGAACACCGCCTCGTAGAAGCGGTAACGGCTGATCGCCCCGCTCTGGGAGATGTTCATCTCGCAGACCAGCGCCAGGCGGTCGACGGCCGGGTTCAGCGAACAGAGCCCGTTGGAGAGCAGCTCAGGCAGCATCGGCACCACCTGGCCCGGGAAGTAGACCGAGTTGCCGCGGGTGATCGCCTCCTGGTCCAGGGCACTGCCAGGACGCACGTAGTGGGAGACGTCGGCGATCGCCACCAGCAGCTTCCAGCTGCCCGACTTGGTCTTCCAGGCACAGACGGCGTCGTCGAAGTCCTTGGCGCTCTCGTCATCGATGGTCACCAGCGGCACGTCGCGCAGGTCGATGCGATGCTGCTTGTCCTGCTCGGCCACCTCGGCGGACATGCCGGCGATCTGGTCGTGGACATCCGGCGGGAACTCGGCGGGGATCTCATAGCTGCGGATGGCGATGTCGATCTCCATCCCGGGATCCATGCGCTCGCCGAGCACCTCGACCACCTCGCCCACCGGCTGCACCCGGGTCTCGGGCTGCTGAGTGATCCTCGCCGAGATCACCTGGCCGTCCTGGGCCCCGCCACAGGCGCTGTGGGGAATGATGATCTCCTGGGTGATACGCGAGTTCTCGGGGATCAGCACCCCGAACTCCGGCGTATTGGCGCGGTAGACGCCGACGATGGTCTGGGTGTTACGCGCCAGCATCTCGACGATGGTGGCCTCGTCGCGGCCGCGACGGTCGCGCCCGCTCACCCGTACCAGCACGTGGTCGCCGTGGAAGACCCGGCGCATCTGCCGTGGCGGCAGCACCAGGTCGGGCTTCTTGCCGTCGTCGCGAAGCAGGAAACCGAAGCCGTCACGGTGTCCCAGGACCTTGCCCTTGATCAGGTCGAGCTTGTCGATCAGCGCATAGGCCCCGCGGCGGTTGCGCAGCACCTGGCCATCGCGCTCCATCGCCGCCAGGCGCCGGCGCACCGCCTCCTGGAGTTCCTCGTCCTCGAGGCCCAGCTGCTGGCTCATTGCCTCGTGGGTGAGCGGCTTGCCGGCCTCCTCCAGGCGGGCGAGCAGGTATTCACGGCTGGGAGCGGGCTTGTCGTACTTGTGGGCTTCGCGCTTGGCGTGCGGATCGTCGCTGAGCGTCCAGTGGGTCATGCGGTGGGCATCCTTGGCGGCATCGGGAGCAGCGTGATCGAAAGGGCGCGGGGACGACGTCCGGCGCGTGGCATCTGGGATTTCGGGTCGATTGTCATGGGCGCAGTATAGCGCCGGTGCCCCCATCACCCAACCATGGCGGTGCCAGCGACGCGTGACCGGCGACAAAAAAATCCTGCACGGCGGGACCCGTTACCCTTGCATCGCCGAAGGAATCCGGTACCATACGCCTCGCCTGCCCAGATGGCGGAATTGGTAGACGCGCTAGCTTCAGGTGCTAGTGTCCTTACGGACGTGGAGGTTCAAGTCCTCTTCTGGGCACCATCGGTATCCATCAGGCCGGATATCAGGGAGTAAGCTCCCACGCTCTTTGTCAGCTCGGATCGCTCGTGTTCGCCCAGGTGGCGGAATTGGTAGACGCGCTAGCTTCAGGTGCTAGTGTCCTTATGGACGTGGAGGTTCAAGTCCTCTCCTGGGCACCATCGCTCAAGCGATGGCCGCGAACACGACGACAGCATGATGCGCCCAGGTGGCGGAATTGGTAGACGCGCTAGCTTCAGGTGCTAGTATCCTTACGGATGTGGAGGTTCAAGTCCTCTCCTGGGCACCACTACTTATCGCGTCATGCAGACGAGTCCACATTGCAGCCCCACAGGAAACCGCGACGCCAAGTTCGCGGTTTTTTTGTGCGCGCCGTTCAGAAGCGGCCGGGCAGCCTGGACACGGCCTCGAGCCCCCAGCCCGCGGTCTCCACCTCGGCCTCGATTGCCGCAGCGGCCGCCTCGGGCAGCTGCGGGAAGAAGTCCAGGCCGGTGCGCGCCTCCAGCTGATCGATGCTGACCAGGAAGTCGTCCAGCGGCTCGTCGCCCGCCACCCCCTGCGGCATCAGGAAGGCCAGGGCACGCGGCTCCTCGCCCGGCACCACCAGGATCTTGTAGAAGGCCTCGGGCACCTCCACCAGGCCGACCCGATTGAGCACGTTGTCCCGGAACGACGCCGGGAAGACCGGGCCGGTGATCACCTGGAGGGTACCGAAGCGTGGCACGAAGCGATCCATCACCACCTCTTCCAGGCGTTGCCAGAGGCGCCGGTTGAGCTCGGGCCGCTGGGGCGACATGTTGCTCATCAGGAAGGTATCGCGCTGCGCCGCCCTGCCGTGGACCGCAGCGATGGCGTAGTTGGGGGCGAGATGCCCCCGGTCATAGCCGCTGCCGAAGTAGCTGTCCGGCGCGACCGGCCACAGGGCCCGCCAGTCGCGCTGGAAGTCGGGGCGCGGCCCGGCGCCGGGATCCTCGACCTGGTGCAGCACATAGCTGACCCACAGCGGATTGACCCGCACGTCGGACCACCCCACCAGGAAGCCGTCGTTGCGCAGCACGCGATGGAAGCTCAGCGGCGTGAGCTCCTGCCAGGTGGTGACGCCCTGCCAGCTGAGCCCGTCACGCAGCTCGCGCTCCTGGAAGTGCCAGAGCCCGGTGGCCACGGCCACGAACAGCGCCGTGATAGCGAAGCGACGCACCTGGCGGCGCCAGCGGTTGGCGACGCGCCTTCGTCTTGCTGCCATGCCTGGCCCTTCCCTGTCCGATCATGCGGCGGGCACGCGGCCCGTGCCCTGCCTCACCAGCCCAGCGAGAACATGGTCTCCAGGTCGTGACGGGAGTGGACCTGCATGGCATTGAGCGTCTCGGTGTCGCGAATGCCCTCGACGGCATTGAGGCGACCGGTCACCAGCTCGGCCAGGCTCTCGAAGTCACGGGTGCGCGCGATGGCCACCAGGTCATAGCGGCCACAGGTGGAATAGACTTCGCTGATGCCCTCGACATCGGCCAGCCGCTCGGCCACGGCCTTCACCTGCCCCTTCTCGGCATTGATCAGAATCACCGCGTTCTGCATCGGACTTCTCCCTGTTCTGGGCGCTTGCGCGCACGTCTCGTTCTGCACCCGACCGGGCGGCCGCCGCAGCTGGCGCGAGTATAGCAGCGCCATCGAGGTCGCTGAACCGAGGAGCCGCCCGCGAATCCCGGGGCTCGCCCCCATGGCCGGGGCCTGTGCGGCGGATTGCCGCACTGGCCCCGGCCGGTTCGCGATCCCCCCACCAGTTTACTACCATTGGTTGGACGAACTCCGCAGGGACGCGCCTGTCGGATCAAGAGGTGGCGCGACCACCCGCCAAGAAGAAACGGGCACCCGAATGCCCACCGTGACCCCCAGACCCACCGTGATGACAAGGAGAGACCATGGCCGACCATAGCCGTCGTGACTTCATGCGCAACAGCCTGCTGGGCCTTGCCGCCCTGCCCCTCGGCGCCGGCATCCTGTCGAAGAGCGCCTTCGCCCAGGACCTGCCGCGTCTCGACCCGAGCGCCGAACAGGCCCAGGCCCTGAACTACGTCGAGAACGCCAGCGACGCCAGCGACCACCCGGCCTACGAGGAAGGCGAGCAGTGCGACAACTGCATGTTCTATCAGGCCGACAGCCAAGGCTGCCAGCTGTTCCCGCAGAACAGCGTCGAGCCGGGCGGCTGGTGCCAGTCCTGGACAGCCCAGGCCTGACCCGCCCTCACAGGAAGCAAGAGGGAATCCGAGACCCGCGCCATGGCGCGGGTCTCGTCGTTAGAACGCCTCAGTCACGGCGGTCCTCCTCGGGCAGGGGCCAGTGGTAGCGGCGCACCACCTCCTCGTCCTGCACCGACTCCAGCCGAACCGGGAAGCCCCACAGCTGGTGGAGGTGGCGGATGACCGGGTAGACGCTGCGCGCCAGCGGACGCCGACTGTCCTGGACGTGGCGCAGGGTCAGCGACCGGTCACCGCGGATATCCGCGGAGTAGACCTGGATATTGGGTTCGCGCACGGCCAGGGCGTACTGGGTGGCGAGGGACTCGCGGATGCGCCGATAGCCGCGCTCATCGTGGATCGCCGCCACCTCCAGCATCTCCTCCTGGTCGTCGTCGACCACCATGAACAGCTTGAGGTCGCGGATCACCTTGGGCGACAGGAACTGCTGGATGAAGGATTCGTCCTTGAAGTTCTTCATGGCGAACTCCAGGGTCTCCCGCCAGTCGCCGCCGGCGGTGTCGGGAAACCACTGCCGGTCCTCCTCCGTCGGCGCCTCGCAGATGCGCCGCAGGTCGGTGAAGATGGCGAAGCCCAGCGCATAGGGGTTGATGCCGCTGAAGTAGGGGCTGTCGAAGGCCGGCTGGTTGACCACCGCGGTATGCGACTGCAGGAACTCCAGCATCAGCCCTTCATCCACCATGCCCTCCTCATAGAGCCGGTTCATCAGGGTGTAGTGCCAGAAGGTCGCCCAGCCCTCGTTCATCACCTGAGTCTGGCGCTGGGGGTAGAAGTACTGGGCCAGCTTGCGCACGATGCGCACCACCTCGCGCTGCCAGGGGGCCAGCAGCGGAGCGTTCTTCTCGATGAAGTAGAGCAGGTTCTCCTGGGGCTCCGGGGGATAGCGGCCGCCCTCGTGAAGGCCCAGCGGGTCTTCCTCGTCGGCCATGCCGGGCAGGGCATCCCCGCGCGGGCGCCCCGGGATGGTGCGCCACAGGGTGTTGACCTGGGCCTGGAGGTGCGCCTCGCGCTCCTTCTGACGCCGCGCCTCTTCGGCGGCCGAGACCGGCGAGGGGCGCTTGTAGCGGTCGACGCCGTAGTTCTGCAGGGCGTGGCAGGCATCCAGCAGCTGCTCCACCGCGGCCACGCCGTGGCGCTCCTCGCACTCGCTGATGTACTTCCGGGCGAACACCAGGTAGTCGACGATGGAGGAGGCATCCGTCCAGGTACGGAACAGGTAGTTGCCCTTGAAGAAGGAGTTGTGGCCATAGCAGGCGTGAGCCATGACCAGCACCTGCATCATCAGGGTGTTCTCCTCCATCAGGTAGGCGATACAGGGGTCGGAGTTGATCACCAGCTCATAGGCGAGCCCCATCTGGCCGCGTCGATAGGCCTGCTCGACGGCCAGGAACTGCTTGCCGAAGGACCAGTGGTGATAGCCCACCGGCATGCCCACGCTGGCATAGGCATCCATCATCTGCTCGGTGGTGATGACCTCGATCTGGTTGGGATAGGTATCCAGGCGATACTCGTCCGCCAGGCGCGCAATCTCCTCCTCGAAGGCGTCGAGGATCTCGAAGTTCCAGTCGGAACCGGTGGCGATGGGCTTGCGTCGGGTCATACTGCCTCCTCGGGCCGCCTGATCTGGTCGTCAAGTGCCGGCAATGCGGCGCTTGAACAGCTCGCGGAAGACCGGATAGATGTCCCCGGCCTCGACGATCTGGCGCATGGCGAAGCGCTCGGCATACTCGGCCTCCACCCGCTCGTACTCCTCCCACAGCGCCTGGTGGGCATGCGGGGTGATCTCCACGTAGGTGAAGTACTGCAGCCTTGGCATCAGGCGCTCGACGAGCAGGTCGCGACAGGTGATGGAGTCGTCGTCCCAGTTGTCGCCGTCCGAGGCCTGCGCCACGTAGAGGTTCCACTGCCCGGGCGGGTAGCGGGCCTCGATGATCTCGTCGACCAGCGTCAGGGCGCTGGAGACGATGGTGCCGCCGGTCTCTCGGGAGTAGAAGAACTCCTCCTCGTCGACCTCCTTGGCCGCGGTATGGTGGCGCACGAAGACCAGCTCGACCTTCTCGTAGTTGCGCTCGAGGAAGAGGTAGAGGAGCAGGAAGAAGCGCTTGGCGATGTCCTTGTGGGCCTGAGTCATGGAGCCCGAGACATCCATCACGCAGAACATCACCGCCTTGCTCGAGGGCTGCGGCTGGTCGACCAGGTTGTTGTAGCGCAGGTCGTAGGTATCGATGAAGGGCACCGCCTCCAGGCGCTTCTCCAGACGCTCGATCTCCGCCTTGAGCTCGGTGATGCGCGCCGGGTTGCGCAGCACCGGGTCCTTGCGCTCCTCATCGGCCAGCGCCTCCATGGCCTCGCGCAGGGCCCGGCGGATCGGCGCCCGCATGGCGATCCGCCGGGCCTGGGCCTCACGCATGGAGCGCACGATATTGATGCGTGCCGGCACCCCCTCCTTCGACACCCCGGCACGCACCGGGCGCACCTCGTCGAGGTCCACCAGGTTCTTGCGCTCCAGGTGGGGCAGTTCCAGGCCGTCGAAGACGAAGTCGAGGAACTCCTCGCGACTCAGGGTGAAGGCGAACTCGTCCATGCCCTCGCCCTGATTGGAGGCGCCCCCCTCCCCGGCACCGTCGCCCCCGCCTCCGCCGCCGGGGCGGCGCAGCCGATCCCCCTCGACGAACTCCTTGTTGCCCGGCGCAACGATGGCGCGCTTGCCCCCCGGGCCGTGCTGGAAGACCGGCTCGGAGATGTCCCGGGAAGGAATCGAGACCTTCTCGCCGCGCTCCATGTCGGTGATCGAGCGCCGGTTCACCGCCTCCTCGACCGACCGCTTGATATGGGTGCGGTAGCGGTTGAGGAAGCGCTGGCGATTGACCGCGCTCTTGTGCTTGGCATTGGCTCGACGATCGATGAAATAGGTCATGACGACCTCCTCGGCCTACTGCGACTTGCGGACCCGCAGGTACCACTCGGAGAGCAGGCGCACCTGCTTCTCGGTGTAGCCGCGGTCGACCATGCGTGCCACGAAGTCCTCGTGCTTCTTCTGGTCTGCCGTCGAGGCCTTGGCGTTGAAGGAGATCACCGGCAGCAGCTCCTCGGTGTTGGCGAACATCTTGTGCTCGATCACCCCCCGCAGCTTCTCGTAGGACTGCCAGCTGGGGTTCATGCCGTTGTTCTGGGCACGCGCCCGCAGCACGAAGTTGACCACCTCGTGGCGGAAGTCCTTGGGGTTGGAAATGCCGGCCGGCTTCTCGATCTTCTCCAGCTCCTCGTTGAGGGCCTGGCGGTCGAGGAACTCGCCGGTCTCGGGGTCGCGATACTCCTGGTCCTGGATCCAGAAGTCGGCGTAGGTGACGTAGCGGTCGAAGATGTTCTGACCGTACTCGGAATAGGACTCGAGGTAGGCCGTCTGGATCTCCTTGCCGATGAAGTCGACGTAGCGCGGGGCCAGGAACTCCTTGATGAAGCGCAGGTAGCGCTCGAAGGTCTCCCGCGGGAGCTGTTCCTGTTCCAGGCGCTGCTCGAGCACGTAGAGCAGGTGGACCGGGTTGGCCGCCACCTCGTGGTTATCGAAGTTGAACACCTTGGAGAGGATCTTGAAGGCGAAGCGCGTCGACAGCCCCTCCATCCCCTCGTCGACCCCGGCCGCATCGCGGTACTCCTGGATCGACTTGGCCTTGGGGTCGGTATCCTTGAGGTTCTCACCATCATAGACCCGCATCTTGGAGTAGATGCTCGAGTTCTCCGGCTCCTTGAGCCGCGAGAGCACCGAGAACTGGGCGAGCATGCGCAGGGTATCCGGCGCGCAGGGCGCCTCGGCCAGCGAGGAGTGCTCGAGCAGCTTCCTGTAGATGTTGATCTCCTCGGTGACCCGCAGGCAGTAGGGCACCTTGACGATGTAGACCCGGTCGAGGAAGGCCTCGTTGTTGCGGTTGTTGCGGAAGGTCTGCCACTCGCTCTCGTTGGAGTGGGCCAGCACCACGCCGTCGAAGGGGATCGCGCCCATGCCCTCGGTGGGGTTGTAGTTGCCCTCCTGGGTCGCCGTCAGCAACGGATGCAGCACCTTGATCGGCGCCTTGAACATCTCGACGAACTCCATCAGCCCCTGGTTGGCCCGGCACAGCCCGCCGGAGAAGCTGTAGGCGTCCGGGTCGTCCTGGGAGTAGAGCTCGAGCTGGCGAATATCCACCTTGCCCACCAGCGAGGAGATGTCCTGGTTGTTCTCGTCGCCGGGCTCGGTCTTGGAGATGGCGACCTGGTTGAGCCGCGAGGGGTAGAGGCGCACCACCCGGAACTGGGAGATATCACCACCATACTCCTTGAGGCGCTTGGCGGCCCAGGGCGACATCACGCTCTTGAGGTAGCGCTGGGGGATGCCGTACTCCTTCTCCAGCAGTTCGCCATCCTCCTCCGGGGAGAACAGGCCCAGCGGCGACTCGTAGACGGGCGAGTCCTTGATGGCATAGAAGGGAACCTTCTCCATCAGCAGCTTGAGCCGCTCGGCCAGGGATGACTTGCCGCCACCCACCGGGCCGAGCAGGTAGAGGATCTGCTTGCGCTCCTCGAGGCCCTGGGCGGCATGACGGAAGTAGGCGACGATCTGCTCGATGGCCTCTTCCATGCCGTAGAACTCGGCGAAGGCCGGATAGCGACGGATCACCTTGTTGGAGAAGATGCGGGACAGCCGCGGATCCTTCGCGGTATCGATCACCTCTGGCTCGCCGATGGCCTCCAGCATCCGCTCGGCCGCCGTGGCATAGGCCACGGGCTCCCGGCGGCAGAGTTCCAGGTACTCCTGCAGGCTCATCTCTTCCTGCTGGACGCGAGCGAAGCGGTTCTGCACATGATCGAAGATGCTCATCGATGCCTCCTGTATGCCCGGTTCCCCGGCCACTCAGACAGGGTGGCGACAGGCCGGGGGTGGGTCTCATCAGCGTAGACAGCATCAGCGGATAACGGTTTGCCTCACCAATCAACGCAGCCGAGCCCTCACCACTGAGAGCCCGGCGAGCACCACTGGGTTCATGAGGAATCGCGAAAGATTAAACGCTGAAACGACGCTGCCCGCCGGCGGCGGCCGACGGACAGCGGATGGCGGGCGGGAGCAGGCGGCCGACAACGTGGCCGCGACGGGGTCAGAGCCGAGCGGCCAGCCGGGTTCCCTGCTCGATGGCCCGGCGGGCATCGAGCTCCGCCGCCTCATCGGCACCGCCGATGACATGCACGGCCACGCCGGCCGCCTGGAGCGGCGCAAGCAGCTCACGCACCGGCTCCTGGCCGGCGCAGACCACCACGGTATCGACCTCGAGACAGCGCGGCTCGCCATCGAGGCGGAGATGCAGTCCCTCGTCGTCGATGCCGAGATACTCGCAGCCGACCAGCGTCTCGACCCCGCGATGCCGGAGCGAGGCCCGGTGCACCCAGCCGGTGGTCTTGCCGAGCCCCTTGCCCGGCCTGCTGGTCTTGCGCTGCAGCAGGACGACCTGGCGAGGCGTCGCGGGACGCTCGGCCGGCTTGAGGCCACCGCGATGCGCCACGCCCAGGTCCACCCCCCACTCGTCGCACCAGGCCGCGACCGATGGCGCGGTGTCGCCGGCGTGGGTCAGCAGTTCCGCCACGTCGAAGCCGATCCCCCCGGCGCCGATGATCGCCACGCGCCGGCCGACCCGTTCGGGATGGGTGATCGCCGTCGGGTAACCGATGACCTTCGGGTGGTCGATGCCCGGCAGCGCGAGCCGGCGCGGCCGCACGCCGGTGGCCAGCACCACCGCATCGAAGTCGCGCAGCGTCTGGACATCCGCCTCGGTCCCCAGGCGCACCGTGACGCCCAGCCTGTCGAGCCTCACCCGGTAATAGCGCAGGGTCTCGTCGAACTCCTCCTTGCCGGGAATCCGCCGCGCATGGTTGAACTGGCCGCCCAGCTCCGCTGCTCGCTCGAACAGTGTCACGGCATGGCCGCGCTCGGCGGCGGTAACCGCGGTGGCAAGCCCGGCGGGGCCGCCGCCCACCACGGCGATCGCCTGCGGCGCAGCGGCCGGGGCGACCACCAGCTCCGTCTCGTGGCAGGCACGCGGATTGACCAGGCAGGAGGTCACCTTCCCCAGGAAGACCTGGTCCAGGCAGGCCTGGTTGCAGGCGATGCAGGTATTGATCTCCTCGCTGCGCCCCGCGGCGGCCTTGCTCACCCAGGCCGGGTCGGCCAGGAAGGGGCGCGCCATGGAGACCATGTCGGCATGCCCCTCGGCAAGCACCCGCTCCGCCACCTCCGGCATGTTGATGCGGTTGGTGGTGATCAGCGGCACCCTGAGCTCGGCCTTCATGCGCCGCGTCACCTCGGTGAAGGCGGCCCGAGGCACGCTGGTGACGATGGTCGGGACGCGCGCCTCGTGCCAGCCGATGCCGGTGTTGATCATGTCGGCCCCGGCGGCCTCGAGGGCGCGCCCCAGGGCGACGACCTCCTCGAAGGTGCTGCCCTCCTCCACCAGGTCGATCATCGACAGCCGGAAGATCAGCAGAAAGTCGCTCCCCACCGCCTCACGGATGCGCTTCACGATCTCCACCGGGAAGCGGAGGCGGTTCTCGAGGCTGCCGCCCCAGGCATCGTCGCGATGGTTGGTGCGCGGACAGATGAACTGGTTGATCAGGTAACCCTCCGACCCCATCACCTCGACCCCGTCGTAGCCGGCCTCCCGGGCCAGGGTGGCGCAGCGCACGTAGGCCTCGATGCGCGCCTCGACCTCGTCGCCGGAGAGCTCCCGGGGCACGAAGGGGTTGATGGGGGCCTGGAGTGCCGAGGGTGCCACCAGCTCCGGCGTGTAGGCATAGCGCCCGGCGTGCAGGATCTGCAGGCAGATGCGCCCACCGGCCTCGTGCACGGCCTCGACCACCCCACGGTGGTCCGCCACCTGCTCGGCGCGCTCGAGGGTCGCTGCCCCCTCGAAGACGGCGCCCTCCGGAAGGGGGGCGATGCCGCCGGTGACGATCAGCCCGACCCCCTCCCGGGCCCGCTCGGCATAGAAGGCCGCCAGCCGCGTGAAGCCGCCGGACGCCTCCTCGAGGTTGGTGTGCATGGAGCCCATCAGCACCCGGTTGGGCAGCGTCAGGTGGCCGACCCTCAGGGGGCGGAACAGCTGGGGATAAGCACTCACGGCAGGGTCCTCACGGTCGGAACGGCGATCGAATTCAAACAACTGTATGATATTCGAGCCGGATGACGCAAAGGATCATCGCCCCATGATAGCGGGGAGCGGGAGGGAAAGCCTGGCGCCAACGAGACAGCCCCGAGGCCTGGAAGGCCTCGGGGCTGAAGAATTCGACTGCAGATGGCGGACCGGACGGGACTCGAACCCGCGACCTCCGGCGTGACAGGCCGGCATTCTAACCAACTGAACTACCGGTCCGCGTGGTGGGTGATACCGGACTCGAACCAGTGACCCCCAGCATGTGAGGCTGGTGCTCTAACCAACTGAGCTAATCACCCACGCGTTACTGCAAGCTTGCTGCTGCCGTCATGCCATCGTGGCGGACCGGACGGGACTCGAACCCGCGACCTCCGGCGTGACAGGCCGGCATTCTAACCAACTGAACTACCGGTCCGCAAGATGACCTGCGACGGGGAAGACGATGGCGGACCGGACGGGACTCGAACCCGCGACCTCCGGCGTGACAGGCCGGCATTCTAACCAACTGAACTACCGGTCCGCTGCAATCTTCCTGCGACATGATCGGGCATCGCCGAGGCGATGGTGGGTGGTACAGGGTTCGAACCTGTGACCCCCAGCTTGTAAGGCTGGTGCTCTCCCAGCTGAGCTAACCACCCCCGGTCACGTGGCGCTGCATTCTACAGGGGCCCCGACCAATGTCAACGCTTTTCGCATCGCCCCGACGCGCGCCTCATGAACGAAGAACCATCGCCCTTTCATCGACTTGCCCGCATCGCCCGCAGTGCGGGAGTTTCAGGCGTAGGCGGTCATGAAGGCGGCGATCGCCGCCGCCCCCTCGTCGATCAGTTGCGCCTGGGTCCTGCCCGAGGCGCGCTGCGGCTTCCAGTCATGGTCGCCATCCTCGAGCCAGTGAAGCCGCGCCGTGTCGGGGAGCGAATAGCCCGCCACCTCGTCACGCGTCCCGAAGGGGTCGCGACTGCCCTGCACCACCAGGGTCGGACAGCCCAGCAGCGGCCAGTGGGAGAGCCGCAGGCGCTCGGGCTTGCCGGGCGGATGGAAGGGGTAGCCGCACAGCACCAGGCCGGGAGCACCGTCGCGGGCCGCGAGCAGGCTGGCGACACGCCCGCCCATCGACTTGCCCCCCAGCCAGGGTGGCGGAAGGTCGCGGTGCGACACGCTGTCGCACCAGCGGACCAGTTCATCGACCAGTCGGTCGACCCTGGGTGGCGGCCGACGCCGGCCTTCGCGGCGCATCTGCTGCAGGTAGGCGAACTCGAAAGCCAGTGTCTGCACCCCCACTACGGCCAGCGCCTCGCGCAACCGTTGCAGAAAGGTTGAATCCTGCCCCGCACCGGCGCCGTGAGCCATCATCAGCCGGCCCACCCGACACTCGCCACGCACTTCCAGGGGGCCGAGGCCCTCGATGTTCCCGCCACCGGGCTCGCCATCCCGCAGCAACCGGTGGAGGGACTGGCGATCGATAGGCGGCAAATCCCGACAAGAATGGTCTGACAATTTCAGCCCCTTCGCGTTCATGAATCAACACATTGGCGTGTTCAGCTTGTCGCACGCCTGCGCTAGAATCGGCGGTGGTTATAGACCTGCATCATCCTGCGGAGGTCGCCCCGAGGCAGAATGCCGCGGGAAACCCCCAAACCGCGTTCGATGGGATCCTGACATGAGCACAGCATTTGAACACCCGACCTACAACTACAAGGTAGTTCGGCAGTTCGCGATCATGACGGTGGTGTGGGGCATCGTGGGCATGACCCTCGGTGTCATCCTTGCCGCACAGCTGGTATGGCCGGAACTGAACCTGGGACTGCCGTGGACGAGCTTCGGCCGCCTGCGCCCCCTTCACACAAACGCCGTGATCTTCGCCTTCGGCGGCTCGGCACTGTTCGCCACCTCCTACTACGTGGTGCAGCGGACCTGCCAGACGCGGCTGTTCGGCGACAAGCTGGCGGCCTTCACCTTCTGGGGCTGGCAGGCGGTGATCGTCTCCGCAGTGGTCTCGCTGCCACTGGGCTACACCACCACCAAGGAGTATGCCGAGCTGGAGTGGCCGATCAACATCCTGATCGCCGTGGTCTGGATCAGCTATGCCATCGTCTTCCTGGGCACCATCAAGCTGCGCAAGACCTCCCACATCTACGTGGCCAACTGGTTCTTCGCCGCCTTCATCCTGACCGTGGCGGTGCTGCACATCGTCAACAACGCCGCCATCCCGGTCACCCCCATGTACTCGACCTCCATCTACGCCGGCGCCATCGACGCCATGGTGCAGTGGTGGTACGGCCACAACGCGGTGGGCTTCTTCCTGACCGCCGGCTTCCTGGGGATGATGTACTACTTCGTGCCCAAGCAGGCCGAGCGTCCGGTCTACTCCTACCGGCTGTCCATCGTCCACTTCTGGGCGCTGATCATGGTCTACATGTGGGCCGGCCCGCACCACCTGCACTACACCGCCCTGCCCAACTGGGCCCAGTCGCTGGGCATGATCATGTCGATCATCCTGCTGGCCCCCTCCTGGGGCGGCATGATCAACGGCATGATGACCCTCTCTGGCGCCTGGCATAAGCTGCGCACCGACCCGACCCTGCGCTTCCTGGTGGTGGCCCTCTCCTTCTACGGCATGTCCACCTTCGAGGGGCCGATGATGGCGGTGAAGACCGTCAACGCCCTCTCCCACTACACCGACTGGACCATCGGCCACGTGCATGCCGGCGCCCTGGGCTGGGTGGCGATGATCACCATCGGCTCCATGTACCACCTGATCCCGCGCCTGTTCGGCCGCACCGAGATGCACTCGGTCAACCTGATCGCCGTGCACTTCTGGCTGGCGACCATCGGCACCGTGCTCTACATCGCCGCCATGTGGGTCAACGGCATCCTGCAGGGCCTGATGTGGCGCGCCATCAACCCCGACGGCACCCTGATGTACACCTTCGTCGAATCCGTGGAGGCCAGCGGCCCGGGCTACATCGTGCGCCTGATCGGCGGCCTGTGCTGGGTCACCGGCATGCTGATCATGGCCTTCAACGTCTTCATGACTGTCCGGCGCGGCGAAGGCGCCCGTCAGCCGATTCCGCAGACTGCCTGAGCCAACGGGGAAACCGACACCAATGAGACACGAGATCGTCGAAAAGAACGTCGGCCTGCTTGCCGTACTGATCCTGGTGGTGATCAGTTTCGGCGGCCTGGCCGAGGTCGTGCCGCTGTTCTTCCAGAAGCAGACGACCGAACCCGTCGAGGGGCTCGAGCCGCTCTCCGCACTGGAACTGGAGGGCCGCGACATCTACCGCCGGGAGGGCTGCGTCGGCTGCCACTCGCAGATGGTCAGACCCTTCCGCGCCGAGACCGAGCGCTATGGCCACTACAGCGTGGCCGGCGAGTCGGTCTACGACCACAACTTCCTGTGGGGCTCCAAGCGCACCGGGCCTGACCTGGCCCGCGTCGGCGGCCGCTACAGCGACGACTGGCATCGCGCCCACCTCTACAACCCGCGTGACGTGGTGCCGGAGTCGGTCATGCCCGCCTACCCGTGGCTGTTCGAGAACACCCTGGATGGCGAGGACACGCCGAAGAAGATGCGCGCCCTGCGGGCCCTCGGCGTGCCCTATACCGACGAGCAGATCGAGAACGCCACCCGCGAGGTGCGCGGCGAGCAGGAGATCACCGCGCTGGTCGCCTATCTGCAACAGCTTGGCACCGTGCTCGAGGGCACACGCTGACTATGGATACCGGGACCTTTCGCGGCATCATCACGGGCATCCTGATCATCGCCTTCATCGGGCTCACCCTGTGGGCCTACTCGAAGCGACGCAAGAAGGACTTCGACGAGGCAAAGAACCTGCCCTTCGCCGACGAGGATGATGCACCGGCGAACCGTGACACGAGCGCCTCGCGCGAGACCGATTCCCGCCATGACAGGGGAGACAGGAACACATGAATAATCTTTGGGGTGACTCCCTTTCCGGCTTCTGGAGCGCCTGGATCATCGTCATCACGCTGGGCTCCATCGGGATTGCCTTCTGGCTGCTCTACGCCAACCGCAAGACCGACAAGACCCCCGATGCCGAGGGCAACGTGGATACCACCGGCCATGCCGCCGACGGCATCGAGGAGTACGACAACCCGCTGCCCCGCTGGTGGTTCCAGCTCTATGTGGGCACGGTGATCTTCGCCCTGGGCTACCTGGTGCTCTACCCGGGCCTGGGCAACTTCGCCGGCGTGCTGGGGTGGAGCCAGGAGAGCCAGTGGGAGGAGGAGGTGGCCCGTGCCGAGGAGCGCTTCGCCCCGATCTTTGCCCAGTACCAGGAGGTCCCGATCCCGGAACTGGCCAGGGACGGCGAGGCCATGCAGGTCGCCGAGCGCATCTACCTCAACAACTGCGCGGTCTGCCACGGCTCAGGGGCCCAGGGGGGCTATGGCTTCCCCAACCTGACCGATGACGCCTGGCTCTATGGTGGCGAGCCGGAGAACATCGTCCATACCATCGCCAACGGCCGCAACGGCCTGATGCCCTCCTGGCAGCAGCTGGGCAGCGAGAACATCGAGAACGTCACCCAGCACGTGCTGTCGCTCTCCGGCAACGCCGAGGACGAACAGCGCGCCGAGCAGGGTGCCCCGGTGTTCGCATCGGTGTGCGCCGCCTGCCACATGCCCGACGGCACCGGCAACCAGGCGCTGGGCGCCCCCAACCTGACCGACGATGCCTGGCTCTACCAGGCACCCGGCCAGTCGCTGGGCGACTCGGTGCGCCAGACCCTGCGCAACGGCCGCAATGGCCACATGCCGGCCCAGGCCGCCTATATCGGCGAGGACAAGGTCCACCTCGTCGCCGCCTACGTCTACAGCCTGCGCTTCGAGGACTGAGACAAGCGCCTCGGGCTTTGAAGGGTGCGGCCTCCGGTCGCACCCTTTCTCGTTATGCGGCCAGCTCGATACAATGGACGCACCCGCAGCGGCCCCCGGCCCTGCCCCTCCCTGCCAGCCGTGAGCCTGCCATGAGCGAGAAGATCCCGACCCGCGATGTCACCCCGGATCCCGTGGAGCATCACACGCCCCAGGAAGCGGTCACCCAGCACATGTACGCCAGCCGGCGCCATATCTACGTGCGCGAGATCAAGGGCGTCTTCCAGCGCCTGCGCCGCACGTCCAACTGGGCCCTGATGCTGGCCTTCTTCCTGCTGCCCTGGGTGCCCTGGGGGGATCGCCCGGCGATCTGGTTCGACCTGCCGGGCCGCGAGTTCCACATCTTCTCGGCGACCTTCTATCCCCAGGAGTTCATGCTGCTCTCCTGGCTGCTGATCATCTGCGCCTTCGGGCTTTTCTTCATTACGGTGTTCGCCGGCCGCGTCTGGTGCGGCTACACCTGCCCGCAGAGCGTCTGGACCTTCCTGTTCATCTGGGTCGAGCATCGCCTGGAGGGGTCACGCAACCGCCGCATCAAGCTCGACAAGCAGCCGATGACCGCCGACAAGCTGTGGCGCAAGTCCGCCAAGCACGCCATCTGGCTGCTGGTCGCCCTGGCCACCGGGGTCACCTTTGTCGGCTACTTCACCCCCATCCGCGACCTGGTGGTGGAGCTGCCGACCCTCGAGGCCCACGGCTGGTCCTACTTCTGGGTCGGCTTCTTCGTGGTCTTCACCTACCTCAATGCCGGCTGGCTGCGCGAGCAGGTGTGCATCTACATGTGCCCCTATGCCCGCTTCCAGTCGGTGATGTTCGACCGCGACACCCTGATCGTCTCCTACGACACCGCTCGCGGCGAGCCGCGCGGACCGCGCAAGAAGAGCCTCAGCCATGAGCAGGCCCTTGCCGCCGGACACGGCGACTGCATCGACTGCGACCTCTGCGTGCAGGTCTGCCCCACCGGCATCGATATCCGCGACGGCCTCCAGTACGAGTGCATCACCTGCGCGGCCTGCATCGACGCCTGCGACAGCGTGATGGACAAGATGGGCTATCCCCGCGGCCTGATCCGCTACACCACCGAGAACGCCCTGGAGGGCAAGCCGACGCACATCCTGCGCCCGCGCCTGATGGGCTACCTGGCCGCCCTGCTGGTGATGATCGGCGTCTTCGCCTGGGCGGTGGCGGACCGCACGCCCCTGGGCTTCGACGTGGAGCGTGAGCGCACCCGGCTCTTCCAGACGACCGCCGACGGCCGCATCAGCAACGTCTACACCCTGACGGTGCGCAACCTCGACAAGCAGGCGCATGTCTACCGGCTGGAGGCCTCCGGCCTGCCCGGTCTGACCCTGGACACCCATGAGGTCAGCGTGCCGGCCGGCGACTCTCGCCAGCTGGTGGTCCAGGCCAGCGTGCCCCCCGGGGCCATCGACCGGCCCAGCGCCGAGATCATCCTGCGGCTGGAAGCGCAGGATGCCGACATCGCCATCGAGCGCGACAGCCGCTTCATAGGAGAGACCCGCTGATGAGCGCGGAACACGAGAGCATCCCGCCCTGGTACAAGCAGTTCTGGCCCTGGTTCCTGATCGGCCTGCTGGCCTCTTCGGTGACCTTCAGCCTGGTCTACCTGACCCTGTCGATCCGCTACTATGACGGCTCGGTGGGCGGTGACTACTACAAGCAGGGCCTGGCCATCAACGAGCAGCTGGCCAAGCAGGAGCATGCCCGGGCGCTGGGCCTGGAGGCGGTGATGCGCGCCGACGCCCGCACCGGCGACATCGTCGTCGACCTGCAGGGGGAGCGCCGTCCCGAGCGCCTTCACCTGGCCCTGGTCTTTCCCACCGACAGCCACCGTGACCGCTCGCTGACCCTCGAGCACGTCCGCGGCGGGCGCTACGTGGGCATGATCGACGAACCGCTGAACTACCGCTGGTATCTGCAGCTGCAGCCCACCGAGGGCCGGGACGCCGAATGGCGCCTGACCGGCGAGGCCCGCTTCCCCAGCGACGACGAGATCGCCCTGGTACCCGGCCTCTAGGGCCGTCCGACGAGACGCCATGACCCATAGTCCCCAGACGCCTGACGCGGCCCCGGACTGCTACCACTGCGGCAGCCGGGTGCCGGCGGGTGCGCCCTGGTCGATCACCCTGGACGACGCCCGCCACCCGCTCTGCTGCCCCGGCTGCGAGGCCGTGGCCCATGCCATCGTCGATGGCGGCCTGGCGAGCTACTACCGCTTCCGCACCGAGCTGCCCGAGCGTCCGGACGACCGCCAGGCGGCCCGGGCCGAGACCTGGGCGGTATTCGACGACCCGGGGCTGCAGGCGCGCTTCGTGCACCCCGAGGGGGACGACGGGACCGTGCATGCCACCCTGGCCGTGGACGGCATCACCTGTGCGGCCTGTGCCTGGCTGATCGAGCACCGCCTCAATGCCCTGGAGGGGATCACCGCCAGCGCCGTCAACCTCACCCATCACCGACTGCGGGTCAGCTGGGATCCCGAGCGGGTCGCCCTGTCGCGGATCCTCGCCGAGATGGCCGCCATCGGCTACCCGGCCCAGCCCTGGGAGCCCGATGCCGCCCAGCAGCGCCTGCAGCACGAGGAGCGCATGAACGTGCGCCGCCTGATCGTCGCCGCCGTGGGCATGATGCAGGTGATGATGTTCTCGATCCCCATCTACGTGGCCGGCCCCGACGAGATCAGCGCCGACTTCCTCGCCCTCTTCCACTGGCTCTCCTTCGCCCTGGCCACCCCGGTGGTGCTCTTCTCGGCCCAGCCCTTCTTCCGCAACGCCCTGCGCGACCTCCAGACCCGGGTACTGGGCATGGACGTGACGGTATCGCTGGCCATCGGCGGCGCCTACCTGGCCAGCGGCTATGCGGTGATCGCCGGCCACGGCGACGTCTATTTCGACTCGGTGGCCATGTTTACCTTCTTCCTGCTCTTCGGTCGCTACGTGGAGGGCCGCGCCCGACGCCGCAGCGGCCACAGCGGCAACGCCCTGTCCGGCGCCCTGCCCCTCTCGGCGACCCGCCTCACCGATTCGGGCGAGGAGCGCATCCTGCCCGCCAGCGAGCTTGCCGCCGGCGACCGGGTGCTGGTCAAGCCCGGCCATGGCGTGCCGGCCGACGGGGTGATCGAGGCCGGCGAGTCGAGCCTCGACGAGTCCATGCTCACCGGGGAGTACCTGCCGGTGACCCGCGGGGTCGGCGACCGCGTGACCGGCGGCAGCCAGAACATCGAGAGCCCCTTGACGGTGCGCGTCACCCATGCCGGCAATGATGCCCGGGTCGCCAGCATCGTCGACCTCACCGACCGCGCCTTCGCCAGCCGGCCTCGCATCGCCCAGCTGGCGGCGCGCATGGCCCACCACTTCGTGTTGCAGGTGCTGATCATCTCGGTCGGGGTGGCGGTCGCCTGGTGGTTCATCGACCCGGACCGGATGCTCTGGGTCACCCTGTCGGTGCTGGTGGTCACCTGTCCCTGTGCCCTGGCGCTGGCCACCCCCACGGCCTTGACCGCCGGCCATGGCCGCCTGCATCGCCGCGGCGTGCTGATCACCCGTGCCGATGCCCTGGAGACGCTGTCGCAGCTCGACCGGGTGATCTTCGACAAGACCGGCACCCTGACCAGCGGCGAGATGAGCCTGGTCGAGACCCGCCCGATCGGCGACCCGGACGGCCCACTCGATGCGGGCCGTGCGCGCCGCGTGGCAGCCGCCCTGGAGGCCCAGTCGGAACACCCCATCGCGCGGGCCTTTCGCCCCTTCCGCGAGGCCACCGTCGCGGCCAGGGACGTGCTCAGCCGCCCCGGACAGGGGCTGGAGGGCTGGATCGACGAGCAACGCTGGCGCCTCGGCAGGCCCGAGTTCGCCGCCCCCGAGGCCCCCCCGGCGCTGCCCGGCGAGGGGCAGTGGCTGCTGCTGGCCGAGGAGGGCCGACCGCGGGCCTGGTTCGCCCTCCATGACCGCCTGCGGGAGGACGCCCGGGAGACCGTCGAGGCCCTTCTGGAACGGGGCCTGGCGGTGGAGCTGCTCTCCGGCGACACCCCCTCGGCGGTGGCGGACATGGCCCGGCGCCTGGGCATCGACACCTGGCAGGCGGCGGCCTCCCCCGAGGAGAAGCTGGCCCGCCTCCAGGCCCTGCAGGCCGGCGGCGAACGGGTAGCGATGGTCGGCGACGGCATCAACGACGTGCCGGTGCTGGCCGGTGCCGACATCGCCATCGCCATGAACGGGGCCACCGACCTGGCCCGCACCCGCGCCGACGCCGTCTTGCTCGGCCCGCGCCTGGGGCGTATCGTCGAGGCCATCGAGACCGGCCGGGCCACCCGGCGCATCATCCGCCAGAACCTGACCTGGTCGCTGGTCTACAACGTCTCGGCGCTGCCCCTGGCGGCCATGGGCTTCGTGCCGCCGTGGCTGGCGGCCATCGGCATGTCGGCCAGCTCCCTGGTGGTCGTCGGCAATGCCCTGCGCCTGACCCGGGACGCCCCCTCACGACCGGTCGGCAGCGACACCCCCAGGCTGGTGAACGCATGAGCATCCTCTACCTGCTGATCCCCCTCTCGCTGATCCTGCTGGGGCTGGCCGTCTGGGCCTTCTTCTGGGCCGTCAAGCACGACCAGTTCGAGGACCTGGAAGGGCCCGCCTATCGCATCCTCTTCGACGAGGACGACAACGACCGCCCGAAGGACGAGCGGCGAAGCCCCGAGCGTGACGCCTCCTCCGACGACGAGGAACGCCGCGACTGATGGATCCCACCGGCCTCGACCTTCCCCCGCTGGCCGCCGCCTTCGTCTTCGGCCTGCTCGGTGGCGCCCACTGCATCGGCATGTGCGGAGGCATCATGAGCGCCCTGACCTTCGCCGTCCCGCCCAGCATGCGCAGCCCGGCACGCCTTTCCGGGCTGCTGCTGGGCTACAACCTGGGCCGGATTGCCAGCTACATGGTGGCCGGTGCCCTGGTCGCGGGACTCGGCACCCTGGTCGCCCTCACGCCACAGGCGCGCCTGGCCCTCCAGGTCCTGGCCGCGGTGATGCTGATCCTGATGGCCCTCTACATCGCCGACTGGTGGAAGGGACTGCTGCGGGTCGAGGCCCTGGGGCGACGGCTCTGGACGCACCTCGAGCCGCTGGGGCGCCGCCTGATGCCGGTGGTCAGGGTGCCCCAGGCGGTCGCCCTGGGGGCGGTCTGGGGCTGGCTGCCCTGCGGGCTGGTCTACTCCATGCTCGCCTGGAGCCTGGCCATCGCCGAGCCCTGGCGCGGCGCCGCCCTGATGGGCGCCTTCGGCCTCGGCACCCTGCCGGCCCTGCTGGCCACCGGCCTCGCCGCCCGCCAGCTCGGCACCCTGATCCGCCACCCGGCCACCCGCAGCATCGCGGCGCTGTCGATCATCGGCTTCGCCCTCTGGCAGCTGTGGACGCCGCTGCCCCTCTCGGCGGGCCACTGACCTCCTGCGTGAGTCCCCAAGGCTATTGCAGATCGATCTATCGCTCGAGGCTGATCCGGCGACAAGCCTACGAGGAGGCGCTGTGAACCCGTCCCTGGGCGCTACCGACGCCATCCATGGCGAAGGACCTCCTCTTCGGCTTGTCCCCGGCGCCCCTCCCTGAGCGAAACTGCGATAGCTCCTGCTTGAATCCCCGCTTCGCTTGACGCAGCTCAACGCGGTCCCCGGCGCTCGGCGCTAGCATGAAGGCACGTCCAACTTCCGGAGTGCCGTCCATGTCCGCTCGAGCCGTCGTCGACGACCGTCCCCGCGGCACCGCATCGCTGCGCGACGCGGGGGTGCTGCGTCGCCATGGTGCTGGCGGGCCGCGCTACACCAGCTACCCCCGTGCCGACAGCTTCACGACGACGTTCTCGGACGCGGACCTGACGACGGCCCTGGCACGCAGCAACGCCAGCGGGCGCGAGCTGTCGCTGTATGTGCACGTGCCCTTCTGCCGCCACAGCTGCCACCACTGCGCCTGTACCCGGGTGACAGAACAGAGCACCCGGCGCGCCGAGCCCTACCTGTCGCGACTCGACCGGGAGATGGTGCTGACCTCGCGCCACCTGGAGGGCTCACGGGAGGTGTCGCAGCTCCACTGGGGCGGTGGAACCCCGACCTTCCTGACCCTGGACCAGATGAGCGACCTGATCGACCGGCTCGACGCGCGCTTCGGGCTGTCGGGCTCGCGCCAGCGGGACTACAGCATCAAGGTCGACCCCCGGGACGCCGACGTCTTCACCCTGCGCCATCTCCAGGCGCTGGGCTTCAACCGCCTGAGCCTGTCGGTGCTGGACCTGGACCCGCGGGTCCAGCGCGCCATCAACCGCCACCAGCCCCGGGTGCTCACCGAGCAGCTGATCGACGAGGCCCACCGGCTGGGCTTCCGCTCCCTGGGCCTCGAGCTGGTCTATGGCCTGCCCGGTCAGACGCACGAGAGCGTCGCCGAGACCCTCGAGCAGGTGATCGCCATGGCACCGGCCCGCCTGTCGCTCTTCCCCTACGAGCACCGGCCGGAACGGTTCGCGGCCCAGCGCCGGATCCGGGTCGAGGAGCTGCCGCCACCGGGCGAGCGGCTGGCCATCCTCGACGTCGCCCTCGCGATGCTTGCCGAGGCCGGCTACGTGCATATCGGCATGGAACTCTTCGCCCGCCCCGAGGATCCGCTGGCCACGGCCCAGGCCAGGGGCCTGCTGTCGCGCAGCCTGAATGGCTACAGTGCCCTTGCCCCCGCTGACCACCTGGGCCTGGGGGTGGGCGCCCTCAGCCGGCTGGGCGGCATCGCCGCCCGCAACCCCCTGGCCCTCGCCGACTACGAGGCGCGACTCGATGCCGGCCGACTGCCGGTGGAGCGGGGCCTGCGACTGACCGACGATGACCGCCTGCGGGCCCGCGCCATCGAGCGCCTGATGTGCGACATGCGCCTCGACCTGGCCCTCCTCGGGCAGGAGTTCGACCTGGATGCGCCAGCCCACCTGCGCGATGCCCTCGCGCGGCTGGCGCCGGCCGAGCGGGACGGCCTGGTGAGGCGATCCGGACAGCGTCTCGAGGTCACGCCGGCGGGACGGCTGCTCGTCCACCGCCTGGCCGCGGCCTTCGATGCGCATGCCGCCTGACCGGCGCGGCGACTGGCAAGGCCCCCTGGCGCCAGGGAGTACCTCCTAAGGGATGCTTTGCCGGTGGACGACAATCCTCCATACTGTGGCCAGAGTCATCATTCATGGAGGAGAGCATGCCTGACACCGCGACCGGCAGGCGCCATTCACTGCTGAACGAGACACGCTGCCAGACGTGCAGCCTGAGCTCGCTCTGCCTGCCCCTGGCGCTCGAGGTTGAGGACATGGACCAGTTCGACGCCATCATCCGGCGCCGGGCGCCGCTCAAGAAGGGCGAGTCGCTGTTCCGCCAGGGCAGCCCCTTCACCAGCGTCTTCGCGGTGCGTTCCGGCAGCCTCAAGCAGGTGACCACCGAGGGCAGCGGCGAGGACCAGCTGACCAACTTCTACCTGCCCAGCGAACTGGTAGGCCTCGACGGCATCGACGAGGAGCGCTATCCCGGCACGGTCGTGGCCTTGGAGACCACCACCGTCTGCGAGATCCCCTTCGACCGTCTCGACGCCCTCTCCGAGTCGCTGCCCGAACTTCGGGGCCAGCTCTACCGCAGCATGAGCAAGGAGATGCGCGACGATCGCCGCATGATGCGCCTGCTGTCGCGCAAGACCGCCGACCAGCGGCTGGCCACCTTCTTCACCAGCCTCTCCGACCGCTTCCGCCGTCGCGGCTACTCCCCCTACAGCTTCCGGCTCTCCATGTCCCGGGCCGACATCGGCAACTATCTGGGACTGGCCGTCGAGACCGTCAGCCGCATCCTGGGCCGCTTCCAGTCACAGGGGCTGGTGGCCGTCTCCGGCCGCGAGGTGAACATCCTCGACCTGCAGGCGCTGATCGAGGTGGCCGAGGAGGAAGGGGCGAAGTAGCCGCCAAGCCGGCGACGCCCCCCCCCTTTGCCGTAATGCAGGAACCCCATCGGGCGAATGCCCGATGGGGTTCCTTGTTTCCTGGCGCCTGTTCCCTGTGGCTTGACGCTGACTTATTCGTTGAGGATATCGATGCGGTCGGCCTGCCTGCGTGCCTGCTTCTCCTCGAGGCCGGCGAAGTCGAAGAGCTCGCGGTCGGCCAGCTGCGAGGGTGCCACGTTGGTCACCGCCTTGAACATGCTCTCCAGGCGGCCGGGATGCCGCTTCTCCCAGTCGGCCAGCATCTCCTTGACCACCTGGCGCTGCAGGTTGGGCTGGGAGCCGCAGAGGTTGCAGGGAATGATCGGGAACTCCATCAGCCGGGCGAACTCGGCAATGTCCGCCTCGCGGCAATAGGCGAGCGGGCGGATGACCATGTTCCGACCATCGTCGGAGAGTAGCTTGGGCGGCATCGCCTTGAGGCTGCCGCCGAAGAACATGTTGAGGAACAGCGTCTCGAGGATGTCCTCGCGGTGGTGGCCCAGCGCCACCTTGGTGGCACCGATCTCCTCGGCGAAGCCGTAGAGCGAGCCCCGACGCAGCCGCGAGCAGAGCGCACAGGTGGTCTTGCCCTCGGGGGTCTTCTCCTTGACCACCGAGTAGGTGTCGCGCTCGAGGATATGGTACTCGACGCCGATGCCCTCCAGGTACTCGGGCAGCACGTGCTCCGGGAAGCCGGGCTGCTTCTGGTCGAGGTTCACCGCCACCAGCGAGAAGTCCACCGGCGCGTTGCGCTGCAGGTTACGCAGGATCTCCAGCAGGGTGTAGCTGTCCTTGCCGCCGGAGAGGCAGACCATCACCCGATCGCCCTCGTGGATCATGCCGTAGTCGATGATCGCATTGCCCACCTGGCGACGCAGGCGCTTCTGCAGCTTGTTGAACTCGCGCCTGCCACGGGCATCGAGGCCCTCGCGGGGCGATGCAGGCTCAGCGGGGTACGGGGCATCGGGTGCCAGGGTGTCACGGGGGTCGAACATCAGGGCGTCTTGCATGGTCTCGGGCGCTGCCTGGGCGGCTGGAAATGACGGCCGCCATCCTACCACCCTCGCCCTGGCCAGGCGAAGCGACTCGGGGATCAGCAGAGCCGCTCCGCCAGCATGGGACCTCGCGCCAGACGCAGATGGAGCAGGGCCGTGGTGACGGCATCGCCCAGGGCGGTGTGCCGCCCCATGACCGGCACCCCCAGGCGCTCGGCCACCTGCTCGAAGCGCGGCCGGATATCCAGCTCGGGATGGCTGCGGCGCAGCTGCCGCTGGTAGGTCTGGGCCACGTCGATGCCGGCATTGGGCAGGTCGAAGCCGAAGAGGGGGCGCAGGTAGCGGTTGAGCACGGCCAGGTCGAAGTCCAGGCACCAGCCGACCAGTGGGCGATTGCCGATGAAGTCCAGGAACTGCGTCAGGGCCTCCTCGACACCCGCGCCGTCGACCAGGTCGATGCCGCGCAGCCCGTGGATGCGGATCGAGTCGCCGCTGAGGCTCGCCGGCCGGGCCAGGCGCAGGTCCAGCGAGTCGCTGGTCAGGACGCGGTCGCCACGGATACGCACCGCCGCCAGCGAGACCAGCTCGGCGTGGCGGGTATCGAGCCCGGTGGTCTCGCAGTCGATGGCGACCATCTCGTCCCCGGTGTAGGGAGAGAAGAGCCAGCCATAGTCGCCGTGGGCCTGTCGTCGACGGTCGGCGGCGCGGCGCAGTGCCTTGAGCATGGGTGAACCTCCTGTCGTTGTTGTCATTCCCTGAGAGCGCCTTGCCTCACGAGTACTCGAGGTGGAAGCGATGCGACAGCCGCTGCTTGAAATCCTTGACGATATGCAGCGCCTCGCGCAGCAGGTCCCGCTCCAGCGAGGAGAGCTCCTGGACCACCACCCGGTCGGGCTCCTCGCCCCGGCCTTCCGGGTCATCGAGGCGTTCGAGCTGCTGGCGCAGGCGCAGCTCGGTGAACAGTGACAGGGCCTCCCCCAGGTCCTCGGCGAAGCGCTCCTCGAGACGGCCGTCGGCCACCAGCGCCTCGAGCCGGTCCAGGGTGGAGGTCGCGGTGATGCGACGCTCCAGCGCCAGGGTGCGCACCCCGTGGACGATGGGAAAGATGCCGCCCTTCTTGATGTCGACGCCGTGCTGCGGCTTCTTCAGCGACCCGAAGAGCGTCAGCGGCGTGGAGAAACGCAGCGCCGTGCGCGCGAAGTAGGAGAGCAGGATCTCGTCGCGGCTGCAGCGCTCGAAGAGTTCCTCGCGCAGCCGCTCGAGCAGGGCCGGGTTGCCGGCCACGGCGTGGGAATCGAGCATGATGGCCAGTCGCATCAGGCTCTCGCCATCGCGGCTCGCCGCCCACTGCGCGATGCGGCCGCGCCACTGGGTCTCGGTGCCTACCCATTCCGGGTTGGAGACCATGATGTTGCCCGGGCAAGGCGGGTAGCCCAGCTCGATCAGGGTCTCGGTGAGGCGCTGCATCTGCTCATGGCAGTCGGGCCACTCCAGGTCGTCGGCCAGTATCAGGCCGTTGTCCTGGTCGGTCTTGAGGATCTGCTCGCCGCGCCCCTCGCTGCCCATCACGATCAGGCAGCTGTCGGCGTGGTAGCGCTCGTCGATCAGAAAGCCCCAGGCCTTGTTCATGATGCGCCCGTTGAGGGCCGCCAGCAGCCCCATGGCGAAACGCAGCTTGACGCCCTGGGCCATCAGCGCACGCACCAGTTCCGGGGTACGGCGGCTGGCGGCGGCCAGCGCCTCGAGGCTGTTGGCCTGTTCCACCTGCAGGCTGACCACGTAGCTGCGGCTGGAGAAGTAGCTGAGCACGTCGGTGAGCTCCACCACCCCCACCGGCGCGTCGTCCTCCATCACCACCACCCGCTCCACCTTGAAGCGGGTCATCTGGACCAGCACCTCGAACAGGTACTGGCCCGGCGTCGCCTTCACGAGCGCGAAGTGGGCAACCGCCTGCACCGGGCTCTCCTGGGCCCGCCCCTCCAGCACCAGGGCATTGAGCAGGTCGGTCTTGGTGACCATGCCCGGCCCCGCCTCGCCCTGCACCAGCAGGCTGTCGGCATGACTTTCGTTCAGGGTGTGGACCGCCTCGGCGATGCTGGTCGTGCCCGCGACGAGCAGCGGGTCGCGCATGCATTCGCCGACCCGGGCGAGCATGAAGCCGGCCATGGTCACCCCGCCCTCCGCGCGGCGCTCGGTGAGCAGCCGGGTCTTCTGGGCGAGGCGCTGGCGGAAGAACTCGGAGAAGGCCGGATAGGCCTCGCAGAGCTGCTTGAACAGCCCCTTGGGCAGCAGGTAGCAGAGACACTCCTGCTCGGCTCGGAAGCGATAGCGGCTCTTGCCGTTGAGAATGCTGATGGCCCCGAAGAGGTCACCGGCAGTGTAGTGGCCGATGCGCGACTGGGCGCCAGGCAGGGTCGGGTCAAGCTCGGCGACCTCGCCCTTGTGGATCAGGAACACGTACTCCCCGGGCTGGCCCGCATCGAGGATGATCTCGTCACGGTCGAAGTAGGCCAGGTCGATGCCGCTGCGTACGCGCTCCCGCCCCTCCTCGTCGAGGAAGGTGAAAGGCGGCTGAGAGAGTTCTACATCGACCATGGGGCCGTCCTCGTTGCGCGGTGGTCACCACCCCGCGGGATAGGTGGAGCTTCCCTCCAGGGAGAATCCAAGATAGCAAAGTCGGGTTTCAGTAAATAACCTAGACAATCGTCCTATCCTGACGGCCTTAGACCATGGTCAAAGACCAGCTGAGGGCGTGCATTAACCACCGTGGATTTCGGGGCTATACCATCGTCCTATGCCCGCCTTCCCCGGCTCGCAACCTTGGGCACGACACTTTCACAACATACTGATAATAAGAGACTTATCGAAAGGCTATTCCATCGGTATCTTTTCATGATACGAAAGTCTGGGATTTATTTTAGGCGATTGCTGCCCACTATTGGCCATGAGCCATGCAGGACAATCCCGCGTCGACAATGCACCTCGACAAGGAGCGGGCAACCTGGCGACAGGCTGATCCAGACTGCACAGGCAAGGCTGGCTCCGTCGACACGACTGTCCTGATGAGTGACCGCAACGCTCTGGGCAACTTCCCAACCTGAACAACAAGTGGAGAGCAACACTATGGCAGACGACAAAGCCAATGCCGCTGCTTACTGGAAGGCGAACGTGCGCCTGATAACGGGGTGCCTGATCGTCTGGGCCCTGGTGTCCTACGGCTGCGCCATCCTTCTTCGCCCGCTGCTGGCCGGCATTCCCGTCGGCGGGACGGACCTGGGCTTCTGGTTCGCCCAGCAGGGTTCGATCCTGACCTTCATCGGCATCATCTTCTTTTACGCCTGGAAGATGAACCGTCTCGATAAACAGTTCGGACTCGGGGAGTAAGCCAGCATGAGTCAGTTTGCAATCAACCTGCTGTTCGTAGGGGCCTCCTTCGCCCTCTACATCGGCATCGCGATCTGGGCCCGAGCGGGCTCGACCAAGGACTTCTATGTGGCCGGCGGCGGCGTGCATCCGGTGACCAACGGCATGGCCACCGCCGCCGACTGGATGTCCGCCGCCTCCTTCATCTCCATGGCCGGCCTGCTGGCCTCCGGGGGCTACGCCAACTCCACCTTCCTGATGGGCTGGACCGGCGGCTACGTCATCCTGGCCATGCTGCTGGCGCCCTACCTGCGCAAGTTCGGCAAGTTCACGGTGCCCGACTTTATCGGTGACCGCTTCTACAGCAACACCGCTCGCCTGGTCGCCGTGATCTGTCTGGTCGTCGCCTCCATCACCTATGTCATCGGCCAGATGACCGGTGCCGGCGTGGCCTTCTCGCGCTTCCTGGAGGTCTCCAACACCTGGGGCATCTGGATCGCGGCCTTCATCGTCTTCCTCTATGCGGTCTTCGGCGGCATGAAGGGCATCACCTATACCCAGGTGGCCCAGTACATCGTGCTGATCATCGCCTACACGATCCCGGCCGTGTTCATCTCCCTGGAACTCACCGGCAACCCCATTCCCGGCCTGGGCCTGTTCAGCACCCACTCCGAGTCCGGCGTGCCGCTGCTGGCCAAGCTGGATGACGTCATCAATGCGCTGGGCTTCCGCGACTATACGGCGGACGTCGACAACAAGCTGAACATGGTGCTGTTCACCCTGTCGCTGATGGTCGGTACCGCGGGCCTGCCCCACGTCATCATCCGCTTCTTCACCGTGCCGAAGGTGGCCGACGCCCGCTGGTCTGCCGGCTGGGCCCTGGTGTTCATCGCCCTGCTCTACCTGACCGCTCCCGCGGTGGGTTCCATGGCGCGCCTGAACCTGATGACCACCGTCTATCCGGAGATGGCCGGCCAGGTCGAGAACTACGATGAGGCCGCCACCAATCCCATCCTCTACGAGGAGCGTCCCGAGTGGGTGCGGACCTGGGAAGAGACCGGCCTGATCACCTTCGAGGACAAGAATGGCGACGGCCGCATCCAGGTCTACAACGACGGCAACGAGGCATTCGCCGACACCGCCGCCGAGCGTGGCTGGGAAGGCAGCGAGCTTACCGTCAACAACGACATCCTGGTACTCGCCAACCCGGAGATCGCCAACCTGCCGGGCTGGGTCATTGGCCTGATCGCCGCCGGTGGTATCGCCGCGGCACTCTCCACCGCCGCCGGCCTGCTGCTGGCCATCTCCTCGGCCATCAGCCATGACCTGATCAAGACCATGATCAACCCGAAGATCACCGAGAAGGGCGAGATGCTGGCGGCACGGATCTCCATGGCCGGTGCCATCCTGCTGGCGACCTACCTGGGCCTGAACCCGCCGGGCTTCGCGGCCCAGACGGTGGCGCTCGCCTTCGGTATCGCCGGCGCCTCGCTGTTCCCGGTGCTGATGATGGGCATCTTCTCCAAGCGGGTGAACAACAAGGGCGCCGTCGCCGGCATGCTGACCGGCCTGGGCCTGACCCTGCTCTACATCTTCACCTACCTGGGCTGGTTCTTCATTCCGGAGACCAACATGCTGCCCAACACCCCGGACAACTGGATCCTGGGCATCTCGCCGCTCTCCTTCGGCGCGGTCGGCGCGATCTTCAACTTCGCCGTGGCCTTCGCCGTCTCCAGCGCGACCGAGGAGCCTCCGCAGGAGATCCAGGACCTGGTGGAAAGCGTCCGCTATCCCAAGGGTGCTGGTGTCGCCACCGGGCACTGAGCCATAATGGCCACCTGGCCCGGCTAGCCGGGCCAGACCAACCACTACCGATCGGGCTTCCTCAGGGAAGCCCGATCGCTTTCAAGGACGCATGAACCATGATATGGCACCTGATAGCGGCGGTTTTCGCCGGCCTCGGCGCCGCGGGGATCGGCCTGATCCTGCGCCTGGCCAGCGGCAAGCGACTGCCGCGCTGGATCATTCCGGCATTCGGTGGCCTGGGGATGCTCGGCTACCAGATCTACACCGAATACACCTGGTTCGAGCACAAGCAGCAGCAATTGCCCGAATCCGCCGAGGTGGTCTCCGTGGAGGAGGGCCAGATGTTCTGGCGCCCCTGGACCTTCGCCTTCCCCATGACCACGGCCTTCACCATCGTGGACCTGGACAACCTGGCGGTGAGCCGCGGCGATGGCGGGCGTCTGGTCGAGTTCATCCTCTACCGCTTCGAGAAGGAGTACGTGGACCAGGTGAGCCACCAGGCCTACCTGATGAACTGCGCGACCCGGGAAATGCTGCCCCTGGAAGGCGAATCACGGACCCCGGCCACCGAGCAGATGCGCCGCGTCGAGGCCGAAAGCCCGCTCCACCGCGCCCTCTGCACGGAGGGCTGACCCGGCGCCTGCACGCCCGCGGCTGCTCCGGGGGCCTGCCTTGCCTTAGAATGGGCGCATCCGGAAGGGAGAAGAGTGCATGTTCGCTGGCTGGCTGCTGATCGCCGTTTCACTGCTCTACATCGCCGTGCTGTTCGCCATCGCCTGGCGGGGCGACCGCCATGCCCGGGAGCACGGCGCCAGCCGGCGCCGCCCGGTGATCTACAGCCTGGCACTGGCCATCTACTGCACCTCCTGGACCTTCCATGGCGCCGTGGGCCAGGCAGCCACGGCGGGCTGGTCCTTCGCCAGCATCTTCGTCGGGCCGATCCTCACCCTGCTGCTGTTCTGGCCGGTGCTGGCCAAGATGATCCGCGTCGCCAAGCACCAGAACGTCACCTCCATCGCCGACTTCATTGCCTCGCGCTACGGCAAGACCCAGTCGCTGGCGGCCTTCGCCAGCCTGGTGGCGCTGATCGGCACCCTGCCCTACATCGCCCTGCAGCTGAAGGCGGTCTCCACCTCCTTCAGCGTGATCACCGATGCAGGCGACATCACCCGGGCGCCGCTGTTCGGCGACACGGCCTTCTACGTGGCGGTGGTGATGGCGGCCTTCGCCATCCTCTTCGGCACCCGCCACACCGACGCCACCGAACACCACGAGGGCCTGATCCACGCCGTGGCCTTCGAGTCGCTGGTCAAGCTACTCGCCTTCCTGGCCCTCGGGGCCTACGTCACCTGGGGCATGTTCGACGGCCTGGGCGACCTGCTGGGCCGCGCCGAGACCCAGCTCGAGCTGCAGCGTCAGCTCGCCGACCAGGACTTCGGCCAGAGCTTCTGGGCCCAGACCCTGCTGGCCATGCTGGCCATCCTCTGCCTGCCCCGCCAGTTCCACGTGGCGGTGGTGGAGAACATACACCGCGACGACGCCACCAAGGCCCGCTGGCTGTTCCCGCTCTACCTGCTGGCCTTCGCCTTCTTCGTCATCCCCATTGCGGCGGCCGGCCTGACCATCTTCGCCGACAGCGGCATCGAGCCGGATACCTATGTGCTGGCCCTGCCCATGGCCGCGGGCAACGAGTGGCTGACGCTGCTGACCTTCATCGGCGGCTTCTCGGCGGCCACCGGCATGGTGATCGTGGCCGCGGTGGCGGTGTCGATCATGATCTCCAACGAGATCGTCATCCCCGCCCTGTTCCGCCTGCGCTGGTTCGATACCAAGCCGCGTGACTACGGGCGACTGGTGCTGCGCGCCCGGCGCATCACCATCGCCGTGATCCTGGCCATGGCCTATGGCTTCTACCAGCTGATCGGCGAGTTCAGCTCGCTGGCCAGCACCGGCATGCTCTCTTTCGCCGCCGCAGCCCAGTTCGCCCCGGCGCTGATCGGCGGCCTCTACTGGAAGCGCGGCAACCGCCTCGGGGTGATCGCCGGCATGAACGCCGGCTTCGCCATCTGGGCCTACAGCCTGCTGATGCCCACCCTGATCGGGGCCGGCGTGCTGCCCGGGCACTGGCTCGACGGCGGCCCGCTGGGCATTGCCTGGCTGGCCCCCACCTCGCTGTTCGGACTCAACGTCGGCGACAGCTTCACCCATGGCGTGATGCTCTCCCTGGGCGTGAACCTCTTCTGCTACATCTTCGTCTCCCAGATGACGCCCCAGCGGGTGGTCGAGCGCATCCAGGCCTCGCTGTTCGTCGACAGCGTCGAGACCCGCCAGACCTCGGTGAACCGCCCCTGGACCGGTGCCACCACCGTGGGCGACCTCAAGGTGCTCTGCGAGCGCTTCCTGGGCGCCGGCCAGGTGAGCCGCGCCTTCGAGGACTACGCCCGGCGCACCGGCAAGCCGCTGGAGGACAACACCCGCGCCTCCATCGACGTGATCCAGTTCACCGAGCGCTTCCTGGCCTCGGTGCTCGGCGCCTCCTCGGCCCGCATCGTGGTCAACTCGGCCCTCCAGGGGCGCGGCATCGGCATCTCGGACGTGATCTCCATCGTCGACGAGGCCTCCCAGGTGCTGGAGTTCAACCGCGCGCTGCTGCAGGCCACCATCGAGAACATCAACCAGGGCATCAGCGTGGTCGACCAGAACCTGCGCCTGGTGGTCTGGAACCAGCGCTACCTGGAGCTGTTCCGCTTCCCCGACCACCTGATCCGCGTCGGCGCCCCGATGGACAAGATCTTTCGCTACAACGCCCACAACGGCGAGTACGGCCCCGGCGATCCCGAGGAGCACGTGCGGCTGCTGATCGACAACATCCGCGAGGGCCACCCCCACCGCTACGTGCGCTACCGCCAGGATGGCAGCGTGCTGGAGGTGCAGGGCAATCCCATGCCGGGGGGCGGCTTCGTCTACAGCTATCAGGACATCACCCAGCAGAAGCGCATCGAGGAAGCGCTGATCCGTTCCGAGAACAACATCCGCATCTACACCGACAACGTGCCGGCGCTGATCGCCTACTTCGACAAGGAGTGCCGCTACCTCTTCACCAACCGCGCCTACGAGCAGGCCTTCGGCATCGACCGCAACGCGGTGATCGGCAAGCGCGTGGAAGAGGTGATGGACCCCGACATGGCCCGCGAGCGGGCACCGTGGATCGAGCGCGCCCTGGCCGGCGAGCGGGTCAACTTCGAGGTCTCGCTGCCCATCGGCGACGACCGGCGCTACATGCTGGTCACCTATACACCGCACTTCGGCGACAGCGGCGCGATACTCGGCTTCTTCGCCCTCTACCAGGACATCACCGAACGCCGCCTGGCCGAGATCGCCCTCAAGGAGACCAACGAGACCCTGGAGGAGCGGGTGCGCGAGCGCACCCAGGCGCTCTCCGAGGCCAACGCGGCCCTGCGCCAGGAGAACCGGGTTCGCGCCGAGGCCGAGCTCGCCCTGCGCCAGGCCAAGCAGCTCGCCGAGGATGCCAACGCCTCCAAGACCCGCTTCCTGGCCGCCGCCAGCCACGACCTTCTGCAGCCGCTCAATGCCGCGCGGCTGTTCACCTCGGCGCTGGCCCAGGAGATGGCGGCCGAGGACATGAAGCGCACCATCGGCCATATCGACAACTCGCTGCAGGCCGCCGAGGAGCTGCTCGGCACCCTGCTCGACATCTCCAAGCTGGATGCCGGCGCCCTCACGCCGCGGCGCAGCCACTTTGCCCTGGCCGACATCATCCAGCCGCTGCGTGCCGAGTTCGAGGTGATGGCCGAGGAACGCGGCCTGGACCTGGTGGTGGTGCCGACCCGCCAGTGGGTCGACAGCGACCCCCAGATGCTGCGCCGAATCATCCAGAACTTCCTCTCCAACGCCATTCGCTACACCCAGGCCGGCCGGGTGCTGCTGGGCTGCCGCCGCCATGCCGAGCGCATCACCATCGAGGTCTGGGACTCGGGCCCGGGGATCCCCGAGGCCAAGCAGCTCGAGATCTTCCAGGAGTTCCGGCGCCTCGATCAGGCCACGCGGCACAAGGAGAGCGAGAAGGGCCTGGGCCTGGGGCTCTCCATCGCCGATCGCATGGCGCGGGTGCTCGACCACCCCATCCGGGTGCGCTCCAAGGAGGGTTGCGGCACCATGTTCTCGGTCAGCGTGCCGGTGGTGGCCCCGCGCACCGCGACCGAGCAGGCCGAGGATGCCGCGCCGAAGCGTGCCGGCAACAAGCTCGCCGGTACGCGGATCCTCTGCATCGACAACGAGTCCCTGATCCTCGAGGGCATGAAGGCGATGCTCTCGGGCTGGGGCTGCGAGGTCTTCACGGCCACCACCATCGGTGGCGCCAAGTCGGTGCTGCGCCACCTGGACGGCGACCCGGACGCGATCCTGGCGGACTACCACCTGGACAACGAGGTCACCGGGCTGATGGCCCTGGAGGCGCTCGGCGAGCGGCTGGAGGGCGCGGTGCCCGGCATCGTGATCACCGCCGACCGCACCGAGGAGGTGGCCGAGGAGGTCAGGCGCGCCGGCTACCAGCTGCTGCTCAAGCCGGTGCGCCCCGCCGCCCTGCGCGCCCTGCTGACCCGGACCCTGCAGGCCAGCCGGGCGCCAAGCGGCTAAGCTGCCAAACTGCCAAACTGCCAAACTGCCAAACTGCCAAAACATTGAGACCTGAAACAAGAAACCCACCTGACGGTGGGTTTCGCGTTTCCTTGAAGCTTGCGCCTTGGCGCTTGCAGCTCGGCGCTCGGCGCTCGGCGCTCTGCCCTACGACTCCACCTTCGGCGGCTCGACCTCGAGCTTCTGGGCGGCGATCACCGCCTGGGTGCGCGAATGCACGCCCAGCTTGCGCAGGATGGCGGTGACATGCGCCTTGATGGTGGCCTCGGAGACACTCAGCTCATAGGCGATCTGCTTGTTGAGCAGCCCCTCGGTAAGCATGTTGAGCACCCGGAACTGCTGCGGCGTCAGCGAGGCGATGGCCTCGGCGAACTTGGTCTCCTCCTCGTTGGCCTCGCCCAGGGCCGCGGCCATCTCGGCCGGCAACCAGACCTCGCCATCGAGGATCTCGCCCACCGCCTCGGCGATCAGCGCCAGGGACGAGGACTTGGGAATGAAGCCCGATGCGCCGTAGTCGATGGCGCGGCGCACCACGTGGACCTCGTCGCTGCCCGAGACCACCGCCACCGGGATATCCGGGGTCTGGCCGCGCAGCTGGATCAGGCCCGAGAAGCCATGGGCGCCCGGCATGTGCAGGTCCAGCAGGATCAGGTCGGCGTCGGGATGGCGGGTGACCACCTCGGTGGTGGCCTCCATGGTGTCGGATTCGACGATCTCGGCCTGGGGCGCCAGCTGGCGCAGAGCCTGGGTCAGGGCCGCACGGAACAGCGGATGGTCATCGGCAACGATGAATTTCTGGGCAAAGGCCATGGGTCTTCCTCCGGTTCCTCGAGCAGCGGAACGACGGCCGCCACGCTGGGCTCTACAGTTGTTGTCCGCATGTTACCCCATGGCCACGGCGATTCCCAAGGGCTCTCGGGATATTGTCGACATTCCCATGACCGAGCACAAAGAAGCCGGCCCCGAGGGGCCGGCTTGGCATGCCATAGGGCGGCAGGCAATAGCCGCCGGGCGGGCAGGACCTCAGCGGTTGGCGCGATGCTCGATCAGTTCGTCGACCACCGACGGGTCCGCCAGGGTGCTGGTATCGCCCAGGCCGTCACACTCGTTGGCGGCGATCTTGCGCAGGATGCGGCGCATGATCTTGCCCGAGCGGGTCTTGGGCAGGCCCGGGGCCCACTGGATGACGTCCGGCGAGGCGATGGGACCGATGTCCTTGCGCACCCACTTCGTCAGCTCCTTCTTGAGCTCGTCGCTCTCCTCGAAGCCGTCGGCCAGGGTCACGTAGATGTAGATGCCCTGCCCCTTGATGTCATGGGGGAAGCCGACCACGGCCGCCTCGGCCACGGCCTCGTGGGCCACCAGCGAGGACTCGATCTCGGCGGTGCCCATGCGGTGGCCGGAGACGTTGAGCACGTCATCGACGCGGCCGGTGATCCAGTAGTAGCCATCCTCGTCGCGACGACAGCCATCCCCGGTGAAGTACATGCCCTTGTAGGTGGAGAAGTAGGTCTGCACGAAGCGCTCGTGGTCCCCCCAGATGGAGCGCGCCTGGCCCGGCCAGGAGTCCAGCATCACCAGGTTGCCCTCGGTGGCCCCCTTGAGCTCGTTGCCCTCGTTGTCGACCAGCGCCGGTACCACGCCGAAGAACGGCAGGGTGGCGGAGCCCGGCTTGAGGTCGGTGGCCCCGGGCAGCGGCGCGATCATGATGCCGCCGGTCTCGGTCTGCCACCAGGTGTCGACGATCGGGCACTTCGCGTTGCCGATCACCCGGTAGAACCATTCCCAGGCCTCGGGGTTGATGGGCTCGCCCACCGAGCCGAGCAGACGCAGGCTGTCGCGCTTGCTGGAGTCCATGACGTTGTCGCCATGGGCCATCAGGGCACGCACCGCGGTTGGAGCGGTATAGAGGATGCTGACATTGTGCTTGTCGACGACCTCGCCCATGCGACCGTGGGTCGGGTAGCTGGGCACCCCTTCGAACATCAGGGTGGTACCGCCGTTGGCCAGCGGCCCATAGACGATGTAGCTGTGGCCGGTGACCCAGCCCACGTCGGCGGTGCACCAGTAGACCTCGCCCTCCTGGTAGTCGAAGACGTACTGGTGGGTCATGGCGGCCTGCAGCAGGTAGCCGCCGGTGGTGTGCTTGAGCCCCTTGGGCGCCCCGGTGGAGCCGGAGGTGTAGAGGATGAACAGCGGATCCTCGGCCCCCATCTCCTCGGCCGGGCAATCGGTGGACTGCTGGGTGACGATGTCGTCGTACCAGACGTCGCGACCGTCCTTCCAGTCGATCTCGCCGCCGGTGCGCTTGACCACCAGCACGTTCTTGCACACCTCGGTGCCGTCGCGGGTCAGGGCGGCATCGACGTTGTCCTTCAGCGGCACCTGCTTGCCGCCGCGCACGGACTCGTCGGCGGTGATGATCAGCTTGGACTTGGCCCCGATCACGCGCTGGGCAACGGCGTCCGGGGAGAAGCCACCGAACACCACCGAGTGCACGGCACCGATGCGGGCACAGGCGAGCATCGCCATGGCGGCCTCGGGAATCATCGGCATGTAGAGAGTGACCACGTCGCCCTTGCCGACGCCCAGCTCCTTGAGGCCGTTGGCCAGCTGGCAGGTCTTCTCATAGAGCTCACGGTAGGTGAGCGTCTTGTCATCCTTGGGGTCGTCGCCCTCCCAGATGATCGCCGGCTGGTCGCCGCGCGTCTCGAGGTGACGGTCGAGGCAGTTGACGCTGGCATTCAGGGTGCCGTCCTCGAACCAGCGGATATCCACGTTGTGCGAGTCGAAGGAGGTGTGCTTGATCTTGGTCGGCGCCTTGAACCAGTCGAGGCGCTTGGCCTGCTCACCCCAGAACCCCTTCGGGTCGTCAACCGACTGCTGGTACATGGCCTCATAGGTCGCCTTGTCGGCGTGGGCCTTGGCGGCAAACTCGTCGCTTACCGGATAGACTTTCTGCTGCTCGGTCATGGATATGCCTCTGTCCAGGGGGATGGACCCTCCAGGTGGATGTTGCCGGCCGCGTAGCTGTTGGGCGGGCCGGCCCCATAAAACCTGCTCACAGCATATACGTCAGCACGCGGGCTTCCCTTTAGACATTGGTAGAAACATTTTTCTTTTCCATGACAATGACTTACAAGATAAATCAGGAAGCGGAACGGCCCAGATAGACCAAGGTCTCAGCGCAGTGCCGGCAGCGATACCCCCGCCCCCGTCGGGCCAGGGCATGCCGCCGGGCAGTGAAGCCGTGTTCCCGGCAGCCGCAGCGGTAGCGGTAGGGTGCCGGGCTCGCACGGCCGGTGTCGAAGCGATGGGTGGTCCTGGGCGCCACGCCGAACAGGCGGCGCATCACGGTCTGCCACTCGCGACCGTGGGGTCGCGCGAGGTGGCCATCCTCCAGGTGATGCACCAGCCAGTGGGCCATCTCGTGGGGCACCACCTCGACCAGGAAGGCGAGGCGATTCTCCTCCAGCAGCACCGGATTGAAGCGCAGCCCGCCGCGACCGAAGTGCGCCTGGCCGGCACACTTGCCGCGCAGGTCGAGCCACACCGCCGGGCGCGGCAGCCCGGGGTGCAGTTCGCGACACAGTCGCCAGGCCGCCTCGACCCGCGCCAGGAGCGTGCGGTGCAGGGCGGACCGGTCGAGGGCATCGAGCCGGGCGGGGTCGGGGTCGGGAAGCGCGGGCCTAGTCATGGGATGCTAGAATGGCGCCTTCGTGTCGAGGCGTAAAGCCTTCCCCATGCCCACGACTTCCCTGCGAGAGCCGTCATGTCCGATGCCGAAACGCCCCTCCCCCAGCCGCTGCTCGAGGACGACGAGCTCGACCTGCTCGACGACTTCCTCGACTCCGAGCGGGTCGACGCCGACGCCCTGGACCTGATCGGCGCCCACGGCTTCCTGGTGGCCCTGGCCGTGGCGCCACGCGACACCCCCGCGGCGGCCTGGGTCGCCGAGCTGTTCCATGGCGATCCGGCCTTCGCGGATGACGCCGAGCGCGAGACCATCCTGGGGCTGCTCGAGCGGCTCAGGCACAACGCCATCGAGGTGCTGGAGGCGGGCGGCCTCCCGGAGCTGCCCTTCGAGCTCGAGCTCGCCGGCAGCGCCCCGGAGGAGACGCCGATCGGCGACTGGTGCGCCGGCTTCATGGAGGGGGTGTTCCTCGACGAGGCCGCCTGGTTCGCCGATGACGAGGAGGCCGCCGCCACCCTGCTGCTGCCCTTCATGCTGCTCTCGGGGCTGTTCGAGGACGAGCCCGACATGGCGGAGCTCGCCGGGGATGCAACGCGCCTCGAGGGCCTCGTCTCCCAGCTGCCAGAACTGGTGCTGGACCTCTACCTGCACTATCGCGTCCCCCCGGAAACGCCCAAGCCCAGGCCACGCCGCAAGCAGCCCGCCGGGCGCGGCAAGGGCCGTCGATAGGCGGCCAAGCGAGTCACAAGGGGACCAGGAGTCAAGACAGATCCATCCTTGCACCTTGGCGGCGCGCAGCTCGTCGCTGGCGCTACCTAAGCCGCGTCAGCATTCCGTCCAGGGTGCCATAGAGCCACTCGCGAAAGCGCTGCAGGCGTGGCCGCCGCGACCAGGCCTCCGGGTCGATCTCCGTGCTCGACGCGAAGTTGCGCTCGAAGAGCCCGGCGACCTCGGCGGCGAAACGTGGGTCATCGACCTCCTGGTTGGCCTCCAGGTTCCACTGCAGGCTCCAGTGGTCGAAATTGCACGAGCCGAGGCTGACCCAGTCATCGACCAGCGAGAACTTGGCATGGATGAAGGTGGGCTGGAACTCGAAGATGCGCACCCCCGCCCGCAGCAGGCGGCCATAGAAGCGCTGGCCGGCATAGCGCACGCCGGGATGGTCGTGGAGCTCGCCCGGCAGCAGCAGGCGCACGTCGACGCCGCGCCGGGCCGCCCGGGCCAGGCGCATGCGCAGGGTGAAGGTGGGCACGAAGTAGGGGGTACAGATCCATAGCCGCTCCGCGGCGGTCGCGACCCGATGATGCAGCGAGTGGCGGATCGCCTGGTAGCGATAGCCCTGCCCCCAGACCACGCGGCCGCGCATGCCGCGATAGCCCTCGCGCTGGCGCGTGGCGAGCTCCAGCCCGCGCACCAGCGAGGCCCTGCCCGGCCCGCGACTCATGGGGGAGTCCCAGAGCCGGCAGAACAGCCGCACCCAGTCGGCCACCACCGGCCCCTCGATGCGCATCGCCACCTCGTACCAGGCATCCAGGAACTCGTCCACGGCCCCGAAGCCACCGGTGAAGGCCTCGGCACCGTCGACCACCACCAGCTTGCGGTGGTCCCGGGTCAGGTTGCGCACCAGCGACTGCATCCCCAGGGGATTGAAGAAGCGCAGCGCCACGCCCCCCGCCTCGAGACGCTGGCGATCGGCGGTGGCGAGCCCCATGGCACCATAGCCGTCGAGCAGCAGCATCACCGAGACGCCGCGCTCGGCGGCGCGGACCAGCGCCCCGATCAGCGCACTGGCCAGCCGGCCGGATTCCATCAGGTAGAGCTCGATCAGCACGGAGTGGCGCGCCCGGTCGACGGCCGCGAACATCGAGGGCAGGAAGAGGGCCGCCTCGGGAAGCAGTTCGAAGTGATTGCCGTCTCGCCACATGCCGTGCATGGCACCGTCCCTGTCACATGCCGTTACAGCATTGACGCATGTTTACCGGCCCGGGAAAAGCCCGGCCCCCTGACCGCCGGGAGACGGGCCGCTATACTGACGGCTCACCCCCGGGCACAGGCGACAGGATGGGCCTTGCACGCATGCTGGCCGGCGCGCTGCGCGCGCCCCTCGAGGGACTGATGGCCCGCTGGGCCCGGATCCGGCTGATCGAGCCCGAGCCCGAGACGCTTTCCCTCGAGCCGACGCTCCCGACCCTCTATGTGCTGCCACACCCGGCGCTCTCCGATACCCTGCTGCTGGCCTCGCTGACCCGCACCCATGGCCTGCCGCCGGCCAGCGGCCGGCGCACCATCGGCGCGATCACCCTGCCCGCCAGCACGGCGCTGCCCGCCCCGAGCCGCCGCCTGTGGCGCCCCAAGCGGCGACCGGCGGCCCCCTTCCTGTCGCTGATCGAGCAGTGCCAGCGTGATCCCGGCCGTGACGTCCAGCTGGTGCCGGTGAGCATCTTCTGGGGGCGCGCCCCGGGCAAGCGCTTCGGTGTCTGGCAGCTGCTCGCCGCGGACAGCTGGCAGTTCACCGGGCGGCTGCGCCGCCTGCTGTCGGTGGTGGTCAACGGCAAGAACGTGGAGGTCCATCTCGGCACACCGCTCAGGCTCTCCGAACTGCTCGACGCGCGCGAGGCCGAGCTCACCAATCGCAAGGTGGCGAGGCTGCTGCGGGTGCACTTTCGCCGCCTGCGCACCCGGGTGCTGGGGCCGGACCTCTCCCATCGGCGCATCCTGATCGAGGGGATCGTCGCGAGTCCCGAGGTGCGACGCGTCATCCGCGAGGTGGCAACCGCGGAGCAGCGCTCGGTGCCGCGACTCGAGGGCCGGGCCCGCCGCTATGGCCGCGAGATCGCCTCCAACATGACCTACCCGGTGCTGCGCTTCATGGACGGCCTGCTGAGGCGTCTCTGGAACCGCCTCTACGACGGCGTGGCGGTGCACGGCCTGGAGCGGGTCAAGGCCATCGCCGGCGACCATACCCTGGTCTACGTCCCCTGCCATCGCAGCCACATCGACTACCTGCTGCTCTCCTACGTGCTCTACCGCGACGGCCTGATGCCCCCGCACATCGCCGCCGGACGCAACCTCGACATGCCGCTGATCGGCCCGCTGCTGCGACGCGGCGGGGCCTTCTTCATGCGGCGCAGCTTCCGCGACAACCGCCTCTATGCCACCGTGTTCAACGAGTACCTGCACCGCCTGATCGCCCGCGGCCACCCGCTGGAGTACTTCATCGAGGGAGGACGTTCGCGCAGTGGCCGCATGCTGCCCGCCCGGCCCGGCATGCTCTCGATGACCCTGCGCTCCTACCTGCGCGGCGCACGCGGCGGCGGCCAGCCGCTGGTGTTCGTGCCGATCTACATCGGCTACGAGCGGATCCTCGAGAGCGGCAGCTACCAGCGCGAGCTGCACGGCGGCAGGAAGCGCAAGGAGAGCCCCTGGGGCCTGCTGCGGGTGCTCGGCCGGCTGCGCCAGCCCTTCGGGCAGGTCACCGTGAACATCGGCGAGCCCCTGTCGCTCCCGGCCTTCCTCGACGCCGAGGTGCCCGGCTGGCGACGACTCGACGACCCGCGACCGCCCTGGCTCGCCCGGGCCGTGCCCCGCCTCGGCGAGATCCTCTCGCGGCGCATCAACGCGGCCGCGGCCCTCAACCCGGTCAACCTGGTGGCCCTGGTGCTACTGGCCACCCCCCACCATGCCATCGAGGCCAGCCTGCTCAAGCGCCAGCTGGTGCTGCTGGTGACCCTCCAGCGACGTCTCCCGGGCGGCAGACATGTCAGCCTGCCGGAGGGCACCCCCGACGCCTGGCTCGAGCGGGTCCTCGCCCTGGGGATGGTCAAGCGCCGCCCGCACCCGCTGGGCGACATCATCGTCGCCGACGGCCGCCAGGCCGGCCTGCTGGGCTGGTACCGCAACAACGTGCTGCACCTCTTCGCCCTCGCCGGGCTCACCGCCTTCGCGTTCCGCCACCAGGCCTGCCATAACCTGGATGGCCTGGTGGCCCTGCTCGCCCCCGGCTGGCCGATCCTCACCCGCGAGCTGATGATCGACTCCCCGGCCTCGCTGCGCGAGGACCTGGCCGATATGCTCGCGGCACTGGTCGAGGCGGGGCTGCTGGAAGCCGAGGGCGGGCGCTGGCGACGGCCCCGGGAGTCCCTGGAAGCCGGGGAGCAGCTGGGCATGCTCGGGGGGCTGATGCAGCCGTCGCTCGAGCGCGGCTACCTGCTGCTGTCGGTGCTGTTGAGCGAGGCCTCGGGGCACTTCACGGCCGACGAGCTGACCGCGCGCAGCCGCGAGCTCGCCGAGCGGCTGGCCCTGCTTTCGGGGCTGGATGCACCGGAATTCTTCGATACCCGGCTGTTCTCCGGCCTGGTGGAGAGCCTGGAGGCGCAGGGATGGCTTCACGCCGAGAACGGCCGCCTGGTGTTCGATGACCGCCTGCGCGAGGCGGCCCAGCGGAGCCGGGCGCTGTTCGACCCGGCACTGCGCCACCGGCTGCAGCTGATCAGTCGCCCGGAAGCGGGCTGAGTTCAGGCCTCCAGGCGGCGGTGGACGTAGAGGTCGTAGCGACTGGTCCTGTCCTCGATGACGTGGCGCGGCGAGGGCCCCTCGATGGGCGGCGCCTTGCGCGGCCGCTTGACCACCACCCGATGGGTCGCCACGTCCAGTGCCGCCTCCAGCAGCCGCGGGGCATCCGGGTCATCGCCGGCCAGGGTGCGGAAGAGCCGCATCTCCTTCTTGACCAGCGCGGACTTGTCGCGGTGGGGGAACATGGGGTCCAGGTGGATCACCTGGGGCACCACGGGGCCGCTCGCCACCAGCGCCTCCAGCCCATGGGTCGCGTCGCCGTGGACCAGCGCCATGCGCGCGGCGATCTCGCCGATCTCGGGATCGCGCCGCGCCCGCGCCAGGCCGTCCTCCAGCAGCGCCAGGATCACCGCGACCCGCTCGACCAGCAGCACCTCGGCCCCCAGGCTTGCCAGCACGAAGGCGTCGCGCCCCAGCCCCGCGGTGGCATCCACCACCGAGGGCGTGACGCCCCTGGCCAGGCCGCAGGCGCGGGCCACCAGCTGGCCACGCCCGCCGCCGAAGCGGCGGCGATGGGCGGCGCGACCGGCGACGAAGTCCACCGCCAGCGGATGGCCATAGCGCTTCGGATCACCGGCCAGCACCAGGCGGTCGCCCTGGTGGACCAGCAGCAGCTCGGCCTCGCCCTCCCCGGCCCGGGGCAGGCCGAGGCGCGCGGCGAGGGCCGGGTCCGCCACCCCCACCGGCACGGCAGGCCTCATCGGCCCTTCTGCCAGGCGACCCGGTCGCGCAGGTAGACCGGCTGCACCTCGTGGGGTGGCCGGCCCTCGCCGGCCACGAAGTCGCGGAGTGCCAGCAGGGCCATGTCGGCGGCATCGGCCTCCGGCTCGGCCAGGCAGAGCCCCATGCCGGCCTGCACCTCGGCAGGCATCTGGTCCCACAGGCGCCAGCCGGTGCCGATGCCGACCCAGTCGTGGTCGTCATGGCCGACAGGCAGGCGCAGCCGCGCCGGCGGCATCACCGCCTCCTCGGTCAGCGCTACGGGCGCACCATCGCGGCACTGCCAGGCCGCCACGTAGATCTCGCCCATGCGGGCATCCAGGGCGGTGATCAGCCAGCGGTAGTGGTGGCGACGATGGGCGCCCAGCGCCAGCGCCTCGAGGGTCGAGACACCGACCAGCGGCCGGTCGAGGCCGAAGGCGAGCCCCTGGGCGACCCCCGCGGCGATGCGCAGGCCGGTGAAGGAGCCCGGCCCCCTGCCATAGGCCACGGCATCCAGCGCCGAGGCCGGCAGGCCGGCCTCGGCGAGCACCTCGTCGACCATCGGCAGCAGCCGCCGGGTGTGCTCCCTCGGGGTCAGGGCGAAGCGAGAGATCAGTTCGTCGTCGAGGCCTTCACGGCGGCGCAGCAGGGCGGCGGAACAGGCGCTCGAGGAGGCATCCAGGGCCAGCAGGATCGGCATGGGCAAGAGGTCGCGGCGGAAAATGTCGGGGCATTATACGCGCGCCATCGCCAACGACGAAGGCCCGCGCATGGCGGGCCTTCGTCAAGGGGCGGTGTAGCGTGGGGCTCAGCCTTCCAGCGCCTCGATCACCTGAGCGGTGATGTCGTCGATGCTGCCCACCCCTTCGACGCGATGGTATTCCGGCGCCGCCTCGGGGTCCTCCTTGGCCCACTGCCGGTAGTAGTCGACCAGCGGCGCGGTCTGCTCGTGGTAGACCGCCAGGCGGTTGCGCACGGTGGACTCGCGGTCGTCGTCACGCTGGATCAGCGACTCGCCGGTGACGTCGTCCTTGCCCTCTTCCTTCGGCGGCTGGTACTCGAGGTGATAGACACGGCCGGAGCCCGGATGCACGCGGCGACCCGCCAGGCGCTTGACGATCTCCTCGTCGTCCACGGCGATCTCCAGCACATGATCGATCTTCACCTCGGCATCCTTCATGGCCTGAGCCTGGGGGATGGTGCGCGGGAAGCCGTCGAACAGGAAGCCGTTGGCGCAGTCGGGCTGGCTGATGCGCTCCTTGACCAGGGCGATGATGATGTCGTCGGACACCAGGCCGCCGCTGTTCATGATCTCCTTGACCTTGAGCCCCAGTTCGCTGCCCGCCTTCACCGCGGCGCGCAGCATGTCGCCGGTGGAGATCTGCGGGATATTGAACCGCTCGCAGATGAACTGGGCCTGGGTGCCCTTGCCGGCACCGGGGGCGCCCAACAGGATCAAACGCATCTGACTGCTCCTTGAAGTGTGAATCTCGTACACGGGGAAAGGAAAGACCCGAACGATAACCGTGCCGTCAGGCCCAGACAAGCGAAGTGACCGCCGACAGGCCGCCAAAAGCGGAAAAAAGGTCGGCGTATCAACCTTGTGGCAGCCAAATAGCACTTTGGTCTGCCCCGGGGGTCGAGCCCGCCATAACGGACGACGGCGCCTTGCGGCGCCGTCGTACCAGGCAGGATGGCAGCCCTACAGCAGCAGGCGACGGATATCCGTCAGCACCTGGCCCAGGAAGGCGGTGAAGCGCGCCGCATCGGCGCCGTTGACCGCCCGGTGGTCATAGGAGAGACACAGCGGCATCATCAACCGCGGCTGGAAGGCCTGGCCATCCCACACCGGCTTCATCGAGGCCTTGGAGATGCCGAGGATGGCCACCTCCGGGGCGTTGACGATCGGCGTGAAGGCGGTGCCGCCGATGGAGCCCAGGCTGGAGATGGTGAAGCAGCCACCGGTCATCTCCTCGCGCTTGAGCTTCTTCGACTGCGCCTTCTTGGCCAGCTCCACGGACTCCTTGGCCAGCTCGATCAGCGACTTGCGGTCGGCATCGCGGATCACCGGCACCATCAGGCCGTCCGGGGTGTCCACGGCGACGCCGATATGCACGTACTTCTTGTGCACCACCGTCTCGCCGTCGCTCTTCAGGCTGACATTGAACTGCGGGAACTTCTGCAGCGCGAAGGCGCAGGCCTTGATCAGGAAGGGCAGCGGCGTGAGCTTGGCGCCCTGGGCCTCGGCCTCGGCCTTCATCGACTTGCGGAAGGCCTCCAGCTCGCTGATGTCCGCCTCGTCGAACTGGGTGACGTGGGGCAGGTTGACCCAGCTGCGGTGCAGGTTGGTGGCGCCCATCTTCATCAGGCGCCCCATGGGCTTCTCTTCCACCTCGCCGAACTGGCTGAAGTCCTGGTCCGGGATCGGCGGGATGCCGCCCCCGGCTGCCGCCGGCGGAGCCGCTGCCGCGGGTGTGCTGGCCTTGCCGTCCATCACCTGCTTGACGTAGGCGTGGACGTCCTCCTTGAGGACGCGCTCCTTGGGGCCGCTGGGCCTGACCAGCCCCAGGTCGACGCCCAGCTCACGGGCCAGCATGCGCACCGCCGGGCCGGCATGCACCAGCTTGCCGTCACGGGGCTTGTGGGCCGCCATCTGGGCCTCGGGGCTCGGCGAGCCGGCGGGCGTTTCCGTCGGTGCCTCGGCCTTCGGCGCCGCCTTCTGCTCGGGCTGCTTCGCCGCCGGCTGGGCGGCGGGCTTGCTGCCAGCCACCTCGATGTAGCCGATCAGGTCGCCCTCGGAGACGGTATCCCCCTCCTTCACGGTCAGCTCGAGCAGCTTGCCCTTGTAGGGGCTGGGCACGTCCATGGAGGCCTTGTCGGACTCCAGGGTGATCAGAGGGTCCTCCTCGTCGACCTCGTCACCGACGCTGGCGGCAATCTCGATGATCGGCACGTCGGCGGAGCCGGAGAGGTCAGGGACGCGGACCTCCTTGCGCTCCGGCTCGCCACTGCCGGCACCCTCCTCCTCGGCCGGGGCCGACGCCTGCGGGGCGCTCGCGGCCGGCTCGGGCGCCGACTCGGCGGCGGGCTCGGGCTCGCCGCTCCCCTCGTCCCCGATCTCCATGGTGCCGATGACGTCGCCCTCGGAGACGGTGTCCCCCTCCTTGACGGTGAGCGAGACCAGCTTGCCGGCATGGGGGCTCGGCACGTCCATGGAGGCCTTGTCGGACTCCAGGGTGATCAGCGTATCCTCGGCGGCCACCTCGTCGCCCTCGGCCACCGCCACCTCGATGATCTCCACATCCGCGGAGCCACCCAGGTCGGGGACCTTGACCTCCACGGTGCGCTTGCCGCCGCCCCCGCTACTGACGGCGGGCTTCTCCGGGGCCGGTTCGGGCGCCGACTCGGGTTCCTGCTGCGCCTCGGAGGCCTCGCGCTTCTCCTCGGCCTCGCCGCTGCCCTCGACCTCGATCTCGACGATGTCGTCGCCCTCGGAGACGGTGTCGCCCTCCTTGACCAGCACCTTCAGCACCTTGCCGCCCTTCGGCGCCGGCACGTCCATGCTGGCCTTGTCGGACTCCAGCGTGATCAGGGTGTCCTCGGGGGCGATGACGTCGCCCTCGGCCACCGCGATCTCGATGATTTCCACATCGGTATCGCCACCGATGTCCGGAACTTTGATGATTTCGCTACTCAAGGTCGCGCTCCTTCAAACTCTTGACGGGGGCGGGCCCCGCGGGCCCGCCATGCCACCGGATCAGTCGGTCGGCGCCTCACACCTCAAGCGGGTTGGGCTTGGCCGGGTCGATGCCGTACTTCTTGAGCGCCTCGCCGACGACCTTGCGATCCAGCTCGCCACGGTCGGCCAGCGCCTTGAGCGCGGCCACGGTCACGAAGCGGCGGTCGACCTCGAAGAAGGCACGCAGCTTCTCGCGGGTATCGGAGCGACCGAAGCCGTCGGTCCCCAGTACATGGTAGTCGGTCGGCACCCAGGCGCGGACCTGGTCGGCGAACAGCTTCATGTAGTCGGTGGAGGCGATCGCCGGACCCTTGCGGCCTTCCAGGCAGGCGGTGACGTGGGGCTTGCCCGGCTCGGCCTCGGGGTTGATGAAGGCCTGGCGGTCGATCTCCAGGGCCTCGCGACGCAGCTCGTTGAAGCTGGTGACGCTCCAGATGTCGGCGCCCACGCCCCACTCCTCGGCGAGCATCTCGGCGGCGGCCTCGACCTCGCGCAGGATGGTGCCGCAACCCAGCAGCTGCACGCGGCCCTTGTCGCCCTGCGTCTCGCGCAGCAGGTACATGCCCTTGATGATGTCGTCGGCGGGTACCTCGTCGAGGGCCGGGTGCTCGTAGTTCTCGTTCATCACCGTCAGGTAGTAGAAGCAGTTCTCCTTGTCGGTGAACATGCGCTTCAGGCCGTCCTGGACGATCACCGCCACCTCGTGGGCATAGGTGGGATCGTAGCTGCGGCAATTGGGAATCATCGAGGCCTGCAGGTGGCTGTGGCCATCCTGGTGCTGCAGCCCCTCGCCGTTGAGGGTGGTGCGCCCGGCGGTGCCACCGACCAGGAAGCCGCGGGCCTGCATGTCGCCGGCCGCCCAGGCCAGGTCGCCGATGCGCTGGAAGCCGAACATCGAGTAGTAGACGTAGAACGGCAGCAGCGTCGTGGCGTTGTTCGAGTAGGAGGTCGCGGCGGCGATCCACGCCGACATGGCGCCGGCCTCGGTGATGCCCTCCTCGAGGATCTGGCCCTTCTGATCCTCGCGATAGAACATGATCTGCCCCTTGTCCACCGGCTCGTACTTCTGCCCCTCGGAGGTGTAGATGCCGAGCTGGCGGAACATGCCCTCCATGCCGAAGGTGCGGGCCTCGTCGGGAATGATCGGCACCACGCGCTCGCCGATCTTCTTGTCCTTGACCAGGCCGTTGAGGATGCGCACGAAGGCCATGGTGGTGGAGACCTCGCGCCCCTTGGAGCCGCCGGTCTGCGAGGCGAAGGTCTTGTCCTCGAGGGCCGGGATCGGCAGCGCCTCGAAGTCATTGCGGCGCGCCGGCAGGTAGCCACCCAGGCGCTCGCGCTGGAGATGCATGTACTTCATCTCCGGCGTATCGTCTTCCGGCTTGTAGTAGGGAACTTCCTTGAGCTGCTCGTCGGTGAGCGGGATGCCGAAGCGGTCGCGGAAGGTGCGCAGCGCCTCGTACTCCATGGTCTTGACCTGGTGGGCCTCGTTGGCGGCCTCGCCGTCGCCGCCGCCCATGCCGTAGCCCTTGACGGTGTGCGCCAGGATCACGGTGGGCCGGCCGTTGGCGTTCTGGGTCGCCTCGTGGTAGGCCGCGTACACCTTGAAGGGATCATGGCCGCCGCGGTTGAGCTTCCAGACGTCCTCGTCGGACATGTCCTTGACCATCTCGGCGGTTTCCGGGTACTTGCCGAAGAAGTGCTCCTTGGTATAGGCGCCGCCGTTGGCCTTGTAGTTCTGGTACTCGCCGTCGACCGCCTCGTCCATGCGCTTCTGCAGGATGCCCTTCTTGTCCTTCTCGAAGAGCGGGTCCCAGAGGCGGCCCCAGACGACCTTGAGGACGTTCCAGCCGGCGCCGCGGAACACGCCCTCGAGCTCGTCCATGATGCGCGAGTTGCCGCGCACCGGGCCGTCCAGGCGCTGCAGGTTGCAGTTGACGACGAAGATCAGGTTGTCGAGCTTCTCGCGGCTGGCCAGGTGGATGGCCCCCAGGGATTCCGGCTCGTCGCACTCGCCGTCGCCCATGAAGCACCAGATCTTGCGATCGTGCATGTCCTTGAGCTCACGGGAATCCAGGTACTTCATCACGTGGGCCTGGTAGATGGCCTGGATGGGGCCAAGGCCCATGGACACCGTGGGGAACTGCCAGAAGTCCGGCATCAGCCAGGGGTGCGGATAGGACGAGAGACCGTCGCCATCCACCTCCTGACGGTACTTGTCCATCTGGTCCTCGGTGAGACGCCCTTCCAGGTAGGCACGGGCATAGACGCCCGGCGCCACATGGCCCTGGATGTAGACCAGGTCGCCCTCGAAGTCGCCGTTGGGGGCGCGGAAGAAGTGGTTGAAGCCCACGTCATAGAGGGTCGCCGCCGACATGAAACTGGCGATATGACCACCCAGCCCCGGGTTCGCGCGATTGTTGCGGATCACCTGGGCGATGGCGTTGTAGCGGATCAGCGAACGGATGCGACGCTCCATGAAGAGATCACCCGGCATCGGCGCCTCGCGGTGCACCGGAATGGTGTTGCGATGCGGGGTGGTCACCGAGAAGGGCACCTGCATGCCATCGCGACGCACGCGGTCGGCCAGGCGCGTCATCAGGTACCGGGCACGATCCTCGCCCTCGCGATCCAGGACCGACTCCAGGGAATCCAGCCATTCCGTGGTTTCGACCGGATCGAGATCTTCTCTTGATTCCAGACTCATAGACGTCTCTCCGAATGACGGTGGGGACTACAGCCCCGCAGAGGGGCGAGTGGCGCTCATGTTCGGACGTGCAGACCGAACGCGTCAGGCCTGTAGTTGTTTTACAAGGTGGTGTGATGTGCGACTGCCGTTGGCGCGAAGATACCGTAAACGCCGGGCCCTGCCAATTCAAGATAGAATGGAAATAGTTTTCACATAATCTGTATTGCACCGCAACACAGGGGATTACGTGACCCCACGGCGTCGAATCCGGGCCCGCTCAGGAAGTTGTAGCTAAACTACCGTATGAAGCAAGCGTGCCATTCAGGCGTGATCGGCAAGGCTTCCCGGGCACCCTCGGAAACGTATTCTTTCCACTTCCTGGCGAAAGTAGGCCCAGTCGAAGGCGGGCCCCGGGTCGCTCTTGCGCAGCGGCGCCACCCGGGCATGGCTGGTGATGCGCGTCTCGTCGAGGGCCGGGTAGGCCGCCAGCAGGGCAAGGGTGACGGCCGCGAGGGCCCGGTACTGGGCACCGCTGTAGGGGCTCACCTCGTCTCCCTCCAGCTCGATGCCCACGGCGAAGTCGTTCAGCGCCCGCCGCTCGCGCCCGCCGTCCCGCCATCGCGAGCGGCCGGCATGCCAGGCTCGCGCCTGGAAGGGCACGAACTGCACGCACTCCCCGTCGCGGCGGATCAGCAGGTGGGCCGAGACGCGCAGCCCGGCGATGGTCGCGAAGAAGGGGTGTGCCTCGGGGTCGAGCCGGTTGGTGAAGAGCCGCTCGATATGCTCGCCCCCGAAGACCCCGGGCGGCAGGCTGATGGCGTGCAGCAGCAGCAGCGAGACCTCCCCGGACGGGCGGGCGTCCTGGTTGGGCGAGGGAAGGTGCCGGGCGCCTGGCAGCCAGCCGTCGTCGATGCGCATGGTTTTTCCCTGACGTCGATGCATGGGTTTCCCTATAATGACCGCCTCAAGCTTCCCCGCACAGAGATGGACCCGACATGCATTATCAGGACGCCCTTGCCGAAGAGATCCGTGACAGTGCCGCCCGGCTGCTGGCCGAGGACGTCGGCCCCGGTGACATCACCGCCCAGCTGGTGCCCGAGAAGCAGATGGCCCGGGCCCGGGTGATCACCCGCGAGGCGGCGGTGCTGTGTGGCGTGGCCTGGGTCGACGAGCTGTTCCGGCGCCTCGATGCCCGGGTCGCCCTGCACTGGCAGGCCGCCGACGGCGACCACCTTTCGCCCGGTCAGGCCTTCCTCGAGCTGGAGGGGCCGGCGCGCAGCCTGCTTACCGGGGAGCGGGCCGCGCTCAACCTGCTGCAGACGCTCTCCGCCACGGCGACCCGCACCCGCCACTACGTGGACCTGCTCGAGGGGACCGGCGTGCGCATGCTGGACACCCGCAAGACCCTGCCCGGGCTGAGGCTCGCCCAGAAGTACGCGGTGACCTGCGGCGGCGGTCACAACCACCGTATTGGGCTCTACGACGCCTTCCTGATCAAGGAGAACCACATCGCGGCCTGCGGCGGCATCGAGGCGGCGGTGAAAGAGGCCCGCGACATCGCCCGCGACCTGCCGGTGGAGGTGGAGGTGGAAACCTTCGAGGAGCTGGACCTGGCGCTCGCCGCCGGGGCCGACGTGATCATGCTCGACAACTTCAGCCTCGACGACATGCGCGAGGCGGTGCGTCGCACCGCCGGGCGCGCCACCCTGGAGGCCTCAGGCAACGTCGACGAGGGCACCCTGCGTGCCATCGCCGAGACCGGCGTGGACTGCATCTCCAGCGGCGCCCTGACCAAGGATGTCAGGGCCATCGACCTGTCAATGCGGATCGTAGAGCAGCAGGCCTGAGGGCCCCCTCAGGTCTCGACGGCGACCAGCCGCTTCTCGAGCCGCTGGCGGTAGAGCCGCTCGCCGCCGCGCTCGACCCAGTCGTCGCCAAGCCGCTGCCAGCCACGGTGCACCAGACCCTCGACCAGCATGGCGCTGGCCTCGATGGCGGCCCGAGTCACGCCCTGCTCGAGGAGCAGGCGCTCGGCATGCACCAGCAGGGTCGAGCCGATCCCGCGCCGTCCGAGCGACGGCCAGACATAGAGGGTCTCGATCCGCCCGCGGGGCATGTCCAGTTCCAGGAAGCCCACGCAGCGGCCCTCGCAGTCAGCGACCAGGGTGGTGTAGAGCGCCTGGCGGGCCGCCCAGGCACTGCCATCCCGGGGCAGCGCTGTCGCCCAGGCCTCGCGCTCGACCAGCGAATAGTGACCCGCCGCGCCCTGCATCACGGCGTGGTGGAAGACCTCGGCCTGGTCCGCGGCGTCCCGGGCGCGGGCCGTGCGATAGACGATTCGCGGCCCACGGCGGCGCCCGGCGGGCGGCGGCTCGGCCGGCGCGGGGCCGGTGTCGATATCGGCAAGACGCATGTGAGACCTTCCTGAAATGATGACCGGCCCAGCAGACTACCCAAGCCACGCCGCGGGGCCAAGCCCTGCGGGTGGTCACTCTCAGGATATGCCATGAACGACCGTCCCACCCCACCCGATGCCTTCCAGCTGACGCCCATCGGCATCATCGAGAGCGACTTCCCGGACAAGTTCGGCATCCCGCGCCAGCCGGGCCTGGCAACGGCGGCCCGGGCGTCCCTGGTGCTGGTCCCGCCCTTCGACGACCCGCTGGCGGTGAGAGGCCTCACGGCCTTCAGCCACCTCTGGCTGACCTTCGTCTTCCACCAGAGTCCCGAACGCTGGGCGCCGCTGGTGCGCCCGCCGCGCCTGGGCGGCAACGCCAAGGTGGGGGTCTTCGCCAGCCGCAGCACCCATCGGCCCAACCGCCTGGGGCTGTCGCTGGTGGAGCTGGTCGAGATCGACGCCTCACACGGCGTGCGCCTGCGGCTTCGCGGCGCCGACCTGGTCGACGGCACTCCGGTGCTCGACATCAAGCCCTACCTGCCCTGGGCGGAGTCCCGTCCCGAGGCCCGCGCCGGCTTCGCCCCCGAGGCGCCGCCGACCCTGGCGGTCAGCCTCTCGTCCGAGGCGGAGGCGGTGCTGGCCCGGCGCCCCGACGGTGACTCGCTGCGAGAACTGATCCTCCAGGTGCTGGCCCAGGACCCGCGCCCCGCCTACCGCCACGGCGCCGAGACACGGATCTACGGGGTGCGGCTGCGCGACGTGGACGTGCGCTTCCGGGCACTGCAGGAACAGACCGGCCCCACGACCCTGAGGGTGGTCGAGGTCCTCTCGTCCGAAGGCCGGACATGACGAAGGGCCCCGCGGGGCCCTTCTCGCATCACAGGGGCAGCATCAATCAGTCGAAGTCGATGCCGATCCGTTTGCCCACCTCCTCGTAGGCCTCGATCACCCCGCCCAGCCCCTGGCGGAAGCGGTCCTTGTCGAGCTTCTCGCGGGTCTTGGCGTCCCACAGGCGGCAGCCGTCCGGGGAGAACTCGTCGCCCAGCACGATCTCGCCCTTGAACAGGCCGAACTCCAGCTTGTAGTCCACCAGCAGCAGGCCCCCCTCGGCGAACAGCGCCTTGAGCACCTCGTTGACGCGGAAGGTGAGCGTCTTCATCTCGGCCAGCTGCTCGGGGGTCGCCCAGCCGAAGGTCTCGGCCAGCGACTCGTTGATCATGGGGTCGTGCAGGGCATCGTTCTTGAGGAACAGCTCGAAGGTGGGCGGGTCGAGCGCCTGGCCCTCCTCCACGCCAAGGCGCTTGACCAGGCCGCCGGCGGCGATGTTGCGCACCACGCACTCGACCGGGATCATCTCGAGGTTCTTGACCAGGCTCTCGGTGTCCGAGAGGCGGCGGTCGAAATGGGTGGGGATGCCCGCCGCCTGCAGCTTCTCCATGATGAAGGCATTGAAGCGGTTGTTGACCATGCCCTTGCGGGCCAGCGATTCCATGCGCTCGCCGTCGAAGGCGCTGGTGTCGTCGCGGAAGGTCAGGATCAGGCGATCGGGGTCATCGGTGGCATGGACCGACTTGGCCTTGCCGGCATAGAGTTCTTGACGCTTTTCCATGGGGAGCCTCCAGAGGCGCGGATACGGATCAGGATGGTCGTTCAGCCGAGGGTCTGCCAGGCCAGGCCAGCGTCCTGGGCGGCGATCCTCAGCCGGGATTCGTCGCCGTCGAGCAGCGGCACCAGGGCCTCCAGGGCCAGCTCGGGGCGGTTGTTGTGTTCGGAGAGATGGGAGCAGACGATGCGCTGCAGGCGGTCGAGCCCCAGCCGGGCCAGCAGCCAGGCCGCCTGGCCGTTGGCCAGGTGCCCCCAGTCACCGCCGACGCGTCGCTTGAGGCTGGCGGGATAGGGCCCCTCGGCGAGCATCCGCGGGTCGTGGTTGCACTCCAGCACCAGGCCGTCGCAGCCGGTGAAGGCCTCGACCACATGCGCGCTGGGATGCCCCAGGTCGGTGAGCAGGCCGAGGCGTCGTTCGCCGGCGTCGATGCGAAACTGCACCGGCTCCCGGGCGTCATGGGGCACGGTGACCGGGTCGATGGTCAGCCCCTTGACCGCGAACCGGGCCTGGGGGGTGATCCAGTGACGGTGCGGCAGCTCGCCGAGCCGACCCGACAGCCAGGTCCCCGGCGTCAGGTAGACCGGCAGTCCGTGGCGGCGGGCCAGGGGGCCGACGCCCCGCACGTGGTCGCCATGCTCGTGGGTCACCAGCAGCGCATCGAGCTGGCGGGGATGCAGACCCAGCCGGGCCAGGCGGCGCTCGGTCTCGCGCAGGGTGAAACCGCAGTCGACCAGCAGGTGCGTCTCGCCGTCGCTGACCAGGGTGGCGTTGCCCTTGCTGCCGCTGCCCAGGGAGGCGAAGGAGAGGCGCCCGCGCCCACCCGGCACCGTACCGCTCATCAGCGCAGCAGGCCCGCCACCCGCTCGAGCAGCTCGCGCTGGTCCTCGGTGGAGAGCGCTTCCTCGCCGGCACCCTGAGCCCTGAGCACGGTCTCCTCGGGTCCACGGGGCTCCAGCACCAGGCGCACCTGCCGGGTCGACTCGCCCAGATTGAGGGTCGCAAGCGAGCGCAACAGGCCCCGCTCCCGCTCGCTCCGGGTCAGGTATCCCACCAGGAAGCTGCGCGACGCGGGGTCGCGCTCGAGCAGCTCGCGACGCCCCTCGACCGCGAAGTCGCGTTCCAGCTGGTGGCTGAGTTCGGCCCACAGACGGTCCGCCGCGAAGGGCAGGATCACCTGCCAGTCGTCACCACGCTGCTCGAACCTGGCGCGATTCTGGGCGTCGGGCCGCTGGGCGGCCAGCGAGGCGGCGCTCGGCGACATGCTGCGTGCCTCGAAGTGGCGTTCCAGCGCCGTCAGGCAGGCGGCCTGGGTGGTCCCACCCTGCTCGCAGCGAATCTCGCTGTCGCCGCTGCGCAGCGCCGGGCGGACACTGAACCTGGCCTGGTCGGTTTCCAGGATGCCACGGCGGGAATCGCTGGCGGTGACGGTCAGGTCGCGGCTGAGCACGAAGCGCTCGAGCTCCGGCCAGACCGTTGCCGGTTCGGCGCCCACCACCAGCCAGCGCTCGTCGCCGACCGCGCGGCGCTCGACATAGCCGCGCTCCAGGCTGCCCCCGGGCGACAGGGCCTGGGGGAGCGGTGCCTCGACCACGCCCTCCTCGGCAGGCCGCGTACCACTCACCTCGGGGACGGGCATGGCATCCCGGTAGCGCTCGGCATCGCGGCCCTCCGGCAGCACCAGGGGCGCATTCTCCTCGGCATCGCCGTAGTCGAGGTTGCGATCATGGTAGAAGCCATCACGGGCACAGCCGGCCGTGGCCAGGGCGATCACCGCCACCAGCGGCATCCATTTCAGCGCAGAGTTCATGCGTCCACCTTGCCTAGAGTTGTGCAGGGTGCGGTGCCGGGCACCGCTCAGTCGTCGATCAGGCCCGCCAGCTGCAGGGCCTCGCTGACGGTGGAGTGATACTTCTCGGAGAGCCAGGTCAGCGGCAGCCGGATGCCGGGCTCGATGTGGCCCATGCGGTAGAGCGCCCACTTGACCGGGATCGGGTTGGACTCGATCCCCAGGTTGGTGTGCAGCGGCATCAGGCGGGTGTTGATCTGGTGGGCCCGGTCGGCATCCCCGGACACGGCGGCACTGCACAGCTCGTGCATGGCCTTCGGCGCCACGTTGGCCGTCACCGAGATGTCACCATGGCCGCCCATCAGCATGAAGTCGCAGGCGGTGGCGTCATCCCCGGAATAGAGCATGAAGCCGCTGCCCTTGAGGCGCGCGATCAGGTCCTCGGCGCGCTCCAGGTTGCCGGTGGCGTCCTTGAGTCCGATGATCTTGTCGACCTCGGCCAGGCGCAGCACGGTCTCGTTGTAGATGTCCGAGCAGGTACGCCCCGGCACGTTGTAGAGGATCACCGGCAGGTCGCTGCTCTCGGCGATGGCCTTGAAGTGCCGGTAGAGCCCTTCCTGGGTGGGCTTGTTGTAGTAGGGCGCCACGGTCAGGCAGCAGTCTGCCCCGACCTCGCTGGCGTAGCGGGCCAGTTCCACCGCCTCGGTGGTATTGTTGGAGCCGGTGCCGGCGATGACCGGGATGCGCCCGTTCACCTCCTCCACCACGGTGCGGATGACATCGAAGTGCTCGGCGAACGACATGGTGGTCGGCTCGCCGGTGGTGCCGGCCGCCACGATCGCATCGGTGCCGTTGTCGAGATGAAAGTGCACCAGTCGGCGCAGGGCCTCCCAGTCGATATCGCCGTTCACCTTCATCGGCGTCGCCAGCGCGACGATACTGCCAGTGATCATCCTCTCGATTCCTCTCGATTCGCCTGCATTCGCGGTCTCGGGGACCTCGGGCAACGCCCCGGTGCCAGGGGCCAAATGGTACTCAGGCCTCGACAGCCTGTACAGCCGCGACTTTACAGTTCGCCGCGGGTTGCGTGTAATCGGGGCTCCTTCCCTCACCCACGACAGGAGCACGACCATGAGCGTCAGCCTCGGCGAGCCCGTTCCGGACTTCACCGCCACTGCCACCGGCGACACGACCGTCACCCTCTCCGAGCTGAAGGGGAAACAGGTGGTGATCTACTTCTACCCCAAGGCCAGCACCCCTGGGTGCACCACCGAGGGCGGAGACTTTCGCGACCGCAAGGAGGCCTTCGACGCCGCCAACACCGTGATCCTCGGCGTCTCCCGGGACGGCATCCGCGCCCAGGAGAACTTCAAGGCCAAGCAGGGCTTCAACTTCGCGCTGATCTCCGACAAGGACGAGACACTCTGCCAGCTCTTCGACGTCATCAAGCTCAAGAAGCTCTACGGCAAGGAGCACCTGGGGATCGAGCGCAGTACCTTCCTGATCGACGCCGACGGCAAGCTCGCCCGCGAGTGGCGCGGCGTCAAGGTCAAGGGCCACGTCGAGGAGGTGCTGGACGCCGCCCAGGCCTTGCACGCCGGCTGACCCCCTCTCTCATGTCGATCCGCGCGGACGATCGCCCACGCCCCGGGACGCTCACGATTCGGCGGGCGTCTCGGCCGCCTCCTGCCGGTGGCGCTGCTTGATGCCGCGCGGCCAGGCGTAGACCAGCGCCTTGAGCAGGGTCGCCAGGGGAATGGCGAAGAAGACCCCCCAGAAGCCCCAGATCCCGCCGAAGAAGAGGATCGCCAGGATGATCGATACCGGGTGGATGTTGACTGCCTCGGAGAACAGGATCGGCGACAGGACGTTGCCGTCCAGGGCCTGCAGCACGCCATAGGCGACCAGCACGTAGAGGAACTCGTCCGTCAGGCCGAAGTGGAAGCCGGCCACCGCCGCCACCGGCAGGGTGGTCACCGCCGCCCCGATATAGGGCACCAGCACCGAGAGGCCCACCACCACCGCCAGCAGCGCCGTGTAGGGGAGCCCGAAGTAGGCGAAGGTGAAGAAGGCCACGGTGCCGACGATGATGATCTCGATGAACTTGCCGCGCACGTAGTTGGCGATCTGGTCGTCCATCTCCTCCCAGACGCGGGTCATCAGCTCGCGCCGCTGGGGCAGCAGCGAGACGGTGAAGCCCACCAGGCGGTCGCGATCCTTGAGCATGAAGAACACCAGGATCGGCACCAGGATCAGGTAGACGATCAGCGTCAGGACGTTGCCCAGCGAGGCCAGCGACAGGGTCAGGGCCCGCTGGCCGAGCTGGGTCACCTCGCGGCCGGCCACGTCGATCCAGTTCTGCATCTGGTCGGGGGTAACCAGGTTGGGATAGCGGGCCTGGAGATCATCCAGCAGCTGCTGGCCACTGGCGAACATGCGCGGCGCCTCCTGGACCAGCCCCACCAGCTGGTTCCAGATCAACGGCATCAGGATGAAGGCCAGCGCCAGCAGCACCCCGATGAAGGCCAGGAACACCACGAACACCGCCAGCAGGCGCGGCATCCTGCGCCGCTCCATCCAGCTCACCGGCCCCTGCAGCAGGAAGGCCACCACCAGGGCGATGAGGAAGGGCGCCAGCATGCGTCCGAACAGGATCACCACGGCGAAGCCCAGCACCAGCACCACCAGCAGGATCACCGCCTCCTCGTCCGAGAAGTAGTGATCGATCCAGCTCCTGAAGACCGACCTCAGGGTCATGGAGCCGGCTCCCCGCCCTTGCGGATCCAGTAGTGGTAAACGTCACCGCACTCCTCCCTGGCCGGCATCTCGTGCACGCTCTGGGCCACGAAGGTCTCGAAGTCGCGCCAGGAGCCCGCATCGGTGGCCATGACCTCCAGCAACTGGCCGGGCGCGAGGCGCGAAAGCGCCTGCTTGGCCTTGAGCAGCGGCAGGGGGCAGGGAAGACCGCGGGCATCGAGCAGGTCATCGGGTTGCAGCGCCATGGTGTCTCCCGGGAAGATACAATAGGACGTGCCGGGCAACGGGCCCGCACGCAAGTCCCTGCGATTTAAAGGCACTTTGCAGGCCGAATCAATGTCACATCTGGGTACCTGCCACCCCTTGCGCTCCCCTTGACGAGGACGGCCATGCTGCGTCGAACCGGAACCTGCCTCACCGCCTGCGCCCTGAGCCTGGCGCTTGCCCTGCCGAGCCAGGCCCAGTCCCCCGGCCGCTACGAGGCCCCCGGCCTGACCCGAAGCCCCACGATCGATGCCGGAGGCGACTACGGGCTACCCAGCCTGACTCGTGCGGGCAGCCAGGCCATCAGCGGCGAGGAGTACCGGCTGGGCCGCGCCTGGCTGCGCCAGTTCCGCGCCCGCGCGCCCGAATGGCAGGACGCCATCGCCCAGGACTACGTGGAGTCGCTGGTCGCCCGCCTGCTGCCCCACAGTGGCCTGGGAGACGCGCGCACCGCCGTCACCCTGGTGGAGAGCCGCCTGCTGAATGCCTTCGCCGTGCCCGGCGGGGTGATCGGCGTCAACGCCGGGCTGTTCGCCTTCGCCGAACGCGAGGCCGAGCTGGCCTCGGTGGTCGCCCACGAGCTCGGCCACCTCTCCCAGCGCCACTATTCCCGCGGCCAGGCTCGCGCCGAGCAGACCCAGATCCCGGCGATGGCGGCCATGCTCGCCGGCATGCTGCTCGCCGCCGGGGGCGGCGGCGATGCCGGTATCGCCGCCGCCATGGGCTCCCAGGCGGCGCTCATCCAGGACCAGCTGAGCTACTCGCGGCGCTTCGAGCAGGAGGCCGACCGCGTGGCCCTTCAGGCCATGGCGGACGCCGGCTATGAGCCGGGTGCCATGGTGGAGATGTTTCGCGCCATGCAGCGCATGGTAAGCCTGCAGGGGGGGAATCCCCCGGAGTTCCTGCTCACCCACCCGGTGACCGAGTCACGCATCAGCGATACCCAGGCCCGCGCCGACCAGGTCTCGGTGACGGCGCCGCGCGATGGAGACCTTCACTATCAGCTGGTAAGGGCCAGGGCGCTGCTGACGATCCACGACCGCGACCCGCAGCAGGCCAGCACCCGCCTGGCCCAGGACCAGGTGCCGGAGGCGGCCCGGCGCTACCTGGACGCGCTGATCGATGGCCGGGCCGGCCGCACCGACCGGGCGCTGGACGCGCTCGACGACCTGGCCAGGTCACAGCCCGACCTGGCGATGCTGCCGGCCTCGGCGGCCCAGGTCGCCTTCGAGGCCGGCCGCATCGACGAGGCCATCTCCCGCAGCCGTCGCCAGCTGCGGCTGATGCCGGACTACGCGCCGACGCGCCGACTGCTGGGCGAGGCGCTGCTGCAGCGCGACCCCGACGAGGCCTATCGCGTGCTGAGTGAGCTGGCCGACGCCCGCCCCGAGGACCCGCAGGCGTTCACCCTGCTCGCCGAGGCCGCCGGCCGCAGCGGTCGCGAAGCCTGGGGCCACCTGGCCCGCGCCGAGCAGCTGCAGCTCACCGGCCGCATCGACCGAGCCATTCGCCAGCTCGAGGTCGCCAAGGACGTCGCCAAGCGAGAGGGCGACAGCGCTGCCGCCAGCCATATCGAGCGGCGCCGGGAGGACTTCATCGGCTATCGGGAGACGCTGGAGAAGTTCTAGCTACAAGGGGCAAGGAGCAAGCTGCAAGCTGCAAGCTGCAAGCTGCAAGTCTGATGCGGCCCTGAAAAAGTAGACACCTTCTCAGGCAGCGGCTTCATAGGTCCGGGGGGAGACTCCGCCCAGGGCCCCATGGAGCCGCACGTTAT
>NZ_SNZJ01000011.1:59012-119528 GCF_004363555.1 Halomonas ventosae | reverse complement strand
AAGCTGAAACTAAAAGGCCTGAGCCCCGTACAGTACAGGACTCAGGCCTTGGGCGCCGGCTGAATGAACCGTCCAACTATTGGGGGTCAGTTCATGATCTGGCTGGGGGCTTTTTCTTGGCACGCTAACATATTTTTTCTGAGTGTTTAACACCTAAACCAGGTGCGCCGTAGGCGTCAGCTAAATTTACGATTTAACTTTACCTATTGGATTTCCAGATAGAAACATTTTTTGTTTTTCTCCTGGAAACTTGGGTGTCCACTCTTTATCCTGAAAATCTCCATCGTAGTGATATTCAGTTGTGGAAAAAACGATCTGTACCTCAGCTTCAATTGCCAGCTTCTTAAGGGCTTTGATGTAACAATCCAAGTCGTTGTTATGTATTTCGTGCTGCTTTGGAGTATCAAGAATATAAAAATTAAAAGGCTTAGAGCTATTCTTAGTTATCAACTCAATCAAAGCTGCATGGTAAGCAAGAATGGCTCGTATACGAGTACTTCCTTTTAGCTGTGCTATTGATTCTTTTCCTAACACAGGAACAAAATCATCTCGGAATGTAATATCCCTGCTCACGTTGCTTGTATTAAGCAAATCCAGCCAGTCCAGATAAAGCTGCCGTAATTCTGAACGTAGCTTCACAAGCTCTGATACTGATGCAGAATTTGAGCTTAATGACTTATCTTCCTCGAAAGCATATTGCCGCTCTCGAAGTAAATTAATATGCATTTCTTCTAAATAACCATACTGACTTAAAATATCATACCGCCCCTGAAGTTCAAATATTTTATTTTTCAGATTAGAAATAGTATCAATGAGAGATGATATTTCACTTTTCTGGAGAATATTATTTCTCTTGTCCACCAAGTCTGAAAGTTCGTCTTTAAGCTCGGACTCCCTGTCTTGTAAGCGCGAAAGCTTTGAAGAGTCTAGTACTGAGTTTCTTTCAAGATCTTTTATTTGATCTTTTAGATAGAGCAAGTTCTTTGCGTAAGAATCAGAGCTTGTTTGAAATAGCTGACAACTCGAAGACCCACATATCTCATCAAAGGAAAGAAAAACTCGCCTAGCCTCTTCGTTTAGACTCAATGTTTCAATTTCTGAGTGGATTTCTGATGTTATTTTATTAAAGCTGTTTATTCGCTTCTCAGTATCAATGGCTTCTTCTCTAATTGAAAAAACTGTATTCTTTGATCTCTTTATAAGCCTGTTGATTGCAGTTAAGGAGTCATCATGATTAGCTTCTGAGCTCTTTAAGTTTTCGATTTCGCCTTCGAGAAGAGCTATTTCAATTTTTATGCTTTCGGGAGATTCATTTATTCCTTGTATTTTTTCTTTGGCTAATTCTAAATTTCTTTCACTAACCTCGACCTGGCGGTCTAGAAAAGTTAACCTTTCTTTTGCTCTCAACTTGCCTTTTTTTCTATCAAATGGGTTTTTAGGTGGCAAATCAAAAACCAACCTGCCCATTTCAACGAACTGATCTTTTATAAATTTACTCGGAGAATAATAGATTTCCTTGTAGCCATCATCTTGATCAAGAAAAAATATTGGCAATAAAGTAGCCAGGTATGGTCGCGCTGATTTATTATTGATTCCGACTAAGTTATTAGGCTCAATGCCAACTAGAGAAAATAGGTATTCTGAATATTCTTTCTCGTTGTAAAAGCGCTGCTCTGTTTTATCCGGCTCAACAACTGTTATATCTACATCATTTCTTGCAATTACTCTTTTTATTGTATAATTTTTTGAGCATATCTCGATTGTAAGAATCGCATAATTACATCTTTCATAAATATCATTCCTGAATATCGATGGATATCCCAAGCAATAGACTATTGACTGAACGACTGGAGTCTTTCCACATCCATTTGGGCCGAATAGGTGTGTTATATGTTCGCCAAAATATAGTGTTTCTGATTCCCAGCCAGATTTTCCACTCGCTACTATCTTAAGGTCAACAAGTTTCATTATAATTCCATATCCAACTGCTTAGACACACAAATATTTCGATACGAGCGAGATATTACTGTCAGATTCCATGCTAAATTATCATCTTTACTCAAGGCACGACTTATGACTTTTTTCCCAACTCAGTTATTTGCAATCGGCCTTTTCTATTTTGTATCTCAATGAGATTGGCTTCCTCTAAGAAGCTCAAAGCTTTTACTGTCCTTACTCTTAAATTCGCAGACCAACCAATATGCTGTGAAGACCCTTTAAATCCGAACATACTGTCTTCGATACTTTCTCCAACAAGCTGGCCAACTTCTGAGACATAAGGCTTACGTCTATCTTTTGCTAAAAGTAATACAATCAGACTAATCAGTGGGAGTTGGAATAATGCTTCATTACTGAGAAAGCTGCCACTGCTCTGCTTTTCGCTGTCAATACTGATAACAGCCTGGTTCTCATTTGCGGCTTGAAAAAATGATTCAAAATTCATGACTTAACCTTTACGAGCTCGGAAAAGAATGCTCCCAACAATAGGTCTTCATTCAAATCATATAATAGCTTTTTTGATTCCAAATCATTAACCGCTTCCTCGATAGGCCCTTTTAGCGATGCGATTAATACTTGATTACCGGGCGAAACCACATCTGAAAAAAGCTTTTTGACACTTTGGGTTATTGCATTTAAATCAAGCTCGCTTATTACATGCCGATTTTTTCTAAACCATAGGTCCCAATTGGTTTTGCATCGTGTACAGTACTCAATCTCCTGCATTCCCGATCCAGCACTTTGTAATGTTCTCTGAATGATAGAAGCTGATTTTACTGCTTTGCTATCACCGCCGTCGAGAAGGTTATAATATGCGTCTTTAGATATACTTAGAACAGAAAGAAGATCATCAATTGAAACACCTGCATATTCCTCAATGCTCTCAGGGGTTATTTCCTTTATTATTGAGCTGGATTTTCTTTCGATCAGATCAAGCAGCTTTAATATTATTTCCTCAAGCTCTAGCCTTCCAAGATCAACTTCACTATATTCATAAATTTTTTCACCTACAAGAGGTCGGAAGTTATTATTGCCTTCCTTAAGATATTGCACATCGGCTTCAAACTTTAGCTTATTTAGATTTTCTTTTATTTTATTTTCTGTTAACTTCCCGTTTATCACATCCTCGTAGCACTCATTGAATTTTTCAATAAGTGCCTGGCAAAATTTATCTTCAAATACCCCAGATTCTACATCAATTAAAAGAGCATCCACATCATCACTGTTGTTAATGTTTGTTTGAAATACAACACTATTGCAGTGTTTGTCGAATACCACCGTATGTAATAATAACTTACCGACAAAACTATCTTTGATTTTAGTGGGAGATTGCTTACTCTGATTCTTCACTTTACTATTTAAGCCAAAAACTTCACCAAGTGACCAGTTGTGGTTTTGCTTTGATTTGGTTTTAACTTGATAGAAAACATAGCTAAACCCATTTTCATCCTTACGACGAACAACGAAGTCATCGTGTAGATCACAGTAAACGCGATCTATGCTACCACCCTCCAAGATAGCCAAGCTAGCCATTGCTGCAGAACGCACTTGAGCCCTATATCGACTAAAAGAATCTCTGCCATTCTGCTCTCTTGGTTCTTTAGTGTGTAGCATTCAAATCCCTTATGCTGATTTTAAACCTTTTTCACTACTATGTCGCTTGTTATTAATATACAAAACTACTGCCAGAATGCATAGGCGCACCTTAGTGCGTCCAAGTTTCGCGATTTTTTCGCTTACTACGCATCCTCGATAAATTCCCATGCGAGAACGCTTGTTTCTGTAATTTCAAGCTCCGCCAATTTTTCTCGTATCATTGGCAAAACCTCTTTAGGTGCGACTACTGCTTCGATATTACCTTTATCGAAATAAAAATCACCGATACACCTCCATTCCCTTTCGCGATAATAGGTATTTCGAGGGTCACTATCGAAGTCAGTGATCTTTAGGAAGTTGGCTAAGAACCCGCCAACTTCTTCTTTTTTTATTTCCGTCACTTCATGCTTGTTTTGTTCTGCTTGATGCAGCATCTTCATTCCTTGCTGCTCCCAAAAACCTGGCCCATATCCAAATAATTCGCTGGCCATTCTCTGAAGTTCAGGATTAGGAATCAGCCTTTTCACTGCCGGCAAGTTCTGTTTTGGGATGTATAGAACGGGAACAAAGCTTTCATGGATTGCCTTGGCCTTAAATCCAAGTGCAACTTTTCCGTAATAAGGAGAGTGGGATGGCAAATCCTTCAGGGGGATATCAGTCACACTGCAAAAACTATCAGTGCTTAAACCATCAGTAATGGTTTCTGTGCATGTTGCCAGCAGTTTCGAGGATTCTAGAATCAGACATAGTGTTTCAGCTCCTTTCTCTGGCTCCAGTGCTGCACCTTGTTCTGTTATGTCCTTAGGACACCGAGCAAGAGACCAATCAACGCCTTCTGGCGATCCAGTAAAATGCCAGTAAACGTTTGAATAATATCGTTGAGACATTACAAAGGGCTTCCTTTGCGTGGCTAACAGGTATTGGACGGTACGTTCTATAATTAGACCAATTGTTCCGGCAAACGCAGCTTACAAAGATTCACTTAACCAATTGATTCTAAATAAATAATTGTAGATTGGCTACCCGTGCAGGATTCGCTTTCTTGCGCGTTCTACCTTCACCAATAAGTCTGTACGTATACCCATACAACGAAAAGATAACTGTATGTAGACACCTGGGAAGCCACCAATGATGATAGACCGCGCAAAGGCCACTATGCGGGTGACGCGCTATAGCCCACGTAACGAGAAGGCCTATGGCTGGTGGAAATGCTACTTCATCCGTTTCTATGGGATCCGGCACCCCGCCAGCATGGAAGCCTCCGAGGTGAATGCCTTCCCGGGACACCTGGCGGTGGAGAGGCATATGGTGGCGGCTACTCAGAACCAGGCACTGAATGCACCCGTGTTTCTCTACCGCCACGTCCTCGATCAGCCCTTGGGGGGATATTGGAGAATTCTCGCGCGCAAAGCGCCTGGGTAATCGGGAACAGACCCCCATTTTTAAGGCACGCTACCGCCCCTACCCGGCAGGCAATGATGGCTCCCTGCCATCACTGCGGTAGTCCCTGCGTCTTGCGTTGTTGGCATGCTGCCTAGCCGTCTAAGCGACATTAAGCGGTCAGCGTATGCGAGAGTGCCGATGGATGCCACACCCCGATTGGTCGCAGGTGAGGATCAACGGGTGCAGGCATCAACGCCGGCCGCTGAAGCATCACGGCGCCCAAACGCAAGGCCCCCGAGCCAGATGAGTGACTCGGGGGCCTTGCTTGGGCGGTCAACATTCGGCATCAGAGGCGGCACGCAGCGCCATCCGCGGCATGCTGTTGTCAGACCGTCGGCTACTCGCCACGAACCGCCGCTTCGATTGCGGCGATCTCGATTTTCCTCATCGTCATCATGGCATCGAACGCCCGCTGGGCGGCGGCGCGGTCGGGGCTGGTGTAGGCCCTGGTCAACGCGATGGGGGTGATCTGCCAGGAGATGCCCCACTTGTCCTTGCACCAGCCGCAGTCGCTCTCCTGGCCGCCGTTGTCGACGATGGCATTCCAGTAACGATCGGTCTCGGCTTGATCCTCGGTGGCCACCTGGAACGAGAACGCCTCGTTGTGCTGGATCCCTGGCCCACCGTTAAGCCCCAGGCAGGGTATGCCCAGCACGGTGAACTCGACGGTCAAGACGTCACCTTGCTTGCCCGCCGGGTAGTCTCCCGGTGCGCGATGGACCGCGCCGACGGAGGAATCGGGAAAGGTCCTGGCGTAGAAGTTCGCCGCCTCTTCGGCATCACGTTCGTACCAAAGGCAGATCGTGTTCTTTGCAATCTTCGTCATAGGCTCCTCCATCATGGTTCCAGGTCGAGTACCGCCTGGTAGCTTCGCTCCATGCATAAGAGTACGAACAAGTGATCGAAACCTATTCACCCTTGTGCTCAACCGGAACATCTCACCCGGTAGTCGAATGAAGCAGGTCCAGATCGACAGCCGGCGAGGTTTTTTCCATGGAGGCTCATCCGACTGGTCCTGGCCGACATGTGCTATGCGTCCTGGGCCGCAAGCGCCGCCTCCACCGCCTGTTCGGCGTGGATGGCGGTGGTATCGAAGAGGGGAACGTCCGTATCGTCGCCCTGGATCAACAGCCCGATCTCCGTGCAGCCGAGGATCACGCCCTGGGCGCCCTGCCCGGCCAGCGTGGCCACGATCGCCAGGTAGGCGGCTTTCGAGTCTGCCCGGATCTCGCCGCGACAGAGCTCATCATAGATGACGGCGTGCACCCGCTCGCGCTGGGCGGCATCGGGAACCAGCACCTGGATGCCCTGCGCCTCCAGGCGCTCGCGGTAGAAGGCCTGCTCCATGGTGAAGCGGGTGCCGAGCAGCCCCACCCGGGTCACACCCTGCCGGTGCAGCGCGTTGGCGGTGGCATCGGCGATATGCAGCAGGGGGATCGCCACGGCCTGCTCGAGCTGCGGGGCGACCTTGTGCATGGTGTTGGTGCCGAGCACCAGGAAGTCGGCGCCGGCCGCCGCCAGGGAGCGGGCCGCCGCGCCGAGGATGCGCGCGGTTTCCGCCCAGTCGCCGCGGCGCTGCAACGCCTCGATCTCGGCGAAGTCCACGCTGTAGAGCACCAGCCGGGCGGAGTGCAGCCCGCCCAGCCGCGCCTTCACCCCCTGATTGATGAGCCGGTAGTAGGTCTGGGTCGATTCCCAGCTCATGCCGCCGATCAGCCCTATCGTCCTCATCTCCCCTCCTCTTATCCCAGGATAAAGATCACGCAGGCGGCGGTGAGCGCCCCCATCACGCCGTTGAAGACCCGCCAGGCGCGCGGCGTGTCGAGCCAGCGGCCGATGGCCATGCCGAAGCCCGCCCAGAGCGCGATGCAGGGAAAGCCCACCAGCTCGGCGAAACCGGCCAGCAGCAGGGCGTTGACCAAGGTATTGCCGTCGCTGGGCAGGAAGCCCGCCATCAGCGCCAGCCCCATCACCCAGGCCTTGGGGTTGGCGAACTGGAAGGCGGCCGCCTGCCAGAAGCCTAGCGGGCGCCCCTCGCCGCGCCGGCGCAGGTCCGGCGGCGGCGCCGTGGCAATGCGCCAGGCCAGGTAGAGCAGGTAGCCGCTTCCCACCACCCGCAGGATCGTCTGCACCAGCGGGTAGCGCTCGAAGAGCAGGCCCAGCCCCAGGGCAATGCCGGCGAACAGCAGGAAGCAGCCCCCCAGGATGCCGAGCATATGCGGCAGGGTGCGCAGGAAGCCGAAGTTGGCCCCGGAGGCGGTGAGCATCACGTTGTTGGGGCCCGGGGTGATGGTCATGGAGATCATGTAGAGGGCCGCCGGCCCCAGGAATGCCACGGCTTCCAGCATATTGCACCCATACAATTTCGGCGTTATTGTCGATACAGCCCGTGAATTTTCAGCTTAACGGGCGCAATTCTGGCGTCAAAGGTTTTATTGTCACCATGACAATCTGGACTCCCCGGCTCGATGCCGAGGGCCCCCGATACTGGGCCATCGCCGAGTCGATCGCCCGGGCCATCCAGGCCGGCGAGCTGGCCCCGGGCGAGAAGCTCCCTCCCCAGCGCCGCCTGGCCGATGCCCTGGGCGTGACCGTGGGCACGGTGTCACGCGCCTACGCCGAGGCCGAGCGTCGAGGCGCGGTCTCGGCGCGGGTGGGCAGCGGCACCTATGTGCGCGTCGCCGAGCAAGCCGCCGCCGCCCCCTTCCTGGCCGCCACCCCGGCGGAGGACGAGGGCCTGATCGACCTCAGCCTCAGCCTGCCCCCGCCCCACCCGCTGCGCGCCACGCTGCTGGGCCAGGCGCTCGCCGGGATCGCCGAGGATCGAGAGGTGCTGGAGCGCGCCGTGGCCTACCAGCCGGAGCGCGGGCTGGCGGGGCACCGCGAGCGCCTTGCCGCCTGGATGACCCGCCTGGGCATGCCGGTCTCGCCGGGGGCGCTGGTGATCACCCAGGGGGGCCAGCACGGCATCGACCTGACGCTGCGGGCGCTGACGCGCCCCGGCGAGCGCATCGCCGCCGATGCGCTCACCTATCCCGGGCTGATCGGTGCCGCCCGCCAGGCGCACCTCAAGACCCTGGCCGTGCCCCTGGACGACGCGGGCATGGACTTGGAGGCCCTGGCACGGCTGTGTGCCCAGCAGCCGCCGCGGCTGGTCTACGTCACGCCGGAACAGAACAACCCCACCGGCGCCGTGCTCAGCGAGACGCGGCGCGAACGCCTGGCCGAACTTGCCCGGCAGCACGAGTTCTGGATCCTGGAGGATGGGGTGCAGTACCTGCCGGAAGCCGAGCGCGGCACCCCGCTCTACCGGCTGGCCCCGGAGCGCACCCTGTTCGCCTTCAGCACCGCCAAGGTGCTGGCGGGGGGGCTGCGCATCGGCGCCCTGCGGGTGCCAGAGGCGCTGCAGGAGCCGCTGGGCGCGGCGGTGCGCGCCCAGAGCTGGATGGTCCCGTCGCTGATGGTGGAGGCGGTGTGCCGCTGCGTGGAGAGCGCCGATGCCGAGCGCCTGCTGGCCTGGCAGAGCGAGGAGCAGGCCGAGCGCCAGCGCCTGGCCCGCCGGTGGCTGGCGGACTATGCCCCCTCCGGGCGGCACCACGGCAACAACCTCTGGCTGACGCTGCCGGAGGGGCTGCGCGCCGCCGAGCTGCTCGCCGCCCTGAAGGAGCGCGGCGTGCGCCTGACCGGCCCAGAGCCCTTCTGCGTGGGCAGCGAGCCGGCGCCCCAGGCGGTGCGACTCTGCCTGGGCGGGGCCCGCTCGCGGGAGGCCCTGGAAGCGGCACTCAAGGCGGTGACCGACACCCTGCTGACGCCCCCGCCGATCCCCTGGCGCACGCTCTGAGCGCCGCCGAGTGAGTGACGCAGGGGCCATTTGGCTCTAGGTTCAGTGAGAGATGCCACCATGGGCGCGTCGGCATCGCCGCCTTCTCGCGCCATGTCGCGATGCGCATCCGTTCACCAGGAGCTGCCATGATCGCCGTCATCTTCGAAGTCGTCCCGCACCCCGACCAGCGCGACCACTACCTCGACATCGCCGCCGGCCTGCGCCCGCTGCTGGAGGAGATCGATGGCTTCATCTCCATCGAACGCTTCGAGAGCCTGGCCCAGCCGGGCAAGCTGCTCTCGCTCTCCTTCTGGCGCGACGAGGAGGCCATCGCCGAATGGCGCCGGGTGGAGCGCCACCGCGCCGCCCAGACCAAGGGCCGCGAGGAGGTCTTCGCGGACTACCGCCTGCGCGTGGCCGGGGTGATCCGCGACTACGGGATGCACGACCGCGAGCAGGCGCCGGCCGACAGCCGCGAACGACACGACCCGGCGCCTCGCTGATCGGCCAGCGCCCCAGGGGGGGCTCTGGGCGGGAGGGGGCCTACCGAGAGCTCGAGGAGAGGCTTAACGCCGTCACCGTGAGCAGGATCACAGCTCCAGCCCGACCAGGCGCTCGTCGAGCACCAGGACGCCGAATAGCGAGGCCGTGACCGGCCAGCGAGGCAACGATCGCCAGGTAGGCGGCTCTGGAATCCGCCCGGATCTCGCCGCGGCAGAGCTCGTCATAGATGACGGCGTGTACCCGCTCGCGCTGGGCGGCATCGGGAACCAGCACCTGGATGCCCTGCGCCTCCAGGCGCTCCCGGTAGAAGGCCTGCTCCATGGTGAAACGGGTGCCCAGCAGCCCCACCCGGGTCACGCCCTGACGGTGCAGCGCGTTGGCGGTGGCATCGGCGATGTGCAGCAGGGGAATCTCCACGGCCTGCTCGAGCTGCGGGGCGACCTTGTGCATGGTGTTGGTGCACAGCACCAGGAAGTCGGCGCCGGCCGCCGCCAGGGACTGGGCCACCGCGCCGAGGAGGCGCGCGGTTTCCGCCCAGTCGCCGCGGCGCTGGAGCGCCTCGATCTCGGCGAAGTCCAGGCTGTAGAGCACCAGCCGGGCGGAGTGCAGCCCGCCCAGCCGCGCCTTCACCCCCTGGTTGATGAGCCGGTAGTAGGTCTGGGTCGATTCCCAGCTCATGCCGCCGATCAGCCCTATCGTCTTCATCTTCGCGCCTCCTATCCCAGGATAACGTTCACGCAGGCGGCGGTGAGCCAGCGCCGTCCGGTGCAACCGGTTGGCTGGGCGGCAAGCCGTCTACGTCGAAGGGCTCGCTGGCGACAGTTGCCCGATCTGCTGCTGGAGGTCGATGAGCGGCTGCTGGCTCACCTCAAGGAAGCCGTCACGGGGTCGGTCGAGATCGACCACGAGCGTGATGACCGCCCCAAGGACGATTACGAGAACGACCGCGGCGAGGGGGCTGCGCCGAAGGCTGAGGCCCGCGTTGTAACCCACCATCGCCAGCGTCAGCAGCGAGCCGAGGAGAAGCAGGATGAGGATCGTCTCGGGAACACGCGCGTAAAGGCCCGCAACAACCCGCGTTTCGTGCACGTCGATCATCTCGTTCAGTGACGCGATGAAGAGAGCCAGGACGTCGGAGTCGGGCGTGGCGCGGGCTAGTTCTTCGGTGATCGACCAGAGCTCGGCCTGGATCTCGACCGAGCGGTCCATCCTCACCTTGAGGTCTGCGAGATCGTTGGTCACGATGCGCAGGGGCACGTAGGCGCGGAGCAGGTCCCGTATCGTGCTCGAAGCCGGCTCGGACAGGTAGCCAGCACGGAGATACGTGGTGCCCACGGAGTTCGCCTCGACGAGCACCAGGCTGCGGCGCGTGTCGAAACGATCGGACGACATCCCCATCGTGATCGCGAGGAGGAAAGCCATCAGGGCCAGGAGTGAGCCCACGATCATGCTGGTGGGGCCCTGCTGCTCGTTGGACGATCGCGTCTGCCACCAGTGCCCGAGGCGGTAACCGACCTCGAGCGTGATCAGCGCAACGACCGTGAACGCTAAGAAGAAGCCGACAACCGACAATGAATCCACCAAATGCTGGAAACGCATCATCCCTACCTCAGGTTCAGGCTGTTGCCTGGTCAGGGCGATGTCGCGCACAGCCGTCGGGTTTCATGTTTGAAGGGGGTATACGAGACTCATTGCCTCGTACGCGTCAGGCATGAGCGGCGGCCACCGCCAGCGCAATACCGATCACCAAGTTATAGACCAAGATCCCGCCGAGCAGACCGGGCCGGGCCCCGGCACGGTCATTGCGGCGCAGCCAGGCGGCTGTCCCGAGCGCCACCGGTCCCGGACCGGTCGCCCGCTGAAGAGCACTTCTCTTGAGCGCATGCCGAAGCCCTCGCAAGTCGAACGTTTCGGTTCAGCGGCGCTGCCCCAGGTCCTGAAAGCGGTGAGGGAGCCCCTGCAGGCACCCCCGCCGATCCCATGGCGAACGCTCTGACCCCGCTGGATGAGTGACTCGCGGGCCGTTTGGCCTTACGTTCAGGGGTAATGCCCGCCAGGGGCCGCGTCGGCATCGTCGCCTTCGTGCGCCTTGGCGAATTGTGCGTCCATTCTCCAGGAGCCGCCATGATCGCCGTCATCTTCGAAGTCGAGCCGCACCCCGACCAGCGCGACCACTACCTCGACATCGCCGCCGGCCTGCGCCCGCTGCTGGAGGAGATCGATGGCTTCATCTCCATCGAGCGCTTCGAGAGCCTGGCCCAGCCGGGCAAGCTGCTCTCGCTCTCCTTCTGGCGCGACGAGGAAGCCATCGCCGAATGGCGCCGGGTGGAGCGCCACCGCGCCGCCCAGTCCCTGGGCCGCGAGGTGGTCTTCGACGACTACCGCCTGCGCGTGGCCGGGGTGATCCGCGACTACGGGATGCACGACCGCGAGCAGGCACCCGCCGACAGTCGCGAGCGGCATGACGCGGCGCTGCGCTGATCACGCGCCCTTCACGATGACCGCACCAGGCTACGACTCCCCCCTCCAGCTGTCGGATCGCATCGCCGATCGGCGTCGGCGTGGCCCTGCGGTTGCGTCGGAAGGTCCAGAGGGTGCCGAAGAGGAAACACACGCCCAGCGTGATGCCAAGAATGGCCGCCCGCTCAGGGTTGCCGAGCAGGAAATGGTCGAACGCCCAGACCAGGGCAGGCACCGCCAGCAGGATCAGCGCCACGGCCAGGAACCGCAGCGGCCTGTCCTTGCGCATCCCTTCGTAGACCTCCACCGCTGGCTGCACGTGCGCCAGGCGCCCCAGCAGCGCCGCGGCGGCCTGACGGCACTGGTCGAGCTCCTCGTGGGCGCCCATGCCGGCCGCGGCATGGAACGCCATACCCTTCCCCTTGGCGTCGACGAGCTCGACATGCAGCTGCGCCGCCGGGGATGAACGCGGAACCTCCTGCAGATGGACCCTGGCGATCTCGGCATAGGGGATGAAGGTCGTCGCCTCGTTGCGATGGAGCGTCACGCCCGCCTCGGCGAGCTCGACACGAAACCGCGGCCCCAGGCCGAGGGCCTTCCACGCAAAGGTATCGGTATCCACCCCCCACCCTCCCCCATCCCGATATCGATGTGCCACACCATGAGCCGGGCCTGGCCCGGACGCTCGGTATCTCCAGGCGCCAGTCGCCCAGGGCGCCAGTGCTTTTCATCCTGCCCTGCCGCCGTGTCGCAAGCCACCTCCGGCTGCTCGAGGGGCGTCAGGTGCCCGGCGCCTGGAATGGTCGTGAGGCTGGCATCAGCCACCCCCTGCTGGATCCGACGGGAGAGCGGCGGCGGCAGCATGCGGTCCTCCTCGCCCACCACCAGTGCCGGCAGCTCGATCTCGGCTCGTTGCAAGGCGGCATGGTGATGGGTCGGGAAGCCGGCCATCGGCACCCCACCCGTCATCCGTGCGCTGGGCGGAAGGGGCTTACCGTGAGCTGGAGGAAACGCTCAATGCCGTTACCGTGAGCAGGATCAGGCCCATGCCGACGAGCTCGAGCCCGACCAGGCGCTCATCGAGCACCAGGACGCCGAACAGCGAGGCCGTGACCGGCTCGACCATGGCCACGATGGCGGCAACGGCCGGGGGCGTATCGTTGAGCCCGACGACATAGAGGATGAACGACACGCCGGCGCCCAGCACGCCCAGCGTGACGAAGAGCGGCCAGCTCGGGGTGCCCAGCGCCGAGAGGGTCTGGCCGGTATCGCCCAGCGGCAAGAGGATCAGCGAGAGCACCGCGAAGGCGATGACGAGCGTGGCCTGGGGGCTGCCGTGGGGGGCGGCGTACTTGAAGCCGAAGATGAAGAGCGCGTAGGAGAGCCCGGAGAGCATCCCGGCGGCGATGCCGATGGGGGTCACCCCGCCCGGCTGGATGTCGTAGATGCGCGTCAGCAGCACGATCCCCAGCATCACCATGGCGATGGCGACCCACTTGAGCGGCGTGGGCCGTTCGAGCCCGAGGGCGAAGGAGACGAGAAAGACGAACACCGGGGCGCAGTACATCAGCGTCGCCGCCACCGCCACGCTGCCCTGGGAGATGCTCACGAAGTAGAAGGTGAAGTTGCCGGCCACGCCCAGCCCGGCCATCAGCGACCAGCCCCATAGCCGGCGATCGGCCAGGCCGCTGTCGCGGTGACGCAACCCCAGCCAGGCGAGCACGAACACTAGCCCAATCGCGCCGCGGTAGAAGGAGACGACCAGCGGGTCCCAGCCGTCGGCTACGAGCATTCCGCCGATGCCACCGGACAGCCCCCAGAAGAGTGCTGCCAGCATCACGAATGCGGTACTCACCCCTGCCATCTGACCTCCTGCTGTCGCCGCTGCGTCCATGGCTCGCGCCGCGTCCGGTGGCGCGAGCTGATCGGGGCCTGCAGGATGCATCCTACCTCGCCGGCGTGACAACCCGACCAGGCGTCAGTCGGCACGCGAGGCGATGCGGTACCAGAGGGCATAGAGCGCCGGCACGAACAGCAGGGTGATCAGGGTGCCCACGGCCACGCCGCCGATCAGCACGTAGGCCAGCGGCCCCCAGAAACTGTCCAGCGTCAGGGGAACGAACGCCAGCATTGCCGCCACCGCCGTGAGCACCACCGGGCGGGCGCGCTGCACGGCCGCCTCCACCACGGCGTCGCGCATTGCCATCCCGGCGTTGGCGTTATCCGCGACCTGCTGGGTGAGGATCAGGGTGTTGCGCATCAGGATGCCCGCCAGGCCGATCAGCCCCAGGGTCGCCACGAAGCCGAAGGGCTGCTGGAACAGCAGCAGCGCCGCCACCGCGCCGATCAGCCCCAGCGGCGCCGTGGCCACCACGATGAAGGTGCCGGCAAAGGAGCGCATCTGCAGCATGATGAAGATCAGCATCAGCACCACCATCAGCGGCTGCAGGGCCTGGATCGAGGCCTGCGCCTTGTCCGACTGCTCCACCGAGCCCCCGATCTGCAGCGCATAGCCGGCAGGCAGGCGCTCCCGCACCGCCGCCAGCGCCTCCCAGACCTCAAGGGTCACGTCGTTGGGCTGGGCGCCCTCGATCTCGGCATTCACGGCCACGAAGGGCCGGCGGTTGTAGCGCTTGATCACCGGCTCTTCAAAGACGGTTTCCAGCTCGCCGAGCTGGGTGAGCGGCACCCGCTGGCCGGCGCGGTTGACGACCTCGAGGCTCTGCAGGTCGGCGATGTCCTGGGCGGCCCCGCGCCCCACGGCGGGCACCAGGCGGATGCCGTCGCGCAGCTCGGTGATGGTGATGCCGTCCAGCTGGAACTGCAGCTGGCGCGCCACCTCGTCCGGCGTCAGGCCGATCAGCTGCAGCCGGTGATGGTTGATCGCCAGGTGCAGCCGGGGCACCCGTTCGTCCCACTCCAGGTGCGGGTCGCGGGTAGCGGGGTGTTCGGCGATCACCTCGCGCACCTGGTGGCCGATCTCGCGCAGGCGGTCGGGCTCGTCGCCGAGCACGCGGATGCTCACCGGCCAGTCCACCGGCGGGCCATAGAGCAGCTTCTGCACGCGCACCCGCGCCTCGGGGAAGGCGCCGGCCGCGATGCGCTCGTCGAGCCTCTCGATCAGCCGCTCCCGGGCCTCGACGCCCTCGGTCACGGCGATCAGCTTGGCAAACGCCGGGTTGGGCTGCTCCGGGTTGGCGGAGATGAAGAAGCGCGGCGCGCCGGCCCCCACGTAGGCGGAGAGCGAGGCCACGCCCTCGGCCTCGCCGATCAGCGCCTCGAGGCGCCGGGTGGTGGCGTCGGTCGCGCCGATTGCCGTGCCCTGCGGATGGTAGACGCTGACCAGCACCTCGGGGCGGTCCGAGCTGGGGAAGAACTGCTTCTCCACCGGCCCGGCCATGCCCGCCACGGCGGCCACCAGCAGGGCCACCGTCACCACCACCACGCTCTTGCGGTAGCGCACGCAGGCGCTGACAACGCCGCGAAGGCGCCGATAGCCGCGGGACTGGTACGCCTCCTGGGTCGGGTGGGCGACCTTCTGCTCGGGCAGCAGCTTGACCCCCAGGTAGGGGGTGAACACCACCGCCACGATCCACGACAGCAGCAGCGCGATGCCCAGCACCCAGAAGATGTTGCCGGCATACTCGCCCACGGCGGACTGGGCAAAGCCGATCGGCACGAAGCCGGCCACCGTGACCAGGGTGCCGAAGAGCATCGGCGCGGCGGTGACGTTCCAGGCGTGGGCGGCGGCCTCGAGCCGGTCCCACCCCTCCTCCATCTTCACGATCATCATCTCGATGGCGATGATGGCATCGTCGACCAGCAGCCCCAGGGCGATGATCAGCGCCCCCAGGGTGATGCGGTCCAGGTTGATGCCCATCGCCAGCATCACCACGAAGGTCAGCGCCAGCGTCACCGGAATGGCGATGCCGACCACGATGCCGGCACGCAGCCCCACGGCCAGCATGGTGACCAGCATCACCACCAGCACGGCGACCAGGAACTTCACCTGGAAGAGGTTCACGGCCCCGGCGATGGCATCCGCCTGGTCGGTCATCACGTCGAGCGACATGCCCAGCGGCAGCCGCTCGCGCTCCTGCTGCCAGAAGGCACTCAGGCGCTCGCCGAATTCGAGGCCGTTCTCGCCGTTCTGCATCACCACGCCCAGCAGCAGTGCCTGCTCGCCGAAGGCGCGCACCAGATAGCTCGGCGGGTCTTCATAGCCGCGCGAGACCTCGGCGATGTCGCCCAGGCGAATCAATCGCTCACCGATGCGAATGGGCACCTCGGCCAGCGCCTCGGGGTCCGAAAGGTCCTGGTTCAACCGCAGGTACATGCGCGGGCCATCGGTATCCACGCGACCGGCAGGCAGCAGGCGGTTGTGCGCCTCGATGGCGGCGAAGACGGCCTGGGGGGAAATCCCCAGGCTCTGCAGCCTGGCCAGGTCGAAGTCGAGATGCATCCGCTCCTGGCGCTCGCCCAGCACCTGCGCCTTGTTGACGCCCTCGACGCGCTGCAGGCGATCGCGAATATCCTCGGCCTCGCGCACCATCTCGCGCATCGGCATGTCCGGGGCGCGCAGGGCGACCAGCGAGAAGTAGACGTCACCGAAATCCTCGTTGATCAGCGGGCCCACCACGCCGTCGGGCAGGCTCGGGGCGGCGTCCTGCATGCGGCGGCGCACCTGGTAGAAGCGCTCGGACATCTCCTCGCCGGGGGTGTCGTCCTCGAACTCCACCTTGAGATCGGCGCGCCCCGGACGAATGGTGGTCTCGATGCGGTAGAGATCGTCGACCTCCTGGATGCGCTTCTCCAGCGGGTCCACCACGCTCTCCTGGATCTCCTGTGGCGAGGCACCGGGCCATACGGCCGAGACCATCATCACCCTCACGGTGAAGTCGGGGTCCTCCGCGCGCCCCAGGGAGGCGAAGGCATAGAGCCCCGCCAGCAGCGCGATCACCAGGAAGAACAGCGTAACGGCGCGCTCGCGGACGGCCAGCGCGGAGAGGTTGGGAAAGCTCACGGTGTGCCCTTCTCCTCCAGCGGGCGCACCGCCATGCCCGGCGTGAGCAGGTGGGTCCCCAGGCTGATAACCGCCTCTCCCGCCTCGAGCCCCTCGCCGCTGACCCGGGCGTGCTCGCGGGTGATGCGCGCCACGGTCACCGCCAGCGGTTGCGCCTGGCCCTCCACGATCCGCCATAGCTGCGCCCCGTCACCGCGCTCGTCCAGCGCCGCCACGGGTACCCGGAAGTGCCCGGCAACCTCGCCCTCCGCCAGGGGGAAGCGGGCCTCGACGATGTCGCCCAGGCCGCGCTCCTCGAGTGGCCCCTCCAGCCGATAGCGGGCGCGCCAGGTGCGACTCGCGGGGTCGGCGGCACCGGCCACCTCGCGGCGGGTCAGGGCGATGCGACGCTCGTCCCGCAGCAGCTCGCCGGTTTCCGGCGGACGCAACCGGGCAGGAAAGTTGACCTCGACCTCGCGTGGGCCCTCCTGGGCCAGCCGAGCCACCGCCTGGCCGACGCCGACCACCTGCCCCGGCTCGCCGCTGACCTCGATCAGCACGCCATCGGCCTCGGCGCGCAGGGTCGCGTACTCCAGCGCGTTGCGGGCCTGGGCCACGCGGGCCCTGGCGGCGTCACGGCGGGTAGTGGCCTCGCGCACGCCAAGCTCGGAGCGCTCGAACGCCTGGCGGCTGAGGTAGTCCTTCTCCAGCAGCTGCCGGTCGCGGGCCAGGTCCGCCTCGGCCACGGCCAGCGAGGCCTCGGCCGCGGCCAGCTCCGCGCGCGCCGCGGCGAGCGCCTCCTCCAGGTCGCTCGGGTCGAGGGTAAAGAGCACCTCCCCCTGGCGAACCGCCTGCCCGGCATCGACATGGCGGGTTGCGATCCGGCCGCTGACCTGGAAGGCCTGAGGGGTTTCGTAGCGGGCACGCAGCACCCCGGTCAGCGAAAGCGTGGCAGCAGTGTTCGCGGTCAGCGTGGCGGTCCTCACCCAGCGTGGCTCGGTCTCGGCAGGTTCGGGGTCCCCTTCCTGGCAGCCGGCCAGCATCAGCAGTATCAACAGCGGCAGGACGATGTATCGCATCGAACATCCTTGGACATGGCGGTGACGTGGGGCCGCGCGGATGGTCAAGGCGCGGTTCGGGCCCGTGACCGCGTGGGGCTCGCTACGGGGGTATGCCACCAACAGATTCAAACAGCTATTTTAAACAATCATGCCAGCTACAGTCTTGAGACAATCGGACGCAGTGTTATCCCGGAGGTGGCACCTTCCTCTGCCGAACGCCCGCCGTACCCGGCCCACCCAGCGCCTGGCTACGCATAACGCCATAACGCAACGCCCCCACGCCAGGCAGCTGGCGCGGGGGCGTTGTGATGCAGGGCGTCGTCGACTCCCGACGGCGCGCTACGCCTTCGCCACGGCCACCCCGGCCTTGGCCGCGCGATGGGCGTGGAGCTTCTGGTAGCTCTCGATCAGGCGCTGGTGCTTCTCCAGCCCCTCCAGCGCCATGCTGGTCGGGGTCAGGCCATGGAAGCGCACGCTGCCGTTCACCGAGCCCACCACGGCCTCCATGGTCGCCTCGCCGAACATGCGCCGGAAGTTGTGCAGGAAGTCGTCCAGCGCCAGCTCGTCGTCGAGGAGGACCTCCAGTACCGCACTCACCGCGCGATAGAAGAGGTTACGCGCCACGGTGTTGTCGTTGTACTGCAGGAAGATGTCGACCCGCTCCAGCGCCTCCTCGTGCTGGCCCAGCGCCAGGTTGATCAAAAGCTTCAGTTCGAGGATGGTGAGCTGGCCCCACTCGGTATTCTCGTCGAACTCGATGCCGATCAGGGTGATGATGTCCTGGTGGTCATCGATCTGGCTCTCCTCCAGGCGCTCGAGCAGGTCGGCCAGCTGGGCGTCACTCAGCTCGTGCAGGTGCAGGATGTCCTCGCGGAACAGCAGCGCCTTGTTGGTGTTGTCCCAGATGAGGTCCTCCACCGGGTAGACCTCGGAGAAGCCGGGCACCAGGATGCGGCACACCGGCGCGCCCAGGTCCTCATGGACGGCCATGTAGGACTCCAGGCCCAGCTCCTCAAGGATGCCGAACAGGGTCGCGGCCTCCTGGGCCGTACTGTTGGAACCGCTGCCGGAGAAGTCCCAGTCGACGAAGTCGACGTCTGAACGGGCGCTGAAGAAGCGCCAGGAGACCAGCCCCGAGGAGTCGATGAAGTGCTCGACGAAGTTGTTGGGCTCGGTGACGGCCAGCGTATTGAAGGTAGGCGGCGGGAAGTCGTTGAGGCCCTCGAAGCTGCGGCCCTGGAGCAGCTCGGTGAGGCTGCGCTCCAGCGCCACCTCGAAGCTCGGGTGGGCGCCGAAGGAGGCGAAGACACCGCCTGTCTTGGGGTTCATCAGGGTGACGCACATCACCGGGAACTGCCCGCCCAGCGAGGCATCCTTGACCAGCACCGGGAAGCCCTGGGCCTCCAGCGCCTCGATGCCCTCGACGATGGCCGGGTAGCGCGCCAGCACCTCCTGGGGCACGTCCGGCAGCGCCAGCTCCTCCTCGATGATCTGCTTCTTCACCGCCCGCTCGAAGATCTCCGAGAGGCACTGCACCTGCGCCTCGTGCAGGGTGTTGCCGGCGCTCATGCCATTGCTGAGGTAGAGGTTCTCGATCAGGTTGGAGGGGAAGTAGACCACCTCGCCGTCAGAATGGCGCACGAAGGGCAGCGAGACGATGCCGCGCGCCTCCTGGCCGGAGTTGGTGTCGATCAGGTTCGAGCCGCGAAGCTCCCCCTCCGGGTCGTAGATCGCCCGGCAGTACTCGTCGAGGATGCCCGCCGGCAGGGCGTCGTCGGGGCCGGGCTGGAACCACTCCTCGTTGGGGTAGTGGACGAAGGCGCTGCCGGCGATCCGCTCGCCGAAGAACTGGTCGTTGTAGAAGAAGTTGCAGCTCAGCCGCTCGATGAACTCGCCCAGCGCCGAACAGAGCGCGCTCTCCTTGGTGGCGCCCTTGCCGTTGGTGAAGCACATCGGCGAGGCGGCGTCGCGGATGTGCAGCGACCAGACGTGGGGCACGATGTTGCGCCAGGAGGCGATCTCGATCTTCATGCCGAGCTCGGCCAGGATCGCGGTCATGTTGGCGATGGTCTGCTCCAGTGGCAGGTCCTTGCCCTCGATCCAGGTGGCGCCCTCGCCCGTCGCCTTGCCCAACAGCAGCGCCTGGGCGTCCTCGTCGATGTTGTCGACTGCCTCGACCTGGAACTCGGGCCCGGTCTGCACCACCTTCTTCACCGTGCAGCGGTCGATGGAGCGCAGGATGCCCTGGCGATCCTTGTCGGAAAGGTCCGCCGGCAGCTCCACCTGGATCTTGAAGATCTGGTTGTAGCGGTTCTCCGGGTCGACGATGTTGTTCTGCGACAGCCGGATGTTCTCGGTAGGGATGTCCCGCGCGTTGCAGTAGACCTTGACGAAGTACGCCGCGCACATGGCCGAGGAGGCCAGGAAGTAGTCGAACGGCCCCGGCGCCGAGCCATCCCCCTTGTAGCGGATGGGCTGGTCGGAGATGACCGTGAAGTCGTCGAACTTGGCCTCCAGCCGGAGGTTGTCGAGATAGTTGACCTTGATTTCCATGGACAAAGCACCGGGTGTCGATTCAGGGGGCGTAAGCGAAACCCGCCATTATCCAGCTTTTTCCGCGCGTCGTCTTGGGCGAATGGTCAAAAAATCGCCAATCCGAGCGCACGGGGGGCATGCCCCGCTCGATCCCCGAGGCAACAGCCCCCGATACTCAATACCGGTAGCGGAACTCGATCATGTGGAAATCCGCCCCGGTCGTATCCGATCCATTAACGGCGGCATCGGAATAGTGCAGAAACCGATAGCCGAGCCCCAGCTGTCGATATAACGGCCCCCCGATCCCCAGGGTCAGGGCGAACTGGAAAGGCCCACCATAATCCTGCGTGCCGAAGCGATGCCGACTGAACAGGGCGCCGCCCGCGCCCAGGTCCAGGAGGAAACGCCCATCCTGGCTCCCGAGCGTCACCTCCGGGATGAGCGACACGACGAGCGCATTTTCCCCCGCCCCCCGCAACAGGCCGGCACTCGCCATCAACCGGGTGCCCATCCCCCAGCCCGACGTGGAGTAGCTCTCCCAGGGCAGCGCGATATTGGCCGACAGGTCGTACTCCTCGAAATCCTCCGGCGCCTCATCCCCCAGCAGGGTCCTCTCCGAGAGTCGGGCACGCAGGCCGAGACTCTGCAATGCCAGGTCATCGGCGAAGCTCGGCGGGGCAGCGAGCAGGCAAGCGAGGACGATCGATAACGGCCTGAAAGGCACTGAATGGCGAGGTATCCCGATCACTGGCATCGTCGGCTCACCTGGAGGAAAGACTATCGGATCTGGCTCATGTTAGCGGCGGGAAGTGAGCCCGACGAGTCGATTATTCCTGGGAACCGCAGCCACCTCGGTCGGCCAAGGGCAACGCACCGGTGGTTTCCCGGCGCGCGGGGCGAGCGTAGGCTGAATGTGCACCCGCACAGAGGAGCTCGCATTGTCTCGATCGAACGATTTCCAGGCACCCGACGAGGCCCGACGACTGCGGCTGGTCTACGACGGCGACTGCCCGATATGTCGGCGCTATGTGCGCTGGCAGCGCATACGCCGCGACGTCGGCGAACTCGAGCTGATCGACGGGCGCCAGGCCAGCGAGGCGCGCCGGGAGCTCAGCGCCCAGGGTATCGACCTGGACCAGGGCTTCGCCCTGCAGGTCGGCGATCGCTGGTACCACGGCAGCGAGGCCCTGCATCGCCTCACCCTGCTCGGCACGCGAAGCGGCGTATTCAACCGGCTGATGTATCGCCTTTTCGCCAGCCCCCGGCGCGCCGCCCGCCTCTACCCTGGGCTCAAGGCCTGTCGCAATGGCCTGCTGCGCCTGTGCCGCATTCCGCCCATCGACAACCTGCGCCGGTGAGCGGCACCGGCGGCCGCGACGATGCATCGGTAGTTGGTCTTCTCCACCGGCTTCATCAGCCAGACCGGACAGGGACACTTGCGCATCAGGTGCATGTCATCACTGCCGAACAGCAGCCGGCTCCACTCCGGGTTTTCCGCCGTCTTGATCACGAGATCGTGGTCACCCCGCAAAGGGGGGCACGGTCCCGGCCGCCCTGGCACGGTGCTGCATGTTGCGTCGGGTGTCGGCCCTCGGGGCAGCGAGGCTACGCTCGCGATTCAGCTTCCTACCCCGTTTGCCAGGACGGCCAGGCCATCGCAGTTATCCACGCGCAACCCGATGATCTCCTGGTACTCGGGTGAGTCATACCATCCCTTCGCCGCTTCCTTCGAAGGAAACCGCAGCACCACCGTCACATGCCCGGCATCGCCTTCCACGGCTTCGCTTTCGAAATCTGCCGCGAGAATCTCTGCGCCATGGGCTTCCAGGATGCTCGCCACGGCCGCAAGGTAGGGATCGTACGCTTCCCGATCATTGATCCGGTAGTTGAAGACAAGATAAGCGGACATGTCGTATTCCCCCTTTCCTGCAGGACCCTGATCCACGAGAAATGTGGCCGCCCCCAGTGGGCGGTCCAGGCCTTTTACATTCTAGTCGGCTTCGCGGTCCTGGCGGGCAGATCCTGCCTGGCTCTTCTGGGTGGCCTTGCTGCTTAAGCCCTCGAAGCGCCCCGCAGCATTGTCCAGCAGCTCGCACGTCCACTGGCTCACCCAGGGACGGGTGCACCTTGAAGCGAGGGGCCAACGCCCTGGTGGTCTCTCGCTGCTGTACTGCCGACGCACGCCGCACCCGCGTCAGGCATTCATGGCATCACTGACGATACGCCCATCCACCAGGTCGATGGTGCGGTCGCAGGTGGAGGAGAGGCGCGGGTCATGGGTCACCAGCAGCACCGCACAGCCGCGTTCGCGATTGAAGCGCCGGAACAGCTCGAACACCTCGCCCGCCGTGCGGGTATCCAGGTTGCCGGTGGGCTCGTCGGCCAACAGAAGCGCCGGCTCGGTGATCAGCGCCCGGGCAATGGCCACGCGCTGCTGCTGGCCACCGGAGAGCTGGTTGGGCCGGGCGTCGGCAAACCTCTCCAGCCCCACGGCGTCGAGCAGCTCGCGGGCGCGCTCGATGGCCACCCGATCGGGCTTTCCCCGGGTCAGCATCAGCGGCAACAGCACGTTGTCGAGGGCACTGAAGGCCTGGATCAGGTGATGGAACTGGAAGACGAAGCCGATGGCGCTGCCGCGCAGCGCGGTGCGGCCGGCATCGTCCATCCCGCTGGTGGCCTGGCCGAGCAGGGTGAGCTCGCCGCTGCTCGGCGTGTCGAGCAGGCCGAGCAGGTTCAGCAGCGTGCTCTTGCCCGAGCCGGAGGGACCGACCAGGGCGGCGAAATCGCGGCGACCGATGGCCAGGTCGATGCCATGCAGTACCTCGGCCTCGTTGGGCCGCCCGACGTTGTAGGACTTGCGCAGCGCCTCCAGGCGCAGCACCTCGCTTGCCGCATCAGACATAGCGTATCGCCACCACCGGATCCAGTCGCGCGGCACGGCGCGACGGCACGGCAGCTGCCAGAAGGCCGGTCAGCGTGGCCAGCAGCAGCGCCGCCACCACCAATGTCGTGGGCACAGGAATGTAGAACAGTCCCGGCCCGAAGGTGTTGAACACCCACACCAGGAGGTAACTGACCGCGATGCCCATGACCGACCCGAGCAGGCCGAACAGCGCGCCCTGGATCAGGAAGACCCGCATGATCTGCCGCCGGGTGGCGCCGGTGGCCCGCAGGATGCCGATTTCCCGGGTGCGCTGTACCACGCTCACCGACAGCACGCTGGCGATGCCGAAGGCCACCGAGATGGCCACGAAGACGATGATCATGTTGGTGGAGAGGCTCTGAGCCGTGAGGGCATTCATCAGCTGCGCGTTGGTCTCGATCCAGCTTTCCGCCTTGAGCGAGGTCAGGCGCCCCACCTGGTCGGCAATCGTCTCCGCCGCGAAGATATCCGCGACTGTCAGGTCGATGACGGTCACCCCGCCGGGCAGGTCCAGCAGCGACTGGGCCTGCTTGAGGTCCAGATACACATAGCGCGAATCCAGCTCGCGAACCCCCAGTTCGAAGATGCCGGCGATGTTCACCACCCGGCTGTTCTGCTGGCCGGTTTCCAGCCGCAGCTTCATGCCCACCTTCACGCCCAGGTCGTCGGCCAGCAGCTTGCCGAGCAGCGCCTCGTCGGCCCCCACCCGCAGCCGGCCACTGACCAGGTAACGCTCCAGTGGAATGATCCGCCGGTAGCGCGCCACCTCGATCCCGGTCAGGGCCACCGACTGCACGGCCTCGCCACGGCGGGCAAACGCCGGGCCCGACACCACCGGCGACACCGCTGTCAGCTCCGGCAGCCGGTCGAGGGTGGCGCTGACCTGCTGCCAGTTGTTGATCGAACGCAGGCGTTGCGCGCGACGGTCTTCCTGGACCAGCTGCAGGGTCCCGGGGGCGGCCGGCAACAGCCGATTGACCTCGTCCGGCGACAGCAGACGAATGTGGGCCTGTGTTCCCAGGGTGCGCTCGATGATGTTGGACTGAAGGCCCTGGATCAGGGCCGCGATGAACACGATCACCGCCACCCCCACCGCCACGCCCACGGCAATCATCACCGACTGCGCGCGCCCATCGCGCAGGAAGGCGATCGCGATGGTCCACTCGGTCCACAGACCCCGCAGCGGGCGGCTCAATTGAAGTTCACCGGCAGTTCATTGCGGGTGGCGGCGTCCTCGCCACTGCCGGACACCGGCGCTGCCCGCTGGGTGAAGCGTACCCGCGACCCTTCCGGGAGGGAGGCCGTGGGGTTCGCCAGCACCCGGTCGCCCACCCTCAGCCCGTCGAGGACTTCGGACATCGCCAGGCCGCGCAATCCCAGGGTCACCTCTCTACGTTGGACCCTGCCCTCACGCACCACCAGTACCTGCGCCTGACCCCACGGCCCGGTATCGAGCGTATCGTCGAGGGCATCGTTGGGCACGGCCAGCGCCTGCTCGCGCCGGCCGGTCTCGATGTTCACCGACACCGTCATGTCCTGGCGCAGGAAATCCGGGACCGGATCGACCGCCAGCCGTACCTCCACGGTGCCGCGCTGGGGGTCGATGCTCGGGGCGATGAAACTGACGCGGGCGAGGAACGGGCGCTGCGGGTAGGCATCGGCGACGGCCATGGCGTCCTGCTGCAAGGCCAGCAGGGCAAGGTTGCGCTCATCGAGCGGGACACGAATCTCGGTGGCGCCACTCAGCGCGATGGTGAACAGCACCTGGCCAGGCTGCACCAGGTCGCCGGGCTCCGCGTCACGGGTCAGCACCGTGCCGGCCACCTCGGAACGCACCACGGTCTTGGCGAGCCTAGCCTGCAGGGCGGCAAGGCGCTCTCGCAGCAGGGTCTCTTCGACGTTGCTCGGCGCCAGCGCCGTCGCCGTCAGCCGGGCGGCATCAAAGGCATTGTGCGCCAGCGTCTGTGCCTGCTCGGCCTGCTCCAGCGCCTCGGTGGAGAGCAGCGAGCGCTCGGCCAGCGTGCGCCGCCGGGCCGTCTCGCGACGCGCCTGGGCCAGCTCGGATTCGGCGCGCTCGAGCGCCACCAAGGCCTGGGGGCGTCGGCTGGTGGCAAGCTCCGTCAGCGCCGCCTCGGCCTCGCGCACCTGGGCGGCGAGCTCATCCGAGCGCAGCACCAGCAACGTATCGCCGGGCCTCACGGTGTCACCTTCCTCGACATGGCGTTCCAGCACGACCCCGGTGATTTCACTGCCCACCTGGGACCGGGAGGTCGTCACGACTCGCCCGGTCGCCACCACCGTCTGCACCAGCGGCCGGCGTTCGAGCACATACCCCTGCACCTGGGGCCCCTGCCACCAGCGCCACACGCCAACGCCGACGGCGAGTGCCAGGGCCAGTATCACGAGCACGGACGTGTAACGGACGCGGCCCAAGGTGTGTCTCCTTATCAGAATTTCCTCCTCTCTACCCTGAGTTCACGCAAGAAGCGCGGCAACTGCGCTGTCCTGGGCTCCCGGGCATTCCCTCAGCACCGCTGTGCGGGCCTGCGAGCGCCGCGATGGCGGGCGCATAGACCGCCAGTTAGAACTGCGGATGCTGAGCAGCGCGCTCGCGCATCACGCCTCCCCCTGCTCCATCACGCTCTCCAGCGGGCGTCGCAGCGCACGGGGCATGGCCGGGGCACGGCCGACGCGCACCACCAGGTCAGGGCGTCTACCGGTCAGCCCCAGCGACCGGGCGAACGCGGGGCGCACGCTCGCCTCCTCCACCGGCTGGTTGACGAAGGCGTTGCGAAGGCCCAGCGCCGTCGCCTGCAGGGCGAAACGCTGGTAGCAGCGGCCGGCCTCGACCCAGTGAGCGCGGTCATCCACCGCCGAGACGAACACCGCCAGCCCCGCGGAGCTGCGAACCTGGCGGGCCAGCTTGGCGTTCTCCGTCTTCGGCCGCAGCATGGCGCGCATCAGGTACTTCCCCAGCCAGCGCGGCGCCTGGGGGTTGCCGGTCGTCCGGCCGCTCAGGCCATCGCCCCTCTCCACCGCCTCGGCGTCATTGAAGCGGATCCATGCCTCGAGCTCCCGGCGGAAGTCAGGGTTCTCCAGCTGCCGGGTGTTGGCGTCCAGGATGAACGCCAGCGCCCGTTCGATCGCCTCGCGCTCGGTAAGCAGCACCACCGAGACGCCGTCTCCGCTGCCCGCCGCCTCGAGCCGGCGTCGCTCCTCGGCCGAGAGCGGCGTGCCGTCGTAGTCGCTGCGCGTGCACTGCCGCGAGGTGATGGCCTCGAACAGCGGCGACGCCTCGGCCTCGCCGGGAGTCAGAGTCACCTGGATCGCGCCTTCGCCCTGCGGCTGGAACTCGGCCTCGGCAGAGAGCCCCATCGCCCGGGCGGCCAGGCAGAGGTTCTCGGTGGCGCAGCCGAGCGACACATGGAGGTGATGGTCGTCGGGGTCGACCACCGGCGTGCGCCGGGTCAGGTCCGGCAGGATGCGGATGGCGCCCTCCTCCACCCGGAACCGCCAGCACTGGGTGTTGTGGCCCGAGGGCGCCAGGGTGGCGTAGCGGATGAGCGTCTTGAAGCGCTCGGCCTCTTCCTGCGCCGGTGCCTCATCCACGCTCCAGGTGCGCTTCACCGCCTCGTTGTAGTTCATTGAGCGTCCTCACATTGGCTGGCCGATGCCTCTCTGAGTATGTCGTATTTCTTTCGCGGCGGTGACGCCGCACAAGACAGAGGGTGTCATGGCAGGCAAGCTGGGCAACAGGTAACACGCAACCCCGGAGGCCCCCAATGACAGCACGCCTGATCGACTTCCAGCACGCGGACGAGGCCACGCGCTGGCAGGCCATCAACGATGACGTGATGGGCGGCGTCTCCCGCGGCAACCTGCATGGGGAAGATGGCATCGGCGTGTTCCTCGGCGAGACCTCGCTCGAGAACAACGGCGGCTTCGCCTCGGTACGCCGCGCGCCCGAGCCGTTCGACCTGAGCGACTACGCAGGCCTGGCGCTCCAGGTGCGCGGCGACGGGCGCCGCTACCAGCTTCGCCTCTATACCGAGCAGCTGCCACAGGGCGCGGCTTACCGAGCGATCTTCCTGCCCGAGGCCGGCGAGTGGCAGCATGTCACCCTGACCTGGCAGGAGTTCGAGGCGGTGTTCCGCGGCCGGCGGCTGGAGGATGCCCCGCCGCTTGACCCCGCGGCGATCCGGCAGGTGGGGCTGCTCATCGCCGACAAGAGCGCCGGCCCCTTCCGGCTGGAGGTGGCGTGGCTGGGGACGTCGAACAGCTAAGTCTTTCACCTGATTCGACCGATCAGCACCCTTCGGCCTGCGTCATCACGCATCTTGCCTATCCTGATGTTACGGATGACAAGCCCGTTCAATGGAGGCACGACCGTGATCATCAAGGGACTCGTACTCAGTCTTATCCTCGTCGGTTCCGTCGGACTGGCCAGCGCCGATTACGCCGACGGCATGCGCTACTACGAGCGGCAGGAGTACCGTCAGGCACTGCAGGAGTTCGGCGCAGCGGCCAGAAGCGGCGATGCCGATGCCCAGTACATGCTGGGCCGCCTGCATGAGGCCGGCAACGGGACGGCGCAGGATTTCGTGGAAGCCCACAAGTGGTACAACCTGGCCGCGGCCCGCGGCCACCGCCATGCCGCCGAGGCACGCGATTCACTGGCCCAGCGCATGACGGCCGGACAGGTCGCCGAGGCGCAACAGGCCACACGCGGCTGGCAACCGGAAGAGGAAGCATCTTCACAGGGGACCGAGCGAGCGCGGCCCGACATCGAGACCCTGTCGGATCGACAGGGCATTGCCGAGATACAGCGCGAGCTGAATCGGCTCGGCTATGACGCCGGCCCGGTGGATGGCGCCATGGGACGCCGCACCCGCAGTGCGATACGCGAGTACCAGGCGGACAGGGACATGGCGCAGGACGGCCGCGCAACGGCCGAGCTGTTGAAACGCCTGCGCGAGACGGAGAGACAGGCAGTGGCGGCACCCGCCGAGCCGCCACCCGCCGCCGAGTCCCGGGTCGCCCTGCAGGACGACTTCAGCGACGGCGATTACCGTCGCAATCCGCCCTGGACGGTGCTCAGCGGCGACTTCGAGGTGGATGAGAACGGCTTGCGGAGCATCGTGGAGACGCGGCGGTCGACCGCTCGCGAATCACGCGGGCTCAGCGCCGATAGTCCGGAGGAGATCGGTCTGGCGATGCTCTCGCTGATCCTCGAGCAGACGGGCAATGCCGGGCAGGACGAGGTGACGGTCCCCGTGGAACCGGCGCACATCTTCGTCAATGCCCCCGTCGACAACGCCTTCAGGATGGAACTGGAGATCACCTCCCGGCAGCGCACTGGCAGCCTGGAACTCGGGGTCTTCCAGGGCAACCGACCCAGCGGCACCGGCTACCGCCTGGTCTACACACCCGGCTCGCGCCCGGGGCTCAGCCTGGTCAGGCTGGTGTCCGGCAGCGCCGAGGTGGTTGCCCGCCACGAAGGCAGCCTCGACCTCGAGGACGGCCGCTTCCACCGCATCGTCTGGATCCGTGACGATGACGGACAGATGCAGGTTCGCGTGGATGACCAGCGGCTGCTGCGTGTGCAGGACAATGGCCTGCGCGATCCCTTCCAGGGCTTCGTGCTGGCCAACCAGGGGGGCGACTACACCCTGCGCCGGATCAGGCTGGAGGAATAGTCGCCGCAACCCCCCTCCAACCCCTTGCTACCCCAGCAGGTGGCCGTGGGCCGCTACGCGACGCCTGAGCCAGGCGCCGGTCAGCAGCAGCAAGGTCAGGGCGACCAGCGGCAGGATCACGCTGGGGCTCACGGCCTGCTCGGTCTCCACCGCCTCCAGGGCGCCGTAGATGGCGCTGGAATAGACCCCCCACTTCGCACTCAGGCCGATGATGCCCGCCATCACGAAGGTCGCCAACGGCAGACGCAGCAGGCCGGCGGCGAAGTTGACCACGGAGTGGGGAAACCCCGGCAGCACGCGCAGGGCGCACTGGGTCAGCAAGTCACTGCGCTTCTCCAGCTTGCCCATGACATTGCGAGTGAGGCCCCTGGGCTTCCAGCGGTCGCTGAAGCGGGAAGCGAGGTAGTAGGCCCCCAGGGCGCCCGCCACGCTGCCGACCGTCAGCATCAGGGTGGCCGCCAGGGGCGTATAGAAGGGCGCGATCAGCCACAGCCCGATGCTGCCGGGCAGCCCGATGGCCAGGGTCACCGCCATGATCGCGATCACCGAGACGATCACCGCGGGGTGGTGGGAGGCCTGATCGGCCCAGCGCTGGAGGTCGGCCAGTTCGGGGGAGTGCCAGATCCACAGGTAGCCGGCCATCAGCAGCGTGGCGCCGAGCGCCACCCAGCGCCAGGGGCGGCTTGGCGGACTGTCGTTGAGCATCGGGGCGTCTCGGTCATGCATCGAGGACCATGGTGGCATGCCCGCCGAGCCGGGTCATCCCTTTAGACCTAAGTAGAAGATTGTTAGAATGCCATCGCTCTAGTCGGCGTCACGTCCCATCGACGCACACATCCTCCGCAACTAGAGCGTCCCCATGCCTTCGAACCCTACCCCTCCACCTGCCAGGGCCTCGGCGCTTTCGCGCCTGGGCGATCCCATCGTGCTGCTGCTAACGGTCGGCTTCATCGTCGCCTTCGTCGGCCTGTCGCTTTACGACATCGACCTGGTGGCCGACAGCATCAGCGCCGGCTTCGCCTGGACGGCGGCCACCCTGGGCACCTACTTCCAGCTCCTGCTGCTGCTGACCTTCCTGATCGCCATCGGCGTGGCCATCTCGCCGGCGGCCGGCGCCCGGGTCGGCAACCTGGAGAGCCCGCAGATCAGCACCTTCAAGTGGCTGTCGATGATCATGTGCACGCTGCTGGCCGGGGGCGGCGTGTTCTTCGCCGCGGGCGAGCCGGTCTACCACTTCGTGGTGACCCCGCCGGCCTTCGACACCGAAGCGGGCACCGCCGAGGCCGTGGCCGGGGCACTCGCCCAGTCGTTCATGCACTGGGGCTTCCTGGCCTGGGCGGTGCTGGGCTCGCTCTCCGCCATCGTGCTTGCCCACGCCCACTACGTGAAGGGCCAGCCGCTGCAGCCGCGCACCCTGCTCTACCCGGTGCTCGGCGAGCGCGTCATGAAGGGCGCGCTGGGCAGCGTGGTGGATGCCTGCTGCGTGATCGCGGTGGTCGCGGGCACCGTCGGCCCGATCGGCTTTCTCGCCACCCAGATGAGCTTCGGCCTGCACGAGCTGTTCGGCGTCAGCGAGGGCTACGCCACCCAGCTCGGTATCCTGCTGCTGCTGGCGGGGGTCTATGTCACCTCGGCGATGACCGGCATCCACAAGGGCATCCAGATCCTGTCGCGCTTCAACGTCTTCCTGGCGCTGGCCATCGCGGCGGTGATCCTGATCGCCGGCCCCACCCTGTTCCTGGTCAACGCCTTCAGCCAGGGCTTCGGCGAGTACCTGTCGTCGTTCTTCACCATGGCCACCATGACCGCCGAGACCGCCCCGGCCTGGTGGATGCAGTGGTGGACGGTGTTCTTCTTCGCCTGGTTCATCGGCTATGCACCGCTGATGGCGATCTTCGTCGCACGCATCTCCCGCGGGCGCACTATCCGCGAGATGATCCTCGCCGTGGCGGTGATGGCCCCGGTGGCCACCGCGATCTGGTTCACCCTGCTCGGCGGCTCGGGCATCCACTACCAGCTGACCGGGGCGATCGATCTCGCCGAGGCGCTGAACAACTTCCAGTTCGACGTGGCGACATTGACCGTGGCCCAGGCGCTGCCGGGCGGGTCCCTGATGGCGCTGGCCATCCTGCTGCTGACCAGCATCTTCGTGGCCACCACCGGCGACTCCATGAGCTACGCCATCGCCGTGGTGTGCGCCGGCCACGACGCGCCGAGCCCGCTGGTACGCGCCTTCTGGGGCATCGCCATGGCGCTGATGGCGGGTATCCTGCTCTACATGGGCGCGGGACAGATCGGCGCGCTGCAGCAGTTCATCGTGATCACCGCGATTCCCGTCTCGCTGGTGCTGCTGCCCTCGCTGTGGGCCGGCCCCCGGGCGGCCTATGCCATGGCGCGGGAACAGGGCATCATCGCGTCCAGTTCGGTGGCCAGCGCCGGGGCCGAGTGAGCCTGCCGGGAATGGCGACCTGACGGCCAAATCCTGCAGCCTTGGCGTATCATGGAGGCATCGGGTGCGGTGCCTCCCGTTCCTCCTGGCCGTTGGCCGGCCATCCTGCAGAAGGAGCCGTCATGAAAGTCCTCCCCGCCCTGATTCTGGGTATCGCCGCGATCGTGGCGGCGTCGCTGGTCGCCGAGGGGCTGACCGGCCTGCGCACCGGCGACCGCTACGTCACGGTCAAGGGCCTGGCCGAGCGGGAAGTGCAGGCCGACCTCGCCCTCTGGCCGCTGCATTTCGTGGCCACCGGCGAGACGCTGCAGCAGGCCCGCGACGAGGCCAGTGCCAGCCGCGAGGCGGTGCTCGCCTTCCTGGAGGACCACGGCATCGATACCGCACAGGTGGAGCTGCAGCGCCTCAACGTCAACGACACCGCCGCCAATCCCTACCAGGGCGGTGATCGCGAGCAGAAGTTCATCATCAACCAGACGCTGACGGTGCGCAGCGAGGAGATCGCGCGCATCCGCGACACCGCCCAGGCGGTGGGCGAGCTGCTCGACGCCGGGGTGGTGTTCTCCTCCGACTACGGCCCCGGTGGCCCCCTCTATCTGTTCAGCGGGCTCAACGACATCAAGCCGGAGATGATCGCCGAGGCCACCGCGGCGGCGCGGGAGGCCGCCGAGCAGTTCGCCCGGGACGCCGATGCCGACGTGGGTGACCTGCGCCGCGCCAACCAGGGGGTGTTCGAGATCCGTGCGCGAGACCAGGCCATGGGCATCACCGAGGAACAGCAGCCGGTGAAGACGGTGCGGGTGGTGACCACCGTGGACTACTACCTGCGCTGAGGCGACGACAGCGGCCATCGTCGCCCCCTCGCCCGCCCTATCCGGCTCGGCTAGACTGGAAGGCTTTCCGCCCCAGAGACCCGTCATGCAAGCCACCCTCGAGCAGCGCGCCCTCAAGCTCTCCATCCTCATGACCCTGGGGGTCTCGAGCCTCGGGGTCACCTTCGGCCTGCTGGCCGGCTCACAGTCGATCCTCTTCGATGGTGTCTTCTCCACCATCGACGCCGCCATGTCGGGGCTGGCGCTGCTGGTGGCGCGGCTCGCCGTGCGCGAGGCCAGCGAGCGCTTCCAGCACGGCTACTGGCACCTGGAGCCGCTGGTCGCGGCGCTTAACGGCAGCATCCTGATGCTGCTCTGCTTCTATGCCTTCCTCACCGCCCTGCTCGACCTGCGCGAGGGCGGCCGCGAGCTCGCCTTCGACCTGGCGATCGGCTATGCGGTGGTGGTGGCCATCGTCTGCTTCGCCATGACCGCCTACCAGCGGCGCATCAATCGCACGGCGGACTCGGAGTTCGTGCGCATCGACATGCAGGGCTGGCTGATGGCGGCACTGATCACCACCTCGCTGCTGGTGGCCTTCATCATCGCCCGCTTCCTGCAGGGCACCCCCTGGGCGCACCTCACCCCCTACGTGGACTCGGTGCTGCTGATGGTGCTGACGGCCAGCTTCATGCCGGTGCCCATCGGCATCGTGCGGCGTGCCATGAAGGAGGTGCTGCTGATCGCGCCGAGCGAGATCGACCGCGAGGTGCATGCCGCCATGGCCCCGGTGATGGCGCGCGAGGGGCTGCTGCGCTACTACAGCCACGTGGCCAAGGCCGGCCGCGGCCACTACATCGAGATCCATATCGTCACCACGCCCGAGTACGGGCGGGGCCAGGGCATCGCCGTGCTCGACGAGATCCGCGAGCAGATCAGCGCCGGGCTGAGCCCGCCGCCGGAGCGGCGCTGGTTCACCGTGGCCTTTACCGCCGACGAGCGCTGGGCCTAGGCCCGGCACCCCGCGTTCGGGCACAAGCGGCCCCTAATCCTCCAGCGAGACCCACTGCCCCGCCTGCTGCGCGGCGCGCCCCTCGGCCTCCAGCTTGAGCAGGTGGGCCAGCGCCGAGCGCGCCGCCACCCCCAGCTTCTCCGCCGGCACGTCGTCGTAGGCGTGGCGTGTCAGCGCCTCGAGGCTCGCCGGGGCGTGGCGCGCCAGGGCCCGGCACACCTTGTGCTCGCGGGCCAGGCGATGGGTGACCAGGAAGTCGATGGCGGCATGGGCCTCGCCGATCAGGAAGCCGTGGCCCGGGGCGATGGTATCGAAGGGTTCCTCTCCCAGGGCCTGCAGGGCGGCCAGGTAGGCGGCCATGTCGCCGTCCGGCGGGTTGATCACCACCGTGGAGCCCTGCATCACCTGGTCGCCGGCGAACAGCAGCCGCGCGGGCTCCAGCAGGTAGCAGAGGTGGTTGGAGGCGTGACCTGGCGTATGCAGCACCTTGAGCGGGCCGGCGGGCGTCTCGAGGTGCTCGCCGTGGGCTGGCCGGTGGTCGGGAACGAAGCCGGCGTCCTGGCTGGCCCCGGGCGGCGGCGGCAGGCCCACCAGCCGGGCGCCGGTGCGTGCCTTGAGCCAGGCCGCCCCCGGCGAGTGGTCGACATGGGTGTGGGTCACCAGCACCCGGGAGATCTTCCCGGCGGTCAGCGCCAGCAGCCGCTCCAGGTGGGCCGGATCCGCGGGGCCGGGGTCGATCACCAGATGCTCATCGCCGTCGCCGAGCAGGTAGCTGTTGGTGCCGGGGCCGGTCATCGCCCCCGGGTTGGGCGCGGTGACCCGGGTCACCCCCGGCGCCAGCTCGACCGCCCGGCCGGGTGCGATCTCGGCGCTGGCCGAGCCCCGCCGCTGGGGGTCCAGGCGGCGCACCTCCGCATAGGCCGGGGCATCCGGCTCCACCTGCCAGGCGACGCCCCCCTTGCGGGCCGGCCAGGGGCGGCTGGGGCGCGGCGTCGGCGGGTTGGCGTGGGCGTAGCGCAGCAGCCCCTCGGCAGTGGAAAAGTCGGCAAGCAGGCGCAGGGTGCGCAGGGTGGGGTAACCCAGCGCCATGCGCCCCTGGCGGTGCGCGGCCAGGGCCTCGGCGGGGGCCAGCCAGGCATGGTCGATGGTCTCGCTGCCGTCATGCGCCGCCTGCTGGCCCGGCGGCGCCAGGGCCACGAAGAAGCGCGTGTCGAAGCGCCGAGGCGCGCCCCGTGGCGTGACCCAGTGACCCAGGTAGGCCAGCCGGTCCAGCGGCAGCACCAGCCCATGATGCTTGCACAGCGCATGGAAGCTGGTCGCCTCGCGTCGCAGGGCCTCGCGCCCCTCGGTCAGCACCGGGTGGTCCCCCGGCGGCAGGCGCCCCTGTCCGTCCACGGTCAGCAGCAGGCCCGCCTCCTCGAGGCACTCGCGCAGTGCCGCGATCATGTAGTCGGCCCCGCCCTCGTCGAGGCTCAGGGTCTGGCTGATGACAGCGTCACCGCGGCCGGAGGTGAAGGCGCGCACGTCCGGGTCCTGGGGGTCCACGGCCCCGCCGGGAAAGACGAAGTAGCCGGGCAGGAAGGCCGCCTGCCAGGTGCGCTGCAGCAGCAGGACCTCCGGCCCCCGGTCGCCGTCGCGCACCAGGGCGAGGGTCGCGGCGGGACGGATCTCGGTCATGCGCTCCCCCGCCATCAGCGCGGCGTGACCACCGCCAGGGTCACGCTGGCCTTGGCCACCAGGGTGGCGCCCTCCTCGCCGGCGTAGACCTCGGACTCGGCGACGATCAGGGTGCGTCCGGGCTTGAGCACCCGCCCCACGCAGCGCAGCTCACGCCCGCGGGCCGAGCGCAGCAGGTTGATCTTGAACTCGGCGGTGAGCACGATCGCGCCGGCCGGGATCAGGGTGGCACCGGCGGCGCCGGCGGTATGGTCGGCGATGGTGGCCAGCACCCCGGCATGCACAAAGCCATCCTGCTGCTGGTGGTCCTCGCGCACCGCCAGGCGCGTCACGCACAGGCCCGGGGCGACCTCCTCGGCCTCGACGCCCAGCGCGCGGATGAAGGGCGCCGCCTGGAGGATACGCTCCACCTCGGTACGGTAGTCGGGGTTGGCCAGCGGGAAGTCGGGGGCCTGGGGCATCACGGGGTCCTTGTGGTGATGGGCTCGGCCACCAGCAATACCATGCCGAAGGCACCCGGCCCATTGGTCGATGGCAGGGGTCAGGCCCGTCTGACCCCTGCCAGGCGCCCTGCCCTATTCGTCCACCACCACGTCGAAACCGCCATAGATCAGGCGCTTGCCGTCGAAGGGCATGGGGTTTGCCTCGGGCGAAAGGCGCGGGTCCTCCATGACCTTGGCCATGCCCCGGTCGCGCACCTCGCGGGAGGGCCAGGTGATCCAGGAGAAGATCACGGTCTCGTCCGGCTGGCACTTCACCGCCATGGGGAAGGAGGTGACCTTCCCCTCCGGCACGTCGTCTCCCCAGCATTCCACCATGGAGAGGGCGCCGTGCTCCTTGAACACCACGGCGGCGTCGCGGGCGTGCCGGATGTATCTCTCGCGGTTGGCGGTGGGGACCGCGGCAACGAATCCATCGACATAGGTCATGTGGCGTCTCCCGTATCTCTTGGGGGAAGTTCCCGCACCGGGCGCACCTCGATGGTGCCGAAGCGGGCGGGGGGAATGCGGCTGGCGAGCTGCAGGGCCTCGTTGAGGTCGCGGGCGTCCAGCAGGTAGAAGCCGGCCAGCTGCTCCTTGGTCTCGGCAAAGGGGCCATCGGAGATCAGCACCTCGCCATCGCGCACCCGCACGCTGGCTGCGTTCTCCACCGGCTGCAGGGCCTGGCCGGCCAGGAAGTGGCCCTGGCCCGTCAGGCGCTCCACCCCGGCCAGGCACTCCTGGTTGAGGTCGTGCCACTCCTGCTCGTTCATGGCCTGGATGAGGCGTTCCTGGTAGTAGACCAGCGCGGCGTATTTCATGGTTGGCTCTCCTCCTCGCTCATCGGGCATTGGCCGGTCTGGCAGCCGATCAACCAGGGCACGCCGAAGCGGTCGGTGAGCATGCCGAACCCCTGCGCCCAGAAGGTGGCGCCGAAGGGCATGGTGACCTCACCACCCTCGGCCAGCCGGTTGAACACCGCCTCGGCCCGGTCGAGCGCCTCGTAGTCAAGGTGCACCTGGACACCCTGCGGCGGCTGGTAGGCGTGGCCGGCCATGTCAGCGCCCATCAGCCGGCGGCCGCGGACGTTGAGCGAGGCGTGGATGATCTGGTCATGGCGTTCGGGAGGGGTGTCCCGGGCGGCCGGCGTCTCGCCGTAGGTGATCAGCGCCTCCAGCCGAGCGCCGGTGACCTCGGCGTAGAAGGTCATGGCCTCGCGGCAGTTGCCGGGAAAGCACAGGTGCACGTTGAGCTCGCTGGGCAGGCGCGCCATGGCGCGGTGCTTGTCCAGGCCGGGGCCGGGCGCGAAGTCCTCCAGGCTGAAGTAGCGGCGCAGTTCCAGGGTGACGTCGCCGTCTTCGGCGGGCCACTGCCGTGCCCATTCGATGGCGGCCTCGAGCGAGTCCGCCTCCAGCACGCTGTAGCCGGCGAGCAATTCCCTGGTCTCGGCAAAGGGGCCATGGGTGACCCGCACTTGCCCGTCGCGCCGCTCGATCCGGCAGCCTTCGCGGCTGGGTCGCAGACCGTCGCCGGTGACGAAGACCCCGGCCTCGAGCATCCGGTTGTTGTAGTCGGCCATCGCCTCGAGCACGCCCTGGCCGGGCAGCTCGCCGGCCTCGGTGGCCGGGTCGGCCTTGCGCATCAGCATGTATCGCATGAGTTCCACCTCCGTTGGCTGGTTGCCTCCCTGAGTCGTGCGACGCCAGCGCGGATCGACATCGCCGCGCGATTTTTTTATGACGAGGTGGCCAGCTCCGCCAGCCGGCGCTGCAGGAAGCGGCGCTCCGGCTCCTGGGACGTCAGCGCCAGGGCCCGCTCATAGGCGAGCCGGGCCTCCCGGGGGTGGCCGGCACGGCGATGCAGGTCGGCCCGGGCGGCATGGAAGAGGTGGTAGTTGACGATCGCCTTGTGGGCCTCCAGCGCCTCCAGCAGGCGCAGGCCGGCCTCCGGACCGTCGCGCATGGCCACCGCCGCCGCCCGGTTGAGGGCGATCACCGGCGAGGGCTGCTGGCGATGGAGCGCCTCGTAGAGCATCACGATCCGTCCCCAGTCGGTCGCCTCGGCGCTGGATGCGCGGACATGCTCGGCGGCGATCGAGGCCTGCAGCGTGTAGGGGCCAGTGGGTGTCAGCGCCAGTGCCTGGCGAAGATGCGCCATGCCATCGCGGATACGCCGCCGATCCCAGCGGCCACGGTCCTGCTCCTCCAGGGGGACCAGCTCCCCGCCCGGGCCCTGGCGGGCCTCGCGCCGGGCGTCGTGGAGCCACATCAACGCCAGCAGGCCATACACTTCCCCCTCGGGCAGCAGCCGGGCCAGCGCCTGGGCCAGTTCCATGGCCTCGACCGAGAGGCTGACGTCGACCAGGGCATCGCCGGCACTCTGCGAGTAGCCCTCGTTGAACACCAGGTAGATCACCCGCAGGACAGCGGGCAGTCGCCCCGGTAGCTCCCAGGCATCCGGCACCTCGTAGGGAATGCCGGCGTCGCGGATCCTGCGCTTGGCCCGCACGATGCGCTGGGCCAGGGTGGCGGGCCGTTGCAGCAGCGCCCTGGCCACCTGTTCGGTGGTCAGCCCGCACATTTCGCGCAGGGTCAGGGCCACCCGCTCGTCCAGGGCCAGGCCGGGGTGACAGCAGGTGAAGAGCAGCCTCAGCGGGTCGTGCTGGATGCTGCGCTCGTCGAGGCTCGCCGCCGGTTCTTCGGGCGCCACGAGATGGGCATGCTGGCGGGAGGTCTGGCGGCGGCGAATCTGGTCGATGCCGCGCCGCTGGCCGGTGCGGATCAGCCAGGCGGCGGGATGTTCCGGCACGCCCTGCGACGGCCACTGCTGCACGGCGGCCACGAAGGCCTCCTGGAGCGCCTCCTCCGCCAGCTCGAAGTCGCCGAGCAGGCGAATCAGCGTCGCCAGCACGCGCCGCGAGTGCTGGCGATAGAGCCGTTCGATGGTGGCATCGTGAATCATGACGCTGGCTGTCTCGCCCGGGATGCTCACTGCAAGCTTAGCCGCCAGGCGCGAGAACGCCGCACGGACAACGGCATGGGGTCCGCGAGGTCTTCATCGCCGAGGATATCCAGGGAGGCGCGAGGGTCATTGCAGCGTCAGGCGCAGGCCGCGGAAACGCCGGCGATACTCCCGCGGGGTGAGCCCCACGCGGCGGCCGAACAGCCGCCGGAAAAAGTTCGGGTCGGCATAGCCGACCTGCTCGGCCACCGCCTCGATGGGGTCGTCGCCGCTCTCCAGGATCTGCTTGGCCTCCTCGAGGCGCAGGGTATGTACATAGTCCATGGGCGTCATGCCGGTGGCGGCCTTGAAGCGACGCTTGAAGGAGCGCTCGGTCAGCCCGCTGCGGCGGACCATGCCGGCCACCGGCGAGTGGGTGTCGTAGTGGCGGGCGACCCATACCTGGGCCTCGCTGATCAGCGCGTCCTCCACCTGCCGGGCGGCGGTCAGGGCCGCATAGGGCTGCTGGCCCTCGTGGTGCCAGTCGATCAGGAAGATCCGCGACAGGTGCATCGCCTCGTCCACCCCCACCAGCCTCGCCACCAGGAACAACGCCAGGTCGATCCAGGTGGTGCCACCGCCGGCCATGATCAGGCGGCCCCCTTCGCCACTGACCACCAGGGCGCGATGGGCATGCACGCACACCTCCGGATGCTGGCGAGCCAGGGCATCGCAGTAGGCCCAGTGGGTGGTGGCGTCCTGCCCGGCGAGCAGCCCCGACTCGGCGAGCAGCAGCGAGCCGGTGCAGGCCGCGGCCAGCAGGGCCCCGCGCCCATGGCAGGCCAGCAGCCAGGCCAGCTCCGGGTCGTAGTGCCCCGCAAGCTCGGCGCCAGGCACCACCAGCAGGTCGGGAATGCAGATGGCCGTCGGCGCCCGACAGTCAGCCAGGGCCGCGTCCGGCTCGATCCAGGCCCCGTTGCGGGTGCGAAAGCCGCGACCATCGCGGGAGACGATCAGCGGCTGCAGCAGCGGCGCACCGGGACGACCGTGCATCAGCAGCCCCCAGTCGCGGCCGGCCGACCCGAAGAGGTCGAACATGCCATACAGGGTGCTGGCGGTAGTCTCGGGTACCGCCAGGATGGCGACTTGCGTGGTGGATAGCGTGGTCATGGCAGAAAACACCCCTTTGCGGCGCATTCCCCTTTCGTCGACGCTCCTCTTCCGCCGTACCGTTCTCCTGCCCCCCAACAACAAGCAGGAGAACCCCCATGTGCAACGTCCATTCCCTTTCCGTGGCCGAGGCCGAAGCCGACAGCGGCGCCTTCGAGGCCCGGCTGGTCACTGCCCTGAACGAGAGCGGGCTGATGCTGCTCACCGCCATCGGCCACCGCACCGGCCTTTTCGAGGCCCTGGCCGGCCAGGCGCCCCTCACCAGCCGGCAGCTGGCCGAGCGGGCCGGGCTCGACGAGCGCTATGTGCGCGAGTGGCTCGGCGGCATGGTCGCCGGCGGCGTGATCGACACCGACCCGGCCGCTGGCACCTATCGCCTGCCCGATGCCCACGCCGAACTGCTCACCGACCGGGGCCCGGCCAACCTCGCCGTCTATGCTCAGTTTATCTCGCTGCTGGGCAGTGTGGAGGATGACGTGGTCCGCTGCTTCCGCGAGGGCGGTGGCGTGCCCTACTCGCGCTATCCGCGCTTCCAGGAAGTGATGGCCAGCGACAGCGGCCAGACCGTGCTGCCGGCGCTGTTCGACGCCATCCTGCCGCTGGCACCGGGCCTGGTGGAGCGTCTCGACGCTGGCATCCGGGTGCTGGATTGCGCCTGCGGACGCGGCCGCGCCCTGCTGGCCATGGCCGAGCGCTTCCCGGCCAGCCACTTCGTCGGCTACGACCTCTCCGACGAGGCCATCGCCTGGGGGCGGGAGCAGGCCCGGGCGGCCGGGCTCGACAACCTGGCCTTCGAGGTGCGCGACCTGAGCGACTTCGATGTCAGTGCCGAGCCCGGGGCCTTCGACCTGGTGACCACCTTCGACGGCATCCACGACCAGGCCCGGCCGAGAAGCCTGCTCGCCGGCATCCACCGCAGCCTGGCGCCGGACGGCGTCTACCTGGTCCAGGACATCCACGCCTCGAGCCACCATCACCTGGACCGCGACCACCCGCTGGGGACGATGCTCTATGCCGTCTCGGTGAGCCACTGCATGACGGTCTCGCTGGCCCAGGGCGGCGAGGGGCTCGGCACCATGTGGGGCCGCGAGCGTGCCCTGGCCTACCTGCAGGAGGCGGGCTTCCGCGACATCCGGGTCCACCAGCTGGAGCACGACATCCAGAACGACTACTTCGTCTGTCGCCCCTGACGGGGCGCCGCAGCAGCAAGCAACCGGGCCGTCCGGCAGCGCCGAACGGCCCACCCACCTATTCGGGCGATGGCTCGCCCCCGGGAGACGGCGTCTCGTCGATCTCCTGCACCGTGGCCGGCCGCCGGATCCGGCGCTTGGCCGGGGTGTCGCCCCGGGCGATGTCATGATGGCTGAGCACCACCACCTCCCTGGGCCACCACTCGGGATGATGGTCGCGGATGAAGGCCAGTATCTTCTCGCGGATCTTCATCTCGGCTTCCCAGGCGGCGATGGGCTCGGGGCCCATCAGGTAGCAGGTGATCTCCTGGGTGGCCTCGTGCTGGCCGGTGACCAGGCAGGCCAGCTTGTGGTGGTCGATGACAGTCTCCTCCTCCTTGGCGAACGCCTCGAACCGTTCCCTGAGGGTTGCCACGTCGGCGCTGAGGTGGAGGGTCAGGACGATACTCCGGTAGTGCTTGGCGTTCTTCGTGGAGAGGTTCTCGTAGGGCTGGGAGACGAAGTACTTCACCGGCACGACCAGGCGCCGCTCGTCCCAGGTCCGCAGGCGAATGAAGGTGTAGTAGATGCCTTCCACGTAACTCCACTGGCCCTCGAAGACCACCAGGTCGCCGATGCGGATCGGCTTGGCCAGGGAGACCTGGAAGGAGGCCAGGATATTGCCGAGCACGGCCTGCCCCGCGATCCCCACCAGCACCGTCGCTACACTCGCCGAGGCCAGCAGGGACATGCCAAGGGACTCGAAGAGGCTGACCTGGGCGATCACGAAGATCACCACGCCCAGCACGGTGACCAGGATCACCGCACGACGCAGCGCATAGAGAGTCGTCAGCAGCTTGCGATCGTCGCGGTGACTGGTGTCGTCGATCTCGCCCACCAGCCGGCGCGTCATCCTGATCAGCAGGGTATCCACGAGCCGCACCGCGATCAGGCCCACGCCCCAGGCCATGGTGATGATCAGCAGCACCCGCAGGGTGGCAGTGACCACACCCGAAAAGGAGACCACGTACTCGAGCAGCCACTGTGCCAGCAGCGCCATGGCGATGAAGGCCAGGGGCAGCCGGATCATCTGCGCGAAGACGCTGGCAAGCCCCGAGGGCAGGCCGCGGGTCAGCAGGCCCATCAGGGCATGGATGAACCACCCCACCGCCCCGGTGATGGCCAGGAAGAGCGGGATGGCGAGCCACTCCCAGAGCTTCAGCACGCCGATGGAGGTATGCAAGCGCTCCGGGATATGGCCCTCCAGCCAGGAGGGGCCATATTGCTCGTAGAGCTTGGGGATCGCGGTGATCGTCTCGGGAGCGATCAGCCAGACGGGGTCCTGCTCGCCCGCCCGGTAACGGGCCACCCGCACCTCATAGCTCTGCCCGTCGGCCTCGAGGGTGGCCAGCTTGAGGTTGCGGCGGGTCTGGCCGGCGCGAGGGCTCTGCCCTGAGGTGTCCTCCACCAAGGCATCCTGACGAGCCGAAAGGCTGGAGATATCGAGCCACTCTCCTCGCTGGAGGACGGCGGCGAGCTGCCTGGCCAGCACGGCCCCTCGTGCGGCCTGCTCCTCGGGGGTCAGGTCGAGCAGGTTGAGGAGATGGGCTGCGGCCGAATAATCCTCCTCCTTGGTCAACTCCAGGAAGCTGCGTACTGCGTCGCGCGGCGTCTGGCGACTGACTGCCTCGGGAGGCTCGCCCAGGCCGGCATTCAGCGCATCGACGCTGAACCAGCGTGTCTCCTCGCCCTCCTCCTGAGCCACGCCCGGGCAGCCGACGGCCAGCAGCAGCAGTGACAGGAATCCCACGAGCAGAGTCTTCATACGCGTCCTTCCCGGGTTGTCGGACATTCCCTTTTCCGGCTGTCGTCACCCTTCCTGGCGGGTCTCCAGCTGGCCGTGCCAGGGCCGCATGGCCAGGATCTCGTCGAACCACTGCAGCGGCTCGGGCTCGATGGCCGCTTCCGGCAGGGGCGCGAGCGCGACCGGCTGCCAGCTGCTGGCCTCCAGCGACTCGCGCAGCCGGGCATAGTCCACCGGGATGTCGGCCGCGGCCTCGTTCGCCTGCAGCTGGCCGAGCGCCTCCAGCAGGTCGCCCATGCCGTTCTCCTGCTCCTCGAGGGACTTGAAGGACTGCACGTAGAGGCGCTCGCCCTCCTGGCCCACCTTCACCGGCATCTCGATGATGTTGACCCGCTCACCGACCTCGATCCGCGAGAAGAGCGCCTCGATAGTCTCCGGCATCATGCGGATGCAGCCGCGGCTGGCGCGCATGCCGATGCCGTCCGGCCGGTTGGTGCCGTGGATCAGGTAGCCCGGGATGTCGAGCATGATGGCGTGCTGGCCCAGCGGGTTGTCCGGGCCGGGCGGCACCACCTCGGGCGGCGGCTCGCCGTTCTCCTTCGCCTCCTGGCGGACCGATTCGGGCGGGTACCAGGCCGGGTCCTTGAGCTTCATGGTGGTCTTGGTCACGCCCAGCGGGGTGTTGAAGCCCTCCCGGCCGATGCCGATGGGGTAGGTCTCCACCCGGGGTGTCTCGCCCTCGGCGGTATCCGGGTAGTAGTAGAGGCGCAGCTCGGCCACGTTGATCACCACGCCCTCGCGCTGCGCCGGGGGCAGGATGTAGCGCGCCGGGATCACCACCTCGGTGCCGGGGTCGGGGGCCCAGAGGCTGACCTCCGGGTTCGCGTTGCGGATCTCCTCGTAGCCGATGTTGTGCTCGCGGGCGATGTCGAGCAGGGTCTCGCCCTCGCGCGTCTCGACGGTATAGACCTCGCCGACCATGTTGCCCGTCTCGGGCAGCGGATAGTGGCCGCGGGGCCACTCCGCCTCGGCCAGCGCCACGGCCGGCAGGAGCAGCAGCGCGAGGGAGAGCGCCAGGGGGCGACAGCGCCTGGCCAGGGGGGTGATCGTGGAAGGGGTCATGGTATGCATGGGCTCGGGGATGTCATCGGGAAAAGGGGACTCTTTGCGAACAGTGTTTCATGGCGCCCGCGTGACGGCAACCGGCAGCGAGGCCAGGCCCGCCAGCCCTGCGCCAGGAGAGGAGCGTCTGCTCACCAGTGCTCGCGCAGCACGCGCCCGATGTCGTGCAGGGCGCGCTCGGCCATCGCCACCTCCGCCACGCCGCGGACACAGGCGACCACCAGCCGGCGGCGCTCACCGGTGTCGACGATGCCCGCATCGCAGGCCCGCCGGCGCTGGGTGCCGGTCTTGTGGGAAAAGGAGGTGGCCGGCCCGAAGCCGGCCTTGAGGCGGCGCTCCCCGCTGCGGGTCCGGGCCATCAGGCCCAGCAGTCGCGCGGTGGCCTCGGGGCCCAATGCCCGTCCCTCGGCGAGCGCGGCCAGCAGTTCGGCGAAGGCATCCAGCCGGCCGCTGTTGAGGGCCCCGGCATAGTAGGCGTCGAAGGCGGCATCCAACGACGGCAGCCGCCATGCCGAGTGCGGCACCCCGAGACGCCGCGACAGCCAATCGAGCCGCGCCGGGTCGTCGTCGCGCTTCTGCAGCTCGATGAAGTCGAGCCCGTCCAGGGCGAAGGCCTGGTGGTGCAACCGGGCGTAGACCTGACGACGCACGTCCACCAGGGCGGTGATCGGCCCCAGCCCCTCGGGCACCAGGGCCCGGGCCCGCGCGTTGACCGCGGCGAGGCCGAGGTGGCGAATCAGCATGTCCGTGGCGGTGTTGTCGCTGACCGTCAGCATCGCCTCGAGCAGCGTCTCGAGCGAGAGCCGCGTGCCGGGCGGCGCCCAGTTGGTGGGACCCGCCCCGTCCACGTAGTCGCTCTCGTCTAGCGTCAGCCGGTCGTCGAGCGACAGCGCCCCCGCCTCCACCCGGGCCATCAGCTCGATGGCCACCGGCACCTTGACCAGCGAGGCCAGGTACCAGGGCTCCTCGTCCCGCCAGCCCAGGGTCCGTCCGCCGTCGAGTTCCCGGACGTGCACCCCCAGCTCGCCGGGAAAACCGGCCTCCAGTGCCGCCAGGCGCGACTCGAGGGGCGCCGCAGCACCCGGCAGCCCCCACAGCGAGAGCAGCCCCGCCCCGACCAGGCGAGTGAGCCAGCGCCTCATGACCGCGCCCCGATCCAGCGGGTCAGGGCGATCCAGGCCGCGGTGGCCGGCACCAGCGCCAGGCCGATGCCCAGCACCTGGGGATAGCCGTAGGCCTGCCAGGCCTCGAGCAGCAGGCGGAAGACCCCGAAGATCACCACGATATGGAAGATGAAGGCCGCCAGGGCATCCGATCCGACGACCGTGATCGGGCGCAGCCAGGCCGCGGCCCGCGCGCCTCCCGCCAGGCAGAGGGCGAGCACCAGCAGCGCCCCGCCGAGGCTGAAGAGCATGAAGGCGAGCCCCGGCGGGTGCTTGCCCGCGTTGCGGGCCACCGCCATCAGCGCCGCGTCGAGCCCGGGCAGCGAGAGCGCCACGAACCCCAGCAGCATGGCCGCGCCGACCGCGGCCAGAGCCGGCGCCAGACGATGGCGCAGCGCGTCGCGCTCGCGGCAGCGCAGCACCCCCTCGCCGATCAGCAGGCCGAGCATCACCAGCGGCAGCCGCGAGAGCTGTCCCCAGGTGTAGTGGTTGTCGTCCTCGACAAGGATCGCCTTGAGCGGCTCGATGCCCCAGAAGGCAAAGTGGCGCTCCAGCCAGCCGGCCAGCAGCGCCACGACCAGCGGGGCGGCCAGCCTCGACCAGAGCGGCATCCTGCGCCACAGCGGCAGCACCCAGGGGATCCACAACAAGGCGATGGCGTAGAAGCCCAGTATCTCCACCCAGATGGGAAAGCGCTGGTAGAGCAGGGTATCGAGGATGTCCGGGGGGGCGTAGAGCGGCAGCATCTCGACGACGGTGAGCACCTTGTACCAGAACAACACCTCGACCCCGCGCAGCATCAGTTTCAGGCGCCGCCTTGGCCAGTCGGGGGCGTCGGTCTTGGGCAGGAAGGCCACCGCCAGGGCGATGCCGAACACCGTGATGAACAGCGACGAGGAGAACTTGGTGAGCAGGTGGATGGGTACCATTCCCCACTCCGGGACCTGGCCGATGCCCAAGAGTCCGCTCACCGCATGGCTGACGATCATCAGGGCGATGGCCACGCCACGAGCGAGGTCGATCGCCGCGATGCGCCCCTGCCCCTCCGGGAGGGAGGGGCGCTCCCCCAGCCGCTCCCGGATCGCGCGCCCTGCCACCGACATCATTCGCTCTCCAGCCGCTCGACGCTCTCCAGGGTCAGCCGTCGTCCCTCGCGAGGCGAGAAGCGGAAATGGCCCTCGACCCGCACGGCCTCGCCCAGGTGGGGCGCGATCCGCTCGTGGGGGAAGATCTCGACCCGATTGAGGTCCTCGTCCTCGATCCAGTAGTGCAGCGGGTCGTCGAAGTGGCGCACCACGCCGCGGGTGGCGACCCGGCTGTCGTCATGGGCGGCGGGATTGTTGGCCAGCACCGGCAGGGGTACCTCGCTGGCCGGCGCCTCTCCACCACAGCCCGTGAGCAGCAGCCCGGCGAGCAGCGTCGCCGCCAGGCAAGCGGCGCGTCTCCGGTACGGTCCCATCCTCTCTCCCCGCTGGTCGATGGTCGTCCGCCATGGACGACGCCGACACCAGTATCGCCCAGGCGCCGCGGCCCCGTCACCGCCAGGGGGGTCTCGCCAGGGTGCTTTTCGCCCGCCGGGCCTCGGGGTAGGCTGGGCGTGTTCCCGTCCATCGAGAGACGCCCATGTCGCGTTCCCGCGCCTTCCCCGTCCGCGCCCTCTGCCTGGGTACCGCCCTGGCCTGGCTGGCACCGCTCGCCGCCCTGGCCGACGACTGCCCGGTGCCCGGGCAATGGCAGGTCGCCGGCGGCGAGACGCTGACCACGGCCGGGCTGATGGCGGAGCTCGCCAGGAGCGAGGTGGTGCTGCTCGGCGAACAGCACGACCGCCTCGACCACCACCGCTGGCAGCTCCACACCCTGGCCGCCCTGCATGCCCATCGCCCGGGGATGGTGATCGGGCTGGAGATGCTGCCCCGGGAGGCCCAGCCGGCGCTGGACGCCTGGGTGGCCGGCGAGCTCGACGTGGCGGACTTCCTCGAGCAGAGCGACTGGAACCGCGCCTGGGGCTTCGACCCCGAGCTCTACATGCCGATCCTCCATTTCGCCCGCATGCAGCGGATCCCGCTGCTGGCGCTCAACGTCACCCCGGCGCTGCGCGGCCGGCTGGCCACCGAAGGCTGGGACGCGGTCCCCGAGCAGGAGCGCTTCGGCATCACGCCCCCCGCCCCGGCCACGCCTGCCTACCGGGCGTCGCTGGAGGCGATCTACGCCGAGCATGCCGACCGCGACGACGACCCGGCGGACCTCGAGCGCTTCATCGCGGCCCAGCTGGTCTGGGACCGCGCCATGGCCACCGCTCTGGCCGATGCCGCCGCGCAGGGTCCCCTGGTGGCGGGGCTGATGGGCGAGGGCCACCTGGCCGACGGCGATGGCGTGCCCTACCAGCTCGACGACCTGGGCCTTCGCGACCATCGCAGCCTGCTGCCCTGGACGCCGGGCCCCGACTGCGAGCCGCCCGCAACCCGGGCCGATGCCCGCTACGTGCTGGGCGACGAATCGGCCTTCCAGCCCCCCGAGCCACCGCGCCTGGGGGTGCTGATCGGCGATCACGCGGAGGGAGTGCTCGTCCAGGGCATTGCCCCCGGCAGCGTGGCCGAGGCGGCCGGCCTCGCCGAGGGGGATGTCATCGTCACCGCCGCCGGCCGGCCCATGGCGCAACCCGCCGACCTCACCGCCGTGATCGGCCGCCAGGCCCCCGGCACCCTGTTGCCGCTGGAGATCCGTCGCGACGGCGAGCGCCAGGAGGTGCTGGCACGCTTCCCGCCCCCCGCGAGCTGAGACCCCGGCAGGGCGAGCCGCTGGCCCACAACGAGCATCCCGACGTCTGTCGGGAACGGCTATGCTGAAGGCATGGAAAGCACCATCGACGCAAGGGAGGCAATCACTGTCGTTCCCGGCCCAGCGTGGCCGAAGGAGGAAGTGTCTTGAGCATGCCCATGACGATACGGGAGTACCTCCGAGCCTGTGACATCGACTTCGAGGAGGTGCCCCACCCGCGCGAAGTGACCACCAGCCGCATCGCCCAGCAGGCACATATCGCCGGCAACCAGCTGGCCAAGGCGGTCATGCTGCACGGCGAGGCGGGCTACCGCCTGGCCGTGGTCCCGAGCACCCGCGACGCCGACCTCGAGCGGCTCTCGGAGCTCTTCCACGAGAAGGTCGAGCTCGCCTCGGAGGACGAGATCGCCGACTGCTTCAAGGACTGCGACCCGGGCGCCACCACCCCGGTCGGTCAGGCCTATGGCCTGCAGGTCTACATCGATGACCTGCTGCGCCACCAGCCCGACATCTACTTCGAGGCCGGTGACCACGAGACCCTGGTGCACATGAGCGGCAGCGAGTTCGACCGCCTGATGACGGCGAGCCCGCACGGACAATTCAGCCGCCACCACTGACGAGCCACCTGGAGGCGAGACGGGCCGCGACCGAGAGGTCGCGGCCCGTCGACGTTCTCGCAACCGAAGGCCACGACAGGCATCATGGGCGCCCCTGACCCATCCATCGTCCGCGAGGTTCACCACCGCCGATGAGAATCCTGATTCGTACCTTCTTTCGCGGCCTGCGCCTGGTGCTGGCGCCGGTCATGCTGGTCTCCGAGAAGCTCTCCACCCCCCAGGCCGTCGAGCGCAGCCCGGCGGAGCAGGCCCGGGTCGACGAGGCGTGCCGCCACCTGGCGCTCTACCAGTTCCGCACCTGCCCGTTCTGCATCAAGGTGCGCAAGGAGATCGCCCGCCTCGGCCTGCCGATCGAGCTGCGCGATGCCCAGCTCGACCCCGACCACCGTCGCGAACTCGAAGAGGGCGGCGGGCGGGTCAAGGTGCCCTGCCTGAAGATCGCCCACGACGACGGCCCCACCGAGTGGCTCTACGAGTCCGACGACATCAACGCCTGGCTGCACCGCCGCTTCGCCGCGGCCGACCACGCCCGGGCCGCCTGACCCGTCGCGCCCGGGAGGGCGCCGAGGCCAGACCCGGCAGGCGGGGCGTCACTTGCCCTGCACCGGGGGGCCGCCTACACCTTGAGGATGGACACCCTTCCGGCACGCCCCGCTTCCGGTCGCGGCCCGCTGGCCGTGGTCCGCTTCCTGGGCCTCGTGCTCCTGGGGGCGCTGGTCGGCGCGATCGCCGCCCTCGCCGCCGTGGCCTTCGTCAGCGCCGTGCTGGCCCTCAATGAGCTGCTGCTGGTCTCGCCGCGCAGCCGCATGATGTTCGACCACCCCGGCATCCTGCTGGCCGCCACGGTCGCGGTGCCGGCGCTGGGCGGCCTGGTGGTCGGGCTGCTGCACCGCGCGATTCCCGAACGGCGCCCCCATGCCCCGGCCGACGTGATCGCCGCGGTGCAGACCCGCCGGGGCCGCCTGCCGGCCCGGGCGGGGGGCATCTCGGCGCTGAGTGCGCTGGTCTCGCTGGGCTCCGGGGCCTCGGTGGGCCAGTACGGCCCCCTGGTGCACCTGGGCGCCACCCTGGGCTCGCTGGGCGCCCGGCTGCTGCGCCTGGGACGCTCGGACGACAACATCACCATCGCCTGCGGGGTGGCCGCGGCCATCGCCACCGCCTTCAACGCCCCCCTGGCGGGCATCGTCTTCGCCCACGAGGTGGTGCTGCGCCACTACGCGCTGCGTGCCTTCGCCCCGGTGGCCGCGGCGGCGCTGGTCGGCTACGTGATCGCCACCAATGTGCTCGAGCGCGGCGCCCTCTTCCACGTCGCCGACACCGCCGTGCCTCGCCCCTGGGAGTTCGTGGCCTTCCTGGCCATCGGCGGCCTCGGCGCGCTGGTCGCCGGTGCCTACATGCACGCCATCCTCGGGGTCACGCGCCTGGCCGGCACCCTGACGCTCGCGCCGTCGCTGCGCCCGGCCCTGGCCGGTGCCGTGCTGGGCCTCACCGCCCTCTGGGTGCCCGACATCCTCGGCATGGGTCAGGAGACCTTGCGCTTCGCCACCATCGCCGGCGCCTTCGGCAGCGCCGAGCTGCTGCTGGTGCTGCTGCTCAAGATCGCCGCCACGGGACTCTGCCTGGGCATGGGCTTCAGCGGCGGGGTGTTCAGCCCGGCGCTGGTCATCGGCACCCTGTTCGGCGCCCTGTGCGGGAGCCTGGTCGGCCAGCTCAGCGGTGCGCCCCAGGAGACCTTCGTCTTCTATGCCGTGTGCGGCATGGTGGCGGTGACCTCGCCGGTGATCGGCGCGCCCCTGACCAGCCTGCTGATCGTCTTCGAACTGACCGGCAGCTATGCGCTGACCACCGCCGCCCTGGCCAGCGTGACCCTGGCCAGCCCCATCGCCGCCCAGCTCTTCGGCCGCTCGCTGTTCGACATCCAGCTCGAGCATCGCGGCCTGGACCTCTCCGCCGGGCGCGGGCGTGCCGTGCTGCGCACCACCCCGGTGGCCGAGCACCTGACCGACGACTGCGTGACCCTGCACCCGCAGACCCCGGTGGCCGAAGCGGTGACCGCCCTGTGCCGGGCGCGGCATGGCGAGGGCTACCTGGTCGATGGCCGGGGCCGCTACCGGGGCTGCGTGGGCCTGGCCGACCTGGAGGCCGCGCGGGAATCGGCGACCGGGCCGATACTGGTCGGCGAGGTGGCGACCCTGGCGCGGCCGGTACTGCAGCCTGACACCTCGCTGTGGGACGCCATGGCCGAGCTGCAGGACGTCACCGGCGAGGCCCTGCCGGTGGTCGACCCCGCCGCGGATGACGCCTTCCGGGGCGTGGTCTTCGAGTCGAGCATCGCTCGCGCCTACCTGGCCCACAGCGACGAACTGAGGCGTGAGGAACATGGCACGGGATGAACGCAGCCGGTGGCCCGCGAGCGCAGCGAGGTTGGCACTGCTGGGGCTCGCGCTGTTCGCCACCGTCCCCGGGCAGGCGGACGACGACGCGCTCACCGTGCTGAGCTGGGGCGGGGCCTACGAGCGCGCCCAGCAGGCCGCGCTCTTCTCCCCCTATACCGCCGCCACCGGCACGCGCATCGAGGTGGCGCAGTACGACGGAGGGCTCGAGGGCCTGCGCCGCGCCGTGGCCGAGGGCGAGGTTCCCTGGGACCTGATCGACATGACCCGCAGCGAGGCCATGGCCGCCTGCGCGGAGGGGCTGCTCGAGCCGCTCTCCCCCGCGCTGCTGGCGCCGGCCCCGGACGGCACGCTGGCGGAGGAGGACTTCCTGCCGGACTCCTTCGGGCGCTGCGCCATCACCCACAGCATCTTCGCCACCGTGGTCGCCTACCGCCGGGATGCCTTCCCCGGCAAGCGCCCCGACAGCATCGCGGACCTCTTCGACCAGCGGCGCTTCCCCGGGCCCCGGGCGTTGCAGCGCACCCCGGCGGTCAACCTGGAGTGGGCGCTGCTCTCCTATCGCGTGCCAGACGAGGAGCTCTACGGCCTGCTGAGCACCCGGCGCGGTCTGGACCTGGCACTGGCGCGCCTCGACGAGCTGGACGAGATCCGCTGGTGGGAGGCCGGCGACGTCCCGCCGCGGCTGCTGGCCGAGGGCGAGGTGGTGATGGCCTCGGGCTACAACGGCCGCTTCTTCGACGCCATGGTCAACCGCGGGGTACCCATCGAGATCCTGTGGGACGGCCAGGTCCAGGAGCACGAGACCTGGGCGATCCCCCGCGGCGCCGCCAACCCCGAGATGGCCCGCGACTTCCTGCGCTTCGCCACCACCACCGAGCGCCTCGCCGACCTGTCGCGCCACATTCCCTACGGCCCGGCCCGTCGCTCGGCGGCGGTACGCGTCACCACCCACCCCGAGAGCGGCGTGGACATGCGCCTGCACATCCCCACCCATCCGCTGAATGCCGAGAACGCCCTGGCCAAGGACGAGGCGTGGTACGCCCGCACCCTGGGGCGCATCCAGGACTACTTCCGGGCCTGGCTCGAGGCGCGGGAGGCGCAGTGACGCCCTGTGATCACCTCACTCGTCGAGGGTCTCCCCCGTGCCGCCCATCTCGGCGGGCACGTCGCGCATCTTGGGCAGGCCATCGGCAATGCGCAGCACCGACTCCTGATAGTGGACATGCAGGGCCGGCTCGAAGGTGAGGCCGGGGAGGATCGCCGCATAGACGTCGACCAGCCCCATGCCGGGATGCTCGGTCAGCACATGGCCCCCGCAGCTGCGGCACCACTGGCGCAGGCTGGCCGGCGTCCTGTGGTAGCTACCCAGCGTATCGGCCCCCTGGACCACTTCCACCGCCTCCGGCTTCCAGAGCGTGAAGGCGTTCACCGGCCCCGCCGACCAGTGGCGGCAGTCCTCGCAGTGGCAGTAGCCCATGGCCTCCGGCTCGCCGGTTACCTTCAGCTGGACGGCACCGCAGAAACAGGCGCCGTGATAGGTCTTGCCATCGCTCATCTCACACCTCCCGGGCGGGTTCCTCCTGACAAGGGAAACAGCTGAAGTGTAGAAGTTCTCGCTCTAGCCCCGCGAGGCCCGCAGCAGCAGGTTGCGCGGGGTCAGCTCGCGGGCGCAGAAGGTGCCGAGCTCGACCCGGAAGCCCGCCTCCTCGAGCCGTCGCTGGCGGTCCAGCACCAGCCACACCTCCAGCGGGCGCCGGAAGAGGTGGCGGACCAGCTCCAGGCGAGTGACCTCGGCCTGGCGCCGCCGCCCCTCCTGCTCGAAGGCATGCCAGTCGATGTCCGCCGGCAGCTCCAGCCCCTTGCGCTCGGCGGCCCAGCGGCAGAAGCCCGCGAAGCTCTCGGGCAGGCGGCCATAGGCGAGACTCGGTACCGGCAGGTAGCCATCCTGGCCCCGCACCCGGCGCTGCAGGGCATCGAAGCCCAGCCGCCAGGCATTGGCCCGCTCGCGATGGCGGCGCACATGGCGGGGGGCGGTCACGGTCTCCTGCACCGCCATGGCCAGATCCTCCCGGGAGAGCGACAGGCCGTGCTCGGCGACCAGCGCGCGACCGAGTCGCGAGTACGGCCGGTAGTGCGCCTCCGCGGTGCGGTGATAGCAGCAGGGCGCCAGGGTCACGGCGCTGCCCTGCTCGGCGGCCAGCTCGATCAGCCGCCCGTGCAGGTCGCCGCAAGCATGCAGGGCCGCCACCTGGGTGTCCGCCGTGAGCCAGCGGGCGGCATCGGGGGCCAGTACGTCCTGCTGGGCAAGCTGCACCCGAGCACCCTGCCGCTCGGCCAGCACCTGGCCGTCGCGGCAGAGGGCGGCCTGCCACTCCAGGCCGGTGACCTCGCGGTCGAGGCGGCGCGACAGGGTCCGCGCCAGGTGGCCCTTGCCTGCGCACCACTCCAGCAGCGAGGCCTCCGGCAACACGGCCATGCGGGGCACGAAGGCCGCGACCTGCTGCCACTTGCGCCCGCCCATGTGCTCGGCCCACTGTGCCGGCAGGTCTGGCCCCTCGCCCGGTAGCTCGGGAAGCGCGACCAGGGCGGCGAGCTCGGCCACCGGCAGGTGCTCGGCCAGGGGGGAGGCGGTGAAGGGCTCGGCCTGCAGCCGTGTGCAGGCGTCGTCATCGAGTGAGCGCAGGCGGTCGGCAAGCCCGGGATGCGCCTCCGCCCAGGGAAGCCGACGATGCTGGAACGGCAGGGGCCGCCACAGCGGCTGCCACTCGGCCAACAGGGCGGTCAGACGCGTGAAGCGCTCGGCATGGGAGGGGATAGCGGGCATGGCGGTTCGATCTCGGAACAAGGGCGCATTGTAGGGGCTTCGCGGCCGGCTTGCATGGCCGGGCGCCAGGCGACAGAGTGCGGGGTGCACTCGCCGGCCATCCGCAGCGCCGGCCTCTTCTGTTCCCCTGCCTGGAGCCCCGCCGATGCCCGTCTCTCCCGATGCCTCCCCCCGCAGCGTGCTGGTCACCGGGTGCTCCAGCGGCATCGGCCACGCCGCTGCCCACGCCCTGGCACGCCGCGGCTGGCGCGTGTTCGCCACCGCCCGACGCGAGGCGGACCTGGGCGGGCTGCGGGATTCGGGCCTTACGGCCGTGGCGCTGGAGCTCGATGACAGCGCCTCGATCGAGGCCTGTGTCGCGACGGTTCTGGAGGCGACCGGCGGACGGCTCGATGCGCTGTTCAACAATGCCGCCTACGGCCAGCCCGGGGCGGTGGAGGACCTCGGCCGCGAGGTGCTGCGCGCCCAGCTGGAGACCAACCTGCTCGGCACCCACGAGCTCACCTGCCGTGTGCTGCCGGCGATGCGCCGCCAGGGCCACGGGCGCATCGTGCAGAACAGCTCGGTGCTGGGCCTGGCCGCCCTGCCCTACCGCGGCGCCTACGTCTGCTCAAAGTTCGCCCTGGAGGGGCTCACCGATACCCTGCGCCTGGAGCTCACCGGCAGCGGCATCCAGGTCAGCCTGATCGAGCCGGGGCCCATCACCAGCCGCTTTCGCGAGAACGCCTACCGCGCCTTCAAGGCGCATATCGATACCACCCACAGCGCCCATGCCGACACCTACCGGGCCGTCGAGGCACGGCTGGCCGGCGACGACGGCGGCGGGCGCTTCACCCTCGGCGCCGAGGCGGTGGTCGACAAGCTGGTGCATGCCCTGGAGAGCCCGCGCCCCAGGGCGCGCTACTATGTGACCCTGCCGACCCACCTGTTCGGCACCCTCAGGCGCCTGCTCGGCACCCGGGCCCTGGACCGGGTGCTGCTGCGCTCGACCCGCGACGAGCGGCAGCCCTGATCGAGGAAACAGCTCCGAGGGCCGGGAACACCGTCAGATGGTATTGCGCAGCCCCAGCTCGTAGGGGTGCGGGTCCAGGTAGGTCTGCTCGCGGATATAGTCCGAGCCGTGGCGCTTCACGTAGTGATTGAGCAGGCGGATCGGCACCACCAGGTGCACGTGCCCCAGGCGATAGTCCTCGATGGCCGCCAGCAGATCCTGGCGGGTCTCGCCGTCCACCGCCTCCCGAAGGTAGCCCAGCACGTGCATCAGCGCATTGGCGTGGGTCTTGCGGGTCGCCGGCCGGCCCAGCGCCGCCATGAAGCGCTGCAGGTAGTGGGTCATGGCCTCCTGCAGCGGCACCTTGCTCGACTCGGCCAGGTAACGCCCCAGTTCGCGATAGGCCTCCACGTGGTGGGCCATCAGCAGGTACTTCTGGCGGCTGTGGAACTGCAGCAGGGCATGATAGCTGGGGGCGGCCTCCACCCGGCGCTTCCAGTCGTCGAAGGCGTAGACCCGGGTGATGAAGTTCTCGCGCAGCACCGGGTCGTTCATACGCGCCTCCTCCTCCAGCGGCAGCTCCGGGAAGTGGCGACGCAGGGCGCGCACGAAGGCGCCCGAGTCGGCATGGCTGGGCATGCCATTGGGATGGTAGACCTTGACCCGCTCCAGCCCGCAGCTCGGCGAGCCCTTCATCAGGATGAAGCCGCGCAGGTGACGATGGCTGGCGGCAAAGTCAGCACTGACGTCGGCCAGCCGCTCGGTGACGTCGATGCCGGGGTCCCGGGTGCCCAACACGCGGGGCTCCTCGCCCTGCAGCCCGACCATCCGGATCGGGTCGCGGGGCACGCCGAGGCCGGCCTCTAGCTCGGGGCAGAAGGGCTCGAAGGCGAAGCGCTCCTGCAGGACCTCCAGGCAGTAGCGGGAGCGCTTGTGCCCACCGTTGTAGCGCACCTGCTCGCCCATCAGGCAGGCGCTGATGCCCACCGGGATCCCTTCCCTGCTTGCCGCCGGTTCCGCCATCGCCGCGCACCTCCTATCGCCGTGCATCGCTCATCGTGCCTCGCTTGCCGGGTACCCCCGGCCCGCCCATCGGGGCAGCGCCATTGTGGCACAGCCATACCGCGCTGCCAGTCCCGGCAGCTAGCGTTCCAGACCCAGGCGCCGGTGCCACTCGGCGAGGCTCTCCTCGGGGTAGCCGGCGAAGCAGCGGTCGTTGTCGCGGGCCTCGACCTCCACCCAGGCGGCCTTGCTGTCGAGCAGCAGGTGGACCCGCTCGGGCGGGACAGGCAGTTCGCTGTCGATCGCCGAGGCGAAGGGATGGACCAGCTCGGGCCAGCCCGGATCGAAGACCCACAGCGCGCTGGCGCAGCGGCCGCAGAAGTGGCGCTCGCCCGCGCTCTCCTCGCCGTCGATCACCGCGTGGTAGACCCGAGTGTGCTCGGCGCCCTCCACCTCGAGGGTCTCGGCACGGGCGCCCAGGTTGATGGCGTAGCCGCCACCGCCGGCGGTCTTGCGGCAGATCGAGCAGTAGCAGCGCTGATAGGGGTAGGGGTGGGGGGCGTCGACGCGAAAGTGCACCGCGCCGCAGTGGCAGGAGCCTTCGAGCAGCATGACGATACCTCGCTGATAACACGGGCAAGTGGGTTCATTGGCCGAGCCGGGCACGCCCGGTGAACCCGAGGGGTTGCCCAGGGTTGAGGGGGCGCCCGGGGTGCATCCATGGACGGTGCTTGCCAAGCCGGACCCTGCCCCTCAGGATGACCATCCTGACCGATTGGTGCAATGCAATAGCGGCCATGAATATCACAATAACACCAGGACATGGACGACCGGATGGAGCTGAACAACCGCGATCTCGCCCTGCAGGCCTGCCTGCTGATCCTGCTGGCCGGAAGCCTGCTGATGGGCCTCGGCGGCCTGCTGCTCGACCTCTTCCCGCGGTTCCCCGTGCCGCCGCAGCTGGACATCAGCCTGGACGGCTCGCTGGCCATCCTGATGATCGGCGGCGGCCTGACCGGCGTGGTGCGCGGCAGCCGCTGCTGCCGTGTCGCGGCATTGCTCGGCATGCTGGTCTTCGCCGGCTACAGCCTGGGCCACAACCTCCTGGCGGGAGCCGATGACGCCGGCCTCTCCTGGCTGACCGGCCGGCCCAGGCTGCACACGACCCCGGCGCTGCTCACCCTGCTGGTCGCGCTGTGCTGTGCGATAGGGCTCGCGAGCCGGTGGCGGCGTCGCGTCTGGCGCACGGCCGGGGGGCTGGCCCTGGTCCTCGGCCTGCTGGGGGTCGCGGCCCTGCTGAGCCCTGACACGGGCCCCCTGCTCGCCTGGCTGGCCCACGACTTCACCCTGCTGGGGGCGCTCTTCAGCGGGGTGCTGGGTGCCGGCATGCTGATCATCGCCGAACACCGTGTCCGGCCCATCCTGGCCCTGCCGCGTCGCGCCGTCACCGTCGGCGTGGCCGGCGTCGCCCTGAGCATGGCCCTGTGGCTGCTGGGCAGCTGGACCCAGCACAACGAGCGGCTGGCCAGCGCCGAGAAGCTGGCCGGCAACCTGGCCATCAGTCTCGAGGAGGTCACCCGCTCGCGGGCCGAGTTCATCCAGCGCATGGCCAAACGCTGGCAGGCGGTCGGGAGCCTGCCCGAGAAGCGGGTCCGCGAGGAGGAGGCACGCAACTACTTCGACGACGAGGCGAGCCTGCAGGCCCTGGTGTTCCTCGACGGCGAGGAGCAGTCGGTGTGGCGCCGCGGCCGGCACCCCCGGGCCCTGCTGTGGCTGATGGACCGGCTGGTGGAGCCGGAGACCCTGGCCTGGCTGCGCGAGATCGAGCGCCAGGACAGCGAAATGGCCTGGCGCTTCCCCGATCCCGCGCGGCCGCGGATGGTCACCCTGGCCGTGCGCGCCAGCGGCGGCAGCGAGCAGATGATGCTGGCGGTCCTCGACCTCGACGTGCTGATCCACGAGACGATGCGCCGCGACACCGGCGACTTCCGGGTCACCATCGCCGGCGCCGGGCAGCCGATCAGCGTGCTGCCGGCCCCGACGCCGAACGATGGCTGGCACCCCCTGGCCACCGCCGAGGCCCGCCTGCTCGACGGCCCCCGGCTCACCCTGACCGCCGCCGCTACGCCGCCGCTGTTCGCCTCGCTGCCCGGCAGCCTGCCGCTCGGGGCCGGCCTGGTGGGGCTGCTGCTCACCTACCAGCTGATCATCGGCCGCTCCCTGGTGGCGATCCGCGACGAACAGGCCCGCGCCCTGAGTACCAGCGAGCAGCGCTTCCGGTCGCTGTTCACCCAGAACCCGGATGCGGTGTTCGCCATGGACCGCCACGGCACCTATCGCAACCTGAATCCCATGACCCAGGCCATCATCGGGATGGGGGAGCGCGACTGGCGGGGGCTGACCTTCCGCGACATCGTGCACGAGGCGTCGACGTCGGCCGCCGACCTGCAGCGCGTGGAGGCCGGTTTCCAGACGGCCGCCAGCGGGCAACCGCATAGCCTGACGATGCGCTACCACCGCCAGGACGCCGCGCCCCAGGACCTGGAAGTAACCTTCCTGCCGATCCTGGTCGATGGTCAGGTCGACGGCGTCTTCGGCATCGCCAAGGACATCAGCGAGCGCCTGGCCGCCGCCCAGCGCCAACGCATCCTGGAACGCAGCCTGGAGGCCAGCAGCAACGCCGTGGTCATCACCGATGCCCGCCAGCCGGGCCAGCCGGCGGTCTACGTCAACCCCGCCTTCACCCGCATCACCGGCTACCAGGCCCGGGACGTGCTGGGCCACTCGCCCCGTTTCCTGGGGGGGCCGGATACCGACGAGCGGGATGTCGCGCAGATCCGCGACGCCCTGGCCGAGGGACGCACCCTCTCGATCACCCTTCGTGCCCACCGCCGCGACGGCTCGCCGTTCTGGAATCAGGTCTTCCTCTCGCCGGTCCACGATGACGACGGCGTGGTGACCCACTTCGTGGCCATCATGAACGACATCTCCGAGCGCAAGGAGCAGGAGAACCAGCTGGCCTACCAGGCCACCCACGACGCCCTGACTGGGCTCGCCAATCGCGCCCTGTTCGGCGACCGCCTGGTCCACGACTTCGCCCTGGCCCGCCGCCATGCGCAGATCCTGGCGGTGCTCTTCATCGACCTGGACGAGTTCAAGCCGATCAACGACACCCTGGGTCACAAGGTGGGTGACCAGCTGCTGATCAGCGTCGCCCGGCGCCTGGCCGCGGGACTGCGCACCAGCGATACCCTGGCCCGCTTCGGCGGCGACGAGTTCGTGCTGCTGCTGCCGGACCTCGAGCACCCCGCCGAAGCCGAGGAGGTGGCCGAACGCCTGCTGCTGGAGCTGACCCGCCCCCACAAGGTCAACGGCCACGAGCTGCATATCTCGGCGAGCATCGGCATCGCCATCAACGACGAGCCCCTGGAGGACCCCGAAAAGCTCCTCCAGCATGCCGACATGGCCATGTACAAGGCCAAGCAACAGGGGCGCAACGCCTTCCAGTGCTACACCGGCGACCTGGACAGCAAGCTCTCCCAGCGGGTGATGCTGCGCAACGAGCTGCAGGAGGCCATCGATCACGACCAGCTGGTGCTGTACTACCAGCCGCTGCTCGACGCCGCCGGCCGCGTCGACGGGCTGGAGGCGCTGGTACGCTGGCGCCACCCCACCAAGGGGTTCATCTCCCCCGCCGACTTCATCCCGCTCTCCGAGGAGACCGGCCAGATCATTCCGCTGAGCCGCTGGGTGATGGCGCGGGCCTGCCGCGATGCCCGCTCCCTGGTCGACCAGGGCCTGCTCACGGGGCGCATGGCGGTCAATCTCTCGCCGATGCAGTTCCACCGGCCAAGCTTCCTGGCCACCCTGAGGGGGGTGCTGGACGAGACCGGCCTGCCGCCCTCCCACCTGGAGCTGGAACTCACCGAGGGCATCCTGATGCGCGATACCGAGGGCGCCATCGATATCCTCAATGCCTTGAACGGCATGGGCATCAGCACCGCCATCGATGACTTCGGCACCGGCTTCTCGAGCCTGGGCTACCTGCGCACGCTGCCCATCGACAAGATCAAGATCGACCGGACCTTCGTCAGGGACGTCACCGCCAGCGACAAGGATGCCGCCATCTGCCAGGGGGTCATCACCCTGGCCCGGGAGCTCGACCTGAGGGTGGTCGCCGAGGGCATCGAGACCCGCGACCAGCACGACTACCTGAAGCATCACGGCTGCGAGGTCTTCCAGGGCTTCCTGTTCGCCCGGCCGATGCCCCTGGATGCGCTGGTCGCATGGCTCGAGGCGCGTCCTCGGCCGTGATGGGCAGGCCGATGTTGCGCACGTCACCGGCTTGATTGACAAGCGTCAAGGGGACGCACGCCTGGCGGACTATGCTGGAGGACAGGCCAGCATCGCGGACCTGACGCCACGGCGATCAGGCACGACGGCCGGCCCGCTTCGTGAACCCGCAGGAGATGCCTCATGAACCTTCGCAAGCAGTCGCTCGCCTTCGGCCTGGCCATGGCGCTGGGGGCGGGTGCCAGCAGCACCGCCCTCGCCCAGAGGATGATGGACGATGACCGGGATGGCCAGGGCTATGGCCAAGGTCAGGGCCAGATGGGTCCTGGCATGATGATGGGACCGGGCTATGGTCACGGCTACGGTCCAGGTCAGGGCCAGATGGGTCCCGGGATGATGGGACCGGGTTATGGCCACGGGTATGGTCCGGGCCAGATGGGTCCCGGGATGATGGGACCGGGCTATGGCCAAGGGTATGGTCAGGGCCAGATGGGCCCCGGGATGATGGGACCGGGCCAAGGGCACGGGTACGGTCACGGCTATGACCAGGGTCAGGGCCATATGGGCCCGGGGATGATGGGACCGGGCTATGGCCAAGGGTATGGCCAAGGCCAGATGGGCCCGGGGATGATGGGACCGGGCTATGGCCAAGGGTATGGTCAGGGCCAGATGGGTCCCGGGATGATGGGACCGGGCTATGGCCAAGGGTATGGTCAGGGCCAGATGGGTCCCGGGATGATGGGACCGGGCTATGGCCAAGGGTATGGTCAGGGCCAG
>NZ_SNZJ01000011.1:0-59003 GCF_004363555.1 Halomonas ventosae | reverse complement strand
ATGATGGGACCGGGCTATGGCCAAGGGTAGGGTCAGGGCCAGATGGGTCCGGGGATGATGGGACCGGGCTATGGCCAAGGGTATGGTCAGGGCCAGATGGGTCCCGGGATGATGGGACCGGGCTATGGCCAAGGGTATGGTCAGGGCCAGATGGGTCCCGGGATGATGGGACCGGGCTATGGCCAAGGGTATGGTCAGGGCCAGATGGGTCCCGGAATGATGGGACCGGGCTATGGCCAAGGGTATGGTCAGGGCCAGATGGGTCCCGGGATGATGGGACCGGGCTATGGCCAAGGGTATGGTCAGGGCCAGATGGGTCCCGGGATGATGGGACCGGGCTATGGCCAAGGGTATGGTCAGGGCCAGATGGGTCCCGGGATGATGGGACCGGGCTATGGCCAAGGGTATGGTCAGGGCCAGATGGGTCCCGGAATGATGGGACCGGGCTATGGCCAAGGGTATGGTCAGGGCCAGATGGGTCCCGGGATGATGGGACCGGGCTATGGCCAAGGGTATGGTCAGGGCCAGATGGGTCCCGGGATGATGGGCCAGGGCTATGGTCAAGGCCAGGGTCAGATGGGACCCGGCATGATGGGCTTCGGCCCGGGTGGCCTGCATCAGCTCTTCGACGAGGAGCAGCGCAAGGCCGCTCAGGAACTGATGCAGGAGCACCGTCCCGCCCAGGTCGAACGCATGAACCGCATGATGGAATTGCGCGAGGAGATGTTCACCCAGATGCAGCAGGAACGCCCCGACCCTGAGAAGGTGCAGGCACTGCATACCCGCATGGCCGAGCTGCAGGGCGAGATGATGGCCGACCAGCTGCGCCTGCATCACCAGATGCAGGACCTGCTCACCGACGAGCAGCGCCAGCGGCTGCGCCAGGCCATTCCCTACAACCGCTAACCCCAGGCGTCGCACCGGGGCGGCATGCGCCGCCCCGGCACCCTCAGGCGATCAGAGTGCGGCGAGGGGGCCGAGCAGGCCCTCCGGCAGGTCGGCGCCCAGTTGCCTGAGTCCGGCCCACAGGGTCACCTGGTTGGCGGTCAGCAGTTCGCGGCCGGTCTCGCGGCTCAGGGCCTCGCGCAGGAACAGCGAGTTGACCGCCGTATCGGGCACCAGCAGCGGCCGCACGGCATCGGGATAGCGGGCGCAGAAGCGGCGCACTTCCGCGCCAAGGTCGGCGCGGTGCGAATCGGCGGCATAGGGACAGTCCAGTGCCTTGTCGTTGACCACGGTCACGCCCCCCTCCCGCAGGAAGCTCACCAGCCGCAGGCTCACGTCGTCCGGATAGGGGCTGAGCAGGTCCACCTGCGCATGGCCGAAGGCCGCCAGCGCCTCATGGAAGGCCAGCGCCGTGCTGGTGACCGGCACGTCCAGCCGGGACGACAGGGCCTCACTCTGCTCCCGGGCCCACGCCAGCCCGCCGATGAAGCTGGCGCTGGTGCAGGCCCATACCACCGCCTCGGCACCGCCCTCCTCGACCAGGCGCCGGCCCACCAGCGCCAGCCGCTCCACCTCGCCGAGCGCCAGCAGCGCCGCCGGCGCATGGTGGCCGTCGCTCTGCACCTTGCCTACCTGGATCCGCGGCAGCCCGGCCACTCCGTCGCCGAGGGTGTACCACTCGTAGTCATCCGGGCCGTCGTCGGGCAGCAGGATGCCCAGGCAGGATTGTGGCGACATGCGATGACCTCCCGGTCTGGCTGTAGACATTGCACAACTGGTCAGGACTCTCCCTAGGCTACCGCAGGTTCCCCGGCAGCTGGCAATGCCCCTTATGGCTCACAGGAACTCGCGGGTGGCCTCCAGCACCCGGCCGTCGACCGTGCGCTGCAGCCTGTCCTCGATCTCGCTGCACAGCGACGCCACGTCCCGCGATGACATGCCCACCACCACGAAGGTCCACTCGCTGGCATCGTGGCGGTCGAGGTCGCCGCTCTCGCAGACCGCGATCGATGGCTGGCGTCCGAAGCGCTCGTGCAGGCCGCCCATGCGCTGGCGCTTCTCCTTCAGCGAGCGGCAGCTCGGCAGGGCAATCTTCACGGTGAGAACGGCGAGATGCATGGCGGACTCCTCTGGCCAGCGGGGGAGCTCTCGGGTTGGCAGCGGATGACCTACCCAGGCTGAGGGCAGCATAGTAGCCTTTTCCCATCGCCTGCCCCGACGGGGATCACGATCACGCCAGGAGAGCCCATGATCCGCCTGCATCACTGCATCAGCGCCCGCTCCTTCCGCCCCCTCTGGATGCTCGAGGAGCTGGGGTTGCCCTATGAGCTGATCCTGCACGACTTCCCGCCGCGGGTGCACGACGAGGCCTTCCTGGCGATCAACCCGCTGGGCACGGTGCCTGCCTTCATCGACGACGAGGTACGCATGACCGAGTCGGCGGCGATCTGCCAGTACCTGGCCGCCCGCCACCCCCAGGCCGGCCTGGATGTGGCCAGCCAGGACCCCGCCTACGGCGACTACCTCAACTTCCTGCACTTCGGCGAGGCGACCCTGACCTTCCCCCAGACCCTGGTGCTGCGCTACGGCCGGTTCGAACCCCCGGAGCGCCGCCTGCCCCAGGTGGTGGAGGACTACAGCCGCTGGTTCCTCTCCCGGCTACGGAGCCTGGAACCCCGGCTGGCGACCCGGCGCTGGCTCTGCGCCGGGCGCTTCACCGCCGCCGACGTCTCGGTGGGCTACGCGCTGCTGCTGGCCAGCCACCTGGGGCTGGACGAACGCTTCAAGCCGAGCGTGCGCGACTACTGGGCTCGCCTGCAGGGCCGCGAGGCCTTCCGGCGCGCCCTGGAGGCCCAGCACGCCGCCGCCGTGGCCCAGGGCGTCTCGCCGAGGGCGGCCATGGAATGGCGTTGAACGTGAATAAAGGAAGCCTGGCATGTCATGGCCTCGAGCCAGGCGCCGGGGGTATCCTCCCGACAGGCACATGACAGCGTTCCGGAGCCGGCCCGCCATGCACACTCCTGCCCTCGCCATCACCCGCACGCCCCTGGTCGCCGTCTACGGCACCCTGAAGCGCGGGCTGCGCAACCACCACTGGCTGGAAGGTGCCCACTTTCTGGGGGCCGACCGCCTCACCTCGGCGACCCTCTACGATCTCGGGCCCTATCCCGCGGCCAAGCCCGAGGCCTCGCGGGGCATCGAGGTGGAGGTCTTCGAGGTCAGCGCCCGGCTGCTGGCCGGGCTGGATCGGCTCGAGGACTACCGGGTGCGGACGCCGAAGCATGGCGACTACGAGCGCGTCATCCAGGCCACCGCCTTCGGCCCCGCCTGGCTCTACCTCTACAACCGCGAGGTAGCCGGCTGCCCGGTGATCCGCGAAGGGGCCTGGCGACCCCGATAATCCTGCGGTTGTGGTATAAACGCGGACGCGAAGGAACCCCACCCGGAATGTCACCAAGGAGACGGTCATGGTCCGCTTCATCGTCACTCTCGCCGCGCTGGCCGGCCTGGCCTATGGCGGGCTCTACTTCTACTACGACGTGGAGATCAAGCGCGCCCTCGACCAGCGCCTCGACGACCTCGGCCTCACCGCCGTGGAGGTCCGGCGCGTCGACTTCGCGCCCATGGCGCCCCTGGCCAGCGACACCCGTGTCACCGCCGAGGTGACCTATGGCGGCGCCGAGGCGAGCCTCGACATCCGCGTCATCGGTCATCCGGTGTTCTCCGAGGAGACCCGACTGGAACTCGACAGCCTGCAGGCCCTGCGGCTGACCCTTGGCGCCGGCGGCTGAGCCAGCGCCGATCGATAGGGGACACCCCCCCTCACCCCGCGGATCCGGAACCCGCCCATGCCATCATCCCGGAAGAACGAAACCATCCTCTGGAACGCCCTCTTCGAGGCGTCCTGGGATGGCATGGTGGTGCTCAGGCGCGACGGCCGCCTCTACCGGGTCAACCAGCGCTATGCCGAGATGCTCGACTACACGCGCGAGGAGCTGGAGTCGATGCATGTCTGGGACCTCGACACCCGCTTCAGCCAGCCCGAGATCGAGGCGATGCTGCATAGCGTCGACGGTGACGGGGCCCACTTCGAGACCCAGCAGCGCCGCAAGGATGGCAGCCTCATCGACGTGGAGCTCAGCAACAACGGCGCCACCTATCAGGGCATCAAGCTGATCTTCTGCATCGTGCGCGACATCACGGCACGCAAGGCGACCGAGGAGCGGCTGCGCCGGAGCGAGGCGCTGCTGCGTGACATCGCCTCCCAGGTCCCGGGCGCGCTCTACCAGTACCGTATGGCGCCGGATGGCTCGCGCAGCTTCCCTTACTTCAGCGAGGGCATCGTCGCACTCGGCGGCCTGCCCCTCGACGTATTTTCCGGGCCGGGGACGGATCCGGTCATGTCGCGGCTCCTGCCCGAGGACGCCGATCTCGTCGAAGCCCAGACCCGGCAAAGTGCCGCCACCATGGAAAACGTCCATGTGGAGTTCCGCGCCCGCCACGCCGACGGCTCGATCCGCTGGATCGAATGCCGCTCGACGCCCCAGCAGGACCCCGACGGCGGCATCCTCTGGACCGGCATCCTGCTGGACATCACCCAGCGCAAGCGGGCCGAGGAGCGCGTCACCACCATGGCCATCACCGACGGCCTCACCGGCATCCTCAACCGCCAGGAGTTCGCCCGACTGCTGGAGAAGGAAATGGCGCGTGCCAGCCGCTACGCCTCGCCGCTGTCGCTGATCATGTACGACCTCGACCACTTCAAGCGCATCAACGACCGCTTCGGCCATAACGCCGGCGACGACGTGCTGAAGACAGTCGCCGGCCTGGTGGGTGACAGCCTTCGCGATACCGACCTCCACGGCCGCTGGGGCGGCGAGGAGTTCATGGTGCTGCTGCCGGAGACCGGCCTGGAGGCGGCCGGCAAGGTGGCCGAGAAGCTGCGCCGAGCGATCGCCGACCACCGCTTCGAAGGGCTTGGCGGCGTCACCGCCAGCTTCGGCGTGGCGCAACTGGCGTCCGGCGAGGATTCCCGGTCGCTGGCGCAGCGGGTGGACGAGGCGCTCTACCGGGCCAAGGCGCTGGGCCGGAACCGGGTCGAATCATGGGGCGCAGCCGAGCGCGGCTGACGCCTCATTCACCTCCCGTACCCTGACCTCGAGATCATGGCGCCGATAGGCCGCATCGAAGGCCATCACCACGAAGACGGTATCCCGATCGACGCCGACCAGCCGGGGGCCCGTGTGGTGGACGAAGGTCCTGCCATCCACGCTCAGCTGAAGGCGCGGCAGGCCCTCGTCGTCATGGTCCAGTCGCACGTCCTTGAAGCGCCACGTCAGGGGCGCCTCCTCGGCGCAGCTCGCCACGTCCCGCGGCTCGCCCGGGGCGAGCTCGAAATGCTGCCGCTCCAGCTCCCGGCCCTCGGCATCCGTAACCACCAGCCGATAACGGCGCGGCCCCTGATCAGCCACCCCAGCTTCGGGAAGCTGCGCCAGCACCGAGGCGCGCAGCGGCTCGACCCGGGCCAGAGGCGGCTGGAACGGCAGGTCTCGGCCCGGCCCGGGGCGGTAGACGAAGCGCAGCGAAAGCAGCCGTTCGCTGGAGGCATCCAGCCCCGGCACGGAGCCCGACATCGCGGTCACCTCGCCCGGCTCCCAGGCGAGCTTGGCGTGGCGATCCTGCGCGGTGCGCAGGAAGAGCGTGCCGGGAGTCTCATCCAGCGTCAGCCGGCCTGCGGCAGGCGGCTCGGGGGAAGCATCCAGATAGCGCAGCAGGTAGTCCCAGGAGGCGTGGGCGATCCCCTGCGCCTCGGCCGAGACGAAGGACATCCCGCCACCCTCGGCGACGGCCAGGGTGACCGCGAAGGGCTCGCGCCGCATGGCCACGGGATTGAGATCGGCCCGTGCCGTGTCGCGAACCGGGGCGTGGTCGATGAAGGACCAGCCGAAGGGGTCGCCCGCCTCGTCCCACCCCAGATAGGCTGTGCCGCCGGGCAGGCGCTCGTCGCGGTTGGCCACCGTCTGCAGGCGCAACTCCGCTCCGGGCGGCACGTAGCCGGCGTCAAGGGAGTGGAATCCCTCCGCCTCGACCCGCAACTGGCCAGAGCCGCTGGCAAGCAGCCATGCCGGTCCGGGCATGGGTACCCGAAAGCGCCCGTCGTCGTCGGTTGTAGCGGTTGCCGAATAGCGCTTGTCCCAGATCAGTTGGCGATCCGGGCCGCTCAGTCCCCAGCCGTGGCGACTCAGGGTCACGGTGGCGCCGGCCACCGGCGCATCACTGTGGTACTCGACCAGTTGTCCCGACACGGGGGCCGGCGTGAGCCACCACAGCACCAGCCACGCCGCCAGCACAAGCCCCGACGCCACCGCACCCGATACCACGACCCACCGCCAGCGACGCCTGGGTTTCTCGCTCATGCTTACCCTCCGCTCCTCGCCATTGGCAGCGTAGCACCCGTGGCATGAAGCACATGCTGCTGCGCTCGACAAGGGATGATCGGGAATGACGGCGGGCGGCGGTTCTGAGGGCAAGGGCAGCCTACCGATCCACCCCCAGATACTTGACTCGGCGGTAGAGCGCGGCGATGGCGCCACTGCCCAGCATCATGCCAAGGCCCAGCACCACCACGAACAGGGCGTCATAGGCGACGGCACCCGCGCCCGTGTAGGCCGCCACCAACATGCCGACGTGACGCACCACCAGATATACGCCGATCAGGAAGGTGCCGGCCCGAACAAAGTCCTCGTCCGCGATTCGCGCGCCGGCATCGGCCTCGACGCCGCCATGCAGCCTCTCCGCCAGCCGGTCGGCGAAGCACCACAGCAGCACACCGCCGAGCATCGGCACCCCCACCGTCGCCACATAGATCAACAGCAACTTCCCGACCCCGGGCTCGGCGGCATTGGGCCCGAGCAGCGCCAGCGCCGGCACCACCGCGAACAGCGTCTTCAGGAAGAGATAGAGACCCAGCAGGCGGATCAGCAGGATAGAGAAGGGCTTCATGGTGGCTCCCGGTCAGTCCTCCGCCTCATCGTCCTCGATGGGCGTCCCAATCGTATCGACCAGCATGCTGTGGCACTCGACATCGAACCACTCGTCGAAGCGCTTCAGGGTGCGCTTCGGCCACAGCGTCGGGTCGGTGTACCAGCCCTCCAACTCCGACTCGAACAGGCTGCACCAGTTGGCCTTGACCCACCGCCTGACCTCCTCCGGCGACTCCGCCACCTCGTCGCTGATCAGGTAGACGGTCAGGTCGCTGTTGATCTCTTCCAGGGTAACGCTGCCGCCGCTCGGCGCGGGGTCGGCGTCGTTGATCCACTTCACGGCCGGGGTCTTGTAGCGCAACAGCAGGGCGGATCGGTTGAGCATGGAGCACTCCTCTATCGAAGGCGGCTCTGACGTTCAGGTTGAAGAAGGGGAGATAGAACGATGAACGCCCGGCCTGAAGCAAGCCAGCAAGGCCCTCACGGTGGATTCCGGCGTCAGCACATCCACCACGACACTTGAACCGCAAGGCTCTACCTGATGGTAGCCCTCTAAGGTCCAGCGCCAGTGGTGGCCTCTCCAGTTCTCCTCGAAGCGCTGGAGGTTCAGCGTCCAGCCCTGTGTAAGATGCTCGCGCAGCACCCAGGTGGCCCACTGCCGGAACTGCACGGCGCGTCGGGAGTTGACACGATAGCCCACCGAGATAATGGCATCGAGGTTGTAAAGCTCGATCTGGCGGCGAACCTGCCTGGCACTCTCGTCTTGAACTGTTGCATTTTTTGCAACTCTTGCCCGGCGCTCCAGCTCGCCTTCCTTGTAGATATTACGCAAGTGATGATAAATCAAAGGCTTATCTCGACCGAAGACCTCGGAGAACTGCTGCAGGTTCAGCCAGACGGTCTCGTATTCAGCATCCAACCACACCTCGACCGCCTGGCCGGCTTCCTGGTAGATGACGATGGGCGTCTGGCTCTCGGTGCTCATGCCGTCCCCTCCTTCACTGCCGCCCCGGCTCGCTCGGGCGTCAGCCCACCCGAGAAGGCTTTCTGCAGCAGGGACTGCTTCAGCTCGGTGGCGCAGCCGGCCTCTTTCCACAGCAGATCGTCGATGTTCTTGAAGGTCTGTTAGAACATGGGAGGTCGCGGTTCCTTGCGATGAGAATCGTGGGCGCAATGCTACGCCGCGGCATCAGCCTGCGCCAATCACCCGTGGCGGAGTGATTCGCACTGCAAGCTTGACTGCCAGGAAGGCCCCAATCGCGAAGCAAGCTTCGCTCCTACGAAGACCTGCTGGCCGCCATAAGTGAGGACGGAGACGGGGAATCACGCTGCAAGGAGCACTCTTTCCAAGACCGGTCGGGTGTCATGCGTGTGGGCTCCCACGAAAACCGGAAAGTGGCGTGATATGCTCGGGGCACATCAACCGGCATCCCTGCCGATCATCGAGGAGAGCAACATGGCTCAGGCAAGCGCACGTCATATCCTGGTGGACAGCGAAGCGAAGTGTAACGAACTCAAGGCCGAGATCGAGGGCGGTCGCGACTTCGCCGAGGTCGCCCGCGAGCACTCCTCCTGCCCGTCCGGCAAGCAGGGCGGCGAGCTCGGCACCTTCGGCCCGGGCCAGATGGTGCCGGAGTTCGACAAGGCGGTCTTCGAGGGGGAAGTGGGCAAGGTGCAGGGCCCGGTGAAGACCCAGTTCGGCTACCACCTGCTGGAGGTCACCGAGCGCAGCTGATCGCCCGCCTCGCGCCGATCGACGCCGTGCATGGCCGCCATGCACGGCTTTTTCTTGTACAACCCCTGTATCATCCGGCCAGTCGCGCTAGGATGGGAGGCACCAGCGATCACCACAGGAGGAGCCGCCAATGAACGACGAGGCCTTTCAACAGAGCATCCGCAAGCTGCTGAAGACGGTGGGCGTCACCACCCAGCAGGAGATCGAGAAGGCCGTGCAGCGCGCGCTCGCCGAGGGACACCTCGAGGGCAACGAGCGCCTGCCGGCACGGGTGACCGTGGAAGTGGACGGCCTGAGCCTGGCGCTCGACTTCGACGGGGACATCACCCTTGAGTGACGCGCCGATGATCCAGGTCGAGGGGCTCTCGAAGATCTTCGCCGATGGCTTCAAGGCGCTGGTGGATGTCGACCTCACCATCCAGCGGGGCGAGATATTCGCCCTGCTCGGCCCCAACGGCGCAGGCAAGACGACCCTGATCAGCGTGATCTGCGGGCTGGTCAACGCCAGCCGCGGCCGGGTACTGGTGGATGGCCACGACAACGTCGGCGACTACCGCGCGGCGCGGTCGCTGATCGGCCTGGTGCCCCAGGAGCTGACCAACGAGGCCTTCACCACGGTGTGGGACACGGTGAGCTTCAGCCGCGGGCTGTTCGGCAAGCCCAAGGACCCGGCGCACATCGAGAAGGTGCTGCGCTCGCTGACGCTGTGGGAGAAGCGCAACAACCGGCTGCTGGAGCTCTCCGGGGGCATGAAGCGCCGGGTGCTGATCGCCAAGGCGCTCTCCCACGAGCCCCAGGTGCTGTTCCTGGACGAGCCCACCGCCGGCGTGGACGTGGAGCTGCGCCGCGAGATGTGGGAGGTGGTGCGCGGGCTGCGCGACCAGGGGGTGACCATCATCCTCACCACCCACTACATCGAGGAGGCCGAGGAGATGGCCGACCGCATCGGGGTGATCCGCCGCGGGGAGATCGTGCTGGTGGAGAACACCCATGCGCTGATGCGCAAGCTCGGCAGCAAGGAGCTGACCCTGCACCTGCAGGAGCCGCTCACGGCGGTGCCGGAGTCGCTGGCGGGCCACGGCCTGGCACTTGCCGACGAGGGCCATGCGCTGGTCTACAGCTACGATGCCGCCCGCCAGGAGGGAGGCTCGACGATCTCGGGGCTGCTGGCCGACCTCGAGGCGGTGGGGCTGCGGGTCAAGGACCTGCACACCCGCCAGAGTTCGCTGGAGGACATCTTCGTCAGCCTGGTCCAGGAGCGTCACTGAGCATGAAGCGTTTCAACCTGCAATCCGTCAAGACCCTCTACCTGGCCGAGATGGCGCGCAGCCTGCGCACCGTGCTGCAGAGCATCGTCTCGCCGGTGATCTCCACCTCGCTCTACTTCGTGGTGTTCGGCGCGGCCATCGGCACCCGCATCAGCGAGGTGGACGGCATCAGCTACGGCGCCTTCATCGTGCCGGGCCTGATCATGCTGATGCTGCTCACCCAGAGCGTCTCCAACGCCTCCTTCGGCATCTTCTTCCCGCGCTTCTCGGGGTCGATCTACGAGATCCTCTCGGCGCCGATGTCCTACGTCGAGGTGGTACTGGGCTACGTGGGCGCGGCGGCGACCAAGTCGCTGATCCTCGGCGCCATCGTGCTGGTCACGGCGCGGCTCTTCGTGCCCTACTCCATCGACCATCCGCTGATGATGGTGGTGTTCCTGGTGCTCACCGCGGTGACCTTCAGCCTGCTGGGGTTCATCATCGGCATCTGGGCCGACGGCTTCGAGAAGCTGCAGCTGGTGCCGCTGCTGGTGATCACCCCGCTGACCTTCCTGGGCGGCACCTTCTACTCCATCGACATGCTGCCGCCCTTCTGGCAGACGGTGACCCTGGCCAACCCGGTGGTCTACCTGATCAGCGGCTTCCGCTGGAGCTTCTACGGCATCAGCGACGTCAGCCCGCTGGTCAGCCTGGGCATGATCCTGCTGTTCCTGGCCGCCGCACTCGCCGTGGTGGGCTGGATCTTCAAGAGCGGCTATCGCCTCAAGCCCTGAGCCCTCACGCGCGGACCAGGGTGCCGGCCTGGCCCTCCAGGATCCGGCAGGCGTCTTCCAAAGCCCCGATGCCGGCGACGCCGCCCCGGGAGAGCACGAACTCGCAGGCGGCCGCCACCTTGGGGGCCATGGAGCCCGGCTCGAAGGTCCGGCTGGCCAGTTCGCCCGGGGTGACCGGGCCCAGCGGCCGGGGCGCCGAGCCACCCCAGCCGTCGTAGACCGCCGCCACGTCGGTCAGCAGCAGCAGGGCGTCGGCGTCCAGCCGCGCCGCCAGCAGCCCGGCGGCATGATCCTTGTCGATGACCGCCTCCACGCCCTCCAGCCGCCCGCCGGCCCCGCGCACCGTGGGAATGCCGCCACCCCCGGCGCAGATCACCACCACCCCGGCCTCCATCAGGCGGCGGATGATGTCGATGGGCAGGATGCGCCGCGGCAGGGGGGAGGCGACCACCCGTCGCCAGTGGCCGGTGGTTTCCTCGACGAAGGCCCAGCCCTTCTCGGCCTTGAGCCGCTGCATGGTGTCGCGGTCGTAGCCGGGGCCGATGGCCTTCGACGGGGTCAGGAAGGCGGGGTCGTCGGCATCCACCTCGACCCGGGTCAGCAGGCTGGCGCAGCTGGCACCGGGCGGCATCTCGTTGAGCAGCTCGGCCTCGATCAGGTAGCCGATGATGCCCTCGGTGGCGGCGTCCAGCACGTCCAGCGGATAGGGGGCGACCTCGGCGTAGGCCTGCGCCTGGAGCGCCAGCAGGCCCACCTGGGGGCCGTTGCCATGGGTCACCACCAGCTGGTGGCGACCGGCGAGCTCGGCCAGGGCGGCCGCCGCGCGCCGCACGTTATGGCGCTGGTTGTCGATGGTCATGGGCTCGCCACGCCGCAACAGGGCATTGCCGCCCAGGGCTACCACGATTCGCATGCAAGCCGCCTCCGGCGTGGGTGTGTTCGGGCCTCGATATCGGGTCACGCGGCAGGACGAGGCCCGGACAAGGCGCAGGCGTGCGTCCCCTTTCATCAGCATAGTCGGGTGCTGCGCTGCCACGACCCTCGACCGGCCCCGCGCCCCGGGGCCGGCTATCGAGGGGCGCCCCGGGCGGGTATCATCGCCCTCCTCGCCACCTCACCGCGGAGTTCCCATGCCGATCCTGCACAGCATCATCCATCGCATCGACAAGGCCGCCGGCGAGGCGCCGATGAGCCTGGTGCCCGCCACGGCGGAGCTGCCCCCCTCCCCGGCCCTGGACGACCTGCTGGCCGGCTTCAACGATGCCTTCAATGCCAAGCCCAGGGCCTGGGGCCACTTCGCCGAGACGACGCCCGAGGGCGAAGTGAGCTCGCCCTTCGCCAGCGAGCTTTCCGACTACCTCGACGGGGGCCGCGACTTCGTCGCCTTCTCCCGCGACCTGGCGGGCCGCATCGCCGAGCTGGTCGGCGCCCACCTCTCGCTCTCCGGCGACCTGCTGGTGCTCCACCACCAGCTCGGCGACACCCGCTACCTGAGCCTCGCGCTGCTGCACCACCGGGAGGGCTTCGGCATCGATGACCAGCTTGCCGTGGTGCCGGTGCGCCAGCTGAACCTGGCGCAGATGACCCTGGCGGCGCGCCTCAACCTGAACCAGTGGCAGGCCGGCGACTCGCGGCAGTACCTGGCCTGGACCCGCGACCGCGGCGGCAAGAAGCTCGCCGAGGGCTTCGCCGCCCTGCTCGGCGCCGAGGAGGGAGTGGACGCCAGCGGCGAGACCCGCACCCTGCTCAAGGCCTTCAGCGACTACGTCGAGCAGGAGGACCTGCCCGAGGAGGCCAGCCGCGAGAAGACCGACGCGCTGATCGACTACGCCAGCGACCAGGCCCGCCGCGGCGAGCCGATGACCCTGGAGGCGCTCTCTGAGGTCCTCGACGAGCAGCAGCCGAAGGCCTTCTACGACCACATCAGAAACGCCGATTACGGCCTCTCCCCGGAGATCCCCCCGGACCGGCGCACCCTCAGCCAGTTTCGACGCTTCACCGGCCGCGCCGGCGGGGTGTCGATCAGCTTCGACTCCCACCTGCTCGGCTCCGGCGTGGAGTACGACGAGGATCAGGACCGGCTGATCATCAAGCAGGTGCCCAAACAGCTGCGCGAGCAGCTCAAGCGCCAGGGCTGAGCACGGGCCGGCACACGGCCACCGAGCCGTGTCACGCAGGGCACAGATCCCGCTATGCTGAAGCCCTGACCCATATTGCGGAGGGAGAGTCGCCATGCGCCGCATCCTGATCCTTCAGGGCCACCCCGATGCCACCGCCCCCCACCTGCTGCATGTCCTGGCCGAGCACTACCGTCTGGGCGCGGAGACGGCGGGGCACGAGGTGCGCACGGTGAGGGTCGCCGACCTGGACTTCCCGCTGCTGCGCAGCCAGCAGACCTGGACGGAGGAGCGCATGCCCGCCTCGCTCGACGAGGCAGCGGACGCCATCCGCTGGTGCGAGCACCTGGTGCTGTTCTTCCCGCTGTGGCTCGGCGACATGCCGGCGCTGGTGAAGGGGTTCCTCGAGCAGGTGATGCGACCGCACTTCGCCTTCGAGTACGTAAAAGGCAACCCCCTGGGCCACAAGGGACTGACCGGACGCTCGGCGCGCGTCGTGGTGACCATGGGCATGCCCGCCGTGATCTACCGCCACCTCTATCGCGCCCACAGCGTCAGGTCGCTGGAACGCAATATCCTGGGGTTCGTGGGCTTCAAGCCGGTGCGCGAGACGCTGATCGGTTCGGTGGAGGGCCTCGACGCGGATGACTGTCGCAAGTGGTTCACCCGCCTGGAGAAGCTGGGTGCCGAGGCAGAATAACCGCTGAGCCCCCTCTAGTACGTGACTCACACTTGCTCTGTAAGCGATCGCTTACAAGAGCCGTGAGCTAACTGTGACACTTGCATGAGGTGGCTGGCGGGATGCGCAATTTGTCGCCATGCTTCCCCGGTATCGCTGCCGTGTGCGCAGGCACCGACGGCAGGACTTCCATAAGAACACCCACTCAAGGGAAGCGGACGGCCGTAGTCATCAAGACGGGCGCCGTCCCTCAAGGAAGTACGAATGGCCACCAACGCAGGGGATGGCAACGAGCTGGATTGGCGTGGGGAGTTCCGGGACGCCGCCCGGGAGGCCCTGTTCCGCCGCACCATGCAGGCCCATGACGCCTGCCAGCTGCGTCATGCGCTGGTGGTGGCCGCCGGGCTCTTCCTCGCCTTCAGCCTGACGGACTTCAGCCTGCTGGGCACCAGCGACGCCTTCATGGTGCTGCTGGCCATGCGCGCCACCGTCGCCACGAGCTTCCTGTTGCTGGCCCTGGCGGTATGGCGGCGCCCCTCCCTGGCCCAGGCGCCACTGTCGATCAACCTCGTCTGCCTGCTGGCCGTCAGCGGCCTGCTGCTCACCATCCCCCTGCGGCCGGATGGCGTCATGACCAACCTCGCCTCCATCGTGGCCGCCAGCATGGCCCTCTACCTCTTCATTCCGAACCGTCTGCCCTGGATGCTGGCCAGCAATGCCTACCTGATCGGCGGCTTCCTCGCTTCGGTGGTCGTGTGGTCACCGCTGCCCGGCGGGGTCCTGGTGAACAGCCTGCTGCTGCTGGGCTTCGTCAACCTGCTGTGCTGGCTGACCGTCTCCCGCATCCACCGGCTGCAGCGCGCCCAGTTCGCCAGCCTGCTGGAGGAACGCTCGGTCAACCGCCGGCTGAAGGAGGAGATCGGGGAGCGAAACCAGCTGGAGCAGCGCCTGCGCCATATGGCCAGGACCGATGAGCTGACGGGGATCACCAATCGCCGGCGCTTCTTCGAGCTGGCCGAGCAGGAGCGCCGCCGGGCCCACCGCGACGGCACCCCCCTGTCGCTGTGCATGGTGGATGTCGACTACTTCAAGGCCATCAACGACGTGCATGGCCATGCCATCGGCGACCTGGCGCTGACGGTGGTCGCCGCCCGCTGCCAGTCCGTCCTGCGCGAGAGCGACATCATCGGCCGCTATGGCGGCGAGGAGTTCGTGATCGCCCTGCCCCTGGCCAACCTGATCACCGCCAGGGAGGTTGCCGAACGCCTGCGTGAGGCCGTATGTCGCCGTCCCCTGGAGGTCAAGGGCGTGGCGCTGGAGCTGACGGTCACGGTAGGCATCAGCCGGGTCGACGATGGCGAGACCAGCCTCGACCCGGGTCTCCTGCGCGCCGACCGGGCCCTCTATGCCGGCAAGGAGAGCGGGCGCAACTGCGTGGTGGTGACGCCCCAGGGCCCCGAGCTGACCCTGCTGGAGAGCGTGCCGGCGGGTGTCACGCCAGGTGCGGTTCGAGCCACTGCCTCAGCTGCGGCCCCTGCAGCACTCCCGGCTGGCGGGCGACTTCCCGGCCGTTCCTGAACACGATCAGGGTGGGAATGCTGCGGATGCCGAAACGCGCCGCCAGCGCCTGCTCGGCCTCGGTATCGAGCTTGGCGAAGCGCAGGCGGGGCTCGAGCTCCCGGGCGGCCTCGGCGAAGATCGGCGCCATCATCTTGCAGGGCCCGCACCAGCTGGCCCAGAAGTCCACGACCACCGGCAGTTCGCTGCGCTCCACCAGGGCAGGGAAGTTGGCCGCGTTGAGCGCCACTGGCTCGCCGGTGAACAGCGCCTGCTTGCACTTGCCGCACTTCGGCCCGTGGCCGAGGCGCGCCCGGGCGACGCGATTGGTGGCCCCGCAGTGGGGGCAGCCCAGGGTCAGGGAATCGGCCATCTCGCTCTCCATCCGGAAAGGGTTTCCCGCACTATGCTGGCGACCGGCGGGCGCTTCAAGCGGCATCGCGTCGCAGGCTGCCGCGCCCCGCCATGCAGTGACCTCCCCGGGCTGCTATCGTCGCGGCAATACCTCCCGTCCAAGCCGCCGAGACCTCCATGGCATCCCGACCCGACCCCCGCGTGCTGCTGCGCCTGCTGACCCTGCTGCGCCCCTACCGCTGGCGCCTGGTGCTGGCCGCCCTGGCGCTGCTCGCCGCCGCGGCCAGCGTGCTGCTGCTCGGCCAGGGGCTGCGCCTGGTCATCGACCAGGGGTTTCTGGCCGAGGACCGCGCACGACTCGACCAGGCCCTCGGCCTGATGCTCGCGGTGGTGGCGGTGCTGGCGATGGCCTCGGCGCTGCGCTACTACCTGGTCACCTGGATCGGCGAGCGGCTGGCGGCCGACCTGCGGCGCCGGGTCTTCGACCACCTGCTCGACCTCGAGCCCGGCGTCTTCGAGGGCAGTGCCGGGGAGAGCGGCGGCGCCGGGGAGATCGCCTCGCGACTGACGGCGGACACCAGCGTGCTGCAGAGCCTGTTCGGCTCGTCGATCTCGCTGGCCCTTCGCAACCTGCTGATGCTGGTCGGGTCGGTGGCGCTGATGCTGGTGACCCAGCCATGGCTCTCGGCCATCGTGCTGCTGGGCATCCCCGCCACGGTGCTGCCGATCCTCTGGTTCGGGCGCCGGGTGCGACGCCTCTCGCGCTTCAGCCAGGACCGGGTGGCGGAGCTCGGCCGCTATGCCGGGGAGGCCCTGGCCGGGATCCGCACCGTCCAGGCCTTCACCCACGAGACGCAGGATCGCCGGGCCTATGGGGCACGGGTCGAGGAGGCCTTCGCCACCGCCGTGGCCCGTACCCGCCAGCGCGCCTGGCTGACGGGCATTGCCATGCTGGCGGTCTTCGCCGCGGTCGGCATGATGCTGTGGCAGGGCGGCCAGGCAGTCCTGGCCGGCAGCCTGAGCGCCGGGGAGCTCTCGGCCTTCGTCTTCTACGCGGTGCTGGCGGCGGGGGCCGTGGCGACCCTGGCCGAGGTGGCCGGCGACGTGCAGCGCGCGGCGGGCGCCGCGGAGCGCCTCCTGGAACTGCTGGATACTCGCCCGGGCATCACGCCACCCCCTCATCCGCGCCCCCTGCCCGAGCCGCTCTCCGGGGAGATCCGCCTGGAGGCGGTGAGCTTCACCTACCCGGGCCGGGAGACCCCGGCGCTGGATGCCCTGGACCTCACCATCCGTCCGGGGGAGCGGGTGGCGCTGGTCGGCCCCTCCGGGGCCGGAAAGAGCACCCTGCTCTCGCTGCTGCTGCGCTTCCATGATCCCGGCGCCGGCACCCTGCGCCTGGACGGCATCGACCTTCGCGACCTGGATCCGCGAGAGCTGCGCCATGCGCTGGGGCTGGTGGCCCAGGAGCCGGTGCTCTTCACCGGCAGCGTGGCCGAGAACCTGCGTTTCGGCCAACCCACGGCCAGCCTCGAGGAGCTGCGCCGGGCCGCCGGGGATGCCAATGCCCTGGGCTTCATCGAGGCCCTGCCCCAGGGGTTCGACACCTCGCTCGGCCCCGGCGGCGTGCAGCTCTCCGGCGGCCAGCGCCAGCGCCTGGCCATTGCCCGGGCGCTGCTCAAGGCGCCCCGGGTGCTGCTCCTCGACGAGGCCACCAGTGCCCTGGACGCGGAGAGCGAGCGGCTGGTGCAGCAGGCCCTGGACCGGCTGATGGTGGGCCGCACCAGCCTGGTGATCGCCCATCGCCTGGCCACCGTGGTTGCCGCCGACCGCCTGCTGGTGCTGGACCAGGGCCGGCTGGTGGCCAGCGGCCGCCATGAGGCGCTGCTCGAAGCGAGCCCGCTCTACCGCCACCTGGCCGAGCTGCAGTTCGGGCGCCACCCCGCGGCAGCCATGACCGACGCGCCTTCGCCCTCCTGAGCCGACCTGCCGGCTCAGAACAGCCCCAGCTGGCGATCGATCAGGCTCTCGAAGTCGTCGCCGACGAAGGGCAGGATGGCGTCGGCCACCGGCTGCAGCTGCCGGGTCAGGTAGTGGTCGGTATCAATGGGCGAGGAGTGAGCCTCCAGGGGTTCGGGGCCGGCTACCGTCATCACGTAGCGGATCCAGCCGCCGTTCTGGTACTGGCGCGGCCGGCCCAGCCGGTCATTTTCCGCGTCGGCGAGCCTTGCCGCCCGCACGTGGGGCGGCACGTTGCGGCGGTAGTCGTCGAGGCGGCGCCGCAGCCGCTTGCGATAGACCAGCCGCTCGTCGAACTCCCCCTCCCGGGCACGCCGCAGGAAGGCCTGTACATAGTCGCGCACGTAGTCCCGCCAGGGTTCGCCGACGAAGACCCGCCGGTAGAGCACCTGCTGGAACTCCTTGGCGAGCTCCGTCCAGTCGCTGCGCACCGTCTCGAGCCCCTTGAACACCAGCCGCTCGCTGCCATCCGCGTCCCGCACCAGGCCCGCGTAGCGCTTCTTGCTGCCCGCCTCGGCGCCACGGATGGTGGGCATCAGGAAGCGCCGGTAGTGGGTCTCGAACTGCAGCTCCAGGGCGCTCTCGAGGCCGTACTCCTCGGCCAGCTGCGCTCGCCACCAGACGTTGACCCGCGCCACCAGCCGCCGGCCGACCGCCTCGGCCTCCGCTTCGTCAAAGGGACGACCCAGCCAGACGAAGGTGGAGTCGGTGTCACCGTAGATCACGGTAACCCCCTCGGCCTCGATCAGCTCGCGGGTGCGCCGCATGATGGCGTGGCCGCGCATGGTGATCGACGAGGCGAGACGCGCGTCGAAGAAGCGGCAGCCCCGGGAGCCGAGCACCCCGTAGAAGCTGTTCATGATGATCTTCAATGCCTGGGAAAGCGGCGCATTGCCGGCACGCTTGGCGGCCTCGCGCCCCTCCCACACCCGCTCGACGATGGCTGGCAGCGCATGGCGAGTGCGCGAGAAGCGCGCGCCGCGAAAGCCCGGCACCGAGGCGGCCTCCGAGGGGTCGGCGAGCCCTTCCACCAGCCCCGCCGGGTCGATCAGGAAGCTGCGGATGATCGAGGGGTAGAGGCTCTTGAAGTCGAGCACCAGCACCGAGTCGTAGAGGCCCGGGCGCGAGTCCATGACGAAGCCGCCGGGGCTCTCGGCCCTCTCCCCCTCGCCGAGGTTGGGCGCCACCAGCCCCAGCCGATGCAGCCGGGGCAAGTAGAGGTGGGTGAAGGCCGCCACCGAGCCGCCGCTGCGATCGACGGGCAGGCCGGTCACCGTGGCGCGTTCCAGCAGGAATTCCAGCAGCTCGGTTCTGGCGAAGATCCGCGTCACCAGCTCGCAATCCCTGAGGTTGTAGCGGGCCAGCGCCGGCTTGTCCTCGGCGAACATGCGCAGGATGCCGTCGAGGCGCTGGTAGGGGTTGTCGATCGCCTTGCCCTCGCCGAGCAGCGTACGGGCGACGTTCTCCAGGCTGAAGGAGGGGAAGTGCCAGGTCGCCGAGCGCAGCGCCTCGATGCCGTCGATGATCAGCCGCCCGGCGGCCGAGGCGAAGAAGTGGTTGGGTTGGTGGCCGTGGGCTCGCCACTCCGTCTCGGCGCCGCCGCGCCCCAGCCGCAACGGCACGCCATGCGCGCGGGCATGCTCGTGCAGGATGCGCAGGTCGAACTGCACCAGGTTCCAGCCGATGATGGCGTCGGGGTCGAACTCGGCGAACCAGGCGTTGAGCCGCGCGAGCAGCCCGGCCCGGCTGTCGCAGTACTCCAGCGCGAAGTCGAGCCCCTCCGCTTCTCCCCGCGGCGGCCCCAGCATGTAGACCCGGCGCGCCCCGCAGCCCTCCAGGGCAATCGAGTAGAGCTCGCCCCGGGCGCTGGTCTCGATATCCAGCGACACCGTGCGCAGCCGCGGGCGATAGCCCGGTGCCGGCCGCAGGCGCGCCTCTGCCAGGCCTCCCTCCCCGTCCGGCGTGCCGGTCACCGTGACGGGCGCGGTGATGAAGCGCTCCATCAGGTAGCGCTCCGGGGGCCGGATATCGGCCTCGTAAAGTGACAGGCCGGCCTCACGCAGGCGGCGCTCGAGGGCAACCAGCTGGCGATGCTGCCGGCAGTAGAGGCCGAGCACCGGACGGTGATGGAAGTCGCGCAGCGCCAGCTCGCGCAGCGTGACGCCCGGCTCGCCGGCCAGCAGCGACTCGGCCCGGGTGCGCTGCTCGGCCGGCAGGAAGGCCACCGAAGGTTGCGGCGGCAGGCGCAACCTGAGCGGGCCCTCGTCGGTGGCCAGCCACAGGGTGACCTCGGTGCCCCGAGACGTCTCCTCCCAGTGCCGGGTGAGGATGAAACCGTGGCGCGCCGTGCCGTCCCGTTCTGTCCGGCGATCGCTCGACAAGGGCGCTACTCGAGGCTTGCCAGCTGGCGCAAGCCAGCAGCGGCATCCGCCGTGGCAAGCCACGCCACCAGGCCGAGGTTCAGGGCCGCACAGCCCCACAGGATGATGCCGAAGGGCTGCTTGCGGGTCTTGTGGCGAAACCAGCGCCGGGCCAGCAGGGCGCCCGGCCAGCCGCCGACGAGGGCGACAAGCTGCAGGGTCGACTCGCGGATGCGCCGATCGCCTCGCCGGGCCGCGGCCTTGTCGACGCCGTAGAGGATCACCGCCGCCAGGCTCGCCAGCAGGTAGGTACCGATGAGCAGCGTCATGGGGCGTTCACCTCGATGATCAGGTCGGGGGCGAAGAGAGGCGGGACGAACTCGTCCGGGTAGCCACCGGGGTTGGCGATGACCCGGGTGCCGCCGGACGCGAGGTCCACCGGCTCGTGGACATGGCCATGGAGCCAGAGGTCCATGCGGCCCATCAGCTGCGGCAGATGGGAGGCGAAGGCCGGCGACAGCGCATCGCCGCGGTAGCACCCCGGGATGCAGTCGGCCAGGGGCGCATGGTGGCTGATCACCACCCTCGGGCCGCTGAACGGCCGGGCCAGCTCGGCATCCAGCCAGGCCAGGGCCTCGGCATGCAGGCGGCGGCTCTCCGCCGGGGTGAACACCGCCCCCTCCGGCTGCTCGATGATACGGAAATCCGGCATCAGGGCCAGCGCCCTGGCCTCGGTGAGTGCCGGGTCATGTTCCGGCTGGCCGGCATAGAGAGCGAAGTCGGTCCATAGCGTGGTGCCGTGAAAGCGCACGCCGTCCAGGGTCAGCGAGCGGTTGTCCAGCAGGTGGATGCCGAGCCGTGCGGCCTCGGCGGCCAGTTCCCGTCGCAGCACGGACATGCCGGTGCCGTAGAACTCGTGGTTGCCGGGGACATAGAGGATCGGGGTGCCGGCAAAGCGCTCCGCTGCCCAGCCGAGCCCCTGGAGGCCGGCGTGGATGTCGCCGGCGAGGATCACCGCATCGGCGCTGGCCTCCGGCAGTTCCGGTGGGCTGTCGAAGTGTTCCAGGTGCAGGTCGGAGAGAAGCCTCAGGCGCATCGTCGGTTCCCTGTGCAGCGAGCCATCCGCGCCAGTGTGAGGCACGGACCGGACGAACACTAGCGTCCGCTCGGCACCTGGCGGCCGCTCCTTGCGCCCCGCCGGCTACGTCGCCAAGGGTCGCGGGCCTTGCCGACGCCGGCCTCAGTCGTAGTGAACCGCCAGCCAGATGGTTGCCTCGTCCGGGGCGGTCCAGGCGACACGATGCCGGCGGTGGGCGGGAATCGTCAGGTGGTCGCCCGGGCCGAGCGTCACCGACTCGCCATTCTCGAAGGCCACCACGCCCTGGCCCTTGAGCACCAGCACCCACTCGTGGCGCGGCTGGTCGTACCAGCCGGTGTCGGGCGAGGTGTGGCCGCGCGACACGATGCGCTCCACCGTCACCCCGCGGCCGCTCACGACCTCATCGTACCGCTCCTCGGCAAGGCCTTCGGGTATCGCCTCGAACAGGTTCGCCATCGACTGCCGCTCCTGGAGATGGGCGATCATGCGCCAACGCATGACCGGAGTATGACTGGCACCATTACCATGACCCTAGCAGCCTGACTGCCATGAGTGCGCCCTCGCCTTTCAAGCACGCAAAAAAAAGGCCCCCCGAAGGGGACCAGTTGGAGCACGCCAGCTCACTCGGTGAATCGCCACTCTGCCTCGGCGATCATGCCTGACTACTTGCGAAGATCGGGCCAACAATTTTAAAGTTTTTTAAAATACAAATGGTTATGTAATTATCGAGGTGTTTAGCCTCTCCTCCACCCGGCGGCCGCCATGCGGCACTGCACCATCCGGGCGCCCCCCAGGCGCGAAATGCGCCATGGCGAGGCGGGCGGCCGGGTCAGAAGCGCCAGCCCTCCGCGTCGGCATGGGCCTGGGACGCCAGACCCAGCGCGGCAAGCCCCAGGGCCAGGACCAGTGGAAGCCGCCGAGCCTTCATGAGCCTTCTCCCAGGCGGTCCTTGTGGATGCGGCCGCCCTTCATGATCAGCCGCAGGTTGCGCTCCGGATCGTGAAGGAAATCGAGGTCACGGCTCAGGTCGCCGTCCACCACCAGCAGGTCGGCCAGGGCGCCGGGCGCGATGCGCCCCAGGGTGCCGGGATAGGGATTGCGCGGGCCCGAGAGCGCGAGCAACTCGCCGTTGCCCCCGGTGGCCATGGCCAGCACGGTCAGCGGGTCGTAGAAGCGGGTGAGCTTGGCCAGGTGGCGCAGCTGGTTCGGCGTGTTCTGGGGGCTGAAGAGGATATCGGTGCCCCAGGCCGTCTTGACGTCGAAGCGCCGGGCCATCTCGTAGGCGCGCACCGTGCCCTCGGTGACCTGGCGCTGGGTCTCACGACGCGCCTCGTCGGGATAGACATTGGCATCCTCGTCCTGCAGGAAGGGCTGCAGGCTCCACCAGGCGCCCTGCCCGGCCATCATGCGCACGCTCTCCTCGTCGGCCAGCTGGCCATGCTCGATGGAGCGCGCCCCGGCGCGCAGGGCGCGCTGGATGCCCCGCGGCGTATAGACGTGCACCGTCACGTAGGTGCCCCAGTCCTCGGCGGCTTCCACCGCGGCGCGCAGCTCGCGCTCGGTGAACTGGGTGCTGTCCAGGGGATCGTAGGAGGAAGCCACCCCGCCGCCAGCCATCAGCTTGATCTGGGAGGCGCCGAGCATCAGCTGCTCCCGGGTGCGCCTCAGCACCTCGGCCTCGCCGTCGGCGATCGCCGCCACCCCCTGGCGCTCCTGCTCGCTGAGCGGCGTCGTGGTGCCACGGGGCACCTCGTGGCGCAGGCGAAAATCGCCATGGCCCGACGTCTGGGAGATCATGGCGCCGGCGGGAAAGATCCGCGGGCCGGCGACGATGCCCTCGTCGATGGCGCGCTTGAGCGCGAAGGAAGGGCCCCCAACGTCGCGCACGCTGGTCACCCCGCGCATCAGGGTGCGCTCCGCCTCCCGGGCCGCCACCAGGTGCACGTAGCCCACATCGGCGGTCATCGCCGCCACCTGGGTGATGGCGGCAAGGGTGGTGTGCCAGTGGGCATCGATCAGCCCCGGCATCAGCACCCGCCCGCCGCAGTCGATCACCTCGGCCCCCTCGGCGTCGGCATCACCGGGCAGGAGGGCCGCGATGCGTCCCTCCTCCACCCGCACCGCCACGTCATCTCGCGGCGGCGAACCGCTGCCGTCGAACAGGCGCAGGTGGGTCAGCAGCAGCGGTCCCTCGCGCTCCCGTGGCTTCTCACCCACCGCGGAGGGGACGTGAAGGCCGGCGAAGAGCGCCAAGACGGCGGCCGTCCCGCCCAGGAAGTGGCGGCGACTGATCTCCGCCATCATGCGCTCATGGAAACGCTGCAGAAGCGGTGAGCCGCAGCAGCAGGGGCCGTGGGCGTGATGAATCACAGGCGCAAGTGGCGGCAAGGGGCGAGCGTCAGGCGGCATGAGAAATTCCTTGTCTGGGTGGCCGGTCGGTGCCGCCTCGACTGGCAGGCATGGTGTATCAGCGGGATGTGGCCGCGCCATGGAGTTGGCGGCAGACCTTGAGAGGCATCAAGGCTTGCCACGTATTTCTCTAGTTCTCATGAAATTAGCCCGGAATCCTGGCCGGTGCCATGGGCAATGCCTCCCTCGCCGGCCTCGCCCCTTCACGCCCCGGGAGCGCCTCGCTCACGCCGCCTGAAGAGGGCCTTTTCCAGTTCCACCAGGGCGAAGAGCACCACGCCGAAGGCCAGGATGCCGGCCCATTCCATCGCACCCAGAGGTGCGGTGCCGAACAGGAACTGCAGCGGTGGCGCATAGGTGAAGAGCGCCTGCAGGATGACCAGCACGCCCACGGCGAGTAGCACCGCACGGTTGCCCAGCAGGCCGGCGCGGTTGCAGGCCGGCTCGAGGATATAGCGGCTGTTGAAGAGGTAGGCGACCTCCCCCATCACCAGGGCATTGATGGCCACGGTCCGGGCGAGCTCGATCTCGACGCCCTGCTGTTCCATCCACAGGAAGTGGCCGAAAGTCCCCGCCAGCAGCAGCAGGGAGACGAAGCCCACGCGCCAGATCAGGAAGCCCGAGAGGATCGGCGTGCCGGGATCCCTTGGGCGGCGGCGCATGACGCCGGGCTCGGCGGGTTCGAAGGCCAGGGCCAGGCTCAGGGTCACGGCGGTGACCATGTTCACCCACAGCACCTGGGCCGGCAGCAGCGGCAGGGTCATGCCCAGCAGCACGGCGGCCAGGATCGTCAGCGCCTCGCCGCCGCTGGTGGGCAGGATGTAGAGAATGGCCTTGCGCAGGTTGTCGTAGACCGTACGCCCCTCCTCGACGGCGTGGGCGATGGAGGCGAAGTTGTCGTCGGCCAGCACCATGGCGGCCGCTTCCCGGGCGGCCTCCGAGCCCTTGATGCCCATGGCGACCCCCACGTCGGCGCGCTTGAGGGCCGGTGCGTCGTTGACGCCGTCGCCGGTCATGGCCACCACCTGGCCGCTCGCCTGGAGAGCGCGCACCAGGCGCAGCTTGTGCTCCGGCGTGGCGCGCGCGAAGACATCCACCTCGCACACCAGGCGCTCGAGGTCCGCATCGGAGGCCTGCTCCAGAGCGTGCCCCGGGATCACCCCGCCCGCGGTGGCAATGCCGAGCTCGTCGGCGATGGCCCGGGCGGTGACCGCGTGGTCACCGGTGATCATCTTCACCACTATGCCGGCCTGCTGGCACTGCTTGACCGCGGCGATCGCCTCCTCACGGGGCGGGTCGATAAGGCCGCACACCGCCACCAGGGTCAGGCCCCCCTGCTCGACGTCGGGAAAGGTCAGGGTGCGCTGGTTCGCGTCCACCCGCTTGACCGCCACCGCCAGCAGCCGCTGCCCGCGGGCGGCGACCGCCTCCATGCGCCTCTCCCAGGAGGGCCGGTCGAGCGGGCGGTCGCCCTCCCCGGTGCGTTCATGGTCGCAGACGGCCAGCACGCGCTCGGGCGCCCCCTTGAGGTAGAGCAGGCCATGATCCCCCTGGTGGTGCTGGTGGAGGGTGACCATGAACTTGTAGAGGGACTCGAAGGGGATCACGTCGGCACGGGGATAGCGCCTGGTGACCTCCCGGACATCCAGCCCCGCCTTGAGCCCGGCGACCACCAGCGCGCCTTCCGTGGGATCGCCCTCCAGCTGCCAGCCACCGTCCCGCTGCTGGAGCTCGGCATCGTTGCACAGCAGGATGCCCTCAAGCGCCTCGGCCAGCACCGGGTAGTGCGCGACCTCCACCGCCTCGCCGGCGCGACTGAAGCCACCCCGGGGCTCGTAGCCGACTCCGCTGACCTCGAAATGCTCCTCGGCGGTGAGCAGGGTCTTCATGGTCATCTCGTTGCGGGTCAGGGTGCCGGTCTTGTCGGTGCAGATGGTGGTGACCGAGCCCAGGGTCTCCACCGCCGGCAGGCGGCGGATGATGGCGTTGCGCACCGCCATGCGCTGCACGCCGATGGCCAGGGTGATGGTCATGATCGCCGGCAGGCCCTCGGGGATGGCCGCCACTGCCAGGCTGACGGCGGCCAGGAAGGTCTCCACGAGGTCGTAGTCGCGCACCCCGTAGCCGATAGCGAAGGTGATGACGGCCAGCACCACGATGGCGCCCGACAGCCAGCGCCCGAAGGTGGCGATATCGCGCAGCAGCGGCGTGGTCAGGGTCTCCACCTCGCCGAGCAGCGTCGAGATATGTCCGATCTCGGTGTTCGCGCCGGTCTCCACCACCATGCCTCGTCCCTGGCCGAAGGCCACCAGGGTGCCGGAGAAGGCCATGCAGCGTCGGTCGCCCAGGTCGGCATTCGCGTCCACGGCCGCGGTCTGCTTGTCCACGGCCACCGACTCGCCGGTGAGCATCGCCTCGTCGATGCGCAAGTTGTGGCTTTGCAGCAGGCGCAGGTCGGCAGGCACCCGGTCCCCGGCCTGGAGGAACACCAGGTCGCCGGGTACCAGCTCCTCGGCGGGGACCGTGCGCCGTTTCCCGTCGCGCAGCACCTGGGCCCGGGGCGAGAGCATGCCGCGGATCGCCTCCAGGGCCTGCTCTGCCTTGCCCTCCTGGAGGAAGCCGACGATGGCGTTGATCAGCACCACCCCCAGGATCACGCCGGTATCGACCCAGTGCTGCAACACAGCCGTGCCCAGCGCGGCGGCCAGCAGCACATAGATCAGCACGTTATGGAACTGGCGCAGAAAGCGACGCAGCGGGCCGCTGCGGTGCGGTGCCGGCAGGCGGTTGTGGCCATGGCGCGCCAGCCGATCCGCTGCCTGTTCGGCGGTCAGGCCCCGTTCAGAGGCCTCGAGCCCGGCGAGGACCGCGTCGGGCGCCTGGCTGTGCCAGGCGGGCTCGCGGCGAGCTTCCCCGCTCATGGCGAGGGCTCCAGGCGCGGGTTGGCGCGCTTCTCCGATGGCCTCTGGCGCTGCTGTCGCTGCATGGCACCTCTCCCTGTCGAGATCTTGCCTTCCCCGGCCCTGGCGCCGGCCCCGCCCTCCTTCGCTTCTCGCACATTCCCGCCGCGCCCGACAAGCCGAGTTGCCGAAAAACCCGTCCATCACGCATGCTGCCTCTCCCGTCCACTTCGCCAGGAGACCCTCCATGACCCAGCCTCGCCTCGGCTTCATCGGCATCGGCCTGATGGGCACCCCCATGACGCGCCGACTGCTGGCCGCGGGATTCGACGTGACCGTATGGAACCGCACCCCCGCCAAGGCCGCCCCCCTGGGCGAGGCCGGCGCCCGGGTGGCCGGCTCCATCGCCGAACTGGTGGAGGGAGTCGACGTGGTACTGCTGTGCCTGGCCAACACCGCCGTGGTCGAGGACGTGGTGTTCGGCGACGGAGGCGTGGCCCAGCATGGCCGTGCCGGACAGCGGCTGGTCGACCTCTCCAGCAGCGACCCCGCCTCGACGCGTGACTTCGCCGACTGGCTCGAGAGCGAATGCGGCATGCGCTGGGTGGATGCGCCGGTCTCCGGTGGCGTCGCCGGCGCCGAGGCAGGCAGCCTGGCCATCATGTGCGGCGGCGACGCCGAGGATATCGAGGCGCTCCGGCCGCTGCTCGCGCCCCTCTCCGCCCGGGTGACCCACATGGGCCCCGTGGGCAGCGGCCAGGTGACCAAGGTCTGCAACCAGATGGTGGTCGGCTGCCAGGCGGCGGTGCTGGCCGAGATGGTGGCGCTCGCCGAGGCGAGCGGCGTGGACGCCACCCGGCTCGTCGAGGCGCTCTCCGGCGGCTTCGCCGATTCCAAGCCCTTCCAGATCCTCACCCCGCGCATGGCGACGAGCGACTTCGCCGACCCGCCCTGGCACCTGCGTACCCTGCTCAAGGATCTGGACATGGCGGTGGCCCAGAGCCAGCGCAGCAACAGCGCCACCCCCATGAGCGGCCTGGCCGCCCAGCTGATGCGTGCCCACGCCAGCCGCGGCCACGCCGGGCACGACCCGGCGATCCTGGTGGAGGCCTACCGCCTCCTCGGCGAGGGAGATGAGGCATGAGCGCGCCCAGGGTGGTCTACCTCACCGGCGGCGCCCAGGGGATCGGCCTGGGCATCGCCGAGCACCTGCTGGCCCGCGGCGACTGCGTGGCGCTGACCGACATCGACGCCGAGGCGCTGGCCGAGTGCCGCGAGCGCCTCGGCCAGGCCGACCGCCTGCTGGCCATGGTCGCGGACGTGCGCGACGAGACCCGGGTCGCGGAGAGCCTCGAGGCGACGGTGGCACGCTTCGGCCGGATCGACGGGGTGATCCACAATGCCGGCCTGGCCGACCCCTTCCAGGGCCCGCTGGAGTCGCTGCCGCTCGAGACCTGGCAGGCCTACCTCGACACCAACCTCACCGGGGCGATGCTCTGCGCCAAGCATGCCGCCCCCCACCTGCGCGAGAGCCGTGGCGCCATGGTGCTGATGGCCTCCACCCGGGCACTGCAGTCGGAGCCCGATACCGAGGCCTATGCCGCCAGCAAGGGCGGCGTGGTGGCGCTCACCCATGCCCTGGCGGTGAGCCTGGGCCCCGCGATCCGCGTCAACGCCATCAGCCCGGGGTGGATCGAGGTCGGCGACTGGCAGAAGGCCGCCAACCGCGTGCCTGTCGAGCATCGCGACATCGATCGCGACCAGCACCCGGTCGGGCGCGTCGGCCGCCCCGAGGATATCGCCGCCATGGCGGCCTTCCTGCTCTCCGACGAGGCGGGCTTCATCACCGGCCAGAACCTGGTGGTGGACGGCGGCATGACCCGCCGGATGATCTACGCGGAGTGATGCGCCGGCAGGATTTGTCGCCTCCTGCCCCCTTCCGTACACTCGTTTGACTTTCCCCATCTGCGATCTGCCGAGGCATCACCCATGGCGTTTGATTCCACTTCCACCTACGTGGCCACCGAGGCCCTCAAGCAGGCGGTCAACGCCGCCGTGACCCTGGAGCGCCCGCTGCTGATCAAGGGCGAGCCGGGCACCGGCAAGACCCTGCTCGCCGAGGAGCTTGCGGCATCATTAGGCACCGAGCTGCACACCTGGCATATCAAGTCCTCCACCAAGGCCGCCCAGGGGCTCTACGAGTACGACGCGGTGAGCCGCCTGCGCGATTCCCAACTGTGCGTCGAGGGCGTGGAGAACGTCGCCAACTACATCAAGCCCGGCAAGCTGTGGGAGGCCTTCAGCGCGGACGAGCGGGTGGTGCTGCTGATCGACGAGATCGACAAGGCGGACATCGAATTCCCCAACGACCTGCTCCAGGAGCTGGATCGCATGGAGTTCCATGTCTACGAGACCGGCGAGACAATCCGGGCGAAACACCGCCCGATCATCGTCATCACCTCCAACAACGAGAAGGAGCTGCCCGACGCCTTCCTGCGCCGCTGCTTCTTCCACTACATCGAGTTTCCCGACCGCGAGACCATGCAGGCGATCATCGACGTGCACTTCCCCGAGATCGCCCCGACGCTGGTCGGCGAGGCACTGGAGGTGTTCTTCGAGCTGCGCCAGGCGCCGGGCCTGAAGAAGAAGCCCTCGACCTCGGAGCTGGTGGATTGGCTGAAACTGTTGATGGCCGACGACCTGGCCCGGGAGGCGCTCTACCAGCGCGACCCGGTGAAGGCGATCCCGCCGCTGGCCGGCGCCCTCGTCAAGAACGAGCAGGATACCCAGTTACTGGAGCGGCTGGCCTTCATGATGCGCCGCCAGGGCAACCCGAGGCGCTGACCCATGTTTATCGGCCTGTTCGAGACCCTGAAGCGTGCCGGGGTGCCGGTATCGCTGCGCGAGCTGCTCGACCTCCATGCGGTGGTGGCGCGTGGCGTGGTATTCGCCGACATGGAGGCCTTCTACCGCATCGCCCGCACCGTGATGGTCAAGGATGAGCGCCACTTCGACCGCTTCGATCGCGCCTTCGCCGCCTGGTTCGAGGGGCTGGAGGACATGGATGCCGCCATCGAGGCGCTGATCCCCGACGACTGGCTGCGCCGCGAGTTCGAGAAGCAGCTCTCCGAGGAGGAGAAGGCGCAGATCGAATCCCTGGGCGGGCTGGAGAAACTGATCGAGACCTTCAAGCAGCGCCTCGAGGAGCAGAAGGAGCGCCACGCCGGCGGCAACAAGTGGATCGGCACCGGCGGCACCAGTCCCTTCGGCGCCTACGGCTACAACCCCGAGGGCATCCGCATCGGCCAGGAGGGCTCGCGCCATCGCCGGGCGGTGAAGGTCTGGGACGAGCGGCGCTTCCGCGACTATGACGACTCCCTGGAACTGGGCACCCGCAACATCAAGATGGCGCTGCGCCGGCTGAGGAAGTTCGCCCGCCAGGGGGCGGCGGAGGAGTTCGACGTCGACGCCACCATCCGCGAGACCGCTCGCGATGCCGGCCTGCTCAACGTCCAGATGCGCCCGGAGCGCCATAACGCGGTGAAGGTGCTGCTGCTGCTCGACGTGGGCGGCTCCATGGACGACCACATCCGCACCTGCGAGGAGCTCTTCTCGGCGGCGCGCTCGGAGTTCAAGCACCTGGAGGCCTACTACTTCCACAACTGCCTCTACGAGGGGCTATGGCGCAGCAATTCCCAAGACCAGGCCAGGCGCCTCAATGAGCGCATCCCGACGATGGACGTGCTGCATACCTATGGCGATGACTACCAGGTGGTGATCGTCGGCGACGCCGCCATGTCGCCCTACGAGATCACCCACCCCGGCGGCAGCGTCGAGCACTTCAACGACGAGGCCGGCGCGGTGTGGCTACAACGCCTGACGGACAAGTTCCCACGCCTGGCCTGGCTCAACCCCATGCCGCGCCGCGCCTGGGAGTTCACCCACTCCACCCGGCTGATCCGTGAGCTGATCGACGACCGCATGTACCCCATGACCCTCGAGGGACTCGAGAGCGCCATGCGGGAGCTGGCCCGGTAGGCCCTATATAGCCCTTAGAGGCTTTATATAAAGAATATAGCCATTAAGGGCTATCAGGGTGACAAATAGCCCTGAAGGGCTATACTAGAGACACGTCCCGAAGGAGGGAGGAAACCCATGCCACAGCACATCGCGGTGCTGACCGGCGACGTGATCGACTCGCGCAAGGTCGAGGACCGACCTCGCCTCTACCGGCTGCTGGATGAGAGCCTGGCCGAGCTGGCCTCCCGGCATGGCGGCCACGGCGAACGCTTCCGGGGCGACGGCTTCCAGCTCGCCCTGCCCCGGGCGGCGCCGGCCATGGAGGCGGCCGTGGCCTTGCGGGCGGCGCTGATCGAGCACTCCGAGCCCGACCAGCGCTGGGATGCCCGTATCGCCGTGGCGGTCGGGCCGGCGGAGCGCGGCGTCGCGGCGGCCGACGGCGCCACCTTCGTCGCCTCGGGGCGCGCCCTGGATGCCCTGGCCGATACCAGCGCCCACCTGTCGCTGACCCGGCTCGAGGCACCCGAGGACCCCGGCCTCGCCCTGCTTATCCGCTTCATCGACGACCTGCTCGACGGCTGGTCATCCTTCTCCGCCGAGGTCGTCGGGCTGAGCCTGCGCCATGACGCCTCCCAGCAGGCCCTGGCCGAGCGCCTCGGCATCCGCCAGCCCAGCGTGCACAAGCGCCTGCGCGCCGCCCGCTGGGCCCTGCTCTCCGACACCCTCGACTACCTGCGACAGCGCCTCGCCGACGAGGAGGGAACGCCATGAGCGCCGATGCCCTGTCGCTGCTCATGGGCCTGGTACTGGCCCACCTGGTCGGCGACTTCCTGCTGCAGCCCCGGCCCTGGGTGGAGGAGCGCTACCGGCTGCGCCACCGCTCGAAGCACCTGCTCCAGCATGCCGGCCTGCACGGCCTGCTCGCCGGGGGCGTGCTGCTGGTGGCGAGTGCGGCCATGCCCCGGGGCCTGGCCGGGGTGCTGCTCGGCGCCCTGACGGTGGCCGCCAGCCACTGGTTGATCGACCTGGCCAAGGCCCGGTTGCCGGCCGGCGAAGTGCGCTGGTTCCTGCTCGACCAGGCCGCCCATCTGCTGGTGCTGCTGGGGCTCTGGCTGGCCTGGCTCGCCAGCCTGGCCCCGCTGCGCGAGCTCGCCGCCTGGCTCACCTCGCCGACGGTGCTGGGGATGGCGGCCGCCTACCTGCTGGTCACGCGACCGCTCTCGATCGCCATCGCCCTGGTCATGCAGCGCTGGAGCGAGCAGCTCGAGGAGACCGGTACCCTGGCCAGCGCCGGGGCGCGCATCGGCGTGCTGGAACGGCTGCTGGTGCTGACCCTGGTGCTGCTGGACCAGCTCACCGCGGTCGGCTTCCTGCTCGCCGCGAAGTCGGTGCTGCGCTTCGGCGACCTACGCGACTCCCGCGACCGCAAGCTCACCGAGTACGTGCTGCTCGGCACCCTGCTCAGCGTCTCCACCACCCTTGTGCTGGGCATGCTGGTGCGCCTGCTGCTGCTCGAGGGCTGACCGGGCCGACGGCCCCGGCCCGCCGAACCGGGAAGACACAAGCTTTTGCCGCCCCGGACGGCGGGCCGTACAATGCTCGGTCATTGCCGCCGCCCTTTGCGGCCCCGCTTCCGTCACCCGCACGAACACGCTCGAGGAACCGCCGGACCCATGCGCGCTAGCCAACTGTTGATCGCCACCCTGAAGGAAACCCCTGCCGACGCCGAGGTCGTCAGCCATCAGCTGATGCTGCGTTCGGGAATGATCCGCCGCCTCACCTCCGGTCTCTACACCTGGCTGCCGCTGGGCCTCAAGACCCTGCGCAAGGTGGAGCGCATCGTGCGCGAGGAGATGGATCGCGCCGGCGCCCAGGAGGTGCTGATGCCGGCGGTGCAACCCGCCGAGCTGTGGCAGGAGTCGGGCCGCTGGGAGCAGTATGGCCCGGAGCTGCTGCGCCTCAAGGACCGTCACGAGCGCGACTACTGCGTCGGCCCCACCCACGAGGAGGTGATCACCGACCTGGTGCGAAAGGAGATCGCCAGCTACAAGCAGCTGCCGGCCAACTTCTACCAGATCCAGACCAAGTTCCGCGACGAGATCCGGCCGCGCTTCGGGGTGATGCGCTCCCGCGAGTTCATCATGAAGGACGCCTACTCCTTCCATGTGGACGAGGCCTCGCTGATGGAGACCTACCAGGTGATGTATGACGCCTATGTGCGCATCTTCACCCGCCTGGGCCTGGACTTCCGCCCGGTGATCGCCGACAACGGCGCCATCGGCGGCACCGGCTCCCACGAGTTCCACGTGCTGGCCGACTCCGGCGAGGACGATATCGTCTTCTCCACCGAGTCCGACTACGCCGCCAACATGGAGAAGGCCGATGCGCTGCCCGCGCCGCTGGGCAGCGACCTCCAGCGCCCGGCCCCCGGCGAGGCGCTGCGGCTGGTCGACACTCCGAATGCCCGCACCATCGCCGCCCTGGTGGAGCAGCATGGCCTGCCCATCGAGAAGACCCTCAAGACGCTGATGGTCCACGCCGCCGAGGGCGGCCTGATCGCCCTGCTGGTGCGCGGTGACCACGAGCTCAACGAGGTCAAGGCCGAGAACCTCCCCGAGGTGGCTACCCCGCTGACCATGGCCAGCGAAGAGGAGATCCGCGCCGCGGTGGGTGCCGGCCCCGGTTCGCTCGGCCCGGTGAACCTGGACATGCCGATCATCATCGACCGCTCGGTCGCCCTGATGAGCGACTTCGGCGCCGGCGCCAACGTCGACGGCAAGCACTACTTCGGGATCAACTGGGAGCGCGACGTGGCGCTGCCCCCGGCCTATGACATCCGCAACGTGGTCGAGGGCGACCCCTCGCCGGACGGCAAGGGCACGCTTTCCATCAAGCGCGGCATCGAGGTGGGCCACGTCTTCCAGCTGGGACGCAAGTACAGCGAGGCGATGAACGCCACCGTGCTCGGCGACGAAGGTCGTGCCGTGCATCCCTGGATGGGCTGCTATGGTATCGGGGTGACGCGCGTGGTGGCCGCCGCCATCGAGCAGAACCACGACGACGCCGGCATCATCTGGCCGGATGCCATCGCCCCCTTCCAGATCGCGATGGTACCGATGAACGCCCACAAGTCGCAGCGGGTGCGCGAGGAGTCCGAGCGGCTCTATCAGGCCCTCACCGCCGCCGGCTTCGAGGTGCTGCTGGATGACCGCGACCTGCGCCCCGGCGTGCGGTTCGCCGACCACGAGCTGATGGGCATTCCCCACCGCCTGGTGGTCGGCGACCGCGGCCTGGACAAGGGGGAACTGGAGTACAAGGGACGCCGTGACAGTGACGCAACCATGGTACCGGCCGAGAAGATCCTCGACTTCCTGGGCGAGAAGGTCGCTCGCTGAGGGCGGCCGGGCCGCCGCCCTGGCGGCGGCCTGCTCCCTCTTCACCACCACCGCGCTGGCCCAGGGTGACGGGGACTTCATCGCCGCCCTGCCCGCCTCGCTCGCGCCCGAGACGCCTGCACCCGTCGTGCGGGCCCTGCCGGAGGCCCCCGCCAGCCTGCGCGGCACCCTCGACAGCATCCGCGGAGCCCCCGTTGCGCCCGCCGAGATCTGGGCCGCCCGCCAGTGGCTCAACGACATGGAGCCGCGCCTCGCCCGCTACCTGCCGGACCCGGCACGGCGTCGCGACCTGCTGGGACGCATTCACCATGAGGCACGGCTGGCCGGCCTGGCACCAGAGCTGGTGCTGGCGGTGATCCAGGTGGAGAGCGCCTTCCAGGCCGAGGCCGTCTCCTCGGCAGGCGCCGTGGGCCTGATGCAGATCATGCCGTTCTGGATCCGCGAGCTGGGCCTGCCTGCCGACGACCTCAAGGACCCACGGCGCAACCTGCGCTATGGCTGCACGATCCTCGCCCACTACCTGGCCGTGGAGGACGGTGACCTGACCCGGGCGCTGGCCCGCTACAATGGCAGCCTGGGCAAGACCTGGTACCCGGAGCGGGTGATGCGGGCCCTGGCCCGCCACTGGTCGCCGGCGAGTCCCGCCCCGCTGCGCACCACCGCCGAGCGCTGAGCTCAGGCCGGGGCGACCAGCTCGGCCTCGGCCATCTCTCCCAGCAGGGCCCGAAGGTCCTTCTCGATCGTCTCACGGGACGCCATGGTGTAGTGCTCGGCCAGCAGGCCGGCCAGCTCCTCCGCCGACATCGCCTCCTCGCAGAGCAGGCCCCAGACCAGCCGTCCGGTGGCGTTCAGCCGGTGGATGGCCCCGTCCGGCAGCTGGATCAGGAAGAGCTCGTCGTCCAGGGGATAGTCATGCACCGAGGCGCTCGCCCGCCAGGGGAGGCCGGCCGCCACCGGCGGCGACACCCCTCGGCTCACGGCCCGATGGACTGTCAGGGATGCTGCCGGCCCCCCGCCGGACACCTGCGACTCGGCCAGCAGCCGGCGCGCCGCCGCCAGCGGCTCCCCATAGCGCAGCAACCGGCAGGGCAGCGACTCCATCAGCGGCAGGAAGCGCGCCATCAGCGCCTCGCTGGGCCGGTCATGGGCAAAGTTCTGACACAGCAGCTGCAGCAGTCCCTCGCCCGGCGCCAGGTCAATCAGCTCAGGCTCACGCACGGCGTCGTCACGTTCCAGCAGCACCAGTGCCCCCAGGGGGAGGCACTCGCCGTGGCGCGCCAGTTGCCCGTCGGGCAGGGCCAGGAAGCGATAGCGGTCATCCTCCGGCCCGGCATGTCGCGCGGCAAAGGCATGCAGTTCGGGGGCCAGGCTTGCCGGCAACGGCAGGCGCAGGCGAGGCGCGATGCCCAGCGCCATCCCCTCACCCGCCGGGGTGAGGGCCAGGACGTCATCGCCGAAGACCCGCTGGCCGGCAGCCGCCAGCGCCGCGGTCAGGGTGCTCTTGCCGGCCCGATGAGACTCGGGGAACAACACCAATTGCCCGGCAATCTCCACCGCACCGCAGTGCAGGCCGACGAGCTGCCGGTGGCGGGAGAAGAAGCCCTCGACCAGGTCGGCGACCAGGCTGCTTGCCGCAGAGACGGAGGTCGACAGGAACAGTGCCTCGTCGAGGACCGGCGAGTGCTGGCGATACCCCGCCTCATCGTGACACAGGCGGAGCGAAGGGGCGGGCCCGGTGGCATCCACGGCCGTGACTGGCCAGCCCGGCATGGCCGACGTCAGGGCCTCCTGCACGTCCGGACACCCCGTCAGCCGCAGCGCTCGGCCGAGGCCTGGCAGGCAGAGGTCCCACGACAGACCCGGCATCACCAGCGACTGGGCCGCAGGGAGATGACCAGCCGAATGCCGTCACGATGCGCGTCGTGACGACGGTCATCACGATGGGGGTAGCGGTCACGACGGCTGTGGTAGTCACGATATGGGTGGCGTTCCCTGCCACTGGGCCGGGAATAGCTCGGGCGGGAATGGCTCGGACGCGAATAACTCGGGCGTGACCCGGCCTGGGCCTGGCCCAGGCTGAACAGGGTCGGGGCCACATAGGCCCCGGCGAGGCCTGCGCCCAGGGTGGCGAGCAGACGACGCCTGCGGCGGCGTGTCGCGTCTGACAGGGAATCGTTCATGACGGGTCCTCCAGTTATCGAACACCGTTCATGATAGGCATGACACCCCCCTCGCCTCCAGCCTCAGCCCCTTCCTCGAGCGTCGTTCCCGCCTTCTTTCACGGAAGGTGCACAATGCAGACGAAAAAAAGCCGACCCAAGCGGGTCGGCTACTGGGGGGAAAGCTCCCCCCTCCCCTGACGACTCTTGAAGCGGCTGGATCAGTGCTTGTTCTTGCGATGGTGGTCGCGGACGATGAACGCGACCCAGCCCCCCATGAAAGCGACCATCATCGCGACGGTTACGAGCCCGAAGATTACGGCGTCATCCAGATACATGGTGGTGTCCTCCCGTCCCGATGTGATGGGTGAACTGTAGCCCGTCAGGTGGGGAAGAAAGCTGACCTGCATCAAGTTTCTCCGCGCCCTCGCCGGGTCGCGGGAAATCCGTTGATCCAGGTCAGTTTTCACGGCATCTTCTTGTCCTCGACCTCGCCGGGATCGGTACCCGGGGGCAGCGGATGGCCCTTGGCGAGTTCGGCACGGGTGGCGTCGCGGACCTCCAGCACCTCGAGGCGGTAGCGCAGGACCTGCCCGGCCAGCGGGTGGTTGGTGTCGATGACCACGGCGTCATCGCGGACCTCGAGTACGGTGACGATCTCGGGGCCGTCGTCACCCGGGGTCTGGAAGCGCATGCCCGGCGCGACCTCTTCCACCGGGAAGGCATGGCGGCCGACCTCGCGCACCAGCGCCTCGTCGCGCAGGCCGTAGGCCTCGGCCGGCATCAGGGTGACGGAGAGCTGGGCGCCGGCGTCCTGGCCTGCCAGGGCGTTCTCCAGGCCGGCCATGATGTTGCCGTGACCATGAAGGTACTCGAGGGGCTGCCGGCGGGCACGGGAGTCATCGAGGACACTGCCGTCCCGGTCGCTGAGCACATAGTGCAGGGTCACGACCCGTTGCGGGGCGATGGTCATGGGGTCTCCTGAGGCGAGTGGCGGTATGAAGGAGGCGACTGCCTAGTCGCGGCGACGCAGCTGGCCGACGGGCATCTCCAGGCGCTGCTGCTTGTGCAGCATGTTGAGCAGCACGATGGCGCGTTCCTCGCCCTTGTGGCTGGCGAACACGGCCTGGAGGTCCTTGAAGGGACCCTCGGTGATCTCCACCGCCTCGCCGGCGCGGAAGTAGACGTTCGAGGTCGCGTCCTCCTCCCCGCTGCCGTGGGTGAGCAGCGTCTCGACCAGCTCGTCGCTGACCGGCACCGGCATGTCCAGGCCGAAGGTGACGATCTTCAGCACGCCGCGGGTCGAGCGGATGGGCCGCCAGTTGCTGGCCAGGCGATCGAGCCGGATGAACAGGTAGTAGGGGAACAGCGGCTCGCTGACCCACTCGAGCTTGCCGCGGCGCTTCTTCTGGACCTGGAGCACGGGGTGGAAGATCTCGTAGCCCTGGTTGGCCAGGTGCTCGGCCGCGCGGAAGGACTCTCCGCCCTTGCACTGGATCACGTACCAGCGGGGCACGGCATCATCGGCCTCGGCCTGGCGAATCTCGGAATCGCTCATGTCGCTCCTGATAAGGGTTCCTGCAAGGGGCCTGTCGGATTTGACCGATCGTCACGAGAGAGCCGGATTTCGGGACAAGTTTATCGATCTGGTGAGGCGAATAGCGCGCTATTTAACGAATCAGATCGAATGAAATTGGCCGAAAGACCGGATCTCGCAGTAGATCAGCGTTAAGTTCGACAGGCTCCTAGTATCACTGCCGGGGCTCTGCAACAATCCCACCGCGTGCCCGCCGGGAGGAGATCGCACGGATGACATGGGTCGGACGCTGCCCGGCCCGGCTGCCGACCCGGGATTTTACCACCGATGATCGAGGCCTGCGTGGCCTCAGTCGCGTCCAACGCAAGGAGTGCTGCCCTACATGCCGTCCCCCACCGCCCGACGCAGCTGGCGCGAGGCCCTGGCCATCTACCTGCGTGCGCCGGTCATCACCATGCTGTTCCTGGGCTTCTCCGCCGGCCTGCCCTTCCTGCTGGTCTTCTCGACCCTCTCGGCCTGGCTGCGCAGCAGCGGGGTCGAGGTGGCGGCCATCGGCTTCTTCGCCTGGATCGGCATGCTCTACTCGATCAAGTTCTTCTGGGCCCCGGTGGTGGACCGGCTGGCGCTGCCGCTGCTGACCCGCACCCTCGGCCAGCGCCGCGGCTGGATGCTGCTGGCCCAGGGCATGATCGCCGCCGGCCTGGTGGGACTGGCCGGGGTCGACCCGGTGGGCCACCTGCCCCTGGTGGCCGCCTTCGCCCTGCTGGTGGCCTTCGGCAGCGCGACCCAGGACATCGCCATCGATGCCTTCCGCATCGAGTCCGCCCCGGACGATGTCCAGGCCGCCATGGCCTCGACCTACATCATCGGCTATCGCGGCGGGTTGCTGGCGGCCGGGGCGGGCGCCCTCTACGTGGCCTCGCTGGCCTCCTGGGAGGCGGCCTACCTGACCATGGCGGCGCTGGTGGGCATCGGCGTGATCACGGTGCTGCTGCGTCCGGAACCCGAGCGACTCTCGCTGACCACCCAGCTGATCCACGAGCCGCGGGTGCGCGCCTTCCTGCGCGCCTCCCGCGGACGGGCGAAGCCGCTGCGGCGGCTGGGCGCCTGGGTGACCGGGGCGATCGTCTGTCCCTTCACCGACTTCTTCACCCGCCACCGCCGCAAGGCGCTGTGGCTGCTGCTGTTCGTGGCGGTGTTCCGGATCAGCGACCTGGCCATGGCCTCCATGGCCAACCCGCTCTATATCGACCTCGGCTTCACGCTGGCCACCATCGCCAATGTCACCAACGTCTTCGGCATCGCCATGAGTATCGGTGGCGGGATCCTGGGGGGGCTGCTGGTGGCCCGCTACGGCATCGGGCCGATCCTGGTGCTGGGGGCGGTGGCCGCGGCGCTGACCAACCTGCTGTTCGCGGCCCTGGCGCTGGCCGGCCAGAGCCTGCCGATGCTGGTGATGGCGATCATCGGCGACAACCTGGCCAATGGTCTGGCCAGCGCCGTCTTCATCGCCTTCCTCTCGAGCCTCACCTCGCGTGCCTACACGGCCACCCAGTACGCCCTCTTCTCGTCGCTGATGACCCTGCCGGGCAAGTTCCTCAGCGGCTTCGGCGGCCTGGTGGTCAGCGGCGAGGGCTATGCCACCTTCTTCCTGATCTCGACGCTGCTGGGGCTGCCGGCCGTACTGCTGGCGATCTGGATCAGCCGCGACCGCGAGCTGGTGCCGGCGCCCGAGGTCGCCTGATCGCCGCTCAGCCGTCCAGCCGCGCCTGCAGCCAGTCAAGCGCCCCCGGCGTGGTCCGCCACTGGTCGCGCATCAGGGTGCGATACTGCCACGCCTCAGCACGGGAGCCGGGGTCGGCGACGCCCTCGCCGCCGCCGACCGGACGCGGGTTCTCGGCGCACAGCATGGCCATGGCGTGGGGGTTGTGGCGGGCCACCTCGCCCAGCGCCTCGGCGGCCTCGTCGCGGCGCTCCAGGCGATAGAGCGCCAGCACCCGCCCCATCAGCAGCCCCAGCGGCGGGGTCTCGTCGTCGTCGCCTTCGAGCTCGCGTTCGCTCAGGGCCAGGGCCGCACGGTCGCGGCCCTCCCGAAGCAGCTGGTCGAGGACCAGCTCGCGCAGGCCCAGGCTGTCCTGGTCGTCCAGGGTAAGCAGCCGTTCGGCGAGCTCACGGGAGCGCGCCCGGGCGCCGCGCTCCATGCCCACCACCAGCGCCAGGCCGGTACGCAGCAGCACGGCGTTGTCGGCGCTGTCCCACAGGAAGGCCCCCTCGCCCTCGGCGCGCACCTGCTCGAGCCAGCGCTCCAGGCGGCTCGCCAGGGGCTCGAACAGGCTCGGCGCCATCCACGGCAGGCTACCGAAGCGACTGGCCAGTGCCAGCGCCAGGGATTGCACCACGGCGGGGGCGTCCAGCCACTCGGGATGGGCGCAGAGCGCCGGCAGCCACTCCCCGGCATGCGGCCAGGGGTCATCGTCGAAGCCCATCGGGGCGTCGCTCTCGACCTGCGCCCGGAAGACCTTCTGCCAGGCGGCGAACAGGGTGTCCTCGCGGGCGGTGGTATGGTATTCGAGGCCGCCGTCGTCAGCGCGGTGGATCTCCAGGCGCGGGGCCACGGGCAGCGACTCCAGCAGCGCCTGCAGGGCCACCAGCGGCTCGGCCAGGTCCTCCTCGGCACTGAGCAGCTGGTCGGCGAGGGTCGCCCCGGGGTTCTCGGCCAGGTCGGCCAGGAACTGCAGCTGGTCGGGGTCCAGGTCGCCCTGGCGGGCCAGGCGCCGAAACCAGAAGCGCGAGCGCTCGGCGGCCTCCTGCTCATGACCCTCGTGGAGCAGAAGCATGGCCTCGATGTAGGCCAGGGTCGGCGAGTCGGGCAGGGCCTGCTGAGCGCGCACGAAGGCCGCCCGGGCGCTGTCCAGGTCGTCGTTGTCCAGGTGCATCAGGCAGAGCCGTTCCAGGGCCACGCCGCGCAGGAACAGCGGCCCGCGGTCGAGCACCGCGTCGAGCAGCGCCTCGCGCTTGCGGTGGAAACCGCGCTCCTGGTAGAGGTCGATGAGGATCTCGAAGGCGGGCTCGGCCTGCTCGGGGAGGGTCAACCAGTCGGCACGCTCGAACAGCGACTCGAGGATCTGCTGGGCCCGCCCGCGCTGGCCGGACTCGGCGGCGATCAGGCCGGCCTCCAGCAGCGCCTGGGCCGGAGCCCGGCCGCTGGCCAGGGCGGCCTTGAGGGTCTCGCCCTTCCAGTCGCGCAGCGAGAGCATCCACATCAGGTGCGGCGGCACGTGGCCGGGCAGGCTGACCGCCCCGCAGCAGTGCTTGGTCTTGCGCCCGGAATCGCACCAGCAGGGCTCGTTGCGCCCGGGCCGGGCCAGCGGCTCGGCGGCGAAGTCGAGTCGCGCCAGCGGGGTCTGCGACCACAGCTCCGGGGCCAGCGCCTGGGCCAGCGCCAGGTTACCGCCGACCAGGGCCGGTCCCTCGTCGCGGGCCCAGGCCATCAGCGTGGGGTAGCGCTCGTCCTGGCGAATGGCCGCCAGGGCACCCGAGGCAAAGCCCAGCAGCTGTTCTACCCATACTGCCAGCATCGCGCACTCCAACCTTTGGAAAACGGCATAGTCTACCAGTCCGGCGCCAGGCTGGGCAGGTGGGTCGGGCGCCTGTCCGGGAGGGTCAGACGTGCCCCCTGGCAAACAGCGGCCGGGTGCGCCCGGCCATGTCGAGTCGCGCGCCGAGGCGCACCAGGTTCCAGTAGTGGCCGTTGAGGGTGCGCGACAGCAGCAGCGTGTCCGCCGGGGGCTGGAGGCGGTCCATGGCCGCCCAGACCTTCGGCGAGAGCTCGCGCAGGCGACGGTGCACCCGCACGTCGCCGAAGTCCTGCTCGCCGGGGCGGAAGAGCGGCTCCACCGCCTCGGCCGCCTCGCGGTAGAGGGCCAGGGGCGCACCCTGTCCCTGGCGGCCGCCCATCTTGAGCAGCGCCTCGTCCATGGCCATGGGGTCCTTCGCCAGGGTGGCCTCCAGCAGCTGCATCATCGCGGCCAGGCGTGCCTCGGGTACCGGGATCACCGCGCCCAGGTCGTAGACGACCAGCTGCCCCCGGTCGTTGACGGCAAAGTTGCCGGCATGGGGGTCGGCATGCAGTTCGCCATGGGTGAAAAGCTCCTCGGTGATCCAGTCCGCCAGGGTCTGGGCCACGCGTTGACGCAGGGCGTCATTGCCGGCCTCCAGCTCACGTAGCGGTGTACCGGGCTCGTAGCGCATGGCAAGCACCCGCTCACCGGAGAGCTCCACCAGCGGCTCGGGGATCACCAGGCTGTCGAGATGGGCGTAGCGCGCCCGGTAGCGGGCCAGCGCCTCGGCCTCGGCGTGGTAGTCCAGCTCGCCGCGCAGGCTCGCCGCCAGCTCTTCGAAGAGCGCATCCAGGCGTGCCTGGGGAACCTTGAACCAGCGCCCCAGGCGCATCAGGCGACGCACCTGCGCCAGGTCGCTCTCCAGCACCTCGGCGAGGCCGGGATACTGCACCTTGAGCACCAGGGTCTCGCCGTCCCGGGTCGTGGCGCGGTGCACCTGGCCCATGGAGGCGCTGGCGAAGGGGGTCTCCTCGATGCCGGCAAACACCGCCTCCAGGTCGCCGTACTGCGCGACCAGGGTACGGCGGATACCCGCCCAGGGCATCGGCTCCGCCTGGCGCTGCAGGCGGGCGAGCTCCTCGGCGAGGTCCGGCGGCAGCAGGTCGTCCCACTGCGACATGATCTGGGCCAGCTTCATCGCCGGCCCTTTCAGCTCGGAGAGCCCCTCGAAGAGGGCCTCGCCCAGGGCCCGCCAGTCGGCCTGCCCGCCCATCCGGGTGCGGATCAGCGCCCCGCCGGTGCGGGCCCCGAGTCCCAGCAGGCGCCGGGTACGGCCACGTTCGCGCATGCGCTCTCTCCCGTGATCACTATTGTACAAGCATTGTACACATCCTGGTGCAGCTTACACTTGGCATGGCGTGGCGAATACTGGAAGAATGTCCATGTCATTCACCGCGACGAGTCATCATGCGACTGATCATCGCCGAGAAACCCAGCCTGGCCCGGGCCATCGCCAAGGCCCTGCCCGGCTCGCCCCGCAAGCAGGAGGGCGCGCTGGCGGTGGGTGAGACCACGGTCACCTGGTGCCTGGGCCACCTGCTGGAACAGGCGCCGCCCGATGCCTATGACCCCGCCCTGAAGCAGTGGCGCCTCGACCAGCTGCCGATCCTGCCGAGTCGCTGGAAGCTGATGCCTCGCCCCAAGGCCCGCGGCCAGCTGGCGGTGATCCGTCGGCTGCTGAAGTCCGCCCGCGAGGTGGTGCATGCCGGCGACCCCGACCGCGAGGGGCAGCTGCTGGTGCAGGAGGTGATCGAGCACCTGGGCTGGAAGGGCCCGGTGTCCCGGCTGCTGGTCAGCGACCTCAACCGCCCGGCGGTGCAGCGCGCGCTCGCCCGGCTCGAGGACAATGGCCGTTTCGAGCCGCTCTATCGGGCGGCCCAGTGCCGTGCCCGGGCCGACTGGCTCTACGGCATCAACCTGACCCGCGCCTGGACGCTCACCGGCCGCCAGGCCGGCCACGACGGCGTGCTCTCGGTAGGCCGTGTCCAGACCCCGGTGCTCGGGCTGGTGGTGCGTCGCGACGCCGAGATCCGCGACTTCGTCGCCAAGCCCTTCTTCGTGCTGTGGGCCGATCTCGCCGTCGCGCAGGGCCGGCTGCGCGCCTGGTGGGTACCCGGGGAGGCCCACCCCCTCGACGACCAGGGACGCCTGCTGGCCCGGGAGCCGGCCGCCGCCCTGGCCGAGCGGCTGCCCGGTGCCGAGGGTCGGCTCACGGCACTCGAGCGCCGCGACAGGCGCCAGGCCGCCCCCCTGCCCTACTCGCTCTCGGCGCTGCAGGTGGACGTGGCACGCCGCCATGGCCTCTCCGCCAAGGCGACCCTGGACATCTGCCAGCGCCTCTACGAGCGCCACCAGCTGATCACCTACCCGCGCTCGGACTGCCGCTACCTCCCCGAGGAGCATTTCGCCGCGGCGCGGGCCACCCTGGAGGGCGCCTGCCGCCAGGACGAGACCCTGCGCCAGTGGCTTGCCGGGGCGGATTTCTCGCGGCGCTCCCGGGCCTGGGACGACCGCAAGGTTGGCGCCCACCACGCCCTGGCGCCCACCGGCAAGCCCGCCGACCTCGCGCGACTCGAGAAGGCCGAGGCCGATGTCTTCCGGCTGATTGCCCGCAACGTCCTGGCGCAGTTCTATCCCGCGCTTTCCACCCGCGAAGTGAAGGCGGAATTCACCATCGTCGGCGAAGGCTTCCGCGCCCGGGGCCAGGAGCTCCTCGACCCCGGCTGGAAGCCGCTGTTCACCACCCGTGACGAGGCGCCACCGCTGCCGCCGCTCACCGAGGGCGAGGCGTGCCGGGTCCAGGAGGCCGGCGTCGAGGACCGCGAGACCCGCCCGCCGGAGCCCTTCACCGACGCCAGCCTGATCAAGGCGATGATGAACATTGCCCGCTATGTCGAGGACCCGGCCGTGCGGCGCACCCTGCGCGAGCACGACGGCCTGGGCACCGAGGCGACCCGCGCCGGGATCATCGAGACGCTGGTGGAGCGCGGCTACCTGGTGCGCCAGGCCAAGGCGCTGCGTGCCACGCGGCTCGGCAGCGCGCTGATCGCCTCGCTGCCCGAGGCGGTGGGCCGCCCCGAGCGTACCGCCCTCTGGGAGCAGCGCCTGGGCGCCATCGCCGAGCAGGCCGAGGCCCCGGCGCCCTTCCTCGCGGCCCTGGTCGAGGACCTGCATGGCCTGCTCGCTGCCGCCGATGCGGGGCGGATGCGCGAGGCGCTGCACAGCGCCCGGGGCGAGCAGGCCCCGGCGGCGCGCTCGCCCCGCGGGACCCGGCGCGGCAGCTCGCGCCGCAAGGCGGCCACGGCTCGGCGCCCTCGACGATCATGACCCCGGGAGTTGCCCCATGACCCGAGAAACGCACTGGATCGTCGGCCCCGGCGCTCTGGGGCGACTGATCGCCCTGCGGCTGGCCGGCCGGGTCCCGGTGAGGCTGGTCGGCCGCCGCCGGCTTCCCGACCGCCAGACCCTGGTCACCCCGGAGGGCGACACCCGGGTCCAGGTACTTGCCATGTCAAGGATCGATGCCCTACCACCGGAGACGCCGGCCGTGGTGCACCTCACCACCAAGGCCCACGGCGCCGAGGCGGCCCACGCCGCCCTGGCCGCCCGGCTGCCCGCCGGGGTACCGCTGGTACTGTGGCAGAACGGCTTCGCCTGTCAGCCTCGGCTCACCGCGCGCCATCACGGGCCGGTGCTCTGCGCCACCACCACCGAGGGCGCCCATGTGCAGGGCGACGATCGGGTGATCCATGCCGGCCATGGCCACACCTACCTCGGCGCCCTGGACGGGCGCCATGCGGAGCTGGCCGGCGCGCTGGCGCGGACCCTGACCGACGCCGGGCTGCGGGCCGAGGCGGTCGCCGACATCCGCGTGCGGCTATGGCGCAAGCTCGCCGTCAATGCCGCCATCAACCCCCTGGTCGCCCGCTTCATGATCCGCAACGGCCAGCTGCGCGACCGTCCCTTCCGGCCCATGGTCGAGAGGCTGATCGCCGAGGTCGCGGCGATCCTCGAGGCAGAGGGCGTGCCCCCGCCCGGCGGGGACGGCCTTGCGGCGTGGCGGCAGCTGGTCTGGGAGGTCGTCGAGGCCACGGCGAGCAACCGGGCCTCCATGCTGCAGGACGTGCGGGCCGGCCGCCTCACCGAGCACGAGGCAATCCTCGCCCCGCTGCGCGATGCCGCCTCACGGCACCGGCTGCCGGTCCCCTGCCTCGACGGGCATCTCCAGGCCCTGCGCCGCCGGGCGGCGGCATTGGCGGAACCTCCGGCGGCTTGCTAGGCTAGAATGACAATGATTCCGGGCCGGCAGCCCCCGCGTGCTGCCGACCAAGGTCGGGGAACATGCATCCGGATTCACGCCTTGCCATCGCACTGGCCAGCGTCCTGGCACTGGTGGCGCTGCCCGCGCAGGCCGACTCGGTCATGCCCGCCTACGGCGGCATGGCGCAGGATCTCATGCATCTCGACAACGGCATGATCGTCCAGGGAAGCGACGTCGAGACGCCCGACGGCTATACCTCAGGCTTCCGCCTCACCGCCGGCTTCACGCCACAGCACCTGCCCCGCCTCGACCTCGGCGCCGAGTTCAGCTATCGCGAGAGCGATGACGTGCCGGTATCCCTCACCGACGGCCAGCAGCTCCTCGACACCACCAGCCTGGGCGGCAGCCTGGTGGCCGGCATCCGCCTGGGGCCACTCGGGCTCTACGCCAAGTCGGGCCTGGCGGAGTGGCAGGGCGACCCCGTCGGCGGCGGCGACCAGCTGCGCGAGGGCGGCGGCACGGCCAGGGTGCAGGGCTTCGGGGCCCGCCTGCAGCTGCGCCACCTGGTGAGCCGCCTGGAGTTCGAGGAGATCGATGCCCCGGCCATGGACCACCTCAACCTGATGACCGCCTCGCTGCATTTTCCCTTCTAGGAGCAAGGAGCAAGGAGCAAGGAAGTACGGTAGCCCTATGGCAGGCTGCAACGGTTGTCCTTGAAGCTTGCCCCTCGCAAGCTTGTCGCTGGCCGACGGCCTACCCCGTATTGCGTAACCCGGCGGCGATCCCCGCCATGGTCACCATCAGCGCGCGGGAGAGGTCGGCGCTGATCGCCCCGTCGGCATCGCGGTTACGCTGCAACAGCTCCGCCTGCAGGCCGTGCAGCGGGTCGATGTAGGGGTTGCGCACCTCGATGGCCTGGCGGATCAGCGGCGTCTTCTCCAGCAGTTCCTGCTGGTCGAGTACTTCCAGCAGCGCCTCGTGGAGGCGGCCGAAGCGGGAGCGCAGCCGCTCCCCGAGGGCCTTGAGGGCCGGCTCGTCGACCAGCCGGTGCTCGTAGTAGGCGGCGATGCCCACGTCAGCCTTGGCCAGCAGCATCTCCAGCATGTCCAGGTAGGTCCCGAAGAAGGGCCACTGGTCGCGCATCTCGCGCAGCACCTCGAGACCGCCCTCCTCCTCCAGCCGCTGGCTGAAGGCTTCGCCGCTGCCCAGCCAGGCTGGCAGCATGAGGCGGATCTGGGTCCAGGCGAAGATCCAGGGGATCGCCCTCAGTGTCTCCACGCCACCGTCCTGGCGGCGCTTGGTGGGGCGCGAGCCCAGCGGCAGCCGCCCGAGCGCGCCTTCCGGGGTTACCGCGCGGAAGTAGGGGACGAAATCGGGATCCTCGCGCACCACCCCCACATAGGCGCCGTGCGCCACCTCGGCGAGGCGGTCCATCTCCTCACGCCATTCCGGCCTGGGTGCCGGCGGCGGCAGCAGGCTCGCCTCGAGGACCGCACAGGCGTAGATCTCCATGGAACGCAGGGCGATCTCCGGCTGGCCGAACTTGAAGCGGATCATCTCGCCCTGCTCGGTCACCCGCAGGCTGCCGTTCACCGAGCCCGGCGGCTGGGAGAGGATAGCCGCGTGGGCGGGCCCGCCGCCCCGGCCCACGGTGCCACCGCGGCCATGGAAAAGCGTGAGATCGACCCCGTGGCGATCGCACACCTCTACCAGCGTCTCCTGGGCCCGGTACTGGGCCCAGGCGGCGGCCAGCTGGCCGGCGTCCTTGGCGGAGTCCGAATAGCCGATCATCACTTCCTGGCTGTCGCCGGCCAGGGCACGATACCCCGGCAGCGCCAGCAGGTGGTCGATGACCTCGCCGGCGTGGTCGAGGTCGTCGAGGGTCTCGAACAGCGGAGCGATGGGCAGGCTGACCGTGCCGCCCACCTCCTTCATCAGCAGCGCCACCGCGAGTACGTCGGAAGGCTCGCCGGCCATGGAGATGATGTAGGTCCCCAGCGCCTCACGGTGCTCGGAGGCGATCACCCGGAAGGTATCGATGACCTCGCGGGACTCGGCGGAACACTCCCAGCGCCGCGGGATCAGCGGCCGGCGCGAGGCGAGCTCGGCGAGCAGGAACTCCTGGCGCTCGGCCTCACTCCAGTCGCGGTAGTGGCCGAACCCCAGACCATGGGTGAGTTCCTCCATCACCTGCGCGTGGCGACTGGCCTCCTGGCGCAGGTCAAGCTTGGTCAGGGTCACCCCGAACACCGCCACGCGGCGCAGGGTGTCGAGCAGCACGCCGTTGGCGATGGTGTCGAGGCCCACGTCACACAGCGAGCGATAGCAGGCCAGCAGGGGGGCATAGAGCTGGTCGCGGGTCTCGATGATGGGGCCGCCCTCGTAGCTGCGCCCGTCGAGCTCGGCCTTGGCCCAGTCGCGGGTCGCCTCGACCCTCGCCAGCAGGCGCTTGATCAGTTCGCGGTAGGGTTCGGCGACATCCCCCACCTCGGCCTTGAGCGCGCTGTTGGCCTTCCACATGGAGAGCTCGGCCTTGAGCTGCTCCAGGTCGCGCAGGTAGAGGTCCGCCGCCATCCAGCGGCCCAGCAGCAGCACCTCCCGGGTCACCTTCGCGGTGACGTTGGGATTGCCGTCACGATCGCCGCCCATCCAGGAGGCGAAGCGGATCGGCGCGGAATCCAGCGGCAGGCGCTCGCCGGCGGTCTCCAGCAGCAGGTTGTCCAGATCGCGGTGGAAATCGGGCACCGCCTGCCACAGGGAGTTCTCGATCACCGCGAAGCCCCACTTGGCCTCGTCCACCGGGGTCGGTCGCTCGTGGCGGATCTCGTCGGTGTGCCAGGCCTGGCTGATCAGCTCCTCCAGGCGGCCCTGAGCACGCGCCCCGCGCTCCGGGTAGTCCCCGGAGGACTCGATGGCCGTGAGGCAGTCGTCGATGGCGTCATACTTCTGTATCAGGGTGCGGCGGATGACCTCGGTGGGGTGCGCGGTGAGCACCAGCTCGACGCGCATGCCGGAGAGGGTCTCCACCAGCTTGCGCGGCGAGTGGCCCTCGCCCCGGGCGCGCTCGAGCAGCTCGGAGAGCACCGGCTGGGAGCCGGGCTTGTAGTCCTCGACCCGGCGGAAGCGCGCCCGATAGTGCTGCTCGGCGATGTTGGCCAGGTTGAGAAACTGGTTGAAGGCCCGGGTCACCGGCAGCAGGTCGCGGTCGGGCAGCTTGCGCAGGTACTCGATCAGCGCGCGCTGGCTACCCTCCTCGCCCTGGCGCCCGCGCTTGGCGAAGCTGCGGATGGTCTCGATGCGGTCGACAAAGCCCGGGCCCAGGTCATCGGCGATGGTACGGCCCAGGCTGTCACCCAGGATACGGACATTGTCGCGCAGCGATTCGTGCAGGTCGTGGCTCATGGCCGGGACTCTCCTTGCGGCGGTTCCTGAACGGGGGGGTCGAGCTGCTTGGCGGCCTGCCAGTGAAGCTCCATGGCCGCCAGGCCGGCCTCCTCCAGCGGTACCCGGGCGCTGGCCAGGGCCGCTTCGACGTGGCGGAAGCGCCGCTCGAACTTGGCATTGGTGGCGCGCAGGCACTGCTCGGGATCGGCCTTGAGCGTGCGCGCCAGGTTGGTCACCGCGAACAGCAGGTCGCCCACCTCCTCGGCGGCATGCGCGCGGTCCCCCTCGGCCAGGGCCTGCTCCACCTCGTCGAGCTCCTCGCGGATCTTGGCCAGCACGCCGCGGGCATCGGGCCAGTCGAAGCCCACCCGGGCGGCGCGCTTGGAGAGCTTGGCGGCCCGGGAGAGGGCCGGCAGGGTCCGGGGGACGTCATCCAGCACCGAGGCCGCGGTGCTGTCGCCCGAGTCACCCGGGGGTGTGTCGCTTGCCCGCTCGGCACGCTCCTCGGCCTTCAACGATTCCCAGCGTGAATGCACCTGCCGTGTCTCGATTTCCTCGGCGCTGACCCCGGGCGGGCGCCGCGAGGCCAGGGTGCCGTCGGGGAAGACGTGGGGATGGCGGCGCAGCATCTTGGCGGTGAGGACATGCACCACCTCATGAAAGTCGAAGCGTCCCTCCTCGGCCCCGAACTGGCTGTAGTAGACCACCTGGAAGAGCAGGTCGCCGAGCTCGCCGGGCAGCTCGTCCCAGGCGCGTCGCTCGATGGCGTCGGCGACCTCGTAGGCCTCCTCCAGGGTATGGGGCACGATGGAGTCCCAGTCCTGCTTCACGTCCCACGGGCAGCCCTGCTCGGGGTCGCGCAGCACGGCCATCAGCGTGAGCAGGTCGTCCAGGTCATGGCGGGGCTTGCTCATGTCATCCTCCTCCTGCGCTTGCCCGACTTGCCCTGACCGCCCCCGCTGCGCAGCCGTCGCACTTCGATGACGTTGGGCAGCTGCTGGATGCGCGAGAAGAGGCGCCCCAGGGTCTCCAGGCCGTCGACCTCGACGGTGATGGACATCCGCGCGATGCCGTCTTCGGTATCGGTGAGGGTGTTCACCGACAGCACGTTGACGCGGTCGTTGCTGAGCACGCCGGTGACGTCTCGCAGCAGGCCGGAGCGGTCCCAGGCCTGGATCTCGATGTCCACCGGGTACTGGGTACGGGCACGCTCGCCCCACTCCACCTCGATGATGCGCTGGGGCTCGTCCAGGCGCAGCTGCAGGATGTTGGGGCAGTCCTGGCGGTGCACGGTGACGCCGCGCCCCTGGGTGATGAAGCCGACGATGGCGTCGCCGGGCACCGGGTGGCAGCAGTTGGCCATGCTGGTCTTGAGGTTGCCCACCCCGAGCACGGTGATATCGCTGCCGCTGCCCTTGCCCGGGGCCTTGCGGGGCTTGGCCAGCAGGCGGTCGAGCTGTTCCTGGTCATCGCTCTCGCCGAACAGCTGCTGGGCCTGGTGGAGCACCTGGCCGATGCGCAGGTCCCCGGCACCCAGGGCGGCATACATGTCGTCCGGGCTGGGGTAGTTGACCTTGTTGGCCAGGCGGGTCAGGTCCATGTCCTCGACGTCGAGGCGCTTCATCTCGCGCTCGAACAGCGCCCGGCCCTCCTCGAGGTTACGGTCGCGGGCCTGCAGCTTGAACCAGGCCTGGATCTTGGCCCGCGCCCGGGAGGTGCGCACATAGCCCAGGTTGGGGTTGAGCCAGTCGCGGCTCGGCCCGCCCTTGCTGGCGGTAAGGATCTCCACCTGCTGGCCGGTCTTGAGCCGGTAGGTGAGCGGCACGATGCGGCCGTTGACCTTGGCCCCCCGGCAGCGATGGCCCACCTCGGTGTGCACCCGGTAGGCGAAGTCGATCGGCGTGGCGACCCGGGGCAGGTCAATGACGTGGCCATCCGGGGTGAAGACGTAGATGCGGTCCGGGGCCACGTCGCTGGTCAGCCCCTCGCGCAGGTCGCCGAAGTCGCCCACCTCCTCGTGCCACTCCAGCACCTGGCGCAGCCAGGCGATCTTCTCCTCGTAGCTGGCGCTGCGTGCGCTGGTGTCGTGTCCCTTGTAGCGCCAGTGGGCGCAGACCCCGAGCTCGGCCTCCTCGTGCATGGCGAAGGTGCGGATCTGGATCTCGAGGACCTTGTTCTCGGGCCCGAGTACCGCGGTGTGCAGCGACTGGTAGCCGTTCTTCTTGGGGTTGGCGATGTAGTCGTCGAACTCGTTGGGGACGTGGTGCCAGCGCGAGTGGACGATGCCCAGCACCGTGTAGCAGTCGGTCACCTCGGGCACCAGGATGCGCACCGCCCGGATGTCGTGGACCTGCGAGAAGTCGATGCGCTTGCGCTTCATTTTCCGCCAGATCGAGTAGATGTGCTTGGCGCGCCCGTCGACCTGGTAGCGGCTGATCCCCTGGGCCGTCATCAGCGACTTGAGGGTCTCCACCACCTCGCTGATGTAGCGGTCACGGTCCAGGCGCTTCTCCGCGAGCTGGCGGGCGATCGCCTTGTACTCCGCCTCGTGCAGGTAGCGGAAGGAGAGGTCCTCGAGCTCCCACTTGAGCTGTCCGATGCCAAGGCGGTGGGCCAGGGGCGCGTAGATGTCGAACACCTCCCGGGCCACCTGCAGGCGCTTCTCGCGCGGGGCATCGCGCACCTGGCGCAGGGCGCAGGTGCGCTCAGCGATCTTGATCAGGGCGACGCGGACGTCGTCGATCAGGTTGACCAGCATCTTGCGCAGGTTGTCCTGCTGGTCATGCTGGCTCAGGCCCTGGCTGGGGGCCTGGAAGGTGCTGATGGCGGCCATCTGCAGCACGCCGTCGATAAGGCCGGCGACCTCGTGGCCGAAGCGCTTGTCGACCTCCTCGAGGCCGATCAGCTTCTCGCGGACGGCCCGATAGAGCACCGCGGCCTCCAGCGCCGGCTGGTCGAGCTTGAGCTCGCCCAGGATATCGGCCATCTCCAGGCCCATGCGAAAGCTCGAGCCATCCTTCAGCCAGGCCTTGTGGGGGCGGTCGGAGGCCAGCTCCAGCTGCTGGGCCAGCTCACAGGTACGGCGCATCTCGTCGACGTCACGCAGCTTGACGTCATCCTGCAGGCGCGTGAGCCACTGGTCGATATCGACCCTCCCGTCCCGGGTCAGCGGCTGCTCTTCACGCACTTTAACCATCGCTTGTCGCTCCTTGGGCCTGCCGCCCCGAGCCGGGATACTCGAACAGCAGCATGGATTCCAGGTGTGAGGTGTGCACGAACATGTCGGCCACGGCCGCATGCCGGATGCGATAGCCACCATGCACAAGGTGTGCCGCATCCCGGGCCAGGGTGGCCGGGTCACAGGAGATGTAGAGCAGCCGCGGCACCGGATGTTCCATCAGTACCCGGCTCGCCGCCTCGGCCCCTTCTCGGGGCGGGTCCAGCACCACCACCTCGGGGCCGACCTCCTGGAGCAGCTCGCGCACGGCCGTCGGTTCGGCGAGGTCCGCCTGGCGCGCCTCGAGGACCAGGCTACGCCCCGGGGAATTGGCGCGGGCATTGTCGCCGAGCCGCGCGACCATCGCCGGGCTGCCCTCCACCGCCGTCACCCGAGCACCGGCGGTGGCCAGCGGCAGGCTGAAGTTGCCCACGCCGGCGAACAGGTCCAGCACCCGCTCGCCGGCGGCCAACGGGGAGAGCCAGGAGAGCGCCGTGCTCACCATCAGGTCATTGACCTCGGCATTGGCCTGCAGGAAGTCTCCGGGGGCGATGCCCAGGGTGAGCGCCCCGTCAGGCCCCGGCACCGGGCAGCTGAGCGCCGGTACGGGGGTCAGCCAGTCGAGCTCGGTCGCCTCGCGACCCAGCCAGCGGGCCAGGTGAACGCCATGGGCCCTGGCGAAGGCCTGCCAGCGCCGGGCGTCCCCGGGATGGTCACGCAGCTGGCGCACGACCACCACTGCGCCCTGGTCGCTCTCGAGCAGCTCGAGGTGTCCCACCTGGCGCGGTGCCTCGAGGTCTGCCAGCAACTGGTGCAGCGGCACCAGCAGGGCGTCCAGGGCTGGCACCAGCACGGTGCAGGCGTCGATGTCGACCAGGCGGTGGCTATGGCGGGCGCGAAAGCCCAGATGGACGCCGCCGTCGGCATCCACCTTGACGCCCAGGCGGGCGCGGCGCCGGTAGCCCTCCCCCGCGCCGGCAAGCAGCTCGGGCGACGCGGCCAGGGCGATGCCCTGGCGCCCCAGCAACTCCTCCAGTACCGCCTGCTTGTGGCGGCGCTGCGCCGGCAGGGCGAGGTGCTGCAGGTCGCAGCCGCCGCAGCGCCCGAAGTGGGGACAGGGGGGCGCGACGCGCTCCGCCGAGGCCACCAGCAGTTCCCGCACATGAGCCTCGTCGAAGCGCTTGCGGGTACGATGGACGGCGACCCTCACCCGCTCGCCCGGGAGGGCGCCCTCGACGAACACCGTCTTGCCTCGCGCGGTGCGCGCCACCCCGCGCCCGTCATGGGCCAGTCCACGGATCTCCAGGGCGTCCTGCGCCCCGGTGGCCTCGCGCGGCTCTGCCTGGCGACCCTCAAGCCCCGAGCCCCCCGACGAGGCACGCCCGGGGCGACGCTTGCCCAGCATGGCCATGCTCAGCGCTCCGGGGCGAACAGGCCGGTGGAGAGATAGCGGTCGCCGCGATCGCAGACGATGAAGACGATCACCGCGTTCTCGACCTCGGCAGCGACCCGCAGTGCCCCGGCGAGCGCCCCGCCGGACGACACGCCGGACAGGATGCCCTCCTCACGGGCCAGGCGACGCATGTGCTCCTCGGCCTCCTGCTGGCCGATATCCAGCACCCGGTCGACGCGGCTGGCATCGAAGATGCTCGGCAGGTACTCCGGCGGCCAGCGGCGGATGCCGGCGATGCTGGCACCATCCTCGGGCTGCAGGCCGATGATCTGCACCTCGGGGTTGCGCTCCTTGAGGTAGCGCGACACGCCCATGATGGTGCCGGTGGTGCCCATGGAGCTGATGAAGTGGGTGATGGTGCCGCCGGTCTGCTCCCAGAGTTCCGGGCCGGTGGTGCGGTAGTGCGCCAGGGGGTTGTCCGGGTTGGCGAACTGGTTCAGCGGCTTGCCCTCCCCACGGGCGACCATCGCCTCGGCCAGGTCGCGGGCCTCCTCCATGCCCCCTGCCTTGCTGACCTCGATCAGCTCGGCGCCGTAGGCGGCCATCGCCTGCTTGCGCTCGGCGGAAGCACTCTCGGGCATGATCAGCACCATGCGATAGCCCATGATGGCGGCCGCCATGGCCAGGGCGATCCCGGTGTTGCCGGAGGTCGCCTCGACCAGGGTGTCGCCGGGCGAGATCTCGCCACGCGCCTCGGCCTCCTGGAGCATGGAAAGGGCCGGCCGGTCCTTGACCGACCCGGCGGGATTGTTGCCCTCCAGCTTGGCCAGCAGGGTATTGCCGCGCCCGGCGGTGATGCGCTTGAGACGGACCAGCGGCGTGTGGCCGACGGTCTCCTCGAGAGTGGGGAAATGCATGTAACCTTCCTGATGGAAACGCCTTTTCGGCATTATATCCCTGCGGCTGCACACTGGACAGGCATCTGCCCGGCCTGTGGCATACTGGATGCCGATTCACCGCCCGACGAGCCTGCCGATGTCCCTCAAGACCCGACTGATGCTGATGATCCTCGGCCTCCCCCTGCTGCTGCTGGCCCTGGTGGTCGGTGCGGCCCTGGCCCTGGAGGATCGCCAGCGCCACGCGGCGCTGCGTGACCAGCTGACCCACGGCGCCGAGCTGGTCGCGCCGGCCCTGGGCGAGGCCCTGGCGAGAGAGGACGAGCAGGCGCTGACGCGCCTGACCGACGGACTGCTGGCGCTGCCCCACGTTCAGGGGCTGAGCCTGTGGGATGGCCAGGGCGCCCGCCTGCTGGAGCGCGGCAGGCTCCGCGACCTGCCGGCGCCGACCGATCTCGACGCCTCGCGCCTGCTGGAACGCGACCGCCGCTGGCTGCTGCAGGCCCCCCTGCCCGACGGCTCGCCGATGCCGGCCTGGCTGGTGCTGGACATCGACACCACTCCCCTGCTGCTGACCCACTATCGCCACCTGGCCAGCGCCGGCCTGGCCCTGATGCTCGCTGGCCTGCTGCTGTTCCTGGCGGCCTATGCCACCACGCGACGGCTGAGCCAGCCGCTGGAGGATGCCGGCCGCGCCCTGGACCGGCTGGCCCTCGGGGTGGTGCCCGAGCAGCTGGTCATTCCCCCGGCACCGGAACTGGCCGAGCTGGCCCGACGCGTCAACGACCTGGCCGACCACCTCGAGACGGCCCGAGAGGAGATGCAGGCCCAGATCGAGCAGGCCACCGGTGAGCTCCAGGAATCCATGGAAACCATCGAGGTCCAGAACATCGAGCTCGATTTCGCCCACCGCCGGGCCCTGGAGGCCAACCGCGTCAAGTCGGAGTTCCTGGCCAACATGAGCCACGAGATCCGCACCCCCCTCAACGGCATCGTCGGCTTCTGTCGGCTGCTGGGCCGCTCGCGGCTGGAACCGCGCCAGCGGGAATGGCTGGACCACGTGCAGCGGGCCTGCGACAACCTGCTGATGCTGGTCAATGATGTCCTGGATTTCTCCAAGCTGGAGGCCGGCCGGGTGGAGCTCGAGACGCTGCCGCTGGACATGGTTGGCCTGGTCGACGAGGTGCTCGGCCTGCAGGCCCCGCTGGCCCAGCAGAAGGGATTGCAGCTGCTCGGGCTGGTCTACGATGACGTGCCGGCCGGCCTCGAGGGCGACCCGCTGAGGATTCGCCAGGTGCTCACCAACCTGGTCAACAACGCCCTCAAGTTCACCGACCAGGGTGAGGTGATCGTGCGGGTCATGCTGGAGCAAGCCGAGGCGAGCCAGGTGGTCCTGCGCGTCAGCGTCTGCGACACCGGCATGGGCCTGACCGACGAGGCCCGCCGACGCCTGTTCCAGGCCTTCCACCAGGCCGACATCAGCCACCCGAGGCAATTCGGCGGCACCGGCCTGGGGCTGGCCATCTGCCGGCAGCTGGTCGAGCAGATGGGCGGGGAGATCAACGCCGAGAGCCTGCCCGGCAAGGGCTCGACCTTCTCCTTCACCCTGCCACTCTTGGGCAGCTCGGAGAGCGAGCGCGCCCCGGAGCTCAGCCTGGACGGGGAAGTCATCGTCATCGAGGAGCCCCACCCGCCCACGCACCGTGCCCTCGCGCACCTGCTGGCGCGCTGGGGGGCCCGGGTCACCTCACCGGCAACCGCCGGGAGTGGCCCCGCAGCCTCGCTGGTCGTGGCGGGGCTGGGCCACGAGGACCTCGACGAGGCACGCCTGGCGGGTTGGCGGCGCCGGCTGGATGGGCTGGGTTGCCCCGCCCTGCTGCTGGTCAATGCCAGCCCCCCCGACCTGCCGGCCCTGCCCCTGCCACATGGCGGCGAGGTGCTGGGCAAGCCGGTCTCCCGCACGGCCCTGGCCGATGCGGTGATCCGACAGCTGGCGGGAAGGCCGCCGGCCCTGCCCGTCCCCGCGCCGCGCCGGCCGTCGGCGTCGCCGATCCGGCTGCTGGTCGTCGATGATACCGAGTCCAACCGGCTGCTGCTGAGCGAGCTGCTGGCCGGCCCCGGCCTCACGGTGACCCAGGCGGCAAGTGGGGAGGAAGCCCTGGCCCTGGCGCATGACCGGGACTTCGACATGGTGTTGATGGACATCCGCATGGCGGGCATGGACGGCGTGGAGACGACCCGGGCCCTGAGGCGACTCGGCGGCGCCTGGCGGCGGGTACCGATCATCGCCGTCACTGCCCATGTGCAGAGTGAGCAACACCGGGTGCTTCGCGAGGGCGGGCTCGATGACGTGCTGATCAAGCCGCTGCAGCCGCAGCGCCTCGCCCGCCTGCTGGAGGAGCACCTGGGCATCGTGATGCCGCCGCCGCAGGCGGAGAGTGGGTCATCGGCACACGCCCCCACCCTGGCGGAGGGAGAAGAAGACCAGGAGCTGGCGGTGGTAGACCTGGAGCTGGGCGCCCGCCTGGCCGGGGGACGCGAGCGCCTCGCCCGGGAACTGCTGGAGACGCTGGTCGACTCCCTGGCGCACAGCGAGCAGGCCATCCGCGACGCCGTCGCCCGCGACGACGAGGTGGGCCTGCTCGACGCCCTGCATGCGCTCAACGGCGCCTGCCGCTATTGCGGCACGCCTCGCCTGGGGCTGCTGGCGGAGACCCTGGAGACCCGCCTGCGCTCACGGGGCCTGACCGCCGTGGTGCCGCTGCTGCCCGACCTCTATGCCGCCATGGGCGAGTTGCGGGCCTGGCAGGCGGCTCAGCCCTCGAGCACCACGAAGGCCATCGCCAGCGCCTCCTCGTCGGAGAGCGACAGGTGAAGCGACCGGACTCCGGCCGCCTCGGCCAGCTCATGGGCCTTGCCGGAAAGCACCAGTGACGGGCGCCCCAGTGCATCGTTGACCACCTGGATCTCGGTCCAGCACATGCCTCGGCGCAGGCCGGTGCCCAGCGCCTTGACGAAGGCCTCCTTGGCAGCGAACCGCTTGGCCAGGAAGGCCGCGGGCAGCAGATGGTCACGGAACCGCTCTCGCTCCCGCTCACCGAGCAGGCGCTGCGCGAAGCGCTCGCCATGCCGCGCCATGGCCCGCTCGAAACGGGCCACCCGGGCGATGTCGGTACCGATCCCGATGATCATCGGAAGCCGTCCGCCTCCTCGTCATGATCGTGGTCGTGCGCCTCGAGGGCGGCCACGAAGCCCGCCTCCTGGCCGGCGATGGCCAGCCGCTTCATCTCGGCCACGGCCTCCTTGAAGCCGACGAAGAGCGCCCGGGCGATGATCGCATGGCCGATGTTGAGCTCGTGGAGCCCGGGCAGCGCGGCGATCGCCTCGACGTTGTGGTAGTTGAGGCCGTGGCCCGCGTTCACGGTGAGGCCCAGCTCATGGGCCATCTCGGCAGCGGCGGCGAGCCGGGCATGCTCACGGCGGGCGGCCTCGCCCGAGACCTCGGCATAGGCACCGGTATGCAATTCGATCACCGGCGCGCCGGCCCTGGCGGCGGCCTCGATCTGGGCAGGCTCGGGATCGATGAACAGCGAGACCTCGCAACCGGCCGCGGCGAGGCGCCGGCAGGCCGCGGCGATGGCCGCGAAGCCCCCCACCACGTCGAGGCCGCCCTCGGTGGTCAGCTCCTCACGCTTCTCGGGCACCAGACAGACATGGGCCGGGCGCAGCTCCTCGGCCAGGGCGATCATCTCCTCGGTGACCGCCATCTCCAGGTTCATGCGAGTATTGAGCACATCAACCAGCAGGCGCACGTCGCGATCCTGGATATGGCGACGGTCCTCGCGCAGATGCACGGTGATGCCGTCGGCGCCGGCCTCCTCGGCAAGCAGGGCTGCCTGGACCGGGTCCGGGTAGCGGGTACCACGGGCCTGGCGCAGGGTGGCGATATGGTCGATGTTGACGCCGAGCAGGATACGCGGGGGGTGCATGGGGGTCTCCGGGAGTCGAGGGTCAAGGAACCAAGGAATCAAGGAATCAAGGAATCAAGGAAGAAGGGTAAGCGCCAAGCAGCCAAGCGGCCAAACGCCACGTCAGGCTCTCAGGGCTGCTGCCTGGCTTCCGTGTGGTCTCGGCGGCGCTGGGCAAGCTGGCGCATCAGCTCGCGGGAGCGCAGCGGACGGCTGCCGAGCAGCGGGGCCAGCGCCGCCCGGGTGACCGCCTTGGCGGGACCGGCGAGCCCCGGCTCGGCCCAGTCACCGCTGGCCAGCAGGCGCAGGGTGCGCCCGTCGATGCCGCCCTCGCCGGCCACGAAGGCCCGTGAGGCCGGATCGAGCACGTAGCGACGCTGGGGGTCGAGCTCCCCCCCCTCGGGGTCGGTGAAGCGCGGCCAGGCGTCCAGCGCCTCGAGTACCGCCGCCTCGAGCCGACGCAGCGCACCGGCGCGCCCCTCGGGCCTCGGCAGCACCTCGAGCATGGCGGTGTAGAAGGCGAAGACCTCGGGGACCGGCAACTCCACCGGCAGTACCCGCGCCAGCAGCTCGTTGGCATAGAGGCCACAGAGGAGTCCCTCGCCGGCGAGCAGCGCCGCACTGCCGCGCCCCTCCATCAGCCGCAGGCGCTTGAGCTCGCCCTCGCCGACCCAGGTGACATGCAGCGGGGCGAAGGGCTGCAGCCGGCCTCGCGAACGCGACCCGGGGCGCTGGACGCCCTGGGCCACGGCCCTGACGCGCCCGTGGTGCAGGGTCAGCAGGTCGACCAGGGCGCTGGTCTCGCGGTAGGGGCGCTTGTGCAACAGGTAAGCTGGCTGGGGTTGCATGATCGATCCTTCTGCCAAGCGGCCAAGCGGCCAAGCGGCCAAGCGGCCAAGCGGCCAAGCGGCCAAGCGGCCAAGCGGCCAAGCGGCCAAGCGGCCAAGCGGCCAAGCG
>NZ_SNZJ01000010.1 GCF_004363555.1 Halomonas ventosae | reverse complement strand
TGTGGAAGCGCTGCAAGGCGTTGAGCTAACCGGTACTAATGGCCCGTGAGGCTTGACCATATAACACCCAAGCGGTCTGCCGATGGCGACCGACATGACGGATACGACGAGACGTATCGTCAGCATGATTCACCGTTTTTCGCCTGACGACCATAGCGTGCGGGAACCACCTGATCCCATGCCGAACTCAGCAGTGAAACCGCTCAGCGCCGATGGTAGTGTGGGGCCTCCCCATGCGAGAGTAGGTCATCGTCAGGCACTTATTCAGAAACCCCGGCCATTGGTCGGGGTTTCGTCGTTCCGGGGGCCTCCCCATGAAGAGTAGCGGAGCGCCGCCCGGGTCTTCGTCAGGCACCTATCCCGAGAAGACCCCGTGTTCGAAAGAGCACGGGGTCTTTTCATGTGCGGCCGGTGAAAGTGTCACCTGTTATCATGGCGTTGCGAATGACAACCGGAGATCGTTCCTTGACGTTGACCACCCCGGCCCTGCTTTTTCCCGCCATCTCGCTGCTGTTGCTGGCCTATACCAACCGCTTCCTGGTGCTCGCCCAGCTGATCCGCAAGCTGGCGGACGAGGAGCGTGACCGGCATCAGTCCGGCACCGCCCGACAGATCGTGCTGCTGCGTCGGCGCATCTCCCTGACCAAACGCATGCAGGTGGCGGGCGTGCTGAGCTTCCTGCTCTGCACGCTGTCGATGTTCGCGCTCTTCCTGTCGCTCGAACTGCTGGGCATGCTGCTCTTCGGCGTGAGCCTGGTGACCCTGTCCATATCGCTGATCTACTCGCTCTGGGAGGTGACCATTTCCACCAATGCACTCAATGTCCAGTTGCAGGATATCGAGGACCTGAGGAAGAGCACCTCCGCGGCGGCGGCCGAGGAGGCCAGCCCATGAGCGTGCCCGGCGAACTGCTGCTCTATTGTCGCCCCGGGTTCGAGCATGACCTGGCGGCAGAGCTTGCGGACAAGGCCATGGCGCTCGGCTGGCAGGGAGAGGCTGATGCCAGGCCCGATGCGGGTTTCGTGCGCTTCATCGCTGCCGGCGATGCGCCGGCCAATGCCCTGCATCGGGCACTGCCGCTGGCAGGCCTGGTGTTTGCCCGCCAGAGCCTGCTCGCACTGCCGCCCCTTGCGCTCCCGCGCGAGGATCGCCTCTCCCCGATCATCGAGCAGGTGGTGGCGAGCGGCTGGAGCTTCGACTCGGTCTGGCAGGAGACGCCGGACACCAACGAGGCCAAGGCCCTCGCCGGCCTGATCAAGGCACTGAAGCGACCGCTGGAGTCGCTGCTCAAGAAGCGCGGCGCCCTGCGGCGCAAGGCCGGGGGGCGTCGGCTTCACCTGCTGTGGAGTGACGGCGACCGCGTGCAGCTGGGCATGAGCTTCCCCGGCAATCGCAGCGAACTCGCCGGGGGAATTCGCCGGCTGCGTTTTCCCCATCGTGCGCCCAGCCGCTCGACCCTGAAGCTGGAGGAGGCCTGGCACGAATTCATCCCGCGAGACGAATGGGACGAGCGTCTGGGGGAGGGCATGCAGGCGGCCGATCTGGGTGCCGCTCCCGGCGGCTGGACCTGGCAGCTGGTGCAGCGCGGGATGCATGTCTATGCCATCGACAATGGCCCCATGGACAAGGGGTTGATGGCCACGGGGCTGGTGGAGCACCTGCGCGAGGATGGCTTCGTCTGGGAGCCGCCCGGTAGGCTCGACTGGCTGGTGTGCGATATCGTCGACAAGCCGTCGCGCGTGATGGCGATGGTCCAGCGCTGGCTGGTGAGGCGCTGGTGCCGCGAGGCGGTCTTCAACCTGAAGCTGCCCATGAAGCGGCGCTGGCAGGAGGTCTCACGCTGCCTCGCGGGCCTGGAGTCAGCGCTCGCCGAGGCCGGCGTGCGGGCCGAGGTGGCGTGTCGCCACTTCTACCATGATCGCGAGGAGGTGACGGTACACGTGCGGCTCCTGGACTGATGGGGATCCGCGAGCCCGTCAGTGGGTCGTCGGCTCGTAGATGCGGATACGCTCCTCCTCGGTCAGCAGCGGCAGCAGGCTCTGCATGACCCGGGCGCGTGTCTCGCTCTGGTACCACTCCTTCCAGGCGCGCATGTCGCGCCACTTGGTGATCATCAGACGTCGATCGCTGTGGCCAAGCTCGACGAGGCTCTCGCCGCCGACGAAGCCACGTGCGCCCAGGGAATGGCGCATGGCCTCCCTGGCCGCTGCCTCGTATTCCTCCTCCAGGCCGGGCATGATACGACGTTCGATAATGATCTTGATCATCCGTTACTCCCTTACTTAACTATCCTGCAACGAGGTCATCGATGGTTGATTCCGCGGATTCCCTGCCGGCCTGTGATGCGCAACTCGATACCACGGGGCTCTACTGCCCTGAGCCGATCATGCTGATGCACAACAAGGTGCGTGACATGCACGCGGGGGAGGTGCTCAAGGTGATCGCCAGCGATCCGGCGACGACCCGTGACATCCCCAAGTTCTGCAGCTTCCTCGGGCATGAGCTCCTGCACCAGCAGGAAGACGACGGCAGCTATCTCTACTTTATCCGTCTCGGCTGAGTCGCCGCCAGTCCGTCAGTCGCTCGGCGTGTCAACGTCGCCGCTGCCGGGCATGACCATCAGTGCCAGGGCCTCGAGGGTGGTGGGGTCCTCGTGGCGGATGCGGTTGGCGATCTGCCGCTGGAAGAAGTAGACCACGCGGTGGCGGCTGTGGCCGGGGTAGAGGCAGGGGTCGCCGGGCAGGATCGGGGTGGTCTCGATGAGGCGTTCGTCGGCAAGCAGGGCCTCCACGGTGCCGTCGCTGTAGAGTCGCCAGCCGAAGACCTGCTTCAGCTGCCAGGGTGCGTCGCTCTCGTCCATGCACAGGGCATGGGTCCCCTGGGTCTCGGGAAGCTGCTGGATCAGCGTGGTCTCGTCGGTCTCCTCGTAATCGAAGTAGGCGGCAGCGTGCTCGAGTTCCAGCACCTTGTGCTCGGGCGCCTCCTCGAAGAGCTCCTCTGTCTCCGGGTCGCGATAGCCGATGAAATGGCCGTGCTCGGCGTCATCCAGGCGGTGGCAGGGCGTGAGGGCTTCCATCCACGGCACCAGGCCGACCACCTCGCCATCTTCCTGGAGTCCCCAGGCCAGCAGGGGCATGCCGTACAGGGTGTCGGCATCCGAGGCGAGCCGATAGACCATTTCCAGGTTGTCCAGCTCGGGCGAAAGGCGGACCAACCGGCGCCGGGCCAGTTGACGTTGGCGCATGGCCTCGAGGTCGATGACCTGGGCGGAGCGGGGTGACTGCGGGATTCCCATGATGTCCCTCCAAGTGCTGCGTGGTCACGGCATCGGCCTGGTAAGCAGCGCACTGCGTCACTGTTGTCTCATCAATAGCACAGAGTGATTGCCGAGGTTAAGTCCCGGGGGCTGATCCGCAGTGATGGGCGAGCCGGTTGTGCAATGCAGTGTGGTGGTCCCGGGCCGCCGTGAAGGCCGGCAGGGGAGCCTCGGGGTTGCTCAGCGAGAGCCAGCGGCGCCGATAGTCGGCCACTGCCGGCGGGGGCACCACATGCACCGCGAGCAGGGCGTCGATGGCCCCGAGCCACTGCCGGGCGGCGAGATCGAGGTCGTCCAGCCATGCCGCCAGCCGGGTCGCCTCGGGGGAATCGGCCAGGTCCTCGGCCGCCCCGCGACAGCTGGCACCGTCATCTTGTTCAAGGGTGGCCTCGATCAGTATCGAGGCCTCGCCCAGGCGCTGCTCCGCGAGCAGCAGGGCACGCAGCAGCTCGGCAGAGAGCGGGCGCTCCTGCAGGGTCTTGAGGTGACCCTCGAGGGTGGCCGAGTCGGCCGTCCAGTCCCGGTTGAACTGATACAGGGTCGCCTTGCGCAGATAGCGAAGTGCGGCACTGCGCTCCTCGACCTCGCCGAGGGCCTCGGGGGAGAGGGGAGAGCTTGCCCGGGAGAAGTTCTTGACCCATTCCTCGGAGTCGAACAGGGCGTTCCAGCTGACCCTTGGCAGCTGTTCGGTCTTGATGGCGGTGAGCCGGGCCAGGCGTTCACGGCTGTCATCGGAGAGGGCGTCCGGGACGTCGCCGTTCCAGCAGCTACTCAGCCGGCGCCACAGTTCGAGCTCGTAGAGCCAACGCTGGCTGGGGGCCGCCACCTTGCCGAGCTGGTTGTTGCGTCCCGCCACGAGGTTGGCGATGTGGCACTCGCGCAGGGCATAGATATCGAGCATGCCCTCGCGGGTCTCGGCAATCTCGAACAGCCGCTCGTCCTGCTCGGGGAAGGCGCCGATGTTGTCCGGGGAGGCGCGCTCAGGTGCCTCGACGCCCAGGGTCTCGGCCAGGCGCTGCTGGTAGTCGCCCAACAGGGTCTCGCTCTCGCCCTCGCCGCAGCCGGCCATCAGCGTCAGCATCACGGCCAGCAGCATGCCTCGCCCGAGGCAGGTCACGCCCCTGCGATCACTCGACGGGAATCTCGATCTCTCCATGGACTATCGCCTTGCTCATGCGCCTGAGTCGCTCGCCCAGCAGTACCGCAGCCGTCGTCAGGCCGGCGATCAGGCCGATCCAGTAACCATGCACGCCCAGCGGTCCGATCCACCCGAACAGGCCGTGTCGTCCCAGCCAGTGGCCGCCCCCCAGCCCTACCAGCCAGTAGGCCAGCAGGGTGATCAGCATGATGATCCGGGTGTCCTTGTAGCCGCGCAGGGCCCCGGCCAGGTTGACCTGTAACGAGTCCGAGACCTGGAAGATCATGGCCAGTCCGACCAGCGACAGGGTGAGGCGTGCCACCTCGCTGTCATGAGTATATAGCCCGATCACCGGTTCGGCGGTGAGCCACAGCAGCAGGCTGTTGAGCCCCGCCACGGCCAGCGCCACCAGGATGCCGTGCCAGGCCACCAGTCGGGCGGCTTCAGGGCGGCCCTGCCCCAGGGTGTTGCCGACCCGCACGGTCAGGGCCATGCCCAGGGAGAGCGGCAGCATGAAGAGGATCGAGGTGTAGTTGAGCGCCACCTGGTGGGCCGCCACGGTGATCTCGCCGAGGCTGGCAATGAACAGGGCGATCAGGGTAAACAGCGTCACCTCCACGAAGATCGCCACGCCGATGGGCATGCCCACGTGCAGCAGCTCGCCGATCAGCTGCCAGCGCAGGGGCGTGGGCGAGTGCCAGAGCGCGACGTCCCCGTAGGCCCGGGAGTGCCGGGTGTAGGCGATCATCGCCAGGCCCATCACCCACATGGAGATCGCGGTGGCAATGCCACAGCCCAGGGCGCCGAGGGCCGGCAGGCCCTGCACGCTGCCGGGCAGCCAGTCGCCGAACAGTCCCGTCAGCCCCTCGCCGCCGTAGATCAGCACGAAGTTGCAGGGGATGTTCACGCCGAGGCCGACCAGACTGATCCACAGCGACGGTCGGGTATGGTTCATGCCGTCCGAGAAGGCGCGCAGCGCCTGGAAGAGGGCCACCCCGGGCATGCCGAAGGCCACGGCGGCCAGGTAGGCGGCGGCGCGCCCGGCGACCTCCTCGGGCACCGCCATCAGGCGAAAGATCGGCATCACCGTGAACCACAGCAGCACCGCGGCGACCATGCCCAGGGCGAGGGCGATCCACAGTGCCTGGTGGACGCTGGGGCGGATCCCCGCCGTGCGGCCGCCCCCCAGCAACTGGGCGACGATCGGCGTCAGCCCCATCAGGGTGCCGGTCATGAACAGCATCAGCGGCATCCACAGGCTGGAACCCACCGAGACCGCCGCCAGGTCAGTGGCGCTGAGTCGCCCGGTCATCATCACGTCGACGACGCTCATCCCGGCCTGGGCCAGCTGGGCCCCGCAGATGGGCAGCGCCAGGCGCATCAGCGGACGCGTTTCCTTGCGGCTGGTGGCCAGCAGGCGTGAGGCGAACGAGGCCAAGGCAGCAGCTCCATGCGTCGAGGGTGAGTCGGCAGCGTCCGGCCCGGGACGAGCGCCGACAGGCCGTCCAGTCTATCAGGAGGCGGCGATTTTCGCGCCGCGCGGCCTTGCCCCTATAATGGCGCCCTTTATGCCTTCCAGGAGCCTGCGTGAGCCACCGACTCGAGGATGTCATTGCGCTGTTCGACGGCCTCTTCCTGCCCCGCTACCGGACCCGCCTGGTGCGCGGCGGCGACGAGCCGCTCTACCTGCCGGCCGACGAGGCCTCCCCCTGGCACCGGGTGATCTTCGCCCGGGGCTTCTTCGCCAGCGCCCTGCACGAGGTCAGCCACTGGTGCATCGCCGGGGCCCGCCGGCGACGGCTCGAGGACTACGGCTACTGGTACCTGCCCGACGGCCGGGATGCCCGCCAGCAGCGCGACTTCGAGGCGGTGGAGGTGGCGCCCCAGGCACTGGAGCGGCTCTTCTCCGAGGCCTGCGGCCGGCCCTTCAGCGTCAGCGTCGACAACCTGGGCGAGGTGGAGGTCGACCGCGAGGGCTTCCAGGCGCGGGTCGAGGCGCGCGCCGAGCGCTACCTGCGCGAGGGCCTGCCGGCGCGCGCGGCGGCCTTCCGGCGGGCGCTGGCGGCCTTCTACCGGGAAGGGGCCAGTCTCGAGCAGGCCGTGGCAGCCGGGCACCGTCGGCTCGCGTCGGCGGGATCGCGGCCCGTCGAGGCGATCGACTAGGCTGTAGGGCAGTGTCCAGCCGACCGGAGGCCGACCGTGGCCGACTCCCTGCCCCAGGAACAGCGCTTCCTCGCCGCCCTGCATGACGACACCTGGCCCGCGCCGTCACACGACGGCTCCCTCGAGACGGCCGGGCTCGACCCCGAGGGGCTCGTCGAGCTCTTCGAGTCCCAGCTGACCAGCCGCCACCTCGACCTCCAGGCCCGGCGGCTCCAGGCACGGGGCGAGGGCTTCTACACCATCGGCAGTGCCGGCCACGAGGGCAACGCCGCCATCGCCCGCGCCTTCCGGCCCGCCGATCCCGCCTTCCTGCACTACCGTGATGCCGCCTTCCTGATCCAGCGCAGCCGTGCCGTGCCGGGCCAGACGCCAATCCGCGACCTGCTGCTGAGCTTCACCGCCTCGTCGGAGGACCCGATCTCCGGCGGGCGCCACAAGGTGCTGGGCTCCAGGGCGCTCAACATCCCGCCGCAGACCAGCACCATCGCCTCCCACCTGCCCAAGGCGGTGGGGGCGGCCCACAGCCTCGGCCTGTGGCGTCGCCTGGGCGGAGGAGGCGAGTGGGCGCCGGACAGCGTGGTGATCTGCAGCTTCGGCGATGCCTCCTTCAACCACTCCACCGCCCAGGGCGCCCTCAATGCCGCGGGCTGGGCCGCCTGGCAGGGCGCGCCCATGCCGCTGGTGATGGTCTGCGAGGACAACGGCATCGGCATCTCCATGCCCACGCCGCCCGGCTGGATCGCCGCCAGCATGCGTGCCCGCCCCGGCTTCCACTATCTCGCCTGCGACGGCCTCGACCTGCTGGACACCTGGCGGGTCGCCCGCGAGGCGGCGCACATCGCCCGCACCCGTCGCCAGCCGGTATTCCTGCACATGCACTGCGTGCGCCTGTTCGGCCATGCCGGCTCCGATGCCCAGCAGGCCTACCTGTCGGCCGCGCGCATCGAGGCCGACGAGGCCCGCGACCCGCTGCTGGTCAGCGCCGGCCTGCTGCGTCGCCACGGCGTGCTCTCCGTGGAGGAGATCGCCCAGCGCTACCGGGAAATCGGCGAACGGGTGGCCCGGGAGGCCGAGGCGGTGATCCGGCGACCTCGGCTCGAGAACGCCGCCCAGGTCATGGCGAGCATCGTGCCGCCGTCGCGCCCCGGCCGGCAGGCCCCCTGGCAGGGGGAGGTCGATGCCACCCCGGCCCCCATGGCCAGGCTGATCAACCAGGCGCTGGTGCGGCTGATGACCCGCTACCCGCACCTGGTGATGGCCGGCGAGGACATCGGCCGCAAGGGCGGCGTCTACGGGGTCACCCAGCGCCTGCAGGCGCTGTTCGGCCCGCACCGGGTGATCGATACGCTGCTCGACGAGCAGAGCATCCTGGGGCTGGGAATCGGTCTGGCCCAGAGTGGGCTGGTGCCGATCCTCGAGATCCAGTTCCTCGCCTACCTGCACAACGCCGAGGACCAGCTGCGTGGCGAGGCGGCCACGCTCAGCTTCTTCTCCGCTGGTCAGTTCACCAACCCGATGGTGGTGCGCATCGCCGGGCTCGGCTACCAGAAGGGCTTCGGCGGCCACTTCCACAACGACAATGCCATCGCCGTGCTGCGCGACATTCCCGGGTTGCTGGTGGCCTGCCCGTCCAGCGGGGCCGAGGCGGTGGGGCTGCTGCAGGAGGCCGTCCGCCTGGCCGACGAGGAGCAGCGGGTGGTGGTGCTGATCGAGCCCATCGCCCGCTACCACGCCCGGGACCTGCTGGAGGAGGGGGACGATCGCGCCTGCTGCGCCGACCCGGGGCCGGACTACCGCCTGTCGGTGGGCGAGCTCGGCCAATGGGGGGAGGGGCAGGACCTCGCCATCGTCAGCTACGGCAACGGGATGCACCTGTCACGGCAGGCGGCCGCCCGCCTCGAGGCCGAGGGCATCGCGCTGCGCCTCATCGACCTGCGCTGGCTCACCGCCATCGACCACGATGCCCTGCACCGCCGGGTGGCCGACTGTGCGGCCATCCTGGTGGTGGACGAGTGCCGGCGGTCGGGCTCGCCGAGCGAGGAGCTGGTCACCGGCCTGGTCGAGCGCGGCGTGGCGGGCGAGCGCCTGGCGCGGCTCACCGCCGAGGACAGCTTCATTGCCCTGGGGCCGGCCGCCACGGTCACGCTGCCCTCGGTGGCGGGCATCGTCGCGCGGGCCAGGGCGCTGCTGGGCCGGTCGGGGGCGTAGCTACCCTGGGGCCCGCTCAGTCGTCGACGTCGTCGCCGTCCAGCAGGCGGCCATCGAAGGGGGTAGCCTCGGGCGGCGCGACGCCCGGGGTGAGGCGCTGGTGCAGGTTGAGCATCACCGCCACCTCGTGCTCGGGACGCAGCGGTTCGAGGCCCATCTCGCCGAACAGCTCGCCCCGGGCCCGGGACCAGTCGCCGGGCTCGAGCTCATGATAGAGGCTGTCTGCCGGGGCCAGTTCGACGAAGGGGTCGAGGCCGTAGGTGTCGAAGAGTCGTGAGATCGCCGCCTCGTCATCACTCACGCCGGCCGTGTAGAGCGTCGCGCTGAAATGGTCGTTCTCCAGCTCGCGGATCACGTCCAGCGGGCTCACGCCCATGCTGTTGAGCTCCTCCAGGCTGTACTCGCCAAGCGACACCATCTCGCTGTCCAGCCAGTCATCGTCCGGCTGGATCAGGGTATGCTTGACCCGCCCATCGGGCAGCGTCCAGGCGATGGCCAGCGGCAATGCGCCGTCCTCACCGGTCTCGACGGCGATGAAGCCGGGAATCTCCTTGCTCTCGGGGCCGGCCATGTCAGGGCTCCTCATGTTCGTTGGTGCGGTGCGTCTCGCCCGCCGGCAGGCGGAAGAAGGCGAGCGCGGTCGCGGTGGTGGCTCGGGCCAGTTCGGCCTCGTCCATGCCCCGCCAGTGGGCGATCTCCCGCACGATCCAGGGCAGCAGCGCCGGTTCGTGGCGTCTGCCCTTGAGTTTGGCAGGTAAATTGCGCGGCAGCAGGTACGGGCAGTCGGTCTCCACCATCAGCCGGTCCAGGGGAATCTCGCTGACCAGTTCGCGCAGGTGGTGGCCGCGACGCTCGTCGCACAGCCAGCCGGTCAGGCCGATATGCAGGTCCAGATCCCGGTAGCCGTAGAGGGTCTCGCGGTCGGCGGTGAAGCAGTGGATCACCGCATCGGCGATATCGTCTCGCCAGGTATGCAGCATCTCGCGCATGCGCCGGCCGGCATCCCGCTCATGGAGGAACAGTGGCTTGCCGCTCTCCGCCGCCAGGCCGAGCTGGGCCTCGAAGGCGCGCTCCTGCTCGGCGGGAGTGGAAAAGTTGCGGTTGAAGTCCAGGCCGCACTCGCCCACCGCCACCACCTCGGGCTGGCGGTGCAGGTCGCGCATCGCGCGCGCGAGCGCCGGGTCCCAGCGGCTGGCGTCATGAGGGTGCACCCCGGCGGTGGCGAAGAGCCCCGGGTGGCGCCGGGCCAGCGCCACGGCCTGCTCGGCGTGCTCGCGGTCGGTGCCGGTGAGGATCAGGGTGGTCACGTTCGCCGCCCGGGCGCGCTGGATCGTCGCCTCAAGGTCGCGGGCGAAGCTCTCGTGGGTCAGGTTGGCGCCGATGTCCACCAGTGGGGCGGGCGAGGTGAAGCGCAGTGCCTCGGGCAGGACGTCGTCGAAGGTGTCGGTCGGGGCAACCAAGGCGGAACTCCTTCTGGGATCAGGCGCGCATTGTACCCGTCGCCACGCCGGGCCGGCCATGCGTTACACTAGCGCCCTCGATGAATGAAGAGGTGAGCGCGTGACCCTGCTACGTCTGGAACAGCTGCAACTGGCCTATGGCACCCAGGTACTGCTCGACGGCGCCGACCTGGTGCTGGAGAAGGGCGAGCGCCTGGCCCTGGTGGGGCGCAACGGTACCGGCAAGTCGACCCTGCTCAAGCTAGTGGCCGGCGAGATCCAGGCCGACGGCGGCCACATCTGGCGGGCCCCGGGGTTGAAGATCGGGGTGCTCGCCCAGGAGCTGCCGGATGCCACCGGCCAGACCATCTTCGACGTGGTGGCCCAGGGGCTCCCCGAGGCCGGTGAGCTGCTCTCCGAGTATCACCACCTGATCCACGACGAGGACCCGGACATGCGCCGCATGGCCGAGCTGCAGACGCGGATCGAGGCGATCGACGGCTGGTCCTTTCACCAGCGCATCGACGTGGTGCTGACCCGGCTGGGGCTGCCCGCCGATGCCGAGATGGCCGCGCTCTCCGGTGGCTGGCGTCGCCGCGTGGCGCTGGCCCGGGCGCTGGTCGCCGAGCCCGACCTTCTGCTGCTCGACGAGCCCACCAACCACCTCGACCTCGACACCATCGCCTGGCTGGAAGAGCAGCTGCTGGACTTCAATGGGGCCGTGCTCTTCATCACCCACGACCGTGCCTTCCTCTCGAAGCTTGCCACGGCGATCCTCGAGCTCGACCGCGGGCGCCTTGGCCGCTACCCCGGCGATTACGCCGCCTACCAGGAGCAGAAGACCCATGAGCTGGAAGTCGAGGCCCGGGAGCATGCCGAGTTCGACAAGAAGCTCGCCCAGGAGGAGGCCTGGATCCGCCAGGGCATCAAGGCCCGGCGCACCCGCAACGAGGGCCGGGTGAGGGCGCTGGAGCAGCTGCGCCGTGAGCGCAGCGAACGCCGCGAACGCCAGGGCAAGGCCTCGCTCTCCGTCGACAGCGGTGGGCGCAGCGGCAAGCGGGTGGTGAGCCTCGAGCACGTCACCCAGCGCTTCGGCGACGAGGTGGTGATCGACGACCTGAGCCTGGAGATCCAGCGTGGCGACCGCATCGGCTTCATCGGCCGCAACGGTGCCGGCAAGACGACGCTGCTCAAGATCCTGCTCGGCGAGCTCGAGCCGAGCGAGGGCAAGGTGCAGTTCGGCACCAAGCTGCAGGTCGCCTACTTCGACCAACTGCGCGCCGGGCTGGAGCCGGAGAAGAGCGTCTATGACAACGTGGCCCAGGGCAGCGACCGCATCGCCGTGGGTGGCCGCGACCGCCACGTGATGAGCTACCTGCAGGACTTCCTGTTCACCCCGGAGCGGGTGCGCCAACCGGTCAAGGCACTCTCCGGGGGCGAGTCCAACCGCCTGCTGCTGGCCAAGCTGTTCACCCAGCCGGCCAATGTCCTGGTGCTCGACGAGCCGACCAACGACCTCGACGTCGAGACCCTGGAGCTGCTCGAGGAGCTGCTCCTGAACTTCGACGGTACCCTGCTGCTGGTCTCCCACGACCGCGCCTTCATGGACAACGTGGTGACCAGTGTGCTGGCCTTCGAGGGCCAGGGACGGGTGCGCGAGTATGTGGGCGGCTACAGCGACTGGGTGCGCCAGGGGGGCAGGCTGCCGCCGGCCCCCTGGGAGGGGGCGGCGCGCCAGCAGGCCGAACCCGCGGCCCCGGCGGCGAGTGACACCCCGGCACCGGCCAGGTCGGCCGCCGAGGCTGCTCCGGCGAACCGCCCTGCCAAGCTCTCCTACAAGCTGCAGCGCGAGCTCGACGGCCTGCCGGCCGAGATCGAGCGCCTCGAGGGCGAGGTGGCCGCCTTCGAGGCACGGGTTGGCGACCCGGCCTTCTACCAGCAGGATGCCGAGACCGTCTCGGCGACCCTGCAGTCGCTGAACGATACCCAGGCCGAGCTGGAAGCGGCCATGGAGCGGTGGATGGAGTTGGAGGCGATGGCGGCCGGCGAGTGACAGGGCGAGGCGTCGCTGGCGTCGGGCCCCAAACGGCAAGGGCGCCCCTGGGGCGCCCTTGCGGTCTATCGGGGCGAGGGGGGTTACTCCTCGCTCTTCTCGCCCTTGGCGCCCACCCGTACGGCCAGCACGTCGCACTGAGCGCCGTGCAGCACGCCAGTGGAGGTGGAGCCGAGCAGCAGGGCGAAGCCATGGCGGCCGTGGGAGCCGACCACGATCAGGTCGACGTCATGCTCCTCGGCGAAGCGGTGGATCTCGGTATCGGGCATGCCCACCACCACGTGCTGGTTCTCGCGGGGAACATGGGTGTCGGCGATCTCCGCCAGGCGCTGCTTGGCGTGTTCGTCGAGCTGGTCCTGGATGCTGGTGAGGTCCATGGGAATGTCGCCGCCATAGGCGAAGCCCAGCGGCTCCAGGGTATGCATGATGGACAGCTTGGCCTTGTTGCGGTCGGCGATCTGCATCGCCCGCTCCAGGACCTTGTGGGAGTCCTTGGTCAGGTCGACGGCGACCAGGACATGACGATATTCATTGCTCATGATGTGACTCTCCGTACAGCATCCAGCGTGTTTGGGGATGCTTCCACTCTAGGACGGCTCGCATGACAAGACAACGACTTGCATCAAGATTCACAGGGAGAACGGCATGGCCTGGTTGATCATTCTCGTCGCGGTGATGCTGGTGATCTCGCCGCTACTCTGGCTCAAGCCGAACCCGCGCCAGAAGCGGGTGGCGCGGATGCGAACGGCCGTGAGCCGGGCGGGCGTCACCGTCAAGCTGGACAAGCCACCCTTTCATGAAGCCAGGGGCGTCATGCCCCACTACCGCTGGCCCTATCCGCCGCAACAGCCAGGGCCTGACTTCACGCTGGTGCGAGATGCCGAGGCCGGGCCGGCGCTCAAGCCGTTCCGCCATGGCTGGTACTGGCGCTTCGAGCCACTGCGGCCCCTGCCGGCGGCGGCCGAGGCACCCCTCGAGGCGCTGCTGACGCGCCTGCCGCTGGATGCCAGTGTGCTGGAGTCGAACCGGGCGGCCCTCGGGCTCTGGTGGTGGGAGTCGCAGGATACCGAGCGTTTCTCCAGCTACCTGGAGGACTTCACGGCCCTGCGTGACGCCCTCGCCGGGCGCCCCGACCATCCCGAGAAGGAGGTGCCCCTGGAGGGGCCACGCGTCTGAGCGCGATCACTCCGCATCCTCGCGGGCCTGGATCGCCAGGCCGTTCTCCTCGATGCGTGACAGCAGGCTCGCCAACTGGGCGACCTCCGCGTCGTCGAGGCCGGCCAGCATCTCGCTGCGCGCCTGGCTGACCACCGCATCGATCTGCTCCAGCAGCGGGGTGGCCTCGGGGGTCAGGAAGATGCGCTTGGTGCGGCGGTCCTGCTCGCAGCCGCGCCGCTCGATCAGCCCCTGCTCGGAGAGCTGGTCCAGGGTGCGGACCAGGGAGGGGGCCTCGACGCCGATGGCGCGGGCCAGGTCGCACTGCGGCTGGCCGTCACCCAGCCGCCAGAGGTGGTAGAGGGTGATCCAGCGGGTCTGGGTCAGGCCCAGCGGCGCCAGTCGCCGGTCGATGACGGCGCGCCACAGGCGCGGCACGCGGGACAGCTGGAAGCCGATGTTCTGGTGCATGGGTCTGTGCATCCGGGAGAAGCCTGAGCGGATTGTCCGAACCGCCGCCGTGGAATGCAAGCAGGCTTATCATTGCACGGGCTCGGCCGTCCCCGCGTCATCCTCTGCCTCGTCCGCCTCGTCCGCCTCGTCCGCCTCGTCCGCCTCGCCTGCCTCGCCTGCCTCGCCTGCCTCGCCTGCCTCGCCTTCGTCTCCTTTCTCGCCTGTCTCGTCCGCCTGCGTCTCGCCCTCCGGGGCCTCCTCGCCTCCCGGTGAACCGGGCGCCTTCGCCGCCGCTGGCTGGACCTTCTCCTCAGGTGCCTCCTCCTCAGGTGCCGCCTCGGGAACGGACTCGGGCCGGGGCAGCAACCGCCGGATATCCAGGCCGGGAATGCCCGAGGGCCGCTGTATCGTCCCGTCGGCCAGGGTCGCCGCCCCGGCGTCGTCACTCACCGTGAAACGCAGCATCCCGATCCGCTGGCCGCTGTCGGTCATCACGTCGATGCGCCATTCGCCACCCGCCTCCTCGGGGAAGTTCTGCTTGTGGCTCCAGGCCCGGTAGCCGGCCTCGCGCCCCCCCTGGATCTCCAGCGGGATGCGGTCGACCTCCACGCCGTCCCGTCGCCAGACATGCACCACCTCCTCGCGCAGGCCGCGGGGGGCATGGATCGCCGTGAAGGCATAGAGCCCCTCGCTGGCCAGTGCCGCCGGGGTCAGGGCGGTGCTGCCGAGCGGTCTCCTGGCCTCGGTATCGAACTCGGGCGAGAGGGCACTGCCCGAGATCCACAGGCTGGCCGGCGGCACCCAGGCGCGGCCCGCCCAGGCCACGCCGGCCAGCAACGGCAGCAGGGCCAGCATCGCCAGCCAGCGCGAGGGGCTCATGGGCCGCAGCAGGTGCATCAGGCTCGGCAGGCTGAACAGCACCATGGCGCCGATGGCCAGCAGCAGGCTCTGGCCGGTGGTCAGGTGGAGCAGGGTGGGCAGGGTGACCAGGACCACCAGGAACACGCACTGCGCATGGAAGGCGAAGTAGAGCCAGCGCAGCCGACCGGCCAGCCGGTAGTAGAGCGGGTCGAGGATCGACAGCAGCGCCATGGCCAGCACCAGCAGGGTGAAGAGCGCCTGGCCGCTGTGCCATACCGTGGTGGCGAGCAGGAAGGGTAGGGTGAAGAACAGGGTCTCCTGGTGGATCAGCTGGGCGATGAAGGTGGTCACACCACGAGGCAGGGGCGGATAGCCACGCCGGACCAGCAGCCGGCCGATCAGGCTCTCGGAGAGCAGCAGTCCCCAGGCCAGCAGCATGCCCAGGGCCAGCATCCCGCCCAGCCACTGCTGGCGCTCGACCAGAAAGAAGCTCCCCAGCCCGGCGGCCAGGGCCATCGGGGGCCACAGCCAGCTCCAGGGCCGGGCGAGCTCCACCAGGCGTTCGAGGCGGGACTGCCAGGCGCCGAGGCGCGGTGACGGCCTGCCGGCGGCGGGGGATGCAGGGGAGGGGGACGCGTCCCTCGGCGGTTCTCGGTTCATTCGCCGAGTCTAGCAGCGCTCGTCCCGCTGGGGTGAGTCGCCGGGAGCTGCCATGCTGTCGGCAGGGGCTTGACGTTCGGGCTCGGCTGCACCAAGCTGTCGAAAATCAAACGGCCGTATGAATTCCTGCATGGAGGTTCGTGGATGATCTATCAAGGCAATGCCATCACGGTGGCGCGTGGTCCCGAGGACGCAGGCGATGCCATCGCCACCCTGACCTTCGATCTGAAGGGCGAGTCCATCAACAAGCTCTCCAGCGCCGTGGTCGCGGAACTGGGCGAGGCCGTCGCGGCCCTCCGTGCCGAGAAGGGGCTCGAGGGGCTGGTGATCGGCAGCGCCAAGGAGGCGTTCATCGTCGGTGCCGACATCACCGAGTTCCACGGCATGTTCGAGCAGGGCGCCGAGCAGCTCGAGGGCATGCTCGAGCGGGTGCACGGCATCTTCAATGCCATCGAGGACCTGCCGTTCCCCACCGTCACCGCCATCAATGGCCTGGCCCTGGGCGGTGGCTGCGAGATCACCCTGACCACTGACTTTCGCGTCATGGCCGAATCCGCCAGGATCGGCCTGCCCGAGACCAAGCTCGGCATCCTGCCGGGCTGGGGCGGCTGCGTGCGCCTGCCGCGGCTAATCGGTGCCGACAACGCCATCGAGTGGATTGCCGGCGGCACCGAGAACCGCGCCGAGGCCGCCCTGAAGATGGGAGCGGTGGATGCCGTGGTGCCGGGCGAGCAGCTGCAGGCCGCGGCCCTGGACATCCTGACCCGCGCCCATCGTGGCGAGCTCGACTACCAGGCCCGCCGCGCCGAGAAGAGCGCGCCGCTCACGCTCGGCCCCATCGAGCAGATGATGACCTTCGAGACCGCCAAGGGCTACGTCAAGGGCAAGGCGGGGCCGCACTACCCGGCGCCGGTGGAGGCCATCAAGGTGATCCAGAAGGGCGCCGGCGAGTCGCGCGCCCGCGCCCAGGCCATCGAGGCCAAGGCCTTTGCCAAGCTGGCGCTCTCCGAGGTGGCCTTCAACCTGGTCGGCCTGTTCATGAACGACCAGGTGGTCAAGAAGAAGGGCAGCCAGTACGAGAAGCAGGCGCGTCCGATCAGGCAGGCGGCGGTGCTCGGCGCCGGCATCATGGGGGGCGGCATCGCCTACCAGAGCGCCTCCAAGGGCACGCCCATCCTGATGAAGGACATCAAGGAGGAGGCCATCGAGCTCGGCCTCAAGGAGGCCCGCAAGCTCTTCGCCAAGCAGGTGGAGCGGGGCAAGTTCTCCACCGGGCAGATGGCCGAGAAGCTCAGCAACATTCGCCCGACCCTCTCCTATGGCGACTTCGGCCACGTCGACCTGGTGGTCGAGGCGGTGGTCGAGAATCCCAAGGTCAAGGATGCGGTGCTCACCGAGGTGGAAGGCCAGGTGGGAGAGGAGACCATCCTCACCTCCAACACCTCGACCATCTCCATCACCCGCCTGGCCGAGAACCTCAAGCGGCCGGAGAACTTCTGCGGCATGCACTTCTTCAACCCGGTGCACCGCATGCCGCTGGTGGAGGTGATACGTGGCGAGAAGACCGGCGACGCCGCCGTGGCGGCCACCGTGGCCTACGCCCGGGCCATGGGCAAGACGCCCATCGTGGTCAACGACTGCCCGGGATTCCTGGTCAACCGCGTGCTCTTCCCCTACTTCGGCGGCTTCAGCCAGCTGGTGGAGCAGGGCGCCGACTTCCAGCAGATCGACAAGGTGATGGAGAAATTCGGCTGGCCCATGGGCCCCGCCTACCTGCTCGACGTGGTGGGCATGGATACCGCGGTGCATGCCGGCGAGGTGATGGCCGAGGGCTTCCCGGAGCGCATGGCCGGCATGGCCGGTGAGCGGGGCGATGGCCAGGGCAAGAGCGCCATCCAGGTGATGTTCAAGAACGACCGCCTGGGCCAGAAGAATGCCAAGGGCTTCTACGCCTACGAGGAGGACCGCAAGGGCAAGCCCCGGAAGGTCACCGACGAGGCCGCCATCGCGCTGATCAAGGAGGTGGCCCGGGAGCGCCGCGAGTTCTCCGACGAGGAGATCATCGCCCGCATGATGGTGCCGCTGTGCCTGGAGACCGTGCGCTGCCTGGAGGACGACATCGTCGGCAGCCCCGCCGAGGCCGACATGGCGCTGATCTACGGCATCGGCTTCCCGCCGTTCCGCGGTGGCGCGCTGCGCTACATCGATGCCATGGGCGTCGACGCCTTCGTCAGCCAGGCGGAGCGCCTGGCCAAGGAGCTCGGCCCGCTTTACGCGCCCACCGAGAAGCTGCGCCAGATGGCCGCCGCCGGCGAGACCTTCTATGCCAGCCAGGCCCAGGGCTGACGCGTCCACAGCATATGCCACGCAACGGTCAGGACGTTCCGGACACTATTTAAGGAGTTATCGATGAGCTTGAATCCGAGAGACGTGGTGGTGGTCGACTGTGCCCGCTCCGCCATGGCCAGGGCCAAGAACGGCGCATTCCGCCACGTGCGCGCCGAGAACCTCTCCGCCGCGGTGATGCAGGCGCTGTTCGACCGCAACCCGGGGCTCGACCCGGCCGAGGTCGACGACGTGATCTGGGGCTGCGTCAACCAGACCCTGGAGCAGGGCATGAACATCGCCCGCAACGCGGCGATCCTCACCGGCATCCCCCACACCGTGCCGGCGCAGACGGTCAACCGCCTGTGCGGTTCCTCGATGAGCGCGCTGCACATCGCCGCCGCCAACATCCGGGCCGGCATGGGCGAGTTCTACATCATCGGCGGCGTGGAGCACATGGAGCACGTGGGCATGACCCATGGCGTCGACGTCAACCCGGCGGCAAGCAAGCACGTGGCCAAGGCGGCCATGATGATGGGGCTGACCGCGGAACTGTTGGGCAAGATGCACGGCATCTCCCGCAAGGAGCAGGACGCCTTCGGCGTGCGCTCGCACCAGCGGGCCCAGGCGGCGATGGAGAACGGCGGGTTCGACCGCGAGATCATCGGCATCGAGGGCCATGACGCCAATGGCTTCCGGGTGCGGGTCGACCGCGACGAGGTGATCCGCAGCGACGCCAGCCTGGAGAAGATGGCCGAGCTCAAGCCGGCCTTCGACCCCCGCGACGGCACTGTCACCGCCGGCACCTCCTCGGCGCTCTCGGTGGGGGCGGCCGGCATGGCGGTGATGAGCTACGAGCGCGCCCAGGCCCTGGGCCTCGCGCCCATCGCTCGCGTGCTCTCCACCGGCGTGGCCGGCTGCGATGCCTCCATCATGGGCTATGGCCCGGTGCCGGCCTCGAAGAAGGCGCTGAAGAGCGCAGGCCTGACCATCGACGACATCCAGACCGTGGAGCTCAACGAGGCCTTCGCCGCCCAGGCGTTGCCGGTGCTCAAGGACCTGGGCCTGCGCGACGCCATGGACGACAAGGTCAACCTCCACGGCGGCGCCATCGCCCTGGGCCACCCGCTGGGCTGCTCCGGGGCGCGCATCAGCACCACCCTGCTCAACGTGATGCAGGAGCGTGATACCACCCTGGGCCTGGCCACCATGTGCATCGGCATGGGGCAGGGCGTGGCCACGGTATTCGAACGCCTCAGGTAACCCGCCCGGCCTGATCATCGGCGCGGTGATACGCAGAACGGCACCCCCTCGGGTGCCGTTCTGCATTGCGCGCTCGGGGCTCAGTCGGGACGTGCCGCGTCGTGCACGGCCAGGCGGGGTTGCGCGTGGCGTTCGGACATCATGCTTTCGGCCTCGACCCAGCCCTGTTCGCGGTAGTAGCGCAGCGCCCCTTCGTGCAGGGGGGCGCTGAGCCCGTCCTGGATCATCGCCTGGGGCGTCAGCTGGCCCAGGGCGGGGTGGGCGGCCTTGAAGCGCGTGAAGTCATCGAAGACGCTGGCGACCAGCCGGTAGACCAGGTCAGGGTCGGTGTCCGCCGTGGTGACCAGGGTGGCCTTGACCCCGAAGGTCTCCACGGCCTGCTGGTCCGGGCCATAGAGGCCGGCGGGGATCGAGGCCCGCGTGAAATAGGGGTAGGCATCCACCAGCAGGTCGACGAAGTCGCCCTGCACGTCGACGATCTCGGCATCGCACAGCCGGATGGCCTGGGCCACAGAGGCGTTGGGATGGCCCACGGTATAGACCATGGCGTCGATGTTGCCGTGGCAGAGCTCCATGGACTGCTGGTCGGCCGGCAGGTCGTGGGTCTGGCGGAAGTTGGTGCGGCTCCAGCCCCGGGCATCCATCAGCCTGAGCATGGTGCCGCGCTGGCCGGAGCCCGGGTTGCCGATGTTCACCGAGCGCTGCTGGAGGTCCTCGAAGTCGCGAATCCCGGCATCACGGCGCACCACCAGGGTGAAGGGCTCGCTGTGCAGCGAGAAGACCGAGCGCAGCGCCTCGTTCGGGCCGTCATTGCGGAACCCTTCGGTGCCCAGGGTGGCGTACAGGTGCAGGTCCGACTGGGCCATGGCGAGCTGCAGCTCGCCGCGACGCAGCGCGCGCAGGTTGGCACTGGAGCCGTCGCTGGGCTGCGCCCGGCAGGGCGTCTCGACGACTCGGCACAGCGCCCGGCCGACCACGTGGTAGACCCCGGCAGGGCTGGCGGTGGCGATGATCAGGGGATCGTCGGCCTGCGCCGACGGCGGGTTCCAGAGGAACAGGCTGGTAACGCCGATGCCCAGCAGCCTTGCGGTAATTCCATGATTCCAGAGCTTCATGACTCACCTCGCGTCAGTGAGTCGGCCAGAGGCACTCCAGAACCAATGAGGGGGCTGGGCGGAAGCCGAAGGGCGGGACTTCGCATCGCGTCTGGTCGACGTAGCGTATTGTTCTGTTGATCTTGTCGTGTCTTGTTGTTGCGCGATCAGCCGATGCGGCATTCGACAAGGCCCGAAAATTCCTGCAAGTAGACGGGCCTGCTTGAGGTATAGCAGGTGCATAAAAACCGGAAGGGACTATCGACGGAATTTTATCGAATATGGTTAGAGCACGCCTGCGTCCAGCCCCGCGGCCATCGCCATGCCCAGTTCCTCCACCTGGTCGACGAAGGCCTCTTGCCACTCGCCGCGCAGGAGAAGCGGCGCCTGCAGGCCCGAGTGATTGCGCAGGAATCCCAGATACCCGAGTGTGAACACACCTTACGCGCAATGCATGACGACGATAAACTCAGGAAAGCCATCTGCACTAGCTGCTAATGAAAGCCCGTTTTACCGGAACTGCGGACGGCCAAGATAGAAGAAGATCGAGTCATAGCCCCCTTCGGCATGCCCGTAGCCGAGGTAGAGCGGGCCGATAGGACTGTCGGCACCCAGGAAGACACTTCCTGAAGATATGGCGTCATCGAAGAGGTCGCCCTTGTCCTCCCAGACGCCGCCGTACTCGAACGACCCCCCCAGGTACCATGACAGGAAGGGGAGGGCCTCGAACCGCCTGTAGTAGATGGCAGTGAGCACGCCTGCCTGCTGGCCGCTCAGGCTGTCTTCCGTATAGCCCGACAGGTTGAGAAATCCGCCGAGTCGAAAGCGGTCCTGGATGTCTGCCGATCCACTGATGGTCGAGTTGACCAGGCCACCAAGGCCTACCACATGGCCATTTCCGAGGCTGGTAAAACCATTGGCGACTAGCCTGACTTGTTCAAACTCGCTATCGCCACCGAGGTCTTCCCGAGCGATGTCGTACTCGACGGCGCCCAGCCAGCCTTCTTCCGGGAAGTTGTAGTTATCCAGGCGATCTACCGCAAGGCGAGCGAAGGCATTCCCGCTTTCATAGCTGAACTCGGGCAGCTCGGGCGAACCTGTCTTGACGTCGACTTCACCGTCACGATAGCGATAGCCGAGCCGGGACTCGCCATAGACGCTGAGCTCTCGCCCGAGGGCAAGCTCGGCACGTGCCTCCTTGACCCGGTATTCCGCGACCGCATCCCGCCGACCATCGAAGACATCCACGTTGGTGGCACCGTAACGGGCCCCGGTGTAGACGAAATAGCGTGACAGGCTATCGAGGGGTTGGTGCCACTCCGCCGCTAGCAGCGGGTCCTGGCCGATCTGTGTCGCCAGGCGGATTTCGCCGCCCAGGGGGTTGATCCCTGTGCGAAGGTAGGCTGCCCCCAGGTCATAGCTGTTGGTGCCCCGGATATCGCTGGACAGGTCCAGGCCGAACTGGAGGTAGTTCGGCCCCCAGCTCTTGGCGCGTGCGTCGACCAGCAGGCCGGTCTCACCCTGCTCCTCGACGAGGTCGTAGCGAACGTTCTGGAACAGTTCAAGGCCGTAGATGTGTGCGATGTCCTGTTCCAGCTGTTGTCGGTCAAGCGGTTCGCCGGTCCGTTGGCGTATGCGGTCATGAATCATGGCGTCGGATATCCCGGCGTCGTTCTCGATGCGGACGAACTGGATGATGGGCAGGTCACGCGGGGGCCTGGCGGTGCGGGCGGCCAGATGAGCCTGGTAGTCGCCTGCTGGCAGTGACAGCCGCCGCAGCTCGCTCCTCTGCGCATCGGCGGCCTGGTAGCCGATGGGCACCGCATCAGTAGCATTCACGAAGTCGGAGCTGGAGAAATCCCCGAGGGCAGGAATGATCAGGACGTCGGCTTCCGTCAGTGTCGCCAGCTGCTCCTCCACGTTGTTGCGGGTCAGGAGTGACGTCAGCTGGCCCGTGATCGCGAAGAGGTTGATGACCTCTTCCGCCGGCTTGATGGGGGTGCTGATATCCACGGCAATCACGATATCGGCGCCCATCTCCCGCACCACGTCCACCGGCAGGTTATCGGTGATGCCACCGTCCACCAGCAGGCGACCATCGACCTCGGCGGCGGCGAAGAGGCCGGGGACCGCCATGCTGGCACGCATTGCGGTTGCCAGGTCGCCTTCTCCGAGCACGACCTTCGCTCCACTGCCGATATCAGATGCCACCGCGCGGAACGGGATATGGAGGCGGTCGAAGTCCGTGGTATTGGTCACCGGCAGGGAGAGCGCTCGCAGCGCCAGGTCGAATTTCTGTCCCTGTATGGCACCGGTCGGGAAACGCGGCTTGCCGTCATCGGAAATCCCCAGCCGGGCCTTCACCAGGTAGAGGTCGTCGTCACGCTTGCGCCGGAAGGAGCGCTCGACTCGGGGTGGGGCGTCACTGAAGATATGCTCCCAGTCCATGGTCTTGAGGGCTTGCTCGATCTCATCCGGCGTCATCCCCGAGGCGTAGAGCCCACCGACGATGGAGCCCATGCTGGTGCCGGCGATATAGTCGATGGGGATCTTCATCTCCTCCAGCACCCTGAGCACCCCGAGGTGGGCTGCGCCCCGTGCGCCGCCGCCACTGAGGGCCAGGCCCACCTTCTGGCGGCCCGGCTGCGCGGCCTCGATGTTTGCCGCTACGGCCTGGGGAAGCAACAGCCCCCCCAGGCAGCAGCCGAGCACGATCAGGGTTCTTGTCACCATCTTGATCATCGTTATCGCCTTCTATCCCCTGGGGTATCGCGGATGCGCGGGATGGGGGCGCCGTCAACGGCCGGGCTGTATCCGGCTGAAGCGGGTTCCCTTCGCTGACCAGCCGCCCATCAACCCCTCGCTGCCGAACGCAAAGGCGGCTACGGCCCCCTGGTTCCTGAGGGTGTCGGCCGAGATGCCGGTGCCCACCTCGACGAGGGTCAGTCCAGCCTCGGCGCCTACCGTCCAGCCATCGCCGCTGCGAAACTTCTCCAGGGCGTCGTCGGTGAAGAAGATGAAGACCTGATTGGTCTTCTGGTAGCCGGCCTGAAAGCCGGCAGAGCCGGCCTCCATCTTGTAGTAGTCGGTGGTGCGCCCCTCCACCTGAAGGGCGCCTGTTCCCCACTGGGCCGCTACCAGGAAGCCGACCTTCCTGACATCCGGGATGACCAGCACGCCCTTGGCCTCGCTGAGGTAGTCGTCGGCACCGTCGACCTCGTCGCGAAACGCCCTCAGGGCGTTGGCGACACTGGCCTCGATCTCCGCCGCCGTGGGCGTAGCGGCCTGTACGCTGGTCGTTGTCACCATCAGGCCGGCAAGGACGATGGCCAGCAAGGCGGTCAGAATAGGTGTCTTCAGGGCTTTCATGTCAGGTTCTCCACGAGGTCATGGGCTACCCATCCATCGGTACGGGGCTAGTTCGGAAACACCAGGGTATAGGTCAGACGCCATCCCCAGCCGTCGGGCCCAGCTTCAGGGGCATCTGCCCAGTAGCGTGTTCCCAGTTGTAGGGACATCGGCTGCTGACCGACACGGAACAGCTGGGTGGCCAGCAGGTTGACCGGAACCGACCACGCCTCGGCCTCCCAGTCGTAGGTGGATTCGCTGTTCAAGGTTAGGGTCGTTAGCGTCGGGGTCGTGTAGGCCAGGAAGGGCTGCATGAACGTGGCACTGACGTCATTGCGATCATCGTCGCCTGCAAACGACCAGACATGATTCACCAGTCCGCCATAGGTCCAGCCGTTCTGCTGCTTCAGGGCCACGGCGGTTGGTCCCGCCGCCCACTTCTCTGCACCCAACAATTCATCACTGGCTGTCGGCAGCAGTAGCGCCGGCCCGGCCCCCCAGATCCAGCCACCGGCCGTCGGCGACTTGGGCGAGAAGAACACGCTCTGGAAGACATCCCCCACGCCGCTCTCGTCGGTGCCGGGTGGGAGATCCTGCTGGTCGATCAGCGGCAGGATGGTGCGGGAGATGACATTCCAATCCGCATTCAGGCTGAAGGGGATCACCGGCTGTATGTTAAGAACCCAGCGGCTTCCCTTGTCCGTCACGCCGATGTTCTCGTCGTAATTGAATTGGAAGGGCACGCTGGTCAGGGACGCAATCGGGTTACTCAGCTTCTTGGCAATTTCCAGGTCATCGCTGGCGGTCGCGGCCATGGTGAAGGCGCAGCCGACCGCTATTGTGGCAACCCAGGCAGCGTAGCGACGACTGCCAGCTTTGGTATCAATTTTAAGTGCCATTTTTTTTTGCTCCGTACCCCTCAGCATGCCTCAAGCAGTCGCAGCTGCTGCACCTCGCTGGTCGACTGTTTATTCCATCAGCTCAATCTCGCGGAGCCTCCGGTCCTTATCGAACCAGGGCTCGAGGCCCGTAGAGCTGGAAGATCGCGTTCCAGCCACATTTTTGAACTCACTGCGCGATCTGCATGCGCTGTTTGAAGCGCCCAGCATAGTAGGTGAGGGTCTGGCTGATGGAGTCCCAGGAGAGGTTCTCGCCATCCGCTGAGCTCGGTGCCTTGTCGGTCAGCACCCCCAGCCGCTTGCCACTGACCGAGTCAAGGACTTCGACCTCAAGGACGGCATCGCTCAAGATGATGCGTGCTCCCGCCGCATTGGCGGCCGCTGTGACAACGAAACCGATGGGGGTATACCCCATCAGGCCACGCTTCTTGTTATCCATTTTCACGTCAACGAGAGCCGCACGAATGTAGAGCACTCCAGGTCCAGGCTGACTGACCACGGGAACCTCCGGCTCCAGTGAAATGGTTACCGCTTCCACGAATCCGTCTGCCAGTGCCTTGAGCTCATTGGCCCTGAGCCCCTTCTCCTTGGACTCGGGACTGATATAGATGGTGATCGGCTCTATCATCACCCGGGTGTAGTCTTCTCTCCTGAAATCAGGGCTTTCCCAGATCATGGCCCCGGCACGATCCGGGTCCTGGGAAAGCTCGGGCATCTCCTCGATAAACTCGGACGCCCCGGCCATGGAAACCTGCAGGGCGACAAGCAACGTTCCTGTGGCCAGCGCCAGACGTCGCAGGTGGAATGACACTCTCATCTGACTCTCCTTGTGTTTCTCACGTTTTGCTGTCGCCCGGGCATGATCCCGAAGCGGTGTCGTGTGACTCAGCGGATGGTGTAGCCACGCCCTTCCATGCAGGCGGCGTAGGCGCGGCTGAAGGTGTCCATCTGCTGTTGCTGCTGACTATGTGTCTGCTGCTGCTGGACCTGTTGCTGCTGCATCTGCTGTTGCTGCTGCCGTGCCCGACGTCCCCCAGCCATGGTGCCGACCACGGCGCCGATGGCGGCCCCTTCGCCGGCATCGTCGTTGGCGATTTCGCCAATCAGCGCGCCACCCGCAGCTCCACGCACGGCGCCGCGAAAGCGCTCACCGCCACTGCCCGATGTCGTCCCAGCTTGTGGCGAGGATGGAGTGGGGCTTTGGGTGACGACTGCAGGGTCTATGCCTGTTGACTGCTTGGCCCATGCATGACAAGCGGCCTCGTCACTAGCTTGTTGTGTTGCTGTTTGTCCCTTGGCTGGGTAGACAATTGACTGTTGGGCCGATACGGAAAACCCGAAGCATAGAAACGAAACCCCAAGTAAAATTCGTGGCACAATGTTCATTCAATGGCTTCCATTGACGTTTGAATGTAACTTAATACTGTTTCTTTGATTTTTAGCCAACCCTTTTTTCTGGGTTGAGTTAATCATTATGATCGCCTTTCCAAAATGGTTCTTCTAAGATTTTTGTGAGCCGTGCAACCTTGCCTACATGCTAACCAGAGTGCTGTTGTTTATTTGGCAATAGTTCAGCTTTTTAGATTGACTAAAAGAACATGAGTTCTGATTATGCAGTCGTGGACCCGCGGCTGGACGTTCCGCGACTGTTGGCGGGACGGGTCGCTACTTCAGGGCGGTCAGATTTGTGAACTCTTGTCCCCTTCGCTCCAGCGATGGCGTACCGAACCAAGGCACGCCACACGCTTCGATGCGTCCTAGGGGAAAAACTTCAGAACAATCCGCCAAAGCCGACCACTAAGCCATGAAACGCGGCATCGAACTCGTTCCCGGCGTCTCCCTCAATGTCGTAGTGGAGACGGCGGTAACCGATGCGTGCCGCCCAGGTGTCCGTAATCTTGTACTGGAACTGCGGCCAGAGTTCCCACGTGCTATCGGAATCCCCTGTACCGAAGGAGAGCGTGGGGTTGAAAAGCCAGCGCTCGTTGATCGGCAAGCTGGGCCGAACCACCACCACAGCATCCGTATAGTCCTTGTCACGCGTGAAGGTACCAACGCCGCTGATGGAAAGCTCGTTGTCCAGAGAAAGTTGCCGTGCACCCAACATGACGTCGACGTGCTGGCCAGGCATCCAGCCATCAAATTGGTAGCCCGCCGCCAGCGTCCAGATGACGGAATCGGTCTCCAGCTCAGCGCTCGCGCCGGATGGCGTATCCACTGCACCAGTGCTCAGGCTGAAGTAGTCAACCTGGCCCCAGAACACCAACCTATCCCGTCTCAGCACCCCCAGTACCGAACCGGCGAGGTCAGTGTTGTCGAGAAGGTCATCAAAGCCAACATCGATCTCGACGTCATTACCTTGAACCGTCGCATCACCGTCAATACCCGCCGCCCAGAGGTAGGGAGTGATTTCACCACTCCACTGAGCATGCGCTGTTGAAAACCAGACCGACCCGATTGTCGCTACCCCGGCTACGATAACCGTAGGAATGATCGTTCGCATTTGAGATCCCTCAGTTCACTCCAGATGCCAGAATTTAGGTATAGAGCATTCAGGCGGAAGCGTTCATTGGACCTTGGCCCTACTTGATCCTGCATAATTCGTGCGCCAGAAGGAGTCTGGTCACTCGTACATCGGCTATGAGCAGCCGGGGCGGTTGTCTTTGGAGTCTTGTGGGCAGCCAACCTCACCCGGTCAAGGCTGCCCACCAGCAGGAAGCGAGCCTTGGGTTGGTACGGGTGACCCTGCGGGCGAAGCAATGGGGTAGAGCCCTCCCCACCCGATACAGGCGCTGTTGCGCCCCAATGACAGAAGTGAGGGCCACTGCCCTGCCCACGGTTGAGGAGCCTATCCCATGACCACTTCTCGCGTCGGTGTCGGTATTACCAAGGCGGTCTTCCATACCACGCTGTTGACCGCCATGACCAAGCACAGTAGCGCGGCGAGTATGGCCGTATTCAGGCTCGTTAACTGGTGGCCGTGAGTCACTCCGGAGGTTCTTCCGGCAAGTGCGGGCCGACAATGCCGAGCATCTGACACTGTCTCGCCAACTCTGCCACGCTGCGGACGCGCATCTTCGCCATGACCCGGCTGCGGTGCACCTTCACGGTCTTCTCGGCAATGCCGAGGTCCGCGGCAATCTGCTTGTTGAGCCATCCACCGACCACATGTTCCAAGACTTCAAGTTCGCGTCGGGTGAGCCGAGCCATCGCCTCGCAGACCCGCTGCTCGGCGGCCAGCCTCGCCAGTGTGCAGGCACTTCGCCGCAGGGCTTCGCGGACTACCGGAAGAAGCGTCTCCTCGGAGGCCGGCTTGATGAGGTAGTCGACGGCGCCATGCTTCATGCCGTTGACGGCGGCACCAAGTTCGCCGTTGCCCGTGAGGAAGATCACTGCCAACGCCGGACTGTGGGTGGCCAGTAAGGCTTGCAGTTGAACCCCGTCCATGTCCGGTAAGCCAATATCTAACAGGGCGCATCCCGTGGAATTCTTCGGCAGCGTCGTGAGCATGCTCTCGGCGCTTTCATGACAGGCCACCGCGTAGCCGTTGGCCATGAGAAGTCGCCCGAGGGACCGACGAACGCTGTCGTCATCCTCGACAACGTACACCCGAGGCTCGCTCGTTGCCTGGTTCGTCATGACCTGTTGCCTCGTCCTTCGGCGCGCTGACTCGCGAATTGCGACTCTTGGGCGGGTAACGTAAACCGGAAGGTGGTACCTGGCTCCGGCTCGTTACTCTCTGCCCAGATGCGCCCGTCCTGCCATTCGATGATGTTGCGACAGACGGCCAGCCCGATTCCCATGCCCTCCGGCTTGGTGCTGTAGAAGGGGGTGAAGAGGCGGTGCATCTCGGAAGCCGGTATGCCCTGCCCGCTATCCCGTACCGAAACCTGCACCGCCCCGGACTCATCCAACTCGGCGCGTACATCGACCCGGCGGGACCCTTCGGGCTGCTGTTCCACGGCGTGGATGGCGTTGAGCAGCAGGTTGAGAAGGACTTGCTGGATCTGCGGCTTGTTCGCTGTCGCGATGCAACTCGGTTCGAGGTTCCTGCGGCAGACAACACCTTTCAGTGCCATTTCGGCACCCAGCATGTCGAGAACCTCGCGTACCGCCTCCGAGAGGTCGTCTGGCTCGTGCGGTGATGGCGTGTGTCGCGTCATATCCCGCAAGGTTCTCACTATCTGGCTCGCACGCTTTGCATCAGCGGCGATGTCGGCCAACACTTCGCGGATAGGCTCCATCGACAAGGGGTGAGCCTCCAGAAGTCGCAGTCCCGCCTGAGCGTTGCTCAGGGTTGCGGTGAGCGGCTGCATGAGTTCGTGGGCGAGGGAGGCGCTGATCGCGTCGAGTCGTGTGACCCGCTCCATGTGCGTGAGTTGCTGGCGAAGCTCGAGCGCTTCCAGGTCGGCATTCCGCGAGGCTGTCACATCCTCCGAGACGCAGCCGTAGGCCCAGATGTGGTCGTTGGAATCGAATACGGGGAAGCGCCGCGAGCGCAGGAAGCGGATACCATCCGGTGACTGCACCCTCTCCTCCGTCTCCACTTCGTCCCCCTTCGTGAAGGTATCGGTGTCGGCCTGGTGGCTCGTCGTGAGATCCTGGCCCGGGAATAGCTGCCGATCCGTGCGACCCCGCAGCCTGGCCGTGTCAAGACGGTACTCATCCGTGAATGCCTTGTTGGCGAGCAGATACCGTCGATTCCGGTCCTTCAGGGTGATCATCGCCGGGACGTGGTCCAGCAGCGCCTGCATCCAGTTCAGGCGCTGATCTTGTCCTACCGCCGCGCTCATCAGCACGAGCGCGGGAAGCAGACTCAGCTCGAAGGCCGGGGAGGTGTCCGCCAGCTTCAGCAAGCGCATCAGCTCGAGCAGGGTACCCACGGTGAACACGGCGAGTGCCACGCCGACTGCCAGGTGGCGGCCTGCCGTCCCCGACCGATACCGCCGTCGGCAGGCGAGGATGCCGTCAAGCTGGGCCGTTACCAGCCCCAGGAGCAGGGCGGTATAGAGGAGGGTGGGGGCAGAGAGTGGGGCCTCCGGTTGTTCCGCGGCATGCCAAGGGGCCAAGCCATCGGCAAGAGGCCCCGTGGCGGGAACACCAGCCACGCCGAGCGCAATGATCAGGACGTAGAGACTCAGCGCGATACGCGGCCATCGGGGCCGAGCGTTGGTGAATTCGACCAGGAACCAGGGCAAGACGGCGAACGCCATTGCGGCGGTGATGACCTCGGCGCGCCACCCGCCCGTGAGGGCATCATACGAAAGCGTGTGATGGCCGATGGCTCGCACGGCGAGATGTCCGGCCATCAGCGCGCAGAAGACGGCAAACAGCTGCTGGGAGCGCTCGACTTGTCGCCCACGGCTCAACATCCCGTGGTGGAAAGCCCCGAACAGCCACACGCCCGCCAGCACGAAGAGGGCTGACGCGTAGATCTCGTCCTGCATATTGGGCACCTCACAAGCACCGCCACCAAGGTTGGCAGCGATGCTTGCCCCGAATTCCTTCCAGACTAGCCCAGATTCCCAATAGGGTGTTGATGCAGATCAAGTCGTCATCACCCTGGCCGACCACCAGGGAATCAGCGCCTGAAGGGGAGGGGCGGCGATGGGGAGGGCGTGCGTCGCCTTCCGTGATATCGAGATGGGCCCGAATGTCGGGCGCCCCCGGGCTCCATGCCAGCCCGTTGTGGGTGCCGACTCGTCCATTGCATCAGCCATCGTTCTGGTTCAACGCGGTCACCCACTCGATGGCGTCGAGCAATGCCTTGTCGTCGACAGGCTTGCTGAAGAACAGTTTTGCCCCGCGGCGTTTGGCCATTCGGCGGGTGAGCTCGTCGTCAGTCGCCGAGAGGGCAATCACTGGTATGTCAATGCCCCGCTGACGCATGCGTTCGATCGTCAGTAGCCCGCTTGAACCCGGCATGGTGATATCCAGGAGCAGGCAGCAACTATCTGTCTTGTTGAAACGCACGGCGTCGAGAAAGTGGTCGGGAGCGTCGAAAACGGCGACCTGGAACCCGGCGGCGCCTAGCAGTCGCAACAGGCTACGACGCACGGAAGCATCGTCATCGACCACGAACACGGACACATCTGAGCGATTCGATGCCAACTCTTGGCCCTCCTGCATGAACTAGAAGGTTTAGACCTTTTCCAGTCCTGGCGTCATTGGCCCTTGGTCCCACTCAGCATTTTCGTGCCTGGCGATTCGGCCAGCGCGGATCAGCCGTTGCCCACTTTCCGAAAGAGCCAGTCGATGATCGGCAGTGTGTCGATGGTACGTGTTTTCAACTTCTACCCAACGCCAGGCGCTGAGAGCGGCACGGAGCGAAGAAGCCTTTGCCAACCCTATGTTTCCGACAGGGCCGCGATGAAACGCGATGGGACCAAGGTCCAACTACCGCCTACCAGGCCAAGTGCCTAGGCTTTTTCCAGCGACGAGTCGTGTGCCATCAACATTCGGCTCCCGATTTCAGGCGTACCGATAACTAGCCATTGCTGAAAAAAGCCGCATTCGGCTCGATAGCGAGGCATGTCATTCCTGGTCGGAAGGCACAGGAGTCGTCATACGGCTACTGCTGTGAAAGGGCGCCGCTTCGGCTGTGGGGCGCTGATCCTGTCCAAGATCGTGTAGGTGAGGTAATACGCACCCTCGGGGACCTGGGAGGAGTGCTGATATGCGTGGGTGGTTGTTAGCTGTCCAGTTTTTAATCCCGTTCAACAGCAAAGGACACACAAGATGACAAGACTCACAAGACTCATCGCGCTGGGGTGCATCACGGCGCTGCTTGCGCTTCCACAGATCCAGGCTCACGCCCAAGATAAGATCAGTGCTGCGGAAGCACGCGCCATCGCCAAGGAAGCCTACATCTACGGTTATCCCATGGTGGACGGCTACCGCATCCAATACGGCTACTTCGTTGACAAGACCGACCCCGAATACAAGGGACAGTGGAATGAGATCCACAACATCCCGCGCGTCTACACCCCGGAGGACAAGGCCGTCCAGACGCCCAATTCCGACACGCCATATTCCTTTATCGGTGCAGACCTCCGGGCCGAACCGCTCGTTCTGACGGTCCCGGAAATTCCAGAAGGTCGCTATTATTCGATTCAGTTCATCGACGCCTATACGTTCAACTTTGCCTATGCCGGCAGCCGAACCACCGGTAACGAAGCGGGTAGCATCATGCTGGCTGGCCCGAATTGGAATGGCGAGAAACCGCAGGGAATCAAGAAGGTCATACAGTCCGAGACCGAGATAAACGTGCTCATCTATCGCACTCAACTTTTTGATCCGTCCGACATCGACAACGTGAAAAAAATCCAGGCCGGATACAAGGTGGAGCCGCTCTCGTCCTTTCTCGGTACCGCAGCGCCTACCCCGGCCCCGGCCATCGACTACATCAAGCCGATCAGCCAGGAAGAGCAGAAAAGCTCTCTAGAGGTGTTCACTATCCTGAATTTCATCCTGCAATTCAGTCCGACTGTTCCGTCCGAGAAGGAGCTCATGGAGAGGTTCGCCAAGATTGGCATCGGCGCCGGAAAGACCTTTGATCCCAAAAAGCTTTCCCCTGAAATGAAGAAAGCCTTCGAGGAAGGCATGGTCGACGCTTGGAAAGAATTTTCGGACGGCGCGAAGTTATTGGCGGAAGGTAAAATTACCGCCGGCGATGTCTTCGGCACGCGCGCATCCATGAAAAACAATTACTTTTATCGCTGGCTTGCAACCATTGGCATCTGGGGAAATTCAAAACATGAAGCGATGTACCCTATTTATTTTACTGACGCTAGCGGCCAAAAGCTCAACGGCGCTAACCGCTATACTCTGCATTTCCCCAAGGGGAAACTGCCACCAGCGCATGCATTCTGGTCGCTCACCATGTATCAGCTGCCGGAGAGCTTGCTGGTAGCCAATCCCATCGACCGCTACCTCATCAACTCACCGATGTTGCCGGACATGAAAATGGATGACGATGGCGGCCTCACGCTCTACATCCAGCACGAGTCACCCGGAAAGAACATGGAATCGAATTGGCTTCCTGCACCCAAGGGACCATTTTCATCTTACCTGCGTATCTACTGGCCGAAGCCCGATGCGCTCACCGGAAAATGGAACCCTCCGCCGGTAAAGCAAGTGCCCTAGCACAATGAATCGGCCTGACATTGGGATTCGTCAGGCCAGCTAACAAGTCGATCAACCGGAGCGGCGGTTGGGCGCGGAATCTATAATCAATGCCTCTGTCGCCGCCCGGTTAGCTCAGGCGTTGGACGGCATGATACAAGGACTATTCTATGCCCGATATAACGGCTATTCGCGACATCTCGCGAACCTGGCCACTACCGAGGCGTGAGGGGCGGTGAGTTTCCAGCAGATACTTGATTCACTGCCGATCGGTGGCGTCTTCGTAGCGTTCGGCATCTTCGCGCTGACCGTTATCGAGGTTGGTTACCGCTACGGGTATTGGTGGCAGGAGCGCACGCATGACGAGAAGGAGGGCCCCACGGGCATGATCGTGGGCTCGCTCCTGGCCCTTATGGCGTTCCTGCTCGCGGTCGCGATGGGGATGGCATCCGATCGCTTCGACACGCGCCGCGGGCTCGTGCTGGCCGAGGCGAATTCCATAGGTACCACTTACCTCAGGGCCGGCTACCTGCCAGAGCCGGCCTCGAGCGAGATCCGGGATCTGCTCCGCGAGTACGTTCCCCTGCGCATCGCGACCGACGATCTGGCGGACGTCCGAGTGAGAATAACTCGATCGGTCGAGCTTCAAGAGAAGCTCTGGTCAGTCGCCGAAGAGTTGGCCCGCGCCACACCCGAATCTGACGTCCTGGCTCTGTTCATTGACTCACTGAACGAGACGATCGACCTAAACGAGACGCGGGTAACGGCGGGCATCTACGCACGCGTACCCGAAACGATCATCCTCCTCCTCTTCTGCGGCTCGATGCTGACGCTGGGGATGGTGGGCTACAACGCAGGCTTGATCCAGCGGCGCAGCCCCATTACTACCATCGTGCTGATCGCCCTCCTTGGTGCGGTTATCACCCTTGTGGTCGATCTCGATCGACCGCGCGACGGATTCCTCAAGGTGAGCCAGCAGCCGCTCATCGATCTGCAGGAGCAGGTCGGAGCACTTCCGCCAGCGAATCCACCTAAGTAGCTGGCGTGCCACCCAACAAGGCGCGCCAGCCGACGGCCAACCCGCTTCGCGAGCTGTCTGCGGCTGAGCTGAAACGTTATCTGGCCTATCAACTGCGTAGTTCAATACGGAGTTCAACGAGAAGGGGAACACCATCATGAGAACTTGTACCGGAATGGCTCTTTCCTGCCTTCTGCTTCTAACGCCCATATCATCGTTCGCGAGTGCCCAAGTCGAAGCAGGACCGGAGGAAGCCCGCGAGATCGCCAAGGAAGCCTATATCTACGCCAATCCGGTGGTAGATAACTATCGAATCCAGTATGCCTACTTCGTGGACAGGAAGAGTCCGGAGTTCAGGGCGCCGTGGAACCAGATCTATAACATGGCTCGGGTTTTCACGCCTGATGACAAAGCGATTCAGACCGCTAATGGTCAGCCTTTGTCGGAAAGCGCCTGAAGTGTCGTTAACCGTGGGGGAACAAGACCCGATGGAACTGAGAAAAAAGCTGACCCACGAGCTAAAAGCGGTGGGACTGTTAACGCTCTATTTTGGCTGCTGGTTGGCCGCCTTTCTCTTGCTGAAGCAGCTCATTCTGGCGGAATACCATATCGAATTCAGTGGTATATCCAAGGCGGTTGTGGGCGCGCTGATCCTGTCCAAGGTCGTGCTGGTGATGCAGCACGTACCCCTGGGGACCTGGGTGCGGCGGCAATCAGCTTGGGTAGATGTTGTACTGCGTACCACCTTGTACGCCCTTGGTGTACTGGTCGTCCTGCTGCTGGAAAAGGGCTTCGAGGGAAGGCACGAGTATGGCGGCTTTATTCCCTCGCTGAGTGCGTTGTTCCGGGACCTGGATATGCCCCACGTCTGGGCGAACGTCATCTGCCTGTCTGGTGCTTTGCTGGGCTACAACGTGTTGTCCGTGATCCGCACACGCCTGGGCGCGGGCGTGCTGGCGAGGATGTTCCTGACGCCCCTGCCGGAAGAGCCAGAAGGGAACGGCGACTGAGCCGTGGTCAAGAATACCGGGTAACCTTGCAGGTCGCCTATCGGTTTGGACCATTTCCCCAACAACTGCCTCATCCAACCGGTTAACGCTCGGCCTGTGCTGCAGTAGTTATAAAGACTGAGTGCGGTGCAGGGGCGCCGCATTCAGCCCCGATGGCCACATCTTGCGTCCTACGCCATGAGGTAGGGGTGGCCCTTGAGGCGCTGCTGCAATATTAAGTGGGCCCAAGGTCCAACTACCGACCTCGCGGCGAAGCACCTAGGCTTTTCCAGCAGAGAGATTAGCCTACAAGTTCCCGGTGCACCCTTAGGGCGCAATGGTGAAGTCCTTCTCTGGCTGGCTATCTCGCACTCGTGATGGTTGGCGGTTTTTTATGCCCATGGAGGGTATCGGACATGCACTCCAGACAGTCCATCGTATCGCGGATCGCGAGGGAACCCTTGGTGCACTTCCTGCTGATCGGAGGAGTGCTCTTTGGAGTCTATGGCGCGACGGCAGATCCGGAAGCCAATTCGCCTGACAACCGGATCGTGATGACGGCGGGGGATATCGAGCGGCTGGAAACGCTGTGGCAGAAGCGTTGGCAACGGCCCCCGACAGAAGCCGAGGTCGCCGGCCTCATCAATGAACAGGTTCGCGAGGAGGTGCTCTACCGCGAGGCGCTAGCGCTCGGGCTCGACCGCGACGATACGGTGATTCGCCGTCTGCTGAGACAGAAGTTCGAGTTCGTCACCCAGGACCTCGCCGCGTTGCGCGAACCTTCTGCCGAGGAACTCGCCGGCTGGTTTGAGGCGAACCGCGAGCAGTATCGCACGCCGCCCCGGCTCTCCTTCACTCAGGTCTACTTCGACCTGGATCGGCGCGGCGCGGCAGGCGAGCAGGCGGCTCGAGTGGTGCTGGCAAGCCTGCGCACGGGCGATGCCGGTCCGGACGGGTTGGGTGACGGCAGGCTGCTCGATCGAACCTATCGTGGCAGCACGGCACAGGAGGTCGCACTCCTGTTCGGACAGGACTTCGTGAACGCGCTCATGCGACTTGAGACGGGCATCTGGTCCGGGCCGATCGCGTCCGGCTATGGATTGCATCTGGTCCGACTGGAGGGGCGGCAGGCGGGCGTGACCCCGCCGCTCGCGGAGATAGAGGCGAAGGTCAGGGCAGACTGGGCGCACGCGCAACGCCAGCAAGCGAACGAGGCGATCTATCGCCAGCTCCTCGCCCGCTACGAGGTGGTGATCGAGGAAGAAGCCGACGCAATGCCGGCTGGGCTGGCAATGGGCAGGGGGCGGCCATGATCGCCCGGCTCGCTATCGCATTGGCCGTGCTGCTGTTCTGGGCAACGCCCGCAAGCGCCCATGAGTCGCGCCCGGCCTATCTCGACATTCGCGAGTTGCCATCCGGCCAGTATGAGGTGCTCTGGAAGCGGCCGGCACGCGGTGACCAGGCGCTGGGCCTTTCGGTCGGCTGGCCTGGGGCCTGCTCCGAGGTTGCCGCCGGCACCGGCCCTGCCGTCCCCGGCGCGCTGGTCGAGCGTGGCCTGATCGACTGTGGCGCGGATGGTATCGTCGGTCAGCGCGTCGTCATCGAGGGGCTTGAAGGCATGCGCACCGATACGCTCGTCCGGGTCGCATTCGGTGATGGTACCGCACAGACCAATCTCGTGAAGCCATCCGCCCCGTGGGTGGACATCGAGGGCCCTCGCCCCGCGCTTGCCGTCTCCGGCGATTACTTCGTCCTGGGCATCGAGCATATCCTGCTCGGGCTTGACCATCTGCTCTTCGTGCTCGGATTGACGCTGATCGTTCGAGGAACCGCGTTGCTGGTCAAGACCATCACCGCCTTCACGATCGCGCACAGCCTGACGCTTGCCGCCGCCACCCTCGGCGTCGTCGCCGTGCCGCAGGCGCCGGTCGAGGCGGTGATCGCGCTCAGCATTCTCTTCCTGGCGAGCGAGCTGGCGCGGCAGGGGCGCGGGGAGCCGGGACTCACCGCGCGGCATCCTTGGATCGTGGCATTCGCCTTCGGTCTTCTGCATGGCCTCGGATTCGCGGGGGCCCTGGCGGAGGTCGGCCTGCCCTCCGCTGATATTCCGCTGGCGCTGCTGACCTTCAATCTCGGTGTCGAGGCGGGACAGCTCGCCTTCGTCGCCGCCGTCGCCGCCTGCCTTTGGGCCTGGCGTCGTGTGAGTGTTGCACCCTCGCGATGGGGGGCGGGAGCGTCCGCCTACGCCATCGGCTCGCTGGCGGCCTTCTGGCTGATCGAGCGCGTGACAGGCTTTTGATGAGCACCGCGGATGGGACTGTACGACCAACCCTTTTGATTCAAGCGATGGAAGGAGAAAGACGATGTCCTGGGTAACGCTTCACCGAGTTCTACTTGCCGGCTCAACGGCGGCCGTATTGAGCCTTCCGGCCGTGGCGCAAGAACGTTCGACCGTGGGTATCAACACCAGCACGATGGATGAGGAGGCACTTCAGGGTATCCAGCAGCCGCGACCGTACTCGCCTTATGCCGGGCGCAATTTCCCCACGCGACCGTTTTTCGGCGACACGCACCTGCACACCGGCATGTCCATGGACGCCGGTGCCGCCGGCGCGCGGCTCATGCCGCAGGACGCCTATCGCTTTGCAAAGGGTGAAGAGCTCATGGCCTCGAGCGGTCAGCAGGTGAAGCTTTCGCGCCCGCTCGATTTCCTGGTCGTCGCCGACCATTCCGATAACATGGGGTTCTTCCCGCAACTGCTCTCGGGCGCCCCTTCCTCGCTGGCGGATCCAACGGGAAGAAAGTGGTACAACATGGTCCAGTCCGGCAAGGGGATGGAGGCGGCACTCGAGATCGTCAACTCTTTCTCGGATGGATCCTTCCCGAAGGATCTGCTGTCGATGCCGGGCGCGAGTGTCTATCGCTCGGCCTGGGAGGAAACCATCGAGGCGGCCGAGGCGGCCAACGAGCCGGGCCGTTTCACCGCCTTCATCGGCTATGAGTGGACCTCGAACTCCGGTGGCAACAACTTGCACCGCAACGTCATCTACCGCGACGGCGGGAGCTATGCCCGGCAGATGGAGCCCATGGTGACCCTGGCGCCCTGGGGCAGCGACAACCCCCGCGAGCTTTGGAAGTGGATGCAAGCCTACGAGGAGAAGACCGGCGGCGACGTACTCGCCATTGCGCACAACGGCAACCTCTCGAACGGCCGCATGTTCCCGCGCATCGAGTCCTTCACCGGTCAGCCAATCGATGATGCCTATGCCGAGGGCCGGGCCCGCTGGGAACCGCTCTACGAGGTGACGCAGATGAAGGGTGACGGCGAGGCCCACCCCTTCCTCTCGCCGAACGACGAGTTCGCCGACTACGAGACCTGGGACAAGGGCAACCTGGTCCTGAGCGAGGCGAAGACGCAGGACATGCTGGAGTTCGAGTATGCCCGCTCGGCGCTGAAGAACGGGCTGGCCCTTGAGCCGGAGCTCGGCACGAATCCCTACAAGTTCGGCCTGATCGGTTCGACCGATTCGCATACCGGCCTCGCCACCGCCGAGGAGGATAACTTCTTCGGCAAGGTCTCGAGCATGGAGCCGGGGCCGGAGCGGATCAAGCGACCCTTCATGAGGCGAGGTGACCTGCAGATCATGGAGTGGGAGGTGACCGCCTCCGGCTACGCCGCCGTGTGGGCCACGGAGAATACCCGTGAAGCGATCTTCGATGCCATGGAGCGGCGTGAGGCCTATGCCACCACCGGCAGTCGCATTATCGTCCGCTTCTTCGGCGGCTGGGATTATACGCCCGAGGATGCGCACAGTCGGCTCCCGGCCGAGACCGGCTACACCAAGGGGGTGCCCATGGGCGGGGACCTCAGCGATGCGCCGGAGGGCAAGGCCCCGACCTTCCTCGTCGCCGCGCTCAAGGACCCGATCGGCGCCAACCTCGACCGCATACAGATCATCAAGGGCTGGGTCGATGCCAACGGCGAGACGCAGGAAAAAGTTCATGACGTGGTCTGGAGCGATGCCGATGAGCGCGAGCTGGGCACCGATGGCACGCTGCCCCCGGTCGGCAACTCGGTGGATGTGGCCGAGGCGACCTGGACCAACACCATCGGAGCCCCCGAACTGATCACGGTCTGGACCGACCCGGACTTTGACGCCTCTCAACGCGCCTTCTACTACGCCCGCGTTATCGAGATCCCAACCCCGCGCTGGACCGCCTACGACGCCAAGTTCTACGGCTTGACGATGCCGGACGAGGTGCCGATGACCACGCAGGAGCGGGCCTACACCTCGCCAATCTGGTTCACCCCGAAGGGCTGAGTGTTAACCAAGAAGGCGGTCCCAGGACGGCCGCCTCTCGGACCTCTCCTCGAGACCGTGTTTCTGCGCTCGAACAAGCGGCACTGATCACGAGAGGAGGGCCGATGGATGAGAGCATATGGAAGGATCTCTTGACCAAATTATCTACGCGAACGTGAGAAACAGCACACTAGAGAATCCCGCTTTCCAGCCCTGCGGCCATCGCCATGCCCAGTTCCTCCACCTGGTCGACGAAGGCCTCCTGCCACTCGCCGCGCAGGGTCAGCGGTTCCTGCACCCACTTCCAGCGCAGGCCGGTGACGATCCCCTCCACGGCCCGGCGGGTGCCGGTGCCGTCGCGGCCGGCGCGGATATAGAGCGCGCAGGGCAGCCCCTGCTTCTCCTCCAGCACCGGGTAGTAGCTGCGGTCGAAGAAGTCCTTCAGGGCGCCGCTCATGTAGCCCAGGTTCTCGGTGGTGCCGAGCAGGATGGCATCGCAGCCCAGGACATCCTCGGGGCCGGCCTCCAGGGGTGGCTTCACGGTGACCTCGACGTCTTCGATATCGGGGTGGCGGGTTCCACGCTCGGCGGCCTCGCGCAGCCGGAGGGTATTGGGCGAGGGGGCATGGGCGACGATCAGCAGGCGAGGCATGGCGGTCTCCCGGGTTGAACTCATGGCTTGCGGCCATCATGCCATGGAGAGGTGGCGTTGACAGGCGCCGGGCTTTCTCCGACGCTGAGTCGGCGCTGTCTCACCGTCTTGCCAAAACGCAGACATCTTCAACTCTTGGATATCCAGGGAGGTTGATCACCATGGCCTTTGCTCTCTCGACCATGCAGCTCGAAAGCTCCGCCTTTGCGGCGGGGGGTGCCATTCCGACGAAATACACCGGGGAGGGGGACGACGTCTCGCCGGCCCTCAGCTGGCAGGGCGCCCCGGAGGGCACCAAGGGCTTCGCGGTGATCTGCCATGACCCGGATGCCCCCCTGGTGCAGAACGGCAGCTACGGCTTCGTGCACTGGGTGCTCTACAACCTGCCCGCCGCCACCAGCGAGCTCAAGGAGGGCAGCGGCGAGGGGACCCCCGGGCTCAACGACTTCGGCAAGACCGGCTACGGCGGCCCGATGCCGCCGGAGGGCCACGGGGTGCACCAGTACTACTTCTGGGTGCTGGCGCTGGACAAGGCCACCGACCTGCCGGAGGGCCTCTCTCTGCCCGAACTGCTCAAGCAGGCGGAGCCCCACCTGATCGGCATGAACCGCCTGGTGGGCACCTACCAGCGCGACTGATGGGCGCGGCGCCTGATGGCGCTTCGCCAGAGCAAGGCGGGCCCGTGTCGCTGGACGACGCGGGCCCGCGGCGTCTATGGCCCATGACTCAGGTGACGGCCTCGCTCGGCGCCGGGGCGGCCACGTCGTCGTGGTCGATCACCAGGTGCTCCAGTTCCTCGCAGAAGGCTTCCAGGGCCTCGCTGGTATGCCCCGGCCGGCGGTGCAGCTCGATTTCCACCTGCCCCAGGGGCGGCAGGCCTTCCGCCTCGCCGACGATGCGACACCCCTCGGGCACGCTGCGCGGGGTCTTCACCGTCATCGCCAGGCCCGCCTGGACCGGCAGGTTGATGCCGGTGGGCGACTGGCTGGAGTAGTGCACCTCCCAGCGCCGCTCCTCGCGGCCCAGGGCCGAGAGGGCATGGGCGCGGAAGATGCATCCCTCCGGGTTGAGTGCCAGGGGCAGGGTCGCCCAGTCGGCCGGCGAGACGCCCTCGGCCACCACCCACACCATCGGCTCCCAGCCGAGCAGCTGGCCCGACTGGGTCGGCAGGTGGCGGATCGACAGCACCACGTCCAGCAGGCCCTCCTGGAAGCGCTTCACCAGGCTGGCGCTCATGTCGCAGTGGATCTCCAGGCGCGTGTCGGGGAAGCGCTCGGCGTAGCGGGGCAGCAGGGCGGGCAGATAGGCGGCGGCCTGCTCCTCGGAGGTGGCGAAGCGGATCAGCTCGCCGCGCCGCGTGTCGCCCAGGGCCTCCCGGGCCTCGTCCTCGAGCTTGAGCATGTGACGGGCATAGGGCAGCAGTCGCTCCCCCGGGGCGGTCAGCAAGACGCTGCGGCTGGTGCGTTCCAGCAGCGCCTGGCCCATCTGGTCCTCGAGACGCTTGATCTGCAGGCTCACCGCCGACTGGGTGCGATGCAGCACCTTGCCGGCGGCGCTGAAGCCCTGGCACTCGGCCACGGTGACGAAGGTGCGAAGCAGCACGGTATCCATGAACAATGAGCTCTTGAAATTGGTTGTATCTCAATCATTCATTTTCATTATGAATGAGGCGTCACTATGCTGTCCAGCGACATCCCGCAACACTCAGGAGCAGGAGAGCCATGCAGGCAACCGCTGACGTCCAGACGACCAACACCCTCGATGGCCTGATCGACCTGGCCCGCTATCCCGTCAATGACCTGGACGGCGAGGCCGGCCGCGCCCTGATCGAGCAGTGCCGTCGCCAGCTCGACGAGGACGGCTGCGTGGTGCTCAAGAACTTCGTCCCGGAGGACGCCCTGGCGCGGCTCGAGCGCGAGACCGAACGCCTCTCGCCGGAGGCGCACTACAACCAGACCGAGACCAACCCCTACAACAGCGCCGGCGATGCCGAGAAACCGGCCAGCCATCCGGTGAACCGCTTCGATGACCGCACCAACGGCTTCGTGGCCGGCGATCGCATCGATGGCGACACCATCATCCGCCAGGTCTACGAGCATCCCGACTTCCAGCGCTTCATCGGCGCCGTGGTAGGCATGGAGGAGATCCACCAGTACGCCGACCCGCTGGCCGACCTGGTGGTCAACGTGCTGCGCGAGGGCTGCCAGCATCCGTGGCACTACGACACCAACGAGTTCATCGTCACCATGATGACCCGCCAGTCCCACGGCGGCGGCCGCTTCGAGTATGCCCCGGGCATCCGCAGCCCGGAGGGCGAGAACTTCGCTGAGGTGGAGAAGGTGATCGACGGCGACCGCACGCGCCTCAAGTCGCTCGACCTCCAGCCCGGCGACCTGCAGGTCTTCTTCGGCCGCTATTCGCTGCACCGGGTCACCCCGGTGGAGGGCGACAAGGAGCGCCATACCGTGATCTTCGCCTACGCCAAGGAGCCGGGCTTCATCGGCCGCCCCGAGCGCGCCCAGCGCATCTTCGGCCGCATGGCGCCGGTCCACGAGCGGCTCCTCGAGGAGGGCATGGACCGCTCGGACAGCCTGGCCGACTGAGCCCCGACGTCGCTTCCTGCTACCTCCCTTGCCGATGGCCGCGCGTGCAGGCGGCCATCCCCCTGACGACACAGCGAGAGACCCCATGAGCATCGTAGAGTCAGAGAAACTGACCGACAGCGAACCGGACCACATTCCGGTGGTGCCGTCCGCGCCGATGGCCAACGGCGACAGCATCCCGACCGCCTTCGACCCCGTGCAGCTACGCGCCGGGCGCCTGGCGCGCCTGCGCGCCATGATGGCCGAGCAGGGCTACGCCGCCCTGGTGCTGTTCGACCCCAACAACCAGCGCTACGCCACCGGCTCGCGCAACATGTTCGGCTACTTCCTGCGCAACTCCACGCGCTACATCTACGTGCCGCTGGAAGGCCCGATCATCCTCTTCGAGTATCCCGGCAGCGCGCATATCTCCACCTGGCTGGAGACCATCGACGAGTCGCGCACCTCCAAGGTGGTGTGGTCAGCGGTGAACCAGCGCGATAACCTCTCCTCGGACCCCTTCGGCCTGGAGATCGCCGAGCTGGTCCAGGAACACGGCCGCGGCAACAAGAAGGTGGGCCTGGACCGTTGCGCGCTCAACCTGGCCCGCTCGCTGGAGGCCCAGGGGCTGGATGTCTTCGACTGCATGCAGGACACCCTGCACTGCCGGCGCATCAAGACCCCCGAGGAGATCGCCTGCCTGGCCCAGTCCATGGCGGCAAGCGAGGCCTCGGTGGCCGAGGTGGAGGCTGCGATCAAGCCCGGCGTCACCGAGAACGAGCTGTTCGCCATCATGTACGGCGAGGTGATCCGCGGCGGTGGCGAGTTCATCGAGACCCGCCTGCTCAACTCCGGGCCGCGCACCAACCCCTGGTTCCACGAGGCCAGCGACCGCAAGATCCGCCCCGGCGAGCTGGTGGCCCTGGACACCGACACCATCGGTTGCCACGGCTACTACTCCGACTTCTCGCGCACCTTCCACGTCGGGCCGGGCCGGCCCAGCGCCTACCAGCGCGAGCTCTACCGCATGGCCTATGACCAGGTGCACCACAACATGGGCATCCTCAAGCCCGGCATGAGCTACCGCGAGATCGCCGAGACGGCCTGGAAGATCCCCGAGCGCTTCCTGGATCGCCGCTACCCCTCGATCATCCACGGGGTGGGCATGCACGGCGAGACACCGCTGGTGGCGCACCACATGGACTTCGACCGCTTCTCCAAGGACGGCGTCCTCGAGCCCGGCATGGTGGTCTCGGTGGAGAGCTACATCGGCGAGGTGGGCGCCGCCGATGGCGTCAAGCTAGAGGAGGAGGTGCTGATCACCGAGACCGGGGTCGAGAAGCTCTCCCGCTACCCCTTCAACGAGGCCCTGCTCGGCCGTGAAGTCTGACCCACAAGGACGCGACATGCAGATCCTGACCCACTGGATCGGTGGCGAGCGCCTGGACGGCGACCGCCACCTGAACGTGACCAATCCGGCCAGCGCCGAGGTGATCGGCCGCGTGCCCCTGGCCGACACCGCCACCGTGGAGCGCGCCATCGACGCCGCCCGGGCGGCACAGCCCGCCTGGCGCGATACCCCGCCGGCCAAGCGCGCCCAGGTGATGTTCCGCTTCAAGATGCTGCTGGAGCGCGACGCCGATGAGCTCTGCGCCCTGGTCGCCAGGGAGCACGGCAAGGTGCTCGAGGACGCCATGGGCGAGCTCAAGCGCGGCATCGAGAACGTCGAGTACGCCTGCGGCGTGCCGGAGCTGCTCAAGGGCGAGTACTCACATAACGCCGGCCCGGGCATCGACACCTGGTCCAACCACCAGCCGCTGGGCATCGTCGCCGGCATCACGCCGTTCAACTTCCCGGCCATGGTGCCGCTGTGGATGTACCCCATGGCGTTGGCCTGCGGCAATGCCTTCATCCTCAAGCCCTCCGAGCAGGTACCCTCCGCCGCCCTCAAGATGGCCGAGCTGCTGGCGGAGGCGGGCCTGCCCGCCGGGCTCTTCCAGGTGGTGCACGGCGACCGCGAGGCCGTGGAGGCGCTGATCGACGCCCCCGAGGTGAAGGCGCTCAGCTTCGTCGGCTCCACCCCGGTGGCTAGATCGATCTACCGCCGCGGTGCCGACAACGGCAAGCGCGTGCAGGCACTGGGCGGGGCCAAGAACCATGCCGTGGTGCTGCCCGACGCCGACCTGGACAACGCCGCCAGCACCCTGATCGGCGCCGCCTTCGGCAGTGCCGGCGAGCGCTGCATGGCGATCTCGGTGGCGGTGTGCGTGGGTGATGTCACCGCCGATGACCTGGTGGCGAAGGTCGGCGAACAGGCCCGCACCCTGAAGATCGGCCCCGGCACCGAAAAGGGCCTCGACATGGGCGCCCTGGTCAACGCCGCCCACCGCGACAAGGTGGCGGGCTATATCGAGCAGGGCGAGGCGGCCGGTGCCGAGCTGGTGGTCGATGGTCGCCAGCACCCGCTGGTCAAGGCATCGCCGGGCTACTTCCTGGGCGCCACCCTGTTCGATCGGGTGACCCCGGAGATGGGTATCTACCGCGACGAGATCTTCGGCCCGGTGCTCTGCGTGGTGCGCGTGGCGACCTTCGAGGAGGCCATCGCGCTGATCAACGCCCACCAGTACGGCAACGGCACCTGCGTGTTCACCCGCGACGGCGAGGCCGCCCGGCGCTTCAGCGATGCCATCGAGGTGGGCATGGTGGGCATCAACGTGCCGCTGCCCGTGCCGGTGGCCTTCCACAGCTTCGGCGGCTGGAAGGAATCCCTGTTCGGTGACCTCCACGCCTACGGTCCCGACGCGGTGCGCTTCTATACCCGCCGCAAGGCCGTCTCCCAGCGCTGGCCCGCCCAGAACTCACGGGAACAGGCTCAGCTGAACTTCCCCTCCAGCTGACGCCGACCCGCCAACCCAGGCACGCGCATCGCCCATCACCCGCGGATGGGCGATGTCGTGTCCGACAGGTAGAGGGGAAGGTCAGTCGAACTACACTATACTGTTACACAGCAGGTATAAAAGGTTTGTCCGGATGATTCTTGCGGGGTTGCTACTTAGGAGCAGGTCATGAACAAAACGAAAATAATTGGTGCCATTTTGTTGACGCTGGGTCTGACGGGTGATGCCCTCGCAGAGAGTGGCTTCTATGGTGGAGCGGGCATCGGGCAGGCGACCATCGATGCGTGTGATGGTGTCACCAATTGCGACGATGAGGATACCAGCTGGAAGATCTTCGGCGGTTGGGAGATGAACTCGAATATCGCCTTCGAGGCCGCCTGGGTAGATTTTGGTGAGACCAGTGGATCCGTAGACGGTTCGGCAATCAGCGCCGAAGCGGACGGCTGGACGCTCGCTGCGAAAGGCATTCTGCCGCTCAACGAGCAGTTCGGCGTGTTCGGCAAGTTCGGCATGATTATGTGGGATGTTAAAGGGGGTGGTGCTGCTTCCGGCATTGACGACGATGGCACCGACCTCATGTATGGTCTCGGCGGTCAATATATGTTCACTGACCAGCTCGGTATTGTCGGTGAGTGGGAGTGGTATGATATTGATAATGACATCGATCTGTTTTCCGTCGGTGCATTGTTCAAGTTCTAAACTGCTCGATCACGCACCGAGTGAGTAGGAGGGGGGGTTGCCTCCCCCGTCCTCCCACACCACCGGGCAAGATTGACATCTGAAATCATCACCTGTCATTTCCGACGCCGGGTTCTGGGACACTTCTACTGTCGCCTTGTCACGCAATGCAGTCGGCAGCCATTGATCCAACGCTTCCAGAAGGCAGCATCGACCGGAATGAAGTAGCTGGCTCGTCCACGTAGAACTGGCCACAACCCTTCGATTAACCGTGGAATTTGACTCCCCTTCCCACGCTTCAGGATTTCACGGACACACGACATCAATCCTGACAACAGAGGGGGCTTGGCAGCCTTGCTGTTTTCCTGCATGTACTGAATGAAGAAGGTGAGCTGCTCGGGGAGGAGTGATTTTCCTAATTGCTCTTTAAGTCGACACGTCCTTACGACGCCCGATAGCTCAAGCGTTATATTAGCTTTGATCAATCGTCCGCTTCTGGCCGAAAGCTTCTGTATGCTATCCGGTCGTTTTCTTTACACACGTTGACCGCCCCTCCAGGATGCCCTGGAGGGGCGGTTTTTTGTAAAGGAATTGCGTAAACCTTTCTATTGAAAGAAAAAGGTGTGTTTTCTTTCTGCTGTCAGCCACGAATGAGCCGCGCGCCGGGCGTTATCTGGTAACGGAGCTCATCGCGGTCGCCGGGTTGTGCCCGGTATGGCGTTGTTGCGCCCCTGCATGATGCGCGATCTCGTCTTGAGTTGCCCAGCATCAATTGTCCTCCTGGTCGGCAGTCGCTAGGCTTCCTATATCCCCCTGGGGGGGATATGAATTGACATGCCTGGTGGCCTCGGGTCACCCCGCGTCAACAAGAGGAGCGGTATGGAGCTGATTCGGGATCGTCGCTATCGCCACCTGTTCTCCGCACAAGTGATCGCCCTGATCGGCACCGGGCTGACCACGGTCGGCCTAGCGCTGCTAGCCAGCGACCTTGCCGGGGAGCGCGCCGGTGAGGTACTGGGCACGGCACTGGCGATCAAGATGATCGCCTACGTGGGCATCGCCCCGGTGGTCGGCGCCTATGCCACCCGGCTGCCACGGCGTGCCTTGCTGGTCACCCTCGACCTGCTGCGCGCCGCAGTGGTGGTGAGCCTGCCGTTCGTGACAGAGGTGTGGCAGATCTACCTGCTGATCTTCCTGCTCAACGCCTGCTCGGCGGGCTTCACGCCGGTGTTCCAGGCCACGATCCCAGATATCTTCGAGGACGAGCGCCGCTATACCCGGGCGCTCTCGCTGTCGCGCCTGGCCTATGACCTGGAGAACCTGCTGAGCCCGCTGCTCGCCGCCCTGCTGCTGGTGGTAATGTCCTTCAACCTGTTGTTCGTGTTGAATGCGGCGGCCTTCCTGCTCTCGGCGTTGCTGGTGGTCAGCGTGTCGCTGCCCTCGCCGCATCCGCAGACGGCTGGCGGCGGCGTCTGGGCCAGGCTGACCCAGGGCATGAGTCGCTATCTCGCCACCCCACGGCTGCGTGGGCTGCTCGCCCTCAACATGGCGGTGGCCGCGGCCGGCGCCATGCAGATCGTCAATACCGTGGTCTACGTGCGTCATGCGCTGGGCCTGGGGGAGACCCAGGTGGCGATCGCCTTTGCGGCAGCGGGCGGTGGCTCGATGGTCGTTGCCCTTACCCTGCCAAAGATACTGGAGCGCCTGGACCAGCGGCCGGTGATGCTGGCGGGCGGCCTGCTGATGAGTGCCAGCCTGCTGGCGGGGCTGACGGCGCCTGGCTTCGTGACGTTGCTGCTGCTGTGGTTCGTGCTGGGCGCCGGGGCCTCGATGGTGATGACCCCCACCGGCCGGCTGCTCAAGCAGTCCTGCGCGGCCGAGGAGCGCCCGGCGCTGTTCGCCGCCCAGTTCTCGCTCTCCCACGCCTGCTGGCTGGTGGCCTATCCGCTGGCCGGCTGGCTGGGGAGTGCCCTGGGCATGATGTCCGCCTTCGCGGTCCTGGCCATCCTGGCCCTGGCCGCCACCCTGCTGGCCGCGCGTCTGTGGCCGGCGCTAGTGACAGAAGCGCACGCCTGAGCACGCAAGGCATGCCTTGTCATCGATGGTGGAAGGGCGGGTGGAGCCGGTGGGGCCAATCACGCCGCTACAGGTAGCGGACGATGGCCTTGAAGTCCTCGATCTGGGCCTGCTGGCCCTCCGTCCTGGCACCAATGGCCGCGTCCAGGCAGTGGTCGATGTGATCCTGCACCAGGGTGCGCTTGGCCTGCTGGATGGCCTTCTCCACGGCGTGCAGCTGCTGGGCGATGTCCAGGCAGGGGCGCCCTTCCTCGATCATCTGGGTGACGCTCTGCAGGTGGCCCCGGGCGCGGTTGAGCCGCTTGATGATGTCGGGGTGGCTCTCGTGGGTATGTGGTGGCATGTTTAGGCTCCCTGTCGTTGTTCCTATCCCCCTAGGGAGGATGTTAGGCTCTTGCCGGCAGCGTGCCAATGCCGCCCGTCGCGGCCCGGCACCTGCGCCCCGGTTTCCCTTGTCATCCTGGTTGGCTATTCATGCTCCACCGGCTGCGCCATCGTCTCGGCTACCTGCTCCTGCTGCTGCTCATCGTCCCGGGCCTGGTGCTGACCAGTGCCGGCGAGTCGCGTGCCCATGGGCCGCTGAGCACGGCAGCGAGCGAGGCGGCGTACCAGGCGGTGGAAAGGGAACACCATGGGCACTCCCATGTCCATGAGCATGACCACGGGGACGGTCGCCACCTGCATCACGAGAGTGGCAGCCACTTCCACGAGACGGCGGACCGTCTCGCGGCAGGCGTGAGTCTGGCATCGCTCTTCCGTGACGCCCTGCGGATCGGTGCCCAGCACGGCGTTCCGCTGCGCCGCGTCTATCGCCTGGAGCGCCCTCCACGGTCGGTCATCGCTGGATGACCGGGGCCGTCCACCGGACGGCCGATACCCAAGACAGACCCGTGGAGGTTTCATGTTCCCATCCCGAATGGGGGAGGCGTTCGGCGTGCCTGACAAGGCCCGACGCCATGCCCTGACCCTGCTTACGCTGCTGGTGATGCTCCTGGGAGCCAGCGGTGATGCCCTTGCCCATGCCGTCGCCGAAGGTGACAAGGGCTACATCCAGGAGATCTATGGCGTTCACCTGATCTCGTTCGTCTACCTCGGCGCCAAGCACATGGTGACCGGGTACGACCACATCCTGTTTCTGCTGGGGGTGATCTTCTTCCTCTACCGGATGCAGCACATCGCCATCTACGTCAGCCTCTTCGCCATCGGTCACTCCACGACCATGCTGCTGGGGGTGTACTTCAACATCGGCATCAACAGCTATCTCATCGATGCCATCATCGGGCTCTCCGTCGTCTACAAGGCGCTGGACAACATTGGCGCCTACCAGCGCTGGTTCGGCGTTCAGCCCAACACCAAGGCGGCGACGCTGATCTTCGGCTTCTTCCACGGCTTCGGCCTGTCGACCAAGATCATCGAGTACGAGATCTCGCCTGACGGCCTGCTGGCCAACCTGCTGGCGTTCAACGTCGGGGTAGAGGTGGGCCAGCTGCTGGCCCTGAGTGCCATCCTCATCGTCATGGGCTTCTGGCGTCGCACCGCCGGATTCCTGCGCCACGCCTACACCGCCAACGTCGCCATGATGTGCGCCGGCTTCGTGCTGATCGGCTATCAGCTCACCGGCTATTTCGTCGCCTGATTCAGGGAGTCCACGATGTACAACACCGATCTACCCACCCGTGCCGAGCTGCCCTCGACCGGCAAGCTGATCCGTTCCACCCTGGTGGCTGCGGTGGTGGCTGCTGGCCTGCTGGTGACCGTGGTGCTGCCCGCGGAGTACGCCATCGACCCCACCGGCGCCGGGCGCCTGCTGGGCCTCACCGAGATGGGGGAAATCAAGCAGCAGCTGGCCGAGGAGGCCGAACTCGACCGGGAAGCCTCACAGGCCGCCGCGGACGAGGCATCGCCGGTCGTCACAGAGCCGGCGCCCCAGGCCTCGGCAGAACGCCAAGCCACCGCCGACACCTCGCCCGAGGCAACCCCAGAGCAGCCGGCGACCGCTTCAGCTTCAAGTGGCGCGGCTGACCCAGTGACCTCTTCCGAGCCTGCCCAGGATGAACCGCAACCCGAGGCCAGCCAGGCGGTGGCTGACGCCTCCTCGTCCCAGGAAGAGGCTTCGGAAACTCCCGAGGTAGCGACCACCTGGCGTGACGAGGTGAGCTTTACCCTGACCCCGGGCGAAGGCACCGAGTACAAGCTGACCATGGAAGAGGGCGCCGTCGCGACGTTCGCCTGGTCGTCCGACGGGGGGCCGATCAACTTCGACACCCACGGTGATGGCAACGGCAACTCGATCAGCTACGAGAAGGGCCGCGGCGTGCCCGAGGACGAAGGCGAACTGGAAGCGGCCTTCACCGGGAACCACGGCTGGTTCTTCCGCAACCGCAACGACAACGAGGTGACCGTGGTACTGCGCATCGACGGTGACTATGGGGAGCTGAAGCGCATGCTGTGAGACTGGGCAAGTCTTGCATTGCCCCGGCCCGGCGGCCGGGGCAATGCGTCGGTTCCGGCTCAGGGAAAGCACCGCTGATGCCCATGTCGAGGACCACGATATGTGCCATGATCAAGGGGCACTCGCGCTGCTGCTCTACTTCTTATTCTTAGCGCCCTCTCCCGACCGCCTCTCGCCGTCGTCACCTTGCCGGCTATCATGCTCCTCGAAATCCTCATCGTTCTGTCCCTGATCGTACTGAACGGCCTGCTTGCCATGTCGGAGCTGGCGATCGTCTCTTCTCGCTCTACGCGCCTCAAGACGCGGGCCGCGGATGGCTCCCGTGGCGCGAGGATCGCCCTTGCCCTTTCCGCAGACCCTGCGCGGTTTCTCTCGACGGTCCAGATCGGCATCACCTTGGTCGGCGTACTCTCCGGTGCCTTCTCCGGGGCGACGCTGGGTGCCCGACTCGCCGACGCGCTGCCGGGCCTCGGGGTTCCAGCACGGCTGGCCGATCCACTAGGCGTGGGTATCGTCGTGGTCGTGATCACCTACCTCTCTCTGATCATCGGTGAACTCGTTCCCAAGCAGATCGCGCTGGCCAACCCGGAGACGGTCGCTTCCCGTGTGGCGCCGGCGATGCATCTGCTTTCTCGCGCCGCCTTGCCGCTCGTCTGGCTTCTGGTCCGGTCGGGCAAGCTCGTCCTCACCTTGCTCGGACACTCGGGCAAGCGGGAGGTCACCGTCAGCGACGAGGAGATCCGGATGATCATCGTCGAGGCGGAGGGGGCTGGCACCATCGAAAAGGGCGAAACCCGGATGATCACTGCTGTCATGCGCATCGCCGATCGCCTTGCGCGCGGCTTGATGACCCCTCGTCATGAAGTCGAGATTGCAAGTGTCGGCGAAACCCGTGCCGAGATCCTCGCCCGACTGCGCGCCTCTGGCCGGTCACGCCTACCACTACGTGAAGGTGGTCAGGACGACATCGTCGGTATCCTGCAAAGCCATGACCTCCTCCAGGTGGAAGAGGAGGGCTTCGACCCCAGGTCTCTTGCATGGCCTGCCCCGGTGGTCCACGACGCCCTGCCGGCCATGCAGGTGATCGAGCAGCTCAAGGCGGCCCCCGCCCAAATGCTGCTCGTCTACGACGAGTACGGCCATTTCGAGGGCATCATCACTCCGATGGACATCCTCGGCGCGATCACAGGGGGATTCGATGACTCGGAGGCGGACGAGCCCAAGCTGGTCGAACGCGCTGACGGCTCGCTGCTTGTCGCCGGGTGGATGCCCGTCGACGAGTTCGCCGACCACATCGGTCTCACGCTGGAGGAAGAATCTGGTTACGAGACCGTGGCCGGCCTCGTGCTCCACCAAGCAGGAGAACTGCCGCAGGTGGGCCAGCACGTCACCGTCGGCGACTGGCGGATCGAGGTCATCGATATGGATGGGCGTCGGATCGACAAGCTGCTCGTCCAAGGAATATCCGCGCTCGAGAAAAGCGCCGAGTAATTGACCGCCGAGATGGCCACCCTCATGGCTGTGATTGGGAGAATGCGGCCGGACGGCCTACCAGGCTCTGTTTCAGGAGCTCCAGTTAGGTGCCATCATGGAGCCTTGTCGGACACATCTCGATCCTTTGCTTCCCATGCCGGTATCCGATGCTGGCATGGCCACCAATGTGAGATTATGGCGTAAAGAAAACCAAGGTTTTTTTGCGAAGCGTGCACCAACAGTGCTGAGTAGATGATTCCGACGGAATGGTCCGCTTCTGGCCGAATGATGAATGTTAGTCTATGCTGATGGAATCATTATTGACTGTTCGCGACCCATAGCGGACATGCTGGCAAAGGCAGCAGGCACGTTCATTGGAGATATACAGCATGCACGATGATTGGTGTTATACTGCCGAACTATATTTAATTAATAGGGATTTCAATAGGATGAGAGGTGCTCGAGCGCGCAGCATAGCATTGTTGAACGGGCATGCGCGTTTAAGTGAAATATCGAGCACGCTATCTAATACCTGTTAAATTGCAGGAATAGCATGCGAGTAGGGAGCTTCATTTTCGTTGTGATTGGGCTCTTAGGAGCTGTTTTCAGCTTCCTGGAATTTTCTGGAGCCTCCCTTCCTTATCAGGATGCAACGCCAGCAATGTTGGAGCAGCAATCCGCTAGCATTCAGTTTTGGGGAGCGTCACTGAAGGCAAACCTTTTTCTTCTCATTGTTGGCGGGTGGGGTTTGTGGCGTACACGCCGCAGGAAATAATCACATGGTCGTAGTCGGCGTGGAGCTGCAAATTAACAAAGCCATTAAGTCTGTTCCGGGCCGTTGGCCCTCCACGGGACGCCCTTGTCAGGGCGCCCCTTATGACCGGCGTTATACATCAGGAAAAACTCAATGGCCGCTTCTGGCCGCGTGCAGTCCTTTCTTAAAAAAACGTCAACCCGACCTGGAAGAGCCGCTCCACGTCGCGTAGCCGGCGCTTGTCGATCACGAACAGGATGACGTGGTCGCCGGACTCCACCACCACGTCGTCATGGGCGATCAGCACCTCCTTGCCGCGCACCACGGCGCCGATGGTGGTGCCCTGGGGCAGGTCGATCTCGCCGATGGCGCGTCCCACCACCCGGGACGACTGGGTATCGCCATGGGCGATGGCCTCGATGGCCTCGGCCGCACCGCGGCGCAGCGAGTGGACGTTGACGATGTCGCCGCGCCGCACGTGGGTCAGCAGGCTGCCGATGGTGGCCTGCTGGGGCGAGATGGCGATGTCGATCTCGCCGCCCTGCACCAGGTCCACGTAGGCGGCGTTGTTGATCAGCGTCAGCACCTTCTTGGCACCCATGCGCTTGGCCAGCATCGACGACATGATGTTGACCTCGTCGTCGTTGGTCAGCGCGCAGAAGATGTCGCAGTCCTCGATGCTTTCCTCTTCCAGCAGCCGCTTGGTGGTGGCGCTGCCGTGCAGCACCACGGTGCGGTCGAGGCGTTCGGAGAGCTGGGTGCAGCGCTCGAGGTCATGCTCGATGATCTTGACCCGGTGGCTGTGCTCCAGGTGCTCGGCGAGGCGCTCGCCGATGTTGCCGCCGCCCGCGATCATCACTTGGCGGAAATCGCGGTCGAGGCGGCGCAGCTCGCTCATCACCGCGCGGATGTCGCGGCGTGCCGCGAGGAAGAAGACCTCATCGTCGGCCTCGATCACGGTGTCGCCGCGCGGGATGATCGGTCGGTCTTTCCGGTAGATGGCCGCGACCCGGGTGTCCACGCTGGGCATGTGGCGGCGCAGGAAGCCCAGCTCCTGGCCCACCAGCGGGCCACCGTAGATCGCCCGCACCGCCACCAGCTGCACCCGGCCGTCGGCGAACTCCAGCACCTGCAGGGCGCCGGGGTGCTCGATCAGCCGACGGATATAGTCGGTGACCACTTGCTCGGGGCTGATCAGCACGTCGATGGGCACCGCCTCGTGGGCGAACAGCCCCTTGCGAGTCAGGTAGGCGGCGGCGCGCACCCGGGCGATCTTGGTCGGCGTGCGGAACAGGGTGTGGGCCACCTGGCAGGCGATCATGTTGACCTCGTCGGAGTTGGTCACCGCGATCAGCATGTCGGCATCCTCGCAGCCCGCTTGGCGAAGCACCATGGGGTAGGAGCCGGCCCCGGACACCGTGCGGATGTCCAGGCGGGTGTGCAGCTCGCGCAGGCGCTCACCGTCGGTGTCCACCACCGTGATGTCGTTCTCCTCCCGGGCCAGGTGCTCGGCCAGGGTGCCGCCGACCTGGCCGGCGCCAAGGATGATGATCTTCACGACAGGGTCTCCTTCTCGTCGTCGGCAGGATCGTCGGCGCGTTCGGGCTCGATCATCAGGCGGTAGCCGATACCGGCCTCGGTCTGCAGCAATGACTGGTCAGCGGGATCATCACCGAGCTTCTGGCGCAGCTTGCTGATCACGATGCGCAAGTAGTGGGTATCGTCGGCGTGACTCGGCCCCCACACTTCGCGCAACAACTGTGTCTGGGTGACGACCCGGCCGCTGTGGCGGCATAAGCGTTCGAGCACGGCATACTCCTTGGGTGTCAGGTGAACGGGCGAGCCGTTACGCCAGACACGCCGTTCGACGGGGTCGATCACCAGTCCGTTGCCGCGGTAGCGCTGGCCTTCCGAGATCTCCTGGGAGACCTCGCGAAGGCGCAACAGGGCACGGATGCGTGCCAACAGTTCCTGGATGCCGAAGGGTTTGGTCACGTAATCGTTGGCGCCATGGTCGAGTGCCCGGACCTTCTCCCCCTCCTGGCCGCGCACCGAGACCACGATGATGGGCATCTGGCTGCGCGCGCGCAGCCGGTCGAGCACCGCCTGGCCGTCCATGTCGGGCAAGCCCAGGTCCAGCAGGACGAGATCGGGGACTTCCTTCAGAGCCAGCATCAGCCCTTCGCGACCATTCGCCGCCTCGTAGACCACGAAGCCTTGGGAGACCAGGCTGATGCGCAGGAAGCGACGAATCTGCGGCTCGTCGTCGATGACCAGGATGCGGTGGGGTTCATTCGGCATGGTGGCGAGGCTCCTCGGTGGCGTCGGGCAGTGGCAGGCGCATCACGATGCGCGTGCCGGTTCCCTCGTGGCCAGGCTCGGCGACGATGCTGCCGGCATGGGCGCCGAGCATGCCGCGACAGATGGCCAGCCCCAGGCCGCTGCCATGGCGGCCGCGATCGCCCTCGCCGCCGGTATAAAACATGTCGAACACTCGTTCGCGCAGGTGGGGCTCGATGCCGGGGCCCTGATCGGTCACCGCGAGCCATAGCTGACCCGACTCGACCCCGGCCTCAAGGCGCAGCGTCCCGCCTGGCGGCGAGAAGCGCGCCGCATTCTCGATGACATTGACCAGCGCCTGTTCGATGAGCGCCGGATGCACGTGCAAGAGCGGGAGGTCCTCCGGCCAATCGCGCTGCACGTGAAGCCCCCGCAGCGCAGGTCCCAGGCGCCGCAGGGCGCTGGCCACCAGGTCCTCCACGGAAATCCAGTCGCGCTCCAGCTTGAGGCCACCCTGCCCGAGGCGGGTCATGTCCAGCAGGTTCTGGATGTAACGGTCGAGTCGCTCACTTTCACTCAGGATGCCGTCGAGGAGTTCGCCGCGGTCGGCCTGGCTGAGCTGATCGGCAAGATCACGCAGGGTGCTGGCAGAGCCGATGATCGAGGCCAGGGGCGTTCTCAGGTCATGGGAAACCGATGACAACAGGGCCGAGCGCAGGCGCTCGTTCTCCTCGGAAAGCCGCGATGCCTCCAGGTCGGCGACCAGGCGGGTGCGCTCCAGCGCCAGTGTCAGCAGGCGCAGCATGGCATCGATGCGTCCGTCCTCGTCGGGGGATGGTGGGTGCTCCCGTTGTCCGAGGGCCAGGCAGACCAGCGCTACCAGCCGCCCCTGTTCCACCAGCGGAATGACCTGCCAGTCGGTGTCCAGCGGCTGCTCGGTCCCCTTGCCGCTGGGACGACGATGGAGACGGCTCCAGGCCACGGCGGTCTTGGCGTCGGGGGCGAGCTGATGTCCGGCCGGTGCACTATGGAGCAGTGCCACATCACCCTCTTCATCGGTGGCATCCAGCATCACCACCGGACAACCGAGCCAGCGCATCAGGGTGGCCACGCCCACCTCGCCGACGCGGTGCCGGTCCGTTGCCACCGCGAGCTCTCGGGAGAAGGTCAGCAGCTGGTAGGTCTGTTCGCGGCTCGCCCGCAGGGCGAGCAGGCGGGTTCGGGCGCTGCCCGCCAGTTGCCCGACCACCACGGCGACCAGCAGGTAGACCACCACGGTGACCAGTTGATCGTCCTCTACCATGGCCAGCGAGTAGCGCGGTTCGGTCAGGAAGAAATTGAAACTGACAAACCCCAGCACGGCGGCCAGCATGGCGGAGCGGGTTCCTGCCAGGGTGGCGCTGAGCAGTACCGCGCCGAGAAACAGCAAGGAGAGATTGCCCAGTGCCAGCCAGGACTTCAGGCCCGCCGACAGGCCCAGGGCCGCCAGGGTCGAACTCACGGCAATGCCGGCATCCCGCCACAGCCCGGGGCGTTGGCGGGGGCGAGGACGAAAGCGTGGCCGCTGGCGTGCCTCGGCGGCCACCACGAGGTCGAAGGGTCCGCCCAGGCGGGCCAGACGCTCTGCCAGAGGGCGACGCCAGAACCGCCAGCCCGAGGGGCGCCCATGGCCGACCAACAGGGTGGCAACCTTCAGCTCGTTCGCCAGTGCCAACAGTTCGCGGGCACGATCCTGTCCCGAGACCACGCGGACATCGCCGCCCAGGCGCTGGACCTGGGCAAAGTCGCGCTCCAGCATCAGCCGTCGCTGCGGATCCTCTCTGTCGCTCTCGACGTAGGCGGCACACCACTGGACGCGGTCACGCGTCGCCAGGCGATGGGCGGCACGCACCAGAGCGGCATCCTCTGCGCCACCGCTCAGTGCGACTAACAGCCGAATGGGCGCTGGGTGACGCGACGGACTGGCCGTGTGTTCTTCGAGCTCCTGCATGGTCTTCTCAAGGGCCTTTTGCATGGTGATCTATCGCCGCCAGAACATCGGGGTCAGGAGGACCAGCACCGTCAGGATCTCCAGACGCCCCATCAGCATGCCGACGCACAGCAGCCACTTTGCGGCGTCAGGGAGAGGGATGAAGTTGCCTGATGGGCCGATGATGTCGCCGAGCCCCGGCCCCACATTGGCCACCGCCGTGGCGGCGCCCGAGAGCGCCGTGATGAAGTCCAGCCCCATCAGGGATAGGCCGAGTGCCAGCCCGGCGATGGTCAGGAAGAAAAAGAACGAGAACGCCACCACGCCCCGCGTGATCTCGTCGGTCAGCGTCTGGCCATTGTAGCGCGAGACAAAGACGCCGCTGGAGTGGTTGAGAAAGCGCAGCTGGCTGACCAGTAGCAGCATGGCGACCTGGAAGCGGAAGATCTTCATGCCCCCGGCGGTCGAGCCACTGCAGCCTCCCACGAACGTGAGGTAGAAGAAGGCAACCGTCGCCATCGGGCCCCACAGGGTGTAGTCATCCGAGGCGTAGCCGGTGGTGGTGACCACGGAGATGACGTTGAAGACCACATGGGTGAGTGCCTCGAAGGGTGGGGTGCCCAGCCACATGCGCCACAGGGTCAGCAACAGACAGACCGTGGCCAGCAGGATCAGCAGCCCATGCACCTGCTGATCCCGCCATAGCGCCATCCGTGCCCCGCGCAACACGCGGATGTAGAGGACAAAGGGCAGGGCGCCCATCAGCATGAACAGGGAGCCCAGCCATAGCAGGTGGGGCTGTTCGGCATAGGCACCGAAGGAGGCATCGGAATTGGCGAAGCCACCGGTCGCCAGTGAGGTCATGGCATGCACCACGGCATCCAGCGGTGCCATGCCACCCAGCCAGTAGGCGAGCATCGCCGTGAGCGTGAAGCCGCAGTAGATGCCGAGCGTTGCCTTGGCGATGCCGCCTGTTTTCGGCATGACCTTGTCGGACCAGTCGGAGGATTCGGTGTGGAACAGCCGCATGCCGCCTACCTTCAGGAACGGCAGGATGGCGATGCCCATGACGATGATGCCGATGCCGCCCAGCCACTGCATGATGCCGCGCCATAGCTTGAGGCCATCGGAAAGCTGGTCGATGCGCGACAGGACGGTGGAGCCGGTGGTGGTAATGGCCGACACCGACTCGAACACGGCGTTGGTGAAGGTGAGTTGTGGCGCCCCCAGCACCAGCGGCAGGCTGGCGAAGGTACTGATACTCACCCAGCTGAGCGTGGTGACCAGAAACATCTGCCACGGCTTGAGGGAAACCGTGATACGCAGCGTGGCCAGCAAGCTGATGGCCACCGAGGCCAGCACGATGCCGGTGGACAGGGCGAAGGCGCGTGCATCGGGCTCTTCCTCGATGACCAGGACCAGCCAGGGCACCATCATGAAGACCGCCAGGACCAGCCACAGCACGGAGAGCACCTTGAGGATTGGCGCCCAGTTGAGCCACTGCTCACGGAGTACGCTCTCGCGCATGGTAGCCTCCTCGACGTTCTGCGGTTATGCCATCTGGCAGGGGAGACAGAGCCCTCATGGCATCACAGAGCCATCTAAAAAATCCGTAAAATCTGGACAGGACATCGCCGCTTTCCGCCCGGGCAAGTCGCGCCGTGGCGTGGCTCAAGGCCCGGCTGGTGGATACCCCACCCAAGGGATGATGTGTGCTGGAGCATATTGCGGAGCAGGCCCGCGTCCGGCTGACTTCCTGCCTCGGCCTCATGAGCGCAGGCGACGTGCACGGCCATTTTCCCTGCAGGTTGGCTGTCACGCCCTATCGAGAGGAGGCCAGGCAATGCAGTTGGCACGGTTTGCAGCGCACCAGGCGGCAGAGGTCCAGGCACTGTTTGCAAGGACCTTTTCCGACGCCGAGGGGCCGGCAGAAGGCGAACGGGTCGGGGGCCTGGTGCGCAAGTTGGTGGCTGATACCGACCCGCGGGATGTCCTGGGGTTCGTGGCCATGGAGAAGGGCCGGGCCGTGGCAGGCATCTTCTTCTCGAGGCTCAGGTTCGATACCCCGGTCGAGGCCTTCCTGCTGTCACCGGTGGCGGTGCATCCCGACTACCAAGGCCAGGGCATCGGGCAGCGCCTGATTCGTTTCGGCCTCGAGCGGCTGAAGGAGCGGGGCGTGACGCGGGTCTTCACCTACGGGGCCCCGGCGTTCTATTCGCGTGTCGGCTTCACGCCGGTCTCCGAAGAGACGGCGCCCTTCAGGCTGTCCCAGCCCGAAGGCTGGCTCGGGCAGGCGCTGGATGGGCATGAGATGACGTTCCTGCCCGGTGTGCCGCGGTGTGTCACGGCGTTCGACAATCCCGCATATTGGTAAGGCACATCGTGCCGAGGCGTGCCGCCGTTTGGTGAACCCCCACGGCCGAGTAGAGTCTGCCGCGGTAGGCCTCAAATGAAGGAGAGTGATTCGATGACCGTACTGCCACCGCTCAAGGTCTACTACGACGGTGCCTGCCCCGTCTGCCGGCGGGATCGTGCCCGCTACGAGCGCTGGGCGGGGGGAGCCGGCGACCAGGTGGCGTGGCGGGACGTGACCGAGCACCAGGCGACGCTGCGCGAGAAGGGCGTCGACCCCCAGGCAGCGCTGCTCTCCCTGCATGTAGAGGAGGAGGGCGGGCGCATCATGGATGGAATCGACGCCTATATCCTGCTGATGCGCCGGGTGCCACGCCTCAGGCCCCTGGCCTGGCTGATCGGCCTGCCGGGGCTCAAGCCGGCGCTGCGCTGGTGCTATGACCGCTGGGTAAGGAAGCGCCTGGCGCGAGAGGGTCGCCTGCCCTGAGCCTGCGCTTGGCCGCACGCGGTAGCATCCTCCTCGCCGCGGATGGCTCAGCGCTCCTGCCGGGCCGACCAGTGACGCTGCATCTCGAGGAAGGTGAGAGAGGCCGACCAGGTGATCAGCATGAAGCCGATCAGCGCCTCGGTGCCCGTCAGGAAGCGGATCGGGCCGGTGGGGAAGAGGTCGCCATAGCCCAGGGTGGTGTAGGTGATCGCCGAGAAGTAGACGTAGTCGAGAAAGTTGACGGCGGCGATGCCCGCGAGCTCGCCGGCCTGTGGGTGCTCTCCGAGCAGGGCCATGGCCACGGCGAACAGCCATATCTCGGCAATGTGCGCCCCGAAAAGGCCGAAGGCCAGCTTGAGGAAGCGCCGGCGCAGGGTGCTGCGCGACTGTTCCAGGCGTTGCCAAAGCCTCAGCGACACCTCGTAGTGCAGCAGGATGCAGGCCACGACGGCGATCAGGGTGATGGCCACGGCCCAGAGGTGGCCGGCATCCAGGGCAGCATCGAGCACGGGCGGTGGTCCTCCTGTCGGGATGCGGCCAGCCTAGCGCGATCACGGGGACGCCGTCACGGCCCTTGGCCGCGCCCGAATGACGCCCCGCTGAGGCGCTGCTAGGATGGGCCCATTCGTCACCCGCGTGACGCGCGGCCGGCAGGCCGGCACCTGCCGCAAGGAAGGCTGTCATGAAGACGACCCATGCCACCCGGGCGGAAGCCCTGGACGATATCCTCTCGCCGCTCTCGCTCAAGCGGGTCGGCATCGACACGTACCGCGAGAACGTGGCCTACCTGCACCGCGAGTGCGGCCTCTATCGCGCCGAGGGCTTCCAGGCGCTCTCCAAGGTGGAGATCCGCGCCAACGGCCAGCGTATCCTGGCGAGTCTCAACGTGGTGGACGATGCCGCCATCGTCGACTGCCAGCAGCTCGGCCTCTCCGAGGACGCCTTCGAGGCCCTGGGCGTGGAGGCGGGCCATCCGGTGAGCGTCTCCCAGGCGGAGCCTCCGGCCTCGATACCCGCCCTGCACCGCAAGCTTGCCGGCGAGCGGCTCTCCCGGGACGACTTCCGGCACATCATCCGCGACATCGCCGAGCTTCGCTACTCCAAGATCGAGCTGACCGCCTTCGTGGTGGGCTGCGACCGCGGCGAGCTCGACCGCGAGGAGGTCTTCTACCTGAGTGATGCCATGAGTCGGGTGGGGCGCCGCCTCGACTGGCACGAGCATCCGGTGGTCGACAAGCACTGCATCGGCGGCATCCCGGGCAACCGCACTTCCATGCTGGTAGTGCCCATCGTCGCCGCCCACGGCCTGCTGTGTCCCAAGACCTCCTCGCGGGCCATCACCTCGCCCTCGGGCACCGCCGACACCATGGAGGTGCTGGCCAACGTCGACCTGCCCTTCGACGTGCTGGGCGAGATCGTGCGCACCCATCGCGGCTGCCTGGCCTGGGGCGGCACCAGCGAGCTCTCGCCCGCAGACGACGTGCTGATCTCGGTGGAGCGCCCGCTCTCCATCGACTCCCCGGGCCAGATGGTCGCTTCCATCCTCTCCAAGAAGGTGGCCGCCGGCTCCAGCCACCTGCTGCTCGACCTCCCCGTGGGCCCCCATGCCAAGGTGCGCTCCATGCCCGAGGCGCGGCAGCTGCGCCGGCTCTTCGAGTTCGTGGCCGGCCGCATGGGCCTGACTCTGGACGTGGTGATCACCGACGGCAGCCAGCCCGTGGGGCGCGGCATCGGCCCGGTGCTGGAGGCCCGCGACGTTATGCGTGTGCTCACCCACCACCCCGAGGCGCCCATGGACCTGCGCCAGAAGGCGCTGCGCCTGGCCGGACGGATGCTGGAGTTCGACCCGGACGTGCGCGGCGGTGCAGGCTTCGGCATCGCCCGTGACATCCTCGATGACGGCCGGGCCGCCGAGAAGATGCAGGCGATCATCGAGGCCCAGGGCCGCAGGCCCTTCGACCCGGAAAACCCGCCGCTGGCCCCCCACAGCTTCGAAGTGCTGGCCGCGGCGGACGGCGTGGTCACCGGCATCGACAACCTCAAGCTGGCGCGCATCGCCCGCCTGGCCGGTGCCCCCAAGGCGGCGGGAGCCGGGGTCGACCTGCTCCGGCGCATCGGCGACCCGGTGACCCGGGGCCAGCCGCTCTATCGCGTCCATGCCGCCTACCGCAACGAGCTGACCTTCGCCCACCAGTCCACCGAGCGGGACACCGGCATCGCCATCGGCCGCGCCGAGGAGATCATCCGGCTCAACGTCGAGTTCTGAACAGGGAGGTTCGATGACCCGCGCACTGCTGCATTTCCAGGACGAGGCGGCCCCCGCGCGGCGCGTCGCCGAGGCGGCGGGCCTGCCCGCCCACGCCGTCGAGCGCCACCGCTTCCCCGACGAGGAGCTCAAGCTCCGGCTGCCCTTCGCCGAGACGGGCGCCTTTCCCGAGACCCTGGTGCTCTATCGCAGCCTCGACCGGCCCAACGACAAGCTCGTCGAGCTGCTGCTGCTGGCACGCCACGCCCGCCAGCAGGGCGTGACCCGCCTGGTGCTGGTGGCGCCCTATCTCGCCTACATGCGCCAGGACATCGCCTTCCACCCCGGCGAGATCGTCAGCCAGACCATCGTCGGCGGCTTCCTCGCCGAGCTGTTCGATGCCGTGATCACCGTGGACCCGCACCTGCACCGCATCGAGCGTCTCGACCAGGCGATTCCCCTCGAGTACGCCATCGCGCTCTCCGGTGCCCCGCGGCTGGCCGCGCTGATCGCCGAGAAGCGCCACGCCCCCCTGCTGCTGGGGCCGGACGAGGAGGCCCTGCAGTGGGTGCGTCAGGCCGGCGAGGCCACCGGCTTCGAGGTCGGCACCTGCCGCAAGACCCGCAACGGCGACCGCAACGTGCAGATCGAGCTGCCGAATATCGAAGTCGCCGGCCGCCAGGTGGTGCTGATGGACGACGTGGCGAGTTCCGGCCACACCGTCGCCCGCGCCGCCGAGGCGCTGCTCGACGCCGGGGCCGCCTCGGTGGACGTGGCGATCACCCACGCGCTGTTCGCCGGCGATGCGCTGGCGGTGATCGAGGCCGCCGGGGTCGGCGAGGTGTGGAGCACCGACTGCATCGCCCACGACAGCAACGCCATCGCCATGGCGCCGGTGCTGGCCGAAGCGCTCGCCGCGCTGGGCTAGCGCTGTCCAGAAGGCCGCAGGGCGGGCCCTGGGCCCGCCCTGCGGCATGCGTCTCACCCGCTGGGTGCGTTACTTGTCGGTTTTCTCGGGCTTGTCGGAACCCTGGTGAGCCAGGAGACCGGCCTCGTCCAGGCGCGGGTGGTGGTCGAGGAACTCGCGATGCGGGTCCGGCAGGGCGTCCAGCGCCTGCACGGTATGGGTGATGGCATGGATCGCCGCCAGCACGTCCCGGGTGTAGCCGGTCTCCGAGATGGTGTGCATGTTGCGGATCGGGAAGCCGATGGAGGTTGCCACGCAATCCACGGCGGCGAGCACCCCGGCCATGCCGTCGGTGCCGGTATCCACGCCGACGATGTCACGCTGCATGGGAATGCCCTGTTCCCGGGCGGTGGTCTCGATGATCCGGTTGAGCTGCTCGCTGGCGATGGCGCCCACCGACATGGTGAAGCCCTTGCCCATCTCCAGCGGCTGCATGCGCCGGTCGCCGATGCCGGGGGCGGCCACGTAGTCGTGGTTGACGTCCACGGCGATGATGGCGTCGGGCTCGAGCTCTCCGGCCAGCACCCGGCTGCCGAAGCGGCCGATCTCCTCGTAGCTGGCGATGGCGAACATCACCCGCACCTGATCGGTGCCGCCCGCCTCGGCGATCAGCCTCGCCACCTCGGCGGTGACGAAGCAGCCCAGGCCGTTGTCCAGGTAGGCGCCGTAGAAGGTGTCCGGGCTGAAGCCGTGGCGGATGGGCCGGTCGAGGAGGATCGAATCCCCGGGCCGCACGCCCAGGTTCTCCACCTGCTGTTTCTTGTTCTCGCCGTGGATCTGCAACTCGAGGTAGAGCTGCTCCTTCTTGATGCCCTTATCGCCGTTGCGCTGGGCCGGGTCGGAGAAGTGGATGGCACCCAGCGCCTCTACGGTGCCGCCCTCGATGCGCCGGTAGCGGCCGGGCGCCTCGGGGTCCTCGCTGAACAGCGTGACCTCGTGGCCGATCACCACGTTGGGCAGGAAGGAGTCGCTGTTGATCCAGATCTTGCCGTCCTCGCCGATGGAGCGCACCTGCATGCGGATCTTGTCGGCATGGCCGATGATCATCACCTTGAAGAGGTCGTCGCGGCCCGGATGGGTGTCCAGCACCACGCCGGCGTGGCCCTTGAACTGGTGCAGCTGCCAGCTATCCGGGGCGAAGCCCTCGAAGTGGGGCTTGAGCACGCCGTAGGTCATGGCGGCCTCGAGCCCCACCGGGCTGGGGGCGGCGAGGATGCGCCGCATCAGGTCGAACTGCGGCTCGGGCATGGGGCTGTTCCAGGGCTTTTGCGTATCGCTCATGGCGGTCTCTCTTGCTCGTTCAGGAAAGTGGGGGAGGGGGCGAGCGCCTCAGCGCCGGCGGCGTATCCAGTAGCGCCGGCCCATGGCCCCCGGGCGCTCGAGGATCTCCGGTGGCGCGTGGTGATTGTCGTCGTGATGGTCATGCAGGGAGGCGTCCCTGGTCGCCTCGACGCCCATCAGCCGGCGGATGCGCTCCTCCGTCGGCGGGTGGGTGCGCAGCCAGTCGAGCCCCGCGGGCGGATGGCGGCCGAACAGCGCGGCCAGCCAGCGGCCGTGGTGGCGCTCCAGCACGGCCAGCGCCGAGGCCAGCCCCTCAGGGTCGCCTGTCAGGGCCACGGCGTCCAGGTCGGCGGTGTACTCGCGGTTGCGGGAGAGGGCCAGCTGGAGCAGGGTGCTCAGGCTGGGGGCGAAGGCCACCACCAGCAGCAGGCTCCAGGGCAGGCGTAGCTCGCCGGCCAGGATCAGCGGCACCAGCAGCAGCAGGCTGAGCTGAAGCACCGTGGTCAGCCAGAGGGTGAGCCGGGTCATGGCCGCGGCCATGGACATCACCCGGGTATCGCCATGGCGCAGGTGGCTCACCTCGTGTGCCAGCACGCCGGCCAGCTCACGCAGCGTCAGGGTGCGCAGCAGGCCCTCGGTGACGGCGATGCCGCCGTCGTGGCGGGTGCCCACTGCGAAGGCGTTGAGCTCGGGCGAGGGCGCGTAGAAGAGCTGCGGAGGCCGGGTGAGGCCGGCGCGCCGATAGAGCGTATCGAGCAGGCGGTAGAGCGAGGGCGCCTGGTGGCGATGGAGCAGGCCGGCCCCGGCATCGGCGAGGATGACCCGCGCCGGCACCCAGCTGCCGGCTAAGGCCCCGGCCACCACCACCCCCAGGCTCACGACGATGCCGAGGCCGCCGGCCAGGAGGTAGCCGGGCACCGCCAGCACCAGGGCCAGGGCGGCCATGATCAGCAGGGTCTGCAGGCCGTTCTTCACCCGGCTGCGCCAGAGGCGTTGTGTCCCGATCGGCATCGCGTTCCTTGGCGAGGGTCAGCCGTGCAGCCGGTGCAGGCTGTCGACCAGTCGGCCGCAGATGGCGTCCAGTTTCTCCCGCTGCTTCTCGTCGCGCAGTCGGCCGGTGTCGTCGAAGGCCTCCGCGGCCTTCGCCACGGCGAGCTGGTCCGGCAGCACCGTCACCCCGATGTTGGCCAGCAGCTGGCGGGCCAGCCCCAGGCTGCGGATGCCACCCAGACCGCCGGGCGAGGCGGAGACCAGGGCGGCCAGCTTGCCCTCGAAGAGCGCGAGGCCGCTTTCGCCCTCATGGGGGCGGGTCAGCCAATCCAGGGTGTTCTTGAGCAGCGGAGTGATGAAGCCATTGTACTCCGGCGACGCGATCAGCAGCCCCTCGTGGTCGGCCAGACCGCGACGCAGCACCAGGGCGTTCTCGGGCAGGCCCTGTTCGGCCTCCAGGTCGCCATCATAGAGCGGCATGGGGTGGTCGCGCAGGTCGATGAAGGTGGGGCGTCCGCCCAGCTGCTCGATGCGCTCGGCGGCCAGGCGCGCCAGTGCCTTGTTGTAGGATCCGGCGCGGCTGCTGCCGGCAAAGACCAGGATGCGGGGGTGAGGCTGGCGATCCGTCATGTAGGCTCCTTCGGGGTCGATCGTTCTCCCGGCGGGGACTTGTCGGGTTGGGCGGGGCCCGCCGGGTCGCCGGGATCAGGCGTGGTGGGGCAGGTGGCCGGCAAGGGTGCGGCGCAGCGGTTTCACCGCCAGCCCGACCAGCACCACGAGCCCTACCCACTCGACCCAGGCCGGCAGCAGTTCGTTCACTGCCTCGATCTGGCGGGCGATGTCGAGCTGCCACCAGCTTGCCACCGCATCCACGCCCAATCCCAGCAGCACCGCGCTTGCCAGGATGCCGGCGAGATAGGCCACCAGGGCCCGATTGCCCATCTCGCGGCGAAAGACCCCGAGGGTGGCCAGGCTGGTGACCGGCGCGGCGATCAGGAAGACCAGCACGGTGCCGGGCGAGACGCCGGCCAGCAGCAGCCCGGCGGCGATGGGCGTGGCGGCGGTGGCGCACATGTAGAGCGGGATGCCGATCACCGCCATGACCAGCATGGCCCCCAGGCCGCTGCCCAGGGCGGCCAGCTGCTGTGGTGGCACCAGGGCGATCAGGGCCCCGGCGACCAGCAGGCCCACCAGCAGCCAGAGGCTGATGTCGTCGAGGATGTCGGTGAAGGCATAGCGAAGCCCATCGGCCAGTCGGCTGGCGAGCCCCGGCGCGGCGCTCTCGGCAGGCGTATCCCGCGCATCGCCGCCGCCGCCGCCGCTGGCGCAGCAGCTCCCGCAGCCATCCTCCGCCTCGGGCTCGACGTCGGCTGGCACGCTCGTCGACATGTCCGTCGGCACAGTACGGCCTACCAGCAGGCCGGTGACGATGGCGGTGAACACGGCGCTGGTCGCCCGGGCCACGGCCATGAAGGGGCCGAGCAGGGCATAGGTGATGGCCATGGAGTCCACGCCGATGCCCGGGGTGCCGATCAGGAAGGCGGTGGCCGGGCCGCGTGATGCTCCGCCGCGATACATGGCCAGTGCCGTGGGAATGGCCCCGCAGGAGCAGAGCGGCAGGGGGGCGCCGATCACCGCCGCCCGGGCGATGCTGCTAAGCCCCTGGCCGCCGACCCAGCGCTGCAACAGGGCCTCGGAGACCAGCGCCTTGATCAGCCCGGCCATCACCAGCCCCAGCAGCAGCCAGGGGGCGGCGGAGAGGGCGACGGCCAGGATGGCGTTCAGCAGGGACATGGGACGCTCCTCGGGGTAATGCTCTATTCTGGGGCCGGCAGTCACCCGTCCGTCAAGCGTGGCGCACGCCGGCGGCGCGATGCGCCCCTCGTCAGCCCCGGATCTCGGCGATGACCTCGCCGGTCTCCTCGCTCAGCCCCGTCTCCTGGAAGCCGAGGCTGGCATAGAAGTCCCGGGCGACCTGGTTGGTGGCCACATAGCAGATCGCGATGCGCTCGAAGGGGCCCAGCGCCCGGATCTCGTCCAGCACGCACTGCATGGCCCGGTACCCGATGCCTCTTCCCTGATGGTGTCGGTCGACCATGAGACGGAAGATGTTGTAGGCCGGCGGTCGGTCGTCGTGATCGAAGGATTCGTACATGAGAAAGCCGACCACCTCCCCGTCGCAATAGATGGCACGAGGCCGGTAGGTAGGATGCAGGCTCGATTCGGCAATGGAATAGAGGTTGTCAGCGACATAGCCACGCTGTGATGCCGTGACCTCCAGCGCAATGACGGCCTCGAAGTTATCGCGGGTGACGTCCCTCAGTGCGATGTCCATCGCCTGCTCCTCCCGTTGGGGGCATGACTCGCCGACTGGGGTGAGGCGTCGCGGCTACCTCAGGCAGGACCCGGTGCACCGGGTTCCCCGGGGATCGGTATCGTCCGCTGCACCTCACCCAGCCGCGGGCTGCCGACCCGCACGGTCACCTCGCCCTCGCCCAGGACCACCCAGCATACACGGGCCTGGTGGCTGTTGCCTCGGGAGCGCTGGAACCAGGGCATGTGGGCGGCGTCACCGAGGCCGCGGCCCCAGCCGTCCAGGTGCCCCAGCACTCGGCGGGCCCGATCGGGTTCATGCAGCCGGCAACCCCGGGCGGTGGCCTCGGCCTCCACGCCACTGTTCCAGGGGCGCTGGCGCGCGGCCTCCACGCCATGGCTCGGCAGGTAGCCGTGGTTGGCTATCGTCACGTCTAGCGCATGGGCGCCCTCGCCCAGCGGCGTGCAGTGCACCGCCTCGATCACCAGCCGCGGCATCAACGAGGCGACCTGCAGCCAGTAGGCCGCCAGGCCGTCGCAGATTGCCGGCAGGATTTCCGGCGGCGGGTTCCAGATGCCGAGGCACGCGTCCAGCCCGCCGACCTCCACCTCGCCCAGTTGGGGGTGTGTCAGCGGCCGCCAGTCACCGAACAGCCGCCGGCCATTGCCCACCAGGTCCCATTGCGCCAGTCGCTCCATCGCCTCGCGGTCCAAGGCGGTGTAGTGGTCGATGAAGCGCGCGGGACGGGGCAGGCCGAGGCGCTGGAAGAGGTCCCAGAGCTCGCAGACCTGGGCCAGGCAGCCGCGCTGGTGGTAGGCGAACTCGATGAGGTCGCCATGCAGCGGGGTCTCGGGCTCGTAGCTGAACTCCTCGTAGCTGCTCACGGTGGGGTAGCCGGTGAGCGACTGCGCCCAGGCGGCGAGCTGGCGGTAGAGCGCGAGGTCCTGCGGGGCCATGTCGCTGTCCGGGGCATCGACCGGCGGGCGGATGAAGACGCCGCCGAAGGTGTGCAGGTTGAGCCAGGCATAGAGGTTGGGGTGGGCGAGGGCGAAGTCGATGACGGCCCGGGTCTCGGGGGCGTCGCCGGGGTAGTGGCCGGCGCCGACCTGTTCCGGCTCGGGCCGCCATCCCCAGGGGAAGTTGCGGTTGAAGTCCGGGGTGTCGGCCAGCCAGTCGGGCTCGGGGATCGTCTCGCCGTCCCAGTGCTCGATCATCCCCTCGGGGTAGAGTCGCCAGTAGGGCGGCGGGTCCTCTACCCGGCGCGGCAGCATCAGCCCCGGATGGTCGGGGGAGGCGACGAAATCGCCCGCCTCGTCATGGCGGCGCAGGTAGCGGCAGCGGCCGTCGCCATCCAGGTCCTCGGCGTGCCAGCGCGGGCGGTCGGGGCTACCGGCGGTGCGCCGCGGGGCGGAGCGCACGAAGCCGCCCTGGCGCAGCACCTGCTCGGCACCGTCCGGGGAGAGGCGCGGGCAGATGTAGAACAGCACCTCGCGCAGCTGCCGGCACTGGTGCTCGGGCCAGCCCACTGGCAGGCACTCGGGGGCCAGGTGCAGGGCCAGCACCGTTTCCGCCACGGCCAGGGCGACGCTGGAACCGGCCAGCTCGGTGCCGTGCATGTTGCCGTCCACCCACACCGCGGGGCGCCGCCGGTCGGGCTCGGGGCCGAGGGTCAGCACCCAGAGGTCTCGTCCCTCGGGGCTGGTGCCGAGACTCTCCAGCCGGACCAGCTGCGGGTGGTCCCGGGCCCAGGTCTCGAGCTGGCCGGTCAGCGCCTCGTGGCTCAGGTAGCGGTGGCGGAAGGGGCCGTTCAGCGTGTCATGGGTCATGCCGAAGCCTCGCCGTGGCGTATTGCGCTGTCAGTATGGTGCATCCTTCGGGAACGGGACGTCGGCGATGGGCCTTACCCGTCTCGGGCCGGCTGTGCCAAGCTGGAGCCAGGATCAATCATGCATCGACGAGAGGCCCCATGAACGATCAGCGGCGCGAGGCGCTGGAGCACGAGCATCGCCCGGAGGTGATCGAGCGGCGGCTGCGCGCCCCCTCCCGGCTCCGGCACTTGCCCGATGCCATCCTCGGCGGTATCGACGGCTGCGTGACCACCTTCGCAGTGGTCTCCGGGGCCTTCGGCGCGGGGTTCTCGTCCACGGTGGCGCTGGTGCTGGGGGTCGCCAACCTGCTCGCCGATGGCTTCAGCATGGCGGTCAGCAACTACGAGGCGATCCAGGCCCAGCGCGAGCATGTCGAGGGGGTGCGCCGCACCGAGAACCACCATATCGACGAGGTGCCGGAGGGCGAGCGCGAGGAGATCCGCCAGATCTTCCGGCGCAAGGGGTTCGCCGGTGAGACCCTGGAGCGGGTAGTGGAGACCATCTGCAGTGACCGCAAGGTGTGGGTGGAGACCATGGTCTCCGAGGAGCACGGCCTGCAGACCGTGGGGCTTAGCCCGATGCGCTCGGCGCTGGCCACCTTCCTCGCCTTCCTGGTGGTGGGGACCATGCCGCTGCTGCCCTATGCGATCCCCGGGCTGGATACCACCCGGCAGTTTCTGGCGAGCCTGGCGGTGGCCGGGCTGATGTTCTTCCTGATCGGCATGGGCAAGAGCCTGGTCTACCACCAGCCGGTGCTGAAGTCGGGGCTGCGGACCCTGCTGATCGGCGGGGCCGCGGCGGGGCTGGCCTTCCTCACCGGCCATCTGGCGCAGGCGCTGTTCGGCGTGGGGCTGTAGGCCGTCCCGCCCGCCTTGATTCCTGGCACTTGCCAACCGGGTCTCTTACCCGCCCGCGAGGGTGAGCGGGACCCGGTTGGCCCGGACGCTGGCATGCTCGGGCCAGGGCGGCGTAGGCTGGGGGTATCGTCACGCCAGGGAGTCAACGAATGGATCGCTTCATGCAGGCCGCGCTCGAGGAGGCCCGCCATGGCCTCGAGGAAGGCGGCATCCCCATCGGCTCGGTGCTGGTGCACCGCGGAGTGGTCATCGGCCGTGGCCACAATCGTCGCGTGCAACTGGGCAGCGCGGTGCTGCACGGGGAGATGGATGCCCTGGAGAACGCCGGGCGCCATCCGGCCGAGACCTACCGCGAGAGCATCCTCTACACCACCCTCTCGCCTTGCCCGATGTGCAGCGGTGCCATCCTGCTCTACGGCATTCCGAAGGTAGTGATCGGCGAGAACCGCACCTTCCTGGGCGAGGAGGCCCTGCTGAAGGAGCGTGGCGTCGAGGTGGAGGTGCTCCAGGATCCCGAGTGCATCGCGATGATGGAGGGCTTCATCGCCGCCTCGCCCGAACTGTGGCACGAGGACATCGGCGAGTAGCGCCTGCTCGTAAGGGCATGACGAGAATCATGCTGATCTGGGTCAAGTCGGCCGGGCAGGGCTGGACTATCTTGATGCTGAGGCGGGCCTGCTCGAGGAACGGCAGTGGTGCTTGCCGGTATCCGGCACCTCGAGTATCCATCGGCTTCGCCATTCGTGATATGCATTCGAGGAGTCATCGACATGGCCAAGAAAGCGTCCAAGGATGTCCCGGTCTCGACCGAGAAGTCTTCCCAACCGGCGGAGTCCCGGGCGATGAGTCCGTTCCGGGAGTTCGATCGGATGCTCGATAGTTTCTTTGATCGCGGCTGGATGCCCTCACGCTGGGAGCACCCCCTCTGGCAGCGCTTCGCCGCCTTCGAGAAGGGCATGCCGAAGGTCGACGTCATCGACCGGGATGCCGAGGTGGTGGTGCGCGCCGAGGTCCCGGGCTTCGAGCGCGAGGAGCTCGATGTCTCGGTGACCGATGGCGCGGTGACCATCAAGGGCGACCACCGCGAGGAGAGCAAGGAGGAAGAGGGCGACTACTTCCACTCCGAGATCTCCCACGGCTCCTTCACCCGGACGGTTCCCCTGCCCAGCGAGATCGATGCCGAGAAGGCGGCCGCCAGCTTCAAGAACGGCGTCCTCGAGCTGACGCTGCCCAAGTTCAAGCAGGCCAACCGCCGCAAGGTCGAGATCAAGTAACCATCCGGGAAGCTCGGCAGGCCGGGACGCCCGGCCTGCCGGCTCCCCTCGCGTGAGGGAACGACATGGACACTACCTGGGTAGTGGTCGCCGATCAGGCACGGGCACGGCTCTTCTCGGCGTCCGACTCGAGAGGGCCGCTGGACGAGGTGGAGGACCTGGCCAATCCCGAGGGCCGCCTGCATGACCAGGATCTGAATGCCGACAGCCCGGGACGCGCCTTCGACTCCATGGGCGAGGGACGCCATGCCATGGGCAAGCACCATTCGCCCAAGGAGCAGGAGGCGATCCGCTTCGCCCATGAGGTGGCGGAGCGCCTGGCCGCCGGCCTGCACGACGGCGCCTTCCGGCACCTGATCATCAGCGCCGCGCCGCGCTTCCTGGGGCTGCTGCGCGAGACGCTGCCCGACGCCGTCGCGAAGTGCATCGTGCTCGAGCTGCACAAGGACCTCACCGCCCTGGGCCCCGAGGAGATCCGGGCCCACCTGCCGGAGCGGCTACCCCGGGCGCCCCTCTCCTCGCAGGGGTAGGGGCCGGGACCCGGATCGGGGAAGACGATGACCGGCGTGACCCTCTGGCTGACCGGCGACGTGATGACCGGCCGCGGCATCGACCAGGTCCTGCCGCATCCCGGCGATCCCCGGATTTTCGAGTCCTGCATGGCCTCGGCCGTCGACTATGTCCGGCTGGCCGAGCGCGTGACCGGCCCGATCCCGCATCCCGTCGACTTCCCCTACGTCTGGGGCGACGCCCTGGCGTGGCTAGAGCGCCAGGCGCCCGACCTGCGCCTGATCAACCTGGAGACGTCGGTCACCACCAGCGACGATGCCGAGCCCAAGGGCATCCAGTACCGCATGCATCCCGCCAATCTGCCGGTGCTGGCCGCGGCGGGGGTGGATGCCTGCGTGCTGGCCAACAACCATGTCCAGGACTGGGGACGACGCGGGCTATGCGAGACGCTGAAGGTGCTCGGGGAGGCTGGCTACTCCACGGCCGGTGCCGGCCTTGACCGGCGTCAGGCGAGGGTTCCGGCACGCTTCGAGGTCCCTGGCGGGCGGGTGCGGCTGCTGGCCTTCGGGTTGCCCAGCAGCGGCGTGCCCCTCGACTGGGCGGCCGGTGACGGCAGGCCCGGGGTCAACGTGCTGGACGACCTCTCGTCCGCTGCCGTGTCGACCATCGCCGCGGACGTCGCCCTTGGGCGCGAGCCTGGGGAGCTGGCCCTGGTCTCGCTGCACTGGGGCGGCAACTGGGGCTACGCGATCCCCGATGTGCACCGGGCGTTCGCCCACCGGCTGATCGACGAAGCCGGCGTGGACCTCGTCTGGGGCCACTCCTCCCACCATCCGCTGGGCATCGAGGTGTACCGTGGCAGGCTGATCCTCTTCGGCTGCGGTGACCTGATCAATGACTACGAGGGCATCACCGGCCATGAGGCCTTCCGCGACGACCTGGCCCTGCTCTACTTCCCTTCCCTTTGCCCCACGGACGGCCGCCTGGAACGGCTGGTCATGGTGCCCCTGCAGCGCCGCCATTTCCGTCTCGAGCGAGCCCCCCGCAAGGAGGCTGAGTGGCTGTACCGGATGCTGAACCGTGAGGGAAAGCCGCTCGGTACCCGGGTACGCCGCGATGGCCCAGACCGGCTGGTGCTCGAGTGGCAAGGCGAGCAGTGATGCCGCTCAACTCATGGGGTGCCTGATGGCTCGTCCGGACCGGCGTCGGTTGGAGTGCTCGGCGTATCCTCTTCGGCGACGAAGGCACTTCGATGGAAGGCCGCCGCGGCTTCCACCTCGGCGAGGCCGCGCTGGCCCGGCTCCGGTGGCTCATCGCCGGCCAGCACCTTCAGCACCGACCTGACGCCGCGCGACAGCGATATCAGGTTGTAACCGCCCTCCAGCACGAAGACCAGCCTGCCCCCGCACTGCCGACGTGCCAGGCTCTGCAGGATGCCGGTCATGGCGGAAAAACCGTCATAGGAGACATTCAGCGCCAGGTCATGGCTGTGGGGATCGAATCCTGCCGAGACCAGGATCAGGTCGGGTCGGAACCACTCGGCCGCCGGGACCAGGATCTCGTGGAAGGCCTTGAGATAGGCGGCGTCGCCGGCATCGGCAGGCAGGGGGACATTGATGATGGCGCCATCCCCGAGGCCCACCCCGACCTCCTCGAGGTTCCCCGTGCCGGGGTAGAAGGGAGAGGCTCGGTGGATATCGAAGAACAGCACATCCGGGTCGGCCCAGAAGATGTCCTGGGTACCATTGCCGTGATGGGCATCCCAATCGATGATCAAGACCCGCTGACAGCCGAGTACGGCCCGCGCATGGGCCGCCGCCACCGCCACGTTGTTGAACAGGCAGAAGCCGCGGGCGCGCACCGGTTCGGCATGGTGTCCGGGGGGCCTGACCAGCGCGAAGCTGCTCTCGGCGCGCCCTTCGACCACCGCTTCCACGGCGGCGATCGCGGTGCCGGCGGCGATCTCGGCGGCCTCGAGGCTGCCGGGTGACACGGCCGTGGTATCCACGTCCAGCCAGGCGTTCTTGCCGCGCAGCTGGTAGATGCTGTCGAGATAGGAGAGGGTGTGGACCCGTGCCAGCTGTTCGCGCGTCGCGACCATGCCGGCCTCGAAGGTCACCCCGGGGAGCGGCTCGAGGTCCAGCAGCTGACGGATGGCGGTAAGCCGGGCGGGGTGTTCGGGATACTTCCAGGGGACGCCCAGGCCCGACAGCAATGAGCGGACTCGCTTGTCAATGCGCCCCGGCAGGAAGGGCACCTCGATATTCGGCTCATGGGCCAGCATCCGCTCGTCATAGAAGGCGATCACGCTGTTCTGTTCGGCCACGGCAAGGCTCCCTGTTGTGCGCCGCATATGGGCGAGACCCTGCTACAGCATATCAGGGGGATGGCACCGTGGGGGGAGAATAGCCTATCACATCAGCGCATGGCATCGAGCAGGCGTTCCATCGCCAGGAACAGCTGACGGCGCGGCTGGGCACCCTCGAGCACGCCGGCGTGCTCGCCGTCCAGCGAGAAGCGCAGGCCCGGCACCCCGCCGATGCCGAGCTCCCGGGCGGTCTGCTGGTCGATCCGTACCTCCTGGCGAAAGTTGCCCTGGGCCAGGGCCTGGCGCAGGGCCTGGCCATCCAGTTCGAGCGTCTGCGCCTCGCGGACCAGTGCCTCGGGGTCGGCCAGGTCGAGGCTCTCCTCGAAGAAGCCGCGGAACAGCGCCGTGCGCATGGCGCCGTCGGCGCCGGGCCGGAGGGCCTCCTGGGTCCGGGCCCAGGCACTGGCCTCATGGGCCAGCCGCGAACGGGGCTGGAGGCGGGGCAGGCGCAGGGTCATGCCGCGCTCCGCGGCCATGGGATAGACCGCCCGTTCCCAGGTGTCGTGCAGGTAGTCGCCGTCGGGGTCGAGGGTCGGCTCGGGCTCGGGGCGCAGCTCGAAGGCGTGCCAGCGGATCGCCACGACGTCCCCGAAACGCTCTTCCAGGGCGTCGAGCTCCGGGACCTCCAGGTAGCAGAAGGGGCAGACGAAGTCGCTGAAGACATCGAGGGTAATGCGCGGGCGGGTCATCGGGTTCCTCCTGTGGCGATCCGGCAGACCCCGGGAGGATAACAGCGCGTCGCCCGACAGGACATGGCGGGAGGAGAGGGCGGACGGCGGTCTCAGGCGCTGCGGCTGGCCGGTTCGGCGCGAATGTGCAGGTGCACGGCGCAGGCGACCCTCAGCAGGGAGGCGAGGTTGGGTACCGCCCCCTTGGTGGCCATCACCTCCCCGTAGAGCTCGCTGATGAACTGCCCGGTGGAGAGTTGCTGGTTGCGGGCCAGGTGATCGAGGATCTCCCAGAACTCGTTCTCGAGTCGAACGCTGGTCACGCTGCCCTGCAGGCGCAGCGAACGGGTGGTGCATTCATAGCGTTGGGGATCGGTGGAGGCATAGACGTGGCACATGACATTCACTCCGCAGGAAACAGGGTGCCGGATCCGACCCGGCTCGTTCGACATTGCCCTCTGTGACCGTCCATGAGCATTAGACCATCGTCGATGTAGTAACCCGCTGTTACCCGTCCCGCGATGCATGGGCCTACTCTCCTTGGAGGTGGTCCGGTCCACCGTCAACTCCCTACAACAATAAGTCAGGCGCGGTTCACCCTCCCCGGGCGCTGCGCCATCCACCCCGGAGAGGTCAGCCATGAGTTCACCCACGATTTCCCGCCGCGTCTTTCTCAAGGCGAGTGGCGGCGTTCTGGCCGGCACCCTGGCCTTCGCCAGCGGCCCCATCGCGCTGCTGGCGCCCTCGCGTAGCTGGGCGATGCCGCTCGACAACCTGTCTTCCCGCCAGGGCGAGGCACTGCTTGCGGTCACCCGGCAGATCTTTCCCCATGCGGGCCTCGAGGATGCCGTCTACGCCCACGTGGTGAAGACCCTCGATCGCAAGGCCGTCGAGGGCGCGCTGCTCACCACCCTCGACGAAGGCATTGCCGAGCTCGACAGGTCCGCCGGCGGTGACTGGCTGGCGCTGGACGACGCCGCGCGGCTCGAGCACCTCGCTCCCATGGCCGGCACGCCCTTCTTCGAGGCCATCCGTGGCGATGCGGTGGTCTCGCTCTACGACAATCCCCTGGCCTATGCCCACTTCGGCTACGAGGGCGCGGAGGGCGACGGTGGCTACCTGAGCAAGGGCTTCAATGACCTCACCTGGCTGCCCGACCCGCCGCAGCCCGAGGGCGGCTACCTGCCCTTCGAGGAACCGACGGCCTGACGTGACCGCCGAGCGACCGTCGACCAGTACAACAACGCATGTGGAGACGCCAAGATGGCAATGACCGACAACCAGAAGACCTTTGCCCATGACGATGCCAGCGTCGTCGTGGTGATCGGGTCCGGCGCGGGGGGCGGTACCCTGGCCAACGAGCTGGCCCAGCAGGGCATCGATGTGGTGGTACTGGAGGCCGGCGCCCTGCACACCACCGCGGACTTCCTGGCCGACGAGTGGGCCTCCTTCGCCCAGCTCGCCTGGCTCGATACACGTACCACCTCGGGCAGCTTCCGCCTGGCCAGGGACTTTCCCAACCTCCCGGCATGGATCGTCAAGTCGGTGGGCGGCACCACCGTGCACTGGGCGGGGGCGAGCCTGCGCATCCAGCCCCACGAGTTCGCGGCGCTGACGAATTACGGGGAGATCGAGGGTGCCAACCTGCTCGACTGGCCGCTCACCTACGACGACCTGGCGCCCTACTACGACCGCGCCGAGCAGCGCATGGGAGTCACCCGCACCAACGACAACAAGGGGCTGCCCGGCAACAACAACTTCAAGGTGATGTACGCTGGCGCGAAGAATCTCGGCTATTCGTGCAATACCGGGCATATGGCCATCAACAGCGCGCCGCGCGACGGACGCGCCGCCTGCCAGCAGCGCGGCTTCTGCTTTCAGGGCTGCAAGACCGGCGCCAAGTGGTCGACCCTCTATACCGAGCTGCCCGAGGGCATTGCCACCGGCCACCTGGAGCTTCGCCCGGAGTCCCACGTGGCGCGCATCGAGCACGATGACAGCGGCAAGGTCACGGCGGTGGTCTACTTCGATGCGGAAGGCAACGAGCAGCGCCAGCAGGCGCGGCTGGTGGCGGTGGCCGGCAACTCCCTGGAGACGCCGCGCCTGCTGCTCAACTCGGCTAGCACGCTGTTCCCGGAGGGGCTCGCCAACGGTTCGGGCCAGGTGGGGCGCAACTACATGCGTCACATGACCGGCTCGGTCTACGCCACCTTCGACGAGCCCGTGCACATGTACCGCGGCACCACCATGGCCGGTATCGTCTCCGACGAGGCAGGCCATGACCCCACGCGGGGCTTCGTCGGCGGCTACGAGATGGAGACCCTGGCCCTGGGCCTGCCCTTCATGGCCGCCTTCCTCGACCCCGGTGCCTGGGGGCCTCGCTTCACCGGCGCGCTCGACCAGTACGAGAACATGGCCGGCATGTGGCTGGTGGGCGAGGACCTGCCCCAGGAGAGCAACCGCGTGACCCTCAACCCCGACGTCACCGACCGCTACGGGCTGCCGGTGGCCAACGTCCACTACGACGACCACCCCAACGACATCGCCATGCGCGAGCACGGCTACCGTCAGGGCGCCGAACTCTATCGCTCGGTGGGGGCCCGGGACATCTACGAGGTGCCGCCGTACCCATCGACCCATAACCTCGGCACCTGCCGGATGAGCGAGCGCCCCGAGGATGGCGTCTGCAACGCCTATGGCCAGGCCCACGAGATCCCCAACCTCTTCATCTCGGACGGCAGCCAGTTCACCACCTCTGCAGCAGAGAACCCCACCCTGACCATCGTGTCGCTGGCCATCCGCCAGGCCGAGCACATCGGTCAGCTGATGCGGCAGGGCGAGGTCTGACGCGCGTCCATGACGCGCCCGGCGTTGGCGGGCGCGTCACTGGTTCCTAGGTATCATCGATCAAGGAGTTGCGACATGAGCTTTGCAGGTGAGCAGTATCCCGGCGTCCAGGCGCCGCCCCCCGAGACCGAGTGCTTTCGCCTCAACCACACCATGCTCAGGGTCAAGGACCCCGAGGCATCCCTGGGCTTCTATACGCGGGTGTTCGGCATGCGGGTGCTGCGCCGGCTCGACTTCGAGGAGATGCAGTTCTCGCTCTACTTCCTGGCAAGGCCGGAAGCCGGCGAGACCGTCCCCGAGGTGACCGGCGAACGCACCGTCTGGACCTTCAGCCAGCGCGGCGTGCTGGAACTGACCCACAACTGGGGGACCGAGCGCCAGCAGGGGCGGATCTATCACGACGGCAATGCCGAGCCCCAGGGCTTCGGCCACATCTGCTTCTCGGTACCGGACCTGGAGGCGGCCGAGGCCTGGTTCGACGCCAACCAGGTGGAGTTCGTCAAGCGCTCGGACCAGGGCAAGATGAAGGACGTGGTCTTCGTCAAGGACGTCGACGGCTACTGGATCGAGGTCGTCCAGGCCGACCGGCTCTCCGCCCTGGGCGACTGAGCCCGCGCTACCTGGAGGCACCGTCTCCGCGTGCCGCCCGCTCCTGGGGCAGCAGGGCGGCATGGATCATGGCGTTGACCGGGGTGGGGACGCCGGCCTCGCGGCCCAACCGCACCACGGCACCGTTCTGGGCCTCCAGCTCGGAGGGGCGGCCCGCCATGATGTCGCGCTGCATGGAGGCGGTGCTTTCGGCCGGCAGCGCGTCGATGAACGTCATGGCCCGCGCCACCGCGTCCTCGGGCAGCGCCACCCCTCGGGCCCGGGCCACCGCCTCGATCTCGGCGAGCAGGCGCTCGGTCAGCGAGCGGGTCTCGGGGAGCGTGCGGGTTACTCCGATGGGCGCCCGGGTGACGGCCCCGATGCCGCTCATCGCGCAGATGAACAGGAACTTGCTCCATACCGCGGCCTGGATGTCGTCGGGCATCTCGGCGCTGACGCCCGGGGCGCAGTCCAGGGCGTCGCGCAGCTGCCGTGCCCGGTCATCCTGACCGGGGTGCCGGGTGCCCAGGCGCACGAAGGGCGAGACGCCCGCATGGCGGATGCGCCCCGGCCCCTCGCGCCAGGCGAGGATGCCGCACAGGCCGTCGAGCACCGGCGCCTCGCCGAGCACCTCGGCCAGGGTGTCGGCCGCCTCGACGCCGTTCTCCAGCGGCAGCACCAGGGTCCCGGGGCCGACCATCGGCCTGATCGCCTCGGCGGCCTCGCGGACCTGCCAGGCCTTCACCGCCACGATCACCGCGTCCACGATGCCTAACTCGGCCGGGTCGTCGGTGGCTCTGGCCGGGGCGAGGGTGACGTCGCCCTCGATGCTGGATACCGCGAGGCCGTGGTGGCGGATCGCCGCCAGGTGCTCGCCCCTGGCGATGAAGGTGACCTCCTCGCCGGCCTGTGCCAGGCGGGCGCCGAAGTAGCCCCCCACGCCGCCGCTGCCCATGATCGCGACCTTCATCCTCTCTCCTCGTTCTGTGGGTGATGGCTCCCTTGAGCATACCGCCATGGGCGCGTCGCGGCGATGGCGGAACTGGAGCGACGGGGCCGAGCGGTGTAGGCTTGCCGCCCTCTTTCACAGCACAGGACCCGATCATGAGCGACCTGCCCAACTGCCCCGAGTGCGGCTCCGCGTTCACCTACGACGATGGCATCCAGCTCGTCTGCCCGGAGTGCGGCCACGAGTGGTCGAGAGACGCCGGTGCCGAGCCGGCCGTGGAGGAGGCGATGGTCCGCGATGCCAACGGCAACCCCCTGGCCGACGGCGACACGGTCACGGTGATCAAGGACCTCAAGGTCAAGGGCAGCTCCTCGGTGGTGAAGGTCGGGACCCGGGTCAAGAACATCCGCCTGGTCGACGGCGACCATGACATCGACTGCCGGATCGAGGGCATCGGGGCCATGAAGCTCAAGTCCGAGTTCGTCAAGAAGGCCTGAGGGTCAGTTCCGTGGCAGGCAGGCGGGCAGGCTCTCGCGCAGCGAATGGGGCAGGATGCCCAGGTCCTGGAAGCCGCCGACGTCCTCGTTGGCGACGTTGTCCGCCTGCATCAGGATCACCTGGTCGCGGGTCAGCGGCGGGCCGGGCAGCCAGGTGGCCAGGGCCGCCAGCAGCCGCCAGGCGAGGAAGGGGAGCGGCACCAGCGGTCGCTCGCGCTGCAGGTGGGCGAGCAGCGTCTCGAGGACCTCGCGGTAGCTCAGCACCTCGGGGCCACCGAACTCGAAGAGGCGCCGCGCGGTGGCGGGGTGGCCGGTGAGCCGGGCGATGGCCCGCGCCACGTCCACCACGTGTACAGGCTGCAGCCGGGTCGTGCCGCGCCCGAACAGCGGGACCAGCGGAAGCCGGGTGAGGCCCTCCAGGCCGGTCAGGAAGGCGTCACCGGGGCCGAACAGCACGCTGGGCCGGACGATGATCGCCCGGGGCATCGCCTCCAGCACCGCATCCTCGCCCCGGGCACGGGCCCGCACGTAGGCCGAGGCGGAATCGTGGCGGGCGCCGATCCCCGAGACCAGTACCAGCCGCTCGATGCCTGCCGCGCGGGCCCGGCTGGCCAGCCGCCCGGCCCCCGTGACATGGATGGCCTCGAAGCTGGTATCGCGGGTCTCGACATAGAGGCTGACGGCGTTGACCACGGCGCTGGCGCCCGAGAGGGCCGCCTCGATGCTCGCCTCGTCGCGCAGGTCCGCGGTGGCGAGTTCCACCGGGTCGCCGTCCTCCCGCCAGGCGGGCAGCGCCGGGTGGCGAGCGGCGATACGCACTGCGCGGCCTGCCTCGACCAGCTCGCGGGCGATGGCGTCGCCGAGAAAGCCGGTGCCGCCGAAGACCGTGACCGGACCCTCGCGCATCATCGCCCTCCAGCCTGGCCGCTCACCGGAAGCCGGCCATCAGCTCGCGCACCAGCGGCGTGTCGGCATCGCGGTGGGTGGGCAGCTCGAAGCGGGCCCGGGCGATGGCGGTGCGTGACAGCTCGGCGGTGATCAGCGTCTCGCGCTCCTCGGCCTCGGCCAGCAGCTCGCCGCGCGGGCCGAGGATGCGCGACCCGCCCCAGAAGTGGCTCTGCCCCTCGGGGCCGAAGCGGTTGGCCATGATCACCGGCGTGCCGTAGGTCATGGCGTAGAAGCGCACGTTCAGGGCCCAGTTCTGCTCGTTGGAGAAGTCGTCGCTGACGATGCCCGAGGCCGAGTTGATCGGCGCGCAGAGCACCGTGGGGCGGCGCAGCAGGGCGGCGTGGACCAGTGCCGGGTTCCAGAGGTCGGCGCAGATCAGCTGGGTCGCCGACCAGCCGGGGCGCACCGGGGTATGGGTGAGCTCGCTGCCATGGGTGAACCACTTGCCCTCCTCGAGGCCGCCGTAGGTGGGTAGGTTCAGCTTGCGGTGCACCGCGGCGATCTCGCCGTCCTGGAGGATGGCCAGGGCGTTGTAGTACTCGCCCGGGCTCGCTTCCTCGACGAAGCCCACCACCGTCTGCATCTCGCGGCAGGCCAGGGCCAGCTCGCGCAGGCGGGGATCCTCCAGCGGCATGGCCACCTGCATCACCCGGCTGCCCAGCCCGTAGCCGGTCAGCGAGAGCTCGGGGAAGACCAGCAGCTCGACCCCTTGGTCGCAGGCCTCCTGGATGGTGTCGAGATGCTGGGTCAGGTTGGCATCCACCTCGCCGAGGGTGGCGTTGGCCTGGGCGGCGCCCACTCGCAGGCGGTCTTGATAGTGCATGATCGGAGCTCTTGGTGGAGGGGATATCAGTCCGTGGATCGGTCGTTGTCGGCGGAGCGAGCCATCGCCCGCTTGACCAGCCGGAACAGCAGCCAGTGCAGCACCGCCAGCACGGTCAGGGCTCCGCCCATCATCAGCAGGAAGGAAGTCGTCATCGCAGCGGTCTCCGGTGGTGTGGCGTCATGCTAGCGAGACGGTGGCCGGGCGTCGATGCCCCGCCACCGTCTCGGGTCATTCCCTGCCGGGCGGCCCGAGCAGGGTAAGCAGGTCACCGACCGGGCGATCCTCCAGGGACAGGATCACCTCCCGCAGGGGGCCGGCCCGCTCGCCGAGGACCGGGTCGGCCAGCGCATGAAACTTGGTGGTGAGCGCCTCGTCGGGCAGCGGGTTGTGCGGGTTGCCCAGGGCCTCGCACGGCGCGCTCTCCAGCACCCGGCCATCGCTCAGGTGGAGTCGCGCCAAGGCCCATCGCTCGGCGGGGAAGCGTGCATTGAAGGTCGCATCCTCGTGGATCTCGACCCTTGCGGCCAGTGTTCTGAGGTCCGGGGCGTCGAGAACGGTGACGGCCTCGGCGTCCAGGCTGCCGCGGGCGAGGGCGGCTGCTACCGACCAGGGCAGGCTGTACTGGGCCTGCTCGGTGGTGGCCGGGTGCACCACATGCAGGCGTTTGGCCTCGTGGAAGGTCGCGACCTCGATATGCGAGATGTCGGCCGGGTCCTGGATCTGCTCGCGCAGCGACAGCACTGCTTCCACCGCCGGCTGGGCCCAGCGGCAGACCGGATAGGCCTTGAAATACTGCTCATGCAGGTACCAGCGGCGCCCCAGGTCGGCCCAGGTCGCCTCGACCTCCGGGGTGGTCACGGTCAGCGCGGGGCGCCGGTGAAGCCGTCGCGCGCCAGCAGGGCGGCGGACAGTCCGGTCATGGCGCCCCAGCCGGAGCCGTCCTTGAGCATGGCGGGGTGGTCGATGCAGCGCATCATCTGGCATCGCGGCCCATAGAACTCGGCGATGCCCAGGGCATGATGCAGGCGGTTGGTGTCGAGACCCATCAGTCGCCCGGCCACGGCGGCCACGCCCAGGGCGTTCCAGGCCCCGGACGTGTGGTAGTCCGGGCTGGTGGCATGCAGGGCGATACCGGCCCGGGTGGCAACCTCGTAGCCGAGGGCCAGCAGGGCCAGGAAGTCGCGGCCCGACAGGGCCTCTACCTCGGGCAGGGCAAGCAGTCCCGGCAGCAGGGCGACCCCAGCATGTCCCTTGGTCAGCACCTGGCCGTCGTGGGCGTCCAGGGCATCGATCAACCAGGCGCCGTGCAGGGCCACTCCGGTGGGTGAGGACCGGCCGGCGGCGAGGAGCAGTGGCCGATCCCCGCCATGCTGGGTGACAACGAAGCGGCGCGCATGACCGGCAAGTTCGGTCCGGGTGGCCCCGGCGGCCACGCCGGCAAGGTCCAGCACGCAGCGCTTGGCCTGGGTGAGCAGGGCTCGGTCGAAGGCGGCAAGGTCGGTACCGTGGATCCAGTCCACGGGAGCATGGGTGGTGGGCATCGGAAGCTCAATGTCGCTCATGGGTCGGATACACGAAGGCCGCCCGGGGGCGGCCTCGATGCGTGTGCCGGCAGTGTCCGGGGGTTACAGCAGCTCGTTCTCTTCGAGGAAGGATTGGGCCACGTCCTCAACACTTTCTTTCTTGACATCGACTTTGGCATTAAGTCTTGCCATGGTCTCGTCGTCGAGTAGTGCCGATAGCGCATTCATCTGCTCTGCGAGGTCGGGATTTGCCTCCAGCGTCTCCTGGCGTACCACCGGGGTCAGGGCATAGTCAGGGAAGAACTCACGATCATCCTTCAGCACCGTCAAGTCCAGTGCCGGGATTCGGCCATTTGTTGCGGTGGTCATGGCTACGTCTACTTCTCCCTGGTCAAGTGCAGGAAGAGTGAGCCCTTGATCCATACGCTTGACATTGCGTCTGCCGAACTCGAATCCGTAGGTCTCCTGCATCGGGCGAAGTCCATCATCACGGGAATAGAATGTCGCATTCGAGGCTAGTACCAATTCATTTCCTGAATTGATGGTTTCGGCAAGGTCCGAAATAGAGGTGATGCTAAGCTCTTGCGCATGGTCCTCGCGCATGGCCAGCGCGTAGGTGTTGTTGGCCTCGGAAGGCTCCAGCCACACCAGGCCCTTTTCGGCATCGAGCTCCTTGACGCGCTGATATGCTTCTTCAGGTGTCAACTTCTCGGTCACCTTGTTGTAGCTGATCAGTGAGGTGCCGGTGTACTCCCAATAGAGGTCTACCTGTCCGCTTTCCTGCGCCTGGCGAAGCACAGAAGTCCCCATTCCCGAGCGCTCATCGACATCGTGGCCTTTGGCCTCAAGGTACTGGACCGTCATGTCGGCCAGGATCAGCTGTTCGGTGAAGTTCTTGCCGCCGACGGTAATTGTCTCGGCTTGCGCCATCACTGATGTAGCAGCCATCACGGTGCCGGTCATGACTGCTTTCAAGATGTGTTGCATAGAATTGCACTATCTCTTGTTGAAAAACGCCCGCCCCTCTGGAGCGGGCCTGTGGAGCGTATCGTCCTGATTACAGCAGCTCGTTCTCTTCGAGGAAGGACTGGGCCACGTCCTCGATGGTCTCGCGCTCGACGTCGACCCGGGCATTGAGCTCGGCCATGGTCTCGTCGTCGAGCAGGCTGGAGAGCGCGTTCATCTGCTCGGCCAGCTCGGGATTGGCCTCCAGGGTCTCCTGGCGCACCACCGGGGTCAGGGCATAGGCCGGGAAATAGCCCTTGTCGTCCTCGAGCACGCGGAAGTCGAAGGCCGGGATGCGGCCGTCGGTGGCGAAGACCAGCCCCACCTCGACGTCGCCGTCGCGCAGGGCCGGATAGACCAGGCCGGAATCCATGCGCTTGACGTCGTCGCGGCTGACGCGGAAGTCGTAGGCCTGCTGCAGCGGCCGCCAGCCATCCTCGCGGGCATAGAACTCCGCGTTCAGGGCGAAGGTCAGCTCCTCGCCGTCATTGACCGCCTGGGCCAGGTCGGAGAGGGAGGCGATGCCGCGCTCCTCGGCGTCCGCCTCGCGCATGGCCAGGGCGTAGGTGTTGTTGGCCGCGGAGGGCTCCAGCCACACCAGGCCCTTCTCGGCGTCGAGTTCCTTGACGCGCTCATAGGTCTCTTCGGGGCCGAGGCGTTCGGTGACGTCGTTGTAGTTGATCAGCGAAGTGCCGGTGTACTCCCAGTAGAGGTCGATCTGGCCGTTCTCCTGGGCCTGGCGCAGCACGGCGGAGCCCATGCCGGCGCGGTTCTCCACGTCGTAGCCGAGGCCCTCCAGGTACTGGCTGGTCATGTTGGAGAGGATCTGCTGCTCGGTGAAGTTCTTGCCGCCGACGGTGATCTCGGCAGCGGCGGTGGTCATGGCGCCGGCCAGGGCCAGGCCGGACAGGGCAGTCATCAGGCGTTTCATGAGTCTTTCTCCTCGTGTGGCTTCAGATGGTCTAGCACGGTTCGAACGATCAGGCGCGCGACGGGTTGACCCCGCGCGGCACCACCAGGAAGGCGACGGTGGCGATCAGGGCATCGACGACGATCGCCAGCAGGGCGGTGGGAATGGCGCCGGCCAGCATCATCACCGGATCGTACAGGTCGATGCCGGTGAAGATCAGCTCGCCCAGCCCCCCGGCGCCGATCAGGAAGGCCAGCGGCACGGTGCCCACGTTGATGGTCAGGGCGGTACGCATGCCCGCAAAGATCACGTAGAGGGCGTTGGGCAGCTCCACCCGCAGCAGGCGCTGGGTCGCCGACATGCCGATGCCGGCGGCGGCCTCCATCAGCGCCGGATCGACGCCCTTGAGCCCGGCATAGGTGTTGCGGGTGATCGGCAGCAGGGTGGCGACGAACAGGCCGAACACGGCCGGTACGGTGCCGATGCCCAGGAAGCTCATGGAGAGCGCCAGCACCGCGAGGGTCGGGATAGTGGTACCGACGTTGAGCACCTGCATCAGCGATTCCGCCCAGCGGGTCATGCTCGGGCGCGACAGCACGATGCCCAGCGGGATGGCCACCAGGATCGCCAGGCCGCCGGAGATCGCGGTCAGCCACAGGTGCTGGATGGCCAGGTACTGCACGTCGGGCAGGTACCACAGGAAGTCATCGATGACCCCGCTCGACTGGCTCCATACCCCGGCGAAGAAGATCGCCACCAGCAGGAGTGCACGCAGGGCCCCTTTCAGGCTCTGGATCGGCATCGGCTCACTCCTTGACGGCGCTGTCGGGATTCCGGCTGGCAGCCTCGCGGGCACGGAAGCGTGAACCGAGGTGGTGCGTCATGGCGCGCTGGGTGATCTGGCCACAGACGCGCCCCTCGTCATCCACGCAGGGCAGCCAGGTGGCGTCCTGGGCGAACATCAGCGAGGCGACCTTGCGCAGGTCGTCCTCCAGGGTCACCGTGGCCGGGACGTTCTCGAAGTGGTCGCGACAGTAGCCCTTGGTGGTGCGCGCCTTGGCCCGGGTGATCAGGCCCACCGGCTGGCGCTGGTCGTTCACCATCAGGATGGCGTTCTGATAGCCGTAGTCGTCGATGCGGGCCAGCGCCGTCTCCAGGGTGTCGCCGGGCTTCACCGTGGCGATCTCGTCGGAGACCACCTCGTCGACCTTGACCAGGTTGAGCCGCTTGAGCGCGCGGTCCTCGCCGAGGAAGGACTCGACGAAGGCGTTCTTCGGCGCGGCCAGCAGGTCGTCGGGCGAGGAGTACTGCACCAGCTTGCCCTCGCGGAACACTGCCACCCGGTCGCCCATCTTGATCGCCTCGTCGATGTCGTGGCTGACGAACATGATGGTCTTCTTGAGTTCCTGCTGCATCTTGAGGAACTCGTCCTGGATCACCGCCCGGTTGATGGGGTCGATGGCGCCAAAGGGCTCATCCATCAGCATCACCGGCGGGTCGGCGGCGAGCGCCCTGGCCACCCCGATGCGCTGCTGCTGGCCACCGGAGAGCTCGCTGGGGAAGCGCTTGAGGAAGGCATCGGGCTCCATGGCAATCATCGCCATCAGCTCCCGGGCACGCTCCTTGTAGCGGGCCTTGTTCCAGCCCAGCAGCTTGGGCACCACCGTGATGTTCTCCTCGATGGTCATGTTGGGGAAGAGCCCGATCTGCTGGATCACGTAGCCGATGTTGCGGCGCAGGTCCTGGGTGTTCAGGTCGGTGGTGTCCTCCCCGTTGATGAACACCTTGCCGGAGGTCGGCGTCACGATGCGGTTGATCATTTTCAGGGTGGTGGTCTTGCCACAGCCCGAGGGGCCGAGCAGGATGCAGATCTCGCCGCTGGGCACCTTCATGCTTATGTGGTCGGCGGCGACCACGGCGCCCTTGGGCGTGTCGAAGACCTTGGTCAGGTTATCGAGTTGGATCATTCGGGGGTCCTTGTCGTCTCGGTCGTCAGGGGCTCGCCGTCAGGCGGTGGAGGCGTCGAGCTCCATGCCGCGGGGCGTCAGGCGCTTCTGCACGTAGAGCAGGGTGTAGTCGACGATGATGGCCAGCAGGCTCACCGCCACGGCGCCGACGATCAGCTGTCGCGGGTCGGACTGGGAGATGCCGCGGCTGATGAAGGTGCCGAGGCCCCCGGCGCCGATGTAGGCGGCGATCGCCATCACGCCGATGTTGAGCACCACGGCCGTGCGCACACCGGCCATGATCACCGGCACCGCCAGGGGAATCTCCACCATGCGCAGGCGCTGGTTGGGGCTCATGCCGATCCCCCGGGCGGCCTCGCGCAGGGCCGGGTCGACGTTGTTGATCGCGGTATAGGTGTTGCGGATGATCGGCAGCTGCGAGTAGAGCAGCACCGCGATCACCGCGGGCAGGTAGCCGATGCCCTGGCCGATCAGCGAGAGCACCGGGATCATGATCCCGAACAGCGCGATCGAGGGGATGGTGACGATGATCGAGGCGGCATAGAGCACGGCCTGGGCCAGGCGCTCGTTCTTGGTGATGGCGATGCCGATCGGCACCCCGGTCAGGGTGGCGATGCCGACGGCGACCCCCACCAGCGAGATGTGCTCCAGGGTGCGCGTCGCCAAGAGGTCGATGTTGTCCAGTGCGTACTGAATCAGTTCCAAGTCGTTTCTCCTTGCGAGCCCTGTCCCCTGGCAAGCATAGCCACCGGGCGACGGCCCTGTGGTGCCGAGGCGTGACGATGTCGTGGGCAGGGGCGAGGGGGCGACGAAATGCCCCATGCGAGGCATCACAGCATAGCAGAGCACCCTATCTATTTGTTTTTCCGTGGATGAGGATGCGCAATGGCACGAATTGGCAGTGCTGATGCCTCCCGGGCAGATGGACTCCTTCCTATGGGTATTCAAATGCGATCGATTATCGTTATTGTCGGTAACGTCCTTGAACGTGCCGCGATCCACGCGATTGGACGCCCGGGGCTTCACATCAAAATGATACAGGACTAAAATGGTCCCCAATCGAACATGAGGGGGAGATGCCCCCGGGGAGTCAGGCCTTGCTCAAGCTTTCACGGCTGACCGACTACGCCGCCGTGGTGATGGCGCAGATTGCCCGTCACCCGGACCAGCCCCAGGCGGCCGCGGAGCTTGCCGAGGCGGTACAGCTGCCCCATCCCACGGTCAGCAAGACCCTGAAGATGCTGGTCAAGGCGGGGCTGCTCGAGTCGCGCCGCGGTGCCCTGGGAGGGTATTCCCTGGCACGCCCCGCCTCCCGCATCACCGCCAGCGACATCATCTCCGCGATCGAGGGGCCGGTGGCGATGACCGAGTGCAGCCAGGCCGGCGGCGACTGCGACCTGGCCGCCACCTGCGGCGTCGCGGACAACTGGCAGCGGGTCTCGCTGGCCATCCGCACCCTGCTCGACAGCGTGACCCTGGCCCACCTGGCCGACACCAGCCCGATCAAGCTGCCGGTGCAGCTGCCCATTCAGAGCGTGAGTCTGGCCGCCGAGGCCTGACGCAACCGAGCACTTCACTACCCGAGGCGAGCCGCGCTCGCCGACCCAACCGCCCGGGAGGGGATTCATCATGGCAAGTCAGGAAATGGAACAGCTTGTCCGTCGCGAGTACAAGGAAGGCTTCGTGACCGACATCGAGAGCGACACGGTACCGCCCGGCCTGGACGAGAGCACCATCGCCTTCATCTCGAACAAGAAGGGCGAGCCGGAGTGGATGCTGGAGTGGCGCCTCAAGGCCTACCACCAGTGGCTGAAGATGACGCCGCCCTCCTGGGCGCATCTGGACTATCCGCCCATCGACTACCAGGCGATCTCCTACTACAGCGCGCCCAAGCGTGACGAGGACAAGCCCCAGAGCCTCGACGAGGTGGACCCCAAGCTGCTCGAGACCTACGAGAAGCTGGGCATTCCCCTGCACGAGCGGGCGGCCCTGGCCGGCGTGGCGGTGGATGCCGTCTTCGACTCCGTGTCGGTGACCACCACCTTCAAGGAGAAGCTCCACGAGGCGGGCGTGATCTTCTGCTCCATCTCCGAGGCGATCCGCGACTACCCGGAACTGATCAAGCAGTACCTGGGCAGCGTGGTGCCCCAGGGCGACAACTACTTCGCGGCGCTGAACTCCGCGGTGTTCACTGACGGCTCCTTCGTCTTCGTCCCGGAGGGCGTGACCTGCCCCATGGAGCTCTCCACCTACTTCCGCATCAACGCCGAGAACACCGGGCAGTTCGAGCGCACCCTGATCATCTGCGAGAGCCGCGCCCAAGTGTCGTATCTGGAAGGTTGTACCGCGCCGATGCGCGACGAGAACCAGCTGCATGCGGCGGTGGTGGAGCTGGTGGCGCTCGAGGATGCCTACATCAAGTACTCCACCGTGCAGAACTGGTACCCCGGCGACGAGGACGGCAAGGGCGGCATCTACAACTTCGTCACCAAGCGTGGCGACTGCCGCGGCGACCGCTCGCGCATCAGCTGGACCCAGGTCGAGACCGGCTCGGCGATCACCTGGAAGTACCCCTCCTGCGTGCTGCGCGGCAAGGACAGCATCGGCGAGTTCTACTCCGTGGCGGTGACCAACGGCCGCCAGCAGGCCGATACCGGCACCAAGATGATCCACATCGGCGAGGGTACCCGCTCGAGCATCATCTCCAAGGGCATCTCCGCCGGCCGCAGCAACCAGTCCTACCGTGGCCTGGTGAAGGTGGGGCCGCGGGCCAAGGGCGCGCGCAACTTCACCCAGTGCGACTCACTGCTGATCGGCGACCAGTGTGGCGCCCATACCTTTCCCTATCAGGAGATCGGCAACAGCACGGCCACCGTCGAGCATGAGGCGACTACCTCCAAGATCGGCGAGGACCAGCTGTTCTACTGCCAGAGCCGCGGCATCTCCGAGGAGGATGCGGTGAGCATGATCGTCAACGGCTTTTGCAAGGACGTCTTCCAGGAGCTGCCCATGGAGTTCGCCGTGGAGGCCGAGGCGTTGCTGAACGTCACCCTCGAAGGCGCTGTTGGTTGAGAAAACGTCTGCGCGACGCCTGCACGGCGTTGGAAACAGGGTCGAGAATGCTCATTTACGTTCGTAAACTCCGCTTCTCTCACCTGCTTCCGCCTTGTTCAGGCGCCGCTCGCGCGTTTCTCCGGATTCGCGAGAAGGTCAAAACATTCAAGTAGTCGCGGTGGCGGCTCGCCAGAATCGAAAAGGTAGTCAACATGCTCGAAGTCAAGGATCTGCACGTCACGGTCGAGGGTTCCGAGATCCTCAAGGGCCTCACCCTGACCATCAACGCCGGTGAAGTTCACGCCATCATGGGCCCCAACGGGGCCGGCAAGTCGACCCTCTCGGCGGTGATCGCCGGCAAGGACGGCTACGAGGTGACGAAGGGCTCGATCACCTTCGAGGGCCAGGACGTGCTGGAGATGGAGATCGAGGAGCGGGCCCGCGCCGGCCTGCTGCTGGGCTTCCAGTACCCGGTGGAGATCCCGGGGGTGAAAAACATCTACCTGCTCAAGGCGGCGCTGAACGCCCAGCGTGAGGCGCAGGGCCTGGGCGAGATCCCGGCACCGGAGTTCATGAAGCTGATCAAGGAGAAGGTGGCCTCCATGAAGATGGACACCAGCTTCCTGCAGCGTGCCGTCAACGAGGGCTTCTCCGGTGGCGAGAAGAAGCGCAACGAGATCCTGCAGATGCTGGTGCTGCAGCCGAAGCTGGCGATGCTCGACGAGATCGACTCGGGCCTGGACATCGACGCCATGAAGGTGGTCGCCGACGGCGTCAACTCCCTGCGCGCCGAGGATCGGGCCATCCTGCTGGTGACCCACTACCAGCGCCTGCTCGACTACATCGTGCCGGATCGCGTGCACGTGCTGGTCGATGGCCGCATCGTCAAGAGCGGCGATGCCGAGCTGGCCCGTGAACTCGAGAGCCGCGGCTATGACTGGGTGCAGGAGGAGACCGCCGCATGAATGACGCAGTGCAGAGCGACGTGCAACGCTTCCTCGATCGGCTGAGCGAGCACCGCGCCGGTCGCGGCGCCGAGCCGACCTGGATCGCCGCGCGGCGCCAGGCCGGGGCCGCCCGCTTCGAGGCGCTGGGCTTTCCCCACCGTCGTGTCGAGGCGTGGAAGTACACCGATGTGCGGGCCATCGCCCGCGGCGACTTCGCCCTGGCCACGGAGGCCGAGTTCTCCCCGGCCACGGCGGCGCGACTGACCCTGCCGATGGAGGCCCACCGGCTGACCTTCGTCGATGGTGTCTTCGCCCCGGCCCTGTCGCGGCTCGATGACCTGCCCGCGGGCGCGCAGCTGGTGCCGCTCTCGGCGGCCCTGGCGGAAAACCACGAGGCGGTGGGCGGCCCGCTGGGCCGGCTCACCGGGGTCGAGTTCTCCTCCTTCGCGGCGCTCAATACCGCCTTCATGGAGGAGGGCGCAGTGCTGCGCCTGGCGCCGGGCACCGTGGTGGAGAAGCCGATCATCCTGCAGTTCCTCTCCCGGGCCGGTGAGCAGGCGGTGATGAGCCACCCGCGCATCCTGATCGAGGCGGGCGGCCGCAGCGAGGCCACCGTGATCGAGCATCACGTGGGCGAGGAGCAGGCCGCCAACTTCACAAACCTGGTGGAGGAGATCATCCTCGACCGTGGCGCGATCCTCACCCATTACAAGCTGCAGGAGGCGCCGCTGGCCGACCTGCACGTGGCCAGCATCCACATAGAGCAGGCCCGCGACAGCCGCTACACCTCCTTCAACCTGAACCTGGGCGGCGGCCTGGTGCGCAATGACCTGGTGGCCGAGCTCAACGGTCAGGGCGCCGAGGCCAACTTCAACGGCCTCTTCTATGGTCAGGGACGCCAGCACGTGGACAACCACACCCTGGTCAACCACAACGCGCCGCGGACCTTCTCCAACGAGAACTACAAGGGCATCCTCGACGACCGCGCCCACGGCGTGTTCAACGGCAAGGTGATCGTCAAGCGCGACAGCCAGCAGATCGAGGGCTTCCAGAGCAACGCCAACCTGCTGCTCTCCGACCGCGCCGAGATCGACACCAAGCCCGAGCTCGAGATCTACGCCGATGACGTCAAGTGCTCCCACGGCAGCACCACCGGTCAGCTCGACGAGGAGGCGGTGTTCGCCCTGCGCACCCGCGGCATCGACGAGCAGACGGCCCGCGGCCTGCTGACCCTGGCCTTCGCCGGCGAGGTGCTGGAGCAGGTCGACCTCGACGCCATCGCCGAGCGCGTCGAACTGGCCGTGGCGGGCAAGCTTCCCGAGCGCTTCAACCTCGCCGGCCTGGTGGAAACCGCCGCCGCCCTGAACGAGGAGTGAGCCATGGCTGACTTCAGCGACCTGACGCTGGACGTGGTGAAGGTGCGACGCGACTTCCCGATCCTCGACCGGGAAGTCCACGGCAAGCCGCTGGTCTACCTGGACAACGCCGCGACCAGCCAGACCCCGCGCCAGGTAATCGCGATGTTCGACGACTACTACGGTCGCTACAACGCCAACATCCATCGCGGGCTGCACACCCTGGCCGACGAGGCCACGGCGGCCTTCGAGGGCACCCGGGAGACGGTGCGTGCCTTCCTGAGCGCCGCCGAGACCCGTGAGATCGTCTTTACCCGCGGCACCACCGAGGCGATCAACCTGGTGGCCAACAGCTGGGGGCGCGCCAACCTCGGTCCCGGTGACGAGGTGCTGATCTCGCGCCTCGAGCACCACTCCAACATCGTGCCCTGGCAGCTGCTGGCCGGGGAGCTCGGGTTCACCATCAAGGTGATCCCGGTCGATGAGCGTGGCGTGCTGGACATGGCGGCCTACCGCGACCTGTTCACCGAACGCACCCGGCTGGTGGCGGTGAACCATATCTCCAACGCCTTCGGCACCGTGAACCCGGTGCGCGAGATGGCGCGGGTGGCCCACGAACACGGCGCGCGGATCCTGGTCGACGGCGCCCAGGCCGCGCCTCATCAGGCCATCGACGTGCGCGATATCGATGCCGACTTCTATGCCTTCTCCGGCCACAAGGTCTACGGCCCCACCGGGGTGGGCGTGCTCTACGGCAAGGCCGAGCTGCTCGAGGCGATGTCGCCCTGGCAGGGGGGCGGCGAGATGATCAAGACGGTCTCCTTCGAGGCGCCCACCACCTTCGCCGACATCCCCCACAAGTTCGAGGCCGGGACCCCGGCCATCGCCGAGGTGATCGCCCTGGGGCGCGCCCTGCAGTGGGTCCAGCAGATCGGCCTCGAGCTGATCGGCGCCTGGGAGGCCCGGCTGCTCGAGCATGCCACCGAGGGCGTTAGGGGCATCGAGGGGCTGCGCATCCTGGGGACCGCGCCGGACAAGGCGGGCGTGCTCTCGTTCGTGGTCGACGGCGCGCACTCCCAGGATATCGGGCTGCTGATCGACCAGCTCGGGGTGGCGATCCGCACCGGCCATCACTGCGCCCAGCCGCTGCTGGCACAGTTCGGGGTGGACGCCACCTGCCGGGCATCCTTCGCCGCCTACAACACGCCCGAGGAGATCGACGTCTTCGTCGAGGGGCTCGAGCGCGTCGTCGGCATGCTGCGCTGAAGGCTATCAAGGAGCGACATGAGCGATATCGAGCAGATTGCCACCCTCCACAAGGGCCAGGAGCTGCCCCTGCAGCGGGACGTGGAGGCGATCTCCATTCCCTTCGGCAAGACCGTGACCCTGCCGGAGGACAGCGTCGTCAGCGTGATGCAGGCCAAGGGCAGCACGGTCAGCGTGGGCTTCGAGGGGCGCCTCTACCTGGTCGAGGGGGCCAACCTGGATGCCCTGGGCCTCGAGGCGCTGCCGCGCCCGACCCTGCCCGAGGATGCCTCCGAGGACGAGATCGAGCAGTTCGTGTGGGACCAGCTGCGGACCTGCTTCGACCCCGAGATCCCGGTGAACATCGTCGATCTGGGGCTGGTCTATGGCTGTCGCATCGAGCGGCTGATCACCGGCGAGCGCATCGTCACCATCCGCATGACCCTGACCGCGCCGGGCTGCGGCATGGGCGACGTGATCGCCGCCGATGCCCGCAACAAGATCCTCGGTGCCCCGCAGATCAGCAAGGTGCATACCGAGATCGTCTTCGATCCCCCCTGGAGTCGTGAGATGATGAGCGACGAGGCCAAGCTGGAACTCGGGATGTTCTAGCGCCTGCTCCGGGGAGCGCGATGCACCGGCCATTCTGGAAGGTCTTCAAGGCGGTTCTGATGTCGCTGGGGGCGCTTGCTCTCCTGGCGGCATGTCTGTTCGCGCTGGCCAATTTCTTCGTGCTGGGGCGCACCCAGGGGAAGATCGAGGCCGAGCTCTCGCAGTGCGGCAGCGAGCCCGTGGGCATCGTCTTCGGCACCTCCCACTGGACGCGTAGCGGGGCACGCAATCCGCACTTCGAGGGGCGCATGGGCGCCGCGGCCCACCTGATCCATCTCGGGCGGGTCGACCACCTGCTGATCTCCGGCGACAACAGCACCCGCTACTACAACGAGCCGGTGACCATGTGGCGGGACCTGCGCGGCCGCGACGTTCGCGACGAGGACATGACGCTGGACTACGCCGGCTTCAGCACCTTCGACACCCTGGCCCGGGCACGGGACGTGTTCGGCGTGGAGCGGGCGCTGCTGATCACCCAGGACTGGCACCTGCCGCGGGCGCTGTTCATCGGCGAGGCGTTGGGGCTCGAGGTAAGCGGCTGTGCGGCGCCCGAGCGCGCCACGGACGGGCTCTGGCGGCTCAAGATGCGCGAGTGGGTGGCGCGGGTGGCCACCCTGGGGGATCTCTACCTGTGGGAGCGCGAGCCCCACTTCCTGGGGCCGCTCGAGCCCCTGCAGATCATGCCGCGGGAGCGTGACCGCCTGCTGCTGCTCCCGCCGGGTGTGCTCAACGCTTCGGACGCTGCTTCTGGAGGCGATACAGCTCGCGGATCAGCGCCCGACAGCCCTTCCAGCACTCCTCGATGACCGGTTCCATCGGCTCGGGCAGGGGGTGGGTGAACAGCGTCGAGAGGGCCTGCATCAGCACCCGTTCCTGCTCCAGCAGTTCGCCGATCACCACCTGGCTCTCGTTGCCGACGAAGCTCTTCAGCCGGCTCCATAGCCACATGTAGTCGTCGCGCTCGACATCGGCATCGCGCGGGAGGAGGTTGAGGTGCTTGCGCGACAGCTCCTGGAGCTCGTGCATCGACTTCGCCCGCGCCTCGTAGTGGGGCTTCAGGCTGTCGCGCAGCGAGGGACGCAGGCGCTCCAGGTTGTCCTGAAAGTAGTCGATGCTGTCGGCCATCGCCTCGAGGGCACTGTCCATCGCCACCTGGCGATTGTCGAGAAACATGAGCGGTCACCTCCTCCGGTGACGCAGATTGTGGGGCTGTCGCCGCCCATTTGCCACCCCCGGGGATCAATAATTTGCCGCTTCCCCGTTAGCCTTTGGGTGGAGGATTCAGCCCTTGGGGCGAGGCGGAACCTTGTGCCGCGGGGCGGCATTCTTCTCCAGGTGCTCGATGACCAGGCCGGCGATGTCCTTGCCGGTAGCCGTCTCGATGCCCTGCAGCCCCGGCGAGGAGTTGACCTCCATGATCACCGGGCCATGGTTGGAGCGCAGCAGGTCGACGCCCGCCACCCGCAGCCCCATGGCCTTGGCGGCACGGATCGCAGTGGAGCGCTCCTCCGGGGTGATGCGGATCACGCTGGCGCTGCCTCCGCGATGCAGGTTGGAACGGAACTCGCCCTCGGCGGCCTGGCGCTTCATCGAGGCCACCACCTTGTCGCCGATCACGAAGCAGCGGATGTCGGCGCCCTTCGCCTCCTTGATGTACTCCTGCACCATGATGTTGGCCTTCATGCCCATGAAGGCCTGGATCACGCTCTCGGCGGCCTGGTTGGTCTCGGCGAGCACCACGCCGATGCCCTGGGTGCCCTCCAGCAGCTTGATCACCAGCGGGGCGCCCCGGACCATGGTGATCAGGTCGGGAATGTCGTCGGGGGAGTGGGCGAAGCCGGTGATCGGCAGCCCCAGGCCCTTGCGTGACAGCAGCTGCAGCGAGCGCAGCTTGTCCCGGGAGCGGGTGATGGAGACGTTGTCGTTGAGCACGTAGGTGCCCATCATCTCGAACTGGCGCAGCACCGCACAGCCGTAGAAGGTGATCGAGGAGCCGATGCGCGGGATCACCGCGTCGAAGGGCTCGAGCTCCTCGCCCTTGTAGTGGATCGAGGGGTGGTGCGAGGCGATGCTCATGTAACAGCGCAGGGTGTCGACCACCCGCGCGGTATGGCCGCGCAGTTCGGCTGCCTCGATCAGGCGCCGCGTGGAGTAGAGGTTGCGGTTGCGGGACAGCAGCGCGATATGCATTCGGGGCTCCAGGGTCGATGGCCGGGGAGGGTCAGGGTTCGCCATGCAGGAAAGCCACGCCGGGCGCCACCAGCAGGCGGCGCAGGGCGCGGCGGCCCAGCAGCATGGGGTGGCGCATGTCGCGGCGGTCGGTCAGGCTCAGTTCCACCGGGAACTCCAGGCTGCCCAGCTGCATCGTCGTGCGGATCACATAGCGCCACTCGGCCTGGCCGTTGGAGCTGGTCACCCGCCGGCGGTCATGCAGGTGCATCCGGTGGACGTGGGCCGGCGTGCCGGGGCCGCCGCTGCGGGTCGTGAAGCTGACCCAGAGGTGGCCATCCTCTTCATAGGACTCGATGTCCTCGGCATGCAGGGCCGAGGTCCGCGCGCCGGTATCGGCCTTGGCGCAGAGCGTCAGGTGCAGTTCCGGCAGGGTGACCATCTCGCGGCGGCCGATCACCGCCTTGGGCGTGTAGGGCAGTTCTTTCATCATCTTCGCTCCCAGGTCTCTGCGCTCAGCGTGACAGGCCGGCCAGGCGGCGGCCGATGGCGGAGTCCGCCCCGGCTTCGCGCAGCGTCATCAGCAGCGGCAGGCGCAGTCGCGGGATCAGCGCCAGGTCGCGGGCCACGGCTGTGAAGTCGGCCCCGGGGGTCTCGGCCAGACGGGCGAGGAAGCGGGGCAGGCGCTCGGCATCCTCCAGGTGATGCCAGCCGCGCCCGGCGATGGCCGCCAGCAGGTCGGGACCGCAGGCGTCCGGGTCATCGAGCAGGGCGTCGAACCAGGCGCCGGCCAGCTCGGGCGAGGCGCCGCCCATGGCCCGCACGCAGGCGCAGAAGGTCTCGATGTCCCCGGCGCGGCCCGCGGCCTCCCCGCAAAGGCGCAGGGCACAGGCCAGCTCGTCGGCAATCGCCACATGCTCCAGACAGTAGCACAGCGAGGTCAGCACCTCGCCGGGCAGGGTGTCCAGGCGTGCGGCCAGCATCCGGCTCGATTCCGCATCCAGGCGCACCGCGAAGTCGGCCAGGCCCTGCAGGCCCAGGGCGCGCCAGTCGATCGCCTGCTGCCCGGTCAGGTAGGCCTCGACCGGCTCGAGGTGTTGGCTGGCGGGCAGGCCCGCATCCAGGCTGGCACGCGCATGCAGCACGGCCTGGAAGGGCAGCGCGGGGGTGAAGGCCAGGGGGTTGTCCTTCATCAGGTTGTCGATCCCGGCGCTCTCCGTGCGCCCCAGGCCCCGCACGCCGTGGCCCAGGGTCTCCAGCAGGCGTTGCACGAAGGCGTCCCGCGGCGCCGGGTCGAGGTGGCCCTGCTCGTCCAGCGGCAGGGCCAGGAACCAGATCAGCGGGTCCTCCAGGTCGCCCAGGCGGAACACCATCGCCAGGCGTGCCGTGCCCTGCCAGGGGGCCGGCCACGCCAGCTCGCCGGCCTCGAAGGCGGCCAGGGTGTCGAGCGAGCAGGGCTCGACCCGGCGTCCCAGGTGGTAGAGCCTCACCTCGGCACCGCTGCGCAGGAAGAAGTCGTGAAGGCTGTGGATCGGTTGCATGCTCTCTCCGGGTCAGGAACCGTGCACTCTACCGCGGTGTCGGGGTGCTGTCAGCCGCCGAGAGGGGCCTCGTCGCGATCCGCCGCTGGTCAGTTGTTGACCAGTCTGGCCCATGGCCCATGGGAAGCGGCCAGGGGAGACCTTTCCAGTGTTTATCCACAGGCCCGTTCAGGATATCTGTGCACTGTGCACAACAGGGCGGGTCAGGCCGTGGAAGGCCCCGCGGGGTGGCCAGCGGCGGGGCCGAACGGGGATAATGGACGCACATGCACCGAAGAGACTGCTCATGACCGTTCACGACGAACTCGGCAGCGCCCTGCGCGAGCTCGAGGCCACCATGAAGGCTGCCAGCCTGTGGCGCATGGAGCGACCCGGGCCGGACGCCTTTAGCAGCGACCAGCCGTTCTGCATCGACACCATGACGCTGCCCCAGTGGCTGCGCTTCGTGTTCATCGTGCGCCTGGAGGCCCTGGTCGAGTCGCGCTCGCCGATGCCTGAGACCTGCGACGTCGCCCCCGCGGTGGACGCCTGGCTGCAGCAGGAAGGGGCGCGGGCCAGCGACCGGCTGCTGATGGGCAAGGTGGTCGAGGAGATCGACCGCCTTGTCACCGAGAACTGATGCCGCCGGAATCCTGAGATGCCCTACTACTTTGCCTATGGCAGCAACATGAACCCCGCGCGGGTCGCGGCCCGCATCGGCGCCACCCGCCGGGTGCTCGCCGGCGTGCTGCATGACCATGCGCTGCGCTTCGACAAGGCCTCCCGGGTGGCGGGCATCGCCCACGCCAACGTGGTGCCCCGGCCGGGCGAGCGCGTGGAGGGGGCGCTGTTCGAGCTCGGGGATCCCGGGCAGATCCGGCGCATGGATCCCTTCGAGGGCTACCCGAACGAGTACGATCGTCACCGCCTGCCGGTGGCGACCCGCGAGGGGGCCATCGAGGCCTGGGTCTATATCGCCGCGCCGGGCACCACCGCCGAGGCACTACGCCCGGCGCGGGAGTATCTCGAGCACCTGCTGGCCGGGGAGCCCTTCCTCAGTGCGGCCTACCATGCGCGGCTCTCGGCGGTGGAGGCCGTCACCGGGCTCGACGAGGCGACCCTGGCGGCGCTGGGACTCTCACGCCACTCGCCCCGCTAGTCGCCTGTCGACGCAAAATGCGACGAGGCCCGCCGATTGGCGGGCCTCGTCGTGTCGGCGGGGCGATCAGAAGCGGAAGCTGAGGCCTGCCATCACCACCACCGGGTCGATCTCGACCGTGCCGATGTCGTCGCCGTTGAGGCTGGCATCGGTATCGATATCCAGGTACCAGGCGGCGGCGTTGAGCGCCCAGTTGTCATCGATCAGCAGGTCGACGCCCAGCTGGCCGGCCGCTCCCCAGGAGTCATCCAGCTCGAGGTCACCACCGCCCACGATCTCTTCATCGGAGAAGGTGGTGTAGTTTACGCCGATGCCGGCATAGGGCTGGACGCGGGCGTCGGTGCCGCCCAGCGGGTAGTACTGCAGGGTCAGGGTCGGCGGCAGATGGTCGGTGGAGCCAGTAAGAGCCCCGTCGGCGATGCTGAAGTCGTGGTCGAAGGGCTCGGCGGCCAGCAGCTCCACGCCCAGCTTGTCGGTGAAGCGATAGCCCAGGGTAAAGGCAAAGGCGCTATCGTCCTCGACGTCGATTTCCAGATTGTCAGCAGTGAGTTCACCGTTGTCGCTCTTGGGTTCGACCTTGGCCACGCCCACGCGGGTGAAGAAGTCGCCGGCGCCGTAGGCGAAGGCCTGGGTGCTGGCGGTGACGGCGGCCGCCGCGATGCCGGCGGCGAGCAGGGTGGGGAGGGCGGTCTTGCGCATGGGTCGACTCCTGGTCACGAGGGTGCGGCCTCTTGCCGCAATGGAACATGCAAGCATTCTACCGCGGGGGCGCCAGGGCATTATTGATCCAGCGCAAGGGTTGGGTGCCATTGCCATGAAGGGGCTGACAGCAGGACGCCGGGCACTGGGCCCGGCGTCCTGCTTGTGGCATCGGTCTCGTCGCTCAGAAGCGGTAGGTCACGCCGCCCCCGACGGTCACCGGGTCGACCTCGGCCTCGCCGATCTGCGCGCCCCTCGACTCGATGTCGGCGCTGACGTCGGCATAGTTGGCGAAGCCGTTCAGCATCAGGTTGCGGGTCACGGCGAGGTCGACGCCGAGCTGGCCGACGGCGCCATAGGTGCTCTCGACGTCGACGCCGCTGGGCTCACCGGAGAAGCGGGTGTAGTTGACGCCTACCCCGGCATAGGGCTGGACGGGGGAGTCGAGGCCGCCCAGCGGGTAGTAGTTGGCCATCAGGTTGACGGGCATGCGCTCGACGCTGAGGCCCGAGGACGCACCGTCCAGGGTCAGGCCATGCTCGAACGCCTCGCTGCCGTTGAGCTCGACGCCGAGCCTGTCGGTGAACAGGTAGCCGAACCCGTAGGTGAAGCCGCGCTCGCCCTCGATGGTCAGCTTGCTGCCGCCGAGGTTGCCGTTGTCGGAGCCCTCGGGCTCCGTCTTGGCGATGCCGCCGCGGACGACGATGTCGCCGGCGCCATAGGCGAGGGCGGCCTGGCTGGCGAAGCTGCAGCCGGCGGCGAGGGCGATGGCGGGGATCAGTCGTGTCGTGCGCATGGGATGAATCCTCCCTTTCCTGGTGTCCTGCGCCTGAAGTCCTGTAAGGAGCGCAGTGCCGGGTGGCCTGTTTCGAAGTTGATTATAGAAAACGGCTTTCATACAAGTCTTGTTAAAAATTGTCATGGTCTCGATAGCCGCTAAGATGAGACTTTTCCAGCATAATTCTGTCGCGTCTGGGCGACGCTGCCGTCTGCATCATGCAACACCTGTACAAGAAATTGTCGGCATGTCGTGCCTGGGGCTCGCGTCCTTGCCGTGAATCGTCTTGACTGGGGGCAGGCGACATGGAGAGCCGAGATGGAGACCAACACACGTCGACGCCTGCCCGGCGTGACCCTGGGGGCGATGCTGCTGGCGGCGGCGCTCGCGCTTTGGCTGCTGTGGCAGCCCGCCCTGATCAGCACGCTGCCGATGGGCGTGCGCCTGCCCCTGATCGGACTGGGCGTCTGGGCGCTGGGCGCGGCCTTCATGGCGGCCATGGGGCTGGAGGCGCGACGGCCCTGGCTGCGGCGGATGACCACGCCGCCCTGGAGCCTGGCGGCACTCGGCGCCTTCACCCTGGTGCTGCTGGTGCGGGCGGTCATCGCCTGACTCGTGCGGCCAGGTGCCGCCGGCAAGTTGGAGGACAGCCGGAAACGAGGAAAGCCGCCCTCGGGCGGCTTTCCTGCGTGTGCGCCAGCCAGTCGCGGACCGCGATGCCTGGTGCCTGACAGCAAGGGCTCCCGCGGGAGCCCTTTCACTGCCTTTCGGTAGGCGGGATTCGCCTTCGTCCCTGTCAGCGAGTGATGTGCTGGTACTCACCGGCGTCGGCGGTCACGCTGCTCACCACCAGGATGGCGATGAAGGAAGCGATGAAGCCAGGAATGATCTCGTACACGCCGGGCCCGCCCATGAACGAGCCGTTCCAGCCCAGCGTGATCCAGATCATGACGGTGGCGGCACCGATCACCATGCCCGCGATGGCGCCGGCTCCATTGGTGCGCGACCACATCAGCGACAGGATGATCAACGGACCGAATGCCGCACCGAAGCCGGCCCAGGCATTACTGACCAGCCCCAGAACCTGAGAGTTCGGGTCGGACGCAATGACGGCGGCGACCAGGCCAACCAGTACGACACAGATACGGCCGACAGCGACGGTTTCCTTGTCGGTAGCCTCCTTGCGCAGGAACAGGCGGTAGAAGTCCTCGGTCAGCGAGGAAGACGACACCAGAAGCTGGCTGGAAATGGTGCTCATGATCGCCGCCAGCAGGGCCGCGTAGAGGAAGCCGGTGATCAGCGGGTGGAACAGCAGGTTTGCCAGGATGATGAAGATCGTTTCCGGATCCTCGACATCCAGGCCGTTGCGGATCGCATAGGCCCGGCCAAAGATGCCAAGAGAGATCGCGCCGACCAGGGAGATGAGCATCCAGCTCATCCCGATGTTACGGGCTATGGGCACATCCTTCAGGGTACGGATGGCCATGAAGCGCACGATGATGTGCGGCTGCCCGAAATACCCCAGTCCCCAGGTGACCGCAGACAGCCAGCCGATGAAGGTCAGTCCCTCCGTCCAGGTCAGCAGTGTAGGATCGACCTCATTCAGGGTCTGTGAGGCCTGGGAGAAACCGCCGCCACCTTCACCAAAGAGCACCACTGCCGGCATGATCACCAGGGCCAGCATCATGATGCAGCCCTGCACGAAGTCCGTCAGGCTCACGGCCAGGAAGCCGCCGACGACGGTATAGGCAAGTACCACGCCCAGGGTGATGACGACGCCCGCCGCGTAGTCGCTCATGCCACCAATGTTGATGACGCCGGAAAACGCGCTTTCGAACAGCTTGCCGCCTGCCACCAGACCTGACGCGGTGTACACCGCGAAGAAGATCACGATGACGATGGCGGATACCGTTCTCAGCGACATGGCGCGGGTCGGGAAGCGGTTCGCCAGGAATTCAGGAATGGTGATCGCATTGCCATAGTGAACCGTCTGTTCGCGCAGGCGTGGTGCAACCAGCACCCAGTTGAAGAACGCCCCCACGAGCAGGCCGATGCCGATCCAGGCCTGACCCAAGCCAGACACAAATAGCGCACCGGGCAAGCCCAGCAGCAGCCAGCCGCTCATGTCCGACGCACCGGCCGACAGGGCCGCCACCTGCGGGCTGAGCTGTCGGCCACCCAGCATGTAGTCTTCAGACGAAGACGTTGCTCTTTGCATTGCATAAAAGCCGATGGCGATCATGAGCGCAAAGTAAGCGAAGAGGCTGATCCATACACCAATAGCCATAAAAGCATCTCCCGTTTATTGGGCCGGATGTAGCTCCGGCATCTTGTTGGTAGGCAGGCCGGCCAGAACCCTGGTGGCGAGCACCACGACCGGGTCGGGCACTAGCGTGAGGCCGTTGGTGGCATTGTTTTCCATCATGAGGGGGTTCCTTCAGTTTCTTGTTGATGATGAGTGAGGTTCACTCGTCTCCCAGCGCAAGCAGTGACGCATTGCCACCCAGGGCGGCGGTATTGATGGTCACTGTCTTCTCGGTGGCGAATCGCAGCAGGTAGTGCGGCCCGCCGGCCTTGGGTCCGGTGCCGGAGAGCCCCTGGCCGCCGAATGGCTGAACGCCGACCACGGCACCGATGATATTGCGGTTGACGTAGACATTGCCAACACGAACCTTCCGGGCGATCTCCTCGGCGAAGGATTCGTTGCGGCTGTGCACGCCGAAGGTCAGGCCATAGCCTCGCCCGTTGATGGCGTCGACCACCCGGTCGATCTCGCTGGCCTTGTAACGCACGATGTGCAGTACAGGGCCGAATTGCTCGCGCTCCAGCGCCTCGATGCCGTCGATCTCGAAGGCCACCGGCGCGACGAAGGTGCCGTCGGCGGTCCGTGCCGGATCGAGCCGTGTCTCGGCCACCAGGCGACCCTCGCCCTTGAGCTTTTCGATATGGGCGGTGAGTCCCTGGCGGGCGTCCTCGTCGATCACCGGGCCCACGTCCGTCCCCAGGTCGCGGGGATCGCCGACCTGCAACTCGTCCATGGCGCCCTTGAGGATCTCGATGACCCGATCGGCCACGTCCTCCTGGAGGTAGAGCACCCGCAGGGCCGAGCAGCGCTGGCCGGCACTCTGGAAGGCCGAACGGACTGCGTCCACCACTACCTGCTCGGGCAGGGCGGTGGAATCGACGATCATGGCGTTCATGCCACCGGTCTCGGCGACCAGCGTGGGCAGCGGGGCATTGTCGCGCGCGGCCAGGGCGCGGTTGATGATCTGGGCGGTGTCGGTACCACCGGTGAACACGACCCCGGTGATGCGCGGGTCGCTGGTCAGCACGCTGCCCACGGTGGGGCCGTCGCCGGGCAGCAACTGCACCACGTCGCGGGGCATGCCGGCCTCGTACAGCAGCTCGATCACCCGATGGGCGATCAGCGAGGTCTGTTCGGCGGGCTTGGCGAGCACGGTGTTGCCGGCCACGGCGGCGGCGACCACCTGGCCGCAGAAGATCGCCACCGGGAAGTTCCAGGGGCTGATGGCGGCGAACACGCCCTTGCCGCCCATCATCAGGTCGTTGGATTCGCCGGTTGGCCCGGGCAGGCGGGTCGGCTCGGCGAAGAGCTCCTCGGCCTTCATGGCGTAGTAGCGACAGAAGTCCACCGCCTCGCGCACCTCGTCGATGCCGTCGGTGAGCAGCTTGCCGCCTTCCCGGGAGCAGAGCGTCATCAGCTCGGCCATGTGCGTTTCCATCAGGTCGCCGAGGCGACGCACGATGGCGGCGCGCTCGGCCGCCGGCGTGGCCTCCCAGCGCGGGAAGGCGGCCCAGGCGGCGTCGAGTGCCTTGCCGGCCTGCTCCCGGGTGGTCCACTGGATGGTACCGACCTGGCGACGACGGTCGTAGGGGCAGGTGACCTCATGGGTATTGGTCGGGTCGGCCTTCACCTCGAAGGCCAGCAGGGGGCCGGCCTGCCAGGTCTTGTCCATGGTCTTCGCCATGGCATCCATCAGCGGCTGGTACTGGCTGCGGATGTTGAGGTCGAAGCCCCGGGAGTTGCGACGCCCGGGGCCATAGATGTTGGCCGGCAGGGGAATCTGCGGGTTCGCGTAGCTGCCGTACTGGCGCAGGGTGTCCACCGGATGCACGCAGAGCGACTCCACCGGCACCTTGGGATCCACCAGCTGGTGCACGAAGGAGGAGTTGGCGCCGTTCTCCAGCAGGCGGCGCACCAGGTAGGGCAGCAGGTCCTTGTGAGCCCCCACCGGCGCATAGATGCGGCAGTAGGTGCCCTCGGGGGCGCGCTTGAGGGCGGCATCATAGAGCGCCTCGCCCATGCCGTGCAGGCGCTGGAACTCGAACGCCCGGATGGCCTCGTTGGCCTGCTCGAGGATGGTGCTGATGGTATGGGCGTTGTGGGTGGCGAACTGCGGGAAGATGCGCCCGCGGGTCGCGTCGGAGAGCAGGAAGCGGGCGCAGACCAGGTAGGCGACGTCGGTGGAGGCCTTGCGGGTGAAGACCGGGTAGCCGTCGACGCCGAGCTGCTGGGATTCCTTGATCTCGGTGTCCCAGTAAGCGCCCTTGACCAGGCGCAGCGGGATTTCGTCGCCTTGGGACTCGGCCAGGCGGTTGAGGTAGTGCAGCACCGGCAGGGCTCGCTTGGAGTACGCCTGGACCACCAGGCCGAAGTGGCCCCAGCCCTTGCAGGTCTCGCTCTCGTAGACGGCGCGGAACACTTCCAGGGAGATCTCCAGGCGGTCGACCTCCTCGGCATCGATGGTCACCGCGACGTCACGCTCGCGGGCCATGGCGGCGAGCTCGCGCACGCTGCCGACCAGCTCGCGCAGCACCTGCTCGCGGCGGCCGAACTCGTAGCGCGGGTGCAGGGCCGAGAGCTTGATGGAGATCGAGGGCGAAGGCGTCTTCGACGACAGCGCCCTGCTGGTCTTGCCGACCTGCTCGATGGCGCGGGCATAGTCGTCGAAATATCGCCTGGCATCGGCCCGGGTGCGGGCGGCCTCGCCCAGCATGTCGTAGGAGTAGGTGTAGCCCTTGTCGAACAGCGGCTTCGAGCGCTTCAGCGCCTCGTCGATATCACGGCCGAGCACGAACTGCTTGCCCATGATCTTCATGGCCTCAACCATGGCGCGGCGGATGACCGGCTCGCCCATGCGGTTGACCATCCTGTTGATGAAGGTCGATGGCCTGCCCTCGCGGGGCTTGTCCAGGGTCACCACGCGGCCGGTCATCAGCAGCCCCCAGGTGGAGGCGTTGACCATCCAGGACTCGCTCTTGCCGACGTGGGCCTTCCAGTCGGCCGGGCCCAGCTTGTCCTCGATCAGGGCATCGGCGGTGGCCTTGTCGGGAATGCGCAACATGGCCTCGGCCAGGCACATCAGCATCAGCCCCTCATGGGTGTCCAGGCTGTACTGCTGAAGCAGCTCGTCGATGGTGTCGACGGCGGTATCCATCTCGCGGACCTCGCGCACCAGCTCCGCGGTCTTGCCGGCGATGCGCCGGAAGTCCTCGCTGTTGGCATCGAGGACCTTGACCAGTTCGCCGACGAAGGCATTCTCGTCGACCACGTAGTGGTCACTGATGCGTGCGAAGAGCGTGTCGAGTTCCTGGCGCCAGGTGCTGGCGTCGAGCATGGTGTGGGCGTTGAGCATCTAGGTCCCCCGGTTATCACCCGTCGTCAGAGGGCAGGGCCCGGCCGCTGCGGCGAAGGGTCGCAGGCGGTCGCGGGGCATTCCCTGAGGGTAGGGCCGCGCGCGGCGTCCTGCTTGTCGATTTCCCGGCCAGATTTCACGTTTCCACGGGTTTTGGCCGTTTGAGGGTTGAAATTTCGACCTTCGTCTAACGGCATGGGGCCTGCGAGGCGAGCCGTTGGCCCCGGGCGCGTCGCAGCTGGCTGGGGGGATGGCCGAAGGCCTGTCGGCAGGCCCGGGAGAGGGCGCTCTGGCTGGTGAACCCCGTCAGGGCGGCGATCTCGGAGAGCGGCAGCTGGCTCTGCTGCAGCATCTGGCGGGCGCACTCGAGCCGGCGGCGCATGACGTACTGCCAGGGGGAGAGCCCCGTGCGTTGACGGAAGCGCTCCCTGAAGTGTGCCTCGCTCAGGCAGGCCTCGGCCGCCAGGTCGGCCACGCGCAGTCGGCTGCCCAGGTGGCGGTCGATGAAGCGGTCGAGGGCGGCGAGGTCGAGGGGGCGGCCCGGTGCCGGCGGGTCGCTGGCCAGCCGGGCATGCAGGGAGCCCAGCAGGGTGCCGGCCAGGCGCTCGTGGTGGACGGGGTCGATGGGCGCCCGGCGCGAGAGCAGGCTGAGCTCATGGAGCAGGAAGTCCAGGTAGTGGCGCAGCGAGGTGTCGAGCGCGAAGAAGCGCGGGGCATCGAACAGGCGCACCAGTTCGTGGTGATGCCCGGTGACCGCAAAGGCATCGCAGGGCAGGTCGAGGATCAGCTGGCGGTTGTCGCCGGTGCCGGCGTAGTAGTGCATGTGGTTGGCCGGCACGATGCATCCCGAGAAGGCCGAGATGGAACCCCCCAGGCCCTCGATCTCGAACTCCGCCTCGCCGCGCAGGCCGATCACGATCTGGTGGAAATCGTGGGCATGATGGTGGATCGCCGTGTCGAGGGGGATCTGGCGGATGGCACTGGTCATGGACGGCCTCCGGCTGGGCATGTCAGGGACATGACACCACATTCTGTCGGATGGCTCTTCAACGCTGGGCTCAGTCCTGGCGGCGCTGCAGCGAGGTATGTGCCGCCAGATGGTCGCGCAGCGCCGCGAGCTCCTCCTGGCCGGTGGCGTCGAGCAGCGCCTTGCCGCGGGTCACGCGGCCATGGCGCCCGTGCTCGTCCATCAGGCGCTGGGCGCGGCGACGAATCCCGTCAAGATAGTCGTCATGGCGGATCGGATAGCCGATGATGGCGTTCCATTCGGTCTCGCCGACGCGACTCTCCAGGGCCTTGTCGAAGAGCTCCAGCAGGTGCTCGGGCTCGGTGCGATAGCGCGGGGTGCCGGACAGCATCAGCAGGGCGATCATGCCGCCGAAGATGGCCAGGCAGACGACGAGGACCAGCAGGAACAGGGCCATGGATCGCGACTCCGGATGGCCGGGCCCGATCGCCGCGAGGCCCGGTGGTGCAGGATATGTCAGAGCCCAGGGCTGATGGAGGGGTGGCGGCCATCGGCGCCAACAGACCTGAGATGCTCTCGGCTAATGGACGATAGCAAGACGACGGCGGCGCTCGATGGAGATTCGCTGCATCTCCGGGAGAAGGCCGAGTCGTGGTCGAAACATACAGGATGCCATACACGAATCCCAGCCATGCACGATGACGTGTCTTGACGCTGTGCGACAGGCTTTTGAAGTGAATCAGGTGCTTGCGGAGGAGGGCGGTCGTTCGTTGACGCTTGATGAGGCCGCGCTGGAGCGGGTGAAGGGAATCGAACCCTCGTCTTAAGCTTGGGAAGCTTCTGCTCTACCATTGAGCTACACCCGCGAGGCGAATTCGATAGTAAAACCAACCGGTTAGCCTTTGCAAGCCGTCCCGGGACTTTTTTGCTCCCCTCATGCTAAGTCCCTGTTTTTCTCTGCCTTGCCGAAAGGTGTAAGACGCTGTCGTGCCCACAGTGCCTCCCGGCAGCGATATTTTTTTACCACCCGACGAACTTTTCTGCGTGGCGCTGTCTGAATGGGCGTAGGCAGCAACGCGATAGCAGTCGCTAACACTGTTGCCTCGGCTTGCACTTTCGATCTTGCCGCCCCATGCCTCATGGGGCGGCTTTTCTTTTTCGTCTCCCGGAAACAACGTCACCCGGCGCCGGGCCGGGTGTCCAGGAAGCGGGGGTGGGCGGTTCAGGCGTGGCGCATGCGCAGTAGCGCGCTGAGCACGTCGCGGCGCGTGACGATGCCCACCAGCCGGCCCTGCTCGACCACCGGATAGACCTTGGGCTTGGCGCCGAGCATCTCCTGGGCCAGGTCGGTGATGCTCTTGTTGGGCGGCACCGAGAGCACCTCGTTGCGCATCAGTTCCCGTACCAGCGGGGGTTCATCGTTGAGGTAGGAGCTTTCCAGCACCTTGCCCATCACGTCCTGCTCGGAGATGAAGCCGATCAGGTGGTCTCGCTCGTCGACCACGGGCACCCCGGGCAGCCGATGCAGCGCCAGGCCCTCGGCCAGGGTGGAGACCGAGGTCTTGCCGGTGACCCGGTAGCAGTCGCGGGACATGATCTCGCGCACGGTGGTGGGGGCCTTGTTGGGCATGGCGTGTCTCCTTGTGCCGGACAGTAATGGCCTGGGCTGCAGCCAGCGTCAACGATGCCAGGCACGGGCCGCAGCCGTGTCTCGTCTCCAGCATAGCCGACTCGCGGGACTCGCCGGTACGCGTGCCGCCAACGTTTCTCCACGCTGGACGCTGGCCAGGAGTCTCGGCCCGCGCTCAGGAACCCGACCCCGGTTCCCGGCTCCAATATGGCACACTCTGGAACACCGGCTGGCCGCGGCGCCAGCGTGCCACCATCAAGGGAGTTGCCTCATGGATGCTCGAGAGTACATGGCCAAGAAGGGGCTGGACGGTGAGCGAGACCAGGAGCGTCCCAATACCCTGGAGGAGAAGGCCTGGTCGCGGGCACGGGAAGCCGGAGAACACCGTCCCCGCGCAGGAACGCCCTTCGACTGGGAGGAGTGGGAGCGCTACCACGAGACCCTGGCCGAAGGGGCCGAGTCGCTCGACCAGAAGATCGACCACGAGGCCCACCGCCGGGCGCTGGAGCACGACTCCAATGAGGCCGTTCAGCACTTCACCCCGGCGGCGGGTGACCGGGCCCGGGTCGACCGGACACCGGCATCGTCCGAGCAGGACGCAGGCCAGGGGCAGAGCCTGGCGATGCCTGCCGAGCCACGGCTTGCCCTGCATGCCCTGGCGGTGCTGCTGCCGCCGCTGGCGGTCGGCCTCTCGCGGGGCGGCGGGGGCCGGGTAGCGGCCAACCTGGCGCTGACCCTGCTGGGCTGGCTGCCCGGGGCCGTCCATGCGCTCTGGTGGCTGCGCCACGCCTCGCGCTGAGGGTTGCACCACGCCGGCGGGCTTTGCTCGGCGCGCACGAGGGGTATAATCGGCGTCAACCCTCTCTGCCATCAGGAGTTGACCTTGGGCCTTCTCGTCGGTGTCACCGTCCTCTGGGCGTTCTCGTTCTCGCTGATCGGCGTCTACCTGGCCGGTCAGGTGGACAGCTACTTCGCGGTCCTGATGCGGATCGGACTGGCGGTGCTGGTCTTCCTGCCCTTCCTGCGCCCCTCACTGCTGCGCGGTCGGCAGCGACTCGCGCTGATGGGGCTGGGGGCGGTCCAGCTGGGGGTGATGTACATCTTCTTCTACCAGTCCTTCCTGCTGCTCTCGGTGCCGGAGGTACTGCTGTTCACCATCTTCACGCCGATCTACATCGCCCTGCTCGACGATGCCCTCTTCGGGCGCTTCACGCCCTTCTATCTGGTGACCGCGTCGCTGGCGGTGCTGGGCGCGGCCGTGATCCGCTACCAGGGCCTCGACAGCGGTTTCTGGACGGGTTTCCTGGTGGTCCAGGGGGCCAACCTCTGCTTTGCCCTGGGGCAGGTGGGCTATCGGCGCCTGTCGGCTGGCCTGCCCGCCTCGCTGCCCCGTCACAGCGTGTTCGGCTGGTTCTACCTCGGCGCCCTGGCGGTGGCCGTGCCTGCCTTCGGGCTGCTGGGCAATGCCGCCGGCCTGCCCACTACCGGGGTCCAGTGGGGCGTGCTGCTGTGGCTGGGGCTGGTGGCCTCGGGGCTGGGATACTTCCTGTGGAACCTGGGGGCCACACGGGTCGATGCCGGTGCCCTGGCGATCATGAACAATGCCCTGATCCCGGCGGGCCTGCTGGTCAACCTGGTGATCTGGAACCGCGATGCCGACCTCGTGCGCCTCGGGCTGGGCGGTGCCATCATCGTCGGCTCGCTGCTGCTCAACGAGTGGTGGCTGAAGCGCCGCCGCCTCGCGGCGGCCTGACCGCGTTTGCCCGCCTCGTGGCCAGTCGCCATAATGACCGGCCGCGAAGCGAGAGGCCTGCGCATGCCAACCTTCAAGAACATCGGTCTGATCGGTCGCCTGGGCAGCGCCAAGGTGGTCGACACCCTCAAGCGCCTGATCCGCTTCCTCGACGATGGTGGCTACCATGTCATCATCGAGGACAGGACCGCCACCGTGCTGCTCGACCATGGCCATCCCGAGGCCAGTCGACGCCTGCTCGGCGAACTCTGCGACCTGGTGATCGTGGTGGGCGGCGATGGCAGCCTGCTCGGCGCCGCCCGTACCCTCTGCCACAGCGGCACACTGGTGCTGGGCGTCAATCGCGGGCGCCTGGGCTTTCTCACCGACATCTCTCCCGACGAGATCGAGGCGCGGGTCGGCGAGGTGCTCGAGGGCCGCTTTGAGCTCGAGGAGCGCTTCCTGCTGGATGCCGAGCTCTACCGGGGCGACGTCCAGGTCGGCAACGGCGATGCCCTGAACGAGGTCGTGCTGCATCCCGGCAAGGCGGTGCGCATGATCGAGTTCGAGCTCTTCATCGACGGCCAGTTCGTCTACAGCCAGCGCAGCGACGGCCTGATCATCGCCACGCCTACCGGCTCCACCGCCTATGCGCTCTCCGGCGGCGGGCCGATCATGCATCCCAAGCTCGACGTGATCACCCTGGTACCGATGTTCCCGCACACCCTGTCGAGCCGCCCCATCGCCATCGATGCCGCCAGCGAGATCCGCATCCATATCGGCGAGACCAACCAGACCTATCCGCATATCAGCTGCGACGGCCAGACCCGTGCGGTGGCCAAGCCCGACGATGTGCTGGTGATCCGCCGCAAGCCCCGGCGGGTGCAGCTGGTCCATCCGCTGGGCCACAACTTCTACGAGGTCCTGCGCAGCAAGCTGGGCTGGAGCAATCGCCTGGGGGACTGAAGTGAGGAGCAACCTGAGCATGCAAGGCGGCCTCGAGGGCTACGACCTGATCGGCGATGTCCACGGCTGCGGGGCGACCCTGGGCTCACTGCTCGAGCGTCTCGGCTACCACCGGCGTGGCGGCGTCTATCGCCATCCGCGCCGCAAGGTGATCTTCCTCGGCGACCTGATCGACCGGGGGCCGCGCATCCGCCTGGCGGTCAGCATCGCCCGGCGGATGGTGGAGGAGGGCGAGGCCCACATCGTCATGGGCAACCACGAGTACAATGCCCTGGCCTACTGCCATCGCGCCCCCGGCGGCCTGGGTCGCGAGTGGCTGCGCGAGCACACGCCGCGCCACAATCGCATCATCAAGGAGACCCTGGAGCAGTACCGCGACTATCCCCAGGAGTGGGAGGAGGCGCTGGCCTGGTTCCTGGAGATCCCGCTCTGCCTGGAGCTCGATGGCCTGCGGGTGGTGCATGCCTGCTGGGACCAGCCGCTCGTGGAGGCGCTGCGCCGCGAGCATCCCGACGGCCGCATCGATGAAGCCTTCCTGGCCGCCTCTGTCGTGCCGGGAACCCTGGAATTCCGCATCCTCGACCGCCTGACGCGGGGCACCCACCTGCCCCTGCCGGAGGGCGTGGAGATCCAGTCGGGTGACGGCTTCACGCGGCGCAGCTTCCGTGCCCACTTCTGGGCCCGGCAGCCGCAGACCTGGGGCGACGTCATCTTCCAGCCGGACAACCTGCCCGATGACCTGGAGCGTCGCGAGCTCTCCGCCGAGGAGCGCGCCCGATTGAGCTACTATGGGCCCGAGCAGCCCCCGCTGTTCATCGGCCATTACTGGTGCGAGGGGATCCCGGCGTTGCCCGCCGCCAACGTCGCCTGCCTGGACTACAGCGCGGTCAAGTTCGGCCGCCTGGTGGCCTACCGCTGGAGCGGAGAGCCGAGACTCGATGCCAACCACTTCGTGTGGATCCGCGTGCCTCGCGAGGAAGAGGCCCGACCGCAGCCCTGGGAGATCGATTTCGATTGATACAATTCGTTACAAGAAAGTCGTGTCATCGCGCTGAACTCTCGCCCACGCACGCCATCAGAGTAGGTGTTCCCTTGAATGATCCCTTGCTCTTGTCCGGCGGCCCCCTCCGCCGGACTTTTTCTTTGCGTGGCCTGCACGCGCCGTCATGCCGGGCTCGTCACCTGCTGGAGAGGCCATGTACCGGGTAATCCTGCTGCCCCACGATGTCGATACCCGCGAGCTGCGGCGCGCCCTGTGGGCCCATCGCATCGGCCACCGCGTCACCGAGGAGAGCGAGGGGCAGGTGCTGTGGCTGGTCGACCCCGAGCAGCATGACGCCATGCTCGGGCTGCTCGAGCGCTGGCGGCAGGGGGAGCCGCTGATGCCCGAGCGGGCGCCGGCCGCGAGGCGCTCGACCGGCGAGCTGCTCGGCCCCTTTCGTCAGGTGCCGGTGACCTCCCTCGCGTTGGCGCTGTGCCTGGGGGTCTTCGCCGCCATGGGGGTGCTCGGCGACCGGGTGGTCGCGGCGCTGACCATCGTGCCGGTGGTCGTGGCCAATGGCGGCCTGGCCTTCGGCAACCTCGGCGAGGCGCTCGCCTCGGGCCAGGTGTGGCGGCTGCTGTCGCCGGCCTTCCTGCACTTCGGCTGGATGCACCTGATCTTCAACATGCTGTGGCTCTGGTACTTCGGCCGCCAGGTGGAGGCGCTGCAGGGCAGCACCCGGATGCTGACGCTGCTGCTCGTCGCCGCCATCGGCGCCAATCTGGCCCAGTACGCCGCCGGCACCGTGCTGTTCGGCGGCATGTCCGGCGTCGACTTCGCGCTGCTGGCCTATGTCTGGCTGATGTCCCGGCGTGCACCGCACAGCGGCTTCTTCGTGCCCCAGATGCTGGTGGTCTTCATGCTCGGCTGGCTGGTCTTCGCGATGACCGACATGGCCGCCATGGTGGGGTTCGGCAACGTGGCCAACGAGGCGCACCTGGGCGGGCTGGTCGTGGGCCTGGCGCTGGGCTGGTATCATTCCGGCCGTGCCCGCCGTCAATCCTGAGAGAACCCGTCATGAGCGAGATGTCCTTCGATCGCATGATCCAGCAGATGACCCCATCCATCTACGAGAGCCTCAAGCGCGCCGTGTCACTGCGCAAGTGGCCGGATGGCCGGATGCTGACGGCCGAGCAGACCGAGCTGTGCCTCGAGGCGGTGATGCGCTACGAGGTGGAGAACCAGGTGCCCGAGGAGCAGCGGGTCGGTTACCTGCAGCGACGCACCTGCGGCAGCGCCAGCAGCGGCACCGATGTGCCCCCCGAGCGGGCCGGCCTGGCCCGGGATGCCAGCCGTGACTGAGTCGATCGAGGCCGCCACGGCGATGCAGGGTTGCCTGAGCAAGATGGCCGTCGAGCCGGGCTCGCCGGCCCGCTACGTGCTGCGGGCCGGCGAGGCCCGTCTCGACCTCAACGCCCGCCTGGGCAAGCCCTTCCGGCTGGAGTGGACCGGCGCCATCGCCTGCACCCACTGTGGCCGGGCCACCCGGAAGAGCTTCGCCCAGGGCCACTGCTACCCGTGCTTCAAGCGGCTCGCCCAGTGCGATACCTGCATCATGAAGCCTGAGCTCTGCCACTTCTTCGAAGGGACCTGCCGCGAGCCCGACTGGGCCGAACGCCACTGCTTCCAGCCCCACGTGGTCTACCTGGCCAATGCTTCCGGCCTCAAGGTGGGCATCACCCGCTCAAGCCAGATGCCGACCCGCTGGCTCGATCAGGGCGCCGTGCAGGCCCTGCCGATCCTGGAGGTGGATACCCGCCAGCAGTCGGGCTTCGTGGAGGTGCTGTTCAAGGAGGAGGTCTCCGACCGCACCAACTGGCGCGCCATGCTCAAGGGCGGCACCCCGGCCCTTGACCTGATGGCCGAGCGGGACCGCCTGCTGGCGCGCCTGGAGGGTGGCCTGGCCAACCTGCGCGAGCGCTTCGGGGCCGACGCCATCCGCCTCCTCGACGAGGCGCCGCTGAGCTTCGACTATCCGGTGCTGGAGTTTCCCGCCAAGGTGGTCTCCCACAACCTCGACAAGCATCCTCTGGTGGCCGGCACCCTGCTCGGCATCAAGGGCCAGTACCTGATCCTCGACAGCGGCGTGATCAACCTGCGCAAGTTCACCGGCTACGAGGTCAAGGTCGCCGCCTGAGCTATCCTGCTGGCAGTGAATACGTGCACCCGCAGGAGGGAAGCCGATGAGCGAGTCGATGCGCGCCATGCGCCTGCATGCCCCGGGCAGGCCACTCGAACTGGAGCGAATCCCGCGCCCCACGCCCGGGCCCGGTGAGGTCCAGGTGCGCGTGCTGGCCTGCGGGGTCTGCCGGACCGACCTTCACGTGCTCGATGGCGAGCTCACCGACCCCCACCTGCCGCTGATCCCGGGGCACGAGATCGTCGGCGAGGTGACGGCGCTGGGGGCGGGTGTCCAGGCGCCGGCCCCGGGCACGCGGGTCGGGGTGCCCTGGCTGGGCTGGACCTGCGGCGAGTGCGAGCCCTGCCGGGCCGGCCGCGAGAACTTCTGCGAAAGGGCCGAGTTCACCGGCTACACCCGCGACGGCGGCTACGCGGAGTACTGCGTGGCCGATGCCCGCTATTGCTTTCCGCTGGATGTCGAGGATGCCCAGGCCGCCGCCCCGCTGCTGTGTGCCGGCCTGATCGGCTATCGCACCTGGCGGCTGGCCGGTGGCGAGACGAACCGGCGGCTCGGCATCTATGGCTTCGGTGCCGCGGCGCATATCCTGGTCCAGTTGGCGGTGGCTCGCGGCCAGCGGGTCTTTGCCTTTACCCGCCCCGGCGACGACGAGGCCCAGGCGTTCGCCCGTCGCCTCGGCGCCGTCTGGGCCGGCGGCAGCGACGAGGCCCCGCCCGAGCGCCTGGACGCCGCGCTGCTCTTCGCCCCGGTGGGCGAGCTCATCCCCACCGCGCTTGCCGCGGTGCGCCCCGGCGGGGCGGTGGTCTCCGGGGGCATCCACATGTCCGACATCCCCTCCTTTCCCTATCGCCTGTTGTGGGAGGAGCGAAGCCTGAGCTCGGTGGCCAACCTCACCCGCCGCGACGGCGAGGAGTTCCTGGCCCTCGCGCCCGGGGTGCCGATCCGCACCGAGACCCGGGCCTATCCGCTGGAGCAGGCCAACCAGGCGCTGGAGGACCTGCGTGAGGGGCGTCTCTCCGGGGCCGCGGTGCTGGTTCCCTGACGGCGCCTGCCTGGTCGAAGAGATCGGCCCGACGACGCGACGGCTGGCAGGCTGTGGTATCCAGCGCGGTATCGCCGGGGGAGTCGAGCCGCCGTTAGACCTGGCGACAGGGCTGTTCGAGCCGCTTGGCGCCCCCCGCCTTGGCCGCGCCTGCAGTGGCCCACGCGTCCCTCATGGGCCTGACCGCCGCGGCACCGGCGGATCAGGCCCATGACCCTGGCCGCTCGCTCAGAGATGGCTGGGGTTGTGAAGCTCCCGCTCCTCGGCAGGCGGCGGCGTCCACTGGTAGATCCAGGTCTCGGTCAGCGGCTGGCCGTCACCCTCCAGATAGAGGCGCAGGTTGATCGGTTCCGTGCCGTCGTCCTGGGGGACGACATCGAACATCGCCCGATAGCCCTGGATCGCCTCCAGGGGACGGGCAGAGGTGAGCTCGATGCGGCCCGCAGATGTCTCGATGACCGGCTTGACCTCGAGGTCTGCCTGATCATCGAGGGGGAAGGGGCCGCCCTGGAAGTCGACCGCGAAGCGCCAGCTGAAGTACTCCCGAGGCTGGCCGACGACCCCGCCCAGACCGGTACGGGTGGCGACGCAGCGTGCCCTGGGCGGCTGGTTTGGCGGGTACGCGTGCCAGTACAGGCGGTAGCCGAACAGCATTTCCTGGCCGAGTTCGACGGCGGCGTCGGGATGCCAGAAGGCGACGATGTTGTCGAAGGTCTCGTCGAGGGCCGGGATCTCGGTCAGCTGCACCGCGCCGGCGCCCCAGTCGCCCTTGGGTTCGACCCACACGCTGGGCCGGCGGTCGTAGAAGACGCCGTCGTCCTGGTAGTGGTCGAAGTCGTGATCACGCTGGACCAGGCCGAAGCCGCGGGGGTTGGTATCGGCGTAGCTGTTGAAGCGCAATCGGGGGGGATTGGCGAGCGGGCGCCACAGCCATTCGCCATCGCCGGTATGCATCGCGAGGCCATCGGAGTCATGGATCTCGGGGCGCCAGTCCCAGCCGGCGTCCCGGTCGTTCTCGCCGACCAGGTACATGCTGGTCAACGGGGCGACACCCAGGCGCTCGATGCCTTGGCGCGGGTAGAGGGCGGCGTCCACGTCCATGACCACGCCGGCGTCCGGGTTGCTGATCCGGAATCGATAGGCGCCGGTGATGCTGGTCGACTCGAGCAAGGCATAGACATGTACGGCCTCAACGTCGTCGTTCGGCTGCTCCAGCCAGAAGCGGGTAAAGTCGGGAAATTCCTCAGGGTGGTTCATGGCGGTGTCGATGGCCAGGCCGCGCGCCGACATGCCGTATTGCAGGGAGTCGCTGACTGCGCGGAAGTAACTGGCACCGAGGAAGGCGGCGATATCCCGTTGCCAGTCGTCCCTGTGGTGAAGCCGGAAGCCGGCGAATCCCAGATGCTCGGAGAGTGCATCGCCTTCGACGCCGGAGGTGCCGAAATCGAACATCGCCGGATCGTAGGCGATCTCCTGGGCCTGGCCGTCGTGCAGGGTGTAGATTCTCACCGGCCGCGTGAAGTTACGGCCCAGGTGGAAGAGCTGGGCCCGAAAGGGGACCTCCTCGTGCTGGGCCCAGAGGGCATGATCGGGACGAAAGCCGATGGCCTGATACTGGTCCCAGCTCAGGTCCTTTAGCGTTGCCGGCAACTCGGGCTGGGCCTCGCGTGGGGGCTGCTCGGCGAGGTTGCGGGCCAGGCCCTTTAGCCAGGCGTAATCGAAAGGCTCGCGGGGACCCGTGGTCGGGATTCGCTGTGCAGTGGCGGCGAGCAGGGGAGAAAGGGGCAGGAAGGTGCCACCGAGGACGGTGGTCGCCTTCAGGAAGTCGCGTCGGTTCATCGTTGTCGTCCCTGGAGTCGTGATTCCATGGCGGCCAACCGACGACGTTCCGGCACTGCTCTCGATGAGAATGCACTCGAGAGCGATGCACGCCGGCTGACCGGGTCAGTGACAGTCTAGGAGCGGGAGAGGTTCCGGAGTGGTCGTACAAGAGCGCCACCGGCCGGGCGGCCGGTGGCGAGGGGATCGTGACGGGAGGCGGGGGGTCAGTCGGAGTCGGCCACCGTCGGATAGGGGTTATCCGGCATCAGCGTGCGCGGCAGCGCCGGGCGTCGGGTATCCTCCTTGGGTCCGTAGTACTCGGCCAGATAGTCGAGGATGGTCGCCTCTGTCTCGGCCTGGAACTCCCAGAGCCCCTGGGTATCCTGCATCCAGCGGATCAGGTACTGCCAGTGGTTGCGGGAGCCGCTGTTCTGGGTGACCAGCTTGGCCGAATGGCAGGCGGTGCAGTTGTTGCGCACTGTCTCCCAGCCCTCGGCCTTGATCAGGCCGGTGTCCGGGTCCGTCTCCTGGGCCCCCGCCGCCAGGGGAAGGCACAGCAGGGCCACTCCCAGTGTCGGCATGGCGAATGCGTGTAAAGGCTTCATGGTGACCTCCTAGGCCACCTGGACCGCGATGCGGTGGCAGGCGTTGTTGAGGTAACCCTTGGGGTTCCAGCCCGGCACGACCATGGGTTGAGCGCGGCCCTCCTCGTCGGTGGCCTTGGCCCACACCTCGTAGTAGCCGGGCTCGGGGAACTCCACCGTGGTGGTCCAGCGCTGCCAGGCCAGGCGGTTGGGCGGGTCCTTCAGCTCGGCCTTCTGCCAGGTGGCACCGAAGTCGATGGAGACGTGCATCTCCTTCACGGCCAGGTCGCCGGCCCAGGCGTGGCCGCGAACCTCCATGGCCTCGCCGAGGGCATGGTCGATGCCGGACTTCGGGAAGGTGACCAGCGACTTCACCGGCATCGACTCGATGGTCTCGAAGTCCTCGTTGGGCACGTTGCTGCCCGGTGCCACCGGGTGCTTGGGCACGCTGTAGGAGGGGGCGCCCATCTTGGCGCCGTCATGCTTTTCGTTGCGGATCACGATGCGCTTGAGCCACTTGCCGGACACCGACCCCGGCCATCCCCCACACACCACGCGCAGGGGGTAGCCGTTGAGATAGGGGATGTCCTCGCCGTTCATCGCCCAGGCGATCAGCGACTCGTCCTCCAGCGCCTTCTCCATGGGCACGCCACGCGAGATGGCCTCCTTGTTGGGGTCGCCGCTGGCATGGGCATCGGCCCCGTAATAGCCGATGTAGACGGCGTCGTCCTTGATCCCGCAGGCCTCCAGCACGTCGCGCAGTCGCACACCGGTGAAGGTCGGGCAGGCCACCGCGCCGGTGGTCCATTGGTTGCCACTGGCCGAGGGCACGTACTCGCTGCGGCCGTTGCCGCCGCACTCCACCTGCAGTTGCAGGGTGTGGTGCTCGAACTTTTCCTTGAGGTCGGCGATCGAGAAGCTCTGCGGGTTCTCGCAGGATTCGCCGCTGATCTCCAGTTCCCAGGTATCGGCGTCGATGCTTTCCACCTCGGGGGGAATGCCGTTGTTGCGCACGAACATGTGCTTCGCCGGGGTGATGTCGTCGTCCAGCAGGTGGGCCGGGGTCTCGGCATTGATGGGCCTGTCGTTGAGGACGGTCAGGCCCTCCTTGCCCTCCAAGGTGAAGGGCTCGTCGCTCTGGGCCAGGGCGGCTGGGATCAGCCCGCCCGGCATGCGGTCGGCGAAGGGAATGGAGCCCCCCACGGCGGCGGCCATGGCAAGCAGACTGGAGCGTTTCAGGAAGCCGCGTCGGGTGACGGGGTCGACCTCACGGTCCCAGAGCTTGCGATCCGCGGCCTCGGGATCTTCGGCATAGAGTTCATGGATGCCGCGTGCCCTGGTATCGGGGGGTAGTCGTGTCATGGCGGGACTCCTGGCGGGCTCTGGCATGCGGGGTGCGGGGCGTCCTGTGCGCATGCCGGGCCGTTGTTGTGGTTGTCGTGCCGGTGTGTTCCATCACTTCAGGCCTTACGATATTCCAGCATAGCAGGGAATCGCGGCGTGCAAGCTCGGCCCTCACTCAAAGAGGTCCCCCTGGGCGCGGGGCGGCCGGAAGGCCGAGGTGTCCAGCGCCTGGCCTGCCTTGGCTGCCGGATCGTTCAACCCCAGGCGGCGGCAGGCCTTGTGGAAGCGCTGCTCCAGCAGCTCCGCGAAGACCCCCTCGCCCCGCATGCGCTTGCCGAAACGCGGGTCGTAGTCCGCACCGCCCCGACACTGGCGGATGAGGCTCATCACCTTGCCGGCCCGTTGGGGGTAGTGCTCCGATAGCCAGGCCTCGAACAGCGGGGCGACCTCCCGGGGCAGGCGCAGCAGCATCCAGCCGGCGGTGGTGGCCCCGGCGTTGGCGGCGGCCTCGAGCAGGCGCTCGAGCTCATGGTCGGTGAGCCCGGGGATCACCGGCGAGACCAGGGTGCCCACCGGAATGCCGGCCTCGGCCAGGGTGCGGATCACCCTCAGCCTCGCCGAGGGGGAGGCGGCCCGCGGCTCCAGGGTTCGCTTCAGCTCGCTATCGAGGCTGGTGAGGCTGACCATCACCCGCACCAGGCGCTGCCTGGCCAGGGCCCGCAGCAGGTCGAGGTCGCGCAGGATCAACCCGCCCTTGGTCACTAGGGTCACCGGATGGCGGCACTCGAGCAGCAGCGCCAGGATGGCGCGGGTCGTGGCGTAGCGGGCCTCCAGGGGCTGGTAGGCATCGGTGTTGCCGGCGAGATTGATGGGTCGGCATTGGTAGCCGGGCCGGCACAGCTCGTCCCGCAGGCGCTCCACCAGTCCGGTCCGGGCGATCAGCTTCGTCTCGAAGTCGAGCCCCGGGGAGAGATCCCAGTAGGCGTGGCTGGGGCGCGCGTAGCAGTAGATACAGCCATGCTCGCAGCCACGATAGGGATTGATCGAGCGGTCGAAGGGCAGGTCGGGGGAACTGTTCCAGGCCAGGGCGCTGCGGGTGCGCTCCTCGCGCACCTCGGTGGCCAGGCCCGTCGGCGCCTCCTCCTGCCACCAGCCGTCGTCGACCGGCTCGCTGGTGGTCGGGTCGAAGCGGTTGTGGGGGGAGTAGGTGGCGCCGCGGCCCTTGCGCGCCACGCCATCGTGGTTCGGTTGATGGGCCATCGGAATACCTGCTTACTGTATAAAATAACAGTATAGGTGCGCGGCGGAGCTCTGTCAGCCCGTCGGCCAGTCGGCTGCGCCAGGTCAATCTGCGCGAGGATGCGCGTTGACGCTTCATCGGGGGGTTGCTAGCTTACGCGCACTCTCAGGTGCTGGTGGATGCATCCGCCAGTGAAACGGGAAGTCGGTGATTCCATTCCGACGCTGCCCCCGCAACGGTGATCGAGAAGAGAACGGCCATCACGCCACTGTGCTGCGGCACGGGAAGGCGGTCGTTCCGGACGTCAGGCCTGCTTCATGTCCGACACCCACTCGTCAGCCCGGAGACCGGCCCGAGAGTTCATGCCGAGTTGCGGTGGGCGAGCTCGAGGCAGGGCCGGCGCCGCTTTTCCGTTCGTCCTTCTTCCTCGACCCCTTGCCGCCTCGGCGTTCAATACGCCATCACGCCGTGCGGGTGAGCACGGTGAGCAAGGGACACCCCATGAAAACCATAAACTACGCCGCCCAGGGCCTGGCCGTCTTTGGCCTTGCCGCGCTTCCGCTGGCCGTCCACGCCCAGGCAAGCAGCGACGACCAGGCGTCTCCAACCGTCGAGCTCAATCCGATGGTCGTGACCGCCGCCCTGGCGCCCCGCACCGCCGACCAGAGCCTCTCCTCCGTCACCGTGATCGACGAGGCCGCCCTGCGTCGCCAGGATCCCGCCAGCATCACCGATGTGCTGCGTGGCCAGCCCGGGGTGGATGTCACCACCCAGGGCAATTTCGGCAAGCAGAGCAGCGTCTTCATCCGCGGGACGGGCAGCAATGCCAATGTGCTGCTGATCGACGGGATCCGGCTGCGCTCGGCAACCACGGGGGCGGCCTCCTGGGAGTTCCTGGATCCACGCATGTTCGACCGTGCCGAGATCGTGCGCGGCCCCCGCGGCAGTCTCTACGGCGCCGACGCGGTGGGTGGCGTGGTCCAGTTGTTCACGCCGGAAGGGGAAGAGGGTAGTCCCCAGCCGCGCATCTCGGTTGGTGGTGGCTCCTTCGAGACTCAACGCTACTCCGCCAGTCTCTCCGGTGCCGAGGACGGTACCCGCTACCATTTTGCCGCCAGCCGTTTCGATACCGAGGGCGCACCGGTGCGCCGCGATGGGGACGACAAAGGCCATGACAACACCACCGGCCTGGTACGACTTTCCCACACCTTCGACAGCGGGGCCGAGATCGGCATGCTGGCGCTGCGATCGAAGGGGAGCACGGAATTCGACGCGTCCGGGCCGGCTGAGGATGATTTCGTGCAGCAGGTGGCAGGCATCTATACCGAGTTGCCACTCACCGAGAGATGGACGAGCCGGCTCACCCTCAGCGAGGCGCGTGACGAGCGTGATACGCTAGCACCGACCTACAGTTCCCTCTTCGAGACCCGGACCCGTACCGCCCAGTGGAAGAACACTCTGGCCCTCGGCCAGCATGAAGTGGTGGTCGGTGCCGAGTACAGCGAAGATGATCTCGGCGACAGTCAGACGTCCGGGCTCGCCTTCAACGAGGAGAGCCGCGACAACCGGGCGGTGTTCGCCCAGGGACTGCTGGACTTCCAGCCGCTTACCACCCAGCTCAGCCTTCGCCATGACGACAACCAGGCGTTCGGTGAGGAACTGACCGGCAGTCTGGCACTGGGCTATGAGCTGGATGCCCGTCACAGCCTGCGTGCCAGCTTCGGAACGGCCTTTCGTGCCCCGACCTTCAACGAGCTTTACTTCCCCTTCGTCGGCTCGAGCAACCCGGACCTGGAAGCCGAAACCTCCGAGACGGTCGAACTGGGCATTCGCGGGCAGTACGACGCCTGGTTCTGGGATCTCGCCGCCTACCGGACCGAAGTGGAGGACCTGATTGCCCTGGATGCCAGCTTCCGCCCTGTCAACGTCAATGAGGCCAGAATCCGCGGCGCCGAGCTCTCCGCCGGTGCCGAGTTCGACGGCTGGACGCTGGCGACGGCGCTGACCTATACCGACCCCGAGGACCGCGATACCGGCAACCGGCTGGCGCGCCGTGCCACCCAGGGCCTGCGTCTCGATATCGATCGCGAACTGGGGGAGTGGTCGCTGGGCGCGTCCTGGATCGCTCAGAACCATCGCTACAACGACGGCGCCAACGAGCAGCGGTTGCCCGGCTATGGCATCGTCAACCTGCGGGCCGGCTGGCAGCTTGCGCCGATGTGGTCGCTGCGCGCCACCGTGGAGAATCTGACGGACAAGGAGTATGCCACCGCCCAGGGCGCTGACTTCGACCTTGCCACCTTCGAGAGCATCCCCTTCGACTACATCAACGCCGGCCGAGCTGGCTTTGTCAGTGTCCACTTTGGCCCCTAGGGAGTCGCCAGTGACCCGCCGCCGACTGCCAGGTTTGCTCCTGCTATTGCTCGCGCTGCTGGCCGGCCTCATCGGGCCGGCCGCTGCCGATCAGATCTGCGCCATCGACGATACCGACCGCGAGGTCTGCCTGGCGGACCCGGCCGAGCGGATCATCGCGCTCTCTCCCGGGGCCACCGAGCTGCTCTTCGCCGCCGGGGCAGGGGAGCGGCTGGTGGCGGCGGTGGAGCACAGCGACTATCCACCCGAGGCCAAGGCGCTGCCCTCGGTGGGCAGCCATGACCGCCTGGACCTGGAGCGGCTGGTGGCCCTGCAGCCGGACCTGGTGATCGGCTGGGTCACCGGCAATCCTGCCGAGCAGGTGGAGCGCCTCGAGCGGCTGGGGGTGCCGGTGTTCCGGATCGAGCCACGGGCGTTCGAGGGCATCGCCACGGCCCTCGAGCGGCTGGCGCGGCTGGCCGGCAGCGAGGCCCAGGGGCGCCTGGCCGCCGAGCGCTTTCGCCAGGGGCTTGCCGAGATGGCGGCGCGCCATGCCGGCGCGCCCCCGGTGACGGTGTTCTACCAGGTGTGGGACTCGCCGCTGATGACCGTCAACGACGAGCACCTGATCGGCAAGGCGGTGACGCTCTGCGGGGGCGTGAATGTCTTCGGCGGTCTCGCGCGGCTGGTGCCGCGCATCGACGAGGAAGCCCTGCTGGCGGCCGATCCCGAGGTGATCCTCGCCGGTGGGCGAGGGGAGCAGAACCGCAGTTGGCTCGAAGACTGGCGGCGCTTTCCCAAGCTGACCGCGGTGGCCCGCGACAACCTCTTCCTCGTGCCCCCGTCGCTGCTCCAGCGCCCCACGCCGCGCCTGCTCGAGGGCAGCCGGCTCCTCTGCGAGCGGCTGGAGGTGGCCCGTGGGCCGCGTTAGCCCGCGCGCTGCCCACGGGCACCTGACCCTGGGCCACCTGGCGTTGACCCTGGGGGGGCTGGCCGCGTTGGCCCTGGCGGCCCTGGTATTCGCCGTCGCCCTGGGCAGCGCCACCGTGCCCCTGTCGGACGGCCTCGCCGTCCTGGTGGGCGGGGGAGACGCCCTGTCGCGCACCCTGATCCTGGAGCTTCGCCTGCCGCGAGCCCTGGCCGCCTTCGCCACCGGCGGCCTGCTGGCGGTGGCCGGTGCGCTGATGCAGGTGCTGTTGCGCAACCCGCTGGCGGATCCCTATGTGCTGGGGCTTTCCGGCGGTGCGGCGGTGGGTGCCTTGCTGGCGATGCTGGCGGGGCTGGGCAGCGCCCTGGTCTCGGGATCGGCCTTTGCCGGCGCCCTGACGGCGACCCTGCTGGTGTTCGGCCTGGCCCATGGGACCGGCAGCTGGACCCCCTCGCGGCTGCTGCTCACCGGAGTGGTCGTCGCCTCCGGCTGGGGGGCGGTGATCACCCTGATCCTGTCGCTCACCCCGTCCCGGCAGCTGCCGGGCATGCTCTACTGGCTGATGGGCGACCTGGCCCATGCGCGGGGCCCCGGCGTCGCGCTGGGCCTGCTGGGCCTGGTCTGCCTGCTGGTGGTGCCGCTCGGGCGAAGCCTCAACGTGCTGGCACGGGGCGGGCTGCAGGCGGCGGCCCTGGGCGTGGCGGTCAGTCGGCTGGAGTGGCTGGTCTATCTGCTGGCGAGCCTGGTGACCGCCGTCGCCGTGACCACGGCCGGAAGCATCGGTTTCGTGGGGCTGGTGGTGCCGCACCTGCTGCGCCTGGCGCTGGGCAACGACCAGCGGCTGATCCTTCCCGCCTGTGCCCTGGCCGGCGGTACCCTGCTGGTGCTGGCCGACACCCTGGCGCGGACGATCATCGCGCCCGAGCAGCTGCCGGTGGGGGTGATCACCGCCCTGCTCGGCGTGCCGGTCTTCCTCTACCTGCTGCATCGGAGCCGCTGATGAGTCGCCTGGAGACCCGCGGGCTGGTCATCGACGTGCCGGGCCGCAAGGGCGGGGACCCCCTGGACCTCGACGTGCTGCCGGGCCAGGTGTGGGGCGTGCTGGGACCCAATGGCGCGGGCAAGACCACCCTGCTGCATACCCTGGCCGGCCTGCGCTCGCCGCGCGCCGGCTGGATCGAGGTGGATGGCGTGCCCTTGACGCGCCTGCGACGCCGCCGTCTGGCCCAGTGCCTGGGGCTGGTCTTCCAGGAACATCACGACGGCTTTCCCGCCACGGTGGAGGAGACCGCCCTGATCGGCCGCCATCCCTGGCTTTCGCCGTGGCAGATGGAAACCGCCGAGGACCTGGCATTGGCCCATCGCGCCCTGGCGCGACTCGACCTGGCCGAGCTGGGTGGGCGTCAGGTGGCTACCCTCTCCGGTGGCGAGCGCCAGCGGCTGGCGATCGCCACCCTGCTGGCCCAGGATCCGGGCGTCTGGCTCGCCGACGAGCCCACCAATCATCTGGACCTGCACCATCAGGTGGCGGTGATGCGCCTGCTGGCCGGGCAGGCGGCCGACGGCCGCGCCGTGATGCTGTGCCTGCATGACCTGAACCTGGCCGCTCGCTGGTGCGATCACCTGCTGCTGCTCTACCCGGACGGCGAAGCCTGCTGGGGCCCGGCGGAGAGCATGCTGGTCCCCGCAGCCCTCGAGCGCCTCTATGGCCAGCGCCTGGCCAGTGCCGAGGTGGAAGGCGCGAGGGTGTTCGTCGCCGTGCCCTGAGCCTTGCACTTTGGTCGTGCCCGCCGCACGGCGCTGGCATCAACCCTGCCGGTTTTCCTGCCGCTCGGGCACGGGTTGCCTTCTCGCCATTCATGGATGACGTTGACGTAAACGTCGCCAATCTCCCCGGGAAGCTGTCGACAACATTCCGGAACTCGACCGGCTCCATGCCGTCATCTTGCTTGGTGGGCGGCGGGTGAGGTGATGATTGTCGACATCAAGTGACGCTCACGCCGCCCCACCGTTCGATAGAAGGTCGAATGTCCTCTCTTGCTGCACCTGCGTAAAACGACCATGCCCAACAACAACAATGCTCGACAAGGACCGCTCATGCCCAATCCGACACGATGAGGAACCGACGTGCTGCTCAAACGCGAATACGGTGAAGAACACCCCTACTGGCCCCTCGGCCCCTTCAAGCTGCGCCTGCCGTTCATCCACTTCCGCTGGGAGGTCCCCGAGACCGTCCAGGCGCTGGTGATGTTCGTCATCGCCATGGGCATGATCCCGCTGCTCGAGCAGTACCTGGGGGTGCCCTACGAGGTGGCGCTGGCCTTCGTGGTGGTCTGCGGCATCGGCTTCATCCTGCCACCGCTGCTCGGTGTGCCCTTCATTGCCGGCTGGATCACCCCCGCGATCCCGGTGGTGCTGCTGTTCCTGAGCGACTTCACGCCCGGCCCCGAGGCGATCCGCGCCATGGTGGCCCTGCAGCTGATGGTGACGGCCATCTTCCTGTTCATGGCGGTGACCCGGCTGGGCTCGAAGCTGGTCAACAACATTCCCGACTCGATCAAGGCCGGCATCCTTCTGGGGGCGGGCATCGCCGCGATCAGCGGCGAGATCAGCGCCGGCGGACGCCTCTACAACACGCCGATCTCGCTGGGCATCGGCGGCCTGGTGACCCTCTATGTGCTCTTCTCGCTGTCGTTTCGCGACCTCGCCGAGAAGCATCGCTGGGCGCGCAACATCGCCGCCTACGGCATGGTGCCGGGCATGCTGGTGACCATGGCCATCGGCTGGGGCGTGGGCGAGTACCCGCTGCCCGAGATCGAGTGGGGCATGGCGATTCCCGACTTCGCCGGTATCTGGGGCTACCTGCCCTTCGCGGTCGGGCTGCCGGGACTGGAACTGCTGCTGGCCGCGATCCCCACGGCGGTCATCGCCTATATCATCGCCTTCGGTGACATCATCGTCGGCCAGAGCCTGATCAAGCGGGTCGACCACCTGCGGCCCGACGAGAAGATCGAGGTCAATGTCGATCGCGTTCACCTGATCACCGGCCTGCGCAACCTGATGCACGCCTTCCTCGCCCCCTATCCGGGGCTGGCCGGCCCGCTGTTCACCGGTGCCATGGCGACCATCGCCGAGCGCTACCGCTACGGGCGCAAGGCCATGGACACCATCTACTCCGGCGCCTCGGTGTTCTGGATCGTCGGCTTCCTGGCGCTGTTCATGCTGCCGCTGATCACCCTGTTCCGGCCGGTGCTGCCCATCGCCCTGTCGATCACCCTGCTGATCACCGGCTACCTCTGCATCGCCGTGGCGGTGGAGCAGATCCGCAATGCGACCGCCATGGGCGTGGCCGGCATCATGGGGGTGGTGCTGGCGACCCACGGTGCCGCCTGGGGGCTGGGTGTCGGCCTGGTGCTCTATTTCATGGTCGAGCACCGGTCGCGCCGGGCGCGCGTCGCCGAACCCGAGGAGCCGATCGCCGTGGAAGACGACATGGCGGTGGAAACGGACGATGGCCTCGAGCCGGAGCCCGTCACGCGCTGATCGTGCACACGCGTCTTGCCATGTTGCGGGCCGCCTTTCAAGGCGGCCCGCCTGCTGTGGGGAAGGGGGGTCAGGCGTCGGGCAGATGGCCGAGGAAGCGCGCCGGATCGTCGCTGATCACCGCCTCGACCCCCCATTGCCAGCGCGGGGCGAAGGCGGCGGGATCGTTGGCCGTATAGCAGAGCAGTCGATAGCCGGCCTCGACGACCTCGCGAACGCGCGACGGCTTGAGGCGCCTCCAGTCGGCATGCACGCTGTAGGCCTGCACCGGCTCGCAATGCCGGCGCCAGTCGCGGCCGACCGCCTCGAAGAGCACGCCGAGCGCCAGCGCCTCGGGCCCGGCAAGGGCGCGCGCCTGGGCTAGCGCCGTGTCGTTGAAGGAGGAGACCAGGCAGCGTGCCGGCGGCAGCGCCTCCATCACCGGGGGCAGGGCGGCCTCCACCAGGGCCCGGGGGTCCCGGCCGCGATTCACCTTGAGCTCCAGGTTCACCCCCATCTGCAGCTCGTCGAGCAGGGCCAGCATCTCCCCGAGGGTGGCCATGCGTTCACCCAGGAAGGCGTCGCCGAACCAGCTGCCCGCGTCGAGCCGGCGGGCCGCGGCCAGGTCCAGGTCGGCGAGGCGTCCACGGCCATCGGAGCAGCGCCGGATGTTGGCGTCATGCCAGATCACCGGGGTTCCGTCGCCGAGCAGCTGCACGTCCAGTTCCACCCAGGTGACGCCCGCGGCGTGGGCGGCGCGCACCGCGGAGAGGGTGTTCTCCGGGGCATGGGCGGAGAGGCCGCGGTGGGCAATCAGGCGGGGCAGGGGGATGTCGGGGTGGGGCATGCTCGGTCGTCCTGGTCTGCGAGGCGCCGTCCACTGGCGGCGAGGAAGCGGCCTACAGCGTATCGCCATCCGCCATGGCCTGGATATGGTAGGCTGCGCGATTTCGACCCTGGTGATGGTGCCGGACCCGACGATGCGAGGAGCGTGAGATGAGAGTCGTGCATATCAAGAACCCCCGGCAGCGCGAGGCCTGCCTGGCCCGGCTGTGTGCCGAGGCCTATGGCCAGGAGGCGGGCCTCAGGCCGCTGGCCACCTTCGCCGGCACCCTGGGCGTGCTGGTCAAGCAGGAGGCGGCCAGGGTGCTGGCGCTGGTGGATGACCAGTCGCGCCCGGTGGCGCTGGCCCTGCTCGTGCTCGATGAGCTCGGCAGCAGCATGACCGTGATGCTGCTGGCCGAGCTTGACCAGGACCCGCAACAGGAGGGCGTGGCGCGGCCGGCCGAGCGCCTGGTCGCCGAGCTGGCGCTCAAGGCCCCGCTGCGGGTCGATGCCCGGGATGCCGAGCAGGAGGCGCGCTTTCGCGACGCCGGCATCACCCGTTGGCTGGACGGCAAGGCCGGGATGCGGATCGGCCTGGGTCCCAAGCATCCCGCCACCTCCCTCGAGGACCTGCCCCGGGCACTGACCTTCGACGAGGCGGCGGTGATCCAGTCCTTCAAGCGTGACCGCAAGCAGTTCGATGACTACAAGGCGCGCTTCATCCGCGGCCTGGAAACCTTTCCCGCCACGCTCTGAGCGCGGCGCGACTTGACCCGGGGGGACCACGGCGCTTGACTGGTGGGCCCATCCCGAAGGCAGCACAAGGAAAGCACTCCCATGGCCAAGCGCATCCAGTTCGCCCGCACCGGTGGCCCCGAGGTCCTCGAGCTCGTCGACGTCGCCCCGGCCGAGCCGGCGCCCGGCGAGGTCCGCGTGAGGAACCAGGCCGTCGGCCTCAACTTCATCGACATCTACTTTCGCACCGGCCTCTATCCGGCCCCGTCGCTGCCCTCCGGTCTGGGCACCGAGGGGGCCGGCGTGGTGGATGCAGTGGGCGAGGGCGTCACCCACCTCAAGCCGGGGGACCGGGTCGCCTATGCCCAGGGGCCGCTGGGCGCCTATGCCGAGCAGCATGTGCTGCCGGCGGAGAAGGTAGTGGCGTTGCCTGCCGGCATCGACGTCGAGACCGCCGCCGCCAGCATGCTCAAGGGCCTGACCGTGCAGTACCTGCTGCGCCAGACCCGCGAGCTCAAGGGCGGCGAGACGATCCTCTGGCACGCCGCCGCCGGTGGCGTGGGTTCCATCGCCTGCCAGTGGGCCAGGGCGCTGGGCGTGAAGCTGATCGGTACCGTCAGTTCGCCTCAGAAGGCGGCGTTGGCCGAGAAGAACGGCGCCTGGGCGACCATCGACTATACCCGGGAGGACGTCGTCGCGCGGGTACGCGAGCTGACCGATGGCGCGATGTGCGACGTGGTCTACGACTCGGTGGGCAAGGACACCTGGGAGACCTCGCTGGACTGCCTCAAGCCCCGCTCGCTGATGGTCAGCTTCGGCAACGCCTCGGGCGCCGTGGAGGGGGTCAACATCGGCATCCTCAACCAGAAGGGGTCGCTGTTCGTCACCCGGCCGAGCCTCAACGGCTATGCCGACACCCGCGAGCGGCTGGAGGCGATGGCCGGCGAGCTCTTCGAGATGCTCCAGAGCGGCAAGGTGAAGGTCGATATCGCGCAGCGTTATCCGCTGGCGGAGGCCGGCAAGGCCCAGGAGGCCCTCCAGGGGCGCCAGACCACCGGCTCCACCATTCTCCTTCCCTGAAGAAGCCCCAAGGCACAAGGCACAAGGCTCAAGCCGCAATGATGCGGCCCTGAAAAAGTAGACACCTTCTCAGGCAGCGGCTTCATAGGTCCGGGGGGAGACTCCGCCCAGGGCCCCATGGAGCCGCACGTTAT
>NZ_SNZJ01000009.1 GCF_004363555.1 Halomonas ventosae | reverse complement strand
TCGACGCCGGCCTCGAGCATCGCCTCGAGGACCCCCTCCCGGTCGCTGGCCGGGCCCAGGGTGGCGACGATCTTGGTGCGACGGATGGGGGTGTGGGGCGGAACGGGGAGGGGTCGGGTCATGGGGTCCTCGGCAATACCAGGATGGCACGGAAATCGTTGACGTTGGTGCACGTCGGCCCGGTGACGATCAGGTCATCGAGGGCCGCAAAGAAAGTATACGCATCATTGCGTGACAGATAATCGACGGGGTCAAGGCCCCGGGCCAGGGCACGCGTCCAGTCCTCGGGCGAGAACAGTGCCCCGGCATTGTCCTCGGAGCCATCGATGCCGTCGGTATCGATGGCCAGGGCATGGATACCCTCGGCACCGCGCAGGGTCTCGAACAGCCCCAGCAGGTACTCGACATTGCGACCGCCCCGGCCGTCGCCCCGCACGGTGACGCTGGTCTCGCCCCCGGAGAGGATCAACAGGGGCTTCTCGAGTCCGTGCTGGGCGGAGAGCGCGAGGCGTCCCTGGGCGCGTCCCAGTTCCCGGGCCTCGCCTTCCAGGTCGTCGCCGAGCAGGCGCACCTCGATACCCGCGGCCTCGGCGGCGATACGGGCCGCCTCGAGGGCATCCCGGGCCCGGGCAAGGATCACGCTCGCGTCGCGGGCGAAGGCCGGCTCCCCGGGATGCGGGGCCGGGGCATCGGCCGCCAGGTGACGGCGCACCCCCGCGGGCACCGCGATGCCGTGGCGCTCGAGGATCGCCAGGGCCTCGGCAGGCGTCGTGGCGTCCGGCAGGGTCGGCCCCGAGGCCACCAGCGAGGCCTCGTCGCCGGGCACGTCGGAGATCAGCCAGGTCAGCACCCGGGCCGGGTGGGCCGCCGCGGCCAGGCGGCCGCCCTTGATGGCGGAGAGGTGGCGGCGCACGGCATTGATCTCGCGGATCGGCGCGCCGCAGCGCAGCAGGGCCTGGTTGATCGCCTGCTTCTCGGCCGGGGTGATGCCCGGCGCCGGCAGGCTCATCAGCGCCGAGCCGCCGCCGGAGATCAGCGCGATGACCAGGTCGTCCTCGCCCAGGTCGGCCACCGCCTCGAGCATGCGCCGGGCCGCCCGCTCGCTCAGGTCATCGGGCATGGGATGGGAGGCCTCGAGGACCTCGACCCGGCGACAGTCGCCAACCTGCCCTTGCGGGCCTTGGTCTTGTACACCATAGCCTTGTAAACCATGGCCATGACGGGTCACCACCAGGCCCTCGAGGGGCGCCTGGGGCTGGCGGGCCTGCCAGGCGCGCTCCAGTGCCGCGGCCATGGCGGCGGCGGCCTTGCCGGCCCCCACCACCACGGTGCGGCCTCGCGGCGGCGCGGGCAGCACGGCGGGCAGCAGGGCATCGGGATGAACGGCCGCCACCGCATGCTCGGACAGCTGCCGGAGCCAGGCCCGCGGCGTCTCGACCGGGTCGCGGGCGACCAGCGGCGTCAGGGTATTCATGGGGTTCTCCTTCACGAAAAAGGCCCGGTGACGAGCGGGGTAGTTCAGGGGGAACCCGCCACCGGGCAAGGATCGCCGTCGGCGATCCGGCAGGCGACGACCCGACGCCTGCCGTCAGGGAGCAGTCACCTCCCTGTCGCCCGCCGGCTCGGGAGAGCCGGCGGGCAGAACTCGCTACCTGTCCAGGGGCGCGAGCCCTTCACTCCTGGCCCACCTCGTGGTCGGCCAGCGCCTCCAGGGCCCGCAGGATACCGGCATGGTCCCAGTCGGCGCCGCCATGGGCGGCACAGGCCTGGAACAACTGCTGGGCATTGGCGGTGCCGGGCAGTGCCAGGTTGAGGCTGCGAGCCCCGTCCAGCGCCAGGTTGAGGTCCTTCTGGTGCAGGCGGACCTTGAAGCCCGGGTCGAAGGAACGGCTGATCATCCGCTCGCCATGGACATCGAGGATCTTCGACTGGGCCAGGCCGCCGAGCAGCGACTCGCGCACCTTGGCCACGTCGGCCCCGGCCTTGGAGGCGAACAGCAGGCCCTCGGCCACCGCCTCGATGGTCAGCGCCACCACGATCTGGTTGGCCACCTTGCAGGTCTGGCCGGCGCCATGGCCGCCGATGTGGGTGATGGTCTTGCCCATCACCTCGAGGATCGGCCGGGCGCGCTCGAAGCCCTCCTGGGTGGCACCCACCATGATCGTCAGCGCCGCGTTGATGGCGCCCCCCTCGCCGCCGGAGACCGGGGCGTCGACGTACTCGCCGCCGGCCTCGTGGATGCAGCGGGCGAAGTTCTGGGTCGCCAGGGGGGCGATGGAGCTCATGTCGATCACCAGGGTGCCGGGCCTGAGGCCCTCGGTGACGCCGCCCTCGCCGAACAGCACCTCCTCGACGTCGGGGGTGTCCGGCACCATGGTGATGATCACCTCGGCCTCGGCGGCCACGGCCGCGGGAGTCTCCACCTCGCGCATGCCCTTGTCGGCGAGGGTGGCATCGAGGGTGCCACGCTTGACCGTCACCAGCTCATGGCCAGCGTCCAGCAGGTGGCCCGCCATGGGACGGCCCATGATGCCGAGGCCAATAAATCCGATCTTGCTCATGGTCTCTCTCCTGTTGTCATTGGGGTGTCGATAGGGTGTTTACCGGGTCGCGTCCAGCCAGCCCAGGCCTTCCCGGGTGCCCGCCCTCGGCTTGTACTCGGCGCCGATCCAGCCCGTATAGCCCAGGCTATCGAGGTGCGCGAAGAGGAAGGGATAGTGGATCTCGCCGGTGCCCGGCTCGTGGCGCCCCGGATTGTCGGCGATCTGCACATGGGCGATGCGGTCGAGGTGCCTCTCGATGGTCGGCGCCAGGTCCCCCTCCATGATCTGCATGTGGTAGATGTCGTACTGCAGCTTGAGGTTGTCGCTTCCCACCTCGTCGAAGATCGCCAGCGCCTGCTCAGTGTGGTTGAGGAAGAAGCCCGGGATGTCGCGGGTGTTGATCGGCTCGGCGATCAGCAGGATCCCGGCGGCCTCGAGCTTCTCGGCGGCGAAGCGCAGATTGTCGACCAGGGTGCGGTGGGCATCGGCCTCGCTGACGCCCTCGGGCTTGATGCCGGCCAGGCAGTTGACCTGGGTGTTGCCCAGCACGCGGGCATACTCGATCGCCTGGTCGACACCGGCGCGGAACTCCTCCACCCGATCCGGGTGGCAGGCGATGCCACGCTCGCCGGCCCCCCAGTCGCCGGCCGGCAGGTTGAACAGCACCTGGGTCAGGCCATGGTCATCGAGGCGCTGCCTGATCGCGGCGGCCTCGAACTCGTAGGGGAAGAGGTACTCCACGCCCCGGAAGCCGGCATCGGCGGCGGCCGCGAAGCGGTCGAGGAACGCCTCCTCGGTGAACAGCATGCTGAGATTGGCGGCAAACTTGGGCATATCGAACTCCTTGCGTCTTGCCTGCTGGATAGTGACTCGACGAACTGCGGTCAGACGGTGGCAGTGATGGCGCTGGGGGCATCGGCGACGACCTCGGCCAGTTCCTCGAACTCGTTGATGGCGTCGATCTCGGTGCCCATGGCGATGTTGGTCACCCGCTCGAGAATCACCTCGACCACCACCGGCACCCGGTTCTCGGCCATCAGCTCCCGGGCCTGGGCAAAGGCCGGGCCGATCTGCTCGGGCCGGGTCACGCGCAGTGCCTTGCAGCCCAGCCCTTCGGCCACGGCGAGGTGGTCGACGCCGTACTCGCCCAGCTCGGCGGCATTGACGTTCTCGAAGGAGAGCTGCACGCAGTAGTCCATGTCGAAGCCGCGCTGGGCCTGGCGGATCAGCCCCAGGTAGGCATTGTTCACCAGCACGTGGATGAAGGGCAGCTTGAACTGGGCGCCGACCGCCAGCTCCTCGACCATGAACTGGAAGTCATAGTCGCCGGAGAGCGCGACGATCTCGGCCTCAGGGTCGGCGCGCCGCACGCCCAGCGCCGCCGGGATGGTCCAGCCCAGGGGACCGGCCTGGCCGCAGTTGATCCAGTGGCGCGGCTTGTGAACATGCAGGAACTGGGCGCCGGCGATCTGTGACAGGCCGATGGTGCTGACGTAGCGGGTGTTCGGGCCGAAGGCCTTGTTCATCTCTTCGTAGACCCGCTGGGGCTTGACCGGCACGTTGTCGAAGTGGGTCTTGCGCAGCAGGGTGCGCTTGCGCTCCTGGCACTCCGCCGCCCAGGCCGTGCGGTTCTTCAAGCGGCCGGCGGCCTTCATCTCGCGGGCCACCTCGAGGAAGAGGTCGAGCGCCGCCCCGGCGTCGGAGACAATGCCGTAGTCGGGCCCGAACACCCGGCCGATCTGGGTCGGCTCGATGTCCACATGGACGAAGGTACGCCCGCGGGTATAGGTCTCCACCGAGCCGGTATGCCGGTTGGCCCAGCGGTTGCCGATGCCCATCACGAAGTCCGAGGCGAGCAGGGTCGCGTTGCCATAGCGGTGGGAGGTCTGCAGCCCCACCATGCCGGCCATCAGCTCGTGGTCATCGGGGATCGCCCCCCAGCCCATCAGGGTGGGGATCACCGGCACCCCGGTGAGCTCGGCGAACTCGACCAGCCGGTCCGAGGCATCGGCGTTGATGATGCCGCCGCCGGCCACGATAAGTGGGCGCTCGGCCGCCTGGAGCATGGCGATGGCCTTCTCGGCCTGGGCCCGGGTCGCGGCGGGCCTGTAGGCCGGCAGCGGCTCGTAGGTGTCCGGGTCGAACTCGATCTCGCTCATCTGCACGTCGATGGGCAGGTCGATCAGCACCGGCCCCGGGCGCGAGGAGCGCATCAGCTGGAAGGCGTGCTGGAAGGCGCGCGGCACCTGGGCCGGCTCGAGCACCGTGACGGCCCACTTGGTGACCGGCCCGGCGATCGCCTGGATGTCCACCGCCTGGAAGTCCTCCTTGTGCAGCCGGGCGCGGGGCGCCTGGCCGGTGATGCAGAGGATCGGGATGGAGTCGCCCGAGGCGGAGTAGAGCCCGGTGATCATGTCGGTGCCGGCGGGGCCGGAGGTGCCGATGCACACCCCGATGTTGCCGGCCCTGGTGCGGGTGTAGCCCTCGGCCATGTGCGAGGCCCCCTCGACATGGCGGGCCAGGACATGGTCGATGCCACCCAGCTTGCGCATCGCGGCATAGAAGGGGTTGATGGCGGCACCCGGTACCCCGAAGGCGACATCGATGCCTTCCTTGCGGAGCACGTGAACGGCGGCTTCAGCGGCTGTCATGCGGGTCATGACGCTTCCTCCTGTGAGGGGTTGTTATTTTTGAAAAATATTTCTGTATACAGAGACTAGGCATCCCGCCGCAGGCCGTCAATATTTTATGGAAAGTATTTTCATATTTTCCATTCAAAAGAAATACCCAAGCCCACTCAAGGACTTGGGTATCAAAAAAGCAGCACACCTCCCCGCCAGGGCGGTGTGTCAGAGGGTCACGCGAACCGCCACCGGATGCTCGTCGCAGTTGTTACCTTCGCCGCCGCGGTCGACCACCAGGAACTCCCCTTCCCGCTCGAGCACCGACTGGATGGCGTGCCAGGTGCCGGCATGGTAGTTGACCCCCTGGCGGCCGTCGGTGACGAAGGCGCGCACCTCGGCGGGATCGATCCGATCTCCCGGTGGTGCGACGACCACCACAAACCTTTCTTCATGGAGCGGCATGAAGGCCTGGCTGCCCAGCGGATGGCGCTCCAGGAAGTCCAGTTCCAGCGGCATCGCCACCGGCTGGCTGACGAAGATGCTGATCAGCGTCCGCGCCTCCTCCCCCAGCGTCTCGACCCTCGCCAGGTCGTGGTGGCGACGGGTCCTCCCGGCGTTGATGGGAAACCACTCCGACGCCCGGGCGTCGATGACATCGCCGAAGGGGGCGAAGGCGTCGGCGGTCAGCGGCTCGGCTTTCAGTTCCAGCATGTCAGTCTCCAATCCAGAACAGCCATCTATCGGGGCTTACCCGGGGACAGGCCTGTTCGGGGGCGCTGTGAACCCCTCCCTGGGCGCTACCGATGCCATCCCTGGCATAGGACCCCCTCCAGACCTGTCCCCGGCGCCCCTCTCGTGATTATCAGCGACCACCCAGGCGCAGCTTGGGGTGGCGATTGACGTCCTTGTAGAGCAGGTAGCGGAAGGGGCCCGGGCCGCCGGCATAGCAGGCCTGGGGGCAGAAGGCGCGCAACCACATGAAGTCGCCGGCCTCGACCTCCACCCAGTCCTGGTTGAGGTGGTAGACCGCCTTGCCCTCCAGCACATAGAGGCCGTGCTCCATGACGTGGGTCTCGTCGAAGGGAATCACCGCGCCGGGCTGGAAGGTGACGATGTTGACGTGCATGTCATGGCGCACGTCGGCCGGGTCGACGAAGCGCGTGGTCGCCCAGCGCCCCTCGGTGTCCGGCATCTCGTTGGGCGCGATATCGTTCTCGTTGACCACGAAGGCCTCGGGTACCTCGATGCCCGCGACCCGCTCGAAGGCCTTGCGCACCCAGTGGAAACGCACCGGGGCATCGGATGCGTTCCTGACCTGCCAGTCACTGCCCGGCGGGATGAAGGCGTAGCCACCGGGGACCATGCGGTGGCGCTCGCCGGCCAGGGTCAGGATCATCTCGCCCTCTACCACGAAGAGCACGCCCTCGGCCTCGGGATCGAGTTCGGGACGCTCGCTGCCGCCCCCGGGGGCGACCTCCATGATGTACTGGGAGAAGGTCTCGGCGAAGCCGGAGAGCGGGCGCGCCAGCACCCAAAGTCGGGTCTTTTCCCAGAACGGCAGGTTGCTGGTGACGATGTCGCCGAAGACGCCCTTGGGGATCACCGCATAGGCCTCGGTGAAGACCGCGCGGTCGGAGAGCAGCTGGGTCTGGGGCGGGTGGCCGCCGGCGGGGGCGTAGTAGGTACGTGGTTTCATGGGGTGTCCTGAAAGACTCGGGGCCGAAGCCCAGGTTTGTACGAGTGACCCGCAAAGGTCAGGGCGAGAGGCGCCGGGGACAGGCTGAAGAGGGGGTCCTATGCCATGGATGGCATCGGTAGCGCCCAGGGAAGGGTTCACAGCGCCCCCTCGATGGTCCGGCACCCCGGAGCCTGTCGCCGGATCAGCCTCGAGCGTTACGGCTGTTCAAGGGGTCAGCTACCTGGCGCCGGGTGTTGCTCCGCCCAGTGGCGGGCGATATCCACGCGGCGCGCCACCCACACCCGGTCGTGGGCCTCGATATGGTCGAGGAAGCGCTGCAGGGCGCGGAAGCGCCCGGGACGGCCCAGCAGGCGGCAGTGCATGCCGATGGAGAGCATCTTCGGCGACTCCTCGCCCTCCGCGTAGAGCACGTCGAAGGCGTCGCGCAGGTAGGTGAAGAAGTGGTCGGCGGTATTGAAGCCCTGGGGGGCGGCGAAGCGCATGTCGTTGCTGTCCAGGGTGTAGGGCACGATCAAGTGGTCGTGCTCGACGCCCTGGCTGTCCGCCTCGCGGGTCCAGAACGGCAGGTCGTCGCCGTAGTAGTCGCTGTCGTAGAGGAAGCCGCCCTCGTCGAGCACCAGCCGGCGGGTGTTGGGGCTGTCGCGACCGGTATACCAGCCCAGCGGCTTCTCGCCATAGAGGCGCTGGAAGATCGCCATCGCCTTCTTCAGGTGCTCACGCTCGACGTCTTCCGGCACTTCCTGGTAATGGATCCAGCGATAGCCATGGCAGGCGACCTCGTGGCCCAGCTCCTTGAAGGCATGGGCCACCTCCGGGTGGCGCTCCAGGGCCATGGCCACGCCGAACACGGTGAGCGGCAGACCGCGGCGCTCGAACTCGCGCAGGATGCGCCACACCCCGGCCCGGGATCCGTACTCGTAGATCGACTCCATGCTCAGGTGGCGATCGGGGAAGGCGGGGGCACCGATGATCTCGGAGAGGAACTGCTCGGACCCCTCGTCGCCATGCAGCACGCAGTTCTCGCCACCTTCCTCGTAGTTGAGCACGAACTGCACGGCGATCCTCGCCCCGCCCGGCCAGTTGGCGTGTGGTGGGGTGCGGCCGTAGCCGATCAGGTCTCGGGGATAGTCGGATGAGCGGAGGTGTGTCATGGCGAAGCGTCCTGGTTGTTCTGGCACCCTTCTCCGACAAGAGCCGGAGCAAGGCGCATATCGTGTATACAATGCAAAGATAGAGTGTACCCATGTCATCCGCAACCCCTCGCCGATGGCCGGAACGATGATCCGCACGAGCCAGGCGCCGACTCTCGCATCTTGTATACTTAAACCTCTTATAAATGCCTTCACACGCACACCAGCCGTGATCAGATACCGCGCCTGGATACCGGCGACATGTGAGGTCCTCACATATATCAACCATTAACTACATGATTTTTAAGACTTAAATTTTCGATCGCGGCGCTACCCATCCGGACTTGCGGCCTGGGCTCGCGCAGGCTATTTTGTGTACAAAGACAAACCATCTTGTTCACGAAACAGCCCAGGAGAACCCACGCCATGCACATCCGCGTCATCAACCCCAATACCAGCGCCGAGATGACGGCGACGATCGGCGAGGCGGCGAGCCGCATCGCCTCACCCGGTACCCGCGTCTCCGCACGCCATCCCGACCATGGGCCAGTCTCCATCGAGAGCCACTTCGACGAGGCCGTCAGTGCGGTGGGCGTGCTCGAGGAGGTGCTGGCCGGGGAGCGCGAGGGCGCCGATGCCTACGTGATCGCCTGTTTCGGCGACCCCGGCCTGCTGGCCGCCCGCGAGCTGACCCGGGCGCCGGTGATCGGTATCGCCGAAGCCGCCTTCCACATGGCCACCCTGGTCAGCACCCGCTTCTCCATCGTCACCACCCTGGGGCGCACCGGCATCATCGCCGAGCACCTGCTCGACCAGTACGGCTTCACCCACCACTGCCGGCGGGTGCGCGCCGCGGAGATCCCGGTGCTCGACCTGGAGGAGAACGGCGATGCCGCCCTGGTGAGGATCATCGACGAGTGCCGGCGGGCCCGCGACGAGGACAATATCGGCGCCATCGTGCTGGGCTGCGGCGGCATGGCCGATCTCACCGACACCATCAGCCGCGAGGTCGGCCTGCCGGTGGTCGAGGGGGTGACCGCCGCCGTCAAGCTGGCCGAGGCCCTGGTCGGCCTGGGGCTTGGCACCAGCAAGCATGGCGACCTGGCCTTCCCCCGGCCCAAGCCCTTCACGGGGCGCTTCGAAGGCTTCTCCCAGCTGACGCCGGAGCGCTGACCGGCACGCTTCGTGCATCGATAACCGTAACGAACAACCACAACGCATCGCGCCACAGGCGCACGCCACGCCGCAAGCCTTCCACGGCAGCGTCCTGCCGGAAGACAACCACAAGCACAGAAACGACTTGCGAGGACATCACCATGAGTCATCCCACTCCCGACAGCACGGCCGCGGGGATCGCCGCCTCCCCCGTCGCCGACCACGGCACCAAGGCCCCCGGCGAGGAGTCGCTGGCCCCGCAGCGAACCCGGATCATGGGGCGCGGCTCCTACTTCCTGGCCTGGTTCGGCGGCTGCGTCTCCATCGGCACCTTCACCATGGGCTCCAGCGTGGTGGGCACGCTGAACCTGATCCAGGCGACCCTGGCGATCGCCATCGGCTGCTTCGTCATCGGCATCGCCCTGGCCGTCAATGGCGCCGCCGGCTACAAGTACGGCATCCCCTTCATGGTGCAGGCGCGCAGCGCCTTCGGCTTCACCGGGACGCGGCTGCCGGGCCTGGTCCGCGCCGTGCCGGCGGTGGTGTGGTACGGCTTCCAGAGCTGGATCGGCGCGGGCGCGCTGAACATGGTCTCGGCCACGCTGTTCGGCTTCGACAACCTGGTGTTCTTCTTCATCGCCTTCCAGTTCCTGCAGATCGGCCTGTCGGTGATGGGCTTCCAGGGCATCAAGTGGCTGGAGAACATCGGCAGCGCCTTCATCCTCGCCTCGCTGGTCTACATGTTCTACAGCACCGTGGTGCGCTACGGCGACGTGCTCTCCGCCAACCTGCTGACCATGGAAGGCTCCTGGGGCCTGCCCTTCTGGGGTGCGACCATGCTCTTCCTGGGCATCTACAGCACCATGATGCTCAACGTCGGCGACTATGCCCGCGAGCACAAGACCGGCACCGGCCAGGGCCTGCTGACCACCATCTACGCCATGTCGATCCTGCCCTGCACCCTGTTCATGGGCCTGATCGGCTTCATGGTCTCCGAGGCCACCGGCGTCGCCGACCCCATCCAGGTGTTCGCCAATGCCGTGGACAACACCCCGCTGCTGATGACCACCCTGCTGTTCATCGCCTTCGCCCAGGTCACCACCAACGTACTCAACAACGTGGTACCGCCGACCTATGTGCTGATGGACATCTTCAAGATGAAGTTTCGCACCGCCACGGTGCTGGTCGGCCTGCTGGCCTTCGCCACCTTCCCCTGGAAGCTGGTGCAGCCCGACTCCGCCGCCGGCCTGCAGCTCTTCGTGCAGACCTACTCCGCCTTCCTCGGCCCGATCTTCGCCGTCCTGGTGGTCGACTACTACCTGATCCGTCGCCGCACCCTGGACCTGGGCAAGCTGTACGACGAGAACGGCCCCTACCGGGGCGTGAACATGGCCGCCCTGATCGCCACCGCCGTGGGCATCGTCGCCGCCCTCACCTTCTCCCCCATCTCCTGGTACGCCAGCCTGATCCCGGCCGGCCTCACCTACTTCCTGCTGATGAAGCACTGGGCCCCCTGCCAGCGCTTCTGCCAGTAAGCAGGGCACGGCGGCTCGACCACATCCGGTCGAGCCGCCCGGGCAACAATGACAATGGTGACCGCGATGAAAGAGAGCGAACTGGACATCCAGACGATCGACCCGACGCTGCACAACGAGGACCTGGCGCCGCTCAAGCCCAGCGAGCGGAGCTGGGGCGCCTTCGAGATCTTCAACGTCTGGTCCAACGACATCCAGAGCCTGTTCGGCTACACCCTGGCGGCCTCGCTGTTCCTGACCTACGGGCTGAACGGCTGGGCGGTGATGGCCGCCATCATCCTTGCCGGCGTGATCGTGATGTACCTGGTCAACCTGACCGGCAAGCTCAGCGTGAAGTACGGCATTCCCTTCCCGGTGATGGTGCGCGCCAGCATGGGGGTGCGCGGTGCCAACCTGCCGGCGATGCTGCGGGCCATCATCGGCATCTTCTGGTACGGCGTGCAGACCTACTTCGCCTCCACTGCCGTTGCCCTGCTGATCACCGCCTTCGTCGGAACCGGCGACGGCAGCACCTTCCTGGGCCTCTCCGCCGTGGCCTGGATCTCCTTCGTGATCGTCTGGCTGTTCCAGATCGCGATCTTCTGGCAAGGCATCGAGCGCATCAAGCACTTCCTCAACTGGGCCGGCCCGCTGGTCTATGTGGTGATGGTGGTGCTGATGATCGTGGTGTGGTTCCAGGCCGGCAGCGACCTGCTGCCCGCGGTGAGCACCATCTTCAGCGCCGATACCGAACGCTCCGGCAGCGCCGTAGGCGCCTTCCTCGCCATCGTCGGCACCATGGTTGCCTACTTCGCCGCGGTAGTGATCAACTTCGGCGACTTCACGCGCTTCGTGAAGACCGAGCGCCAGATGAAGCTTGGCAACCTGCTCGGGCTGCCGCTCAACGTCGCCTTCTTCTCGTTCATTGCCCTGATCATCACCGCCGGCACCCTGGTGTTGTTCGGTGACGCCCTGACCAACCCGGCGGACATCGTCGAGCGGGTCGATTCCCTGCCGCTGACCATCGTCGCGGCGCTGACCTTCTTCGCCGCCACCGTGGGCATCAACCTGGTGGCCAACTTCATCCCCCCGGCCTACGACCTGGCCAACCTCTTCCCGAGCAGGATCAGCTTCAAGGTGGGAGGCCTGATCACCGCCGTGCTGGCCTTCTTTGTCGGCGCCCTCTGGGTCTCGCTGATCAGCCAGATCGGCGTGCCCGGGTTCGTCAATGCCCTGGGCGCGGTCGTCGCCCCCTTCTATGGGATCATCGTGGTGGACTACTACCTGGTGAAGCGCCAGCACCTGGACATGCAGGAGCTGTTCTCCTCGGCACCGGGCGGCGCCTACTACTACGTCAAGGGCTGGAACCGGCGCGCACTGCTGGCCTTCGGCGGCGCCGCCCTCTTCTCGATTTCCACCGTGCTGGTGCCGGCGCTCTCCGGCCTCGACGGCTACGGCTGGATGATGGGGGCCGCCCTGGGCGGGCTCTTCTACTACGGCCTGATGCTGAGCCAACGGCCGGTCGCCCTCACCAGCGGCACCTGAGACGTGCCCGTCCCTCACGACGCGCCCCGGGCCTTGGTCCGGGGCGCGTCCTTTGCACTCTTCCGTTCGACGTTGGATGCCTGTCCCGGCAACCTGCCCCCTTGCAAAATGTCTGACATTACTTACTATAAGGTCAGATATTCCATTGGAACCGATGATGCTCGACGACCTTGTCTTACCCGCCGATGGTGGCGCCCCGGCGCTGGCGGCGGTCCTGGCTCGCGCCATCCTCTCGGGGCAGCCGCCGGCCGGGAGCGCCTTCCCGCGGGAGAAGGACCTCTGCGAACGCTTCTCCGTGAGTCGCAACCGGGTGCGCAACGCCCTGGCCAGCCTGGTCGCCACCGGGCTGGTTGAGCGCACTGCGGGGCGCGGCAGCCGGGTACGCGAGGTCACCGACTGGCACCTGCTCGATCCCCTGATGAGCGACTGGCTGGCCGGGCTGGCCGATCCCGACCCGCGGCTGGTCCGCGAGATCCATGCCTTCCGCCTCTCCGCGGAGCCTCAGGTGGCCGAGCTGGCCGCCCTGTCGGCGGATGGCCGTGACCTGGCGCGCCTGGAGAATGCCTTCGCGGGCATGCGCGATACCGCCGGCACCGGCCTGCACCAGCAGCACGCCGAGCACGACGTGGCCTTTCATGACGGCATCTACCAGGCCACCCACAACCTGGTGTGGCGCCAGATGGGCCACCTGCTGCGCCCCTCCATCATCGCGCTGATCCAACACTCCCAGCACCAGGCAGACTCCCTGGAGGACAGCCTCGAGCGCCATCGCCGGGTGATGGAGGCGATCCGCCTGCGTCAGCCGGAGACCGCTCGCCGGGCGGCCCGGGCGGTGCTCGAGCGCACGGCGACGGACCTGGGACTGCTCCCCGACTCCCCTCTCCCTACCGAAGGACACCCCGCATGAAGATCACCCGACTCAAGACCTGGCAGGTACCGCCGCGCTGGCTGTTCCTCAAGATCGAGACCGACGAGGGCTGCTACGGCTGGGGCGAGCCGGTCATCGAGGGCCGCGCCGCCACCGTCGAGGCGGCCGTCCATGAGCTCGCCGACTACCTGGTCGGCCAGGACCCGCACCGCATCGAGCACCTGTGGAATACCCTCTATCGCGCCGGCTTCTATCGCGGCGGGCCGATCCTGATGAGCGCCATCGCCGGCATCGACCAGGCGCTGTGGGACCTCAAGGGACGCGACCTGGGCGTGCCGGTGCACCAGCTGCTGGGCGGCGCGGTGCGCGACCGCATGCGCATGTACGCCTGGACCGGCGGCGACCGCCCCGATGACGTGGGCGCCGGCGCCCGAGCGCTGGTCGAGCAGGGCTTCACCGCCTTCAAGATGAACGGCACCCCGGAGCTGCAGATCGTCGACAGCCACCGCAAGGTCGACGAAGCGGTGGCCCGGGTGGCCGAGGCCCGCGACGCCGTGGGGCCGGACGTGGGCATCGGCATCGACTTCCACGGCCGGGTGCACCGTCCCATGGCCAAGGCGCTGCTGCGCGAGCTGGAGCCCTTCCACCCGATGTTCGTCGAGGAGCCGGTGGCCCCCGAGCACCTGCCCTGCCTCAAGCAGATCGCTGGCGGCCTGGGCTATCCGCTGGCCACCGGCGAGCGGCTGCACACCCGCTTCGAGTTCCGCGACCTGCTCGCCGACGGCATGATCGATATCGTCCAGCCCGACCTCTCCCATTGCGGCGGCATCAGCGAGGGGCTGAAGATCGCCGCCCTGGCCTCGGCCCATGACGTGGCGCTCGCCCCGCACTGCCCGCTCGGCCCGCTGACGCTTGCCACCTCGCTGCAGCTGGATGCGGTATGCCACAACGCCTTCATCCAGGAGCAGAGCATGGGCATCCACTACAACCGCGACAACGACGTGCTCGACTACCTGGTCGACAAGTCGGCACTGGCCATCGAGGAGGGCTTCTGCGCCATCCCCCAGGGACCGGGACTCGGCGTGGAGATCGACGAGGCCTTCGTCGAGGAACGCGCGCAGGTCGGCCACCGCTGGCGCAACCCGGTGTGGACGCATACAGACGGTTCAATCGCCGAATGGTGAGGCGAGAAGTTTGAAGCGTGAGGAGTGAGGAGACACCTATGGGTTTTGACATGAACGATATGCAGTTCAAGGATCTGGACGGCACCAGCGTCTTTATCACCGGCGGCGGCTCGGGCATCGGCGCGGCGCTGACCGAGGGCTTCCTGGCCCAGGGCGCAAGGGTGGCCTTCGTCGGCCTCACTGACGCCAGCGAGTTCTGCGACGCCATGGAGGCGAAGTACGCCAACCGGCCGCTGTTCATCGAGTGCGATATCCGCGACGTGGCGGCGCTCAAGGCCGCCGTCGCCCGGGCCCGCGAGGCCCATGGCCCGATCGGCGTGCTGGTCAACAACGCCGCACGGGACACCCGCCACTCGCTGGCGGAGTGGAGCGTCGAGGAGTGGGACGATTCCATCGCCACCAACCTGCGCCCGCAGTTCTTCACCGCGCAAGAGGTCGCGCCGGACATGCGCGCACTGGGCGGCGGCGCCATCATCAACCTGTCGTCCAACAGCGTTCACCTGGGCCTGTCCGGCTACCCGACCTATGTCACCGCCAAGGCCGGCATCCTGGGCCTGACCCGGGCGCTGGCCCGGGAGCTCGGCGGCGATGCCATCCGCGTCAACTGCCTGATCCCCGGCTGGGTAATGACCGAACGCCAGAAGGCACTGTGGGTCAACGACGCCGACCTCCAGGAGTGCCTGGCGCAGCAGTGCCTCAAGGAGGCGATTCCGGTGGAGGACATGATCGGTCCCTGCCTGTTCCTGGCCTCCAAGGCCTCGCGGATGATGACCGGCCAGGAGCTGATCATCGACGGGGGCCGGGCATGAGCCAGGCCACGGGGATCGCCGAGCGCCTGGCCTGGGTCGCCGTGGACTGGGGGTCGAGCAACCTGCGCGCCTGGGCCCTGGCGGACGACGGGCAGGTGCTGGCCCGCGCCGGCGCCGAGCGCGGCATGCTCTCGCTTGCGCCCGATGACTACGAGGCCACCCTGCTGGCCACGATCGGCGACTGGCTGCCCGCCGACGGCCGCGTGCCGGTGCGGGTCTGCGGCATGGCGGGTGCCCGCCAGGGCTGGCGGGAGGCCGCCTACCTGCCGGTGCCGACACGGCTGGACGACCTGGCCTGGGGCGTGGTCAGGCCCGCCGTCGAGGACCCGCGCCTGGACGTCGCGCTGCTGCCGGGACTCTGCCAGTACCCCGATGACGCCGGCCGCCGCTTCGATGTGATGCGCGGTGAGGAGACCCAGCTCGCCGGCCTGGCCGCTCGCGAAGGCGAGGTCTCCGGGCACGTCTGCCTGCCCGGCACCCATGCCAAGTGGGCGCGGCTGGAGGCCGGCGCGGTCACGCGCTTCGCCACCTTCCTCACCGGCGAGCTCTATGGCCTGCTGGCCGGGCAGTCGGTGCTCCGGCACTCCCTGCATCACGGGCCAGGCGAGGACGACCTGGCCGAGCCCGGCTGCCGCGAAGCCTTCGAGGCGGCGGTGCAGGAGGTGGCGACCGCCCCCGAGGCCTTCTCCACCCGGCTGTTCGGCCTGCGCGCCCAGGACCTGCTGGACGGCGGCCTGCCGACGGGCCAGGCTCGCGGCGCGCGGCTGGCGGCCCGCCTCTCGGGCTTGGTGATCGGCCTGGAGCTGGCCGGCGCCCGGGCGATGCTGACCGAGGGCGAGCGCGTCACCCTGATCGGCGCCGAGACGCTCTGCCACCGCTATGCCCTGGCCCTGGAGGTGCTGGGCATCGACTTCCGCCGCCTTGACGGCGAGGCCGCGGTGCTGGCCGGCCTCGGGCTGGCCCACGCCACCCTGCCCCATGACGCCAACACCCCTGACACGCGACCGGAGCCCTGATCCATGTCCCTTCCCCTGATCGGCATCCTGCGCGGCATCTCTCCCCACGAGGCCGTCGAGGTCGGCGAGGCACTTCTCGCCGCCGGCATCGAGCGCATCGAGGTGCCACTCAACTCCCCCGACCCGCTGGAGAGCATCCGCCGGCTCGCCGACGCCCTGGGTGACCGGGCCCTGATCGGCGCCGGCACCGTGCTGACCCCGGGCCAGGTGCGCGACGTCTTCGCTGCCGGCGGACGCCTGGTCGTCTCCCCCAACTGCCGCACGGCGGTGATCGAGGAGAGCCGCCACCTGGTCATGGAATCCTGGCCCGGCGTGGTGACCCCGTCCGAGGCCTTCGACGCCCTGGACGCCGGTGCCACCGGGCTGAAGCTGTTCCCGGCGGTACAGGTCGGCATCGAGGGCATGCGGGCCATGCGCGCCGTGCTGCCACCGGGCACCCGGCTCTACGCGGTGGGGGGCATCGGGGTGGGCAACTTCGCCGACTGGCGGGCCGGCGGCATCGACGGCGCCGGCCTGGGCAGCGCGCTCTACACCCCCGGTCTCACTGCCGGCGAGGTGGCCGAACGGGCCAGGTCGCTGGTCGCCGCCTGGCGCGCGGCCGACGGGGACGCCTTATGAGCGGCATGACAGCCGAAGTGGCGGTCGCCTGCGGCTGCGAACTGGGCGAGGGCCCCCAGTGGCACGCCGCCAGTCAGCGCCTGTACTGGTGCGATATCCTCGGCCGCCGGCTGCACTGGCTGGCGCCGGCCTCCGGCGCCACGGGGCATCATGAGCTCGACCGGATGGTCTCGCTGGCCGCCCCGCTCGAGGACGGCGGCCTGCTGCTGGTGGGCGAGGATCGTCTCGTTCGCTTCGATCCGCAGGGCGGTCACGCCCGGAAACTTTGCGACTTCGAGGCCGACAACTCGCTTACACGCAGCAACGACGCCCGGGTCGACCGCCACGGCAGCCTCTGGCTCTCCAGCATGGGCAAGGGCGCCGAGCCCGGTGCCGGCAGCCTCTACCGCCTCCATCGCGGCGAGCTCACCCGACTGCGCACGGGCCTGACCATTCCCAACGCGATCTGCTTCTCCCCCGGGGGCGAGGCCGCCTGGTTCACCGATACCCCGAGCGGGATGGTGATGCGCTGGGCGCTGGACCGCGAGGGCTGGCCCGAGGGCGAACCGGTTCCCTGGGCCGACTTCTCGGCCGCCCCCGGCAATCCCGACGGCGCCGTGGTCGACGCCGAGGGGCACCTGTGGCTCGCCCTGTGGGGCGCCGGCCGGGTGGTACGCCTGGACCCGATGGGCCGCGAGGTGGACGCCATCGCGCTGCCGACTTCGCAGCCCTCCTGCCCGGCCTTCGGCGGGGAGCGCCTCGAGCGGCTCTACATCACCACCGCGCGGGAGGGCATGGACCCGGCCCGGCGCCGGGAGGAGCCCGACGCCGGGCACCTCCTGGTCGCCGATCCCGGGGTGGCGGGCCTCGCCGAGCCGACGCTGCGGCTGGCCTGAGGCGGCCTCAGTCGGAGAAGATCCGGTGGAGGTCCGGCGCCTCCGCCGCCTCCTCGACGATGGAGAGGGAGGCCTCGATCGCCTTGAGGTGGCGGCCCATGAAGGCCTGGGCGCGCTCCCCGTTGCCGGCCTCCAGGTGGCCGATCAGGTCGTCGTGGTCGTGGGACTCGCAGCCCAGGTGGCCGGGGTTGCCGTAGACGGCGAGGATCAGCGAGGAGCGCGAGCAGAGCCGCTCGACGAAGTCGGCCAGGGTGGCATTGCCGGAGATGCGCGCCAGGCGGGCATGGAAGTCCGCCGACAGCCGGATCGCCGTGCTCTGCTCGCCGGACTTCAGGGCCTGGCGCTCGCGCCGGGCCATGTCGCGAAGCTCGCGCAGGTCCTCCTCGGTGATGCGCCGGGCGACCTCCGGCATCAGGCCGCACTCGACCATCTGCCGGGCATCGAACACGTCCTTGGCCTCGTCGGCCGTGGGCCGGGTCACGCTGGCGCCGCGGCGCGGCGTCAGCGTCACCAGCTGCTCCAGGGCCAGGCGCTGGAGGATCTTGCGGATGCCGGTTCGGCTGATGCCGAAGACCTCGGCCAGGGCGTCCTCGCGCAGGCGCGCCCCGGGCCGCAGGCGGTGTTCGATGATGGCGTCGCTGATCGAGCGGTGGATCTCCTCGTGGCGCTCGGCACCGTCCCCATTCTTGCCCGGTCGGCCCGCGCCGCCGCGTTCGGCAACCGTCTGGCGCTGGTTCATCGAGTCCCCTCCTCCCCTGGTCATCTCCGGCATGCGCGATCATTGTATACATATCGCCGGCCTGCCGGCGACCAGCCGGTTCACTCCTCCCAGGCGGCGATGACCGCACGCTCCTCGTCGGTCATCCCGGTCATGTTACCCAGCGGCATGTAGCCGCTCGCCACCACTTCCTTGACCTTCGACCGCTGGGCCCTGAGCTGCTCAGGCGTGTCATAGGCCATGCCGGCCGGCGGCGCGGTGAAGCCCGGCTGGCTCGGCTCGCGGGAATGACAGGCCACGCAGCGCGACTCGACGATCGCGTGCACCTCATCGAGGTCGGGCGCTACCGCGGCCGTGGCATTGGCCTGGCCGCCGCCGGCGGGTGCCGCGATCCAGAACGCCACCAGGAGCAGGGCCACCCCGGCCGCCGGATAGGCCGGGCGCTTCTGGCCGGCATGCATCAGCACGAAGTACTGACGGATCAGCGCGCCGGCGAAGATGAACAGCGACATGATCACCCAGGCCAGCTCATGGGAGTAGGCAAAGGAGTAGTGGTTGCTGATCATCAGCAGCACCACAGGCAGGGTGAAGTAGGTGTTGTGCACCGAGCGCTGCTTGCCGCGCTTGCCGTCCAGGGGATTCGGCGTCTCGCCGGCCTTCATCGCCTTCACCATGCGGCGCTGGCCGGGGATGATCCAGAAGAAGACGTTGGCCGACATGGCGGTGGCCATCACCGCACCGGTGAGCAGGAAGGCGGCACGCCCCGAGAAGATCTGGCTGCTCAGATAGGCCACCACCACCATCATCACCGCCACGGCGATGCTCAGCAGGCCGTCGCGCTGCATGTCGGGGCTGATGCGCTTGCACAGCTCGTTGTAGACCACCCAGCCGGCCAGCAGGAAGGCCAGCGCCACCCCATTGGCCTGCCAGCCGCTCATGTTCGCCGCCCAGTCCCAGTCGCTGCCCGGGTTCACCAGGTAGAAGCTCGGGTTGACCATGTAGAGGATCACGAACAGGCAGAAGCCGGTGAGCCAGGTGGTATAGGCTTTCCAGAACGACCAGTGCAGGTCCTCGGGCAGCTTGTCGGGGGCGCTGGCGTACTTCTGGTTGTGGTAGAAGCCGCCGCCATGCACCGCCCACATCTCGCCGAAGACGCCCTTCTCCCGATCCTCGGCGGCCTTGGGTTTGCGCAGGCTGTTGTCCAGCATCACGAAGTAGATCGACTCGCCGATCCAGGCGACGGCCGCGATGACGTGCAGCCAGCGCAGCATGAAGTTGGTGAAATCCAGCAGGTAGGCTTGCATGGGGGGCCTCGTCAAGCGTCTTGTTATGGGCGTATCGGGAGGGGGCGCCCCTCAGCTTCCGCGGTAGGTGGAGTAGCCATAGGGCGAGAGCAGCAGCGGCACATGGTAGTGCTGGCCGGCATCGGCCACGCCGAAGCGCAGCGGGATCACGTCGAGGAAGCGCGGTTCATCGGCCTCGACGCCCTGGGCGCGCAGGTAGTCGCCGGCATGGAAGAGCAGCTCGTACTCGCCGGTGGCGAAGTCGTCGCCCTCCAGGAGGGGGGCATCGCAGCGCCCGTCATCATTGGTGACGACCGCCTTGAGCCGAGTGCGGGTCTCGCCCTCGAGGCGGAAGACCTCGATGCGAATGCCCTGGCCGGGGCGGCCCTGGGCGGTGTCCAGCACATGTGTGGTCAGGTATCCCATGGGGTTCTCCTTTGCGTGTCGGGTGGGTCGCTGCCTGGCGCCGCCCTGGGCGGGCAGGCCTCATCAGATCCTTAGTGAAGACAGTTTTAGCCTTTATTGGGGTACATTTCAAAATTTTTTTGTATACACTTTATGGCAGGAGCCTCGAGATCCCTCGACCGCCCCGCCACGGCCTGGCCGCCACCGTGCGCCACCAGGCCGCCACACCAAGCAGAGGAGCCCCAGGATGACCGACAAGATCCTCACCCCGCCCCCCAGCCAGCTGGACCAGCAGGCCTTCGTGGCCCACTACGGGGATATCTACGAACACTCCCCCTGGGTCGCCGAGCTCGCCTGGCAGCGCGGCCTCTCGCCCGCCGAGGACACGCCAGAGGGGCTGGCCGAGGTGATGGGGAGCGTGCTGCGCGAGGCGAGCCCCGAACGCCAGCTCGAGGTGATCCGTGCCCACCCGGACCTCGCCGGCAAGGCGGCGGTGGCCGGCGAGCTGACCGACGACTCCACCCGCGAGCAGGCCGGCGCCGGCCTCGACCAGTGCACGCCGGAGGAGCTGGCCCGCTTCGAGCGCCTCAACGCCGCCTACAAGGAAAAGTTCGGCTTTCCCTTCGTGATGGCCGTCAAGGGCAGCGACCGCCATGCCATCCTCGCCGCCTTCGAGGCGCGCCTGCCCAACGACCCGGCCGAGGAGCGCCGCACCGCCATCGAGCAGATCAACCGCATCGCCCGCTTCCGCCTGGACGCCCGTCTCGGCTGAGAGCGGCTCGCCCGACACGAGGGAGCCGACATCTCCCGGCGGCCCCGAAACGGGGCCGTCTGCGACGCTCCCTGACGCAAGCGAGCAGCCGAGATATCGGCTGCTCGCTTGCAGGCTTGCCGGGCGGGGCTTTCCCCACCCGGCAGGGCACATGGGGCGGCGCCCGGGTCAGCCGCCCCGCGCGACCCCCGCGGCACGGCCGGCCCCGGCGCCTTGCCGCTCGTCAGCCTCCACCTTCCCGGCATGCGGGCCAGCCTCGCCCTGGCCGGCGGCCTCGGCATCCGCCCTGGCGATCGCCTCGCGCTCCCGGGCCTCGTCGGCCAGCGAGGTGCGGGGCAGCACGATATTGAGCACGAAGGCGGTGATGGCGGCCACCACGATGGGCGCCCCGCCGATCAGGTTCTTGAGCATCGCCGGGAACTGCTCGATCGCCGCCGGCACCTGGGCGATGCCCAGGCTCAGCGCCAGCGCCAGCCCCACGATCGTCATGTTGCGGGCCGATAGCTCATCCTTGATGAGCAGCTGGATGCCGGTCATGGTGATCATCCCGAAGACGATGATGGTGGCCCCGCCCAGCACCGGGTAGGGAATGGTGGTCATGATGGCGCCGAACTTGGGGCTCAGGCCGGCCAGGATCATGAACAGGCCGGCGATGGCCAGCACGTAGCGGCTGATCACCTTGGTCATCGCCACGATGCCGACGTTCTGGCTGAAGGTGGAAGTCGGCAGGGCCCCGAAGAAGGCACTCGCGGCCGTGGTCAGGCCGTTGCCCAGCAGCCCGCCGGTCAGCTCCTTCGTCCTCAGTTCCCGGTTCATGCCGCCCACGGTGGTGGCGGAGAGGTCGCCGATGGTCTGCACGGAGTTGATCACGCAGATCACCACCATGGAGACGATGGCCGCGGCATGGAACTCCATCTCGAAGGGCATCACCTCCGGCACCGCGACCCACTTCGCCTCGACCACGGAGTCGAAGCTGACCATGCCCAGGGCCAGCGAGAGCAGGTAGCCCACCAGGATGCCGACCATGATGGCCGACAGCTTGACCACCCCCCTGCCGAACTGGGAGGCGACCAGTACCGTGAGCAGCGTGACCAGGGCGACGGCCCAGTTGATGGGCGCCCCGAATCCGGGCGCCTCGACGTTGCCGCTGCCGGCCATGTAGCGGATGGCGATGTCGTAGAGCGACAGGCCGATCACCAGTACCACGGTCCCCGCCACCACCGGCGGGAAGAGGTGTCGGATGTACTGGATGAAGTAGCCCACCACCATCATGGTGATGCCGCCGACCAGCTGGGCGCCGATGATGCCCTCGATGCCGAACTGCCCGCCCACGGCGATCAGCGTCGGCACATAGGCGAAGCCCACCCCGAAGATGGCAGGCAGGCGCGCGCCGAACTTCCAGATCCCGTAGAGGTGGAAGAGCGTGCAGACCCCGGAGGCCAGCACGGCGATCTGGATCAGCAGCAGCTTCTCGGCGGGTGTGGCGCCCACCACGCCGGCGATGATGATGGGCGGCGTGATGACGCCGGCCACCATGGCGAGGACATGCTGGAGGGAGATCGGCAAGGCCTTGGCCAGCGGTGGCTTGCCGTGGAAATCGAAGATCGAGGTGTTGTTGGGGCTTGTCTGCATGGGTAAGACCACTGCTGTTATTATCGCCATCGTTTGTATACAAGAGACCCTGGCACACTGTCGCACACTTTGGAATGCGCTTACTCACAAAGTCGTACGCCGTCATGGTCGGGCCTGGCCCGCGGCTCCCGCCCGCCGTCAGTCGGACGGGGCCCCGTGATCGCCGCTCGTGCTAGAGGTGCCACTCCAGCTGGACCATCAGGGCATCGGTGTCCACACCCGGCTTGCCGTGGTTGCCGAACTTGTTGCGCCAATACTCGTAGCCGGCGCCGACCCAGAGGGTGTTCTCGCCACCCCCGGCCAGCCGCCCCACGTCCAGCATCAGGCTGGAGCGCATCAGCTGCTCGGCCTCGGTAGCCGCCCCGAAATAGTCGTCGCCCTTCTCGCCGTTGAGGTTGAAGAAGCCCTGGAACTTCATCGGCAGCGCGCCCGCCTCGAACGGCAGCCCCCAGGCCAGGTTGAGCTGGTAATAGGGGTCGAAGGCGAGGCTGTTACGGTTGCCGGGCGGGCCACAGGCGTCGAGGCCACAGTGGTTCCACTCACGGCTGTAGAAGAGGCTCAGGTCGACGAAGCCGCGCGGCACGTCGAACTTGAGGGTCGGCCCCACCAGCAGCTGGCGCTTGCGTGGGGCGAAGGCCGTGTTCTTGGTATTGAGGTCGATGCCGGCCGTCAGGGCCATGTCCCTGACCGGGCCGAAGGCGATCGGCGATGCGAGGAGCTTGCCGGCGTGGAGCTGGTGACGGTAGACCAGGTAGGCCTCGGTGGCGCCGCTGCTGCCGCTGGCCGGGTCGGCACTATCCGACTGCAGAAGGTCGAGGTTGAGGAAGTTCTGGCCCAGTGAATAGCCGCTGGCATGGGTGACCTGCAGGACGTGCTTTGCCACCCGATCGGGATTGCCGGGCTCGTGGAACTGGGTGCCGTAGCGATAGCCGATGGCGGTATCGCTCCAGTCGGCCGCCTGGGCCGCCCCGGTCGCGAGGGTGGCCAGCAGCGCCATGCCGGCGGCGGCCTGGCGGAAGGGACGATCGAGCATGGGAAGCATCTCCGGTTGTTGGTGTTGTCGCGAGACGGTCCTGCCGGGCCGGCGTGGCCGGCGATGCCTGGTCGACACTCGGCCCGGCTTCATGTCTTACACTACACAAACATTTTGTATACCGGAAATATTTTCCATTAAATACATCAGGGATCGGGCAAGGCCGACATCCGCGCCGGACGAGCGTTTCGCACCGCGTACGGGGCGGCCTACACTGGAGACACGCCTTCCCTACGAGGAGCACCGTCATGTTCCGTGATCGACTCGATGCCGCCGAGCGCCTCGCGCGACGCCTCTCCCACCTGAGGGGGCACGATCCGCTGATCCTGGCCATCCCGCGGGGTGCTGTGCCCATGGGACGGCTGATCGCCGACGCCCTGGAGGGCGACCTGGACGTGGTGCTGGTGCGCAAGCTGGGGGCGCCGGGGAATCCCGAATATGCCATCGGCGCGGTCAGCGAGGATGGCAGCGTGGCGCTGGAGGAGGCGGCGCGGCACTACCGCGAGGAGGCGGTGACCCGCGAGACGGAGCGGCAGCGCGCCCTGCTCGAGGAGCGCCGCCGCCGCTACACGCCGGTGCGCGCCCCCATCGACCCGAAGGGGCGCATCGTGGTGGTGGTGGATGACGGCAGCGCCACCGGCGCCACCATGGCCGCGGCGCTGAGCACCCTGAGATCACGGGGTCCGCAGAAGCTGATCGCCGCCATGGGGGCGGCGCCGCCGGATACGGTGGCACGGCTCGAGGCGCTGGCCGACGAGGTGGTCTGCCTGGAGACGCCCTGGAACTTCAGGGCCGTGGGGCAGTTCTTCGCCGACTTCGGGCAGGTGGAGGACGAGGAGGTCATCGCGCTGCTGGGCAGCGAGCACGGCTGAGGCGGGCAGCGGGCCCGCAAAAAAGAACACGGGCGCCACCCGAGGGTGACGGCCCGTGAAAGCCGGCCGGGGCCGGCGCTTGCCATGCTCGATGGCCAGGGAGCTTACTTGGCTGCCGTGGTGGCCGCCTTGATGCCGTCCTCGGCGAGCTTCTGGCTCTTCTGGACGTACTCCTGGCTCAGGCTCATGATCTTCTCGGCGTCGCCGCGCAGGCGCTCGCCCACGTCCTGGCTGGCCTTCTGCTGGGACACCACGACAGACTTCAGGCTGTCGGCGTCACGCACGTCCAGCCAGCCGCGGGCCTGGGCCAGGCCCATGTCGGTCAGGGCGCGCACCGCGTCGAACTGGGCGGCGACCAGCTTCTCGGTGTAGTCGAGGTTGAGGGCGCCGAAGCTGCGTGCGGGTGCCACGAACATGGACTCGAACTGTTCGGTGGCCTGCTGGGTGGTTGCCTTGCTCATGAAACACCTCCATCTGTGGTGGGACTCCGGGGGCCTGTCACCCCGTGTTGCAATGCAACATAGCAGGCCTTTTTGTGCAGTGCAACATGCAGCGGGAATTGCAGGCCTTCCGCCGCGCCGTCGGCCATGAACCATGACGCCCGGCCGGGGCCGGGCGTCGTGGGGAGGGGCGAGAGCATGGCGTTCAGTGCTCGCCGAACAGGTGGCGGCGGGCCTCCTCGTCCATCTCCACCCCGCTGCTCGGGTTGACCCGCTCGACCAGCGCATAGGCCCGCTGCACCGCGGGGCGTGCCTCGATGGCCCGCATCCAGCGCACTACCTCGGGAAACGCCTCGATGTCCTGGCCCTGCCTCTCCCAGGATCTCACCCAGGGGTAGGTCGCCATGTCGGCAATGGAGTAGGCGTCGCCCCCCAGGTAGTCGTGGTCCTGCAGGCGTCGGTCCAGCACGCCGTAGAGACGGGCGGTCTCCCGGACATAGCGTTCGACGGCGTAGTCAATGGTCTGCGGCGCATAGTGGCGGAAATGATGGGCCTGACCGGCCATGGGCCCCAGCCCGCCCATCTGCCAGTAGAGCCACTGCAGTACCACATAGCGCTCGCGCCCGGCAGCGGGCAGGAAGCGGCCGGTCTTGTCGGCCAGGTACTCGAGGATCGCCCCCGACTCGAACAGCCCCAGGGGCTGGCCGCCGTCCGCCGGCGCCCGGTCGACGATGGCCGGGATGCGGTTGTTGGGGGCGATCTCGAGGAACGCCTCGGCAAACTGCTCGCCACGGCCGATATTGACCGGCTTGACGACATACTCGAGTCCCGCCTCCTCCAGGAAGATCGAGACCTTGTGCCCGTTGGGCGTCGTCCAGTAGTAGAGGTCGATCAAGGTTCTGCTCCTCGGGCCCTTCGCCTCAGCGATAGGCCCCCTCGATGTCGGTGATGCGCAGGGCCTTGCGCCCCAGGCCGCCATGCTGGTCGAGCATGCGCTCGAGCCAGCCATGAACCGGGTCGGCGTTGGAGACCAGGTCGGCGCTGGAGACGCAGCGTGCCCACATGAAGCTGCCGAAGACCAGGTAGTCGGCGCCGGCCGGGGCCTCGCCGTCGAGGTAGTCGGCCTCCTTGAGCCGACCGCGCAGCGGTTCCAGGGCCGCATCCAGCTGGGCCAGGCCCTTGGCCGGCGAGTGGAACTCCTCCAGGGTGCGCCCGAAGCGCTTCTCGCGGGTCTCGCGGAAGTAGGCCCGGTCGCCGGGATGGATGGCGTTGAGCAGGTCCATGATGATGGTGCGCATCATCGCCGGGGCCAGCGAACGCTCGGCATAGTGCTTGAAGAAGTGCCCCCGCGCCTCGGCCAGCCCCTCGCCCAGCAGCGGCGCCTCGGGATAGGTGCGGTCGAGGTAGCGCAGGATCTCGTAGCTGTCGGTGACCACCTCGTCGCCGTCGACCAGCACCGGCACCTTGTCATGGTCGGCGAAGGCCAGGGCCTGCTTCTCGGTAAAGCGCCAGGGCCGCGTCTGAACCTCCAGCCCCTTGTGGGCCAGGGCGTAGCGCACGCGCCAGCAGTAGGGCGAGAAGCGCAGCCCCTCATCGATGCCGCAGAGATCAAAGAGCACCCGTGTCATGCCATCTCCTCGTATCCGGTCATGGGTATGGCCCGATAGTGCCAGCCTTTGCCGAACACCGCCAACGCCGTCGCAGGCGTGTCGCCCGGCGACGGCGACTTGTCCATTAGTCTAAGATCCCGCGCGGGCGGGAGAGGAAGCCGCCTGCCGGCATGCCACGGAAACCCCTGAATCAGCGAATATTTCATGAAAACCTGGTGGAAACGGACGCCTGCACAGATTGGTCATACCAGTTATCCAGCGATGGCCAAGCCGGACGCCTGGGCTTAAGGTGCGCCTTCTTCATGCCCCGCCCGGTCGGGGAGGCTCCACGACCAACCGTTCCAACGCGAAAGGAACCCCTCCATGAACGAAACGACACTCGCGCTGCTCGCCTTCGTGCCCCTGGTGCTGGCCGGTGTGCTGCTGATCGGCTTTCGCATGCCCGCCAGGACCGCCATGCCGGTGGTCTTCGTGGTCACCGCGCTGATCGGGCTGCTCGCCTGGGAGATGACCTTCTCCCGGGTGCTGGCCTCGACCCTGCAGGGCCTGATCCTGACGGTGGCGATCCTGTGGATCATCTTCGGCGCCATCCTGCTGCTCAACACCCTGAAGCATTCGGGTGGGATCAAGGCCATCCGTAACGGCTTCTCGGGGATCAGCCCGGACCGCCGCGTCCAGGCGATCATCGTCGCCTGGCTGTTCGGCTGCTTCATCGAGGGTGCCTCCGGCTTCGGCACGCCCGCCGCCGTGGCCGCCCCGCTGATGGTGGCGCTGGGCTTCCCGGCGCTGGCCGCCGTGGTGGTGGGCATGATGATCCAGTCCACCCCGGTCTCCTTCGGCGCCGTGGGCACCCCGATCGTGGTGGGGGTCTCCGGCGGCCTGGACCGCATTGGCATCACCGAGACCCTGGAAGCCGGCGGCGCCGGATGGATGGAGTACTTCCGCCTGATCGCCGGTGAGGTCGCGGTGATCCACGGCATCGTCGGCATCCTGATGCCGCTGATCATGGTGGTGATCATGGTGCGCTTCTTCGGCGCCAACCGCTCCTGGAAGGAGGGCCTCTCCATCGCCCCCTTCGCCATCTTCGCCGGCATCAGTTTCGTGGTGCCCTACATGCTGGCCGGCGTGCTGCTGGGGCCGGAGTTCCCGTCGATGATCGGCGCCATGGTCGGCCTGGCCATCGTCGTGCCGGCCGCCCGCCGCGGCTTCCTGATCCCCAAGGACACCTGGGACTTCCCGGAGAGCACCTCCTGGCCCGATGCCTGGATCGGCAAGCTCGAGATCAAGCTGGACGAGGTCACCGGCAAGGCCCCGATGTCCACCCTGATGGGCTGGGTGCCCTATGTGCTGCTGGCGGTGATCCTGGTCGCCTCGCGCACCATCGAGCCGTTCAAGAATGCCCTGACCTCGTTCGCCTTCGGCTGGACCGACATCCTCGGCGAGGCGGGCGTCTCCGGCAGCATCCAGCCGCTCTACCTGCCCGGCGGGATCCTGCTGATGGTGGTGCTGCTCACCGCCCTGCTGCATCGCATGCGCCTCGGTGAGCTCAAGGCCGCCTTCGGCGAGTCCACCCGGACCATCTTCGGCGCCGGCTTCGTGCTGATCTTCACCATCCCCATGGTGCGGATCCTGATCAACTCCGGCGTCAACGCCGCCGACCTGGTCTCCATGCCGGTGGCCATGGCCCAGCTCGTGGCCGACAGCGTGGGCGGGGTCTACCCGTTCTTCGCCCCGGCCGTGGGTGCCCTGGGCGCCTTCATCGCCGGCTCCAACACCGTCTCCAACCTGATGCTCTCCGACTTCCAGTTCAACGTCGCCCAGCAGCTCGGCCTCTCCACCGCCTTCATGGTGGCGCTGCAGGCCGTGGGCGCCGCGGCGGGCAACATGATCGCCATCCATAACGTGGTGGCGGCCTCGGCCACGGTGGGCCTGCTGGGCCGCGAGGGCGAGACCATCCGCAAGACCATCCTGCCGACGATCTATTACCTCGTCTTCACGGGGATCATCGGCCTGGTGGCCTTCTATGTGCTGGGCATCGGCGACCCGCTGCTGCGACTGGGCTGATCGCCACCTGCCTCACCGACACAGCCCCCACGGCCTGGCCGTGGGGGCTGTGTCGTTTCCGGCCTGCCACCAGGCCCGGCCAGGCCGCGGGAATCAGTCGATCCGCCTGAGATCCGTGGCATGACGCCGGCCGCGTTCCACGTAGCCCTCGGCATTCTTCCTGAGGCCCTCGATGGCCTCCTCGGAGAGCTCGCGCACCACCCTGGCCGGCGCCCCCACGATCAGCGAGTTGTCGGGGAAGCTGGCCCCCTCCTTGACCACGGCCCCGGCCGCCACCAGGCAGTTGTTGCCGATCACCGCCCCGTTGAGGATCACCGCCTGGATCCCCACCAGGCTGCCGTCGCCGATGGTGCAGCCGTGCAGCATGGCCTGGTGGCCCACGGTCACGCCCGTGCCGACCGTCAGCGGGTAGCCGGGGTCGGCGTGCAGCACCGCCCCGTCCTGGATATTGCTGCCCTCGCCCACCTCGAGGTGGTCGGTGTCCCCGCGCAGCACCGCCTGGTACCAGACGCTGGCATTGCGCTTGAGGGTGACCCGGCCGATCACGTCGGCCGTCTCGGCCACGTAGACGTCGTCACCGATTGCGGGGCGGTCCTCGCCGTACTGATAGATCGCCATGGAAGGGGTCTCCTGTGAATGATGAACGGCCCGCTCAGGCCCCCGAGCGGGCCACGAAGCTCCTGAAGGCGGCCAGGATGCGGGGGATGTCGTCGTCGCTGACGTCCAGGTGCAGGACCAGGCGGGTGGTCGCGCTCACGGCCGCCAGGATCCCCCGGGCTGCCAGGTGCGCCTCCAGTGCCCGGCCATCGGCCTCGGGCACCGCCAGGAATACCATGTTGGTATCGCAGGCCTGCAACACGACCCCGTCGATATCGGCCAGCCCCTCGGCCAGCTGCCGGGCATGGGCGTGATCCTCGGCCAGCCGCTCGACGTGATGGTCCAGGGCATGGTGACACCCCGCCGCCAGGATACCGACCTGGCGCATGCCGCCGCCCAGGGTCTTGCGCCAGCGATGCGCCCGGGCGATGAAGGCCTCATCGCCCACCAGCACCGAGCCGACCGGGGCCCCCAGCCCCTTGGAGAAGCACAGCGACACGGAGTCGAAGCCCTGGCAAAGCGCCGCCAGGGGCCGGCCGCTTGCCACCGCCGCGTTGAACAGGCGGGCACCGTCCAGGTGGGTGGCCAGGCCATGGGCGCGTGCCAGGGCAAGGACCTCGGCCTGGTAGTCGGCGGGCAGCACCCGGCCGCGAAAGGTGTTCTCCAGGGCCAGCAGCCGCGTCCGGGCATGGTGGATGTCCGCCCCCTTGATCGCGGCCTGCACCTTGTCCGGGGGGAGGGTGCCATCGGGGTCATGCTCGATGGGCTGGGCCTGGATGCCGCCGAGGGCCGCGGCACCGCCACCCTCGTCGCGGTAGATATGCGCGAGCTGGCCGGCGATGAACTCGTCGCCGCGCTGGCAGTGCGTCAGCAGGGCCGCCAGGTTGCTCTGGGTGCCCGAGGGAAGGAAGAGCCCGGCGGCCTTGCCCGCCCGCTCGGCCACCGCAGCCTCGAGGACGGCGACCGTGGGGTCGTCGCCCCAGACGTCATCGCCGACCTCGGCCCGTGCCATGGCCTCGCGCATGGCCGGGGTGGGCCGCGTCACGGTGTCGCTGCGCAGGTCGATCATGCTCAACCGCCTCGTTCGGGTGTGGGTAACGGGTGGTGCCGACGGGCCCTGAGGCAGGGCCCGTCAGCCACGGACTCAGGCCAGCGCCCGCTCGAGGAGCCGGGCCACATGGATGGCCTCCCGGCCGCTGCCGTCCCGGATCTGATGACGGCAGCTGGTCCCGTCGGCGACCAGCACGGCATCGTCAGCGGCCTTGCGGATCGCCGGCAGCAGCGACAGCTCGGCCATCTTCATCGAGGCGTCATAGTGCTCCGCCTCGTAGCCGAAGCTGCCGGCCATGCCGCAGCAGGAGGACTCGATGGTCTCGACCTCGAGGCCGGGAATCCAGGAGAGCACCTGCTCGACCGGGCGCACGGCATCGAAGGCCTTCTGGTGGCAGTGACCATGCAGCATGGCCCGCGGGTGAGCCACCGGCTTGAGGTCGAGCGGCAACTCGCCGGCCTCGAAGGCCCGGACCAGGAACTCCTCGAACAGGAAGGCCGACTCGGAGAGGGCCTCGGCCTCCTTGCCGAAACCATACTGCAGGAACTCGTCGCGCAGGGTCAGCAGGCAGGAGGGCTCGAGCCCGACGATCGCCACGCCCCGCCTGACATGGGGCATCAGGTGGTCCAGGGTGCGGCGCGCCTCCAGTCGCGCCTTGTCGAACTGCCCAGAGGAGAGGTAGGTGCGTCCGCAGCACAGCGGCCGCTCGCCTTTCTTGACGTTGAGGTGCACCCGGTAGCCGGCGGCCTCCAGTACCCGCTTGGCCGCCCGGGCATTCTCGCTCTCCAGGTAGTTGTTGAAGGTATCGACGAAGAGCAGCACCTCCCGCGGGGCCTGGACCACCTCCCCCTGCGCTTCGGCAAGGAAGTTGCCGCGAAAGCGCGGGAAGTCGCGCTGCACCGCGAGCCCCAGGGCCGTCTTGACCCGGCGCGAGAGGAGCGGCAGGCGTTCCACGGCCCCCAGCAGGCCGGAGAATCGGCTGGCCCAGGGGGCATAGCGTGGCATCTCGCCGACCATGCGATCGCGCCATGACAGCCCTCTCGCCTTCGCCCGGGCGGTACGCGCCTCGATCTTGAACTTGGCCATATCGACCCCGGTGGGACAGTCGCGCTTGCAGCCCTTGCAGGAGACGCAGAGGTCGAGTGCCTCCTTGACGTCGTCGCTGGCCAGCCCCGCATCGCCGAGCTGGCCGGAGAGCACCAGGCGCAGGGTGTTGGCGCGCCCGCGGGTGAGGTGCTGCTCGTCGCGGGTGATGCGGTAGCTGGGGCACATGGTGCCGGCATCGAACTTGCGGCAGTGGCCGTTGTTGTTGCACATCTCCACCGCCATGGCCAGGCCATGGGTGGGGTCGCCGGCGCTGCCGGGCTCGCCCTGCTGGCCCGAGAGCGGGTCGCGGGTGACGTTCCAGGGCGACCAGTCGAATACCGGCGTCATCGGGATCGTCCGGTAGGTGGAGGCAAAGCGGAAGTAGCGCTCGTCATCCATCCGCGGGGTGTCGACGATCTTGCCCGGGTTGAAACGATTCTCGGGGTCGAAGAGCCGCTTCACCTCGCGAAAGGCATCGTTGACGGTCTCGCCGAACTGCCAGGCGACCCACTCGCCCCGGCAGAGGCCATCGCCATGCTCGCCGGAGTAGGCGCCCTTGTACTCGCGCACCAGGGCGGAGGCCTGCTCGGCGATCTCGCGCATCTTCTCGGCGCCGTCACGGCGCATGTCGAGGATCGGCCGCACGTGAAGGGTGCCCACACTGGCGTGGGCGTACCAGGTGCCTTCGGTGCCGTAGCGGTGGAAGACCTCGGTCAGCCTGTCGGTGTACTCGGCCAGGTGCTCCAGCGGCACTGCGCAGTCCTCGATGAAGGAGACCGGCTTGCCGTCCCCCTTCATGCTCATCATGATGTTGAGCCCCGCCTTGCGCACGTTCCACAGCGCCTTCTGCTCGGCGGGCTCGGGCATCTCCACCACGCTCTCCGGCAGCCCCAGGTCGGCCATCAGCTCGGAAAGGCGCGCAAGCGAGGCGAGCTGAGCCTCGCGGTCCTCTCCGGCGAACTCCACCAGCAATACCGCCTCGGGTCTGCCGATCAGCGCCTTTTCGATCACCGGGCGAAAGGCCGGGTTCTCCAGCGAGAGGTCGATCATGGTGCGATCGACCAGTTCCACCGCGGAGGGGTCGAGGGTGACGATGTGCTGGGTGAGGTCCATCGCCTGGTAGAAGGTGGGGAAGTTCACCACCCCGAGCACCTTGTGCTCGGGCAGCGGCGAGAGGCGCAGGGTGATCCGGCGGCTCACGGCAAGGGTACCCTCGGAGCCCACCAGCAGGTGGGCGAGATTGGCGCGCCCGCCCGGGTCATAGGGCTTGGGGTTCTGGCAGTCGAAGAGGTCCAGGTTGTAGCCGCCGACCCGCCTGAGCACCTTGGGGAAGTGCTCACGGATCTCGGGGGCCACGCCGTCGGCGATGGCCTTCACCCGCTCGGCCAGTTCGCGCACCCTCCCCGAGTCCGGAAGCTGGTCGACGAAGCCGAAGTGCCCCTCGCTGCCGTCGGCCAGCAGCGCATCCACGCCCAGCACGTTGTGCACCATGTTGCCGTAGCGGATCGAGCGCGAGCCGCAGGAGTTGTTGCCGGCCATGCCGCCGAGGGTGCACTGGGCGCTGGTGGAGACGTCCACCGGGTACCAGAGGCCATGTGGCTTGAGCCAGGCGTTGAGGTGGTCGAGCACGATCCCGGGCTCGACCACCACGGTGCGCGCCTCGGGGTCGAACTCGACGACCTCGTCGAGCCAGCGGGTGCTGTCGATCACCAGCGCCTCGCCCACCGTCTGGCCGCACTGGCTGGTGCCGGCACCACGCGCCAGCACCGGCACCCCGGCGTCCCGGGCGATCTCCAGCGCCAGCGCCAGGTCCCGCTGGTGGCGGGGAATTGCCACGCCCACCGGGGTGACCTGGTAGATCGAGGCATCCGTCGAGTAGCGGCCCCGCGAGGCGTCATCGAACAGCACCTCGCCCTCGAGTTCGCGTGATAGCCGGGCCGCCAGCTCGGTCACCGGCTTGATCCGGGCATCGGGGGCCCGGCCGGCCCGGGAATTGTCCTTCAGGGACGTCATGGGATCATCCTCCGCCATGCGTGGCACTGCCGATGGTCAGTGGGCGGCCTCGAGGGGGTGGCCGGCGAAGTAGTCCAGTGCGGCCGTCACACCGCTGCCCTTGAGGGGTACGCCCGCCAGCTTCAGGCCCGCCTCGCAGCCGCCCAGGGTGGCGATCAGGGTCAGGTCGTTGCAGTCGCCCAGGTGGCCGATGCGGAACATCTTGCCCTTGGCCTTGCCGAGCCCCGTGCCCAGCGACAGGTCGAAGCGCTCGTAGATGATCTTGCGCACCGCGTCGGCGTCGGTGCCCTCGGGCATCACCACCCCGGTGAGCACCGGCGAGTAGACGGACGGATCCTGGCACTGGATCTCCAGCCCCCAGGCCTCCACCGCCGTGCGCACACCGGCGGCCCAGCGCTGGTGGCGCGCCAGCACGTGCTCCAGGCCCTCCTCGAGCAGCATGTCCAGCGACTCGTTGAGGCCGTAGAGCAGGTTGGTGCTGGGGGTATAGGGCCAGTAGCCGTTCCGGTTGGCCTCGAGGATCTCGTCCCAGGCCCAGAAGCTCTTCGGCATGGCGTTGTGGCGGCTCGCCTCGATGGCCTTGTCGGAGACCGCGTTGAAGCTGATCCCCGGGGGCAGCATCAAGCCCTTCTGGGAGCCGGAGATGGTCACGTCCACCCCCCACTCGTCATGGCGGTAGTCGGCACTGGCCAGCCCCGAGATGGTGTCGACCAGCAGCAGCGCCGGGTGACCGGCGGCGTCGATCGCGCGGCGCACCGCCGCGATGTCGCTGGTCACCCCGGTGGAGGTCTCGTTGTGCACCACGCAGACCGCCTTGAGCCTGTGCCCGGTGTCTTCCCTCAGGCGCGCCTCGATCATGTCGGCCTGCACGCCGTGGCGCCAGCCCTCATAGCCCGGCAGGCCGATGAACTCGGGCGCCAGGCCCAGGCGGGTGGCCATCCTGTGCCACAGGGTAGCGAAGTGGCCGGTCTCGAACATCAGCACCTCGTCGCCCGGCGAGAGGGTATTGGAAAGCGCCGCCTCCCAGGCGCCGGTGCCCGACGCCGGGTAGATGATCACCGGGTTGTCGGTCTTGAAGACCTGCTTGACCTTGCCGAGCAACTCGAGTCCCAGCGCCCCGAACTCCGGGCCCCGGTGGTCGATGGTCGGCAGGCTCATGGCGCGCAGGATGCGATCCGGCACCGGGGAAGGGCCGGGAATCTGGAGGAAGTGGCGACCAGAGGGGTGGAAGTCGAGGTTCAGCATGAGTCAATCTCCGTGCATCTTGTTCTTGGATAATGAATGCAATCCATGTCTCGAAAAGGCGCCTACTTGATGCAGCCCTCGGCCCTCAGGGTCTCGAGCTCCTCGGCAGACAACCCCATGCCACCGAGGATTTCATCTGTGTGCTGGGCGAACAGCGGTGCCGGCTGACGGATCTGCGACGGGGTACGCGAGAACTTGCTGGGGAAACCGATGGTCTTCATCCGACCGATCTTCGGGTGGTCCATTTCCTGCACCATGCCGCGCGCCAGGTAGTGCTCGTCGCTCATGGCCTGGGCGAAATCGTTGATCGGCCCGGCGGGCACCCCGGCCGTGTCGCAGCGCGCAAGCCAGTCGTCGACGTCGCGCTCGACCATGATCGACTCCAGCAGCGCCTCGAGCTCCTCGACATGCTGGCCGCGGTCGTGATTGGTCAGGAAGCGAGGGTCTTCCATCAGCTCGGGGCGCTCCAGCACATCGCCGGCGAAGCGCTCCCAGGTGCGCTGGTTGGCGCAGCCGAGCATCAGGTAGCCGTCTCGGGCCTTGATCGCCTGGTAGGGCGCCGAGACGCGGTGGCGCCAGCCAGTCGGCTCGGGCACCCGGCCCTCGGCAAAGTAGGCGGCCGCCTCCCAGGTGTACCAGGGCAGGCCACACTCGGTGATGGCGATGTCGATATGCTGGCCCTCGCCGGTGTTCATCTTGTGGATGCAGGCGGCGAGGATCGAGTAGGTGGCGGTGAGGCCGGCGCCGATGTCGTAGACGGCGATGCCGGTCTTCAGCGGCCGACGCCCCGGCTCGCCGGTCATCGACATCAGCCCGGTCATCCCCTGGGCGACCAGGTCGAAGCCTCCCTTGTGCCGGTAGGGTCCGGTCTGGCCGTAGCCGGAGATCGAGCAGTAGACGATGCCCGGGTTGATCGCCTTGATGGTGTCGTAGTCGATCTTCAGCGACTGGGTCACCCCGGTGCGGTAGTTCTCGACGATGACGTCCGCGTCCCGGGCCAGGCGGTAGAAGATCTCCCGGGCCCGGTCGTCCTTGAGGTTGAGCGAGATGCTCTTCTTGTTGCGGTTGATCTGCGAGAAGCAGGTCGACTCGTCGTTGACATAGGGGCCCATCTGGCGACTGTCATCGCCGCCGTTGAGCTTCTCGACCTTGATCACCTCCGCGCCCATGTCGGCCAGCACCATGGTGCAGTAGGGACCGGCCATGATCTGGGAGATGTCGAGGACCTTGAGGTTCTGCAGTGGCAGCATCGCTGTGCTCCCTCCATTGCTGTCATTCATGCTAGCGGCCGCGCCACTCGAAGGGCGTCTTGTGGACGAACCGGTTCACCGCCGCCTTGAAGTCGTCGCTCATGTAGCAGGTGGTGACCCAGTCGTCCCCGGCCTCGGGGGCGGGACGACGCTCGGCGAGCACCCGCCCCACCAGCGCCTTGCTGGCCTGGACGGTGAGCGGGGCGCGCCGCGCGAATTCGGCGGCGATGGCGGCCACCTCCTCATGGATCACCTCGGCGTCAAACACCGCATTGACCAGTCCCGCCTGGGCCGCCTCCTCGGCCCCGAACAGCCTGGCCATCATCAGCGCCTCCTTGGTGCGGGCCACGCCGATCATGTCGATCAGCCGAGAGACGTTGCTCATCGACAGGGTATTGCCGAGCGTCCTGGCGATGGGCACACCGAACTTCATGCTGGGCGTGCAGTAGCGGAAGTCGCAGACCAGCGCCAGGGCGGCGCCGCCGCCCACGCAGGCGCCCTCGATCAGGGCGATGGTGGGCCTGGGCAAGGCCTCGAGCTTGCCCACCACCCGGTCGATGCGCCGCTCGTAGCCGATGGCATCCTCGGGGGCGGCGAAGTGCGTGAACTGGCCGATGTCGGTGCCGGCCACGAAGGCCTCGCCCCCCATTCCATGCAACACGACGGCCACCACCTCATCGTCCTGGGCAAGCCGGTCACAGCAGGCTTCCAGGGCGTCGTACATCTCCCAGGTCATGGCATTGCGGCTCGCCGGGCGATTGAAGCCGATCCAGGCGATTCCGCCCTCGCGGCGCAGGATCACGGACTCGTCGCTCATCATGTTTCTCCCGTCAGGGGTCAGCGGCATCACCGGTAGAAGAGGTCCACCAGACCCATGGGAACGACCGGCACATAGGTGACCAGCATCAGCAGCACGAACAGCAGGATCATGAAGGGCACATTGGCCTTGGCCACGTCCCAGATGTCCGCCTTGGCCACCGAGCAGGCCGTCATCAGCACGCTGGCCACCGGGGGCGTCTGCTGGCCGATGGCCAGGTTCAGGGTGACGATCATGCCGAAGTGGACCGGATCGATCCCGACCATCATCACCAGCGGCATGACGATGGGCACGGTGAGGATGATCGCCGCCGCCGAGTGCAGGATCATGCCGATCGCCAGCAGGAAGACGTTGAGCAGCGCCAGCACCATGTACTTGTTGCTGGTGAAGTCGCCGATCACGGCGGCAAGGGTCTGGGGCAGCTGGGCCCGGGTGAGGAAGTCTCCCAGCAGGGCGGAGCTCGCCACCAGCAGCATGACCACGGCGGTCTGGACGCCGCCCTCGACCATGGCGCCGCGCAGCGTGCTCCAGCGCAGCTCGCCGTAGCGGAAGCTGATCAGCAGCGCCGCGACCACCGCCAGGGCGGCGCCCTCGGTGGCGGTCATGAAGCCTCCGAAGATGCCCCCGAGGATGATCAGCGGCAGCAGGAAGGCGAGTCCCGCTGCCTTGAAGGTGGCCCAGACTCGCTTGAGCTGGAAGGCTTCCTCGACCGGGTACTTGTAGCGGACGGCGAAGAACCAGGCGAGCGCCATCATCGACAACCCGCCGAGCAGCCCCGGCACGATGCCGGCCACGAACAGCTGCACCACCGAGGTGTCGGCCATGGCGGCGTAGAGGATCATCGGGATGGAGGGCGGGATGATGATTGCCAGCGACGCCGAGGAGGAGGTGATCGCCGCGGTAAAGTCCGCCGGATAGCCCTTCTTCTTCATCGCCGGCATCAGGATGGAGCCGAGGGCGGCGACGTCGGCCACCGCCGAGCCCGAGATCTCGGCGAAGAACAGCGAGGTGCCGATGTTGACCATCGCCAGTCCGCCGCGGATGAAACCGAGCAGCGCCGAGGCGAAGTCGATCAATCGCTTGGAGATGCCGCCGGTATTCATGATCGCCCCGGCGAGGATGAACAAGGGTATGGCGATCAGGGGAAACTTGGTGGCGCCCTCGAACATCACGATCGGGAAACTGAGCAGGCTGTTCGGGCCCTGCAGCACCAGCATGGCCAGCAGAGACACCGCGCCCAGCGCCACGGCGATGGGGATATTGATGAAGATCATCGCCAGGCCGGCCAGGAGGATCAGGGCAGTCGTCATTGCGCGTCCTCCACGATGTCATGCTCCGCGGGCGGCGCCTTGCCTTGCCAGGCCTCGCGCATGATGGTCGGCAGGTTGATCAGCTCGGCGATCACGTAGAGCGCGGCGCCGATGGGAATGGTCGACTGGGTGACGGCGATCGGGATCGGCACGCTGACCAGGGTCGATCCCCCGAGGATCTGGATGACATGCACGCCATAGGCGGCGAGCATCACGAAGAAGGCCAGGATGATGACCTCACCGATCACCACCAGGGTCACGCGCACGGCACGCGGCTGTGAATAGACGAGGCCCGGCACGCTGATATGGCCGCGCTTGAGCGCGGCCAGGGCGGCACCGTAGTAGGTGACCCAGGCCAGCATCACGGCGGCCACCTCGTCGTACCAGCCGAGGGAATTGCCGGCAAAGCGGAAGATGACGCCGAGCAGCACGACGACTGCCAGCGACACCACCAGAAACATGGTGATGACCTCGAGCAACCACTCGAAGCCGGATCGTAATCTCGCGAGAGACATGAAGACGCTACTCCGTCGAGTCAGGGAAGGACCGCCCCGTCAGGGGCGGTCAGGAAGGTCAGCCGGACGGGAGGATCACTCCTCCTTGCCGAGCTCCAGCACGCGATCGATCAGATCGCTGCCGCCTTCCACTTCCTCGCCGAAGAGCTCATAGACTGGGCCACTGGCGTCGATGAAGGCCTGCTTGTCGGCCTCGTTGACCTCCATACCGGCGGCTTCCATCTCGCCGAGCAGCTCCTCGTCCTGCCGGGCGGCCGTCTCGTAGACGAAGTCCTGCACCTCCTGGGCGGTCTCCTCCAGGACCTCACGCACCTCGTCCGGCAGGTCCTCCCAGTGGCTCCTGGAGACCACCACGTAGGCCGGCGTGTAGACGTGGCCGGTCAACGACAGGTAGTCCTGGACCTCCTGGAACTTCTGGGAGTAGATCTGCACCAGGGGGTTCTCCTGGCCGTCCATGGTGCCGGTCTGCAGCGCCGTGAAGACTTCCGAGAGGGCCATGGGTGACGGGTTGGCGCCGTACTCCTCGAACATGCGTACCCGCCACTTCCCCTTGGGGGTGCGCAGCTTGAGGCCATCCAGGTCCTCCGGCGTGTTGATGGGTCGGACGTTATTGGTGATCTGACGGAAGCCGTTCTCCCAGACGGCGAGGACCTTGTAGCCCTCCTCCTCCACCAGCGGATAGAGCTGCGGCTCGAGCACTTCCTCGATGACCCGCTTCATGTGCTCCCGGTCCTTGATCAGGTAGGGCATCTCGAACAGGCCGAACTCGTCGACCACCGAGGACATCACGGTGGAGGGCAGCGTGAAGGTGAGCTGGCCGAGCTTGAGCTTCTGCATCATGGAGCTGTCGCCACCCAGCTGGCTCGAGCCGTAGACCTCCACCTCATAGTCATCGCCCAGCCGCTCGTTGGCGCGCTTGGCAAACTCCGTGGCGGAGGCGTCGAACAACGATCCGGGGTTGCCGACGTGGCCGAACTGCAGCTCGGTCTGCGCCATGCCCAGGCCAGGCGCCATGGCGGCCGCCAGGGCTGTGACGGCAAATGCTGTCTTGATCACTTTCATGGGATACTCCGGTGCTGGCTTGTTGTTGTACGCGTCTTGCCGGTGAGCCGAGCTCGCCCCGACATCCTCCAGCAGTGGCGGGCCCCGAATTGTGGTGTTGTCGCTCTGCGGTGGCCGCCATGCCTCACCGATTCAATTTGAATTCAAAATTCATAATCAGGTATTAAACTTTAGTCGTCCGCGCTCGAGGAACGCCCTCATTCCGGCTCGCGCCCCCAGGCGAGACCGGCGGCCTCGATGCCGGCAATCACGGCGGCCTCGTCCTCGCCGGAGCTTGCCCCGCTGGCCCCGACCGCGCCGATCACCTGCCCTTCATCGTCGAGTATCGGAACCCCGCCGGCCACTGGAACGAAGTGCCCTGCCGAGGCCGCGGCCACGCTGGCCAGAAAGGCGGGACGCTCGCTGTTGCGCTCGCCCACTACGCCGCTGGCGATGCCGTTCCCCAGGGCGGCGAAGGCCTTACCCTGAGCCACCGGGAAACGCAGCGGGGCACAGCCGTCCTCGCGTTCGGCGGCGACGACATGCCCGCCACCGTCGAGCACCACCACGGTGAGAGGTTCCATCTCGGCATCACGCGCCTTGGCAAAGGCGCCGTCGAGGATGGTCCTGGCCTGCGAACGGCCAAGCTGGAAGTGACTGCGGAAGACCTTGCCGGCCATGGGCGACTCCTGATGATGGTCGAGGTGGATATTGGCTGCATTTTGAATTCATAATACCTCTCGTGACAGAATGCCAGCCTGGTCCATCACCCGAGGGTGCACCGCCCGGCCGGCGACGCTGCCGTCACCCTTTGCTGCGACCATCAGGACGCCATTGCCTCGAGGGACCCATGCCATGAGCAAGATCCAGCAGCGCAGCCTCTACCTGGATGTGGCCGACCGCGTCCGGGAGCTCATCGAGCAGGGGGATCTCGCCCCCGGCGAGCGGATATCCGAGAAGCACCTCTGCGAGCGGTTCGGGGTGTCCCGCACGCCACTTAGGGAGGCACTCAAGGTCCTAGCCTCCGAGGGACTGGTCGAGCTGCTGCCAAACCGCGGCGCCAGGGTCGTGCGGCTGACCCTGAAGATGGTGAAGGACACCTACGACCTGATGGGCGCCCTGGAGGGGCTCTCCGGCGAGCTCGCCTGCCAGAACATCAGTGACGAGGGGATCCGGGCCATCCGCACGCTGCATGACGAGATGCTCCGGCACTATCGCGAACGCAACCTGCCGGACTACTTCCGGGTCAACCAGCGCATCCATGAGAGCATCCTGGCCGCCTCGGCAAACGAGGTGCTGCAGGAGACCTACAGCAACCTCAGCCAGCGAGTGAAGCGGGTCCGCTACTCCAAGAAGATGACCGACGACTTCTGGGGCAACGCCGTCCAGGACCACGAGCACATGATCCTTGCCCTGGAGGCACGCGACGGCAGGCGACTGGGCCAGATCCTGCGCGACCATCTCTGCAACAAGCTCGAGGTGGCCTCCCTTGCCGGGGTGGTCGAGGACGAGACCGCCCTCGAGGTCGCCACCTCCTGACCCCTACCCCCAGCCCTCGAGGCGCATGGCCGAGCGCTCCAGCCGCTGGTCCTCCGCCTCGATCTCGCGCAGCTGCTCGCCCACCCCGGAGAGGTGCTCCAGGGCGACACGCCGGGCGAGAACCGGCTTGCCCTCGATCACCGCACGATAGAGCCGCGCATGCTGGCGATTGATCATCTCGCGGGAGCTCGGGCGGTGATAGAGGTTCTTCACCGAGGCGAACACCGAGCTCAGCAGCAGGTCGGTCAGGCTCTGCAGGGTATGCACCAGCACCGGGTTGTGGGAGGCCTGGCAGATGGCCAGGTGGAAGCCGTGGTCGAGCCGCGCCAGGCGCTCGACGTCGACCGACTCGGCGCTCTCCACATAGTCGACCATCGCCTGATAGCGGCGGGTGATCAGTACACGGTCGGAGGGCGTGCCCCGGCTGGCGGCCAGGCGGGCCGACTCGCCCTCGAGCAGGGCCCGCACCTCCAGCAGGTCGAACAGCGTCCGCGGATGGTCGCGGAAAAGATGCATCAGCGGCGTGTCCTGGGCCGCCGTGACCAGCTCGGCCACCACCGAGCCCCGCCCCTGCCGGGTGACGATCACCCCCTTGCTGCGCAGCGTCCTGAGTGCCTCCCTCAGGGAGGCACGGGAGACCTGCAGCCGCTCGCTAAGACGCCGCTCGGAGGGCAGCAGCTGGCCCGGGCGGAACACGCCATCGAGGATCAGCTCCTCGAGCCTGGCCGCAATGGCGTCGGGCGTGCGTGAGGTGGTGACCAGCTCATCATGGTAGCGGGGCATGGCCGTCTCCTGAGGGGGATGTCCTTCCGTGGCGCGAGGGTGTAGCTTGGAAATACTTTCCAGAATTATACTCACAACTGGTCTGACCAGCGAACCAGAGACTGGACACGCCCGTCAAGAAGGCACAGATTGAAGGCCACCACCGGACACCTGCCCGGCCCGCGCGGGTCATGGGCCATCCAGCGAGGAAGCCACATGAACATCCTCTATGACGAGCGGCTCGACGGCGAGCTGCCGGAAATCGACAAGGCCGACGTCCTGGCCGACCTGCAGCAGGCCGCGCCCGGTCTCACCCTGCTGCACCGCGAGGAGGACCTGCGCCCCTTCGAATGTGACGGCCTCTCCGCCTACCGCGTGCTGCCCATGCTGGTCGCCCTGCCCGAGACCCTCGAGCAGGTCGAGACGCTGATGAAGCGCTGCCGCGCCCTGGGCGTGCCGGTGGTGACCCGCGGGGCCGGCACCGGTCTCTCCGGCGGTGCCCTGCCCCTCGAGAAGGGGGTGCTGCTGGTCATGTCGCGCTTCAACCGCATCCTCGACGTGGACCCGGACGCCCGCATCGCCCGGCTCCAGCCCGGCGTTCGCAACCTGGCGATCTCCGAGGCGGCGGCCCCCTACGGCCTCTACTATGCGCCGGACCCCTCCTCGCAGATCGCCTGCTCCATCGGCGGCAACGTGGCCGAGAATGCCGGTGGCGTGCACTGCCTGAAGTACGGGCTGACCGTGCACAACGTAATGAAGGTGGAGGTGATCACCATCGAGGGCGAGCGCATGACGCTCGGCAGCGAGGCGCTGGACGCCGCGGGCCTCGACCTGCTGGCCCTGTTCACCGGTTCCGAGGGCATGCTCGGCGTGGTCACCGAGATCACCGTCAAGCTGCTGCCCAAGCCCGAGACCGCCAAGGTGCTGATGGCCAGCTTCGACGACGTCGAGAAGGCCGGCCGGGCGGTCGGCGACATCATCGCCGCCGGCATCATCCCCGGCGGGCTCGAGATGATGGACAAGCTCGCCATCCGCGCCGCCGAGGACTTCGTCAAGGCCGGCTATCCGGTAGAGGCCGAGGCCATCCTGCTCTGCGAGCTGGACGGGGTGGAAGCCGACGTCGACGATGACTGCGCCACCGTGCGCGCGGTGCTCGAGAAGGCCGGGGCCACCGGTATCCAGCAGGCCCGCGACGAGGCCGAGCGCGCCACCTTCTGGGCGGGGCGCAAGAACGCCTTCCCGGCGGTGGGCCGCATGTCGCCGGACTACTACTGCATGGACGGCACCATCCCGCGCCGCGAGCTGCCGCGGGTGCTGAAGGGCATCGCCGACTTCTCCGAGGAGTATGGGCTGCGGGTCGCCAACGTCTTCCATGCCGGCGACGGCAACATGCACCCGCTGATCCTCTTCGATGCCAACCGTCCCGGCGAGCTGGAGCAGGCCGAGGAGCTCGGCGGCAAGATCCTCGAGCTGTGCGTCGAGGTCGGCGGCTCGATCACCGGCGAGCACGGCGTGGGCCGCGAGAAGATCAACCAGATGTGCGCCCAGTTCAACCCGGGCGAACTGGCCACCTTCCATGCGGTCAAGGCGGCCTTCGACCCCGACCGCCTGCTCAACCCGGGCAAGAACATCCCGACCCTCGCCCGCTGCGCCGAGTTCGGTGCCATGCACGTGCACAACAACGAGCTCCCGCACCCCGAGCTGCCCCGATTCTGAGGATTCCCCATGGTGGAGACACGCCCCCAACCGACCGACCAGGACGTCAGCGAGGCCCTCGCCGAACGCATTCGCCGCGCCACGGCCGAGGGCAGTCCGCTGCGCATCGTCGGCGGTGATACCAAGGCCTTCTACGGCCGCCCCGTCGACGGCGAGACCCTGTCCACCCGCGAGCACCGCGGGATCACCTACTACGACCCGGTGGAACTGATCGTCTCGGTGCGCAGCGGCACGCCGCTGGCCGAGCTCGAAGCCACCCTGGCCGAGAACGGCCAGATGCTCGGCTGCGAGCCGCCCCACTTCGGCGCGGCTGCCACCGTGGGCGGCATGGTCGCCACCGGCCTCTCCGGCCCCCGCCGGCCCTGGGCCGGCAGCGTGCGCGACTTCGTGCTGGGCACCCGGGTGATCACCCACGAGGGACACCAGCAGCGCTTCGGCGGCGAGGTGATGAAGAACGTCGCCGGGTACGACCTGTCGCGGCTGATGGTGGGCGCCCAGGGAACCTTGGGGCTGATCACCGAGGTCTCGCTCAAGGTGCTGCCCCGACCCGGCGCCAGCCACAGCCTGCGCCTCGAGATGCCGCTGGCCGACGCCCAGGCGAAGCTCGCCGAGTGGGGGCGCCACCCGCTGCCCATCACCGCCGCCGCCTGGCACGCCGGCGCCCTGCACCTGCGCCTGGAGGGCGGGCCCAGCTCGGTCGCCGCCACCCGCGAGCGCCTCGGCGGCGACGAGCTGGACACGGAGTTCTGGACGGCGCTTCGCGAGCAGACGCTGGACTTCTTCTCCCGGGACGACGCCCGCGCCCTGTGGCGCCTCTCGCTGCCCCACAACACGCCCTCGCTGGCGCTTTCCGGCGTCCAGGAAGCGGACATGCTCCACGACTGGGCCGGCACCCAGCGCTGGCTGCGCAGCGACCTGCCCGCCGACACCATCCGCGAGGCCTGCGCCCGCGCCGGCGGCCACGCCACCTGCCTGGGGTCCCGCCAGGGACCGGGCCAGCCCGACCCCTTCATGCCGCTGGAACCGGTGGTGGCCAAGTACCATCGAAACCTGAAGGCCCAGCTGGATCCGAAGGGCATCTTCAACCCGGGCCGACTCTACGCGGAGCTCTGAGATGCAGACGCACTTTACCGAGGAAGACCTCAAGAAGCCCCATATCCGCGAGGCCGATCGCGTCCTGCGCAGCTGCGTGCACTGCGGCTTCTGCAATGCCACCTGTCCCACCTACCAGCTGCTGGGTGACGAGCGCGACGGTCCGCGCGGGCGCATCTACCTGATGAAGGAGATGCTCGAGAGCCCGGAAGACGACACCCAGGTCACCGAGGAGACGCGGCTGCACCTCGACCGCTGCCTCACCTGCCTCAACTGCGAGACCACCTGCCCCTCCGGGGTGGAGTACCACAAGCTGGTCAATATCGGCCGTGCCGAGATCGAGCGGCGCGTGCCCCGCTCGCTGCCCGAGCGCACGCTGCGCTTCGGGCTGCGCAAGGCCCTGGTGGAGCCCGCACGCTTCAAGGCGCTGCTCAAGCTGGGCCAGACCTTCCGACCGCTGGTGCCGGGCACCCTCAGGGACAAGATGCCTCCGGCGCCGGTGGATGCGGGCGCGCGCCCCGAGGGCAAGCGACACCCGCGCCAGATGCTCATTCTCGAGGGCTGCGTGCAGCCCGGGCTCTCGCCCAACACCAACGCCGCCACTGCCCGGGTACTGGATCGTCTGGGCATCGGCCTGACCCCGGCCCCGGAAGCCGGCTGCTGCGGTGCCATCGACTTCCACCTCAATGCTCAGGAAGCCGGCCGCACGCGCATGCGCGCCAACATCGACGCCTGGTGGCCCCATATCGAGAAAGAGGGCGAGGCCGGGGTTGAAGCAATAGTTCAGACCGCCAGCGGCTGCGGTGCCTTCGTCAAGGAGTATGGCGAGATGCTCGCCGACGACCCCGACTATGCCCACAAGGCCGAGCGCATCAGCGCGCTGGCCCGGGACCTGGTGGAGGTGCTGCGCGACGAGGACCTCACCGGCCTCGAGGTGAAGGAGCGCCGCCGGCTCGCCTTCCACTGCCCCTGCACCCTGCAGCACGCCCAGAAGCTCGGCGGCGCCGTGGACCAGGTGCTCGGCCGGCTCGGCTTCGCCCTCACCCCGGTGCAGGACGCCCACCTCTGCTGCGGCTCGGCGGGCACCTACTCTGTCACCCAGCCGGAACTCGCCACCCAGCTGCGCGACAACAAGCTCGACAATCTCGAGGCCGGCAATCCGGAGGTGATCGTCACGGCCAATATCGGCTGCCAGACCCACCTGGCCGGGGCCAACCGCACCCCGGTGAGGCACTGGATCGAGATCGTCGACGAGGCACTGGCATGAACGATCGTCACGGCGCTCAATCATTCAGCTGCCAGACCCACCTGGCCGGGGCCAACCGCACCCCGGTGAGTCACTGGATCGAGATCGTCGACGAGGCACTGGCATGAACGATCGTCACGGCGCTCAATCATTCAGCTGCCAGACCCACCTGGCCGGGGCCAACCGCACCCCGGTCCGGCACTGGATCGAGATCGTCGACGAGGCACTGGCATGAACGATCGTCACGGCGCTCAATCATTCAGCTGCCAGACCCGCCTGGCCGGAGCCAACCGCACCCCGGTGAGGCACTGGATCGAGAACGTCGACAAGACACTAGCCCCCTAAGGAGAACACCATGCAGACCAAGCCCGTACTGACCCTGGATGACGTCAACGCCATCCTCGACGCCGCCCAGCAGGAAGCCCAGGCCAACGGCTGGGCCGTGACCTTGGCCGTGGCCGACGATGGCGGCCACCTCCTCGGCCTGCGTCGCCTCGACGGTGCCCCGCCCTTCAGCGCCGACGTCGCCACCGAGAAGGCGCGCAACGCCGCCATCGGGCGCAAGGAGACCCAGGTCTTCGAGGACATGATCAACAATGGCCGGACCGCCTTCGTGACGGCCCCCATGCAGGCCCTGCTGGCCGGCGGTGTCCCGGTGCTCGTCGAGGGCCAGGTGGCCGGCAGCGTCGGCATCTCCGGCGTCAAGCCGGACCAGGACGTCCAGATCGCCAAGGCCGGCGTCGCCGCCATCGGCTGAGCACCTCGCGCCCTGCCCGCGACCAGGCCCCGCCCTTGCGGGGCCTTTCTGATGGCAGGGCCGCCCGAGACGCGTGGGCATGGAACTGATCCCGGGAGTGGTCCAGACTGGGACGATATCCGGTCGGGCCGACGCCTCAGGCGCGAGGAGGAGCTCATGGCGGGAGGATGGTCGAAGGATGGTGCCGTCCAGGAGCAGATCGACAGCACCGTCGAGGATGCCCTGGCACGCTCGCGCCGGCAGCTGCCGGACGGCGAGAGCGCCGAGCGCTGCGATGAGTGCGGGGACCCCATCCCCCAGGCGCGCCGCGAGGCGATCCGGGGGGTGCGCTTCTGTGTCACCTGCCAGGCCGAGCGCGACAGGCGCCCCTCGGGGCACAGCGGCTACAATCGCCGCGGCAGCAAGGACAGCCAGCTGCGCTGACGCTCCTGGAGGCCAAGGGCTTGTCCGCCCTCGAGACACCGGCAATCACGGCCCCGATATGCGGGGCCGCTTCATGTTCAGGGAACCTGTATGCCACTGCTCACCTTCCTGCCCCCGCTCGGCGCCGTGCTGATCTGGTCGGGCAACATGACCATCAACCAGCTCACCGTGGGCAGCATCGCCCCGAGCAGCATCGCCTTCCTGCGCTGGGTGCTGGCGCTGGCGGTACTGACCCCCTTCGTGCTGCCCGTGGCCTTGCGCCATCGCGACGCCATCCGCCGCCACTGGCCGAAGCTCGCTCTGCTGGGGCTGCTGGGCATGGCCATGTGGCAGGGGCTGGCCTATGTGGCCGCCGAGACCACCTCGGCCACCAACATGGGCATCCTGGCGGCCATGGTGCCGCTGCTGACCGTGCTGCTCAGTGCGCTGATCCTGCGCGAGGCGCCGAGTCTCGGCGGCACCCTGGGCGGGATACTGGCGCTGGCCGGGGTGTCGATCCTGCTGGGGCACGGCGACCCGCTGTCGCTGCTCGAACTGGAGGTGGCCCTGGGTGACCTGCTGATGGTGGTGGCCGCCACCTGCTATGCCCTCTACGGGGTGATGCTCAAGCGCTGGCCCCTGGACATGCCGCCCTGGGTGGTGCTCTACCTCCAGGCGGCCTTCGCCACCCTCTTCCTGCTGCCCGGCTACCTGATCGGCCCCATGACACCGGTGGATGGCCACAACGTCTGGCTGATCCTCTATGCGGGCATTCCCGCCTCGATCATCACCACCTTCCTGTGGATGCGGGCCATCCGCCAGATCGGCGCCAGCCAGGCCAGCATCTTCATCAACCTGATGCCGGTGTTCAGCGCCCTGATCGCCATGGCCTTCCTCGGCGAGCGGATCGCCGCCTACCACCTCGCCGGCGGGGCCCTGGTGCTGGTGGGCGTGATCATGGCCCAGACCCTCACCCGCCCGCTGGGACGGCTCACGCCGCGGGCGACGCGCCTCGACCGGGGCCCGCGCTGAGCATGGTAGACTGCAGCGAGACTGCCCCCTGACCCGAAGGAAGGAAGGACGCGCCATGTCCCTCGACGACCTGCACCTCAACCTGCGCAACCTCACCCCGGACGACTACCCGCAGCTCAAGACCCTGATGGACCGGGTCTATCACGACATCGGCGGGGCCTGGCCCAAGGCCACCATCGACAAGCTGATCACGGAATTCCCCGACGGCCAGATCGTCATCGAGGATGACGAGACCATCGTCGGCGTGGCCCTGACTGCGCTGGTGGACTACGACACCTTCTCCAACCCCCACCGCTACGACGACCTGATCGGCAAGCGCGAGACCATCCTCAACGACCCCGATGGCGACGCCATGTACGGGCTCGACGTGCTGATCCATCCGGACTATCGCGGCTACCGGCTGGGCCGGCGGCTCTACGAGGCGCGCAAGGAGCTGTGCCGCTCCATGAACCTGCGCTCGATCCTCGCCGGCGGGCGGATCCCCCAGTACCACGAGCATGCCCACGAGCTCTCCCCGGCCGAGTACCTCGACAAGGTGGCGCGCAAGGAGATCCACGACCCCATTCTCTCCTTCCAGCTGGCCAACGACTTCCAGGTCAAGCGCCTGCTGCGCAAGTACCTGCCGGAGGACGAGAAGTCCCAGGGCTATGCCACCCTGCTGGAGTGGAACAACATCCTCTTCGAGCCGGCGGAACGGGTGCTGGAGAACCGTCCCACCCAGGTCCGCGTCGGCGCCGTGCAGTGGCAGATGCGCGAGTTCGACTCGGTGGAGTCGGTACTGCAGCAGGTGGAGTACTTCGTCGATGCCCTGGCCGACTACCAGAGCGACTTCGCGGTCTTCCCGGAGCTGTTCAACGCCCCGCTGATGGGGCTGCAGGACCGCGCCGCCCAGCAGGACCAGATGGCCGCCATCCGCTTCCTGGCCGGCTTCACCGACCAGTTCAAGACCGAGCTGTCGCGCATGGCGGTCTCCTACAACATCAACATCGTCGCCGGCTCGATGATCGAGGTGGGCGAGGACGACCTCCTCTACAACATCGCCTACCTGTGCCATCGCGACGGCACCATCGAGCGCCAGGCCAAGCTGCACATCACCCCCCAGGAGCGCCGCGACTGGGTGATCGAGGGCGGCGACGAGCTGCTGGTGTTCCAGACCGATGCCGGCCGGGTGGGCATCCAGATCTGCTACGACGTGGAATTTCCCGAACTCTCGCGGCTGCTCGCCGACCAGGAGATGGACATCCTCTTCGTGCCCTTCTGGACCGACACCAAGAACGGCTACCTGCGGGTGCGCCACTGCGCCCAGGCGCGGGCCATCGAGAACGAGTGCTACGTGGTGCTGTGCGGCAGCGTCGGCAACGTGCCCTCCGTCGAGAACATGGAGATCCAGTACGCCCAGTCGTCGGTCTTCTCGCCTTCGGACTTCGCCTTCCCCCACGATGCCGTGCTCTCGGAGACCACGCCCAACACCGAGATGATCATGTTCTCGGACCTCGATCTGACCCGGCTGACCGTGGTGCGGGCCGAGGGCTCGGTGACCAACCTCAAGGATCGCCGCAAGGACCTCTTCGACCTGCGCTGGAGGGACTGGTCCTGGAAGTCCGGGGCCAACCTGGAGGAGAGCTGACGCCATGCTCGGCCGGCTGATGCGCCTGGGGGGCCGGCGCTTCGAGCAGCGCCACCCCTTTCCCGAGCAGACCTGGCGCGAGGCCCGGGAACGACTGCCACTGCTCGCCGCCCTGCCCGACGAGCTGGCCGAGCGGCTCGGTCATCGCGCCTGGCGGTTCGTGCATGACAAGCGCCTGAGCCTGCACCCCGAGCTCGCCGAGACCACCGACTTCGACCCGCCCGCCCGGCTGGCCCTGGCGGCCCAGGCCTGCCTGCTGACCCTGGGCTGGGAGGAGGACGAGCACCACGAGGCCTTTGCCAACGTCCACGAGATCCTGATCCTGCCCGAGGCCTTCCGGCGCCGGGTGGAGGAGATGGACGAGGCCGGCGTGGTCCACGAGTACGTCGACGAGCGCGCCGGCGAGACCTCCTCCCAGGGGCCGGTGGTGGTCTCCTTTCCCGACCTGATGGAGAGCGGCGACTTCTCGGGCTTCAACGTGCTGATCCACGAGCTGGCCCACAAGCTCGACCTGGGCAACTCCCTGGACGTTGACGGCTTTCCGCCACTGCCCCGGGAGATCGACCCGAGGGAGTGGCACCGGGTCTTCATGGGCGTCTGGGAGGACCTGCAGTCGCGCCTGGCGCACGGCGAGCCGACGCCGATCGACGACTATGCGGCGACCCACCCCGGCGAGTGCTTCGCGGTCTGCTGCGAACACTTCTTCACCGCCCCGGACGTGCTGCACGCCGCCTATCCCGAGCTCCATGCGCTGCTCGCGCGCTACTTCCGCCAGGACACCCTGGCGCGCTGCCCCCCGGCGGCTCACCCCGGGTCGGCGTCTACCTCGCGACAGAGCCACGACCACAGCAGCGACGCCTCCTCCTGACGCTGGCCGCGGGTCGAGCGCACCAGCCAGAAGCGCTCGTCGGTGGGCACGGCAAGGTCGAATGGCGCGACCAGGTCATCACGCCCCTCGAACAGGCGGCGATGGGTCAGCGCCACCCCACCTCCCAGGCTGGCCAGTGCCAGGGTCATCACCTGGTTGTCGCAGGTCAGCGCCGGAGAGCGCGACTCGAGGCCGGCCACCCCGGCCCGTTCCAGCCAGCTCGGCCAGCCCACGGCGAAGCCTGCCGCATGCAGCAGGGTCACGCCCGCCAGGTCGGCGGGTGCCGCCAGGCCGCGTGCCACCGCCGGGGCACACACCGGCAGCAGGTGCTCGGCACCCAGCGACAGCGCCTCCACGCCCGACCAGCCGCCACGCCCGTAGCGGATCTCGATATCCGCCCCCTCTGGGCCGAACTCGTCGGTCCAGATGGCACTGACCAGCCGCACGGCGATCGCCGGGTGGGCACGATGGAAGGCCAGCAACCGGGGCGCCAGCCAGTTCTGCTGGATGACCGGCGTGGTGCGCAGGGTGACCGAACGTGCCGGTGCGCTGCCGAAGACCTCTCGGGTGCCCTCGCCGATGCGCGCGAATCCCTCGTGGATGCTGGGCAGCCAGGCCTGGCCCGCCGGCGTGAGCGTGAGGCTTCGCGGGTGACGCACGAAGAGCTTCTGCCCCAATCGGTCCTCGAGCAGCCGGATGCGCTGGCTGATGGCCGCCTGGGTCACCCCCAGTTCGCGGCCGGCGGCCGTGAAGCTCAGGGTCCGCGCGGCTGCCTCGAAGGCCTGCAGCCAGGTCAGCGGAGGCAGGGCACTCATGAAAAAGCTACCCATAAGCTTGGCTTGGTCATAGGGGCCAGATTAATCGTTTGTCAGCCGTCGAGCCAGGCGTCACCCTCGGCATCCGTCAACCTGACATTCCCGAGGAGGACCGGATGGACGCCACTGCCCCACAGGCCACCACCGCCGCACCGGTGGAGATGCACGAGTTGGACCCCTACGCCCAGGCCCCGCGGCTGCACGATGGCCAGGCCGGCGAAACGGGGATCACGCTGGCCTGGGAGGATGGCGAGCAGGCCCGCCTGCCCTGGCTCTGGCTGCGCGACCACTGTGCCTGCCGCGCCTGCCGCCATGCCCAGACCCGCGAGCGCCTCGTCCTGCCGCAGCCGGCCATCGCCCGCCCCCGGGAGGCCCGCGTCGAGGCCGGCCACCTGCACCTGGTATGGGAGGACGGGCACGAGAGCCGCTTCGACGGCGGCTGGCTCCACCAGCGTCGCCCCGGCGGGGATGCGGCCACGACACTGCCCGCGCCGCACATCTGGCCCGAGGGCTTTCGCCCCGGGCGGGTCGACCACGCGGCCTTCACCGGCTCCGTCGAGGGCGAGCGGGCCTGGCTCGAGGCCCTGCTGCGCGACGGCCTGGTGCTGCTCGAACACGGGCCAGTGGCCGACGAGGAGGTGAGCCGCCTGGCCCGGCGCATCGGCCCGCTGCGTTCGACCAACTTCGGCGCCCGCTTCGATGTCCGCTCCAAGCCCAACCCCAACAACGCCGCCTATACCGCCATCGGCCTGGCACTGCACACCGACCTCCCGAACTGGCGCCAGCCGCCGGATATCCAGCTGCTCTACTGCCTGGAGAACGACGCCGAGGGCGGCGAGTCACTGTTCGCCGATGGCTACCGGGTCGCCGAGGCCCTGCGCCGCGAGGACCCGCAGGCCTTTCGCCTGCTCTGCGAGACGCCCATCGACTTCCGCTTCCAGGACGAGGAGCAGGACATCGCCGTGCGTGCGCCGATCCTGAGCTGCGACACGGACGGTCGCGTGGTGGAGGTGCGTTTCAACAACTGGATCCGCGACACCCTGCGCCTGCCGGCGGAAAACATCGACGCCTGGTACGCCGCCTACCACCGCTTCTGGACGCTGCTGCACGAGCCTCGCCACCGGTTCGCGTTCAGCCTGGCCCCGGGCGAGATGGTCGCCTTCGACAATCGCCGCGTGCTGCACGGCCGCGGCGCCTTCGACCCCGACAGCGGGCGGCGCCACCTGCAGGGCACCTATCTCGACCGCGACATGCTCGAGTCGCGGCTGCGGGTGCTGGCGCGCCAGCCCTGAGTCACCGGAGGCGGGGTGATCATGGCACAACGCCTCGCTTGCTCCCTGGCTCGCTCCCTGCGGGCCGGCCAGTCCCCTGCCAGGCATCGAGATCACCGGGCGTATCCACATCCCGGTGGATACCCGGGTCCTCGACAGGGATCAGGTGAAGCTGCGAGGCATGCCGGCGCACCACCTCGCGAGCCCCCCGGTCGCCCCGCAGCGCGGCAAGCTCGGGCCATAGCGCCCGGCCGAACAGCACCGGATGGCCAGGCCGTCCACCCTGGACCGGACGGAGGATGGTGTCCCGACGGGCCGCTCGGCCCAGCGCAACCAGCGTGGCCGGGGCGATGTCCGGCATGTCGCCCAGCAGCACCGCGACCGCCACCGGGGCGGCAAACACCTCCAGCGCGCCGACGGCATCGGCCAGGCTGCTGCCCAGCCCCAGGTCGGCGTTCACGGCACGTATCAGGCAGATGTCGGGCGAGAGGCCGAGTGCCTCGGGATCGTCGTCCTCGCGCAACACCACATAGCAGTCGTCGAAGGCCCCGGCGGCCCGCTCGACGGCACTCGCCAGCAGGGTGCGACCATCGGCCAGGCGCGCCCGGCGCTTGTCGGCGGCGCCGAAACGGCGTGAGCGCCCGGCCGCCATCACCAGGGCCACGACCCGAGCCAGCGGCCTCTCGCGAATGGGGGGCGCTGTCTCAGAGGGACTCACGGGAGCGCCCCCGCTGCACGCGGACGATGTCGGCCATCACTGCCAGGGCGATCTCGGCCGGCGTCTTGCTGCCCAGCGCCAGGCCGATCGGCATGTGGATCCGCGCCATCTCCTCCTCGCTCAGGCCGCCCGAGCGGCGCAGGCGCTCGGCACGCGCTGCGGAGGTCCGTTGCGATCCCATCACGCCGATATAGAAGGCCGGGGTGCGCACCGCCTCGATCATCGCCAGGTCATCGATGCGCGGGTCATGGGTCAGCGCCACCACCGCGGTGGCGGCATGGCAGGCGCCCGAGGCGATGAAGAGGGAGGGCAGTACCGACTGCACCTCGACGCCCTCGACGCGAAATTCCGCCCGTGCCTCCTCGCGGGGATCGCAGGCGATCACCTCGAAGCCCAGGGTGCGCGCGAATTCGGCGCAGGCATCGGCCACCGGCGAGAGGCCGGCGAGAATCAGACGCGCCGCGGGACCGATGCGCAGGCTCACCCTCCCTGCCCCGCGATCCTGAACGACACGAGGTCCCAGGCCGTCATCCTCGACGAAATGCACCCGGCCGCTGGCCAGGTCGACCCGGCGCATCAGGGGTCGCTGGCCGAGCAGGGTCGCCTGAATCACCTCCAGGTGGGTCAGGGTGGCGGCATCGGGTGCCAGGGGCTCGATCAGCACATCGAGCATGCCGCCACAGGGCAGGCGGATGCGCGGACCGCCCGGCCCCTCGGGGTCGCCGTAGCGCAGGGTCTGCAGGCCCGCATCGAACTCGCCGTCGCGCAGGCGGGCGAGGAAGTCCTCCTCGACACAGCCCCCGGAGAGCGAGCCGACATGCCTGCCGTCACTCCTTGCCACCAGCAGCGAGCCCGGCTCGCGGGGCGAGGAGCCGAAGGTGGCAAGCACCGTGCAGAGCCAGATCCGTCGACCCTCGCGCAGCCAGGCCAGTGCCTGGTCGACCACCTGCAGGTCGAGATGGCGCATCCTCAGCTCGCCAGTTGGTCGCCGACCGGCAGGCGGCGGATGCGCTTGCCGGTGGCGGCGAAGATGGCATTGCACAGGGCCGGCGCGACGGGTGGGAGGCCGGGTTCACCCACCCCACCCATGGCGTCGTTCGGGTTGTCGATCAGGTGGACGCGCACGACCCTGGGCGCGTTCGGCATCCGGGGGATCAGATAGCTGTCGAAGTTATCCTGCTGGGCCACGCCATCCTCGAAGGTCACCTCGCTCTGCAGGGCAATACCGATGCCCATCACGCAGGAGCCCTCCATCTGTGACCGGATTCGCTCCGGATTGGCCTGAGGCCCGCAGTCGAAGGCAATGTCCGCCCGGTGAATGGTCAGTTCGCCCGCCTCACTCACCTCCACGTCAAAGACGATGGCGGTGTAGGAGACGAAGCTGTGATGAAAGGCCAGGCCCAGGCCTCGCCCCTTCCCGGTCTCGCGCCCCCAGCCGGCCTCTTCGGTGGCCCGCTCGATGACGCGGCGCATGCGGGCCACATCGATCGGATAGAGTTCCGGATCCTCGCCGTAATTCCAGCCGTCACCCACGGTCAGGTTATGCACTTCCCGGTCCGGCCCCAGCAGGTCCAGCACGAAGTCCCGATGGTCCTTCCCGGCCGCCACGGCCATCTCATGGGCGAAGCTCTGGATGGCCCAGGCATGGGGCAGGTTGTAGACCGAGCGGAACCAGCCGATGCGGACATGGGCCGGCGCCGGCGGATTCTCCAGCCGGATGGCAGGAATACTGAACGGCATGGTATTGAAGCCCATGCCCAGCTCGAATTCCCCCTTGTGCCTGGGGTCCGGGGCAAACAGGGAGGCGATGCTGGGCGACAGGGTCCGGTGACGCCAGCTGGTCGCCTTGCCATCGGCGTCGAGGCCGGCTTCGAGATGATCGACGGAGACGGCGTGGAAGTAGGCATGCTGGATATCGTCTTCCCGGGACCACTGCAGCTTGATGGGCTGTCCCTCGAACTCCCTGGCCACTCGAGCCGCCTCCATCACGAAATCCGGCTTCGACTTGCGCCCGAAACCGCCGCCCAGCAGGGTCTGGTGGACGGTGACGTCCTCCAGGTCCATCTCCAGCAGTCCCGCGATGCCCTCACGGGTCGCCCTGGGGTTCTGGACCGGCGCCCAGGCCTCCGCCTTGCCATCCCTGATCCTCACCACCGCCACCGGCGGCTCCATGGGGGCCTGTGCCATGTGGGGCATGTAGTAGGTAGCAGATACCCGCCTGTCGGCGGCTTCCAGGGCGGCCTCGGCATCGCCGGACTGGCGAATGACCTTGCCGGGGGATTGCGCGGCCTTCTCCAGTGATTCCCGGTAGGCATCGGAGGTGTAATCGGCATTGTCCCCGGCGGCAGCCCTGTCCCACTCGATCTTCAGGGCCCTGCGCCCCTCCATGGCGGCCCAGGTGTTGGAGGCCACCACGGCAACGCCACCCAGCGGGTTGAAGGCGGCGGGCTGCCCCGTGCCTTCAATGGGGATCACCTTCCTGACACCGGTGACATTGAGCGCCTCGCTGTCATCGACGCTTTTCACCTTGGCGCCGTAGACGGGTGGACGAGCCACGACCGCGTAGAGGGTGTCCTCCAGATCCACATCTGCGCCGAATACGGCCCTGCCGGTGACAATGTCCTCACCGTCAATGGCCTTGGGATAGGCGGATTTCAGCTCGCCATTGATCAGGCCCGACTCCTTGCCGATGAAGCGCAGTTCGCTGTCGGATTTCAGCACCAGGGCATCCCTGCCCGGCACATCCAGCTCCCTCGCCGACTCCGCCAGCTCTCCGAAACCGAGCTCCCGGCCCGAGGCGGAGTGCACCACCTTGTGGATCCCGGCCCGCACCTCGTGAACGGGGACATCCCACCGGTTGGCCGCCGCCTGCTCGAGCATCAGCCTGGCGGCGGCGGCCGCACGTCGCATGGGCTGATACCAGTGACGCATGCTGCGGGAGCCATCGGTATTCTGGTTGCCGTACCTGTCCTGGTCCGCATTCGCCTGCTCGGCCCGGACCTGATCCCAGTCCGCGCCCAGCTCGTCGGCGGCCACCATCACCAGACTCGTGCGGATGCCCTGGCCCATCTCGGCACGGTTGTTGACGATGGTGACCAGACCGTCGGAATCGATGTGAATGAAAACGTTCGGATTGTCCACCCAGCCACCGGGCATGGCGCCGGCCCCGAACTGAGCCTGTTCATTGGCCAGCCCCAGGTCCCAGCGGGCTGCCAGCAGGAGAGCCGAGCCCCCGGCCAGCCCCTTCAGGAGACCGCGGCGGCTGACGTTGGCGAGCAGCAGTGTATCGGCTGACCGGCTCATGAGCTGACCTCCTTGCCTGCGGCGCGTTCGATGGCCGCCAGGATCCGGTTGTAGGTACCACAGCGGCACAGGTTGCCGGCCATGGCATCGACGATTTCCCGGGTGTCCGGTCGAGGCGTTCTCTTGAGCAGTGCCGTGGCGTTCATGATCTGGCCACCCTGGCAGTACCCGCACTGGGCCACGCCGAGATCCAGCCAGGCCTGCTGCACGCGCTGGCCCACGGCATCGTCGGCCATGGCCTCGATGGTGGTCACCTGGCGACCCTGGACAGCGGAGACCGGCGTCACGCAGGAGCGGGTAGCCTCGCCGTCCAGGTGCACGGTACAGGCACCGCACTCGGCGATGCCGCAGCCGAACTTGGTGCCCTTCAGGCCCGCCACGTCACGCAGTGCCCACAGCAGCGGCATGTTGTCGGGCACATCGAGCTCATGCTCGCTGCCGTTGATCGTCAAGGTGACCATGGTGTCTCTCCTCGGTGATGGGGAACGGCGCAGGCGAACGCCATGGAGTGACCTTAACCGCTCAGGGGCATTTCGCAACCAGCGGACCCGGGCGCAGGAAGTGCCGCGAGGCATGTTAGGCTGGGCGTTTCATGTTGAGCGGGCATCGACGCTTCATGCTCTCTCGATGACCGGCACCTCAACCTTGCCACCTGATCCCGGACGACTACCCACAGCGGTAGCCTTCCCCCAGCAGCCAAGGCGCTCGCTCGCATGCCCCGTCCGCTCCTGCTTCCGCTGATCGCCCTCATCCTGCTCGCCGGCCTGGCCATGGGCTGGCAGTGGCTGGCCAGCGAGGAGCTGCTCACCGTCGCCACGCTGCAGGGCCTGGTCCAGGGGTCCCTGGCCTGGCGCGACGCCCCCTGGGCGGTGCTGGTGGTGATGGCCGTCTACGCCGGGGCGTCGCTGGTGATGTTCCCGCTCAGCCTGCTGGTGGCGCTGACCGGGCTGCTGTTCGGCCCCTGGTGGGGCTTCGCCCATGCCCTGGCGGGAACCCTCGCCGCCTCGGTGCTGACCTGGTGGGTGGGCCGTCGGCTGGGCCGCGAGGCGCTGATGCGCCACGGCGGCCGGCACCTGCGCGGTGTCTCGCGCTACCTCTCGGGGCGCGGTATCCGCACCATGACCCTGGTCAACCTGCTGCCGCTGGCGCCCTTCACCCTGACCAACATGATGGCCGGGGCCTTCCGTCTGCGCTTTCGCGACTACATGATCGGCTCGTTGCTGGGCATCGCGCCGGGGCTGGCCGGGGTCACCCTGCTGGGCAGCCAGCTGGGCGAGCTGGCCACTGCCGAGAGCCGCGGCGACCTGCTCTGGGCCGCCGGCGGCCTGCTGGCGGGGATCGCCCTGCTGGCGGGCCTCAAGGCCTGGTCGGTCCGGCGCCGCCGCACCCGCTGACGGAAACTACTTGCGCGGCACCTCGCTCTCGTCCTGTGTCCGGTGGCCGGGCCACCAGGCGGGCCGGTCCTGCTCCCACTCCTCCTGCACCAGATGGCGCAACAGGCGGCCACGATGGCGAAGCATCTGCCACTCGGCGCCCAGCCGGTGACGCACCCGCTCCCAGCCGCCCTCGTCGGCGTGGGTGAAGGGGCCGCCCCGGGCGATGGCGCGGCGATAGACCGCCAGGCACCGCTCGGCACAGCGTGGCTCGTCGTACTCGGCGGCGGTCTCCAGTGCGGCCTCGGCCAGCGGCAGGCGGACACCAGGGTCCGTCAGGGCGGCCAGCGCCTCGGCCATGGCGTCCAGGTCATCCGCGGCGAGCAGTCGGCCGTTGCGGCCGTCGACCACCACCTCGCGCACCCCGGGGGCCTCGATGGCCACCACGGGCAGGCCGGCCGCCATGGCCTCGGCCACCACCATCCCCTGGGTCTCGCTGTGGGAGGCGAAGGCGAAGACGTCCATGGCATGATAGGCATCGATCAGCGCCTGCCCATGCAGGCGACCGGTGAAATGCAGGCGCCCCGCCACGCCCCGGGCTTCGGCGATGGCCTGGATGTCGCCGCGGGCCTCGCCCTCGCCCACCACCAGGAAGTGGGCCCCGGGCGCGCGGACCAGCGCCTCCGCTACCGCCCCGGCCAGGAACGCCAGGTTCTTCTCCAGCGCCAGGCGCCCCAGGTGGCCAATCACGTAGGCGGCCTCGGGAATGCCGAGGCGGTGGCGCCAGTGCGCCCTGTCCCCGACGGCAAACCGCGCGGTATCCACGCCGCTCGGCACCACGCTGATGCGGGGATTGGCCTCGCGCCGGCGCAGCAGGTCCTGGATGCTCTCGCTGGGCGCGATCACCTCGTCGCACAGCCAGGTGTACTGGGTGGCGAGCGCCACCGCGAAGCGCTGCATGCGCGGCGAGTCACCGGGCACGTAATGGGTGTAGTGCTCGTAGAGGGTGTGATGAGTGAAGACCAGGGGCAGACCGTAGGTCTCCGCCGCCCGGGCGGCCGTGTCGCCCAGCAGGAAGGGGTGGTGGGCATGGACGATATCGGGTTCGAAGGCCTCGATCGCCTCATGGAGCTGGCCGGGGATCGGCACCGGCAACGAGAAGTCGCTGCCGTTGAAGTGCTGCACCGCCACCACCCGCACCACGTCGCGCTCCTCCCGGGGCTGCCCCTCCAGGCGCGGCGCCACCACCAGCACCCGGTGGCCGGCGGCCTGCAGCTGGTGCTTGAGGCGCTGCACCGACTCGCTGACCCCGCCGACGATGGGCAGGTAGGTATTGGTGAACATCAGCACATTCACGGCAACAGGGCTCCTCGGCTGGCGGTGGCGCCATTCTGCCGGGTAGGCACCCGGCTGGCCATCTCCTGTTCAAGATAGGCGACGAAGGCGCGGATGCGCGCCGGCACGTGCCGGTGCTGGCGATAGACGGCGTGGAAGTCGGCGCGCACCCCCTGCCAGTCGGGCAGCAGCTCGACCAGGCGACCGCGGGCCAGGTGGTCGTGCACGTCCCACCAAGAGCGCAGCGCGATGCCGTGCCCGTCCAGCGCCAGCCGCATGACCACCTCGCCGTCATTGCTGGCCAGTGGCCCAGCCACCTTCACCGCCTGTTCCACCGCGGGGTCGTCGCGGCGCTGGAAGCGCCACACCGCGAAGTCGCTGTCGTTCTCGCGCAGCAGCAGGCACGCCTGTCCCGAGAGGTCCGCCGGCGAGCGCAGCGGCGGCAGGGCCGCCAGCCGGGCGGGGGCGGCGCAGAGCACGCGACGGTTGGCCAGGATCCGGCGGGCCACCAGCCGGGAGTCCGGCGGCTCGCCGACGCGGATGCCGATGTCGAAGGCCTGGTCGCCCAGGCTCAGCGGGAAGCCGGAGAGCTCGAGGCTCGCCTCGATGCCGGGATGGTCCCGGCAGAAGGCAGAGAGCAGCGGGGCCACGTGGCGGCGGCCGAAGCCGAAGGTGGCGTTGACCCGTAGCGGGCCGGAGAGCTCGGCACGATGCTCGCCGAGGGACTCCTCGAGCTCGCTGAGCTCCTCGAGGATCATCCCGCCCCGTGCCAGGTAGCGCTCGCCCTCGGCGGTCAGCGCCAGGCGCCGGGTGGTGCGGCTGGCCAGCTCGACGCCCAGCCGGGCCTCGAGCTGCTTGAGGCGCTTGCTCACCGCCGACAGCGACAGGCCCAGTTCCCGGGCGGTAGCGGTAAGACTGCCGGCATGGGCCAGGCGGCGGAAGAAGGCCAGGTCATCGAGGGGCGTCATGCCATTCTCCACTCTCGTTCAACAATGAGTTGAATGGTACCGCGATTATCTTTCCTCCGTGCAGGTCTAGACTGCAGGCACGACCCATGCATCCCAGGAGGAGTTCCATGACCCATCGCATCGCCGTCATTCCCGGCGACGGCATCGGCAAGGAGGTGATGCCCGAGGGGCTGCGCGCCCTCGAGGCCGCCGCCGCGCGCTTCGGCATCGACCTGACGCTCGAGCACTTCGACTTCGCCAGCTGCGACTACTACGCCGAGCACGGCCAGATGCTGCCCGACGACTGGTTCGAGCAGCTCAAGGACGCCGATGCCATCTTCTACGGTGCCGTGGGCTGGCCGGAGACCGTACCCGACCACATCTCCCTGTGGGGCTCCCTGCTGCAGTTCCGTCGTCGCTTCGACCAGTACGTCAACCTGCGCCCCTGCAAGCTGCTGCCCGGCGTGAAGAGTCCGTTGGCGGACCGTGAACCCGGCGATATCGACTTCTACGTGGTGCGAGAGAACACCGAGGGCGAGTATTCCAGCGTCGGCGGCAAGATGTTCGAGGGCACCGAGCGCGAGGTGGTGATCCAGGAGACCGTGATGACCCGCACCGGGGTCGACCGGGTGCTGAAGTACGCCTATGAGCTGGCCCAGTCACGCCCGCGCAAGAAGCTCACCTCGGCCACCAAGTCCAACGGCATCGCCATCACCATGCCCTGGTGGGACGAGCGCGTGAAGGCGATGGGCGTGAACTACCCCGAGGTGTCGGTGGACCAGTTCCATATCGACATCCTCACCGCCAACTTCGTGATGCATCCCGACTGGTTCGACGTGGTGGTGGCCAGCAACCTGTTCGGCGACATCCTCTCCGACCTGGGACCGGCCTGCACCGGCACCATCGGCGTGGCCCCGTCGGCCAACATCAACCCGGACGGCCTCTTCCCGAGCCTCTTCGAGCCGGTCCACGGCAGCGCCCCGGACATCGCCGGCAAGGGCATCGCCAATCCCATCGGCCAGGTCTGGTCCGCGGCGATGATGCTCGAGCACCTGGGCCACCCAGCGGCCGGCCAGGCCATCGTCGATGCCTTCGAGGCGGTGCTCGCCGAGGGCGACAAGGCGGTACTGACGCCGGACCTCGGCGGACAGGGCACCACCGAGGCCATGGGCCGCGCCATCGCCGAGCGCATCGCCGGCTGATTCTCCCCCGACAGCTCGGCGTGAAAAGGCCCCGCCCCGCTCTCCGCATGGGAGAGCGGGGCGGGGCCCGGATCGTCGCGGGGTTGAGCGGGCGCGGCGTCAGCCGGCCAGCCTGGCGGCGATGCGCGCCACGTGCTCGCCTTGGAAGCGAGCGATACTGAGCTCCCGTTCGTCGGGCTGGCGCGAGCCGTCGCCACCGGCGATGGTGGAGGCACCATAGGGGTTGCCGCCGCCCGCCTGGTCGAAGACGTACTGCTCGCCGATGCCGTAGCCCAGTGGCACGATCACCATGCCGTGGTGCGCCAGGGTGTTCCAGAAGGAGGTGATGGTGGTCTCCTGGCCGCCGCCGGTACCGGTGGAGGTGAAGACACTCGCCACCTTGCCGCGCAGCTTGCCGCCCGCCCACAGGCCGCCGGTCTGGTCGAGGAAGGTGCGCATCTGGGCGGACATGTTGCCGAAGCGGGTCGGGCTGCCGAAGATCACCGCGTCGAAGTCGGCCAACTCCTCGGGGCTCGCCTCGGGGCTGTCGAACGACCGACCGCCTGCCTTGGCGAATGCCTCGGCATCCATGGTCTCGGGCACCCGCTTGAGGGTGACCTCGACGCCCTCGACGTCGCGCGCCCCTTCGGCCACGGTGCGGGCCAGGGTATCGATATGGCCATACATGGAGTGGTAGAGCACCAGTATCCGGGTCATGCGCTTGGCTCCTCTCGTCGTTCCATCGAGTGATGGTTCCCAGTCTAGAATCGACGGAAACGAAGAGAAGCGAAGAAACTCGACGTTATCGATCGACCGGATCGAAACGTCAGGCCCTGCGCCATACGCCCTCGAGGATCCGTTTCCGATCCGCGGCCAGCAATGGCAGGCGGGCACCAACCGGCAAGACGTGACGGGCGGCTGGCCCGATATTCCTGTGGCAGATCCTGGCCTATGCTGGTCCGGGAACGCGATGCCTCTCACGCGCAGAGCAGCTTCCCTTCCACGACCCGATGCCCCCAGATCAAGGAGCACCACCATGACGATCTTCGAAGCCTTGCGTGAGGACCACGATATCCAGCGGGAGCTGCTGGAAAATCTCCTGCAGACGTCCGGCGACAGCCAGGAGCGTGACCAGCTCTACCGCCAGCTGCGCGCCGAGCTTCAATACCATGCTGCCGCCGAAGAGCGCGCCCTCTACGTCCCGATGATGGCGATCGACCTGACTCAGGAGAAGGCCCGTCATAGCGTGGCGGAGCACCATGAGATCGACGAACAGCTCGAGACCCTGGATGCCACCGACTACACCTCGCCTGGATGGCTGACCCAGGCCAGGAAGCTGAGCGAGCTGGTGATCCATCACCTCGACGAGGAAGAACACGAGGTCTTTCAGCTTGCAGGCAGGGGGCTTGCGGAACACCAGAAAAGCGAACTCGCCGAATCCTATCGGCAGGAAATGGCGAGACAGCGGCAGGGCTCCTAGGAGTCAGATGAAGGGCGGGACTTCCGGAAGGCGCCCTCGAGGATCCGCACCCGGTCCGCGGCCAGGTTGTCGCGCAGGTTGCGCGCCATCTCGGCGAAGGCCTCGCCGAAGATCAGCCCCGGACCGGGCAGCACCGGACCCGGGGGCGCGAGATCGCCCTCACGACGGCTGTGCTTGCGTCGCCAGGCAAGCGCCGACTCGGTGACGTCCTGCACCGCCACCGGGGCGAAGCCGCCCTCGGCCAGCAGCCCCTCCAGGACGTGACGGGAGCGCAGGTGGCTGGTCTCGACGCGGCGTGCCCAGGGGACCGGCAGGCGCAGCGGCGAGGGGTCGTCGCCGGCCACCACCTCGTGCAGCAGCAGCGTGCCGCCCGGCACCAGCAGCCGGCGCCACTCGGCGAGCACCGCGGCGATGTCGGGCATGTTCATCAACGCATGCTGGCACCACACCGCATCGAAGGCGCCATCCGCCAGCGGCGCGCGCGCCGCATCGGCGCACAGGAAGCGCGTCCGGCCGTCGAGGCCGGTGGCACGGCTCAGCCAGCCGGCCACCTCGACGAAGGCCGCGGTGATGTCCAGCCCCGTCACCTCGGCGCCGAACTCCGCCGCCAGCAGCCGGCTCGCCCCGCCCGTGCCGCAGCCCACGTCCAGCACCCGGCTGCCCGGGGCGAGGCGCCCCAGGGCCGCCAGCGAGCGGCTGGCCCGTCGCCCGCCCAGGTGCAGCTGGTCGATGCCGGCCACCTCGTCCAGGGTGAGGCGATCCGGGTCGCATCCCGCCTCGCGGAAGGCCGACCGCAGCCGTACCGTCAGGCTTGGCCCGCCCCGTTCGGCAGGCGCATCATAGTGGGCATCGAGCTGGCGGGCATGGTCGGTCATGGCATTCTCCTGGGGCAGGCCCCTGGGACAGGGATCACCGCCAGTCTAGCCGGGCAAGGCCCCGTTCCCCATCGTGCAAAGGTCACGGCCGGCCGCCGCCCCCGGCCAGGCGCGGATTTTCACCCTGGGCCCCGCCACTTTCATCCGACCGACCCTGGCCCTTGAGTCGGCCGGCGACGGACGGGATGGTGTTGCCAGCCGCCACAACATCGACAACAGGTGCCTACATGCCTTCCGACATGAGCCTCGATCACTTCTTCGCCCGCCTCTGGGACGACTATACCGCCATGACGCCCCAGGCGAGCCGCATCCATGACGCCCTGGTCGCCGACGGCGAGACCATCGTCAACGACCACGTGGCCTTCCGCACTTTCGACCGCGGCCCCATCCGCCTGGCCGACCTTGAGCCCCACCTGCTGGCGCTGGGCTACACCCGACTGGAGCCCTACGACTTCGAGGCCAAGAAGCTGCGTGCCTGGGGCTACCTGCCGCCGCGGGAGGACCAGCCCAGGGTCTTCCTCTCGGAGCTGAAGTGCCGCGAGCTCTCGGCCCCCGCCCAGGAGATCATCGACGAGCTGGTGGCCCAGGTCGATCCCGCCCGCATTGCCTCGCCCGAAGTGCTCTGGGCCGGCCGCCTCTGGGAGACGCCGACCTGGGGGGAGTACCGGACCCTCGCGGAAGAGAGCGAGTACGCCGCCTGGCTGTCGATCATCGGGCTGCGGGCCAACCACTTCACGGTCAGCGTCAACCACCTGCGCCGCCACGACACCCTGGAGAAGCTGCTGGCGAAGGTCGAGTCGCTGGGGCTCTCCATCAATGCCTCCGGCGGGCGCATCAAGGGCTCCCCCGAGGTGCTGCTCGAGCAGGCCTCGACGCTCGCCGACCGCATGCCCTTCACCTTCTCCGGCGGCCGGGTCGAGGAGATTCCCACCTGCTACTACGAGTTCGCCCGCCGCTACCCGGATGCCGAGGGGCGGCTCTACCAGGGCTTCGTCGCCGCCAGCGCCGACCGGATCTTCGAGTCCACCGACGCCCGTCCCGACCATGCTGGCTGAGTGGCTCGACCAGGGCCTGGAGGGGCGCCCGCCCTCCCGCGCCGAGGGCGGGGTCGCCGGGGGGCGTTTCCGGCTGCTCGCTCCGGGGGTGCTCGAGCTCGTGCCGGACACCCCCGCGCCGGCGGCGAGGGCCTGCGTGCTCTCGGTCGGTGTCCACGGCAACGAGACGGCCCCCATGGAGCTGCTGGGCGAGGTCCTGGCCCGGCTGGAGGCCGGGCTGCTTCGCCTGGGCGCCCCGCTGCTGGTGATCCTGGGCAACCCCGAGGCGATCCGGCGCGGCGAGCGCTATGTCGCCACCAACCTCAACCGGCTGTTCCGCCGCGACCTCGAGGAGGCGGGTGACGAGCCCGACCGGGCCCGGGCGCTGATGGCCGAGGTGGATGCCTTCTACGCCCGCCATCCCGGCCGGGAGCGCCTGCACTACGACCTGCACACGGCGATCCGCGACAGCCGCTTCCCCCGCTTCGTGGTCGAGCCCTTCGCCGAGACGCCGATGCCTCCCGAGCAGTGGCGCTGGCTGGCCGCCGCCGGCATCCAGGCGGTACTGCACCAGCACCGCCACAGCTGGACCTTCTCGCATTACGCCAGGCACTACCATGGCGCGGCGGCCTTCACCCTGGAACTGGGCCGCGCCCGGCCGTTCGGCCACAACGACCTCACCCCCCTGGCGCCCATGGCCCGGCTGCTCGAGGCACTGGTGGAGGGCGGTGCCCCGGCCGAGGGCGACCCCGGTGCCATGACCTTCTTTCGCGCCGAGCACGAGCTGCTGCGCCACAGCAAGGCCTTCCGGCTCTGCTTCCCGGACAATACGCCCAACTTCAGCGAGTTCCCGCCGGGCACCCGACTGGCGGAAGACGCCGTCGCCGGCGAGACCCGCGTCGGCGCGACGCCCCTGTCGGTGGTCTTTCCCAATGCCGAGGTCGAGATCGGTGCCCGGGCGGCGCTGCTGGTGGTGCCGAGCCCGCCACCGGCCTGACGCCCCCGGCCCCCACGACAACAATCAACAACAACAATCGACAACAACAATCGCCAGGAGAATCCCCATGTCCCATGCCATCCCCGCCCCGGACCGAGGTAGACTATCCGGCTGGTCGCGGTCTCCTTCCGGAAATCCTCCGGCCTGTTAGAATCGCCCTCTTTTCGATCCCCGGTCCTGACCCGGCCCGCGCCGGCCGACCCCTGATGCGGCGGACCGCCCACGATCTGGAGCCCGTTCCATGGCCGATACCCCGATTCCGCTGGAAGTGCGCAACATCACCAAGCGCTTCGGCGACACCGAGGTCCTCAAGGGCCTCTCCCTGAAGGCCCACAAGGGCGACGTGATCACGCTGATCGGAGCCTCCGGTTCCGGCAAGAGCACCTTCCTGCGCTGCATGAACCTGCTCGAGCAGCCCGACGAGGGCGACCTGATCGTCCACGGCGAGGAGATCCGCTTCAAGCAGACCCGACACGGCCGCGAGCCGGCCGACTGGAAGCAGGTCGTGCGCATGCGCGCCAAGCTCTCCATGGTCTTCCAGAGTTTCAACCTCTGGGCCCACATGACCCTGCTCGAGAACGTCATCGAGGCGCCGGTGCATGTGCTCGGAAAGTCGAAGAAGGAGGCCATCGCCCATGCCCGGCAGCTGCTCGAGCGGGTCGGCCTGGCCGAACGCGCCGACTACTACCCGGCGCAGATGTCCGGCGGCCAGCAGCAGCGCGGGGCCATCGCCCGAGCCCTGGCCATGGACCCCGAGGTGATGCTCTTCGACGAGCCCACCTCGGCCCTGGACCCGGAGCTGGTTGGCGACGTGCTGAAGGTGATGCGCGACCTCGCCGAGGAGGGCCGCACCATGATCGTGGTCACCCACGAGATGGCCTTCGCCCGCGACGTCTCTTCCCAGGTGATCTATCTCCACCAGGGGCGGGTCGAGGAAGCCGGCCCGCCGGACGAGGTGCTGGGCAACCCGCGCTCCGATCGGCTAAAGCAGTTCCTGGCGCCCAAGCACTGAGGCGACCCGGACGAGGAGACTCCCATGATCGACCTTCACGGCTACGGCCCGCGCCTCGCCGAAGGCGCGCTGATCACCATCGAGCTGGCGGTGCTTTCACTGCTCCTGGCCATCGTGCTGGGCCTGCTCACCGCCAGCGCCAAGATGTCACGAAGCTGGCTGGCCCACCGCATCGGCACCCTCTATACCACCGTCATCCGCGGCGTCCCCGACCTGGTGCTGATGATGCTGCTCTTCTTCGGCGGCCAGATCGGCATCAACATGGTCACCGACCAGCTCTACGAGCGCTTCGGCTGGGACATCTTCATCAACGTCAACGAGTTCGTCGCCGGGGTGATCACCATCGGGCTGATCTTCGGGGCCTACATGGGCGAGACCTTCCGCGGCGCCTTCCTGGCGGTGGACAGCGGCCAGATCGAGGCCGGCCGCGCCTACGGCATGAACCACTGGCTGGTGTTCCGGCGCATCCGCTTCCCGCAGATGATGCGCCACGCCATCCCCGGCCTTTCCAACAACTGGATGGTGCTGCTCAAGACCACCGCCCTGGTCTCGGTGATCGGCCTCACCGACATGGTGCGGGTGGCCGCAGAGGCCTCCAAGGCCACCCGCGAGCCCTTCACCTTCATGATCATCGTCGCCGCCATCTACCTGCTGATCGCCTCGGTCTCGGAGTGGGGCTTCGCGCGGCTGCAGAAACGCTATGACGTCGGCTACCGGGAGGCGGACTGATGGAAGCCCTGATGACCTGGCTGGAAGCCCAGCTCGCCGACAACAGCATCTTCACCCTGCAGACCCTCGGCTACTACGGCGAGGGCCTGGTCACCACCGTGCAGCTGGTGTTCCTGTCGCTGATCATCGGCCTGGTGCTGGCGGTCCCGCTGGCCATCGGCCGCGGCTCGCGGCATCGCTGGATCAGCCTGCCGATCTTCCTCTACTGCTACGTGTTCCGCGGCACGCCGCTGCTGGTCCAGCTCTACCTGATCTACTACGGCGTGGTGTTCGTCGAGGGAATCCAGGAGACCTGGCTGTGGGTGATCCTCGAGAAGCCCTTCGTGCCGGCGCTGATCGCCTTCACCCTCAATACCGCGGCCTACACCACCGAGATCTTCCGCGGCGCCATCAAGTCCACGGCCCGGGGCGAGATCGAGGCCGCGCGGGCCTACGGCATGTCCCGGGGGCTGATGCTGCGGCGCATCGTGCTGCCCAGCGCCTTCCGGCGCGCCCTGCCGGCCTACGGCAACGAGGTGATCTTCATGCTCCACGCCAGCGCCATCGCCAGCGTGGTCACCATCATGGACCTCACCGGCGCGGCCCGCTTCGTCTATGCACGCTACTACGCGCCCTTCGACGCCTTCCTGTTCGTCGCGGCCATCTACCTCTGCCTGACGTTCGCCATCCTCTACCTGTTCCGCTACCTGGAACGGCGCCTGCTGGCGCACCTCAAGCCGGCCAGCGGCTGACAGGCGACGACGGGGAGCGTAAAACAATCGTTGGGAACCGGCGTTTGAAAGCGACCGGTTCTCCCTTCCGACGGACCCGGGCATACGCTATCGTGGTCGCGTCGTCACCCACGAGGTGAAACCACCAACAACACGGGAAGACACCCATGAAGCTACACAAGATCCTGAGCCTCGGCGTGTTCGGCGCCGCCCTGGTCGCCGGCAGCGCCAGTGCCGAGGTCCGCGACATCCGCATCGGCGTCGACGTGCCCTACGAGCCCATGGAGTACCGCACCCCCGATGGCGAGCTGACCGGCTTCGACATCGACCTGGGCAACGCCCTGTGCGCCGAGATCGGCATCCAGTGCGAGTGGGTCGTGCAGGGCTGGGACGGCATCATCCCCGGCCTCCAGGCGCGCAAGTACGACGCCATCATGTCCTCGATGACCATCAACGAGCAGCGCCGTGAGCAGGTGCTGTTCTCCGATCCCTACATCACCCCGCCGTCGGCCTGGTTCGCCCCCGGCGATGTCGAGATCGGTACCCCGTCCGAGGAGACCCTCGATGGCCTGACCCTCGGCGTGCAGCGCGGCACCCTGCAGGACAACTACGTGACCGACCTGTATGGCGACGTGGCCGACGTCAACCGCTACGCCACCGCCGACGACATGGTGCTGGACATGGATTCCGGCCGCCTCGATGCGGTGTTCCTCGACTTCCCGATCGGCAAGTCCACCCTGCTCGACAGCGAGGCCGGCGACTACAAGGTGGTGGGCAAGAAGATCACCGAGCCCAAGGAGTACTTCGGCGAGGGCTTCGGCATCGCCTTCCGCCAGCGTGACAAGGAGCTGGCCGAGGCCTTCAACGCGGCCCTGGCGACGCTGAAGGAGAACGGCACCTACGACGAGATCCACGAGAGGTACTTCGGCGCGGACTGACCCGAGCGGTCAACCGCCAGCCGACACGACCGGGGCCCCAGCGGCCCCGGTCCTGCGTTCGGGTCCGGTCTTCAGGGCGAGGCCTTCAGGACGGGGCCCGGGAAGCGCTCCCGCGCCGCTCGATGGCCCGGCGCATGAAGGCCAGGATCCAGCGCACCATCAGGGTGTCGTCCACCGGCGCCGAGAGCGATGCCTCGCCCTCGCGCACCCGGTGGTGGCCGACCAGGTCGGCGCGCAGCGCCATCAGGTCCCGGGAGTAGGCCGGAGTAAACTCGGGATGGCCCTGCACGCCGAGAAAGTGCTCGCCGACCTGCATCAGGTAGGCCGGGCAGAAGTCGCTGCCGCCCAGCACCCGAGCGCCCTCCGGCAGCCGCGCCACCTGGTCCTGGTGGCTCACCAGCAGGTCGAGTCCCGGCTGCCAGGGCGTCATCCAGTCGGCCCGCTCGGTGACCCGGTTGAACGACAGGCCCACGCCCCAGCCCCTGGTGCTCTTCACCACCTCGCCGCCCAGCGCCCTGGCCATCAGCTGGTGGCCGAAGCAGATGCCCACCAGCGGCTTGCCCGCCACCCAGAGGGCGCGCACGAAGGCCTCGAGCGCGGCGATCCAGGGCAGGTCATCGTTGACCCCGAACTTCGATCCCGTGGTCAGCCAGGCATCCACCGCCTCGACGTCGTCGGGGATCTCGCCGTCCAGGCAGCGCCACACCCGGAACCTCAGGCTCGGGTCGACGCGATGGAACAGCGCCTCGAACATCTCGGGGTAGTTGCCGTGGCGCCCGCGCAACTCCGGCGCCACGTCGTCACACTGCAGCAGTCCGATCACCATGCCCTGCCCTCCCGCGTCATCTCGCCCCCTACTCGAGCCGAGCGCCCAGGCGCCGCGGCCGGCCATCGACCCGATGCGTTCAGAGCCGGCCCTCCACGGCCGCCACGAAGAGGTCGCGGTACTCGTCGGCCGAGAAGGCGACGGGATTGGTCCCCGAGGAGGGGTCTTCCACCGCCATCCGTCCCACCCGCTCGGCACGCCCGCTGTCGATGCCCAGCTCGGCCAGGGTGTGCGGGATGCCGAGCCGCTCGCGCAGGTCCAGCACCCAGTCGATTACGCTGGCCGTCCCGGGCTGGGACAGAGCGAGGTAGCGTCCCAGGCGCACCATGGGCTCGCCGATGGCCCGCTCGTTGGCGCGCAGCACATAGGGCATCAGCACCGCATTGAGGGTGCCGTGGTGGGCGTCATGCAGCGCCCCGAGGGGGTGGGCCAGGGCGTGCATGGCGCCCAGGCCGCGCTGGAAGGCGGTGGCGCCCATGCTCGAGGCCACCAGCATGTTCATGCGCGCCTCCAGGTCCCCGCCGTCGGCGAAGGCCCGGGGCAGGAAGTCGCGCACCCGCCTCACCCCCTCCACGGCGATGCCCTCCGCCATGGGGTGGAACATCGGCGAGCACCAGGCCTCCAGGCAGTGGGAGAGCGCGTCCATGCCGGTGGCCGCGGTGATGGCCGCCGGCAGGCCGACGGTGAGCTCCGGATCGAGGATGACCCGGTCCGGCACCATGCCGGGATGGAAGATGATCCGCTTGACGTGGGCCGCCTCGTCGGTGATCACCGAGGCGCGCCCCACCTCGGAGCCGGTGCCGGCGGTGGTGGGCACCGCCACGCAGGGCACGATGGCCGCCCCGTCGGCACGGGTCCAGTTGTCGCCCACGTCCTCCAGCGCCCACAGCGAGAGTCCCTCGCGCTGGCGGGCCATCAGTGCCACGGCCTTGGCGGCATCGAGCCCCGAGCCGCCGCCGAAGGCGATCACCCCGTCGTGGCCGCCATCGTTGAAGGCAGCCACCCCGGCCAGCACGTTGGCCCCGGTGGGGTTGCCCTTGATCTCGCTGAAGACCCCGATGGCCAGGCCCTCGGCCCGGCCCAGGTCGAGGAGGTCGCGCACCATGGGCAGGCCCGCCAGGCCCGGGTCGGTGACCAGCAGCGGCGCGGTCATGCCGAGCTCCCGGCACAGCCCGGGAAGCTCGCGGACGCGGCCGGGGCCGGTGAGGATGGGGGCCGGGTAGTTCCAGCCCATGCGGTAGTGGTCGGGATCGAAGCTCATGGGGACCTCCGCCGTCAGGCATGCTTGAGATGGAAGGACTTGGGCCGGGTCAGGGTCTCGTAGCCCAGCCGCGACAGCGAGCAGCCGCGACCGGAACACTTGACCCCCGTCCAGGCCAGTTCCGGGTCCAGGTAGTCGCAGCGGTTGGTGAAGACCGTGCCGGCCTCCAGCCGCCGGGCGATGGCCTCGCCGGCGACGAGGTCGCGGGTGAACACCGCCGCGGTGAGGCCGAAGGCACTGTCGTTCATCAGCGCGATGGCGGCCTCGTCGTCGGCCACCGGCATGACGCCCACCACCGGGCCAAAGCTCTCCTCGGTCATCACGCGCATGGTGTGGTCGACCCCGGTCAGCAGCTGGGGCGCCAGGTAGGCGCTGCCCGGCACCGAGAGCGGGTAGTCGCCGGGGTCGATCCAGGCCGTGGCGCCGGCCGCCACCGCCTCCTCCACCTGGCCGCGCACGAAGTCCGCCGCCGCCGGCCTGACCAGCGGGCCGAGGGTCGTCGCCGGGTCGGTGGGGTTGCCGAGCCGGAGCTGTCGCACCCAGGCCACCGCGCGCTCGACGAAGGCGTCGTGGATCGAGGCGTCCACGTAGAGGCGCTCGATCCCGCAGCAGCTCTGCCCCGAGTTGAAGAAGGCCCCGTCCATCACCCCCTCCACCGCGGCGTCGAGATCGGCATCGGCGCGCACGTAGGCCGGATCCTTGCCGCCCAGCTCCAGGCCGGTGGCGATGAAGCGCCCGACAGCGTTGCGCTCGACCATGGCCCCGCCCGCCACCGAGCCGGTGAAGGCGACGTGGTCGAGCCGCGGGTCACGGATCAGCGCCTCGGTGTCGGCATGGGAGAGGTGCAGGTGCTGGAAAACGCCAGCCGGCAGCCCGGCCTCGTCGCAGGCCTGCTGGAGGCGCTCGGCGCACAGCGGCGTCTGGGCGGAGTGCTTGAGGAGCACGCTGTTGCCGGCCATGATCGCCGGCACCAGGGCGTTCACCGCGGTCATGTAGGGGTAGTTCCAGGGTGCCACCACCAGCGATACCCCCAGCGGCTCGCGGGTGATGTAGCGCGTGAAGCCGGGCTTTTCTGCCAGCTGGATCGGCGCCAGCGCCTCCTCGGCCAGGGCGATCATGGTCCGCGCCCGCTCCTCGAAGCCGCCCACCTCGCCGGCGGCCGCGGCGATGGGCCGCCCCATCTGCCAGGTCAGCTCCTCCGCCAGGGCGTCGCGGCGAGCCACGAAGGCATCCACCATGCGCGAGCAGAGACGCGCGCGCTCCTCCAGCGGCACCTCGCGCCAGTCACGCTGTGCCGCCACCGCCTTGTCGAGGGCCGCCTCGATGGCCGCCGCAGAGGCCTGTTCCCGCTCCACGTAGACCGACCCGTCCACCGGCGAAATCGTGCGTTGTATGGCCATGATTTTGGGCACTCCCACTCAATGTTGCCGCGTAGGAAACCTTGAAGACGCGTCATGAGCGAACGCAGGTCGTGCGTGGCCGGAGCGCAGGATCCGGAGCCTACTCCAGTAGGTGAGGAATCCGAGCACCGCCCGCGTGCGAGATGCGGAGCGCAATAGCGTATTCATCGTTTCCTCAGATGATCTCGAAATAGCGATCCAACTCCCAGTCCGTGATATGGCGCCGGAACTGGCGCTCCTCCCACTCGCGGGTCGCCGCGAAGTGCTCGACGAAGTCGTCGCCGAAGAGGTCGCGGGCCGCCGCCGAGCCCCGCAGGCGCTGGGCGGCCTCCCACAGGGTACGGGGCAGCGCCTGGTGCGGCGGATGCTCGCGATCATAGGCGTTGCCCTCGACCGGCGGGTCGGGCTCGAGGCGCTGCTCGATCCCCCAGAGTCCCGAGGCGATGGCCGCGGCCATCGCCAGGTAGGGATTGGCATCGGCGCTGCCCAGGCGGTACTCGACCCGCTGGGAGGCCTCGCTGCCGGGAATCACCCGCAGCGCGGTGGTACGGTTCTCGACGCCCCAGGTGGCATCGGTGGGCGCCCAGAAGCCGGGGATCAGCCGGGTGTAGCTGTTGATGGTGGGGGCAAACATCGCCAGCAGCTCCGGCATCAGGGCCTGCTGGCCGGCCACGAAGTGGCGCTGCAGGTCGCTCATCCGGTCCGGCGCCGCCGCATCGAAGAAGGCCGAGGCGCCACTGTCGGCGTGGCGCAGCGACAGGTGGATATGGCCACTCTGGCCAGGATAGTCCGGTGACCACTTGGCCATGAAGGTGGCCATCAGGCCTCGACGCTGGGCCCACACCTTGGTGAAGGTCTTGAACAACGCCCCCTTGTCGGCGGCGGCGATCGCCTCGTCCACCCCGATCGCCGCCTCGAGCACCCCGGGGCCGGTCTCGGTGTGCAGCCCCTCGATGGGAAAGTCCATGGCCTCGGCCATGGCCAGCAGCTCGTGGTAGAGCTCGCCGTGCACCGAGCTCCTGAGCATGGAGTAGCCCATCATGTCGGGGGTGAACGGCCTCAGGTTCCGGAAACCCTTCTCGCGGACCGATTCCGGCGTCTCCTGGAAGAGGAAGAACTCGTACTCCAGGGCGGCACGGGCGGTGAAGCCCATCGCCTCGGCCCGCGCCAGCACCCGCCTGAGCAGGCCGCGAGGGCAGATCGCCTCGGCGGGGCCCTCGAACTCGGCGAGGAAGAGCAGCATGTCGCCCTCGGCGGGCACCTCGCGACAGCTCTCCGGCACGATCCGCAGTGGCGCATCCGGGTAGCCGGTGTGCCAGCCGGTGAAGCGCACGTTGTCGTAGAGCTCGTCCTTGCTGTCCCAGCCCAGCACCACATCGCAGAAGGCGAATCCCTTCTCCAGGGAAGCGAAGAACTTCTCGCGCCCCATGTACTTGCCGAGCATCACGCCGTCGATGTCGAACATCCCCACCTTGACGTGGCTGAGGCCACGGGCCTCGACGATGCGGCGCGCGTCCTCGGCACTGGCTACCGCTCTTGGCTGCAATCGGCTCATGGCGCCTCCTCATCCTGCCGGGTCCTGTCCCACCGTCGACCGACGGCGAGCCTGCGGGGCGGGCGACGGGCGCCGCACCACCCCGTCCGTTGCTCAGGAGTAGCGGTAAGGAGGACCGGCCTCCTGCATGGTCTGGCGATAGTCCTTGAGGATCTGCACCACTCGGGCGCTGCGCTCGCTCTCCTGGGCGATCTCGTCCCAGAACGACAGCGCCTCGTCCTCGATGGTCTGCCACTCCGCCTCGGGGATCGAGGTCAGCTCCAGCTTGCCGCCGGTGGTGCGGTAGTGCGCCTCGCCCCACCAGTACCAGTGCTGGCGGTAGTAGTGGGAGCTGTCCATGCAGAGGCGGAACAGCGTCTTCAAGTGCTCGGGCAGCTCCTCCCAGCGCTCGGTGTTGGCGAAGTAGGAGCCGGACCAGGCGCCGGAGATGTTGTTGGTCAGGTAGTAGCTGCTGACATCGGCCCAGCCCACGGTGTAGGCCTCGGTGATGCCGGCCCAGGCGATGCCGTCGAGCTCGCGGGTCTGCATGGCGACCTCGATGTCCTCCCAGGGCAGGGTCACCGGCACCACGCCGAAGCGGCTCAGGAAGCGCCCCGCCGTGGGGAAGGTGAAGACCCGCTTGCCCTCGAGGTCCTTGATGCTGCGGATCGGCTCCCGGGTGACGAAGTTGCAGGGATCCCAGGAGCCGGACCCCAGCCAGGTCACGCCCTCCACCTCGCCGTAGGCCTCCTCCCAGATCTCCTTGAGGCCGTAGTGGTGGAACAGCGCCGGCACGTCGAGGCTGTAGCGCGAGGCGAAGGGGAAGTAGCCGCCGAACACCGAGACATCCACCGGGGCGTTGATGGAGTCGTCGTCGCTCTGCACCGCATCGATGGTGCCGCGCTGCATGGCGCGGAACAGCTCGCCGGTGGGCACCAGCTGGTCGGCGTAGTAGAGCTCGATCTCCATCTCGCCGTTGGCGGCCCGGTTGAAGGCATCGATGGAGGGCTTGATGACGTGCTCGGCCAGGGCCGGGCCGGCATAGGTCTGCAGGCGCCAGCGGATGGGGCTGGATTGCGCCTTCACGTAGGGGGCACCGACGGTGGCCGCCCCGACCGTGGCGGCGGTGGCCACCCCGGCCTTCTTGAGGAAATCGCGACGGTTGGTCATGGTTCTTCTCCTGCGATGGTGGTTGTTGTTCGGCAAGGTCGTTGCAGTCGCGTGTCGGCACCTCCTTGGGCGCGCTCGCCCGGCTCAATAGCCGCGATAGAGCTGCGGCAGCCACAGCGCCAGCTGCGGGAAGGCGGTGATCAGCGCCAGCCCCACCAGCATGATGCCCACGAAGGGCCAGACGCTGCGGTAGATGTCCCCCAGCGAGATCTCCGGCGGCGCCATGGCCCGCATCAGGAAGAGGTTGTAGCCGAAGGGCGGGGTCATGTAGGCGATCTGCACGGTGATGGTGTAGAGCACCCCGTACCAGATCGGGTCGAAGCCCAGGCTGATCACCAGCGGCACGTAGAGCGGTGCGACGATCACCAGCATGGCGGTATCGTCGAGGAACATGCCGAGCAGGAGGTAGGAGAGCTGCATCATCACCAGTATCTGCCAGGGACTCATGCCGATGCGGTCCAGGAAGAGCCCCTCGATGGCGCGCACGGCCCCCAACCCGTCGAACACCGCCCCGAAGCAGAGCGCGGCGAGGATGATCCACATGAACATGCAGCTGATGCCCAGCGTCTTGTGCAGCGTCGCCTCCATCACCTTGCCGTTGAGCCGTCGCTTGGCCAGCGCCGCCAGGGTCGCCGCCAGGGCGCCGACGGCCGAGCTCTCCACCAGGCTGGTCACGCCCATCAGGAACAGGCCGGTCATGAAGAAGAAGATCAGCAGCGGCAGGATGCCGGCGCGCAGCAGGCGCAGCTTCTCGGCCAGTGACAGGTTGCGTTCCTCGGCGGGCAGCGCCGGACCCAGGTGGGGCTGGAAGTGACAGCGCACGACGATGTAGAGCACGAAGAGCCCGGCCAGGATCAGCCCGGGGATGGCCCCCGCCAGCCACAGCTGGCTGACCGGCTGGCGGGCGATCATGCCGTAGAGCACCAGCACCACGCTGGGCGGCACCAGGATGCCCAGGGAGCTGCCCGCCTGGATCACCCCGGTGACCATGGTCTTGTCGTAGCCGCGGCGCAAAAGCTCCGGCAGGGCAATGGTGGCGCCGATGGCCATCCCCGCCACGCTCAGGCCGTTCATCGCCGAGATCACCACCATCAGGCCGATGGTGCCCACCGCCAGGCCCCCCTTCAGCGAGCCCATCCAGACATGGAACATCTCGTAGAGCTCGCCGGCGATGCCCGATTCCGAGAGCATGTAGCCCATGAAGATGAACAGCGGCAGGGTCAGCAGCGGGTACCAGTTCATCAGCTGGATCGCCGCCGTGAAGGGCATCTCCACGCCGCCGTCGCCCCACAGCAGCAGTGCCGAGGCGGCCCCGACGAAGCCGATGACGCCGAACACCCGCTGCCCGGTGAGCAGCAGCAGCATCATGGTCGAGAACATCAGCGCGGCGATGGCCTGGTAGGTCATTCGATGACCTCCCCGCGGATCCGCGCGATGTCCTTGAAGAAGGTCGAGAGGCACTGCAGCAGCATCAGCAGGATGCCGAGGGTCATGATGATCTTGATCGGCGCCAGCGGCGGCGCCCAGGTGGTGTAGCTGGTCTCGCCGTAGCGCAGCGCATAGCCGGTGCTGGAGATGCCGCCGGCCAGCAGGGCCCCGAGGAAGACGAACAGCAGCAGCATGGTCAGGACATCGACCAGGGCCCGGGTGCGGTCCGACCAGCGCGTGTAGAAGAGGTCCATGCGCACGTGGGCATCGAGCTGCATGGAGTAGGCGCCACCCAGCAGGTAGTAGCTGGCCATCAGGAACTGGGAGACCTCGACGCCCCACACCAGTGGGCTGTTGAACAGGCTGCGCGAGATGGAGGCATAGAGCAGCAGGCCGATCATCACGAAGATCAGCAGCATGACCAGGCGCCCCACCCGACGGTTGAAGGCATCCACCCAGCGCACGTAGCAGACGATGGCTCTCGGCATGGTGTTGTCATTGTTCCTGGGCCGACGATGCCTGGAGTCTTGGCAGGCCCGGGAGGAACCGCAAGCAGCATCGGCTTCGACAACGGCTGTACTATCGACAGAACCGATAGTGCATGCCGGAGGGGCCGCACCGAGCGCCCTGCGCCGTCAGGAGGCAGCGCCGCGGCGACTCAGCCGTCGAAGCGGATCCCCTCGGCCAGCCAGGGCAGCTCGCGGGTGATCTCGGCCAGGAAGTGGCGCTCGAGGAGTCGACGGCTATCGCTGGCCAGCAGGGCCGGCAGGGCGCCGAGCTCGTCGCGACGTGCGACCAGGGTCAGCTGGCGGGCGAAGGGAGCGGTGGGCAGCGGCGCGACCCTCACCCGCAATCCGGTCAGGCCCGCCTGGTAGAGGCAAAGCGGGGTGGTGATGGTCCAGCCGGCCCCGGCACTGACCAGGCTGAGCAAGGCGAAGGTGTTGTCCAGGTGCAGCCGTGCCGGCAGCTCCAGCTGGTTGAGGCGCAGGTGGCGCTCGATCGCCTGGCCGATCAGCGACTGGGGGGTGTAGCGCATGAAGTCGAGCTGGCGGGCCAGCCAGCGCAGGTTGTCCAGGGGGCCGGGCACCTCCGCGGGCACCACCAGCACGAAGGGCTCGCCGAGCACGGCGTGGCGCTCCAGGCCGTCGTAGTTCTCCAGCCGGTCGTCGGAGATGATGATGTCCACATGCCGGGTGAGCAGCGCATGGCCGTGCATGTGCGAGAGCCCGGTGGTGAGGGTGTAGTCCCCGGTGTGGCGGCGGATCACCTCGATCAGCGGCTGGCCGACCGCGGTGGCCAGCGAGTCCACCAGTGCCATGCGCACCTGGTGCAGCTGTCCCGCCGTCCCCGAGAGCAGCTCGCGCCGGGTGGCCCGGGCCTCCTCGAGCATGCGCCGGGCCCGGTCGTGGAACAGCCGCCCGGCGCTGGTGGGCTCCAGCGGCCGGCTATGGCGCTTGAACAGGGCCACCCCCAGGGCATGCTCCAGGTTGGCCAGGCACTGCGACACCGAGGACTGCGTCAACCCGAGGCGCCGGGCGGCGGCACTCTGGCTGCCCTGCTCCAGGGCCTCGACGAAGATCTCCATGCTGCGCAGATCGAATCCGAATCCGTTTCGCATCCCGTGCTCTCCCGGCACCTGGTTGTCGCCGAATGGCGACCGGGAACTCCTGCCGGCGGCCCCGGTCAATCGGTCCGCATCGTCACGCCAGGGAGGTTCCGATGACACCACAGGGAAATGCCACTGCCGATGCCATGGCCCCCGCCACGCCGAGCAGCGCCCGCCCCTCGTCCACCTGGACCGGCTGGGGACAATGGCTGGCACTCGTCACCATGACCGTCGACCACCTGTCCCGCTATATCGCGCCGGACGCCTGGGACCTGGGCTGGGCAGGCTCCTCCATCGGCCGCATCGCCTTTCCGCTGTTCGCCGCCATGGTCGCCTGGCACGGGCTCTTCAACACCCGCAACCCGCTGCGCTATGCCCGGCGCATCCTGGTGATCGGCCTGGTCGCCCAGCTGCCCTACATGCTGATGCCGCGCGCCTCCGACGCCCTGATCCTCAATATCTGCTTCACCCTCTCGCTGGGCCTGACGGGGGGCGTCTGGCTGCGCGCCCTGCCGGCTCGTCTCGCCGCCGGCACCCTCGGCCAGCCGAGGCTGGTCGCCGAGGCCGCCATCGCGCTGGGCGTGTGGGGCGTCGCCGGCCTCTGGGTCGAGTACAGCCACCATGGCCTGCTGATGATCCCCCTCTACATGCTCGCCATGCAACACCTGCACCTGGCCGGCGACACGCTCGCCGACCGCCTGAAGGCCGCCGCCATGGCGCTGCCGGTGCTGGTCGTCGCCGGCCTGATGAACAGCTCCGACATGGCCAAGTCGTTCACCGTCGCCACCTGCCTCACGGCGCTGCTGCTGGCCGCCGGCGCCCACCGCCTGGCCCCGGCGGTGCCCACGGCCATGCCGCGCCGGCTGTGGCTCGCCTGGTACCCGGGCCACTTCGCGGCGATGGCGCTGTGGCTGTGGCTTGCCGGCCAGCTCGGCTGACGGGCCGCGGGGAACCGGCCGGCGCCCGTCAGCGGAGCACCCGCCTGACCAGCAGCGGCCCGAGGATCTCGAAGACCACGGTCGAGGCCACCACCGCCGAGAGCAGCACCGGGCCATGCTCGGGAAAGCGTTCGGCGGCGAGCAGCGCCATGCCCATCGCCACCCCGGCCTGGGGGGTCAGCGCCAGTCCCAGGTTTGCCGGCAGCTCGGTCTGCCGCTGCCGGGCGAGGCGCACGCCGAGCCTGCCGCCCAGGTAGCGCCCCGCCAGGCGCAGCAGGATGTAGGCCAGGGTCAGGCCGAGCGCCTCGTCCAGGCGGTAGAGGTCGATGCTGGCGCCCGAGAGCACGAAGAAGAACACCAGGAAGGGCCACTCGATGTGCTCGATCTCGTTGAACGAGCGGGTGTGGTGGCGGGAGAGGTTGGCGACCAGGGTCCCGGCGAGCATGGCCGCCAGCAGCGACGAGACCCCCAGCCAGGCCGAGGTCCCGGCCAGCAGCAGGATCAGCGCGACGGCCTCGACCTGGGTCGGCTCCCCCCGGCGCAGCCGGCCGGTCAGCCAGGCGGCCGGCAGCCCGATCGCGGTGCCTAGCAGTATCGCCCCGCCCAGTTCCCAGGTCGCATGCAGCAGCGCCATGCCGCCATCCCCCGAGAGCCACCAGCCGAGCAGCGCCATGGCCAGGCCGAAGGCCAGGACGCCCCAGCCATCGTCGATGGCGACGATCCCCAGCAGCAGCCGGGCGCGCAGCCGGCTATCACCACTCTCATGGATCGTCTCGCTGACCGCCGCCGGGTCGGTGGCCACGGAGATGGCCGCCAGCGACACCGCCACCGCCAGCGGGAATCCCAGCGCCAGCAGGCCGAGGCCGACGGAGAGCACCCCGGCCAGGATCACCGACATGGAGACGATCAGGATCAGCGGCCCGGTGCTGCGCAGCCGATCCAGGGTCAGCTCGCCGCCGAGCAGGAAGGCCACCATCACCAGTGCCACCTGGATCAGCGGTTCGGCCAGGCCATCCAGCGGCCGGGCACCGGGCTGGTCCAGGCCCCACTGCTGGATGACCGCCACCCCGACGCCCACCAGCACCAGAAGCGAGATACGCGGCAGGCAGGTCCGGCTGGCCACCACGTCGGCCAGGATGCTGGTGGAGAGGATCACCCCCAGCAGCATCAGGCTGGTCGCGGCAAGGCTCGGGGCCACGGGCAGCCAGGCGAGTGTGTCGGGGAGCGTCACGGTGTCGTTTCCTTGATCGCGCGGGGCAGGTTGTCGAGCGCCCAGCCTAGCATGGCGACGCAACCGCCTAGTCGACCAGCAGGCCGATCCGGAAGCGCTCCAGCATGCCTTCGGCAAAGCTGCTGTGGGGCCGACCGGGGCGCTTGTTCTCCCAGGCCTGGCTGGCATCGCGGCCGCACCACTCGAGCATCACCGCCGCGGGGGTCGGGTGGTCGGGAATGAAGCCGGTGACGTCATAGACCGTGCCATGGATGGCCTTCCAGCAGCTCTCGGCGCTGTCGTGGCGGGCCAGCTCCTCGCGGGTGATGGCTTCCGGGTTGCCGGGCACCGTCGCGTCCGGCGAGGAGAGCGCATGGATCGAGACCAGGGTCAGCACGCTGGAGAGGAAGGCGACGAAGGCGGTGTAGGCGACGGTGTTCACAGGAAATCGAGGACCTCGCTATGGATGCGTGAGCGTGGCACCCCCTGGCCGGCGAGCAGTCGCCTCAGGTGGGCGTTCATGGCCGGCGGGCCACAGAGGTGGATCTCCCGCTCGGCGACGTCGGGGCAGTGCGCGGCGAGGAAGGCCGCATCCAGGGCGCCCCGTTCGAGGTAGTAGTGCGACACCACCGAGAAGCCCGCCAGCCGCTCGGCGATCGCCTCGAGCTCCTCCAGGTAGTAGGCCCGCTCCGGGCGGTTGGCCAGGTAGATCAGCAGCACCTGCCCCTCCACCGCCCCGCGGGCCAGCAGGTCGCGGGCCCCGCCGACGAAGGGCGTGATGCCGATGCCCCCGGCGAGCCAGAGCCGGTGGCGACGCGACAGGTGGCGGCCGAAGAAGTCGCCGTAGGGGCCCTCGACCTGCACCATCGAGCCCGGCGTCACCGACTGCAGGGCATGGCTGGCATCGCCCAGGTCCTTGATGCCGATGCGCAGGCACTCATCGGCCGGGGCCGAGGCGAGGGTATAGGGATGCTCCTCGCCGCGGCCGGCCGAGAGTGCTTCGTCCAGCGGGGCCAGGTAGACGAACTGCCCGGGCTCGTGGACCAGCCGCCGCCCCTCGGGGGCGAGTACCAGCTCCACCACCCCGCGGGCCAGGGGCTCCACCGCTTCGATGCGATAGGCCAGTCGCGCCCGGGACGAGAACAGCTTGCGCCAGGCGATGGCCGCCAGGCCGGCCAGCCCCAGCAGCCACCAGGGCCAGGCTTCCCCCGCCAGCGGCAGGGCGTGGGCCAGGGCCAGCAGCAGGGCCGCGGCCGACAACAGGTGAAGACGCTTCCAGGTCTGGTAGCGGGGCCGGCCGAAGAAGCCGAAGGTGGGGGCGAGGAACAGCAGCATCGCCAGCCAGGCCAGCCAGCCGAGCCAGACGGGGCCTCGGGAGAGGGGCGGGAAGAGCACCTCCACCGCTACCGGCACTCCCAGCGGCACCGCCGCCAGGGCCAGCGCCAGGGCGTGGGCCATCAGCAGCACGAAGGCACCGAAGCCCAGGGCGTGGTGCAGGCGCCAGAGCCGGGCCAAACCGCCAAAGGGACGATCCCAGCCCGGCACCCGGATGCTGGTCGCCGCCGCCAGCAGCAGCATCGCGAGTCCCAGGATCCCTGCGGCACGGCCGACCCAGGCCAGCCAGGCGCCGGCATCATCGGCGGGCCAGCCCAACCGCGGCAGGGCCACCACCAGCGGCAGCAGCACCGCCGCCGCCAGGGCGAGATCGCCCGTTCTCGGATGGTGTCGCATCTTCCCTCCCCTGCCCCGGTGTCGTCCTCCCATTGTTGCCCTGGTCGTGCCGGGAGCAATGGAAAGCGTCACGAGTCGATGTTTCCTTGATCCCGATCACCCACGGGCCCGGGCACGCGACGGCCCGCCATCAGCGGATGTGGCGCCTTGTCGCAGCCGACTTGACCTGTGTCATGCCATGGGGGTCGCCAGGGTCCACACTGAAGATCCAACACATCACCTTACCCTCTGATTCAGGAGTTCACATGGCACGTCAAGACAAGGGCACCACCCCCTGGCTGGTCCTGGGGTTGCCTGTCGCGCTGGGCCTCGCCTGGGTCACCCAGGGAACCGGGGTGATCGAGGACGACCCGGAACGCAACATCTCGATCCCCGATGAGCTGACCATGCCGCTGCAGGTCCAGGCCGCCTACAACGAGGAGCAGATCTTCTTCCGCTACCGCTGGCCCGCCGAGCAGGCCCATGTCTACCACGACATGCTGCGCTACACGGAGGGCGAGTGGGTCCGCCACGGCAATTCCCGGCCGGGTCCCGATCCCGACGGCACCTACGAGGACCGGGTCGCCATGCTGGTGGACGACGGTGGGGTCCCCGACTTCGGCCGCTATGGCGGCTATATCACCGTGGGCGACCGGATGCGCTTCTTCAGCGATTCGGCCAGCCCGGCCGAGGTCTCGGAGCACCCCCATCTCGGGGAGCAGCTGGGGCAAAGCGACGTCCGCAAGTACCTGCCCGCCACCCGCAGCGACCAGAACGACTGGCGCAGCGTGGCGGATGCCGAGGTCCTCGCCGCCCAGCGTGAGGCCGGCTATTTCCTCGACCTCTGGCACTGGCGGGCCGGACGCTCCAACCCCATCGGCGCCTCGGACGACCAGTGGATCGGCGAATACCGCAACAGCGATGCCGGCTCGGGGCCCTATACCACCAACTGGGATGGCGACACCAACCAGCCACGCTGGATGCTCGACCCCGAGCAGACCGGCCAGCGCGCCTTGCGCTGGGAGGACGTGACCTCCGGCGAGGTCGATTTCGACGGCCTCTACTACCTGTCGGAAGAGAACCGGACCGACTTCGACCCCGACCACGACTGGCAGGAGGGTGACGTCATCCCTCGCCGCCTGCTGCGCCAGCCCGAGGGTTCGCGGGGCAGCATCGCCGTGCACGGCCAGGCACGCTGGGAGGACGGCCACTGGGACGTGACCCTGGTGCGCGACCTGGACACCGGCAGCCCGCTGGACGACAAGATCCTCGCCGAGCAGGGAATCTACGACATCGGAATCGCCGTCTACCGCAACGCCACCGGCAGCCGCTGGCACTATGTCTCCCATCCCTACTCCCTGGGGCTGGGGCGGGACGCCGACCTCCAGGCCGTCAGTTTCTCGGGGAGTTCGCCCGAGTGGAGCGATGACTGGTTCGACATGACCCTCTTCTACCCCGGTCAGGTGGACTGGCCGCTGCTGATCAGCCGCGCCCATGCCGGTGCCGAGGACATCGCCGAGGGCACCCCGGTGCGCGCGCGCCACAGCGAGAAGCAGCTGGCGCTCTACGGCGTGGAGATGGAGTTCAACGACGCCATCACCTGGCGCTGGTGGATGACCCTGCTGGCCGGACTGGTCGCCATGCTCGGGGTGACCCTTGCCCTGCTTCCCGGCTTCCATACCACTCGTGAAGGAGACCGCTCATGACCGGCATGCACCATATGCTCGTCCACTTCCCGCTGGGCTTCTGGGCACTCGCCACCCTGATGATCCTGGTCGGTGCCCTGCTGCCCGGCCGGATGGCCGACCTCAGTCGCGCCGCCCTGCTGCCGGTGCTGGTCCTCAGCCTGCTCGGCGCCCTGGCCGCCATCGTCACGGGGTTCCTGGTCTGGCCACTGGAGGCCAGCACCCACAGCCCCCTGGCCCGCAACCACATCCTGATGGCGTTCTGGTCGCTGGGTATCTTCACCATGCTGACCGTGCTGGTCTGGCGGGCCGGCAGTGCGGCCTTCGAAGGCGCACGGCGCTGGGTACTGGTGCTCCTCGCGCTGATCGGCGGGCTGTTCTTCGCCGCCGCCGGCACCCTGGGTGGCCATCTCGTCGGTGCTCCGACGCTGTTCTCCGATGTCCTCGGCCTGATGGGTTGGGAGGTCTATACCACCTTCTACAGTCCTTTCTGGGTCAGTGCCGTAATGGTGCTCATCGGGGTCGCCTGTGCCGTGGTGGGACTCAGGGGGCGCCGCACGGCCACCTGACCCCCGCCTCTGCCATACCCTGCACCAACGAAGAAGGCCCCGCATCGGCGGGGCCTTCCTCATGGCGGCGGGTGAGCCCGGCCTACTCGAAGCTGAAGCGCGGTGCCGGGGCGTCCGGCAGCAGGGCGGCGCAGGCGCGCACCCGCTCCAGCAGTGCCTCGTGGGTGGGCGCCAGCAGGTTGACGTGGGCCAGCTTGCGCCCGGCTCGCTCGCTCTTGTCGTAGCGATGCAGGTGGGCGTCCGGCAGGGCCAGGATCTCGGCCGCCTCGCCCTCGCGGCCGATCACGTTGACCATGCAGGTCGGCATGCGCGCCGAGGTGTCGCCCAGCGGCAGGCCCTGGATGGCGCGCAGGTGGTTCTCGAACTGGCTGGTCACCGCGCCGTCGATCGACCAGTGGCCGGAGTTGTGCACCCGGGGGGCCATCTCGTTGGCCAGCAGGCTGCCGTCGGCGCACTGGAAGAGCTCCAGGGTCAGCACGCCCACGTAGTCGAGCTCGTCGAGCAGGGCACGGATGTAGCCGTCGGCGATCTGCTCGACCCCCTCGTCCAGGTCCGGCAGGGGCGCGATGGAGTAGCGCAGGATGCCGTCCACGTGCTGGTTCTCGGCCATGGGGTAGAAGGCCACCTCGCCGTCACGACCGCGCACGGCGATGATCGACACCTCGCGCACGAAGTCGACGAAGGCTTCCACGACCAGCCGCGGGTGGTTGATCGCGCGCCAGGCGTCATGGGCCTCGGCGGGATCCCTGAGCACCGCCTGGCCCTTGCCGTCGTAGCCTTCGGTGACCGACTTGGCCACCACCGGGCAGCCAAGCTCGCGGGCCGCGGCCTCCAGCTCGTCGGCGTGCTCCACCAGGCGGTAGGCCGGGGTGGGAATGCCCAGTCGGTCGAACAGCGCCTTCTCCTCGGCGCGGTTCTGGCAGACGCGGATCGCCTCGCTGGAGGGAAAGACCGGCCTGACCTCCTCGATCGCCTGCACCAGCGAGACCGGCAGGTGCTCGAACTCGTAGGTGACCAGGTCGACCTTCTCCAGGAAGGCCTCGAGGTGCTTGCGGTCGGTGTCGATCATCACGTCCCCGATGCCAGCGCTGGGGTGGCCGGTGGTATCGAGGAAGGTGAAGCGGTTGGCCAGCGGGTAGCCGGCGAGGGCCAGCATGCGGCCGAGCTGGCCGGCCCCCAGGACGCCGATATTCATGGTGGGCTCCTTCATTCGCTGTCAGGCCGGGGATCGGGATTGTCGAGCACCGTTCGGGTCTGCTCGGCGCGGAAGGCCTCCACGGCGGTGCGCACCGTCGCATCCTGCAGGCCGACGATCTGTGCGGCCAGAAGGCCGGCATTGGTGGCGCCGGCCTTGCCGATGGCGAGCGTGCCCACGGCGATGCCGCCGGGCATCTGCACGATGGAAAGCAGCGAGTCCAGCCCCTTGAGCGCCTTGGACTCCACCGGCACGCCGAGCACCGGCAGCGCGGTCTGGGAGGCCACCATCCCCGGCAGGTGGGCGGCCCCGCCGGCGCCGGCGATGATCACCTGCAGGCCGCGCTCGGCCGCTCCCTTGGCGTAGTCGAACAGCAGGTCGGGGGTGCGGTGGGCGGAGACCACCCGGGTCTCGCAGGGCACGCCAAGCCGCTCGAGCATCGCCACGGCATGCTCCATCACCGGCCAGTCGGACTTCGACCCCATGATCACGCCGACCTTCGGCGCCTGTGTATCGGACTGCATGGCCTGCTCCTCGGCGACTGCCTCAGTACGGTAGTAGAGTGCGGAAAAGCCGGCCATTCTAGCGCTGCGGGCCTTCGCAGTCATCTTGACCACTCGGCCAGCCTCTTCCCCTCCCCTCCTGTCGCCGGAAGAAGACAGCGGCTTGCATGCTGGATGCGACTTTCGTTGCTAGGGTCATGGTGAGGGGGCAGCAAGGACAAGCCCACCTGGAAACCCTCAAGGAGAATGACCATGAAGCGTTCACTGATCTTCACCACGGCACTGGCCGGCTCACTGCTGCTCGTCGGCTGCGACTCTGACAGCGAACCGACCGACCAGGCCACACAGCAGGAAGAGACGGCCGAGCAGGAGCTCCAGCAGGCAGAAGAATCGGCAGAGCAGGCCGCCGAGGAGACTGCCGAGGCCACGGAAGCGGAAGCCGAACAGGCTGCCGACGACGCTGGCGAGGCGCTGGACGAGGCCGCCGACGAGACGGAACAGGCGATGGAGGACGCCGGCGACGCCCTGGAGGCCGCGGGTGACGAGGCCGCCCAGGAAACCGGCGAGGCCGCCGAGGCCACGGAAGCGGAGGCCGAGCAGGCCGCCGACGACGCTGGAGAGGCACTGGACGAGGCCGCCGAGGAGACGGAACAGGCGATGGAGGACGCCGGCGACGCCCTGGACGCCGAGGGTGACGAAACCACCGCAGAGGCCGAGGCGGAAGCCGATGCCGAGGCCGATGTCGACGCCGAGACCGAGACGTCCACTTCCCAGTAAGCCCACAGGCCGAAATGCGCAGGGCCCGCCCGGCAACCCCGGGCGGGCCCTGCGCGTCTCGCCGCAACTCTCAGCCGGCCGGTGCCCCTGCCTCGCGGCGGCTGGCCAGCCAGTTGCCGGCCAGCGCCAGCGCCATCACCGCCGCGCCGGCGACTTCCACCGCGAGGCTCGGGTAGAAGACCGCGACGATCGCCGGCAGCAGCACCAGGCGCACCGGCCAGGACATGCGGGTGAACAGGTACCCTTCCAGGGCCGCGGCGAAGGCCCCCAGGGCCAGCAGCCCGGTGAAGGCCGTCCACACCAGCAAGGGCAGCGGCCCGCCCATGATGATCTCCGGGTTGTAGACCATGAACAGCGGGATCAGGTAGAGCCCCTTGGCAAACTTCCAGGCCTGGAAGCCGGTGTCCATGGGCTTGGCCCCGGCGATCGCCGCGCCGGCGAAGCCGGCGAGCGCGATGGGCGGCGTGACGTTGGAATCCTGGGAGTACCAGAACACCACCAGGTGGGCGATCAGCAGCGGCACCCCGAACTCGGCGGTCAGCGCCGGGCCCACCAGCACGATCAGCACGATGTAGCTAGCGGTGACCGGCAGCCCCATGCCCAGCACCAGGCTGGCCAGCAGCACCATCACCAGCGCCAGCAGCAGGTTGCCGCCGGAGAAGGCCATCATCATCGAGGAGAACTTCAGCCCCAGCCCGGTCAGGCCCACCACGCCGACGATCACGCCGGCCACGGCGCAGGCCATGGAGACGGCCACGGCATTGCGCGCGCCCAGCTCCAGGCCGCCGACCAGCTTGACCAGCCCGGCCTTGAGCGCCTCGCGCAGCGTCTCCCCGGTCACCTTCTGCCCCTCGCGCGGCGCGATGAACAGGAACCACACCGCGAAACGCAGCACCGCCACGGCCAGCATGGTGAGGATCGCGTAGTAGCCGACCCGCATCGGCGACATGTTCATCACCAGCAGCCACACCAGCACCAGCAGCGGCAGCAGGAAGTGCCAGCCGGCCCCCATCACGTCGCGCATCTGGGGCAGCTCCGAGCGCGCCATGCCCTGCATGCCCTGCTTCAGGGCGATGATGTGCACGAAGAGGTAGACGGTGGCGAAGTACATGATGGCCGGCAGGATGCTGACCTTGACCACCTCGAGGTAGGGCATCCGGGTGTACTCGGCAATCAGGAAGGCCCCGGCGCCCATCAGCGGCGGCATGATCTGCCCGCCGGTGGAGGCCGCCGCCTCGATGCCGCCGGCCTGGTGGGGCTTGTAGCCCAGGCGCTTCATCAGCGGGATGGTGAAGGCCCCGGTGGTCACCACGTTGGCGATGGCGCTGCCGGAGATCGAGCCCATGCCCGCCGAGGCGATCACCGCCGCCTTGGCCGGGCCGCCGCGCTGGCGGCCGGTGGCGGCATAGGCCAGGTCGATGAAGAACTTGCCCGCGCCGGTGATTTCCAGGAAGGCACCGAACAGCACGAAGATGAAGATGTAGGTGGCCGCCACGCCCATGGGCAGGCCGAAGATGCCCTCCTGGCCCAGGTAGAGCTGGCCCACCAGGCGGTCCAGGTTGTAGCCGCGGTGCTCGAGGATGCCGGGCAGGAACTGGCCGAGCCATGGCAGCTCGCCGCGCGGGCCGGCGAAGGCGTAGAGGATCGCGACCACGCCGATGATGGTCATGCCCAGGCCTACCGCCCGGCGCGCCGCCTCGAGGACGGTGACGGTGGCGATGCAGCCGACCACGATGTCGGTCTGGCTCCAGAAGCCGGCGCGGTTGATGATCTCGTCGAGATAGAGCACCAGGTAGCCACCGGTGACCAGCGCCCCGCCGAGGAAGACCGCGTCGATCAGGCCACTGATCGGGCCCCGATCATGCTTCGGCCCCAGCAGCGGGAACATAAGGAAGGCCAGCATCATGATCAGCATCAGGTGGATGCTGCGCTGGTAGAAGAGGCCCAGCGGCTGGATGCCGGCGGAGTAGAGCTGGAACAGTGACAGTCCCACCGCTACCAGGGTGATCAGCCACAGCACCGGGCGGGAATGGTTCGCCTGGCTGCCGGGAATGATGGGGGAGGTACCCGAATCGCTCATCGTGGTTCTCTCGAAGGGTTGTCGTTCAGTCAGGGGAAGCGGCAGCCAAGCTCAGGCGGATCGTCACTCGCCGGTTCGCGGCCAGTCCGCTCAGGCTGATGCGCTCGCCGTCCACCACCAGGCGGTGGTCGACGCGCATGGCGCCCACCCGAAGCCGATAAGCATTGCCGGGTACCGGCTCGTCGATCGCCTCGATCCAGTAGCCGCCCTCGCCGTCGGAGACCTGGCGACCGCGCCCGGGGATATGGTCGAGCCCCGCCGCGAAGTCAGGCAGGTGGCTGCGCTCGAGCACCATGCGCCCCTCCCGGTGGCGATAGCAGTCCAGCACCGGGAACCCCTCGACCGAGTGGTTCCACTCCAGGCACCAACCCTCCCCCTCGGGCATCGGCAGGCTCACCAGGTGTTCGCCCTCGGCGTCCAGCACCTCCAGCCGGGCCTCGTCCTGGCCTGCCGCCGGGCCGGCCAGGACGAGACCCGCACACAGCAGCAGGGCGGGCAGCCAGGCCCGCCCTGCGTTCAGGGGCGAATCACGCATCGCCTCAGGGGCGCTGGTGGTCCTGGATCTCGGCGCCCACCTCCTCGTAGTAGCGCAGCGCGCCCGGATGGAAGGCAATCGGGGTCGACTCCACGCTGAACTCCACGGTGGTGTCATTGGCCGCCGGGTGGATGGCGATCAGCTCGTCGGTCTGCTCGAAGAGCACCTTGGTGATCTGGTAGGCCAGCTCCTCGTCCATCTCGCTGCTCACCGCCAGCACGTTGGGGATGCCGATGCTCTGCACCGCCTCGTCCATGCCCTCGTAGAGGCCGGCCTTCAGCTTGTAGGCGGCGAAGACAGGCTCGGCCTCCTTGGCCTTGTCGATCTCCTCCTGGCTCAGGCCGACCAGGCGGATGTCGCGGGTGGTGGCCAGGTTCATGATCGAACTGGTGGGCGGGCCCACGCTCCAGAAGCCGGCATCGATGTCGCCATCGCGGATGGCGTCGGCGGTCTCGTTGAAGTTCAGGCGCCGCGGGTCGAAATCGTCGTAGCTGATGCCGTTGGCCTCGAGCAGTGCCTGGGCATTGACCTCGGTACCGCTGCCCGGCGCGCCCACGGAGACCGTCTTGCCCTCGAGGTCGGAAAGCGACTCGATGCCGGAATCGGCCAGGGTGACGATCTGCACGGCGTTGGGGTAGATGGAGGCCAGGGCGCGGATATTCTCCAGCTGGCGGCCCTCGAAGTCGCCGGTGCCGTTGTAGGCCTGGTAGACGGTGTCGGCCAGCGCCAGGGCGAGGTCGGAGTCACCGCGCCACACCAGCCCCATGTTCTCCACGGAGGCACCGGTGACCTCGGCAACGGCCTCGGCCCCCTCGATGTGGTTGCCGATCAGCTCGGCCAGGCCACCCCCGTAGGGATAGTAGGTACCGCCGGTACCGCCGGTGGCGATGGAGAGCTGCTGGGCGGCAGCCAGGGGGGCCGTGGCCAGCAGCGTGGCGGCGGCGGCGTACTTGAAGAAACGCATGGCAATCCTCCGGTCCTGGAACCAGGTTTATTGTGGAGTGTCTCGGCGCCGGCATCTCGTGGCGCCCCATCTCACGCTAGCACGGTCGCTGCGTGAGAACCCAATACCACTATTTCTACGTTCCTTGGGATTTTCGGCAATTCCCCCAAGGTCGAACCCTCGCCTCACGCCTCGACCAGCGCCTTCACCTTGTCGACGATATGGGCGCCGATGGGGATCGCCGAGGTGGCCGCCGGCGAGGGCGCATTGCCCACGTTGACGGTGCGCGGCGTGTTGACGAACAGGAAGTCGTCCACCAGCTTGCCGTCACGGGACACCGCCTGGGCCCGCACCCCGGCCGGGTAGGGCCCCAGGTCCTCCAGGCCCAGGCTCGGGCAGTACTTGCGCACCAGTTCCAGATACCCGCGCCTGTGCAGCGAGTTCTTCATTTCCGTGAGGCCCGGTTTCAGGTTGCGGCCCAGCACCTTGAGGATGCCCGGGTCGCTGAACATCCTCGCCATGTCACCGAGGGACACGTCGCGCCGGCGATAGCCCTCGCGCTTGAAGGCGAGCACCGCATTGGGGCCCACGGTGACCGAACCGTCGATCATCCGCGTCAGGTGCACGCCCAGGAAGGGCATGGAGGGGTCGGGGATCGGGTAGATCAGGTGGTTGACGATGTCGTTGTGCTTCTCCGGCAGCCGATAGTACTCGCCGCGGAAGGGGCAGATGGTGAAGCCGGGATCCTGGCCCAGCATGCGCACCACCCGGTCGGCCATCAGCCCCGAGCAGGTCACGAGGTAGCGCCCGGTGAACTCGCCGGCGCCGGTGGTCACCACCACCTCCTGGCGCCGCTCCTCCAGGGCGGTAACCTCCGCCCCGTAGCGGACCTCGCCGCCCATCCGCTCGAACTCGGCGGCCATGGCCCGGGTCACCGCGGCGTAGTCGACGATGCCGCTGGAGGGCACGAAGATGCCGCCGACCCCGGTGATGTTGGGCTCTCGCTCGGCGAGCGCCTCGGGGCCCAGCCACTCGCGCTCCAGGCCGTTGGCCTCGGTGCGCTCCCACAGCGCCTGCATGCGCTGCATCTCCAGGTCGTTGGTGGCCACCAGCAGCTTGCCGCAGCTGTCGTAGGGGATGGCGTGGGCCTCGCAGAAGGCCTTGGTGGCGCGGTTGCCCTCCAGGCAGAAGCGCGCCTTGAGACTGCCGGGCGTGTAGTAGACCCCGGCGTGGATCACGCCGCTGTTGTGGCCGGTCTGGTGGCACGCCGCCTCGCGCTCCTTCTCCACCACCAGCATGCGGCGGTCCGGATAGGCCTGCTTGAGCTGCATGGCGGTGGACATGCCCAGGATGCCGCCGCCGATGATGATGAAATCGTACATGCCGTCCTCGCTCCTCCCATGAGACGGCCACGCCGTGGTCACGGCGTGGCCTCGTCAGTCTAACCCGCCGGTCGCCTCGCGGCGCCTCGGCTCGCTCTGCTCAAGACTGGCGCGGGTTGCGCAGGGTCTTGGCATGGGTGAAGTAGCCCCGCTGGCGCATCAGTTCGCGGCGCAGCTCCGGGTGGGGCGTGAAGCGATCCCGGCCGTGCAGCCAGAAGTGGTTGTTGATCAGCAGGAAGCTGCCCACCGGGTTGGGCACCGAGAGGATCGCCGGGCTGTTCTCGAGCGACTCGGAGAGGTCGGTCAGCCAGTTGCCCTCCTCGAAGTCCTTGGGCTGCACGAACTGGTCGATGTAGGACATGATCGGCAGGCCGCTGGCGTCCACGTCGAAGACCGCATGGTAGACATCCTTGGCGACGTTCTTGCTGGGCGGCGCGGTCCAGCGCATCGCCCGGCGTGCAAGCGGGTGGTGATAGAAGCGCTCCAGCCCCTCCCAGTCGTCCAGGTGCAGCAGCAGGGAGTTGCCGCCCTCCATGTGCTGCTCGTCGATCTTCATCATCAGCACGTAGTCGGTGTCCTGTTCGACGAAGGTGCCGTCGTTGTGCAGTTCCATCACGCGGTGCGGCTGGCGCAGGTAGCTGTCGGACTCGTCGACGTTGCGCACCACGAAGCGGGCATAGTACTGGCCGCTCATGGCGTCGTAGTTGGAACGCCCCATCAGGTGCGCCACGGCGGTGGCCACCTTGACCATCTCGTCGGCCTGCTCGACGGAGTCGAGCCCTTCGGGAACCACCTGGAAGCCACCGGTGGTGCGATCCACCAGGGTGTTGACCAGCACCGGCTGCAGGGTGTTGTCGCACAGGTCGTCGAGGATCTTCGCCACGCGGAAGCGCAGCATGGACTTGTACTCCAGGGCCTGCACCGGCCACTCGGCGACGGCCTCGAGGAAGGCCTCGACGACCTCGCGGCTGACGGTCAGCTGCAGCAGGCGCGGCGACTGGGCGGAGGGGGCCAGCGTGAAGCCGCGGATGTCGGCGGGCAGGGGCATGGCGGTCTCGGGAAGCTGGGTCAGTACGGTCATGTCAGGGGCTCCATGGCGTTACGTGGACACAATCTAAAAATATCTATATTTTTTGTTTTTGTCAAAAATAAAGGACGGCCAGTGGCCATCCTTTACGTCCTGTTGTCGATGGCCGCCCCGGGACTAAAGGGGCGGCCGTCTGTCGCACCAGGGATCAGCGACCGGGATAGGGATCCGCGCCGGCCAGCTCGCGCTTCATCATGGTGTCGCTGTAGGCGACGCCATAGCGGTGTCGCGACCAGGCATAGAGGACCAGGCCGATCGCCATCCAGCCGGCGAACATGAACCACTCGATGGTGGAGAGCGCCGAGGGGCTGCCGGGCAGGTACATGCCGATCAGCATCACCGACAGGATCACCGACAGGGCCCCCACGGTCTTGCCACGGCGGACCCGGAAGGGGCGCGCCATCTCCGGCTCGCGCCGGCGCAGCACCACGAAGGAGAGCGCCACGAAGAGGTAGGCGATGACGATGCCCAGGCCACCGGCCACCACCAGCCAGACCAGCGCCTGGCGGCCGAAGAAGGGCGCGATGGAAGAGAGCGCCCCCATCACCAGGATGGCGTTGGTCGGGGTGCGATGCTTCGGGTGCAGCTTGGCCAGGAAGGCCGGCAGCATGCCGGAGTGCGCCAGGGCATAGATGGCCCGCGAGCCGCCGATGTAGAAGGCGTTCCAGCTGGTGATGATGCCCGCGATGCCGGCCAGGATCATCAGGTTGCCGGCCCAGGGCGCCTGGAAGGCCGCCTGCATGGCATCCGGCACCGCCAGGGAGCTCGCGCCCAGCGCCTCGGGATCGAGCATCAGCGCGGTCCCCAGGATGATGAAGGAGTACCAGAACACCGCCAGGATCACCGAGATCATCAGCACCCGGCCGATCTCGCGGAACGGCAGGTTGATCTCCTCGGCGGCCTGGGGAATGACGTCGAAGCCGACGAACATGAAGGGCACCATGATGATCACCATCATGATGCCGCCCATCACGCCCTCCTCGACGCTGAACAGCGGCTGCATGGTCTCGGTACTGCCCTGAAACAGGGCCCCGGTGATGAACAGGATGCCCACCGCCAGGATCAGCAGGGTCACCACCTTCTGCACCAGGGCGGCGGTGCGCACGCCGATGTAGTTGATCCACATCATCAGCACCGACCCCGCCACGCCGACGGCGACCCAGGTGGCCTTCACGTCCCAGCCGGCGATGTTCCACATCTTGCCCACGGCATAATTCGGGAAGAGGTGCTCCACCACGGTGGGCAGCGCCACGGCCTCGAAGGCCACCACGCTCACGTAGCCCAGGGTGATCGCCCAAGTACAGAGGAAGGAGGCGAAGTGCCCCATGGCCCGGTAGCTGTAGACGTGCTCGCCGCCCACCTGGGGCATCGCCGAGGCCAGCTCGGCATAGGTCAGGCCCACCAGCACGATGATCAGCCCGCCGATCAGGAAGGCGGTGATCGCCCCCAGGCTGCCGGCCGACTGGATCCAGCTGCCGGTCAGCACGATCCAGCCCCAGCCGATCATGGCGCCGAAGGCCAGGGCCAGCACGTCCTTGCGGGCAAGGACTCGCGTCAGGTGCGTCTCCGTGGACGTCTCGTTGTTCATGTCAGCCTCTTCTCGTCGGTTGTCGATTGTGATGATGTAAGATTTTTCCTAAAAACATCGACAAAAATAGTAAACGAAGGACAAACGTTCAAGGAATATTGAACACCCGGAGCCTAGACATTTGTCGCAACTGGCCAATGGCAGTCGAGGAATCCCCGTCAGGTCAGGACAATACAAGCCCGTTAATATCAGGATATGTGCATCCAGAAGCTGCCGCTGGCGCCATCTGCCAGCCCTCGGCCGGACTGCCCGGAAGGTTCGATATTCTGCACACCCTGCCCCGGACGGCGACCCCGCGACAGGGCCTCATCTCACACCAAAGAATCACCGAATCGATACTGGCAAAATCGTCGGATAGACCCCATAGTGTGGCTGTCGAAACCGCCCACTGGAGCATCATGAGCACGGCACGTCACACCGCCCACGCGGAACTCACCGACCCCCCGCGAAGCTGCCCTGACCTCGATGTCAGGGACCTGGAAAAACGTACACGCCTCATGCGCATCATCACGCGGCTGATCGCCGTGTCGGACCTGGGCAGCAAGGAAATCGCCCGCCGCGCAGGCCTGCCGATGCAGAAGATCAGCGACCTCCTCTCGGGGAAACTGGAGCACCTCTCCGTGGACGAGCTCCGCCTCGTCTATCGCACCATCGACCCGAGCGGCTCACCGCCCTGATCGCCCCCTCCCGCGGGAGGCCGACTCGATGACGAACAGCGAACGCTCCGCCTTCCCCGCGGGGCGTTTTTTTCTTGCCTGCCGGGCGTCAGAAAGCCCTTTATTCTCAACTATTTGAATGAACATTATGCCAGGATTAAGAGCTTGCTAACGAACTCTTGACTGACATCAAGTGCCTAGACCTTGGTCGCAGGTAGCCTTCCGGTATCAACCCTTGTCCCTAAGGCGGAGACGCCGCCCCACCAGGCCACCGGAGGCGCCATGGACCCCATTCGCCGCACCCTGCTCGGCCAGCTGGCCCGCCTCAGCGCGGGCGCCGCGATGGTACCGCTCTCGAGCATCGCCAGCGCCGGCATCAACCAGCAGCCGCCCCGCCGTGAAGGCGATCCCAGCAAGCGCTACGGCATGCTCATCGACCTGCGCCAGTGCATCGGCTGCCAGGCCTGCACCGTGTCGTGCCATATCGAGAACGCCGCCCCCCTGGGCAGCTTCCGTACCACCGTCTCCCAGTACGAGGTGGCGCACCAGGAGACCGGTGAGGTCGCCACCTTCATGCTGCCGCGCCTGTGCAACCACTGCGAGAACCCGCCCTGCGTGCCGGTCTGCCCGGTGGAGGCCACCTTCCAGCGCCAGGACGGCATCGTGGTGGTGGACAGCGACCGCTGCGTGGGCTGCGCCTACTGCGTCAACGCCTGCCCCTACGACGCCCGCTTCATCAACGAGCGCACCCAGACCGCCGACAAGTGCACCTTCTGCGCCCACCGCCTGGAGGCGGGCCTGCTGCCGGCCTGCGTGGAGAGCTGCGTAGGCGGCGCGCGGATCATCGGCGACATGCGCGACCCCGAGAGCCAGATCAGCCGCATGATCGCCGAGCACCGCGACGAGCTGATGGTGCTGCAGCCCGAGAAGAACACCCTGCCCCAGGTCTTCTATCTCGGCATGGACGAGCGCTTCGTCACTCGCCCCGACGCCGAGCCGGTCGCCCTGGACGTCCTCGACCCCCACGGCAAGGAGATGGGCTATGAATTCCACCATTGAGCTGCTCGCCCCGCGCTACGACATCGCCTGGTACCCCTGGGCGGTGCAGTACTTCTTCATGATCGCGCTCTCCTACGCCACCCTGTGGCTGGCCGCCCCCGCGCTGGTATTCGGCAGGAAAGCCTGGCTGCCCACCGCACGCCTGGCGCTGCTCGCCTGCCTCACCACCACCCTGGTGGCGCCGGTGGCGCTGCTCGCCGACCTGCACCAGCCGCTGCGCTTCTGGCACTTCTATGCCTACGCCAACAGCCACTCCTGGATGTCCGTCGGCAGCCTGGTGCTGCCCCTCTACGTGGTCGGCGTGATCGTGCTGGCCTGGCTCGCCTGGCGTCCGGCGCTGCAGGCCCATCGCCAGGCCCCCGGGCTCAAGGGCTTCGTCGCCCACTGGTTGTCCTTCGGCTCCGCTCCCACCCCGCGCGCCCTGGTGGTGCTGGTGGGTCTGGGGACCCTGGCCCTCTCCACCGGCATCATGCTCTATACCGGCGCCGAGGTGGCCATCGTCAAGGCCCGTCCGCTGTGGCACACCGTCTGGCTGCCGCCGATGTTCGTGGCCACCGGCTTCATCGCCGCTACCGGCCTGACCCTGGTGCTCAACCGCGTGGCCGGTGAGCGCAGCACCACGGTCAGTCGGCAGATGCTCAAGGTGATGCTGGGGGCCTGCCTGGTGGCCGGACTCGTCGCCGGCAGCTGGTTCCTCGACGGCATCAACGCCAACGTCGGCTCCGTGGCCGCGGCGATGGAATCCGTGCGCGACAGCGCCGAGTGGCGCAGCACCGCCCTGTGGGGTGGCCTCACCGGCCTGGTGCTGTTCGGCGCCGTGCTCTACCTGCTCACCCGCCCCGCCTCACGCCGCCCGGCACTCTACGCCTGGGCCTGGGTGCTCGGCCTGGTGGCCCTGCACGTCGGCTGGATGTTCCGCTGGGTGGTGCTGATGGACGTGCAGACCGTGGCCCGCCACAGCGCCGGCTTCCACCACTACGGCATCCCCGCCGGCTCGTCCGGCATTCTCGGCATCGTCGGCACCTTCGGCCTGTGGCTCGCCGCCCTCCTGTTGGTCGACCTCTTCGTGCCGTGGCGCCAGGCCTCCCGGGGCGGCAGCGCCGCCGACGCCTCCCCCGCCGCCCCCGAACATCCTGACGTCGAAGGAGCCCTCCGTCATGGCTAAGTCACCCGACACCTCACGTCGCCGCTTCCTCAAGGGCGCCGTCGCCGCCGGCGGTGCCGCCACCTTCGCCGCCGGCTACTCCGACCCGCTGGTCAAGATGGCCAAGGGCGTCACCGGCAGCGCCGGCGAGACGCCCGAGCACCGCATCCACGGCAACTCCCTGGCGCCGGAGTACACCGTCGACCCCGAGAGCGGCGAGCTGACCCTCAACCCCGACCAGCGCGTGGCCTTCACCGTCTGCTACGGCTGCACCACCAAGTGCGGCGTGCGGGTGCGCGTCGACAACGCCACCGACCAGGTGCTGCGCGTCTCCGGCAACCCCTACAACCCGCTCTCCTCCGACGAGCACCTGCCCATGCGCACCCCGGTGGTCGAGGCCCTGCGCGGGCTGAGCGCCTATGGCGACCAGGGCCAGCAGAACCGCTCCACCGCCTGCGCCCGCGGCAACGCCATGATGGCGCAGATCGACAGCCCCTTCCGCGTCACCCACTGCCTCAAGCGGGTGGGCGGGCGCGGCAGCCGTGAATGGCAGAAGGTGCCTTTCGAGCAGGTCATCGAGGAGATCTGCGAAGGCGGCGACCTGTTCGGCGAGGGCCACGTGGACGGGCTTCGCGCCATACATGACCTTGACACCCCCACCGACCCGGAGAACCCCGAGTACGGCCCGAAGGCCAACCAGCTGATGGTGATGGAGGCCACCGACTACGGACGCTCGGCGCTGCTCAAGCGCTTCGCCTTCAACGCCTTCGGCACCCGCAACTACGGCCACCATGGCTCCTACTGCGGCCTGGCCTATCGCATGGGGTCCGGCGCGGTGATGGATGACCTGGCCAAGAACGCCCACACCAAGCCGGACATCCAGAACGCCCACTTCATCCTCTACGTGGGCACCGCCCCCAGCCAGGCCGGCAACCCCTTCAAGCGCCAGGGGCGGCTGATCGCCCAGGCGCGCGCCGAGGGCAGCCTGGAGTACGTGGTGGTGGATCCGGGCCTCAACGCCTCGGCCTCCCATGCCGCCGATCACAACCGCTGGGTGCCGATCCGCCCGGGCAGCGACAGCGCCCTGGCCATGGCCATGATCCAGTGGCTGCTCGACCACGAGGGCTACGCGAAGGAGTTCCTGGCGCTGCCCGGCCAATCCGCCGCGGACGCCGCCAATGAAGCGACCCACACCAACGCCACCCACCTGGTGATCGCTACCGAGGAGCACCCGCGTCGCGGCCGCTTCCTGCGCGCCAGCGACCTGGGCCTGGCCGAGGCCGGAAGCGATGCCGACGTGCCCATGGTGATGGCCGACGGCGAGCTGGCGAAGAGCATGGATGTCATGGCTGCCGAGCTCTTCGTCGACCGCGACGTCGAACTCGCTGGTCTTGAGGAAGGGCCTGGCGAGAACGTGCGGGTCAAGAGCAGCATGGTGCTGCTGCGCGAGTCCGCCAACGAATACTCCCTGGCCGAGTACGCCGCGCACTGCGGCATTCCCGAGGCCACCATCATCGACCTGGCCACCCGCTTCGCCAGCCATGGCCGCCGCGCGGTGACCAACTCCCACGGCGGCATGATGTCCGGCAACGGCTTCTACGCCGCCTTCGGCATGCAGATGCTCAACGTGCTGGCCGGCAACCACAACCGCAAGGGCGGCAGCGCCCCCGGCGGCGGCCAGTTCAACGGCGTGGGCGGAGGCCCCCGCTACGACCTGGCCAACTTCCCCGGCAAGCGCGGCCCCAAGGGCGTGTTTCTCTCCCGCTCGCGCTTCCCCTACGAGGAGTCCTCCGAGTACCAGCGCAAGGTGGCCGCCGGGGAGCCCCCCTACCCCGCCCGTGCCCCCTGGCGCTCACTGGCACCGCCGACGCTGACCGAGCACCTGCCCTCGGCACTGGACGGCTACCCCTACCCGATCAAGGCAGTCATCGGCTGCATGGCCAACCCCATCTACGGCCAGGCGGGCCTGGAGGCGCTGATCGCCGACAAGCTCAAGGACCCGAAGCGCCTGGGGCTCTTCGTCGCCGTCGACGGCTTCCTCAACGAGACCAACCGCTACGCCGACTACATCGTGCCGGACTCGGTGATGTACGAGGTGTGGGGCTTCACCGGCGCCTGGAAAGGCACCCTGGGCAGGATGACCACCGCCTGCTGGCCGGTGGTGGAGCCGCGCCAGCAGAAGACCAAGGAAGGCGAACCGGTCTCCATGGAAAGCTTCTTCATCGCCACCGCCAAGCGCCTGGGGCTGCCCGGCTTCGGCGAGGGCGCGATCCCCGACGCCGACGGCAACCTGCACCCGCTGAATCGCGCCGAGGACTTCTTCCTGCGCGCCGCGGCCAACGTGGCCTTCCAGGGCGAGCCACTGCCGGCCGCCGGGCGAAACGACATCGACCACGCCGGGCTGGCGCCGCTGATCCCGAGGCTGGCGCGCACCCTGCCGCCCGAGGAACACGGCCCGGTGGCCTACCTCTACGCCCGCGGCGGGCGCTTCGAGGCGTTCAAGGACCACTTCAAGGGCGAGAACCTCACCAGCGCCTGGAAGCGCACCCTGTGCGTCTACAACGAGCAGGTGGGCACCAGCATCAACACCCAGACCGGCGAACCCAACCGCGGCGTGCCGCGCCATGCCCTGCCGCCGCTGGCCGACGGCCGCGCCATGCGCGAGGTGTTCACCGAGGACGAGTGGCCGCTGCTGGCGTTCTCGTTCAAGTCGAACCTGATGAACTCCTACGCCATCGGCCTCGAGCGGCTGCGCATGATCAAGCCCTACAACCCGGTGATGATGCACCGCCAGGACGCCGAGCGCTTCGGCATCCGCCACGGCGACACCATCCGCATCGAGAGCCCCGGCGGCAGCGTGGTCGCCCTGGCGCTGGTCGGCGAGGGGGTGATGCCGGGGGCCCTGGGCATCGAGCACGGCTACGGCCACCGCGACCTGGGGGCCACCCCCCACGTGATCGACGGCGAGTCCCAGCCCGACCTGGAGTGGCTGCGCGCCGGCATCAACATCAACGACCTGGGCTTCAAGGACCCGACCCGCCGCGTGGACGGTACCTGGCTCGAGCCCATCAGCGGCGCCGCCGTGCGCCAGGGCCTGCCGATCCGCGTGACCCGGCTCGAGGCCTGACGGGCAGCGCTGCCCGGCCCAGCGAGCGGCTGGTCACCCGATCGCTAGTTGTGATCTCTCGGTAGGTTGTTCATCCGGAGCCTACCCGGAAGACTGGAGATGCGAACCAACCAATCGCTCCAGGAGGCCCGGATGAACACCCATAAGAATGCCCGTCTCACTCCGCATGGTCGAGCCCTGCTGGCCGCTCGCGTGATCGATGAAGGGCTTCGGCCCAGAGAAGTAGCACAAGCCCAGGGCGTCAGTGTGAGAACGGTCTACAAGTGGGTGCGTCGTTTCCGCGAGGAGGGTCGCGCCGGTCTCAAGGATCGTACGTCACGCCCTGCCCGAAGCCCCTTCGCGACAGGCGCGGCTACTGTGGAGCAGATCATCGAACGTCGTCAGCAGCGCCAGACCTATCGCCAGATCGCCGAGGCACTGGGCATCGGCCAGAGCACGGTGGCGCGCATTCTCAAACGCAATGGGCTGAACCGGTTGGCTGTCCTGTCCCCGGCAAGGCCCGACAACCGCTATGAACACGACGCCCCAGGGGACCTCCTGCATCTGGACATCAAGAAGCTGGGACGCTTCGAGCGACCGGGGCATCGCGTGACCGGCGATCGCCAGCAGAACACGCGTGGCGCAGGGTGGGAGTACGTTCATGTCGCCATCGATGACCACACGCGAGTGGCCTTCAGCAGCGTTCACCCGGACGAGACGAGTTGGAGCGCTTGCCTGGCCCTGCTGCGGGCCATGCGCTACTACGCCGGCCTGGGCATCCGCTTTACCCGGGTGCTCACCGACAACGGTGCTTGCTACCGGTCTCGGCGCTTCCGGCGCCTGTGCCGGCGGCTGAGGCTGAAACACCGCCGGACCAAGCCGTACAGCCCCCGCACCAACGGCAAGGCGGAACGATTCATCCAGACGGCACTACGTGAGTGGGCCTACGCTCGGTCATACGTAAGTTCGGAAGAGCGTGGCAGGCACCTGCCTGCCTGGCTCCATCAGTACAACTGGCATCGGCCGCATGCCAGCCTGGATTATCATCCTCCGGTTAGCCGGCTGGGCCTTTCCGTGAACAACCTGATGGGTTTACACAGCTAGTCGCTCGATAGCTGGTCGCTTGAGAGATAGTGCACGCTGAACAGCGCCTCGTCATCGCACCACACGGCGCGTGACCGGTAGCCGGCACGCGCCGCCAGGGCCTGGAACCCCGCCACGCTGTACTTGCAGGAGTTCTCGGTGTGCAGCGTCTCGCCTTGCTCGAAGGCGAAGCGCTGTCCGTCGAGGGTAATGGCCTGGCGCTGCCGGCTGACCAAGTGCATCTCGATGCGCGATGCCGGCGCATTGAAGAAGGCAAGGTGTCGGAAGGCATCCAACTTCACCGCGGCCCCCAGCTCGCGGCGCATGCGCGCCAGCAGGTTGAGGTTGAAGGCCGCCGTGACACCCGCGGCATCGTTGTAGGCCGCCTCCAGAATCTCGTGGTCCTTGACCAGGTCGACGCCGACCAGCACCCCGCTGCCCGGCGGCATCGCCCGGCGCAGGCGGGCCAGGAAGGCCTCGGCCTCGCGCGGGGTGAAGTTGCCGATGCTCGAGCCGGGGAAGAACGCCACCACCCGGCGGCCCTCGAGGCCCGGGGGCAGCTCGAGGCGGCGCGAGAAGTCCCCCCAGGCGGCATGCACCTCCAGCCAGGGGTAGTCCGCCGCCAGGCGACGGGTGCTCTGCAGCAGGAAGTCGCGGGAGATATCCATGCCCAGGTAGCGGCGGGGACGCATCGCCTCCAGCAGCAGCCTGACCTTGCGGCTGGCGCCGCTGCCCAGTTCGACCATCAGCGAATCCGGGCCGACCCGCGCCGCGATCTCGTCGGCGGCCCGGGACAGGATGCCCTCCTCGGTGCGGGTCAGGTAATACTCGGGCTGCTCGCAGATCGCCTCGAAGAGCCGCGAGCCCCGCTCGTCATAGAAATACTTGGGCGACAGGGCCTTCGGCGTGGCGCCGAGCCCCCGGATCACCTCGTCGCGAAACGAGGGCCCCGCCTCGCCGGCATGCTGGTCATGGAACTGCACGGCTGCGGACATCAGGGACCCCTCGCTGGCGAACGGTTCTGGCGTCGCCTCACCGGTTTGCCTTTAGACTGTGGCGGCAACGCCTCACCAATCTAGAGCGAGCCTGACCATGCAGCAACCGCAGCAGCCCCCGGGATTACCAGCGTTACGGGATATCGTCCTCGTCGGCGGCGGGCATACCCACGTGGGGGTGCTGAAGCGCTTCGCCATGAAGCCCGAGCCGGGCGTCAGGCTCACCCTGATCTGCCGCGACACCCATACCCCCTACTCGGGCATGCTGCCGGGCTATGTCGCCGGGCATTACACCTACGACGAGGTGCATATCGACCTGCGCCGGCTGGCCGAATACGCCGGGGCGCGCTTCTTCCGCGACGAGGCCATCGGCATCGACCACGATGCCCGCACCGTGCTCTGCCGCTCGCGCCCCCCTGTGCCCTATGACTGGCTGTCGATCAATATCGGTTCGACGCCGCGCGTGGATGCGCTAGGCGGTGCCGCCGGGCACGCCGTCCCGGTCAAGCCGATCCACCAGTTCAACGACCGCTGGCAGACGCTGCTCCGGCGCATCGAGGCGCACCCGGGCCGGACCCGCGTCGCTGTGGTCGGCGGCGGCGCCGGCGGCGTCGAGCTGCTGCTGGCCATGCAGTACCGGCTGGGCAGGGAGCTGGCCGCCCGCGGGCGCGACCCGGCCGAGCTCGCCTTTGCCCTCTTCACCCGCGGCGAGAGCATCCTGCCCACCCACAATGCCCGGGTACGCCAGCACTTCGACGTCACGCTGCGCCGCCGGGGGGTCGAGGTGCATACCGCCACCGAGGTCGTCGACGTCGAGGCGGGCCACCTGCAGGCCGCCGACGGCAGCTGGCACGGCGCCGACGAGATCGTCTGGGTGACCAACGCCGGCGGTGCCGACTGGCTCAAGGACACCCGGCTCGAACTCGATGACGACGGCTTCATCCAGGTCGACGACACCCTGCGCTCGCCGTCGGACCCGCGCATCTTCGCCGCCGGCGACATCGCCACCCAGGTCAACCATCCCCGCGAGAAGGCCGGGGTCTTCGCCGTGCGCCAGGGCCGACCGCTGGCCGACAACCTGCGCGCCGCCGTGACCGGCCGTCCCCTCACCCCCTACCGCCCCCAGGCGAGATGGCTGGCCCTGATCAGCACCGGCGACCGCCACGCCGTGGCCTCCCGGGGCGCGATGTGCCTGGCCGGCGACTGGGTATGGCGCTGGAAGGACTTCATCGACCGGCGCTTCATGGCCCGCTTCAACGACCTGCCGCCCATGATGCAGGACACCATGAAGGCCCCGCCCCCCAGCCGGGTGGTGCTGGACGAGGAGGAGCACAGCCAGGCGATCTCGGCCATTGCCATGCGCTGCGGCGGCTGCGGGGCCAAGGTGGGCGCCTCGGTGCTCTCCCGGGCCCTCTCGACCCTGGAGCCGGTGGCGCGCGAGGAGGTCCTGGTCGGCCTGCATGCCCCGGACGACGCCGCCGTGGTGCGGGTACCGCCGGGCAAGGACATGGTGCATACCATCGACTTCTTCCGCGCCTTCATCGACGACCCCTATGTGTTCGGCAGGATCGCCGCCAACCACGCCCTGGGCGACATCTTCGCCATGGGCGCCGAGGCGCAGACCGCCACCGCCGTGGCCACGGTGCCCCATGGGCTCGAGGCCAAGGTGGAGGACACCGTCTACCAGATGATGGCCGGCGCCGTGGAGGTGCTCAACGAGGCCGGCTGCGCCCTGGTCGGCGGGCACACCGGCGAGGGCAGCGAGCTGGCCCTGGGCTTTGCCGTCAATGGCCTGATCGATGCCGGCGGCGACAGCGCCCTGACGAAGGGCGGCCTGCGGCCCGGCCAGGCGCTGATCCTGACCAAGCCCATCGGCACCGGCACCCTGTTCGCCGCCCATGCGCGGCTCGCCGCCCGCGGGCGCTGGATCGATGCGGCACTCACGAGCATGAGCCAGTCCAGCCGCCAGGCGGCGAACTGCCTGCGGGAGCACGGCGCCACCGCCTGCACCGACCTCACCGGCTTCGGCCTGCTGGGGCACCTGGTGGAGATGACCCGTCCCTCGGGCGTGGATGCCGAACTCGACCTGGCCGCCCTGCCGCTGCTCGAGGGCGCGGAGGAGACCGTGGCCGCCGGCATCCTGAGCTCCCTGCAGCCCGCCAACGTGCGCCTGCGCCGGGCCATCCGCGACCAGGCCGCGTGGGTCGACCACCCCCGCTACCCGCTGCTCTTCGACCCCCAGACCGCCGGCGGCCTGCTGGCCAGCGTGCCCGCCGAACGCGCCGGGGCCTGCCTGGACGCCCTGCATGCCCTGGGCTATGCCCGGGCCGCCGTCATCGGTCGGGTCCTCGACCCCGGCGAGGCGCTGGAGCCCATCCACCTGAGGGGCTGAGGACCGATGATGGCGGGCAGAGGGAGCCGGGGGCGGGACGGCATCAGGGGGTGAGCCCGCAGGCGACGATGACCCGCGCCAGCCCCTCACGCTCGGCCTCGGGAGTGAACAGCGGCGCACGCGCCAGCACCTGGCGGCGCAGGCCCTCGACGAAGGCCGGCTCGGTCTCGGCGCGGCGCAGCAGGTCGCCAAGCGCCGCGGTATCGGCGACCGGGAAGTAGCCGACATAGTCCTCGCCCAGCAGGCCGCGGTTGCCCGGGATGTCGGAGGCCAGCACCGGCAGGCCCGCCACGCAGGCCTCGCTGACCACGTTGGCGCCCCCCTCCATGCGCGAGCTGATCACCATCAGCCGGGCCCGGGCCATCCACCGTCGCACCCGCCAGCGAGGCTGGTCACCCAGCCAGCGGTAGCGGGGGTTGCCCGCCATCTCGTCACGGGCCGCCCTGGCCCAGGCCTCGTCCAGGGCACCGCCCAGCTGGATGACCCGCAGCCGCGAGTCCGCCGGCAGGTCGCGCACCGCAAGCGCCGCGCGCAGCGGGTCCTTCTCCTCGCGCAGGTGGCCCGCCACCAGCACGTCCAGATGCCGGCGACCCGGCCGCGGGGCATGCGGAGGTAGCGGCTGCGCCGACTGGTGGACGACCTGCAGCCGCGACAGGAAACGCGGGGGAAGGTCCTCGGCCAGGCGGTCATGCAGGCCGACCAGGGCATCCGCCGCCGCCAGGCTCTCCTCGAACGCCTCGGGATGACTGTGCTGGAAGCGATAGACGTCGGTGCCCGTCAGCACCACCACCAGGGGGCAGCCCGGGAAGGCCCGGCGAGCGGTGCGGATGGCCCTATGGCTGCGCCAGGCATGCAGCGCCATCACCAGGTCGGGCGGCTGGCCGGCGATCTGCCAACGGTCGGTGTCCTCCTCGGCGCCGGCGATCCGCACCCGGCAGCCCAGCGTCCGCAGCAGGCCCGCCCAGCGGGTCGCCGTGGCGCGGTTGCCGGCTCGTGAGCCTCGACCCGCCGGGCTGATCAGGGCTACCTTCAATGCCATGGTCTCTCCTCGAGGAAGTCAGCATGCCCTCTTCACCTCTCGGCACACCACCGACGCCGCCGCGGGCCGCCGATGAGCTGGCGGCGATGCTCGTCGATGCCCGCACCCGCAGCCTGGCGCTGATGCAGGACATCCTCGAGGCCCGCGAGCTGGGCCCGCGCCTGGCGATCGTCAACCCGCCGCTGTGGGAGCTCGGCCACCTGGGCTTCTTCCACGACCATTTCGCCCTGCGCGGCCTCCATGGCCTGCCCGACTACCAGCTCGCCGGCGCCGACCGGCTGTTCGATTCGAGCAGCATCGCCCACGACGACCGTTGGGCGCTACCGCTGCCCTCCCGCGACGAGACCCTGGACTACCTCTCGCGGGTACAGCAGGCGATGCTCGAGCGCCTGCCCGACGGCACCGCGAGCGCCGCCCAGAGCTATGTCTACCAGCTCACCACCCTGCACGAGGACATGCACGGCGAGGCCTTCCTCTATACCCGCCAGACGCTGGGCGACCCGGCCCCGGACCTGGGCACCCCACTGCCGGGCCAGCGTCCCGCTCCCGCCTCGAACGGCCCCCTGCCCGGCGATGTGGCCATCCCCGGCGGGCGCCACCGGCTGGGCTCCGACGAGGCCGTGCCCTTCCGCTTCGACAACGAGAAGCCGCCCCTGGAGGTCGAGGTGGCGCCCTTCTCGATCGCCAGGGCGCCGGTCACCAACGCAGAGTACGCCGCCTTCATCGAGGACGGCGGCTACGCGCGGCGCGAGCTGTGGAGCGAGGCCGGGTGGCAGTGGCGCGAGCACCAGGCGCTGCAGGGGCCGATCTACTGGCGCCGCGACACCGATGGCCACTGGGAGGAGCGCTGCTTCGACCGCTGGCGGCCGCTGGCTTCCCACCAGCCGGTCGTGCACGTCGGCTGGCACGAGGCCGAGGCCTGGTGCCGCTGGGCCGGGCGACGCCTGCCCAGCGAGGCGGAATGGGAGGTCGCCGCCAGCCGGGCGCCGTCACCCGACGGGGGCTCGCTCGCCCCCGGCAAGCGACGCTTCCCCTGGGGCGAGTCACCGCCGGATGCCGCCCGCGCCAACCTCGACGCCTGGCGCCTGGGCCGGCTCGACGTGGCGGCGCTGCCCGAGGGCGACAGCGCCTTCGGCTGCCGGCAGATGCTGGGCAACGTCTGGGAGTGGACGGCCTCGCCCTTCGCGCCCTTCCCGGGTTTCGAACCCGAGCTCTACCGCGACTACTCGGCCCCCTGGTTCCGGGAGGGGCGCTACGTGCTGCGCGGCGGCGCCTGGGCCACCCGCTCGCGGCTGGCCCACAACGGCTACCGCAACTTCTTCACGCCGGACCGCCAGGACATCCTGGCCGGCTTTCGCACCTGCGCCCGTTGAGGGCCCCGCCCTGGGGGTTCAGGACCTGCGCGGCCTATGCGTCGGCTGACACCCGTGTCCCCGCCCTTCCCTCGAGGATGGAGACGGCATCGACCAGCCGGCCGATGCCGCTGATACCACCAGTTTCGGCAAAGTCACAGGCGGCCGCCAGCTTGGGTCCCATGGAACCGGCCGGCAGGGCCATCTCCCGGGCCTGGACAACCGTCAGTTCGTGAACCGGGGTCGCGGCGTCCGTGCCGTAATCCCGGTACACCGCCTCCACATCGGTCAGCAGCAGCAGGGCGTCGGCGCCCAGCTGGCGCGCCAGCAGCGCGCTGGCAGCGTCCTTGTCGATGACCGCCTCCACGCCGATCATGCTGCCATCCTCCCGGCGCAGGACCGGGATCCCGCCGCCCCCGGTGCAGACCACCACCACGCCCTGGGCGAGCAGCAGCTGCAGCACCCGCAGGTCCGGGATCTCCAGCGGCGTCGGCGACGGCACGACCCGACGCCACTTGTCGCCGTCCCGGGCGATCTGCCAGCCGGCCGCCGCCGCGCGACGCTCGGCCTCGTCCCGTTCGTAGACCGGCCCGACGAACTTGGTGGGATGGGCAAAGGCGGGATCCCGGGGATCCACCACCACCTGGGTCAGCAGGGTGGCCACCGGGCGGTCATGGTCGAGCGCGTTCTCCAGCTCCTGCTCGATCATGTAGCCGATCATGCCCTCGGTCTCGGCGCCCAGCACGTCCAGCGGATAGGCCTCGTCCGGCCGATAGGCCGCGCCCTGCAGCGCCAGCAGGCCCACCTGGGGGCCGTTGCCATGGGTGATCACCAAGCGATGCCCGGCGCGCACGATCTCGGCCAGCGCGCGGACCGCCACCTGCACGTTCGCCCGCTGCGCCGCGGCCGTCAGCGGCTCCCCGCGCTTCAGGAGGGCGTTGCCGCCCAGTGCCGCCACCACCAGCATGTCAGCCTCCCAGGATCGCGACGAGAATCACACCGGGGGCCGGATGCCGGCTCTCGATACCATATGCCATGCGGCTTCCCTCCCCTCTCAGACAGGATCACGACGGGTCGGGCAGCTCATGCAGCGCCCGCCGCCGCGTCCCCTTCCCAGCTCGGCGCCGGGAATGGCCAGCACCTCGATACCCGCCGCCTCGAGCGCCGCATTGGTGTCATCGTTGCGGTCATAGCCGACGACGACACCGGGGCTCAACGCCAGCACGTTGTTGCCGTCGTTCCACTGTTCGCGCTCGCGTTCCTCCGGGGTGTCGCCGCCGGTGGGCACCACCTCCAGCGCCGGGTAGCCCAGGATGTCCGCGACAATGTCGAACAGCCGGCGCGGGTCCCGCCGGAACGCCAGGGTCCTGCCGCCCTCGCCGGGACGCAGGTCATAGCAGACCACCGCCTCCGCGACCTCCCTGAAAGCGGTCACCACGTTGCCGCCACAGAAGGTAAAGACCGTGTCCAGGTGCATGGCCGAGCGGGACCGGGGGAGCTGGCAGGCGACCACCCGCTCGGCCGTGCCGCTGTCGAACAGCGCCTTCGCCAGCTGGCCGATGGCCTGGGGCGAGGAGCGCTCGCCCATGCCCACCAGCACCGTGCCGTGCCCCACCGGCATGACATCCCCGCCCTCGAGGGTGGCGAGGCCGTGGTCCGCCAGGGGATCCCCCCAGTGCACCTTCACCCGGCCCGCGAAGGCCGGATGGAAGCGATAGACCGCCGCCATCAGCAGGGTTTCGGGCTGGCGGGCGGCCCAGCGCATGGGATTGAGGGTGACCCCGCCATGGATCCAGGCGCTGCTGTCGCGGGTGAAGAGGAAGTTGGGCAGGGGCGGCAGCACGAAGCCGGCATGCCCCAGGTGGTTGCCGAACAGCCCCACCGGCTCGAACGGCAGGTCCCTCACCCCCAGCCCGCCGACCAGGAACCCGGCCAGGGCATCGCCCGGCAGCTCGTCCAGCCAGGCGCGCAGGTCGGACACCATCCCCACCCCGATGTGGTTCCAGGTGATCCGGTGGTCCAGCACCCAGGCGCGGGCTTCCGTGATATCGAGGGTCTCGGCCAGCAGGTCGTTGACGTCGAGCACCTCCACGCCCTTGTCCCGCATCACGCCCGCAAGGACGTCATGATCCTGCTGGGCCTGCTTGACCCAGAAGACGTCGTCGAACAGCAGGGCATGGCAGTTGGAAGGCGTCAGCCGCCGATGGGCCAGGCCCGGACGGCAGACGATCACCTGCCGCAGGGTGCCGGTCTCGGAATGCACGCCCAGTTCGGGCAGGACCCCCCCGATGGGCTCGGGCATGGTGGCCTCCGTGTCGCCGGGCATCGCGACAGGCACCGGTAGCGGCCGGCGCCTGCCGTGACGAAGCATAGCCCATGCCGCCGGGCGCGATGCCGGCGGCCGGGAAGGGTCACTCCGGCAGGTCGGTCACCGCCCCGGTGGAGGCCGAGCTCACCGTGCGCGCGTACTTCGACAGCACCCCCCGCGCATAGCGCGGCTCGGGCTGGCGCCAGGCGGCGCGGCGGCGCATCAGCTCCTCGTCGGAGAGGTCGACGTCGATGGTATCGGCCTCGGCATCGATGGTGATCAGGTCGCCATCCTCCACCAGCGCCAGGGGGCCGCCGTCGAAGGCCTCGGGGGTCACGTGACCTACCACGAAGCCATGGCTGCCGCCGGAGAAGCGCCCGTCGGTGATCAGCGCCACCTCGCTGCCGAGCCCCCGGCCCATGATCGCCGAGGTCGGGGTGAGCATCTCGCGCATGCCGGGCCCGCCCCGGGGCCCCTCGTAGCGGATCACCACCACGTCGCCGGCCACCACGGTGCCGTCATTGATGCGTGCCTGGGCCTCCTCCTCGGAGCCGAACACCCTGGCGGAGCCTGCGAAGCGCGTGCCCTCCTTGCCGGTGATCTTGGCCACCGCCCCTTCCGGCGCCAGGTTGCCGTGCAGGATGCGCAGGTGGCTCTCGGCCTTCACCGGGCGATCCATCGGCGCGATGATCTGCTGGTCATCGGGATAGGGGGCGACATCGGCCAGGTTCTCGGCAAGCGTCTGGCCGGTCACCGTCAGGCAGTCGCCGTGGAGAAGGCCGGCCTCGAGCAGGGTCTTCATCAGCGGCTGGATGCCACCGATCGCCACCAGCTCGCTCATCATGTAGTGGCCGCTGGGGCGCAGGTCGGCGACCACCGGCACGCGGCGGCCGATCTCGGTGAAGTCGGCAAGCGAGAGCTCCACGCCGATGGTGCTGGCCATGGCGATCAGGTGCAGCACCGCATTGGTGGAGCCACCCAGGGCGATCACCACGGTGATGGCGTTCTCGAAGGCCCGGCGGGTCATGATGTCGGAGGGCTTGATGTCGCGCTCGAGCAGCTCGAGCACCGCCGCGCCGGCCGCCTTGCAGTCGTCGCGCTTGGCCTGGGAGACCGCGTTCTGCGCCGAGCTGCCGGGCAGGCTCATGCCCAGCGCCTCGATGGCCGAGGCCATGGTGTTGGCGGTGTACATTCCGCCGCAGGAGCCGGGACCGGGGATCGCCGTCTCCTCGATCTGCTTCACCTCGATCAGGTCCAGGTCACCGCGGCTGTAGGCGCCCATGGCCTCGAACACCGAGACGATGTCGGTATGGCCGGTGCCGGGCAGGATGGTGCCGCCGTAGACGAAGACGCTCGGCCTGTTCAGCCGCGCCAGCCCCATCATGCAGCCCGGCATGTTCTTGTCGCAGCCACCGATGGCCACCAGGCCGTCGAAGCCCTCGCAGCCGGCCACCGTCTCGATGGAGTCGGCGATCACCTCCCGCGACACCAGCGAGTACTTCATGCCCTCGGTGCCGTTGGCGATGCCATCGGAGATGGTGATGGTGTTGAAGATCACCCCCTTGCCGCCGGCCCCGTCGGCCCCGTCGCTGGCCCGGCGGGCCAGCTCGTCGATATGGCTGTTGCAGGGGGTGAGGTTGCTCCAGGTGGAGGCGATGCCCACCTGGGGCTTGGCGAAATCCTCGTCGGTGAAGCCCACCGCACGCAGCATGGCGCGGCTGGCGGACTTGCCGACTCCGTCTACCACCTCGGCGGAATGGCGGCGGCGGGGATCCTTCGGCGTATCGGACATGGCAGGGCTCCTGTGAAGATGGCGTGACCTCCAGAGGGTGGACCGCAAGTCATGTGGCTGTCCATATTGCCAGCAGGTCCATCTATCGCTGCGCTAGAATCTATCGAGCACAGCAAGACGGAAAACACCATGCCACATGCTCTTCGCTCACCAGAATCCGAGCACGACTACGACGCCCTGGTCGCGGCACTCGATGAGTTGCTGGAGCTGATCGGGGATGACGAGGAACACCCACTGGCGAGCCTCGCCTCCCATATGGGTGACCTCATCGAGGAGTACGACGACACTCACCGCCCGATGCCGGAGGTGAGAGGCGCCGACATGCTCCGCCACCTGATGCAGTGGCATGGCCTCGACCAGTCGAGCCTGCCGGAGGTCGGCACCCAGTCGGTGATCTCCGAGATCCTCAATGGCAAGCGACGGCTGAACGTCCGCCAGATCAAGGCACTGACCCAGCGCTTCGGACTACCCGCCGATCTCTTTCTCGACTGACTCGATATCTCAACGCGTAGAAGAGCCGGGTCGCCACCCGGCCACCAGCAGGCTGACCAGGGTGGAGGCGAGCAGCGCGCCCAGGAAGGGCGGCAGGGTCGGGATGCTGCCGGGGAAGCTCGCCGCCAGCACGCCCGCCGCGAGGCTGCCCTGGGCGACCCAGCCCGGCAGGATGGCGCCGAGCATGCCTGCCACCCCGCCGGCCACCGCGGCCAGGGGGCTCATCCGCGACCAGAGGCCCAGCAGCACCGGCACCACGATGGCCGCACAGAGCAGGTCGGCGATCAGGAACAGCCGCAGCACCGAAAGCCCCTGCAGCGCCACGACCACCACCGGCACCATCAGCGCCACCGTGACCCAGCGTGCCGCACCGAGGGAGAGCCCGCGCCGGCCGGAACCCGCCACCACCAGCGAGGCGAGGCCGTTCTGCAGGGTATCCACGCTGGAGGCGACCAGGGTCACCGCCAGCACCAGCGCCGGCAGGGCCAGCCAGCCCGGCGCCTCGGCGAGCAGCGCGAAGAAGGGGATCGGCGGCTCGCCCAGCGCCACGCCGGCCATGGCCGCCAGCATGCCGAGGCCGCCCACCACCATCACCACCAGCACGGTGATGCCGCCGCCCAGCCAGGCGCCGCGACCCAGGGCGCGGTCGTCGCGCGCCGCCCAGACGCGCTGCCAGTAGCCCTGGTGGAAGAGGTTGGCCGCGGTGACCGCGATCACCAGGGTCAGCGCCACGGCGAGGGCGCTGCCGGTGGGGATCGAGGGCAGCGCGGCGTCCACCGGCATCTCGGGCAGGCGCGTGAGCGCCACGCCACCGACCAGGGCCAGCAGCGCGATCAGCAGCCAGGCCTGCCAGCGGTCGGTGGCGAGGCTCGCCCGCAGGCCGCCCACCGCCGTGTAGAGCAACGTGGAAACCGCCACGCCGATGACCACCAGCGCCGGCGGCACCTCCGAGAGCAGCGCAGTGATGGCACCGATGGCCGTCAGCTCTGCGGCCAGGAAGCAGGCCATGTACAGCACCGAGACCAGCGACACCCAGCGCCGTACCCCGGCGCCGTAGCAGGCCTCGGCGAACTCGCCGATGCTGCGCCCCTCCGGCAGGTGGCGGCGGATCGCCGGCCCGTAGAGCCCGAGCACGATGAACGGCAGCGCCGAACCGACGGCATAGCCGGCCAGCGCCAGCGGGCCGACGAAGGCGCCGATCTCGGGGGGCACGAAGAGGATCCAGGCGCCCATCCCCGAGGCCAGGAAGGAGAGGCCCAGCGACTGGGCCCCCTGGGAGTTGCGCGCGGTGACGTAGTCATCGAGGGGGCCATCGGCCCGGCGGGCCCTGAGGCCCAGGAACGCAAAGCACAGCAGCGCCGCGCCGAGCACGGCAGACGTCAGGTAGGGCATGTCGCACTTCCTCCGCCGGTGTGAACCGGATCAGGTTCCAGGGTCAGCGCCATGCGCTCTCTCAGCCCCGGCCGATGCTCTCGGCGGCGGGACTCCCCTGGCGACAAGTGAATGGATTGTGGGATCGCGCCTCGCATCCTGGCCTGGCGGGGCGATCGAGGGACATCATAGCGCCGACCTCCCCTGGCGACCACCCGGGCCCGGTTCCCGTGGGCTTGCCGGCGGCGCCAGGCAACAGGCCCCGGCGGTCTCTCGCGAAGGTCCCTCTCGGCGATGACGGAACTCCCTCTCCTCGATGACGGTCGCAGGGCGAGTCCATGGATCATGGACGCCTTGCCATTCGCATCACCGACATCATCCACGTGTAGCCAGGGAGGAAACGCATGCACAGATCGATCCGAAGAACACTGCTGGCCTTGCTCGGCGCCGGGCTGCTGGGGAGTGCCGCCCAGGCGGCCGAGACCACCACCTATGGCTGGGTCGAGAAGGGCACCATCGAGCCGTGGGGCACGGAGGTCAAGGTGAAGCTCGACACCGGCGCCCTGACGTCGTCGATGCAGGCCGAGGAGATCGAGGCGTTCGAGCGCGACGGCGAGGACTGGGTACGATTCACCACCGAGGTGGAGGACGAGGCGACGAACGAGGTCGTCTCGAAGACCTTCGAGCGGCCAGTGTTTCGCGACCTGCGGGTGAGGGGTGCCGGCGGGGTGGAGAGCCGGCCCGTGGTGCTGATGACGCTCTGCATGGGAGAGACGCTTCGCGAGGAGCAGTTCAGCCTGGAGGATCGCGACGACATGAACTACCCGGTATTGCTCGGGCGACGCACGATCCAGGACCTGGGCAGTGTCGAGACGACCCGCACCTTCATGCATGAGCCCGAATGCAACGATGATTCGCCCGTCAAGTCACACTCCGGGAAGGAGTATGACGAGGATATCGGCGTATGACGGGCCCCGCCGGGGCTATCGCCGCCGATCATGACGCCTGACACCCGATGCCAAACAGGAGCCCATCGTGACAGTCAAGACACGCACGCTTTCCTGGCTAATGCTGCTGGGACTTCTCCTTGTCGCTTCCCAGCCTGCCCTGGCGCAACAGCGCCTGCCGGACTTCACCGAGCTGGTGGAGGACGCCGCCCCGTCGGTCGTCAATATCTCGACGACCCGGACGGTCGAGCGACAGGCTCCCCCCACCGGCCAGTTCGGCGGCCAGGAGATCCCCGAGATCTTTCGGCACTTCTTCGGTGACCGCATCCCCATGCCCCCCGGCGGCGGCCGAGGCCAGGGCAACCAGGAGCGCCGCTCGCTGGGCTCGGGCTTCATCTTCGATGAAGACGGCTACATCATGACCAATGCCCATGTGGTCAAGGAGGCCGACGAGATCCTGGTGCGCCTCAACGACCGGCGCGAACTCGAGGCCGAACTGGTGGGTACCGATGACAAGACCGATGTCGCCGTGCTCAAGGTCGATGCCGACGACCTTCCCACCCTCGAGATGGGCGAATCGGGAGACCTTGAGGTGGGCCAGTGGGTCGCCGCCATCGGCTCCCCCTTCGGCTTCGATCATTCCGTGACGGCCGGCATCATCAGTGCCATCAACCGCACCCTGCCCCAGGATGTCTATGTGCCCTTCATCCAGACCGACGTGGCCATCAACCCGGGCAACTCCGGTGGGCCACTGTTCAACCTGGAAGGGGAGGTGATCGGCGTCAACGCCCAGATCCTGACGCGCAGCGGCGGGTACATGGGGCTCTCCTTCGCCATCCCGATCGATGTGGCCCTGGATGTCGCCGACCAGCTGCGCAATGAGGGGTACGTCAGCCGCGGCTGGCTCGGCGTCCGGATCCAGCCGGTTTCCCCGGACCTGGCAAGCTCCTTCGGGATGGACCAGGCCGAAGGCGCCCTGATCGCGGACCTGGCCCCCGACGGCCCGGCGGCCGAAGGCGGGCTCCAGGCGGGCGACATCATCCTGGAAGCCAATGGCCAGGAGGTCGACCACTCCACCACGCTGCCCAGGCTGATCGGCGCCGTGGCCCCCGGCGAGGAGGTCGAGCTGCTGGTGCTGCGTGAAGGCGAGCGGCAGTCGATCACCGTGGAGGTTGGCGAGTGGCCGAACGCGGGTGCCGACCAGGCCGGCAACGAGAGCGAACCGGCCCGCCTCGGCATCGCGGCACAGCCCTTGAGCGACGCAGAGCGCCAACAGCTCGGACTCGACCATGGCGTGCGCATCGCCGATGTCGACCCCACCGGACGCGCGGCAGCCGCCGGGATCCGCCCCGGCGATGTGCTGGTGAGCATCGGGCAGCAGCAGGTGGAGAGCCCGGAACAGCTGGCCGATATCGTCGCCGACCTGCCGGAAGGCCAGGCGATCCCGGTACGGCTCTACCGGGATGGCAACTCCTACTTCGTGGCCTTGAGCCTCGGCGGTGACTGACCCCAGAGCTCACTCATTGCCATGACTCAGCGCCCCGGAGGTAACACCGCCGGGGCGCTGATTTACGTAGCCCCGGTCATTCCGCCTTACTTCTCCCGCGGCACCCGTCCCATCAGGTAGAACTCCTCGTTGGGGGGCGTGCCGGTCAGGGTGACCAGGCGGTTGGAGAGGCCGAAGAAGGCGGTGATGGCGCCGATGTCCCAGATGTCGTCGTGGGTGAACCCGGCCGTTTTCAGGCGGGCCTCCCACTCGTCGGTGAGCTCTCCCACCTCCAGGCCGCAGTAGAGGGCGAAGTCCAACATGGTGCGATGCCGCTCGCTGATCGGCGCGGTGCGATGATTGGTCGCTACCTGGTCGGCGAGCAGCGGGTCCTTGCTGTAGATCCGCACCAGGGCGCCGTGGGCCACCACGCAGTAGAGGCAGCGGTTGCGGGCGCTGGTGGCAACCACGATCATCTCCTTCTCGGCCTTGGTGAGCGTATCGGATTCCCGCTCCATCAAGGCATCGTGGTAGGCGAAGAAGGCGCGAAACTCGGCCGGCCGGTGGGCCAGCATCAGGAAGACGTTGGGCACGAAGCCGGCCTTCTCCTGCACCGCCAGCATGGCATCGCGGACGTCATCGGGCAGATCGTGGATCGATTCGGGAACGGGGAAGCGGCTGATCGGGGCGGACATGGAGGCTCCAGGTGTTGTGGTTGTTGGCGATGACACCAAGATAGCAGTTAACGTCAACGTCAACATGGCTGCCAAAGTCGCATGGCCCTGACCTTGGGTTCGCTACGCCGGGCGCGCCTCCTCGAAGAGCTCGGCAGGCATGGGGTACTCCAGCTCCCAGGTCATGGCGATGGGGCGATCGCCGTGATAGCTCTTAAGCGCTTTGGCTGGACCAAGGAAGACAAATGGCGCCGTCTCACCCTCGATGCGCTTGGTGAGGCGAGCGAAGAAGAGAATCGTGTAGCCGCGCTCCTCGAAGTGAAGGTAGTTCTGCCCCGTTGCACTGGCCTGACTGGTGTTCGACTGGCTCTCCCAATGCAGTAGCGTGCGACTGATGGGATAGTCTCGATAGCGCGTGGTAGGAGAGAAGTCGGTGTCATCTTTTTGAAAGGTTACCAGATGGATATAGGCACGAATGTCCTTTGCATGGATCACCCCCACGCCGGTGGCACCCGGCTTTTCCAAGCTCGCTATCCCAAGTGCCGCCTTGATCTCTGGCAAACCGTAGGCGCCATGCAGGAGTAGCCCGCAGTCGAAAGGCAGCTCACTCAGCCGTTGCAGAGGCACCTGTTGATGAGCCCGCCGCCAGGCGGCGATCTCGGCGGCATCGGCCGCTACACTGGGATTGTCACGCCATTTCTGCAGCGACTCTTCAAGGTTATTCACGCCCACGAGACCGCCCTTCCGGCCCCACAGCAGATAGTGCAGCGCCGTTTGCTGTGCCACGTCGTAGCGCCCCAACGCCTCCTGAACCGTCCCATCTTGACCGCCAATGTCCTCGATAGCTCTCAAGAGCACTGGATCGCTACGCAAAGCGATACGCGGTAGAGCCTTGCGGGCCTGATCGAGGTCCGGATCCGCAGGGAGTGGGTTGCGGTCGGCTATTGCCTTCCACTCCGACCAACTCTTGCGCGACAGCACCTGTACCGGGGACAGTCCCGTCACCTCCAGGAAACGCCCAAACGTCAGTGGCTGCCCTACTTCCTCTGGCCAAGTGCGCAGGGTCTCGGGGATAAACTGATTGAGGTCGCTGAGCACCGCGCGAATCTTGCTTAGCACTCGCTCCCGAGCGACCCGTTCAAGCTGAATACTGCAGCCAGGCGGCAGGCTGGGGAAGTCGGCTTCTACCTCACGATCAAGTCGCTGCCGCTGGCCGGATAGCAGTGCAGTGAACTTGGTATCCAGGCGATAGCGGCGATGGGTCTGCCCCACGAAGTCCAAGACGGTGAGGCACTCCTTGCCTGGCGCATGACGCAGCCCACGTCCCAGTTGCTGCAGAAATACCGTCAGGCTCTCGGTGGGGCGTAGGAACATCACCAGGTTGATATCCGGAACATCCACCCCTTCACTGAGCACATCCACGGTGAACAGAAAGGGCAGTCTTCCGTCACGAAACTCCCGCAGCCGCTCGGCGCGGATCTCCGCTGGCGTATCACCGACCAGGACCGCGGCTCGGTACTCACTGCCCAACTGATTGAAACACTCGGCCATATACTCGGCGTGGCGAAGGCCGGCGCAGAACCCTACCGCACGGATGCCGTGCAGATCGGGCTGGTAACGCTCCAGCGCCTGCAGGACGGTGTCGACCCGCTGCTTGGCACGAAAGTCATCGCCGGTTAGAAGATTCTCCAGCTGACGGACGTCATAGCGGCCGTTGCGCCACAGCGAGTCATCACTGAGGTCGACGCTATCGCTGACCCCGAAGTAGTGGAAGGGGCATAGCAGCTTCTCCTCGAGGGCCTCGGGCAGGCGAATCTCCGCGGCGAAGTCGCCATCGAAGTCCGGCAGGATGCTGCTACCGTCCATACGTTCGGGCGTCGCCGTCAGCCCCAGCAGAACGGCAGGGTTTAGCTCCTCGAGCAGCGCCCGATAGCTGCTAGCGGTCTCATGATGAGCCTCATCGATCACCACATACTGGAAATGCTCCCGGCCCGAGGTCTCCCAAGGGCGGTGGCGATTCAGGGTTTGCACCGAGGCAAACAGGTGACGATGCTCTGTCGGGACATGCCCGCCTACCCAGAGCTCACCGAAGTTCTGGTCACGCAGCACGGTGCGGTAGCAGGACTGAGCCTGCTCCAGGATCTCCTTGCGATGCGCGACGAAGAGCAGGGGCACCTGGCTGCCTTCACGCTCACAGAGTCGCCGATAATCCAGCGCCGAGATCACCGTCTTGCCGGTTCCGGTCGCCGCCACCACCAGGTTGCGAAACGAGCCGCGCTGCCGGGCGGCATCGATGGCTTCCAGAATTCGTAGTTGGAACGGCCGCGGCGTGATTTCGGCGAAAAATGTCGCCCCACCCCGGCCGCGCTCCTTGTGCGCGGCGATGGCCTGTCGAAAGCGCGTGAAATCCTCCGGGGTATAGTGCTCGAACTCGTCGCTCTCCCAATAAGCGGAGAACTCCGCCTCGAAGCGCTCAAGGATATGTGCCATATCCTGAGCGGTAACCTTGACGGTCCACTCCAGCCCTTGGGTCATCGCCGAGTGGGACATGTTCGCTGAGCCGATATAGGCCGTGGAGTAACCACTCTCACGCCGAAAGTGATAAGCCTTGGCATGCAATCGAGTACCACCGGTGTCGTAGGAGACACGTACGGTGACGTTAGGCTGCCGGGACAGCCACTCCAGTGCCGTCGGATCGCTGGCACCCATGTAGCTGGTGGAGATCAGGCGAACCGGCACGCCTCTCTCGGCCAAGCGCTCGAAGGCGGGCATCAACAACCGGAGGCCGGACCACTTAATGAACGAGACCAGAACATCAACGCTATCTGCCGTCGCCATTTCCGCGCGCAGCTCATGCTCCAGGGGCGGGTCATGTCCCAGCCCCGTGAACAGTGCGCTGGTAGAAAGCGGCGTATACGGGCGGGGTAATGATTCGCGGCTTCGCCTTATCTCAGTAAGAATCGGCTTATCGGTGCTGAGCAGCTGCTTACGAGTCAGGTAGTCGAGGCCATCGGTGGCTGACACCAGCTCAATAATGCGGTTCAAAAGAGGAAGACGCTGCTCAGATGCGACGCTCCTCAGCGCTTGATGAAGTAGCTGGCCGAGAAACTGAGAGTAAGCGTGAGGTGCCGTTTCATCATCGAGCGAGCGAAGCACCGGTTTCAGTTCGGGATACGCCTCCAACTGTGCCTGCAGCTCTTCATCGAGCAACCGCTCGTAAAGGCCTTCGGGAAGCTTGTCCATGCCCTTCTTCTCCCTTGCGTGTCCGACGAGAGACAGCAGTGGAAACATCCACCCACTACAGTCGCTCCCGAGGATGCCATCGCTGCAAAGATTGGTACCTCATAGTAATGGATCCAACCGCCCGATTTCTTTATCGCACCGCCACTATCGCATCCAAGTCGCAACATGACGAATTACTGAAACGCTGGAACCGCTCCAGAACAAAGGGCGAGGGACTCAAAGCAAGATGCCCCGCCTCCAATCGGAGCCAGGGCACCGTATGCGAACGTTAGGTTACAGGTGGCCAACTTCCTTCGGCGTAGCCCCCAGCCTGCTCAGGCAACGGAGAGATAGCGCTCCTGGAGATCGGGGTTCTCGCGCAGCTCGGCGGTGGTGCCGGCGTAGGCGACCTGCCCCTTCTGGAGGATGAAAGCCTTGCTGGCATGGCGCAGGGCGAAGGGCACGCTCTGGTCGGTGAAGAGGATGGTGGTGGTGCTCGCCAGGTCGTCGATCAGCTCGCCGATCTGGTGGACGATGACCGGGGCCAGCCCCTCGTTGGGCTCGTCGAGCAGCAGCAGGCGCGGCTCGGTGACCAGGGCCCGGGCGATCGCCAGCATCTGCTGCTGCCCGCCCGAGAGGGTGGCGCCGTCCTGGTGGCGCAGCTCCGCGAGCATCGGGTAGGTGTCGAGCACCCGCTCCGGGGTCCAGCGGCGCTCGCCCCGGTGGCCGGGCTGCATCGCCACCTCCAGGTTCTCGTAGACGCTGAGCCCGGGGAAGATGCGCCGGTCCTCCGGCACCAGGGCGATGCCGAGCCGGGCGATGCGGTGGGCGGGCAGCCCGCGGATGTCCCGGCCCTCGAACAGCACCCTGCCCTGCCGCGGCGGCGTGACCCCCATGATGCTCTTGAGCGTGGTGCTCTTCCCGGCGCCGTTGCGGCCCAGCAGGCAGACGACCTCCCCGGCCTCGACCTCCAGGCTCACGCCCTGCAGCGCATGGCTCTCGCCGTAGTAGGTGTGGATATCCTCGACCTTGAGCATCAGGATGCCGCCTCCTCTTCTTCCTCGCCGAGATAGGCGCGCTTCACCTCGGGGTCGTTGCGGATCTCCTCCGGCGTGCCCTCCGCCAGCCGCTGGCCGCGGTGCATCACCAGGATGCGGTCGGCAATCCCGAACACCACGCTCATGTCATGCTCGGTGACCAGGAAGGTGTAGTCGCCGGAGTCGGCGAGCCTGCGGATCAGCTGGGTGACGTGGCGGGTCTCCTCCGGGGTCATGCCCGCCGTGGGCTCGTCGAGCAGCACCAGCCGCGGGCGGGTCGCCAGCACGATGGCGATCTCGAGCAGGCGCTTGTCGCCGTAGCTGAGCACCCCGGCACGCTGATCCGCCAGGGCCTCGAGCCCCAGCCGCTCGAGCAGGGCGTAGGCCTCGTCGATGATCTCGCGGTCGCGCGAGGCCAGGCGCAGCATCGCGAGCGCCTTGCCGTGGAAGGCGGTGAGCGCGACCTCGACGTTCTGGCGTACCGTGAGCTCCTGGAAGATGTTGGTGATCTGGAAGGAGCGGGAGATGCCGAGCCGGCTGATGCGGTGCGGCGGCAGGCCGGTGATCTCCTCGCCGTCATAGTGGATGCTCCCCGAGGTCGGCGTCATGCGCCCCGAGATCATGTTGTAGAAGGTCGTCTTGCCCGCGCCGTTGGGCCCGATCAGCGCCACGGTCTCGCGCGGGCGCACGTCGAGGGAGACCCCGTCCACGGCATGCACGCCGCCGAAGGTCTTGGTGAGGTCGCGGATCGAGAGCAGTGGTTCGGTCATCGTCTCAGCACCCGGTCGAGCACGGTCCCGAGGATACCGCGGCGGAAGAACATCACCATCAGCGCCAGGATGATGCCGAGGACCAGCATCCAGTGGTCGGTGTAGCTGGTGATCCAGGTCTCCAGCAGCACGAACACCATGGCGCCGAAGAAGGGCCCCAGGAAGTAGGCCGAGCCGCCGAGGATGGTCATCAGCACCGCCTCCGCGGAGTGGCTCCAGTGGATCATGTCGGGGCTCGCCACCCGGTTGAAGGGCGCGAAGAGCCCGCCGGCCAGCCCCGCGAAGAGCCCCGCCACGATGAAGGCGATCAGCCGGAAGCGCCGCTCGTTGAGCCCGCAGAAGGCGACCCGCTCCGGGTTCTCGCTGATGGCCTTGAGGATCAGGCCGAAGGGCGAGCGCGTGACGAGGTAGAGCAGTGCCGCGGCCAGCACCACCACCACCAGCACCACGTAGTAGTAGACCAGGGGGTTGGCGAGCTGCAGGTCGAGCCCGAGGCCGAACTCGGTGAGGGGAAAGCCCGTGATGCCGTCGCTGCCGTTGGTCACGCTGCGCCACTGGTGGGCCACGGAGAACACCATCATGCCGAACGCCAGGGTCAGCATGGCGAAGTAGACCTCGTTGAGCCGCACGCAGAAGAAGCCGATCACCGCGGCCAGCAGCATCGAGGTCAGCATCGCCGCCAGCAGGGTCCACACCAGCGGCACCTGCAGGTGGAGCAGCAGCATGGCGGTGGTGTAGGACCCCATCCCGAAGAAGGCCGCATGGCCGAAGGAGAGCATCCCGGTGTAGCCGAACACCAGATTGAAGCTGGCCGCGAAGAGTCCCATGATCAGGATCTCGGTGGCGACGAAGATGTAGAAGTAGGAGACGCCATAGGGCAGCAGGAAGAGCGCGGCCAGCACCAGCGCCAGCAGCCCGGCGATCAGCAGTCGTGTGGTCATGCGCTCGCCCCCTTGCCCATCAGCCCCTGGGGCTTGAGCAGCAGCACCAGCGCCATGCCGATGTAGGGCAGCACCAGGTTGATCTCGGGCAGGAAGCGCCCGCCGAAGCCGTGGATGCCGCCCAGCACCAGGGCGCCCAGCAGGGTGCCGGGGAAGCTTCCGAGCCCGCCGATCACCACCACGATGAACGACTCGATGATGATCTTCTCGCCCATCGCCGGCCCGATGGCCCGCATGGGTGCGGCCACCACGCCCCCCACCGCAGCGATCCAGGCGCCGAAGGCGAACACCCCGGTGATCACCAGCGGCACGTTGATCCCCAGGGTCTGGGCCATCTCCCGGTCCAGCGCCGCGGCGCGGACGATGCGCCCCAGGCGGGTGCGGGTGAAGAGCAACCACAGGCCCAGCATCATGGCGAGCCCCACGGCGATCACGAAGAGGCCGTAGAGGGGGTAGTTCACGCCGAACACCGAGACGGTCCCGGCGAGCAGCGCCGGCGGGTTCACCACCTGGATGGAGGGCCCCCAGATCATCCGCACGGACTCGTCGATGATCAGCAGCAGGGCGAAGGTGAGCAGCAGGCTGTCGGTGATGTGGCGGTCATAGACCGTGCGCAGCATCAGCCGCTCGATGGCGACCGCCACCACCGCCACCAGCAGCGGGGCTACCACCAGCGCCAGCCAGAAGGAGAGCCCCAGCAACCCCATCGCGGTATAGGCGAAATAGGCGCCCAGCATGTAGAGGGCGCCGTGGGCGAAGTTGATGACGTTGAGCACGCCGAAGATGATGTTGAGGCCGACGGCGATGACGAACAGCAGCAGCGCGATGTCGAGGCTGTTGAGCAGCGCGGCAATGAAGCTCTGCATCGTGGACTCCCGGATGGGTCGGGCCGGCCGCCCGGGAGGGGCGGCCGGCAGGCGGTGTCAGAGCGAGCAGCCGGTCTCCGACACGTCGGGCGTCACGAGGTCGCCGTCGAAGGTCTTCATCGGGTCGAGCATGCGCACGCCGTACTCGTCGCTGACCTCGGCGGTCTGTCCCCAGGTCGGGCCGACCACGGCCTGGTGGTCCCCCTCGCGGAAGGTGAGCGGGCCGTTGGGGGCCTGGAAGGTCAGGCCGGAGAGCGCATCGGTGATCGCCTCGGGATCGGTGGAGCCGGCCTCCTCGATGGCGGCCTTGTAGGCATAGATGCCGGCATAGGCGCCCTGGGCGTTGTAGCTCGGCGGGTTGCCGAAGCGCTCCATGTAGGCGCTGACGAAGGCGTCGTTGGTGGCGTTCTCGTGGGCCGCGAACCAGTAGCGGGTGCCGACCCAGATCCCCTCGGGCATGTCCTCGCCCAGGGCGGACATCACCTCGGTGGCCCCGCCCAGGGTCATCAGCACCTCGAAGTCCTGCTCGAAGAAGCCGAGGTTGTTGGCCTGGCGGATGAAGTTGACCAGGTCGCCGCCCCACAGCGAGACCAGCACGCCCTCGGGCTCGGCATCCATGACGTTGTTGATGAAGGGGGTGAAGTCCTCGTTGCCGAAGCGCGGGAAGGCCGTGCGCTCCATCAGCTCCACCTCGGGGTCGAGCTCCTTGAGGTAGTCGCCGAAGAACTCCCAGGACTGGTGGCCGAAGGCGTAGTCCGGCCCGATGGTCGTCCAGCGCCGGGCGCCGGTCTCGGCGGCGATCTCGGCGGCCGCCCGGGTGTTCTGGCTGATGTTGACGCTCAGCCGGTAGGTGTAGCGGTTGCAGAGCTTGCCGGTGACGTCCGGGGTGGCGGCGTGGGTGATGATGAAGGGCCGCTTCAGCTCGGGCACCACCGGGACGACGCCCGTGGCCACGCCGGAGCTGTCCAGGCCCATCAGGCCGTGCACCTGCTCGGAGTAGACCAGCTTGCGGGCGGCCTGGATGGCGGCATCGGCCTTGATCTGGCTGTCCTCGAGCACGAACTCGACCTGGCGGTCGAGGATGCCCCCCGCCTCGTTGATCTCGTCCACGGCGAGCTGCATGCCCTGCTGGGCGAACTGGCCATAGACCGAGGGGGAGCCGGACATGATGTAGATGGCGCCGATGCGGACCGGCTCCTGGGCGGTGGCGCTCCCCGCCACGCCGAGCCCGAGGGCCAGGCACACGGCGGTGCACAGCCGCCGGGGCCGGGGAATGGTGCGAGTCTGGTTCGACATGCTCTCCACCTCTTGTCTTGTCTTGTCTTGTCGTTGTGGTTGACGGTCGGGTGAGCTCGCCACCCGAGGGGCGGCGGTCCATATCCTATAGGTATGACGTCATGCCCCTGTCAAACGGCCTGCCCGCCCTTCCCTCAACGCAGGCCCCGCAACGACGGCGGCCCCGCCTCTCTCGAGACGGGGCCGCCGACAGCCCTTAAGCGGGCGGGGATCAGCTCAGCGAGATGGTGCTGTTGATGCCGCTGGAGACGTTCTCCGGCTCGAACCAGCGCGCGGTGACGGTCTTGGTCTGGGTCCAGAAGGCGATGGCCTGCTTGCCGTTGGGGCCCAGGTCACCGAGCTTGGAGGCGCGGGAGCCGGTGAAGCTGAAGTAGGCGACCGGCACCGGGATCGGCACGTTGATGCCCACCTGGCCGACGTCGATGTCGGACTCGAAGCGGCGCGCCACCCAGCCGGAGTTGGTGAAGATGGAGGTGCCGTTGCCGTTGGGGTTGGCGTTGATGAAGGCGATCGCCTCATCCAGGGTGTCGACGCTCACCACGCAGAGCACCGGGCCGAAGATCTCCTCGCGATAGATGGTCATCTCGGGGGTCACGTCGGCGAACAGGGTCGGGCCGACGAAGTTGCCGTCCGGATAGCCCTCCACCTGGCAGCCGCGGCCGTCGACCAGCAGCTTCGCGCCCTCCTTCTCGCCGGCGGCGATCAGCCGCTCCACGCGCTCCTTGGCCTGGGGAGAGACCAGCGGGCCGAGGTCGGCGTCAGTCTGGGTGCCGGGACCGACCTTCATGCTGCGGGTGCCCTCGACGATGTCGTCCAGCCACTCGCGGGCCTCGCCCACCAGCACCACCACGGAGTTGGCCATGCAGCGCTGACCGGCGGCACCGTAGGCGGAGCCCAGCAGGTTGTTGATCGCCTGGCTGCGGTTGGCGTCGGGCATGACCACGCAGTGGTTCTTGGCGCCCATCATCGACTGCATGCGCTTGCCGGCGGCCGCGGCGCGGTTGTAGAGCAGCGAGCCCACATGGGTGGAGCCGATGAAGGAGAGCGCCTTGATGTCGGTATGGTCGGCAATCTGGTTGGCCACGTCCGGGCCGCCATGCACCACGTTGAGCACGCCAGCCGGCACCCCGGCCTCGTGGGCCAGCTCGACCAGGCGCATGGTGGAACTCGGGTCCTGCTCGGAGGGCTTGAGCACGAAGGTGTTGCCGGTGGCGATGGCCAGCGGGAACATGAAGCAGGGCAGCATGATCGGGAAGTTGAAGGCAGTGATGCCGGCGCCCACGCCCAGCGGCTGGTTGAGGGTGTAGACGTCCACCTCGCTGGCGGCGTTCTCGGCCAGCTCGCCCAGCTGCAGGGATGTGATCGAACAGGCGTGCTCCACCACCTCCAGGCCGCGGCCCACCTCACCGGCGGCGTCGGGCAGGGTCTTGCCATGCTCCTCGGTGATCAGCGCGGCCAGCTCGTCGGTGTTGTCACGGATCAGCGCCTGCAGCTTGAGCATGATGCGCATGCGCTTGGCCAGCGGCACCTTGCGCCAGGTCTTGAAGGCCTCCTTGGCGCTGGCCACGGCCTGCTCGACCTCCTCGGCGGTGCAGAACGGCACCCGCGCCACCACTTCCTGGGTGGCCGGGTTGACCACGTCGCGCCACTCCTGGCTCTGGGACTGGACGGGCTGGCCTTCGATGTACATGGGAATCTCGCGAACGGACATGGTGGCATGCTCCTCTGGGCTGTTCCTGCCCCGCCGCGAGCCTGGCTTGTCGTTGTTCGGCCATCGTCAGGCACCGCGGCGGCGGGGATATTAGACTTTATGTGTATCTATACACGAACTGTGGTGACATCGAGTCTATACAGACGTCGGATGGCGTGACAACGGGCACTCGGGCACATTGCTTGTGCACCTATGCACAACCACACGGCCGCGGGAGACGCTCATGCTCGACTGGCAGGATATCCAGATCTTCCTCGAGGTGGCGCGCAGCGAGCGGCTCACCGACGCCGCCCGCCGGCTGGGGCTGGACCACTCCACCCTGTCGCGGCGCACCCGGCGCTTCGAGCAGGCGCTCAACACCCAGCTGTTCGAGCGCAGCACCCATGGCTACCACCTCACCGAGGCCGGCCAGCAGCTGCTCGCCCACGCCGAGGAGATGGCCCGCCACGCCTTCGAGGCCGGCGAGAGCCTCACCGACAAGAACCACCAGATCAGTGGCCAGATCCGCCTCGGCGTTACCGAGGGCTTCGGCACCTGGGTGATCGCCCCGCTGCTCTCGGCCTTCTGCGAACGCCATCCGGGCGTCACCCTGGACCTGCTCGCCCTGCCCCGCGTGGTCAACCTGAGCCGCCACGAGGCGGACCTGGCCATCACCGTGGAGCGCCCGGTGAGCCCGGGCCTGGTGATCTCGCGGCTCTGCGACTACCGGCTGCGCCTCTACGGCAGCGAGGGCTACCTCGCCCGCCATGGCAGGCCACAGCGGCTCGCCGAGCTGGGCGCGCACCGCCTGGTGGGCTACGTCGACGACCTGATTTTCAGCGAGCAGCTCAGCTATCTGGAGCCGCTGCTCGACCCGGCGGTAGTGGGCTACCCGGGCCCGCACTTCGCCATGCGCAGCACCAGCGTCACCACCCAGCACGCCGCCTGTCTGCACGGGGCGGGCCTCGCCGTGCTGCCCTGCTTCATGGCCGGCGCCTCGCCAGCGCTGGTGAACGTGCTGGAAGACGAGGTGGCGATCGACCGCCAGTTCTGGATCACCGCTCGCCAGGAGCAGCGCCGCCTGGCCCGGGTACGCCTGCTGTGGGACTTCCTGCGCGAGGCGCTGGAGACCAACCGCGCCTTCCTGATGGGCGAGGCGAAGGCGATGGTGATCCCCGAGGTCAGCCCCTCCTGAGCACATGCCACCGGGGTACCGGTGCGCGAACGCACGAGGACTTCGGGCACGAGCCACCGGCGGCTTGACGCAGGGCGAACCCGCCCGGACGGGACTATAGTGAGGGATGCCGGTGGGGGTCTCCTGGTCGGCAGTCGTCAGGCACGCCAGGCCGAGGCTCCCTGCGACGGCACCCCCGTATCCGACTACCACCCCAGGTGGAAGGAGGAGATCATGCATCCACACCGGACAGCCATGGGCGCCGCCTCTGCCCTGGTCGCCGCCCTGGCTTTCATGCCCCTGTTCGCCACCGGCGAGACGACCTCGATCCTGAAATCGACACTCGAGGGCCAGGAGGAGATGGAAGCCAACATCGTGCGCTTCGATGTAGGCGAGGACTGGGTGACGGACCGCCATATCCATCCGGGACACGTCTTCGTCTACGTGATCGAGGGGACCATCGAGGTCGATGTCGAGGGAGAAGAGCCCAGGCGCATTGCCGCCGGCGAGGGCTTCCAGGAACCCCCCGATCGCCCGATGGTCGCCAGGACCATGAGCAGCGATGGCGCCAGCTTCGTCGTCTTCCAGGTGGGCCCCAAGGGCGAGCCCATCATGGTATCCCAGCCCGAATGAGCTGACGCCATGGAAAAGTGGCGACAAAGGGACCGGTCGGGGCAAACCCCGATCGGTCCCTTTCTTACGGCGCCCCGGCCCGAGCGCCCTTGTCAGGCGAGGCAGCGCCGGCCTGGACGGCACGATAAAGATTCGCTATCGGCATGGTCGGCAATGTCACATTGAGCTAATGGACTGCAGGGGCGTAACTTGAACTCACAGGACAAGGAGACCCGTCCATCAGGCCTGCTGGAGGCCGATGGTTGACCGGCCTCATTGTCTCGCAGGACTGCCATCGTCTATACACAGGTAGCAGTTCAACAACGCAGCCAGATTGGAGAGCGATATGGGTGATCAGCAGAACATAGGCAAGTGCCCGGTCATGCACGGCGCGAACTCCACCAGCGGACAGAGCGTAACCGGCTGGTGGCCCGAATCAATCAATCTCGACATCCTCCACCAGCACGATATCAAGACCAACCCCATGGATGAGGGCTTCGAATATCGGGAGGAGGTTCGCAAGCTCGACTTCGATGCCATCAAGCAGGATCTGCATGCCCTGATGACCGACAGCCAGGAGTGGTGGCCGGCCGACTGGGGGCATTACGGCGGCTTCATGATCCGGATGGCATGGCACTCCGCCGGCACCTACAGGCTGGCCGATGGCCGCGGTGGCGGGGGTACCGGCAACCAGCGTTTTGCCCCGATTGCCTCCTGGCCGGACAACGCCAGCCTCGACAAGGCTCGCCGTCTGCTGTGGCCAATCAAGAAGAAGTACGGCAACAAGATCAGCTGGGCGGATCTGATGATCCTGGCCGGCAACGTCGCCTATGAGTCCATGGGGCTCAGGACCTTCGGCTTCTCCTTCGGCCGCGAGGACATCTGGCACCCGGAAAAGGACACCTACTGGGGCGCCGAGAAGGAGTGGCTGGCACCGTCCGACAGCCGTTATGAAGACGTCAACAAGCCCGACACCATGGAGAACCCGCTGGCCGCCGTGCAGATGGGGCTGATCTACGTGAACCCCGAGGGCGTGAACGGCGAGCCCGACCCCATGAAGACCGCCGCCCAGGTGCGTGAAACCTTCGCCCGCATGGCCATGAACGACGAGGAGACCGCGGCCCTGACGGTCGGTGGTCACACCGTCGGCAAGTGCCACGGCAACGGCGATGCCGATGCCTTGGGTGCGGAGCCGGAAGGCTCTGATATCGTCGGCCAGGGCCTCGGCTGGGATAACCCCAACATGCAGGGCAGGGCCTCCAACGCCATCACTTCCGGTATCGAGGGTGCCTGGACGACCCACCCGACCAAGTTCGACATGGGTTACTTCGACATGCTGCTGGACCATGAGTGGGAGCTGAAGAAGAGCCCCGCCGGCGCCAACCAGTGGGAGCCCGTCGACATCAAGGAGGAGGACAAGCCGGTCGATGCCAGCGACCCGTCCATTCGCCACAACCCGATCATGACCGATGCCGACATGGGCATGAAGGTGGACCCGACCTACCGCAAGATCCTCGAGGAGTTCCGCCAGGATCCGGAGCGCTTCCAGGATGCCTTCGCTCGCGCCTGGTTCAAGCTGACTCACCGCGACCTGGGCCCGAAATCCCGTTACATCGGCCCGGAAGTGCCGGACGAGGACCTGATCTGGCAGGACCCGATTCCTGCGGGCAACACCAACTACATCGAAGAGGTGGTGAAAGAGAAGATCGCCGAAGCAGGCCTTTCCATCGGCGAGATGGTCAGCACCGCCTGGGACAGCGCCCGTACCTTCCGCGGCTCCGACATGCGCGGCGGCGCCAACGGTGCGCGCATCCGCCTTGCCCCGCAGAAGGACTGGGAAGGCAACGAGCCGGACCGCCTGGCCAGGGTGCTCAAGGTCTACGAGAAGATCGCCGCCGACAGCGGCGCCAGCCTGGCCGATATCATCGTGCTGGGCGGCAGCGTGGGCATCGAGAAAGCCGCGAAAGCCGCGGGTTACGAGATACACGTGCCATTCCTGAAAGGTCGCGGCGATGCCAGCGACGAGATGACCGACGCCGAGTCGTTCGAGCCGCTGGAGCCGCTGGCCGATGGCTTCCGCAACTGGCAGAAGAAGGAGTATGTGGTCAAGCCGGAAGAGATGCTGCTCGACCGCGCCCAGCTGCTGGGGCTGACCGCCCCGGAGATGACCGTGCTGATTGGCGGCATGCGCGTCCTGGGCACCAACCACGGCGACACCAGGCATGGCGTGTTCACCGACCGCGAGGGCCAGCTGACCAACGACTTCTTCGTCAACCTGACTGACATGGCCTACAGCTGGAAGTCGGTGGGCGAGAATCTCTACGAGGTTCGCGACCGCAAGACGGACCAGAAGAAGTGGACTGCCACCCGAGTGGACCTGGTGTTCGGTTCCCACTCCATCCTGCGCTCCTACGCCGAGGTCTACGCCCAGGACGACAACCAGGAGAAGTTCGTCAGGGACTTCGTCAAGGCCTGGAGCAAGGTAATGAACGCCGACCGCTTCGACCTGGAGAAGACCCAGGCCTGATATTGGTCCAGGCCGGGCGGCAGCCCGGCCTATACAGAGACGCCCGGGTGCTGCACCCGGGCGTCTTCTTTTTGCCCCTCTGCGTGACCTCTCGCCCGGCCAGCTAGATCGCTCGGCTAGTCCGGGAGTGTCATCAATGGGTTGTCACCCCGGGCACGAAGGTGCGTCGCTCCAGGAGCCCCAGCAGGCTCGCCACAGTGGAAGTGAGCACCAGGTAGATCAGCCCTGCCCAGAGAAAGACCAGGAAGAAGTCCAGGGTGCGCGACCCGATATCCGAGGCAATGGACGTGATCTCCACCACGCCGATGGTATAGGCGATGGAGGTGAACTTGAGCTCGATGATCGCCTCGTTGGACCACTGGGGGATCACCCGGCGTAGCGCCTGGGGCAGCATGATATGGCGGATCGCCTGCCATTGGCTCATCCCGCATGCCCTGGCCGCCACAAGCTGTCCCTTGGGCACCGACAGCACCGAGCCGCGGAAGTACTCGGCCTGGTACGCCGCACTGTTGAGGGTGATCGCGATCACCGCGGCGGTGAAGGCGTCGAAGACAATCCCCACGTGGGGCAGCCCCAGGTAGATGAAGAACATCTGCACCAGCATCGGCGTGCCGCGAAACAGCTCCACGTAGACGGTGCTGATCCAGTAGAAGAGCCGGTTGCCGTAGACCCTGGCCCAGCACAGCACCAGACCCAGGAAAAAGCCCAGGGTGATGGCGATCACCCACAGCGACAGGGTGACCGGTACACCCTTGAGAAGCTCAGGCAGCCACTCGATGCCAAACTCGATGAATTCCCGCATGGCTCACCCGTGCTCCGTGATGACATTGAGGAAGGCCCGGGTCCGCTCGTGAGTGGAGTCGTTGAACATGGTCTCGGGTGGCCCCTGCTCGACGATGACGCCGTTCTCCATGAAGATGATCTCGTCGGCGGCCTGCCGTGCGAAACTCATCTCGTGGGTGACCACCACCATGGTCATGCCCTCGATGGCCAACTGCTGCATCACCCTCACCACCTCGCCGGTCAACTCCGGGTCCAGCGCCGAGGTAGGCTCGTCGAACAGCAGCACGTCGGGGTCCATCGCCAGGGCTCGGGCAATGGAGACGCGCTGCTGCTGGCCACCGGAGAGCTCGGCCGGATAGGCGGCGGCCTTGTCACCCAGGCCGACCCGCTCCAGTTCACGATGCGCCCGCTGGGTAGCGGTTTCCTTGTCAGTACCATTGACCTTGATCTGGCAGATGCGCACGTTGTCGAGCACCGTCAGGTGAGAGAAGAGGTTGAAGTCCTGGAAGACGAATCCCATCCGCGCTCGCATGGCGTCAATGTTGGAATCCAGCACCTCATCGCCATTGAGGAAGATGCGCCCGGCATCCGGCACCGTGAGATGATTGATACAGCGCAGCAGGGTGCTCTTGCCGGAGCCGGAGGGGCCGATCAGCACCTTGGTCTCACCCTTTTTCAGACTGAAGCCGATGCCCTTGAGCACCTCGAGGCCGTCGTAAGCCTTCTTCACATCCTGCACGTCCAGAATCAGATCGTCGGCCATTATCGGCGTTCCTCTCGCATCATTTTTCGAAGCCCGGCACGGCCAGCTTGCGTTCAAGGGCATACAGCAGGCTGTTGCCTGTCCGGTTGAGGATGAAATACAGCAGCGCCACCACGGCAAATACCGTCAACACGTTGCCCTGGGTACTGGTAATGATGTAATGCGCCTGCCGGGTCAGCTCGACCACCCCGATGACATAGGCCAGGGAGGTCTCCTTGATCTCCGAGGAGAATTCGTTGGTCCAGGGGCCGATGGCATGCCGCGCCGCCTGGGGAAAGACAATGTGGCGAATCGCCTTGATCTTGGACATGCCCATGGCACGGGCCGCCATCATCTGCCCGGCAGGCACCGACTGGAAGGCACTGCGGAATATCTGCGACTGATAGGCCGCCGAGCGTAGCCCCATGGCCAGTATGGCGGCGCCGAAGGCCGAGATGTCGATAACACCCGAGATGCCATAGAAGAAGATGAACAGCATGATGATGATCGGCACACCCCTGAACACACGTTCATAGAGGGTCAGTGGCCACTGTACCAGCCGGGTCCTTGGGCCATAGAGCTGCACCAGGCAGATAGCCATGCCCAGCACGAAACCGATCGTCAACAGGGCGGCCAACAGCACGATGGCCACCCCCAGCCCCTTCAACAGGAAGGGGAAATCTCGTAGCAGTACGTCGTAGATATCCATGCCGACTTCCCTGACCTGACGGGCGCCCTTCCTGGTGGGAGGGCGCCCATGTCACGGCGACTTATTCGTTACCCAGCTCGGGAAGACCGGCCACCGGTTTCTGGTAGGTATCGACGAAATCGGGCATGTGCCCCGGAATGGCAGGAACGGTGACACCGGGGATGTACTCGTCGACGATCTCGCCCCACTCGCCGGACTCATAGATGGCCAGGATCCCCTGGTTCAGATCACCGAGGATCTCCTGGGGGTCGTCCTTGGAGACCGCCAGCGCCAGCGGTGCGCGGATATAGATCTTGCCCGCCATCTTCACCGGCTTGCCGGAATTGATGTACTCCTGAGCAGAAGTGTCATCAACGATGACCGAGGAGATACGACCGATCGCCATGTCATCCACGGCGGTGACATAGTTATCATACTTGGCCAGCTCGACGTCGATATCGCTGGAATTCACCACGTTCTCTTCCATCCAGGCCTGCTGGGAAGAGCCGCCCTGCACACCGACTCGGGCCCCGCAGCATACGGCGGTAAAGACGTTCAGGTCGGAGTCTTCGGGCACCAGTACCACGTCGTTGGTTTCCCACCAGGGAATGGTGAAGTCGATGTTTTCGCTACGCTCTTCGGTGACGGTGAGGCCGGTAGCGAGGATATCGATCTTCTCCGCCGCCAGTGCCGGAATCAGGGACGGGAAAGGCATGTCCTGGAACTCGATCTCGATGCCGACCTCCTCGGCAATCGCCTCCATGGCGTCGATGGCAATGCCCTTGAATTCTCCCCCCTCGACATAGGCCCAGGGCGGGAAGGAGGCCTCCACACCAACCGTGTAGGGATCCTGTGCAGAGGCGGTCGTGGCCAGTCCGCTGCCGATGACCATGGTTCCCATCAGGGCGGCAGGCAGAAGCGATGCTTTTATTCCTTTCATGACATTCTCGCGTTGTTGGTGAGTTTTATTATTCCGCCACGTCAATATGAGTGCGCCGTTTCACGACTGTCAAATCGCCACAGGGGCGCATCTCCGCGACACTGCGACACGACACCTGCTCGCGCCACGTCCAGGGCACTACCGGGAAGAGGGGCCGACGGTCTGCAGCATGTAGCCTCTCCATGCCACTGGCTCCAACACCGGCTCTGCGGAGAACAATGGTATGCAAGACACGGAAAGGCATCCGACCTATACAGAGACGCCCGGGTGCTGCACCCGGGCGTTTTCTTTTCTGCCTGCCGAATGGCGGCGTTCAGGTTCCGCAGAAGGTGCGGAAGACGGCCTCCGTGGGCGGCGCCGGCTGGGCGTACGCCTCGCGGCCGGGCTGTTCGGTGAAGGGGTCGGCCAGCACCTCGCGCAGGGTCTCGAAGGGCGCGAAGTCGTCCTCGGCGGCGGCGGCCAGGGCCTCCTCCACCCGGTGGTTACGGGGGATGTAGAGTGGGTTGACCGCTCGCATCCGCTCGGCGATCGCCTCGGGGCCGGCATCCTCCCGGGCCAGCCGCTCGCGCCAGCGTGGCAGCCAGGCGCGCAGATCCTCGTCGTTATCGAACTGCTCGAGCAGCGCGGGGGCGTCCTCCTCCACCGCCTCGCCCAGGCGGCGGAACGCCAGGGTGAAGTCGGCACGACCGGCCTGCATGGCCTCGAGGAAGGCATCCACCAGGGTGCGGTCGCCCTCCTCTTCCGTCGCCAGCCCCAGCTTCTCGCGCATCACCGCCAGCCACTCGGCCTCGTAGCGCGGCTCATAGCGCTTGATCAGCTCGGTGGCGCGCGCCACCGCGCGCTCCTGGTCGTCATCGATCAGCGGCAGCAGCGTCTCGGCAAAACGCGCCAGGTTCCACTGGGCGATCCACGGCTGGTTGCGATAGGCATAGCGGCCGCCCTCGTCGATGGAGCTGAACACCGTGGCCGGGTCATAGGCCTCCATGAAGGCGCAGGGGCCGTAGTCGATGGTCTCGCCGGCGATGCTGCAGTTGTCGGTGTTCATCACCCCGTGGATGAAGCCCAGTCCCATCCACCTGGCCACCAGCCTCGCCTGGCGCGCGGCCACCGCCTCCACCAGGGACAGGTAACGCTCGCCCTCGTCCACCTCGACGAGTTCAGGCCCCAGAAGATGTGGATAGTGGCGCTCGATGGCCATCTCGGCCAGGGTGCGCACCGCCTCCACGTCTTCCCGGGCGGCAAAGTACTGGAAGGTGCCCACGCGAAGGTGGCTGGTGGCGACGCGGGTCAGCACGGCACCGGGTTCCGGCACGCGCCGGAACACGCGCTCGCCGGTGGTCACCGCAGCCAGGGCCCGGGTGGTGGGCACGCCCAGCACATGCATTGCCTCGCTGACGAGGTACTCGCGCAGCACCGGACCCAGGGGCGCGCGGCCATCGGCGCCCCGGGAGAAGGGGGTCATGCCGGCCCCCTTGAGCTGGATGTCGCGCAGCCGACCCTCGCGGTCGGTCACCTCGCCAAGCAGCACCGCGCGACCATCGCCGAGGCGCGGGTTGAAGTGGCCGAACTGGTGGCCGGCATAGGCCTGGGCAACGGGCTCGGCGCCTGGCGGCACGGCGTTGCCGGAGAACCACTCGGCGACCTGGTCCGCGTCGAAGGCATCCAGGTCGAAGCCCAGCGCCTCGGCCAGCGGCCGGTTGAAGGCCACCAGCCGCGGGGCCTTCACGGGCACGGGGTCGAAACGCAGGAAGAAGTGCTCGGGCAGGCGGGCGTAGCGAAGGGTGAACTCGGGAAACATGGCGACTCCGGTCGACGGCCGAGGCAGGGCCTGGGATTCAATACCCGAGTATAACGCTCGGGATTGTGGCTTTCGACCTGTCGTGCCCATAGCCGGCCGGAGCGCTCAATCCGCGTTTGCCACCGGCGAGAGCTGCTCGCGGATCAGCTCGGCCAGGCGCCGGGCCGGCTCGGTGGGCCGCCGTGCGGCCCGGTGCAGGGCCAGTTCCACGGCGGGCAGCGGCGGCAGGCCGCTCGACTCGTCCAGGGCACGCAGCTGCGGCGTCAGCATGCTGCGGGTCACCACCACGATGGCCAGCCCCGCCTGCACCACCGGCCCCAGGCCGACCATGGACTGGCTCATGTAGGCCACCCGCCAGTCGCGACCGGCGGCGGCCAGCGCCTGCTCCGCCACCTCCCGGAAGAGGTCGGCCCCGGGGGAGTAGAGCCCCAGGGGCAGCGGGTCGGAGAGCGCGGGCTGGTGCTGCAGGCCCACCGCCCAGGCCAGCGGCTCGCGGCGGATCATCTCGCCGCCCGGCGAGTGGCGCTGGCGCGTGACCAGCGCCAGGTCCAGCTCGTCGGCGCGCACCCGCTCCATCAGGTGAGCGCTGGTGCCGCAGGTCACCTGGAGGCGCACCTCGGGGTAGAGCTGATGGAACCAGGAGAACACCGAGGTGAGCAGGCTGGCGTAGTCCTCGGGAATCCCCAGGTTCAGCTCGCCGGTGACGCGCCGCGCCCGCATGTCGGCCAGCGCCTCGTCATTGAGCGCCAGCAGGCGGCGGGCGTGGCCCAGCAGACGGTCCCCTTCGGCGGTGAAGCGCAGGCGGCGACCTTCCCGCTCGTGCAGGGCGACCCCCAGCGCGCTCTCGAGGCGCTGCAGCTGCATGCTGACGGTGGATTGGGTATAGGCCAGGCGCCGCGCGGCCGCGGTGACGCTGCCGGTGTCGGCGACGGCCACCAGGGTGCGCAGCAGGCCGAGGTCGAGGGTCGGGGCACGCATGGATACATCACCAGTCTTGATGAATTGGATCAACAAAGATCGTTATCGTGATGAATATGGCATGGATAGCATGGCGGCACCATCCACCGCTCCTGTCCGCACGATATCGGAGGCCACGACCATGCAGCTCCATGCCTCACGGCTCACTCGCTCCCCCTGGCTTGGCGGCAGCGCCGCGGCGCTGGCGGTGGTGCTCTGGGCATTGGTGCCGCTGCTGGTCGCCCGGGCGGGAGAGCTGCCGCCGCTGCGCCTCGCGGCACTGGCGTTGCTGGCCGGGGCGCTGGGCACCCTGCCCATGGCGCGTGGCGGGAATCAGCGCGTCGCGAGGCTCGCCAGGGGCCATGGCCTGATGGTCCATGCCGGGGTGCCGCTGTTGATGGCCGGCGCCGTGGGTGCCTGCTTCGCCAGCTTCTCCCTGGCGCCCCCTGCCGAGGCCGCGCTGATCACCTACACCTGGCCGGTGCTCTTCCTGCTGGCGAGCCGCTGGCGGATGCTGGGACGCCTGCCGCTGGACACCCTCGGCGGGGCCCTGCTGGCGTTCTCGGGCGCCGCGCTGCTGGTCGTGCCCCAAGTGCTGGCGGGCGGGTTCTCCGGTGCCTGGGGCGGCTACGGCCTGGCGATGGTGGCGGCGCTGTGCTGGGCGCTCTACTCCCTGGCCTGCCAGGTCCCGGGCTGGCGCCTCGGCGAGCGCATGTCGCACCTGCTGCTCACCGCCAGCGTGGTGACCGGCGTCGCCAGCCTGGTGCTGGAGGGGGTCAGCGAACTGCCCTCGCCCCCGGCGCTGCTGGCCACCGCGGCCCTGGGACTGGGCCCCTATGGCATCGCCATGCTCGCCTGGGACCGCGCCATGCGCGACCCGCAGGCCCAGCGGGTCGGCAACCTGGCCCACGCCGTGCCGGTACTCGCCACGCTGTTCCTGGTGCTGGCCGGAGTCACCGCGCCGGACTGGCGGCTGCCGGTGGCGGCGGTGCTGGTGCTCGCCGGCAGCATGACCGCTTCCCGCTGACAGCGCCGCAGGTTGCGATACACTCAAGGGAGAGCCGATCCGCAAGCCCTGTCCGAGACAGGGCCTTGCTCGCCACCCTGGAGGCCAGACCATGAGCCGCGATGTCTCTACCGATCACTACCTGGACCACTACCATCCGCCCGGCAGCGACGCCCTGGGCCTGGTGCGCATCCACGCCAGCGCCACCGGCATCACCGGGATCGAGTTCGTCGAGAGGGCGGACGTCCCCGCCCGGCCGAATGCGTTGACCGAACGCGCCCGGGAGCAGCTGGCCGACTACTTCGCCGGGGCCCGCCATGACTTCGACCTGCCGCTCTCGCCGACCGGCACCGACTTCCAGCAGCGGGTCTGGGCGGCACTCGCCACCATCCCCTTCGGCGAGACGCGCAACTACGCCGAGATCGCCGAGCAGCTGCGCTGCAAGGGGGGCCAGCGCGCGGTGGGCGCCGCCAATGGCAAGAATCCCATCGCCATCGTGGTGCCCTGCCACCGGGTGATCGGCAGCGACGGGCGCCTGACCGGCTATGCCGGCGGCATCGGGCGCAAGCAGTGGTTGCTCGCCCACGAGGCGGGAGAGGTCCCGATGGGGCTGCTCTGAAGGGGACCCTCAGACGGCGTCGAGCTGGGCCCCGAAACGGCGCCCGCTGGAGACGAAGTCGCTGAAGCGCTCGCCCTGGATCACCACATGCTCGCGCAGCAGGCGTTCCGCCCGCTCGGCATCGCCGTGCTCGATGGCCGCGAGGATCTCGCGGTGCTCGTCCAGGGAGGAGCAGATGCGCCGCGCCGCCAGACGGCCACACATCCCCTCGAAATTCGCCATCACCTCGAACATCTCGATCAGCTCGTCGATGCCCACCTGCGCGACGCAGGTGCCCTTCTTGGGCGATACCGTCACCAGGCCGCTGGCCACCAGCTGCTGCACCGCCTCGCGCACCGGCGTGCGCGACACCCCGAACTCGCGACACCCCGAACTCGCGACACCACGCCTCCGGATCCAGGCGTTCACCCGGGGCCGGCGGCCGTTGATGATGCCGTCCTCCAGGGCGTCTCTCAGGCGCTGTGCGTTCGAGCGTTTCTTTATGTCCATACGAATCACCTTAGCGTGCTCCTCAGAAAGCCTACTTGCACAACGTTGATATATGCGCTATATGTATCTGTTGTATACAACAAATAATTATGAAGTATAGATGCGATGAGCCAAAATTACAGATCTGACATACCACAACACGATGCTATTGACTGGCCAGCTGACTATAGGGCGCCAGAAATTGTGACATATGGTGCAATAGAACTCTCAAACAAGATCCACTCGAGAGAAGTCAGCTGTGCTGAAGTCATGGAAGCATATCTCAAGCATATCGAATCTCTAAACCCTGTAGTAAATGCAATCGTATCTCTGAAGCAGCCGCAAGAGCTTTTTAAAGAGGCTCACCAATGTGACATTGAGATATCCAAGGGAAATTCCCGGGGATGGTTACACGGCATACCACTAGCTATCAAAGATTTATCATCAACATACGACATCAAGACCACTCTGGGCTCGCCATTATTCAAGGACCAAATCCCTTCTGCGGATAGCTTCATGGTGAGCAGAATAAGAAACAGTGGCGCAATATTAATAGGAAAAACAAACACACCGGAATTTGGCTTGGGGTCTCAGACATTCAACAGCGTATTTGGAATAACCCGCAACGCCTACGACACCAGACTGACTGCAGGCGGATCAAGTGGAGGTGCAGCTGCTGCATTAGCATTAAACATGCTACCAGTTGCAGATGGCAGCGATATGATGGGTTCACTGCGAAACCCAGCCGCTTACCATAATATATATGGGTTACGACCCACATTTGGACGCATACCATCAGGTCCAGCACCGGAAATCTTTTGCCACCAGTTAGGCACAGAAGGGCCGATGGCTCGAAATGTTGATGACTTACAAAGATTGCTTGCAACCCAGGCAGGGCATGAACCAAGAAGCCCACTTACACTAACGGATGACCCTTCCAGGTTATTAGAAACATTAGGAAGCAACCAAAAGGGCACGCGAATAGGCTGGTTAAAAGACTGGGATGGCGAACTTCCGATGGAAGAAGGGGTAATAGACCTTTGTGAAGATGCCCTGAGAATTTTCGAGCACATAGGTTGCGAAGTAGAAAATGCGCCCCCTCCCATGGCGATGAGCCGCATCTGGGAGAGCTGGACAAAACTTCGCCAATGGGCAATATCAGGGAATCTTGCAGATTTATACAATGACACATCAAAGCGTAAATTACTGAAGCCGGAAGCTCAATGGGAAATACGAGAGGGCCTATCTCTATCTGCGCATGAGATACACAAAGCCAGCGTAGCAAGAAGCCATTGGTATTCCACTCTCCATCAACAATTTAAAGACTATGATTTTTTAGTATTACCAAGCGCGCAATGCTTCCCATTCCCTGCAACAACGCCATGGCCTAGCGAAATATCTGGGAGGGAGATGGACACATACCACCGTTGGATGCAAGTAGTTGTGCCCGGCTCTCTCTCCGGATGCCCAATTTTGAATATGCCGGCAGGCTTCAGCTCTAAAGGACTTCCGATGGGCATTCAAGTCATCGCTCCTCACCGGAGTGAGTTATCGCTTCTTAAACTGGCTAAAGCTTACGAGGAGGCTGCTCCCGACTGGAAAAAAAGGAAACCCCAAATTATAGAAAATAATAAAAGATGAAAGAAGCTTGGTTGAACACGCAAGCTCATGAAACCTTCCATCGGAAGGGAATAACGAAATCAACCAAAAAGAGACCCCCACTATGATAAAACAACTAGGCGACATATTCTCCACATTCTCAGAGCGATTTATGCCTGAGCCAATAATTTTTGCTTTTTTATTGACAATTGTAACATTTATCCTTGGGCTTTTTCTTACAGATAACAGCATTATAACAATGGTTGACCATTGGTACGGGGGGTTCTGGAACCTACTATCCTTTACCATGCAGATGGTAATGATATTGGTTACCGGGCACGCATTGGCAACCGCTCCTGCTGTAAAAAAGTGGATACAGCGGCTGGCCTCTCAGCCAAGTAGCAGCGCACAAGCAGCTGCACTGACTGCTCTGGTGGCCTGTATCTTTTCATGGTTCAACTGGGCGCTTGGCTTGATCGTCGGGGCTATTTTTGCATTAGAGATAGGCAAGGCAGCATATAGACAAGGTGTAAAACTTCACTACCCATTAATTGTAGCAGCCGGCTATTCTGGGCAAATGGTCTGGCACTTGGGGCCTTCTTCCTCATCAGGCTTGACTGTTGCAACAAGCGGTCACTTTCTTGAAGACGCCATAGGCATCATACCTATCACCGAGACAGCATTTTCAAGCTATGCGCTTCTCAACAGTTTAATGCTGATTGCAGTGGTTGTCCCTGTCACTTTCTTCCTGATGTCACCACGCAAAGAAAATGAATTGTCTGGAATTGAAGACTACGCGCCGCAATTTCTCAAGGAAGAAGACCCCAATGCAAATATAGATACTTCTAACAGCATCGGGGCCCGCATGGATTCTGTATGGTTCACAGTGATTCTTTTGACACTGGCTGTCTGCTATGCATTCTTGCACTTTTCTCGGAACGGATTTGATCTCAACCTGAACATTGTCAACTTCATCTTCCTTTTCCTTGGCTTGGCTTTACACAAGACACCAGTCAGGTACATGAACGCCGTGACAGACGCTTCAAAAGGAGCAAGCGGAATAATACTTCAGTTCCCATTCTACGGTGGGATCATGGGGATGGTGACCCTGTCAGGGCTTGCGGTTATTTTTGTAGACGCAATGCTAAGCATTGCAACGCCTGAAACTCTTCCTGTGATCACCTGGTTTTCTGCAGGCTTGCTAAACATTTTTGTTCCCTCCGGGGGTGGCCAGTGGGCTGTGCAGGGCCCCATTCTTGCGGAAGTTGCTCAAGAACTGGGGGTCTCCGTTGGAAGAATCATCACAGCCTTCGGTGCAGGCGACACCTGGACGAACATGTTCCAGCCTTTCTGGGCTCTCGCCTTGCTTGGCATAACAGGGGTCAAGGCTCGCCACATTATGGGCTACTGCATGACTCTGCTTTTGATTGCAGTCCCGTTTTACGTAATCGGGCTGACTTTCTTCCCTTAAACTTCCTTCCAAGAAAAGATTTTATCCCCCGGCTTAGCCGGGGGATATCGACGAATAGACTAAAAATTGAGCACACTCATATGAACATGACCTTCCTGCCGGAGTTGTTCAACAGCATCACCACCACCCAGCCGACGTCCTACTGCGGCGTCGCGGCAGGGGCGGGGGAGTCGCCCGGTCAAGACGACCTGGTCGCGGCCGGTCACCCCCTGCTGGAGAGCGACCGGCGCATGGCCGGCTACGGCGGCATCGGCCGGAAGCGCTGGCTGCTCGCATTCGAGGCGGGCGAGGTGCCGATGCTACTGGACTGAGTCGTCTCCGGGAGGCGTCGACGCCTCAGGCGCTGGCCGGTTGGTTGACCCCGAAGCGGCGCACACTGGAGACGAAGTCGCTGAAGCGCTCCCCCTGAATCAGCACGTGGTCGCGCATCGCCTGCTCGGCGCGGGCCGCGTCCCCCGCCTCGATCGCTGCCACGATCTCGCTATGCTCCTCCAGCGAGGAGCCGATGCGCTGCCGCACCTGCAGCTGCAGGCGCCGGTAGGGCTTGAGGCGCTGCTTGAGCTGGCGCGCCTCGCCGGCCAGGAAGCCGTTGTGGCTGGCGCGGTAGATGCAGTCGTGGAAGGCCTCGTTCTCGTAGTAATAGTCGTCGGCATCCCCTGCCTCGGCGGCCGCCTCGCAGCGATTGTGCGCCTCTCGAAGCGCCGTGAGCTCCTCCGCGCCGATGCGGCGCGCCGCCAGACGACCGCACATCCCCTCGAGCTCGGCCATCACCTCGAACATCTCGATCAGCTCGTCAATGCCCACCCGGGCCACGAAGGTGCCCTTCTTGGGCGATACCGTCACCAGGCCGCTGGCCACCAGTTGCTGCACCGCCTCGCGCACCGGCGTGCGCGATACCCCAAACTCGCGACACAGCGCATCCGGGTCCAGACGCTCACCCGGGGCCCGGCGGCCGTTGATGATGTCATCCTCCAGGGCGTCCCTCAGGCGCTGTGCGTTCGAACGTTTCATGGCGCGATTTCCTCCGCTTCTTCCTTCGGCTCTCTACCTTCGTCTAAGGCCGCAACATTGACACTGGCATGCCTGAACGTCTATTGAAGTATACATCAGCTAAGCTGATACACACTTCACAACAACAACCGTAGCTGGAGATGCCATGAAACGCTCACTCACTCCCGTCGTGGCGGGCCTGGCCCTGGCCGCCATCGCCGCAAGCTCCACCGCCTCCGCCCAGACCGTGCTGCGCGCCTCCCACCAGTTCCCCGGCGGACAGGGAGACGTGCGCGACGAGATGGTGCAGATGATGGCCGACAAGGTCGCCGAGGCCGATGTCGGCCTGGAGATCGAGGTCTACCCGGGTCAGTCGCTGTTCAAGGCACGCGAGCAGTGGGCCGCCCTCTCCCGCGGGCGCCTGGACATCACCGCCCTGCCGCTCGACTACGCCAGCGGCCGCCACCCGGAGTTCTCCGCGACCCTGATGCCCGGCCTGGTGCGCAACCACGAGCACGCCCAGCGCCTCAACGACTCCGAGTTCATGGGCATGATCAAGGACGTGATCAACGAGGGCGGCGCCCGGGTGCTGGCCGACGCCTGGCTGGCCGGCGGCTTCGCCTCGAGCCAGAACTGCATCACCTCGCCGGAGAGCGTCGACGGCCAGACCTTCCGCGCCGCCGGCCCGGCCTTCGAGCAGATGCTGGAGGGCGCCGGTGCCTCGATCGCCTCCATGCCCTCCTCGGAGATCTACACCGCGCTGCAGACCGGGGTGCTGGATGCCGCCAACACCTCGTCGATGTCCTTCGTCTCCTACCGCATCTACGAGCAGGTGGAGTGCCTCACCGAGCCCGGCGAGCACGCCCTGTGGTTCATGTACGAGCCGATCCTGATCTCCGAGCAGAGCTGGGAGGGGCTCAACGAGGAGCAGCAACAGGCACTGACCGCCGCCGCCGAGGAAGCCGAGGCCTTCTTCGCCGCCGAGGCCGCCGGCCTGGACCAGCAGATGGTCGAGGTGTTCGAGGAGAACGGCGTCGAGGTGGTCAGCATGAGCGAGGAGGACTACAACGCCTGGCTGGAGATCGCCAAGGAGACCTCCTACAAGAACTTCGCCGAGAACGTCCCCAACGGACAGGCCCTGATCGACGCCGCCCTGGCCGTCGAGTGAGCCGGTTCTTCTCAGCCATCGACACCGGCCCCCGCGGCCGGTGTCCCTGACTCCGGGAGGACGACATGGCCATGGCCAACCCTTCGCCCCTTTCCAGACGATCGCCCCTCATCCACGGCTACATCCGCCTGATGGATGCCATCTCCCGCGCCTCGGCCTACCTCGCCGCCGCCATGTTCGTGGCCGGCGTGCTGGCCATCTGCCACATGGTCTTCGTGCGCTACATGCTGGGCATGAGCACCAGCTGGCAGACGGAGTTCACCATTTTCTCGGTCACCGGCGCCATGCTGATGGGCAGCGCCTACGTGCTGATGACCGGTGGCCATGTGGCCATCACCCTGCTCCCCGACCTGGTCGGCGGCGTCGCCCGCAAGGCCATGTACTGGACTTCCTCGCTGTTCGGCTTCGCCTTCTGCGCGGCGCTGGCCTACGGCAGCTGGATCTACGTGGCAGAGGCCTTCCACGGCCAGTGGACCACCGGCACGGTATGGAACCCCATCCTGTGGCCGGCACTGCTCCCTGTCTCCGTCGGCGCCACCCTGCTGACACTGCAGTACGTGGCCGAAATGCTGCGGGGGGAGTCCTGACATGGATCCGATCACCCTCGGCATCATCGTCGCCCTCGGCCTCGTCGCGCTGATGGCCATCGGCACCCCCATCGCCTTCGCCCTGGGCGGCGTCTCGCTGATCGCCCTGCTCTACGACCGGGGCCTGCCCGAGCTCACCTACTTCGGCGAGACCTTCTTCGAGCGCCTCGCCGAGTTCGGCTTCGTGGCCATCCCGATGTTCATCCTGATGGGCGCCGCGGTGGCCTCCTCGCCCACCGGCCGCGACCTCTACCGCTCGCTGGACCTGTGGATGGGCCGACTGCCCGCGGGCCTCGCGGTCTCCAATATCGGCGCCTGCTCGATCTTCGCGGCGCTCTCCGGCTCCTCGCCCGCCACCTGCGCGGCCATCGGCAAGATGGGCATTCCCGAGATGCGCAGCCGCGGCTACCCGGACGGCGTGGCCGCCGGCTGCATCGCCGCCGGCGGCACCCTGGGCATCCTGATCCCGCCCTCGGTGACCATGATCATCTACGGCATCGCCAGCGAGACCTCCATCGGCCGCCTGTTCATCGCCGGCGTGGTGCCGGGCTTCATGCTCGCCGGCCTGTTCATGATCTGGACGGTCATCGCCTGCAAGCTCGCCGGGGGCTATGCCAACCCCCTGGGCCAGGCCGCCGGGCAGATGAAGGAGACCATCAAGGCCAACGTCGACACCAACCTCAAGGCGCTGGTGCGGGTGCTGCCCTTCCTGGCGGTTGTGGTGGGCATCCTCTTCGCGCTCTACGGCGGGGTGGCCACGCCCTCCGAGGCGGCCGGCGTCGGCGCCTTCCTGTGCCTGGCCCTGGCCATCATCATCTACCGCATGTGGCAGGTCGGGCCGATCAAGCTGATCATGCGCGACTCGCTGCGCGAGAGCGTGATGATCATGCTGGTGATCGCCTGCGCCGAGGTGTTCGCCTATGCGCTCTCCTCGCTGTTCATCACCCAGACCGTGGCCGGCGCCATCGCCGACCTGGAGGTCAACCGCTGGGTGCTGATGGCGGTGATCAACCTCTTCCTGCTGGTCGCCGGCTTCTTCCTGCCGCCGGTGGCGGTGATCGTGATGACCGCGCCGATCCTGCTGCCGATCATCCTCTCCGCGAACTTCGATCCCTACTGGTTTGCGGTGGTGCTGACCATCAACCTGGAGATCGGCCTGATCACCCCGCCGGTGGGGCTCAACCTGTTCATCATCAAGGGCATCGCGCCGGACATCTCGCTGCGCGACATCCTGATGGGCAGCCTGCCCTATGCCCTGTGCATGGTGCTGGCGATCGTCCTGCTGTGCTTCTTCCCGGGTATCGCCCTGTGGCTGCCCGACCTGCTCATGGGCTGACGGAGTCGCCATCATGAACATGACCTTCCTGCAGGAGATGTTCCAGTCGATCACCCAGCGCGACGCCCTGCTGCGTCGCCGCCAGGGCGACGGGACGCCGCCGGACCATCGCCGCTTGGTGGAGGCCTGCCAGCGCCTGCTGGAAAGCGATGGCGAGGCCTCGAGCATCGCCCTGGCCAGCCGTGCCCTGGGCATGTACCAGCGCCTCGCACCGGAGGAGCGGCAGCGCTTCTTCGAGCGGCTGGCCAGCGACTTCGCCGCCGAGCCGGAACAGATCGACGCGGCCTACGCGCGCTATGCCGAGCAGCGCGACAACGCGAGCCTGGAGGCGCTGTTCGAGGCCTGCGAGCCACGCCGACAGGAGCTGATCCGACGCCTCAACCTGACCAGCGGCGGCACCGTCGAGCTGGTGCGGATGCGCGAGGACCTGCTCGGGCTGCTTCGCGAGCAGCCCGAGCTCTCGGCCATCGACGCCGACTTCGCCCACCTCTTCGGCTCCTGGTTCAACCGCGGCTTCCTGATGCTCAAGCGCATCGACTGGGACACCCCGGCCTCGATACTCGAGAAGATCATCCGCTACGAGGCGGTGCACGAGATCCGCGACTGGGACGACCTGCGCCGCCGGCTGGATGCCCGCGACCGGCGCTGCTTCGCCTTCTTCCACCCGGCGATCGGCGACGACCCGCTGATCTTCGTGGAGGTGGCCCTGCACAAGGGGCTGCCGGCCCGCATCCAGCCGATCCTGGCCGGCGAGGACGCCGGCATCGACGACCCCGAACTCGCCGACACCGCCGCCTTCTTCGGCATCAGCAACTGCCAGACCGGCCTGCGCGGCATCTCCTTCGGCAACTTCCTGATCAAGCAGGTGGTCCAGGAGCTCAAGCAGGAGCTGCCCCAGCTCAAGCACTTCGTCACCCTCTCGCCGGTGCCCGGCTTCGCCCAGTGGCTGGCCGAGCGGCGCGAAGACGAGACCCTGCCCGAGGCGGTGCGCGAGTCCCTGGCCGAGCTGGAGGCGCCGGCCTGGCACGAGGACGCCGAGCAGGCCGAGCGCTTGCGGGCGGTGGTCAAGCCGCTGGCCGCCCGCTACCTGGTCGAGGAGAAGAACGCCCGCGGCCTGCCGCTCAACCCGGTGGCCCGCTTCCACCTGGGCAACGGCGCCGAGCTGCACCGCATCAACTGGCTGGGCGACGTCTCGGCCAAGGGCCTCAGGCAGGCCGCCGGCCTGATGGTCAACTACCTCTACGTGCTCGACGACATCGAGCGCAACCACGAGAACTACACGGCCAACGCCACCATGGCCCGGTCGAGCGAGGTCAAGGACCTCGTCCGCAAGGCCAGGAAGCTGGTCAAGGGAGAAACCGCCAAATGAACCACAACCTCTTCGCCACCTTCGCCCGGCGCATGCGCGAGCGCGGCGACGCCGACTTCATCACCACCCGCGAGGGCCGCGGCTACAGCCATGCCGAGGCCCTGACCGCCACCGAGCGCCTGGCCGGCGCCCTGGTCGAGCTGGGCGTGACGCCGGGCGACCGGGTGGCGGTGCAGGTCGACAAGAGCCCCGAGGCGATCCTGCTCTACCTGGCCACCCTGCGCGTGGGCGGCGTCTACCTGCCGCTCAACACCGGCTACACCGGGGAGGAGATCCACTACTTCCTCGCCGATGCCGAGCCGGCGCTGTTCGTCTGCCGCCCGCAGGATGCCGAGAACGCGAAGAGCATCGCCGCCGACACCGGCTGCCCGCAGGTCGCGACCCTCGGCACGTCGGCCGACGGCAGCCTGATGGAGGCGACCGAGAAGGCCACGCCCCGTGACACCATCGTCGAGCGCGACGACAACGACCTGGCGGCGATCCTCTACACCTCGGGCACCACCGGCCGCTCCAAGGGGGCCATGCTCACCCACCGCAACCTGGGCTCCAACGCCGCCACCCTGGTCGAGGCCTGGCGCTTCAGCGAGGAGGACCGGCTGATCCATGCCCTGCCGATCTTCCACACCCACGGCCTCTTCGTGGCCTGCAACGTCACCCTGATGGCCGGCTCCAGCATGCTCTTCCTGCCGAAGTTCGACGCCGAGGTGATCTTCGAGGAGATGCCCCGCGGCACGGTGATGATGGGCGTGCCGACCTTCTACACCCGGCTGGTGGCCGACGAGCGCCTGAACCCGGCGGTCACCGCCAACATGCGCCTGTTCGTCTCCGGCTCGGCGCCGCTGACCGCCGAGACCCACCAGGCGTTCGAGCAGAAGACCGGCCATGCCATCCTCGAGCGCTACGGCATGACCGAGACCAACATGAACATCTCCAACCCCTACGACGGCGAGCGCCGCGCCGGCACCGTGGGCATGCCGCTGCCCGGCGTGGAGTACCGCATCACCGACCGCGAGACCCACGAGCCGGTGCCGAAGGGCGAGATCGGCATGCTGGAGATCCGCGGGCCTAACGTCTTCGTCGGCTACTGGCGGATGCCCGAGAAGACCCGCGAGGAGCTCCTCGAGGACGGCTTCTTCGTCACCGGCGACCTGGCGATGGTCGACGAGCGCGGCTACGTGCACATCGTCGGCCGCGACAAGGACCTGGTGATCTCCGGCGGCTACAACGTCTATCCCAAGGAGGTGGAGCAGGTGATCGACGAGCTCGAGGGCGTCCACGAGTCCGCGGTGATCGGCCTGCCCCACCCCGACCTCGGCGAGGGGGTGACCGCCGTGGTAGTGCCCGAGCCGGGGGCAAGCCTCGACGAGGCGCGGGTGCTCGACCACCTGCAGGGCCAGCTGGCCAGGTACAAGCAACCCAAGCGGGTCTTCTTCGCCGACAGCCTGCCGCGCAACACCATGGGCAAGGTGCAGAAGAACCAGCTGCGCGAGCAGTACCAGGACACCTACCGCTGAGGGGCAACCGTGCCGACCACGATCCGCTACTACTACACCCACGTCTCGCCGTGGAGCTACCTGGGCCATGCGCGCCTCGGCGAGATCGCCGCCCGCCACGGGGCCAGCATCGACTACGTGCCAATCACCCTCGGGGCGATCTTCCCCAGGACCGGCGGGCTGCCGCTGGCCAAGCGCGCCCCGGAGCGCCAGGCCTACCGCATGGCCGAGCTCAGGCGCTGGCCACAGCGGCTGGGCATTCCCCTCAACCGGGAGCCGGCGCACTTCCCGACGGATGACCGCCCGGCGGCCCGGCTGGCGCTGGCGGCCAAGGCCCGGGGGCATGACATCGCCGAGCTGTCGCTGGCACTGATGCGGGCCTGCTGGGCCGAGGAGCGGGACATCGCCGATCCCGGACCCCTGCGCGAGATCGCCGAGGCCTGCGGGCTGGACGGCGCGGCCCTGCTGGAGGACGCCGAGAGCGAGGCGGGCCAGCGGCGCCTGGACGAGGCCTGCCAGGCGGCGCTTGCCGATGGCTGCTTCGGGGCGCCCTGGTACCTGCTCGACGGCGAGCCCTTCTGGGGCCAGGACCGCCTGGAACTGCTCAAGGAGGCCCTGGAGAACAGATGATGCCGCAACCGCCTGCCGCCCTGGCCGATGTCAGGGCCCTGACCTTCGATGTCTTCGGCACCGTGGTGGACTGGCGCAGCAGCGTCATCCGCGAGGGCGAGGCGCTGGGCGAACGCCTGGGCCTGACGGTGGACTGGGCGGCCTTCGCCGACGCCTGGCGCGGCGGCTATGCGCCGGCCATGGACCGGGTGCGCCACGGCGAGCTGCCCTGGACGCGCCTGGATGACCTGCACCGCATGACGCTGGACCGCCTGCTGGAGGAGTTCGGCATCGGTGCTGCCCTCGACGAGGCCGAACGGGAGCGCTTCAACCGGGTCTGGCACCGCCTGGATCCCTGGCCGGACAGCGTCGCCGGGCTGGCCCGCCTGCGCGAGCGCTACGTGCTGGCCACCCTCTCCAACGGCAACGTCTCGCTGCTGGTGAACATGGCGAAGCGCGCCGGCCTGCCCTGGGACTGCGTGCTCTCGGCGGAGCTCGCCGGCCACTACAAGCGCGACCCCGAGGTCTACCGCATGGCCGCCCGCCTGCTCGACCAGCCACCCGAGCGGGTCCTGATGGTCGCCGCTCACCAGGACGATCTCCAGGCCGCCCACCGCGAGGGCTTTCGCACCGCCTTCGTCCGGCGCCCCCTGGAGCACGGCCCCGAGGCCACGCCCGACCTCTCGGTGGATCCGATCTTCGACCTGGTGGCCGACGACTTCCATGATCTGGCCGACCGGCTCGGCCTGCCCGGGGGACCCCGCTCGTGAGGATCGTCATCTCCGACGACTACCAGGACGCCGTGCGCCACCTGGACGCCTTCGAACGGCTGGCCGGGCACGACGTCACCGTCTTCCACGACACGGTGAGCGACCTGGACGCCCTGGCCGAGCGCTTCCAGGACGCCGAGGCGCTGGTGCTGATCCGCGAGCGCACGCCGATCACCGCGGAACTGCTCGACCGCCTGCCCAACCTGAAGGTGATCAGCCAGACCGGCGGCGGCGCTGCCCACGTCGACCTCGCCGCCTGCCGGGAGCGCGGCATCACGGTGATGGCCGGCACAGGCTCGCCCCATGCCGCCGCGGAGCTTACCTGGGCCCTGGTGCTCGCCGCCCTGCGCCATCTCCCCGAGGAGGTGGCGAACCTCAGGGCCGGGCGCTGGCAGCGCACCCTGGGCACCGGCCTGAAGGGCCGCACCCTGGGCATCTTCGGCTACGGCCGGATCGGCCAGCTGGTAGCCCGCTATGGCCAGGCGTTCGAGATGGAGGTGCTGGTGTGGGGCCGCGAGGGCACGCGGGAACGTGCTGCCGAGGCAGGGCTCGAGGTCGCCGGCAGCCAGGCCGAGCTCTTCGAGCGCAGCGACGTGCTGAGCCTTCACCTGCGCCTGAACGAGGCGACCCGCGGCATCGTCACCGCCGAGGACCTCGCGCGCATGAGGCCCTCGGCGCTGCTGGTCAATACCGCCCGCGCCCCGCTGGTCGCGTCGGGGGCGCTGGAGGCGGCGCTGCACGCCGGCCGCCCCGGCATGGCCGCGGTGGATGTCTTCGATGAGGAGCCGCTCATCGCTCACCCGCTGCTCGAGCTGCCCAACCTGCTCGCCACGCCGCACCTGGGCTACGTGGAGAAGGACAGCTACGAGCTCTATTTTGGCGATGCCTTCGACAACCTGCTGGCCTTTGCCGACGGCCAGCCGGTGACCAACCTGGCCGGGTGAGGCAGGGGGGCGCGAGCTGCCATCAGCCGCCGCGCTGCTGGCGACTCATGGCGCTGCCAGAGGCGGGGCGCTCCACCTCGAAGAGGTCGGTGCAGCGGGCATAGTCGTTGCCGGCCATGCGCCCGATGGGCCTGAGCCCCTCGGCATCCACGTGGCGGCCGTCCCAGAGGGCGTCGTCGACGTGGATCGAGACCACCTCGGCGAGTACCAGGTTGCCGGCCAGCGGCTGGTCGCCGAAGCGGATGATCTCGCGCAGCCGGCAGCCGAAGGCCACCGGGGCGCCGGCCACCCGCGGCACCGAGACACCGGGCATGGCCACCTTCTCCAGGCCGGCGTGAACGAACTCGTCGTCGCCGTGCTCGAGCCCCGCGCTGGTGGCGTTCATCTCCTCGACCAGCCCCTCGCCGCTGATATGCACCACGCACTCGCCTATCTCGTCGAGGTTGCGGATGGTGTCCTTGGGACTGGCGTCGCCGTCGAGCAGCGGCGAGAAGCCCAGCACCGGCGGGTTGACGCTCACCACGTTGAAGAACGAGAAGGGCGCCAGGTTGGTGTTGCCTGCCGCGTCCCGGGTCGAGACCCAGGCGATGGGGCGCGGGCAGATGCTGCCCGACAGCAGGCGGTAGATCTTGCCCGGGCTCAGCCCGTGCTCCTCCAGCAGGTAGTCGCTCATGGTGTGGCCTCGCGTCAGGGGTCGGGCCCGAGAGTGTCGCCCCCTCGGGGCTCGGTTGTCCAAGGGGGGGCGACGTCGCGGACTCCTCTACTCGAAGCTGGTGCAGACGGGCGCCTGCTCGGCGGGGTCGTGGGCCACCTCGAGGCTGACCGCTTCGCTGACGTTGGTGAGGGCAGCGCGCCACTGGTGGTCGACGTTCACCGGGTCGCAGCTCCCTTCGCTGCCGCCGCCGAAGTTGGAGTCGATCCAGTAGTGGACGTCGTAGAGCCGGCCCTCCTCCAGCGCGCCGGGGAAGGTGAAGGCGAAGGCCGGGGGCTCCTCCGCCGCCACGGTGCCCTGTTCGGTGGCCACGACCTCGCCGGCCGCCACGTCGTAGAGCGCCACCCGGATGGCCTGGCCGCCATGGGGCGCGATGAAGGTGCCGTCGCCGCTGAAGGTGAGGTCGTGGCCCTCACTGGCCAGGGCGGGCGCCGCCGCGAGCAGCAGGCCGATGGCCAGCGGGCACGAGACTGCCTTGGCGAGGGGGGTGAAGAGAGACGTGAAGCCTGTCATGACATGCCTCCTTTCGGGACTCCTGGGTTCGACCGGCGCATGCTCCGGCCCTCTTTCCAGCATAGTCCACGGCGCCATGGCCACGGGAGGCGCCGCCCACTGCCAGCCACCAGGCACTCATGTGGGGGTATCGTCCTGCCATGTCAGGAAGGTGCGATAGTCCTGGCCCACGCAGTCGGCATAGCTGACCGCCAGGGTGGTCACCATGTCCACGCAGCGCTCGAGCCGTCCCTCGACGCAGGCACCGACGGCGCGGGCGAAGCACCCGGGATCGTCGGGGCTCAGGGCGTGGGCGCCGCGCAGGTGCTCCCGGGCCAGGATGCGCCCCCACTGCCTGACCAGCTGGCGATAGGGCTTGGCACCGTCGAGCTTGTGGGTCGGGAAGTCCTCCTTGTAGGGCGAGCGCTCGCGCACCGAGAACACCGTGTCGCCCAGGTGCAACCAGCCCAGGTAGGGGTCGGGGTGCTCGGCGATGGCGGTGAAGGCGGCCGCGTGGCGCAGCCCCTCGTGGGGAAAGGCGCGACGCCAGGCACGCTTCTCGGCGCTGTCCATCAGCCGCCACCCCTCCGGCGGGGTCTGCTGCTTGATATCGAGGATGACGTCGTCGTGCTCGTGGTCCTGCCCGCCCTCGATCAGCACATAGAAGCGCTCTAGGCCCAGCGAGCCGGTGCCGGCATCGAGGCGCCGCGCCATGTCCTTGACGCGGAAGTGTCCCTCCTCGGCCTCACTCCGGGCACCGCCCAGGGTCTGGCGGTACTCCTCCTCGACCGCCTTGCGCAACTGGCTGGCCAGGTGCGCCGGCAGGGTCGCCAGCTTCTCGGGGCGCTCGGCGAAGTGCCGCCCGTCGTCGCTCAGCACGGTCCACTTCTCGAGCATCTTCGCCCGGCTCTTCTTCCTGCCCACCTTCTTCATGAAGGGCCCGAGCGGCCCCCTGGCGGTGGCCAGGGTCACTGCGCCGGGCACCTCGCCCTCCACGTGGCCGGCCAGCTCGTCGTGGTAGCTGGTGACCAGCGCCTTCAGCGCCTTGCGAACGGCCTTGCCGGACAGGCCCGTATTCTCCCGGGCATCCAGCACCAGGCTGATGGCCAGGCGCCACAGGTCGTACTGGTAGTCGCCGATCATGGCGTCGTCGAAGTCGTCCATGCCGTAGCGCACGGCGTCGTCGTGGTGGCCATAGGCGCCGAAGTTGTAGGCATGGGCGTCGCCCTGCAGCCAGGTCTGGGTCTCCGGCAGGCCGCCGAACAGCGCGAAGCGCCAGTCGTGCCAGACGTCACGCCAGTAGAGGTGGTTGGTGCCGCGGAAGAAGCGATAGGGCGACTCGGCGAGCTTGGCGTACTTGGCGGCCCGGTCCTGGTCGGTGAGCGAGGCATTGGCCGCATGGATCTCGTCGAGGACCTGGCGGGCGCGATGGTGGCGGGTCAGCGGTTGGGTCATGTCGGGATTCCCTTCGTCGGCGGGCGCGAGGGCCAGTCAAGCAGGCTCCCGGGAAAGTGACAAGGACGCAGGGCAACCCGCGCCCCGCGAATATGGCACCATTGAGAAGACCGCTCCGGCACCCAGCGAAGGAACCGCGCCATGCCACTCGCTCTTCAGGGCCCCGAACTCGAACCCGGCTTTATGGTGATCCACGGCAACCGCCTGGAGGCCCTGCGCGGCCTGGCGGTGGAGTGGATGCGCCGCCACCCGCTGGGGCCGCTGGAGAACGAGACGATCCTGGTGCAGAGCAACGGCATCAGCCAGTGGCTCAAGCTGGCGCTCGCCGAGGACCGCGCCCACGGCGGTGCCGGCATCGCCGCGGCCCTGGACGTGACCCTGCCGGCACGCTTCCTGTGGCAGGCCTACCGGGCCGTGCTCGGGGAAGAGCAGGTGCCGCCGGTCTCCCCCTTCGACAAGCCGCGCCTGGTATGGCGGCTGATGCGCCTGCTGCCCGCCCTGCTCGACGCCCCCACCTTCGCGCCCCTGGCACGCTTCCTGGAAGACGACGACGACCTGCGCAAGCGCCACCAACTGGCCGAGCGCCTGGCCGACCTCCTCGACCAGTACCAGGTCTACCGCGCCGACTGGCTGGCGGCCTGGGCGGCGGGCGAAGACGTGATCCTTACCGCCCGCGGCGAGGCGCGTCCGCTGGCCGAGGAGCAGCGCTGGCAGGCCGAGCTGTGGCGCGCGCTCAGGGATGACATTCTTGAAGCCCAGGGCCCCGAAGGCCTGGCCTCCAGCCGTGCGGCGGTGCATGAGCGCTTCCTCGAGGCATGCCAGGCGCTTTCCCCAGAACGCCGGCCACCGGGCCTGCCGCGCCGGGTGATCGTCTTCGGCATCTCCTCGCTGCCCGCCCAGACCCTGGAGGCGCTGGCCGCCATGGCGCGGGTCAGCCAGGTGCTGCTCTGCGTGCACAACCCCTGCCGCCACTACTGGGCGGACATCATCGAGCACAAGGACCTCCTTCGAGCCGAAAGAAAGCGCCAGCAGCGCCGCCCCGGCATGCCGGCGGACCTCGCCGAGACCGAGCTGCACCTCCACGCCCAGCCGCTGCTGGCCGCCTGGGGCAAGCAGGGCCGCGACTACCTGCGCCTGCTCGACGAGTTCGACGAGCAGCAGGCCTACCGCGGCCTCTTCGAGGGCGAGGCGCTACGCATTGACCTCTTCGATTCACCGCTGGGTAAAGGGGAAAGCAACGCCGAGCCCAGCCTGCTGCGCCAGCTGCAGGACGATATCCTCGAGCTGCGCCCGCTCGCCGAGACCCGCGAGACCTGGCCCGCCGTGGACCCCGACCGCGACCACTCGCTGCGTTTCCAGGTCGCCCACAGCGCCCTGCGCGAGGTGGAGATCCTCCACGACCAGCTGCTCGACGCCTTCAGCGAGGACCCCACCCTCAAGCCCCGCGACATCCTGGTGATGGTGCCCGACGTCGACCAGTACGCCGCCGCGGTGCAGGCGGTGTTCGGCCGCCTCGACCCCGACGACCCGCGCCATATCCCCTTCACCCTCTCCGACCAGGCCAGCCGCCACCGCCTGCCGCTGCTGATCGCCCTGGAATCGCTGCTGCGCCTGCCTGAGCTGCGCCTCTCGGTGAGCGACCTGCTCGACCTGCTGGAGGTGCCGGCCATCCGCGCGCGATTCGGCATCCCGGAGGGCGGCCTGCCCACCCTGCGCCGCTGGATCGAGGGTGCCGGCATCCGCTGGGGGCTCGATGCCCGCCAGCGCCAGAGCCTCGACCTGCCGGAAGGCCTCACCGCCAACACCTGGGCCTTCGGCCTGCGCCGGCTGCTGCTCGGCTATGCGGTGGGCGATGCCGCCGAGGGCCACTGGCAGGGCATCGAGCCCTATGACGACATCGGCGGGCTGGAGGCGGCGCTGGCCGGCCCGCTGGTCAGCCTGATCGACACCCTGGAGGCCCAGTGGCAGACCCTCGCCGAACCCTGCGACGTGGCCACCTGGGGCGAGCGGCTGCGCGAGATGCTTGCGGCCTGCTTCCTGGCCGAGGCCGACCAGGACCTGATGGCGCTGACCCGCCTGGAGCAGGCGCTGGAGGCCTGGCAGGAGAGCGCCGAGGAGGCCGGGCTCAGCGAGCCCCTGCCGCTCTCGGTGGTACGCGAGCACTGGCTTGCCCAGGTGGACGAGGCGAGCCTCTCCCAGCGCTTCCTGGCCGGGGCGGTGAACATCGCCACCCTGATGCCGATGCGCGCCATCCCCTTCCGCCACGTCTGCCTGCTGGGGATGAACGACGCCGACTACCCCAGGGTGCAGCGCCCGCTGGACATTGACCTGATGGCCCAGGATTACCGCCCCGGCGACCGCTCGCGCCGCGAGGACGACCGCTACCTCTTCCTCGAGGCGCTGCTCTCGGCCCGCGACCGGCTGAGCATCAGCTGGGTGGGGCGCAGCATCATCGACAACACGGAGCAGCCGCCCTCGGTGCTGCTCGGCCAGCTGCGTGACCATCTCGCCCGCGGCTGGCGGTTGGCCGGAAAGGCAGACGATACCGACGGCAAGGCGCTGCTGGCGGCGCTGACTACCGAGCACCCGCTGCAGCCGTTCAGCGTCGAGTACTTCCGCGAAGGCTCCCACCTTGCCACCTATGCCCACGAGTGGCGCGAGCTGCACCGCCCCGATGCCGAGCCTGCGAAGGCCCCGGCGGCGGAGCCGCCGATGGCCCCCTTCCGGCAGGAGCGCCCGCTGACCCTGGCCCAGCTGGGCAACTTCCTCAAGGCCCCGGTGCAGGCCTTCTATACCACCCGGCTCAAGGTCTTCCTGGAGATTGATGCCATGGAGCGCCTCGACCATGAGCCCTTCACCCTGGACGGCCTCGATCACTGGCAGCTGCAGCATGCGCTGATCGAGGCGAGCCGCGAAGCAGTGGAGGCCGGCGAGCCCCATGAGCCCGCCATGCTGGCCACCCTGGAGCGCCTCGAGCGCCAGGGGCGCCTGGCCATGGGCGGCTTCGCCGAGCAGATGCGCGACAAGCTCGTCGAGCCCATGGACACCCTCTTCGCCGACTACCGCCAGGTGCTCGAGGCGTGGCCCCACGCCCTGGACGAACCGCTCGGCGTCTCGCTGGACCTGCAAGAAGCGCGGGGTGAGGGCCTGGCGCTGGAGGACTGGCTGGGCGAGCTGCGCGTCAACGACGCCATGGAGCGCTGCCGGGTGCTGCTCACCACCAGCAGCCTGGTCAAGAAGAGCAAGTACCAGTGGCGGCACTGGCTCACTCCCTGGGTGGCCCACCTGGCCGGCCAGCTGGAGGGGCCCATGACCACGCGGCTGCTCTCCCGCGCCGGCGGCGGCACCTTGGCCCCGCTCCCCGCCGAGCAGGCCCGCGCGCACCTGGCCGACATCGCCGCGGCCTGGCAGCTCGGCATGGCCACGCCCCTGCCGCTGGCCCGGGACACCGCCTTCGCCTGGCTGGAGAAGGGCGGCACGCCCCAGGCCATGCAACGTTGCCTCGCCGGCAAGGCCAGCGAGGAGGACGCCAAGGCCTGGAAGGCGCTGGACACCGCCTTCCACGGCAGCGGCTTCAATGGCGACCATGGCGAGCGCGGCCGCGACGCCTACCTGATGCGCCAGTGGCCGGAGCTCGAGGCGCTGGTCCAGTCGCCGGAAGGTGGCGGCTTCGCGGAGCTGGCCGAGCGGCTCTACGCCCCGCTGTTGCAGGCGGTACGCAAGCCGAAGGAGAAGAAGGGCAATAGCGGCAAGGGCAAGGGAGGCAAGGCATGAGCGCACAGGACCGGACGCCCCCCACCCTGGACCCGATCCACCTGCCGCTCACCGGCAGCCGACTGATCGAGGCCAGCGCCGGCACCGGCAAGACCTTCACCATCGCCCTGCTCTACGTGCGCCTGGTGCTGGGCCCGCGGGACGAGGCCGACGCCGAGAGCTTCCCTCGCGCCCTCACCCCGCCGGAGATCCTGGTGGTGACCTTCACCAACGCCGCCACCCGGGAGCTGCGCGACCGCATCCGCGCCCGGCTGGTGGAGGCTGCGGATGCATTTCTGGCGTCAAGGAATGGAGACGAATCGTCGGCGGCAGGCCTACGAGGAGGCGCTGTGAACCCTTCCCTGGGCGCTACCGACGCCATCCCTGGCGTAGGACCTCCTCTTCGGCCTACCGCCGACTCTGCCACGTCCAGCTCGAACGATGGACTCACGGGAGACCTCTTCGACGAACCGCCAGTGGATAACTCAACGACGGTGGACGATTCGCCTGGTGATCCGCCGGGCGGCGACCCGCTGCTCGCCCTGCGCGACAGCTACCCCCGCGAGCGCTGGCCCGCCTGCGCCCGCCGCCTGCAGCTCGCCGCCGAGTGGATGGACGAGGCCGCGGTCTCCACCATCCACTCCTGGTGCCACCGCATGCTGCGCGAGCACGCCTTCGAGAGCGGCAGCCTCTTCTCCCTGGAGATGAACCTCGACCAGTCGGAGCTCGAGCTCGAGGTCGCCCGGGACTACTGGCGCAGCTTCTACTACGCCCTGGACGCCGAGGCCCTGGCGGTGGTCACCCGCTACTGGGAGACCCCCGATGCCCTGGCCGAGGACGTGCGCCGCCTGCAGGGCGACGCCGATCTGCTGCCCGACGCCCCGCCCCCCGCCGGGGCACTTGCCACCATGCAGGCCGAGCGCGCGCGGGTGCTCTCCGAGCTCAAGGCGCCCTGGCCCGCCTGGCTGGAGGAGCTCGCCGAGCGGCTGGAGGCGGCCGCCGCCGCCAAGGCCTTCGACCAGCGCAAGCTCAACAGCCGCAGCCGTGCCGGCTGGCTGGGCGCCCTGCGCGACTGGGCCCAGGACCCCGAGCTCGCCACCCCGGCGCTGACCGACACCGCCTGGAAGCGCCTGACGCCGGAGGGCATGGCCGAGATCTGGCAACAGGGCGAGCCCCTGGACCACCCGGCCCTGCATGCCCTGGCCGAGCTGCCGGCGCGGCTCGAGGCCCTGCCCGATGCCCACGCCGACCTGCTGGCCCACGCCGTGCACTGGATGGCCGAGCGTCGTGAACGCATGCAGCAGCGCCGCGCCGAGCTCGGCCCCGACGACCTGCTCGAGCGCCTCGACCGCGCCTTCGAGGGCCCCGCCGGCAAGGCGCTGGCGGCCCACGTGCGCCGCCAGTTCCCGGTGGCCCTGGTGGACGAGTTCCAGGACACCGACCCGGTGCAGTATCGGCTCTTCGACCACGTCTACCGGTTGGCCCAGGCGCCGGACCCTGAGGACCCCAGCGCCGTGCTGCTGATCGGCGACCCCAAGCAGGCGATCTACGCCTTCCGCGGCGCCGACATCCACACCTACCTGCAGGCGCGACGCGACACCGCCGGGCGCCACGTCACCCTGGGCACCAACTTCCGCTCGGCCACCGCCATGGTGGAGGCCGTCAACCGGGTGTTCCGCTTCGCCGAGGCCCACCCCGCCGGCCGCGGCGCCTTCCTGTTCCGCTCCCCCGAGGGGGACAACCCGGTGCCTTTTTTACCCGTGGCGGCAAAGGGCAGGAAGGACTCACTCACCCGCGACGGCGAGCCGCTGCCGGCCATGACCCTGTGGCATTTGACGGGCGGGCATCTACCGGGTGACGACGACGAGGGCATGAGCAAGGGCGCCTACTTCAAGGAGATGGCCGCGCGCTGCGCCACCCGGATGGCCGAGCTGCTGCGCGAGGGCCAGGCCGTGCGCACCGGCATCGGCGCGCCAGGCGAGCCTTTCCGGCCCCTCAAGCCGTCGGATCTCGCCGTGCTGGTCAACAACGCGAACGAGGCCAGGGCGATCCGCGGCGCGCTGCTCGAGCGCGGCATCAAGAGCGTCTATCTCTCCGACAAGGAGGGGGTGTTCGAGACCCCGGCGGCCCTGGAGCTGGAGGTGTGGCTCGCCGCCTGCGCCGAGCCCGACAGCGAGCGGCGCCTGCATGCGGCGCTCGCCATGCCGAGCCTCGGCATGGGCCTCCACGACCTTGACGCCCTGCAGCACGACGAGCTGGCCTGGGAGGAGCGCGTGCTGCAGTTCCGGGCTTACCACCGCCAGTGGCAGCGCCAGGGCGTGCTGCCCATGCTGCACCGGCTGCTGGCCGACTTCGCGGTGCCTACCCGGCTCCTGAAGAGCGCAAGCGGTGAGCGCCACCTCACCGACCTGCTGCACCTCGGCGAGCTGCTGCAGCAGGCGAGCGCCGAGCTGGACGGCGAGCACGCCCTGCTGCGCCACCTCAGCGAGGCGCGCAGCCAACCGCCGGCGCAGGCCGACACCCACCGCCTGCGCCTGGAGAGCGATGCCGACCTGGTGCAGGTGATCACCATCCACAAGTCCAAGGGGCTGGAGTACCCGCTGGTCTTCCTGCCCTTCATCTGCGCCTTCCGCGAGAAGAAGGCCACCGACCTGCCGCTCACCTGGCACGACGAGGCGGGCCGGCGCCACCTTTCGCTGGAGGCCGACGAGACGGTGCTGGCCCGCGCCGACGACGAGCGCCTCGGCGAGGACCTGCGCAAGCTCTACGTGGCCCTGACCCGTGCCCGCCACGCCACCTGGCTGGGCATCGCCCCGCTCAAGGGGCTGGAGCGCAGCGCCATCGGCCAGGTGCTCACCGCGGGCGCGCCGCTCTCTCCGGATGGCCTGCTGGATGCGCTCTTCCCCCTGGTGGAGGATGCCGGTGGCAGCGATGGCGTTCTGACGGTGGCACCGGCCCCCGAGCCCGATGATCGGGTGGTGCCCGTCGAGGCCAACGACAAGGCCCTGCGCGAGGCGCTGACACCGGCACGCCGCGCCCGGGAGCACTGGTGGATCGCCAGCTACTCGGCGCTGCGGCTGGGCGTCGAGCGCACCGGGGGTGGGGAGGAAGAGCCCGAGACCGCGCCCCTGCCCTCGGTGTTGATAGCAGAGCCCGAGACCGCGCTTTCCATGGAAGAGCCCCCCCTTCTGGAAGAACCTGAAAGCGCTCTTGAAGCCACCGCCCGGGAGATGCGCGACGAGCCCCAGGACCCGGCACTGCCTGTCCAGCTGGCGAGTGACGGTTCACTCCACCGCTTCCCCCGCGGCCCGGCGGCCGGCACCTTCCTGCACGGCCTGCTGGAATGGGCCGGGCATGAGGGCTTTGCGCGGCTGGCCGCCGAGCCCGAGCGCCTGAACGACACCCTGGCGCGACGTGCCAACCTGCGCGGCTGGCGCGAGCGCATCCCGGTGCTGCAGGCCTGGCTGCGTGGCCTGCTGGAAAGCGAGCTGCCGGTGCCGAACGCCCCGGAGGGACCGGTGGCACCGCTGCGCCTCGACCGGCTGGAGAGCGCTCACTACCAGGTGGAGCTGGAGTTCTGGTTCGCCGCCCACCGGGTCGACACCGGCCGCCTGGACGCCCTCGTGAGCGCTCACACACTGGGCGGCGCCGCCCGCCCGGCGCTGGAGCGCGACCGGCTCAACGGCATGCTCAAGGGCTTCATCGACCTGGTGGTGGAGCACGAGGGGCGCTTCTACGTGCTCGACTGGAAGTCCAACCACCTGGGCCGCGACGACGAGGCCTACGCCGAGGCGGCCATGGCGGAGGCGGTCCGCGAGAAGCGCTACGACCTGCAGTACTGCCTCTACCTGCTGGCCCTGCACCGCCTGCTCCAGGCGCGGCTGCCGGACTACGACATCGACCGCCACCTGGGAGGCGCGCTCTACGTCTTCCTGCGCGGCCAGCACGCGCCCTCCCGCGGCGTGCACCGCGAGCGCCCGCCCCGCCAACTGATCGAAGACCTGGACGCCCTGTTCCGCGACGCCCAGCACGTCACGACAAAGGAGCCCAGCCATGAGTGACCACCCGCACGCCGACGAGGCCGCTCCTAACGAGGCCGCCACCGCCGGGGCCCTGCACGACAGCGAGGCGCTGTTCACCCTGCTCGACCGCTGGGTGGCCCGCGGCTGGCTGCGCGCCCTGGACCGTGCCTTCGCCGCCTTCCTGGCCCGCGAGGTGCCGGACGCCCCCGCCCCGCTGCTGCTGGCCGCGGCGCTGGCCAGCCACCAGCTCGGCCGCGGCCATGTCTGCCTGGACCTCGAACGTACCCTGGCTGAGCCGGACCTGGCGCTCTCGCTGCCGCCGGAGGGCGACAGCCTGGAGGAACCGCCACCGCGGCCCAGCCAGCTGCTCGACGAGCTGGCGCTGGCCGACTGGCAGGAAGCGCTCACTCACCCGCTGGTCGTCGGCCACGGGCCGGGCAATACGCCGCTGGTGCTCGACGGCACCCGGCTCTACCTGCGCCGCTACTGGCACCACGAGCGCTCGATCCAGCAGCACATTGCTTCCAGACTGGACAAGGAAACCTGTAGGAGCGCAATTCATTGCGCGAATGGCGCCGACAGGCGCCCGGCGGAAGCCACCCATACCTCCGACCCCACCACCCTGGCCACCGCCCTCTCCGCCCTCTTCCCCACCAGCGACACCCTGGACTGGCAGAAGGCCGCCTGCGCCCTGGCTGTCCGATCGCCCTTCGCGGTGATCACCGGCGGCCCCGGTACCGGCAAGACCACCACCGTGGTCAAGCTGCTCGCCGTGCTGCAGACCCTGGCGCTGGGCAGCGGACATCGAGCGCTGCGCATCCGCCTGGCCGCCCCCACCGGCAAGGCTGCCGCACGCCTCAATGAATCCATCGCCGGGCAGGTCAGCTCGCTGCAACTGGATGGCCAGGCCCCTCTGTGGGAGCAATCGTCAGTGAAGGGCCGACACATCGGCGATAGCGGTGTCGAGGCACTTCGCCAGGCGATTCCGACAGAGGTCACCACCTTGCACCGGCTGCTAGGTTCAAGGCCCGATACCCGCCACTTCCGCCACAACGCCCGCCATCCTCTGCCGCTGGACGTGCTGGTGGTGGACGAGGCCTCCATGGTCGACGTGGAGATGATGGCCGCCCTGCTCGATGCCCTGCCGCCCCGGGCCCGCCTGGTGCTGCTGGGCGACAAGGACCAGCTCGCCTCGGTGGAGGCTGGCTCGGTGCTGGGCGACCTCTGCGCCCACGCCGAGGGCGGCCACTACACGCCCGAGACCGCCGACTGGCTCGCTGAGGCCACCGGCCAGGCACTACCCGCGGAGATGCTCGACGCCGAAGGTGCCCCGCTGGACCAGGCCATCGCCATGCTGCGCGTGAGCCACCGCTTCGATGCCGAGAGCGGCATCGGCCAGCTCGCCGGCGCCGTCAACCGCGAGGCCCCTGGCAGGGAGAAGCGCGCCGCCATTCGGGAGGTGCTCGGCCACGGCTATGTCGACCTCTCGCACCTCAAGCTCGAGACCGACCACGACCGGAAGCTGGAGCGGCTGGTGGTCTCGGGCCACGCCGCGGGCTTCCCTGATCGAGGAAAGAGCCGCGGCGGGGGCCGCACGCTGCGCGGCCGGCCGCTGCCGCCACCGGTGGGCTATCGCCACTACCTGGAGGTCATGCAGGCCGCCGCGCCACAGGCGGGAGCGGATGGCGAGATCGACCGCGAGGCCCTGGATGACTGGGCCCGCGCGGTGCTCGCCGCCCACGGCCAGTTCCAGCTGCTCTGCGCGCTGCGCCGCGGCCCCTGGGGCGTGGAGGGGCTCAACGAGCGCATCCGCGTCGCGCTGGAGAAGGAAGGACTGATCGACACCGGCGAGGGCCGCCGGCTCTGGTACCCCGGCCGCCCGGTGCTGGTGACGAGCAACGACTACGGGCTGGGGCTGATGAACGGCGATATCGGCATCACCCTGGCGCTGCCGCAGCCGGCAAGCCCAAGCGGTGATGCAAGACGCGGCCCCGCGCTGCGCGTGGCCTTCCCCGCCGGCGATGGCAGCGGCCAGATCAAGTGGGTGCTGCCAAGCCGCCTGCAGGCGGTGGAGACGGTCTACGCCATGACGGTGCACAAGTCCCAGGGCTCGGAGTTCACCCACACCGCCCTGCTGCTCCCCGACGCCCCCAACCCGATCCTCACCCGGGAGCTGGTCTACACCGGCATCACCCGCGCCAGGCACTGGCTCACTCTGGTGGAGACCGGCCGCGGCCAGCTGCTGGACGCGGTGGAGCGGCGCGTGATGCGGGTGAGCGGGCTCGGGAGGTCGTCAGCGCGGTGACCTCAGCCAGCGGCTGGTGGCGATCCTTGATGAAGCACTGATGCATCATCGCCAGGCGCTGCGGCACACCTGACCCGCGTTTGGAAAACGGGGTTGTCTCTGCCAGCATGATCCGCCCATACATCCTGTGCTCGGATGACGGCGCTGCCTTCCTGGCGCACCCTGCTGCACTGACGCTCTCGGCGGCGCGGTCATCCTTATTGCAGCGAGCTGAACCACAGGAGGCCCGCATGAAACCCCGTCAATCGACGCTACCACCCCTGGATCCGTCACGCGTTGCCACGATCGAGGCTTTCGGTGGAACCATCACCCCGCTGGATCCCCTGGGTGCGCAGGTACAGGGCATCGACTTGTCATCCAGGGACGCGCCGCCACCCGAGGTTCTCGAAGCTCTGGAACACGAGATGGCGAACCGCGGGTTTCTTGTTTTCAAGAACGAGAAACCATTGGATGCCGACGATTTTCTCCGGGCCAGCTGTTGGTGGGGCGGCAGGGAATTGCACAGCACTCATGGCGTCCATCCGGCGACGCCTGGCGGCAATCAACATATCTTCCGCCTGTCGAACGATCAGCGTCACGGCATCCCGGGTGTGGGACCGCAATGGCACAATGATGGCAGCTTCAACGCGGACACCTTTTCGCACTCGGGCTACCACATCATTCGGCCGGCCGAAAAAGGCGGGGGGACCTACTTCGCCCATCAGGGTGCCGCCCATGATGCGCTCCCGGAGGATCGAAAGGAGTACTGGAGCCGTCTTTCCTCGGTGAACTCCGCGTCGGGCGTCGTTCACCCCGTGGTGCATGAGCATCCCATATCCGGTCGCAAGTGCATCTGGTTGCATCTGGGCATGACAGGGGCGGTGATTGAAAAGCTACCCGATGAAGATGCCTTTCGCCTGTTGAATGCCGACGAAATAAAACGGCTCTGTCATGAATACAACGACATCCTGAATGCCGGGCTGGAGGACGGATACGCCACCGCCTACGAGTATCAGGAAAACGACTGCGTGTTCATCGACAACCTCGCCGTTGCCCATCGGGCGGCACCCGAGGCCCATTTGCCGGTCGAGGAGCAGGGCTTGCGGATCATGCACCGCAGCACCGTTCGCGGCGTGCAAGACCTGGCGCCGGGATTCGGGCTGCCGCAACACGTCGATATTCAGGGGCCCAATCCATTGGGCGAAGGGGTCTGGAAAGGCGGCGGTATCGGCTTTCGATGGGAAGATGGCATTCCCATGCAGAACTGAGCGACGCGGTGGCGCAACGGGTCAGCGAGCCACGAGCCGGATGAGCGTTGGCACCCGCCCGTTTTCCCACCACCTTGTATCACTTATATTACATCAGGCCGGCAGGAAGGGCGCTCACCGCGAGCGCCTGAAAGGACACGTCATCGCTCACCACAGGACCGGGAGAACCGCCCCTTGTCGTCACCCTTCACAAGCGATCGGTTGAACCGGCTGACCGGTCAGTTTCTCGAGCCAGGCAGGGAAGCGATCTACCGCCAGGACATCGCGCCCAGGGTGCGGCTCGAGTCCGGCCTGGCGATCTGCGTGGCGGCCCTGGTCTTCGGCATGTTTGCCATTTCCGACTACCATTACACCGGCGTAAGCACGGAACTCACCCTGCTGCTCGCCATGCGCCTGGTGGTGGTGGTCTCTTGCCTGGTGCTGGCCTTCCTGATCGGTCGCGCCGGCGACTATAACCGCCGGGGGTGGCTGCACGCCCTGCCCCTCTGGATACTGGCGACGGGCATCATCCTGATCATTCCCTTGCGCCCCGAGAGCCTCGCCACCCAGGTCACCGCGGTGGTCGTGGCCACCATGGCGTTCTACCTGCTGATCCCCAACCTGCTGCCCGTGGTGGCCACCGCCAGCCTCTACCTGAGCCTGGGCTTCCTGGCCGCGGCGGTGGTGGTGGCGGACATTCCTGCCGTGGTGGCCCTGCGCATCTCGCTGCTGCTGATCATGACCAATGCCGTGGGCTTCTTCGCCCTGCTGCGCCTGGAAAAGCTGCAGCGAAAGCAGTTCGCGCTCCTGCAGGAAGAGCGGGTCCAGAACCAGCAGATGGCCGAGGAAATCTCTCACCGCAAGTCGCTGGAAGCCCAGCTGCGCCGAGTCGCCGAACGGGATGGACTGACGGGCCTGGACAGTCGCGGTCATTTCATGACACGCGCAGAGGCGCTGCTGCGGCGCTCGCGGCATGAGAAGGCGCCCTTCAGCCTGTTCATGATCGACGTGGATCACTTCAAGGCCATCAACGATACCTGGGGGCACAGCCAGGGCGACCGGGTGCTGGCCGCGATCGCGGAGACCTGCAAGCGATCCCTCCGGCCCAAGGACGTGATCGGGCGCTTCGGCGGCGAGGAGTTCATCGTGGCCCTGCCGGAGACCCACCTGAAGGACGCGCAAATGGTCGCGGAACGGCTGCAGAGCAAGGTCGCCGAGCTGTCGGTGAGAGAGGAAAATCCAGACCACCGACTGACCGTCACCATCGGCATCGCCGGGGTCCTCGACGAGGATGTCGATCTGGACGACCTGATCCACCAGGCCGACCAGGCCCTGTACGCCGGCAAGCACGGCGGCAGGAACCGGGTCGTGACGAGTCAGGAGGTTGAAGGCGAGGCGTGAAGGGCAGCCACCGGAGAAGCCGAATTCCCTTGCGTGGCGGATGAAGTGCAGGCGCTGGCGACCGGCTGGGGCGTAGCGGCGCTGGCCGCCGGGGATTCTTACTCTAGCGCCGAACCGGGCAGTTCCAGTCCGTCATCTATCATTGCGGATCTGACGCCACTGATTGGACGGAACCAGGCCCGAGATCGTGTCCGCGCCTGCGTCAGTGCCCGTTGATGGCCAGATACAGCCCCGAGAGACCGACGAGAATCAGGCTCAACGCCCAGACCACATCGAGATTGAACCATGTGCGCTTCAGGAACCTGAGCCCGAGGTAGTAATAGGTCGCTGCGGCGATCACGCCGCCGGCCACCGTCATGGCGGCGGTATGCGCCAGCGCCACGACGAACGCCGAGCCGATGTTGCGCCCCATCAGTTCGTGCGCGGCCGCGTGGCCGGCCTCGCCCGGCTCAGTTCCGGACATGCCCAGGTAGATCGGCAGCAGCATCAAGCCCGCACCGTGCGCCATCGCGGCGAGAAACGACCAGAGCACCAGGCGCGAGGGATGCACCCGGGCAAGAATCCTCGGATGCCGGCGATTGATCAGCAGGTAGGCACCTGCGGCGATCACCAGTGCTGCGGCGCCGACGCGGATTTCGGTCTGCCAATCGAGCAGAACGGTCATCATGGAGAAGGGCAGCAGGATCGCCAGCATCGCCAGAAGGTGGCCGGCCGCCAGCGCCCCGAGCGCCTTGACCATGGCCTGGCCCCGCCCGTCCATCAAGCCGGACGATACTGCAAGCGGCCACCCCATCCCGGGATTGACGCCGTGATAGAACCCGGAAAGCAGGACGGCCCCCCAAAGGGCCGTCACCGTGCCTGCGTCGTGGAGCCCCATTCAGAGGTTGGGATAGCAGAAACTGTCGGTCGAGCAATCGCCGCCCTCAAGCCGGATCTGGTGGGCGCGATAGCCCTTGGGGAAATCGACGTAGAAATCGGGATCAAGCGTCAGGCCGCCATTGTCACCGACACGGGCCATGACCATCTGGCCGCCCTCCTGCCCGGGATAGAACTGGTTGTCCCATGAGGAATAGAGCGAGTTGGTCCAGTAGACCCGTTTGCCGTCGCGGCTGATCTCGACCATCTGCGGGCCAAAGGCGAAGGCCCCGCCGCCTGGATGGGGCGTGCCTCGGGCGATGCCGCCCAGTTCCACCTTCCCGGCCAGGACCGGGTTCATGGGGTCCGACACGTCATACTGGTGCATCTCGCCCAGGCCCCAACAGGCCACGTACAGGTACTTGTCGTCGAGACTGAGAT
>NZ_SNZJ01000008.1 GCF_004363555.1 Halomonas ventosae | reverse complement strand
TTTGAACTCTAGCGAGAACTGACGTCGAGTTTTCAAGCGCATAGCACCTTACCTTCGGTTGTCGGCAAGGTGTCTACAAAACCGGGGGCACATCACAAGGACCCCTTGCGGCTTGCCCTCAGCTGCTTCAATCCTGTCCTTGCTCCTTGCTCCTTGCTCCTTGCTCCTTGCTCCTTGCTCCTTGCTCCTTGCTCCTGGGCCCTCAGGAATTCTCCACATAGGCGCCCATCGCCCGCATCCGCGACTCGAAGCGTGCCACGTTGTCCACCAGGTCGTCGGGGCCGAAGGCCACGCACTCGGCCAGCAGCACCTCGATCAGCGTGATCGCCGAGAGGATCGAGGGGAAGAAGTGCGGCGTGGCATTGGCCACCGGGAAGGTGATGCTGGCGCCGGGGACCAGCGGCGAGCGCATGGTGTCGGTAACCACGATGGCATTCACGCCGTTGGCGCGGGTGATCTCCAGGGCCCGCATGGTCTCGGCACAGTACGGCTCGAAGCCGAAGGCGATCACCACGTCCCCCTCGCCGAAGGGGGCCAGCTCGGTGAGCAGGCCACCCTCCTGCCCGCGGATGAGGTGGATGTCGGGCATGGCGATGCGCCCCACGTAGGCGAAGTGGTAGGCGCAGGCGAAGGTGTCGCGAAAGCCGACCACCGCCACCTTGCCGGCGCCCAGCAGCAGCCGGGACGCCTCGCGGACCTTCTTCTGGTTGTCGGCGGTGAACAGCCGACCGATGTTGTCGAAGGCCGCGTCTCCCACGTCCAGGAACACCTGATCATCGGTCTGGCTGGCCAGGCTACGCAGCTGGCTGGCCCGCCCCGAGAGCTCCACCGGACCGGCCTGCACCGCCGACTGGAACACCTCGCGGAACTGCTCATAGCTCTCGAACTCGAGCCGCTTGGCCAGCCGCATCAGCGTCGAGGGCGTGACCTCGGCGGCCGTGGCCGACTTGCGGATCGACTGGAAGGCGATCTCCACCGGGTGTTCCAGCACGTAGCCGGCGGCCAGCTTGAGCTGCGGGCTCAGCTCCGGATACGCCTCGGCCAGCTGCTGGTTGACGGCATCCAGTCCCGCCGGGGCCTCCGGCAGCGCCTCCTGGCTCGGGGTCTGCGGTTCCAGCACGCGGTTCTCCTCAGCTGATCATGTTGATGGCATCCGTCCCTCGTGGCAGCGCGCATTGTAACGCATGCGGGCCGGCATGAATGAAACAACTGTGTCCCATGATAAAAAACCATGACACGGATGTATTGACGCATCTCCGGGTCGTCGTCTAGGATGCCGGCAAAACAGACGTGCCTCATTGTCAAAGTGACTGATACGTTTGTTTCATTCATCGTCAGCCACTCCAGGAACGACCGAACCCGACATGAGCCACTCTGCCAAGCATCCCGCCTACGAGACCCTGATCACCCAGCGCCACGGCCAGGTGATGGAGATTCGCTTCAACCGGCCCCATCGCCTCAATGCCGTGGTCGAGACGCTGTATACCGAGCTGCTCGATGTCCTCGCCGTCGTCTCCGCCGATGTCGATATCCGTGCCGTGATCCTCACCGGCGAGGGTCGCGCCTTCTGCGTCGGCGCCGACATGAAGGAGCACGGCAGTGCCAAGCGTTCGCTGTTCCAGCGCCGCCAGTACCTGCAGCTGGGCAACGACGTCTGCGAGGCGATCCTGCGCCTCAACAAGCCCGTCATCGCCGCCGTCAATGGCTATGCCCTGGGGGCCGGCGCCGAGATGGCGGTCTCCTGTGACTTCATCCTGATGGCAGAGGATGCCCAGATCGGCTTCCCGGAGACCAGCATCGGTACCTGCGTGGGCGGCGGCGTCTCCAAGCTTCTGCCCGAACTGGTGGGCCTGGCCCAGGCGCGCCGCCTGCTCTTCACCGGCCGGCGCATCGATGGCGAGGAAGCCACCCGCATCGGCCTGGCGACCTCCAGCTGGACCGCCGACTCCCTGCTCGACGAGGCCCGCACCCTGGCCGGCGAGCTGGCGAAGCAGGCGCCGGTCTCCATCGCCATGCTCAAGCGGCTGGTCAACCAGGGCAGCGACACGAACCTGGAGAGCCAGCTGCAGCAGGAGCTCGATGCGGTCTTCACCTGCTCCACCACCGAGGACTGGCAGGAGGGCGTCGACGCCTTCGCCGAGAAGCGCACTCCCCGGTTCCAGGGCAAGTAATCACGAGCTTCCGTGCCCGGCCGGCTGCCGGGCCCGTTGTCACCGTTCAACGACCCTTGCGGTCAAGGTCATCAGCACATGAATCCCATCGAAGGACACCTCCCGACCCGCAGCCCGCTGCACGACATCCTGGCGCCGACCGGCATCGCGGTGATCGGCGCCTCCGCCGATCCCACCAAGCGGGGCTACAAGGCGATGGTCGGCCTGATCAAGGACGGCTATCGCGGCGACATCTACCCGGTGAACCCCAAGGCCGACATGATCCTCGGGGTCAAGGCCTGGCCCTCGGTCACGGCGATCCCCGGCAATCCCCAGCTGGCGCTGATCTGCACGCCGGCGGCAACGGTGCCGGGGCTGATCGCCGAGTGTGGCCGTCGCGGCATCAAGGGGGCGGTGATACTCGCCAGCGGCTTTGCCGAAGTCGGCGGTGAGGGGGCTGCGCTCGAGCGCGAGATGATGGTCAAGGCCGAGGCGCACGGCGTGCGGATCATCGGCCCCAACACCTCGGGCGTGTTCAACCTGCATCACCACATCAACCTGCTGGCGCTGGACAACGTCAGGCCGGGCGACGTGGGCATCATCTCCCAGTCCGGCAACATGCTGCTGTCGCTGGCCCTGGAGGCCCAGCACAACGGCCATGTGGGCTTCTCCACCTACGTGGGCCCCGGTAACCAGAGCGACATCGGCTTCAACGACTACCTGCGCTACCTGGGCGAGGACGAGCACACCCGGGTCGCTACCCTCTACGTGGAAGGCTTCCGGGACGGCCGCAAGTTCCTCGAGGTGGCCCGTGACGTCACCGCCATGAAGCCGGTGGTGGTTTACAAGTCCGGTTCCACCGAGCAGGGCCAGAAGGCTGCCAGCTCCCACACCGGGGCCCTGGCCGGCAGCTATGCCATGACCGTGGACCTGCTCAGGCAGTCCGGGGTCAGCGTGGTGCAGTACTCCGACGAGATCCTCCCGGTGGCCGAGGGCCTGGGGCTGCTGCAGAAGTCCCGCGGCAAGCGGGTGGCGGTGATCTCCGACGGCGGCGGCCAGGCCACCATCGCCTCCGACCGCCTGTCCGAGGCGGGCCTGGAGCTCGCCGAGCTTTCCGAGGCCACGCGGGCGAAGCTGCGCGAGGTGCTCTTCCCCCAGGCGTCCACCGTCAACCCGGTCGACGTGGCCGGCTCCACCGACGCCAACCCCTCGCTGCTCGCCACCTGCATGGAGATCGTCGCCGCCGACGACAACGTCGACAGCGTCTTCCTGGTGGGCATGTTCGGCGGCTACAGCATCCGCTTCGCCGAGTCGCTGCTGGGCGACGAGATGCGTGGCGCCGAGGCGATGGTGGACCTCTCCAACGCCACCGAGAAACCGCTGGTGATCTACAGCCTCTATACGCCGATCAAGCCGCCGGCGCTGCGTCGCCTTCACGAGGCGGGCCTGCCGGTCTATGCCTCCATCGAGCAGTCGGTGCGGGTGCTTGCGGCGCTGGGCGAGCGCGGCCAGTACCTGGCCCAGGCCAGTGGCCAGTCCCGCGAGACCCCGGTGGCGGCCCGTCCCGAGCTCACCACCATGTTCCGGCAGGCCCGGGCCGAGGGGCGTGACCTCTTCGAGTACGAGGCCAAGCAACTGCTGCGCGACCACGGCGTCGAGGTCCCGGAGGAGCGGGTGGTCAGGAACGAGGCCGAGCTAGCCGCGGCAGCGCTTGGCGAGACGCCGCTGGCCATGAAGGTGGTCTCGAAGGACATCCTGCACAAGTCCGACGCCGGCGGCGTGAAGCTCAATGTGGTGGGCGAAGCCGCCATGCACGAAGCCCGCGAGGCGATCCTCGACGCCTGCAGGGCCTATGACGCCAACGCCGAGATCGAGGGCGTGCTGGTGACGCCCATGGCGAAGAAGGGCGTGGAGGTGATCGTCGGGGTGATCCGCGACCCGATCTTCGGGCCGGTGCTGATGTTCGGCCTCGGCGGCATCTTCGTCGAGATCCTCGAGGACGTCGCCTTTCGCGCCATCCCGCTGTCGCGCCATGACGCCCGCTCCATGGTGGAGCAGATCAAGGCGAAGCGGATCCTCGAGGGGGTGCGCGGCGAGTCCGCGGTGGACAAGGAGGCGCTGGTCGACCTGCTGCTCAAGGTATCGAGCATCGTCGCCGCCTACCCGGACCTCAAGGAGCTCGACCTCAACCCGGTGATCGTCAATGCCGACGGCTATGCGGTGGTGGATGCCCGGGTTATCGTCGACCGTGACACTGCTGCCACCGACGAGGACGCCCGAGCATGAGCCTGAGCCAACCGCAACTGACCGATGCCCGCCTGACGCTGGAGGGGCGGGTGGCCACCCTGACCCTGGATCGCCACGACGTGCGCAATGCCCTGACCGGCACCGCCCTGGTGGAGGACATCGTGGCCGTGGCCGACTGGGTCAATGCCTGCGACGAGGTCTCCGTGCTGGTCATCACCGGGGCGGGCTCGGCGTTCTCCGCGGGGGGCAACGTCAAGGACATGGCCGAGCGTGGCGGCGACTTCGCCGGCGACGTGGCCGAGGTCGCCAGCCGCTACCGGCGGGGCATCCAGCGGATCCCGCTCGCCCTGCAGGGCGTGGAGGTGCCGATCATCGCCGCGGTCAACGGCCCGGCCATCGGCGCCGGCTTCGACCTGGCCAACATGGCCGACGTGCGCATCGCCTCCCGCAAGGCCAAGTTCGGCGAGACCTTCCTCAACCTGGGGATCATCCCCGGCGACGGCGGCGCCTGGTTCATGCAGCGCCTGATCGGCTATCAGCGTGCCTTCGAGCTGACGCTCTCCGGCCGGGTGATCGATGCCGAGGAGGCGAAGGCGTATGGCATCGTGCTGGAGGTCACCGAGCCCGAGACACTGCTCGAGCGCGTCGGCGAGATGGCCGGGCAGATGGCGGCCCAGCCCCCCAAGGCGACGCGACTGACCAAGCGGCTGATGAAGATGGGCAGCCGCATGGAGCTGCCCGACTTCCTCGACCTCTGTGCGACCTTCCAGGGCATGTGCCACAACGAGCCCGAGCACCTCGAGGCCGTCAATGCCATGCTGGAGAAGATGGCCAGGAAGTAGGCCTCGCGACACCTCAACCCGACGGACCCGGCCATTGCCGGGTTCTTCGCATCCGGGCGGGCGAAAGGGCTGGCTTTTCTGTCCCGCGGCTGGTGTGCTTGAGTCTCCATGAAGGGACAGGGAGGTGTCATGGCCGACAGCACGCTGGTCTTCATTGTCCTGGGACTGACGCTTGCCGCCTTCGTCTGGGGGCGCTTCCGCTACGACCTCGTAGCCCTCTCGGCGCTGCTGGGCTCGGTGATCCTGGGACTGGTGCCGGGCGAGGAGGCCTTCCTCGGCTTCGGCCATCCGGCGGTGATCACCGTGGCCGCGGTGCTGGTGCTCAGTCGCGGTTTCGAGCGCTCCGGGGTGGTGGACGTGATCGCCCAGCAGGTGCTCAAGGTCGGGGAGCGGCTCTTCCTCCAGCTTGCCGCGCTGACCGGGACGGTGGTGGTGCTCTCCGGCTTCATGAACAACGTCGGGGCCCTGGCGCTGCTGCTGCCGGTGGCCATGCGCCTGGCCCGGGAGCATGACACCTCGCCGTCACTGCTGCTGATGCCGCTGGCCTTCGGCTCGCTGCTGGGCGGGCTGACCACCCTGATCGGCACCCCGCCCAATATCATCATCGCCAGCTACCGGGGCTCGGTCACCGGCGACGCCTTCGGGCTCTTCTCCTTCTCTCCCGTGGGCGTGGCGGTGGCCCTGGCCGGGCTCGCCTTCATCCTGCTGATCGGCTGGCGGCTGGTGCCCCAGCGTGCCGGCAAGGCTTCCACCGAGGAGATGTTCGACACCGCCAACTACCTGGTCGAACTCGAGGTGGACGAGGAGGCGAAGGCCAACGGCTGGACGCTGCGAGACCTGCACGAGGCCCTGGAGGAGACCATCCCGGTGCTCGCTGTGGTGCGCGATGACCGGCGCCGCGCCGGCCATGCCTTCCATGGTGAGCTGCGAACCGGCGACATCCTGCTGCTGGAGGCGGGCCCCGAGGAGATGAAGCTGCTGGAGGACAAGGCGGGGCTTCGCGTGGGCAAGGAACCCGAGGGAGGTGACGAGACGGCGCAGCAGGCCGAGACCGACGACGATACGCGGGAAGGGGCAACGTCGGCCAAGGACCCGGCGGCGCAGGACAGGGTGCTTGACGAGGAGGACGAAAAGGGGAGCAAGAAGGAGAAGAAAAAGAAGAGCGTTGATACCGAGGGGCTGCAGCTGGTCGAGGCGGTGGTGCGCAACGACTCCATGATGGTCAATCGCACCGTCGGCCAGCTGCGCCTGCACAACCAGTTCGGCCTGCACCTGGTGGCCGTGGCCCGCGACGGGGGCCGCCTCAAGCAGCGCCTGCGCGACATCCGTTTCCGCCCGGGCGACGTGCTGCTGCTGCAGGGTGGCGAGAGCGAGCTCTCCGAGAGCCTGGCGACCCTGGGCTGCCTGCCGCTGGCCAGCCGCAACCTCTCCCTGGGACAGCCGCGCCTGCTGCTGGTCTCCCTGGCCATCTTCGCCGCGGCCATCCTGGCCATCCTGCTGGGCGTGCTGCCCGCGGCGGTGGCGCTCGCCACGGCGGCCCTGGTCTCGCTGCTGGTAGGGGTGCTGCCGCTGCGCGAGGGCTACCAGGCGATCGACGGCCCCGTGCTGGTGCTGCTGGGCGCCATGATCCCGGTGGGCGAGGCGCTGGAGACCAGCGGCGGGGCGGCGCTGATCGCCGACGCCCTGCTGGGCTGGGGCGGGCAGTGGCCGGTGGTGGTCACCCTGGTGGGGCTCTTCGTGATCACCATGATGCTCTCCGACATCATCAACAATGCCGCGGCGGCAGTGCTGATGGCCCCCATCGCCGCGAGCTTGGCGCGCGGCTTCGAGGTGTCGTTGGACCCCTTCCTGATGGCGGTGGCCGTCAGTGCCTCCTGCGCCTTCCTCACCCCCATCGGCCACCAGTCCAATACCCTGGTGATGGGCCCCGGGGGCTATCGCTTCGGGGACTACTGGCGCATGGGACTGCCCCTGGAGGTGGTGATCACCCTGGTGGCGATCCCCATGATCCTGCTGGTCTGGCCGCTATAGGAACAAGGAACAAGGAACAAGGAACAAGGAACAAGGAACAAGGAACAAGGAACAAGGAACAAGGAACAAGGAACAAGGAACAAGGAACAAGGAACAAGGGGTCAGATCACGCCTTGGGTTCGCGCCTGAATGCAAAAGCCCCGGCTCTGGGCCGGGGCGGGAGGGTGGCGTGGTGACCGGTCAGGCCATGGCCGATGGCTCCTCGGTATGCCAAAGGACCCGGGACTTGTCGGTGACGAAGGCGTCGTAGGCAAAGTCGTCCACGCTGAGCAGCTCCAGCACCTCGGCCTCGCGCTCGCGCATGAAGGTGGCATCGTCTTCGCTGATGATGCCGGCTCTGGCTGCCTCCTCCACCTTCTGCTCGGGGTGCAGCGCGTGCGCCGGCAGTTCGCCCTTGGCATGGGCCTTCTGGACCTGGCGGTAGAGCTTTTCGGCGCGCTCCTGGGTGGCGAGCAGGGCGTTGTAGTGGGCGAGGGGGTTGTCCCGGCTGCCGTCGTTCTCCTGCCAGGTGGTTTCCAGCAGGTAGCGGCGCAGCGCCGTGTCGCGGGAGACGGCCTGGGCGATCTCGCGGGTCAGGGCGTCCTGAGGGCGCTTCCAGCGGCGGCCGGCGGGCATCACGACGATGCGCAGCAGCCGGCCCAGGGCACGGCTCGGCAGGTTGTCGAACAGCTCGTCCAGGGCCTGCTCGGCACGACCCAGCAGGAAGCGGCAGCCATAGTGCAGCAGCGCGGCCTCGCCCTCGACCTTGTCGCCCTCGTGCCACTGCTTGAGCGTCATCGAGGCGAGGTACAGGTTGGAGAGCACGTCGCCCAGGCGGGCCGAGAGCATCTCCCGCTGCTTGAGGGTCGAGCCGAGGCTCGCCATGGCGGCATCGGCGCACAGCCCGAAACCGGCGGAGAGGCGGGCGACGTCCCGGGCATAGGGCGCGGCGACCTCGTCGAAGGGCACGGCCGCCCGGCCGATTCCCAGGCCCTGGGTGAGGGCACGGGCGGCATTGCCGAAGATCAGCCCGGCGTGGCCGAAGAAGGCGCGGTCGAAGGCCTGCAGGTCGTCGGCGTCCTTGGCGGCCAGCTCCTCGAGCACGTAGGGGTGGCAGCGGATCGCCCCCTGGCCGAAGATCATCAGGTTGCGGGTCATGATGTTGGCGCCTTCCACGGTGATGGCCACCGGATTGGCGCTGTAGCCGATGCCGAGGTAGTTGCGCGGCCCCAGGGTCACCGCCTTGCCGCCGTGGATGTCCATGGCATCGCCGAGGATCTGGCGCTGGAACTCGGTGAGCTGGCTCTTGAGGATCGCCGAGGGCACCGCCGGCTTCTCGCCGTGGTCGATGGTGTTGGCCGTCTGGTAGACCGCGGCCCGGGAGACATATGCCAGCGCGGCCATGCGCGCCAGGGGTTCCTGGACCCCCTCCATCTCGGCGACCGGCACGTTGAACTGGCGACGGATGCGGGCGAAGCCACCGCTCCACCCCAGGGCGTAGCGGGCGGTTCCGGTGGCGCCGGAGGGCAGGGTGATGCAGCGGCCGATGGAGAGGCACTCCACCAGCATGCGCCAGCCCTGGCCGATCATCTCGGGCCCGCCGATGATGGTATCGAGGGGTACGAAGACGTCCTTGCCCCTGATGGGGCCGTTGAGGAAGGGGCTGCCGATGGGGTGGTGGCGGCGGCCGATCTCCATGCCCGCGGTGTCGCGCGGGATCAGTGCCAGGGTGATACCGCGATCGCTCTCCTCGCCCAGCAGGTGGTCGGGGTCGAAGAGCCTGAAGGCCAGCCCCACCACGCTGGCAATGGGCGCCAGGGTGATCCAGCGCTTCTCGAAGTTCAGGCGCAGGCCCAGCACCTCCTGGCCGTCGACCTCCTGCCGGCAGACCACGCCGGTATCGGGGATGGCCGTGGCGTCACTGCCGGCGCGGGGACCGGTGAGGCCGAAGCAGGGGATCTCGCGCCCGTCGGCCAGCCGCGGCAGGTAATGGTCCTTCTGGGCCTCGGTGCCGTACTTGAGCAGCAGCTCGCCCGGGCCCAGGGAGTTGGGCACACCCACCGTGACCATCAGCGTCTCGCTGACCGAGAGCTTCTGCAGCACCAGGGACTGGGCCTTGGCAGAGAAGCCGAGGCCGCCGTACGCCTGGGGGATGATCATGCCGAAGAAGCCTTCCCGCTTGAGGTAGTCCCACAGCTCCTGGGGCAGGTCGGCGCGCTCCCGGGCGATCTCCCAGGCGTTGCACATGCCGGCGGCCACGCTGCACTGGTGGTCGAGGAAGGCCCGTTCCTGGTCCGTGAGCCCCTCGTCGCGGTACCCGAGCAGCGCCTCCCAGTCGGGGCGCCCGGTGAAGAGCTCGCCGTCCCATGCCACGGTGCCGGCCTCCAGCGCGGTGCGCTCGGTGTCCGAGACTTTCGGCGACACCTTCTTGAACAGGGCGAAGAGGTGCGGTGACAGCCAGCGGACGCGCAGCGACGGCAGGCCCGCCACCGCCACCCCGGCGGCGGCGGCCAGCAGCAGCACGCCCAGCAGGGTAGAGGCGAAGAGCAGGCTGGCCAGGCCGGTCACGGCGAGCACGGCCAGGGCGGGCAGGGCGCCCGCCTCGCGGCGCATCACCGCGAGCAGGCCGACGATGGCCGCTAGCAGCAGGATCAGGGTGAGCATGGGAAGACTCCGGTTGTGGTGAGACGCAAAGATTCGAACAGATGTTTGAATTCTTGCAGACTAGCCCACATCGCTGCAACCGGCCAGTGGCCATGCATAGGGTTATCGCAGATTGCTCGTAGCTCGGGGCTGGTCTGGCGACAAGCCCAGGAGCGCCGGACCGTCGAGGAGGCGCTGTGAACCCCTCCTTGGGCGCTACCGACGCCATCCCTGGCGTAGGGCCTCCTCTACGGCTTGTCCCCAGCGCCCCTAAGCTCCTGCGTCTGCGATAGCACTGTACCCAAGAAAAAAATACCCCGCGCTGCTGGGCAGGGCGGGGCACAGGGAACGTGACCGAAGGGCTGCGCTATCCGCCGAGGCGGCGCTGCGGCTCGCCGCGGGCCGGGGAGTCGCCCGCCACGTAGTAGGGGGCGTCGCTTCGCGGCAGCGGCTCGCGGCCGCGGATGCGGTCGGCGATCTTCTCGGCGAGCATGATGGTTGGCGCGTTGAGGTTGCCGGTGGGAATCACCGGGAACAGCGAGGCATCCACTACCCTGAGCCCCTCCACGCCGTGCACCCGGCCCTGGCCGTCCACCACCGCATCGTCGCCCTCGCCCATGCGGCAGCTGCCGCAGGGATGGTAGGCGGTCTCGGCATGGGCCTTGACGAAGGCATCCAGCTCGGCGTCGGACTGTACGTCCGGCCCCGGCGAGATCTCCCGGCCGCGGAAGGGATCGAAGGCGGGCTGGGCGATGATCTCGCGGGTCAGGCGGATGGCATCGCGGAACTCCTGCCAGTCCTTCTCCCTGGACATGTAGTTGAAGAGGATGCTCGGCGCGGCCTCGGGATCCCGGGAGGTGAGGCGGATGCGGCCTCGGCTCTCGGAGCGCATGGAGCCCACGTGGGCCTGGAAGCCGTGGGCTTGCACTGCGCTCTTGCCGTTGTAGCTGATGGCGATGGGCAGGAAGTGGTACTGCAGGTTGGGCCATGCTTCCTGGTCATTGCTGCGGATGAAGCCCGCCGCCTCGAACTGGTTGCTGGCGCCGATGCCGCGGCCGAGGAACAGCCACTCGGCGCCGATCTTCGGCTGGTTCCACAACTTCAGCGCCGGGTAGAGCGAGATCGGCTGGGTGCACTCGTACTGGATGTACATCTCCAGGTGATCCTGGAGGTGGGCGCCGACGTTGTCGTTGATGTGTACCGACTCGATGCCGAACTCGTCGAGGACCTCGCGGGGGCCAACGCCTGAGCGCTGCAGGATCTGTGGCGAGGCGATCGCCCCACCGCATAGCAGCACCTCGCGGCGGGCGTGTACCCGCTGCTCCTGGCCGCGGCGCTGGTAGCGCACGCCCACCGCCCGCTTGCCCTCGAACTCGATGACGTCGGTGAGGGCGTGGGTCTCGATGGTCAGGTTCGCGCGCCCCTTCGCCTGGTCGAGGTAGCCACGGGCCGTGGAGGCGCGCCGGCCATTCGGGGTGACGAAGCGGTCCATGGGGCCAAAGCCCTCCTGCTGGTAGCCGTTGACGTCCTCGGTCTCCGGGTAGCCGGCCTGCTTGCCCGCCTCGATGAAGGTGCGATACAGAGGGTTATTACCCTCTTTGGGGGTCGTGACACTCACCGGCCCGTCGCCGCCGTGGTAGGCGTCGGGGCCGATGTCGCGGGTCTCGGACTTGCGGAAGTAGGGCAGGCAGTCGGCGTAGGTCCAGTCCGCCAGGCCCGGCGCCTTGGCCCAGCCGTCATAGTCCAGGGCGTTGCCGCGGATGTAGCACATGCCGTTGATCAGCGAGGAGCCCCCCAGCCCCTTCCCACGGCCGCACTCCATGCGTCGCCCATCCATGTGCGGCTCGGGGTCGGTCTCGAAGGCCCAGTTGTAGCGCTTGCCCTGCAACGGATAGGCCAGGGCCGCCGGCATCTGGGTGCGGAAGTCGAAGCGGTGGTCGGGGCCGCCGGCCTCGAGCAGCAGCACGTTGACGCCCTCGTCCTCGGTCAGGCGAGTGGCCAGCACGTTGCCGGCCGATCCCGCTCCGATGATGATGTAGTCGAATTCACGGGTCTGTGACATGGGGTCTCCCAATGCAACATCAGTACGGGGCTGTTCCGGTGACAGGCCTTCGCGAGAGCGCTAAGAACGTACCCTCGCTATGACCTGCCCCCGGCGCCCCTGACAGGTGGGGGTAGCAGGGCGGTTGCGCAGCGTTCAGAACACCGACTCGAAGGGGCCCATCTCGATCTGCACCGACTTGGTCTGGGTGTAGTGGGCCAGGGTCTCGAGGCCGTTCTCGCGGCCCACGCCGGACTGCTTGTAACCGCCCACCGGCATCTCGGCGGGGGACTCTCCCCAGGTGTTGATCCAGCAGATGCCCGCCTCCAGGCGGTGGATCACCCGATGGGCGCGGTTGAGGCGCTCGGTGAAGACCCCGGCGGCCAGCCCGTAGTGGGTGTCATTGGCGCGGCGGATCACCTCCTCCTCGTCATCGAAGGCCAGGATCGCCATGACCGGGCCGAAGATCTCCTCGCGCACGATGCGCATCTCGTCCGTGCAGTCGGTGAATACCGTGGGGGCCGCCCAGGCGCCGTTCGCCCGCTCGCCGTCGTTCCAGGCCTCGCCACCGGCCAGCACCCTGGCGCCTTCCTGCTTGCCCAGGGCGATGTAGGAGAGCACCTTTTCCTGGTGCTCGAAGCTCACCAGGGGACCGAAGTTGACGCTGGGGTCCAGCGGGTCGCCGGCCCTGATGCGCGCCACGCGCTCGGCAATCCTCGCCTCGAAGGCCTCCTTGACGGCACTCTCGACGAAGACCCGGGTGCCGTTGGTGCAGATCTGCCCGCTGGAGTAGAAGTTGGCCATCATGGCGGCGTCGGCGGCGCGGTCGAGGTCGGCATCATTGAAGACGATCAGCGGCGACTTGCCGCCCAGCTCCATGGTGACGTCCTTGAGGGTGGAGCCTCCGGCGGCGGCCATCACCTTCTTGCCGGTCCCCACCTCCCCGGTGAAGGAGACCTTGTCGATGCCGGGGTGCCCGGTCATCAGGGCGCCGACGCTGCCGTCACCGTGGATGACGTTGAACACACCGTCCGGCAGCCCGGCCTCGGTGAAGATCTCGGCGAGTCGCATGGTGGTCAGCGGAGTGACCTCGCTGGGCTTGAAGACCACGGCGTTGCCGGCGGCCAGTGCCGGGGCGCTCTTCCAGCAGGCGATCTGGATGGGGTAGTTCCAGGCACCGATGGCGCCGATCACCCCCAGCGGCTCGCGGCGCGTGTAGACGAAGGAGTCCTCGCGCAGCGGGATCTGGCTGCCCTCGATGGCCGGCGCCAGGCCGGCATAGTACTCGAGGACGTCGGCGCCGGTGACGATGTCCACCGCGGCCGTCTCGCTGATCGGCTTGCCGGTGTTGCGGGTCTCGAGTTCGGCGAGCTCGTCATTGCGCTCCCTCAGGAGCGCCACGGCGCGGTTGAGGATGCGGCTGCGCTCCATGCCGGTCATCGCTGCCCAGGCGCGCTGGCCCTTGCGGGCCGCGGCCACGGCGGCGTCCACGTCGGCCTCGGCGGCCTGCTGCACCTCGGCCAGTGGTGAGCCGTCGTAGGGGTTGACCACCGAGAAGGTCTCGCCGGAGGTGGCGGCCGTGCGACGGCCGTCGATGTAGAGGGTCTGGGTCTCGAGGGATGGCATGGTGACCTCCATTCAGGAAGGGGAAAGGGTGTCTCGGCTGTCGAGCAGGCGATCGAGGTAGTCCCGGGCCAGGCGACGCGCCTCGTCGCTGTCCAGGCCCTCGAGGGTCAAGGCACCGCGCAGCCACAGACCGTCGATCAGGGCGGCCAGTGCGCGGGCACAGGCGCGGGCCTCATCACGGGGCATCAGGCGGCGGAACTGGTGGCAGAGGTTGGCGTAGAGGCGACGGTCATTGACCTGCTGCAGGCGCGCCAGCTCGGGCTTGTGCATGCTGCTGGCCCAGAAGGCCAGCCAGGTCTTGGCCACCGGCCCGGTGACCTGGCTGCGGTCGAAGTTGCCATCGATGATGGCGCCGATATGGTCCCGGGGGCTCGTGCTGGTGAGCTCGCGCCGCCGCGCCGCCACCGCCTCGCCCAGGTCGCTGAGGATCTGGCGCATGGTGGCCTCCAGCAGGCCATCCTTGCCGCCGAAGTAGTGGCTGATGATGCCGGCGGAGACGCCCGCGTGGCGGGCGATGCGCATCACCGTGGCATCGGCCAGGCCGACCTCGTCGATCGCCGCCATGGTGGCCTTGATCAGCTGCTGGCGGCGGATGGGTTCCATTCCAACCTTGGGCACCGTTGCTGGCTCCTTTCCCGGGGAATTGATCTTGCAACCACCACGTGAAGCATGGTTACCATGTGCACAGCTTGCCATTTCTTTATTGAACGTTCAATCAATAAAGGACCTGGCCAAGGATCCCGCTGGCTCGTGGTGCTGCCACCGCGGCTATACTTCAAGTCTCACAAGAGGAGTGTCTCCATGCTCACCCGCAACCTGAACCGTCGTCTGACCCTGGGGCTCGGCGCCGCCGCCCTCGGTCTCTCCGTCTCGCCGCTGCAGGCCGCCGCCCCCGAGAGCTGCGAGACGGTCCGTTTCGCCGAGGTCGGCTGGACCGATATCACCGCGACCACCGCGCTCACCACCGAGGTACTCGAGGCACTGGGCTATGACACCCGCATCGATACCGTCTCCGTGCCCATCGCCTATCAGGGCATGAAGAACGGCGACTTCGATGTCTTCCTGGGCAACTGGATGCCCTCCATGGCCTCGATCAGTGATCCCTACGTCGAGGATGGTGATATCGATCGCCTGGGGGCCAACCTCGAGGGCGCCAAGTACACCCTCGCGGTGCCACAGTATGTCCACGATGCCGGCGTCACCTCGGTGGAAGACCTCGCCGAGCATGCCGAGCAGTTCGACAGCCAGATCCACGGCATCGAAGCCGGCAACGACGGCAACCAGCTGATCCAGCAGATGATCGACGACGACGCCTTCGGCCTGGGGGACTGGCAGCTGGTCGATTCCAGCGAGGCCGGCATGCTCGCCGAGCTGAGCGCCCGGGTGCCGGATGAGAAGTGGATGGTGTTCCTCGGCTGGGAACCGCATCCGATGAACACCAACTTCGACATGGCCTACCTGGCAGGTGCCGATGACTACTTCGGTCCCGACCTCGGCGGCGCTACCGTCTACACCAATACCCGTAGCGGCTATGTCGAGGAGTGCGCCAACGTCGGTGCGCTGCTGGAAAACCTCGAGTTCACCCTCGAGATGGAGAACCAGCTGATGGGCCAGATCATGGACGAGGGCGAGGATCCCCGTGATGCCGCCCGTGCCTACCTGCAGGCCAATCCCGAGGTCCTGGAGGGCTGGCTCGAAGGCGTCGAGACCCGCGAGGGCGAGCCGGGGCTGCCGGCGGTCAAGCGCGCCCTCGACATCGAGGCGTGAGGGGCCACGCGGGCTTGCCATGCGGCGGGCCCGCGTGCATAATCCCACCCCGTTGCCCGGCTGCGGTCGGGCAAGCCGTTGATAAGGCTACGTAGCTCAGCTGGTTAGAGCACATCACTCATAATGATGGGGTCCCCTGTTCGAATCAGGGCGTAGCCACCAGGATCCATAGAAAAGCGCCCGCCAGGCCTTACCCTGACGGGCGCTTTTCCATGGTGCCCGGTGCGCCTTGCGAGGGCGCGCGGTGCCAATCCCCGCTTGACCTTGCGGGCCCGATCCGTATACTACGCCCCGTGCTCGAGGTCATTCCCCGATAGCTCAGTTGGTAGAGCAAATGACTGTTAATCATTGGGTCGCAGGTTCGAGTCCTGCTCGGGGAGCCAGCTTCGCTCATGCAGCGGAGGAACTCGTCAACCTGACGAGCACATTGCGGCATGCGGTCATTCCCCGATAGCTCAGTTGGTAGAGCAAATGACTGTTAATCATTGGGTCGCAGGTTCGAGTCCTGCTCGGGGAGCCAACCGCTCCTAGCTGCCTGCCGCTTCCCCACGCATCATCCTGCATCGTTCCCCGATAGCTCAGTTGGTAGAGCAAGTGACTGTTAATCACTGGGTCACAGGTTCGAGTCCTGTTCGGGGAGCCAGTCCTGTCTGGCCGTCATCCTCTCTTCTTGCCTGTCGTGCCGATGCCTCGTCGGCTTCTGCCCGTTAGCGTCTGCCCTTTCTGCGTCTCATTGTCGCCCGGACCGCCTGCGGCCTGACTCCTGGCCTTGGCGCTTGTCTGTTAGGCGAGAGGAAAAGACGCCGGGCCCGAGGGCCCGGCGTCGCATGTCGCACCCGCTGACAGGGGAGGGCGGGCTCAGGTGCCTTTCGCGTAGTGCCAGGTGCCCTCGAGCTGGGTGTAGTCGAGCAGGATCTGGGCCGCCTCCAGGATCTGGGCGCGGTCGACCGGCTCCTCCTCGCTCTCCTCCTCGTCGCGGGCATCGATCCACTCCTCCAGTGGCTCCAGCTCCAGGGCGCGCCGGCGCTCGTTCTCCAGGGCGAGCTGTTCGGCCTCCTGGGCCTCCACCTCGCGCTGACGCTGCTCGCGATTGAGGCTGACGCTGGTGTGCTGCTCGCGAAGCCGGTTGGCCAGTTCGGACTGCTGCTCGAGGTAGTGGAAGTTGGGGTGCTGCTCGGCACGCTCGTTATGGCGACTGCGCAGTGTCTCCAGGTACTGGCGGGGCTCGCCATAGGTGCGGTACTGCACCTCGCGCACCGTGTCCCACTCCAGGGCGTTGTCGAGGCTGCTCTCGCCGATCAGCTCCGGGTCGATCAGGCTCGGGAAGCGGATGTCCGGCTCCACGCCGCGGTGCTGGGTGCTTTCCCCGGAGATGCGATAGAACTTGGCGCGGGTCAGCTTGATCTCGCCGTGGGAGAGCTCGTTGAGGGTCTGGACCGTGCCCTTGCCGAAGGTGTCGGTGCCCACCACCAGGCCACGGCCGTAGTCCTGGATGGCACCGGCGAAGATCTCGGAGGCCGAGGCCGAGAGGCGGTTGACCAGCACGGCCAGGGGGCCATCGTAGAGGGTGCCGCTCTCGGTATCGCCGTAGAGGCTGATGCGGCCGCGGGCATCGCGGACCTGCACGGTAGGCCCGCGGTCGATGAACAGGCCGATCAGTGAGTTGGCCTCCTGCAGGGCGCCGCCGCCGTTGTTGCGCAGGTCGAGCACGATGCCCTCGACGCCCTCGGCCTGGAGTCGCTCGACCTCCCTGGCCACGTCGCGGGTGGTGCTGCGGTAGTCCTCCTCGCCGGCCTGCCAGGCATCGAAGTCCACGTAGAAGGTGGGGATCTTGATCACCCCGAGGCGGTGGGTGCCGTCGTCCCGGGCGATCTCGACCACCTCGCCCTGAGCGGCCTGATCCTCCAGGTCCACGGTGTCGCGAGTGATCTCGATGACCTTGGAGCGCGTCATGTCGACGGCCTGGGCGGGCACCACGTCGAGGCGCACCACCGAGCCCTTGGGGCCGCGAATCATGTCGACCACGTCGTCGAGGCGCATGCCCACCACGTTGACGATCTCCTCGCCCTCCTGGCCCACCCCGACGATGCGGTCGGCCGGCTGCAGGGCGCCGGCCCGCTCGGCGGGGCCGCCCGGCACCAGGCTCGAGACCTTGACGTACTCGCCGTCTGCCTGGAGCAGGGCGCCGATGCCCTCCAGCGAGAGGCGCATCTGGATGTCGAAGGACTCGCCCTGGCGTGGCGAGAGGTACTCGCTGTGGGGGTCGATGCTGCCGGTCACCGCGGCCATGAAGAGGCCGAAGACGTCCTCCTCGTTGGTCTGGCGCAGGCGCGACAGCTGCCCCTCGTAGCGCTGGCGCAGGTTGTCCTCCACCTGCTCGGCGTCCTGGTCGCTGATGGTCAGCGTCAGGGCGGCGTTCTTGAGCCGCTTCATCCACAGCTCGTCCAGGGCCGCCTCGCGGCCGGCCCAGGGGGCGTCCTCACGCTCGAGTTCCAGGCGCTGCTCGCTGTCGAAGGCGAAGTCGACGCCCTCGTCGAGGCGGTCGAGCAGCCACTCGAAGCGCGCCTCGGCGCGCTCGTGGTAACGTTGGTAGAGGGCGAAGGGACGGGTCAGGTCGCCGTCGAGCAGTGCCTCGTCCATGCCCGTTTCCAGGTCGCCGAAGGCGGCCACGTCGTGGTCGAGGAGGTAGGCGCGCTGGCCATCGAGGATGTCCAGGAAGCGCGAGTAGGCGCGCCGTGACCAGTCGTCGTCGAGGCGGACATCCGCATAGTGGCCGTAGCGCAGCGACTCGGCCACTTCCGCGGCCACCTGGCGCTGGGCGTCGCTCGGCTCGACGGCGGCCAGTAACGGCGTGGTGGCCAGCAGCAGGGCCAGGGCCGCTGAACGCCCAAGGGTGACAAACAGGCTCATCGATGAAGCACTCCCCGATTCGTGTACACTTACTCTCTATCCAGACTCCGACCCGGCTGACGAGTTGCATGGACCGAACGGTCATTGTATCAGCTTGGTCGTGCCGCCAAGACCCCTGAAATGCCCCGTGATAGAGGAATTCCATGTCCCAGGATGCCCGACTCGAGCGCCTGCTCGACTTCCTGCGTCGATCCCCCACGCCCTGGCATGCCACGGCCAACATGGCCAGGCGCCTGGAGGAGGCCGGTTACCGGCGTCTCGAGGAGACCGAGGCCTGGCGCCTGTCGCCCGGTGAGCGTGTCTATGTCACCCGCAACGACTCCTCGATTATCGCCCTGCAGCTGCCGTGCGAGCGACTCACGGCGCTGCGGCTGGTCGGTGCCCATACCGATAGCCCCGGCCTGCGCCTCAAGCCCAACCCCGCCCAGAGCGCGGCGGGCTGGCTCCAGCTCGGCGTCGAGGTCTACGGCGGGGCCCTGCTGGCGCCCTGGTTCGATCGTGACCTGGGGCTGGCCGGGCGGGTGCACCTGCGTCACCCCGATGGCCGCATCGAGGGCGTGCTGCTCGACGTGGAGCAGCCGCTGGCGATCATCCCGAGCCTGGCCATCCATCTGGACCGCGAGGCCAACAACGGTCGTGCCATCAATGCCCAGACCGAGATGGCTCCGGTCCTCCTGCAGGGCGGGGGGCGGCCCGACCTCGAGCGGCTGCTCGCGAGCTGGGTCGCCGAGCAGCACGGTCTCGAGGACGTCGAGCTCCTCGACTTCGAGCTTGCCTTCCGCGACATGCAGCCGCCGTCCCGGGTCGGCGTCGACGGCGAGCTGATCGCCAGCGCCCGCCTCGACAACCTGCTCTCCTGCTTCATCGGCCTGGAGGCCCTGCTGGAGAGCGACGGTCGCCAGGGGGCGGTGCTGGTGGCCAACGACCACGAGGAGGTGGGCAGCGCCAGCGCCTGCGGCGCCCAGGGGCCCTTCCTCGGTGACGTGCTGCGGCGGGTGAGCGAGCAGCTCGGCGAGCCGGGGGAGGAGGGCTTCATCCGCCTGATCCAGGCCTCCCGGCTGATCTCCTGCGACAACGCCCATGCCCTGCACCCCAACTTCCCGGACAAGCACGATGCCGGCCACGGGCCGGTGCTCAACGGCGGGCCGGTGATCAAGGTCAATGCCAGCCAGCGCTATGCCACCAACAGCGCCACGGCGGCCCTGTTCCGTGACCTCTGCCGCGCGGCCGAGGTGCCGGTGCAGAGCTTCGTGACCCGGGCCGACATGGGCTGCGGCAGCACCATCGGCCCGATCACCGCCACCGAGCTCGGCGTGCCGACCCTGGACGTGGGCGTGCCCCAGTGGGCCATGCACTCGATCCGCGAGACCGCCGGCGCCCGGGACGTGGAGTCCCTGACGCGGGTGCTCACCGCCTTCTTCGATCGCCCCGAACTGGCCTAGAGTGACGTACGAGAGGCGCCGGAAGTATTCACAGCGCCTGCCCGGCACCCCGGGGCCTGCTCCCGGGTAAGCCTCGAGTCCGGATGGGCATGTGTTGCAATACAAAAAACCCGGCGCCAGGGGCGCCGGGTTTTCGGTATCTGGTGGCTACGCCCTGATTTGAACAGGGGACCCCATCATTATGAGTGATGTGCTCTAACCAGCTGAGCTACGTAGCCGAACAACGGGGGCGAAGTCTACGGAGTTTGCCCTCTCGGGTCAAGGCTTGCGTGCCTCAGACATTGAAGCGGAAGTGGATCACGTCACCGTCCTGGACGATGTACTCCTTGCCCTCCAGGCGCCACTTGCCGGCGTCCTTGGCCCCCTGTTCGCCGCCCAGCGTGACGAAATCGTCGTAGGCGATGACCTCGGCGCGGATGAAGCCCTTCTGGAAGTCGGTGTGAATCACCCCGGCGGCCTCGGGGGCGGTGGCGCCCACCTTCACGGTCCAGGCACGCACCTCCTTGACCCCGGCGGTGAAGTAGGTCTGCAGCCCGAGCAGGGCATAGCCGGCGCGGATCACCCGGTCGAGCCCCGGCTCCTCCATGCCCATCTCGTCGAGGAACATGGCGCGCTCCTCGTCCTCCAGCTCGGCGATCTCGGCCTCGAGCTGGTTGCACACCGGTACCACCACGGCGCCTTCTTCGGCGGCGATCTCGTTGACCACGTCCAGGTAGGGGTTGGCCTCGAAGCCGTCCTCGTTGACGTTGGCGATGTACATGGTGGGCTTGAGGGTCAGGAAGCCGAAGCTCTTGAGCTGGTGCTTCTCGTCGTCGTCGAGGCCGAAGCTTCGCAGCGGCAGGCCCTCGGCCAGGTGGGGCTGGATGCGCTCGAGGATCGCCTTGGTGGCGATGGCCTCCTTGTCGCCGCCCTTGGCCACGCGAGCCAGGCGTTGGATGGCGCGCTCGACGGTGTCGAGGTCGGCCAGCGCCAGTTCCATGTTGATGATCTCGATATCGGCCCGCGGGTCGACCTGGTTGGCGACGTGGATCACGTTATCGTTGTCGAAGCAGCGCACCACATGGGCGATGGCCTGGGTCTCGCGGATATTGGCCAGGAACTTGTTGCCGAGCCCCTCGCCCTTGGAGGCGCCGGCGACGAGGCCGGCGATGTCGACGAACTCCATGGTGGTGGGGAGCACCTTCTGCGGCTTGACGATCTCTGCCAGCCGGTCGAGGCGGGGGTCGGGCATCGGCACGATGCCCACATTGGGCTCGATGGTGCAGAAGGGGAAGTTCTCGGCGTCGATGCCGGACTTGGTCAGCGCATTGAACAGCGTGGACTTGCCGACGTTGGGCAGGCCGACGATACCGCAGTTGAAACCCATGGGAGTGTCCTGGAAAGCGTGTTCGCGAGTGGAAAGTGGCGAGTATTCTACGGAAGCGCGGAGCGCCAAGCTACCAGCGGCAAGCGGCCAAGCGACGGGCAGAGGGCAATGCCAGCAGGAGGCGGCACAAGACAGGAGCGTTCCGGGCATGGCTGCCCGTCGGCCGCCCTGCTTGCAGCTCGGCGCTTTCAGCTCGACGCAGTAAAACTGTGCAGGCGGTTCATGGCCTTCGCCCAGTCGCCAGCCATGGCCTGGGGCAGGGTGGCCAGGCATTCGTCGATGGCGGCGTCGATGGCGCTGCGCTCGGCCTTGCCGGGCCGGCCCAGCACGTAGTTCGTCACCTGGCGGCTGTCGCCGGGATGGCCGATGCCGATGCGCAGGCGATGGAAGTCCCGGTCGTTGCCCAGGGCGCGGATGATGTCGCGCAGGCCGTTGTGCCCGCCGTGTCCGCCGCCGGTCTTGTAGCGCGCCGTGCCCGGCGGCATGTCGAGCTCGTCATGGGCCACCAGCAGCTCGCCCGGTGCCAGCTTGAAGAACTGGCAGAGGGCCGCCACGGCGCCGCCGCTGCGGTTCATGAAGGTGGTGGGCTCGAGCAGGTGCACATCCTTGCCGTCCAGATGGACCCTGGCGTGCAGGCCCAGGAACTTCCTGTCCGGGCGCAGCTCGCCGCCCGCCGCCCTCGCCACGGCCTGCACCAGCCAGGCACCGGCATTGTGGCGGGTGGCCGCGTAGTCGGCGCCGGGGTTGCCCAGTCCAATGATCGCCTTGACCTGGCTCATGTCGTGTCTCCAACAAATCATCGGGAATGATGTTTGACGTCGCGTTAGCGGCGCTCCACAGGATGGCCGCCAGGGGTGGATGGCCACAAAAAAAATCAAGCGCCGGGGCGCTTGATCGATGAAGGAGGGGCCATGCCGTGCATGGCCCTTGGGAGCCTATCGAACTTAACGCTGATCAACTGCGAGAACCGGTCTTTCGGCCAATTTCATTCGATTCGATTCGTTAAATAGCGGGCTATTCGCCTCATCGGATCGATATACTTGTCTCGAAATCCGTCCCTCTCGCGACGATCGGTCAAGCCCGACAGGCTCCTGGCAGGCACGCTTACTCGGCGCTGCCTTCGCCTTCCTCGCCTTCGGCGGCTTCACCGCCTTCCTCGCCCTCTTCCGTATCACGGACCTTGGGCTTGGTGATGCTCAGCACGGCGTTGTCGTGATCCTCGCCATGGGTGAGCGCGACCAGGGTCACGCCGGCCGGCACGGTCAGGTCGGAGAGGTGCAGGGTGGTGCCCAGCGCGACCTCGGTGATGTCGACCTCCAGGAAGTCGGGCAGGTCCTTCGGCAGGCAGCTGACCTCGACCTCGTTGGAGAGCACGTGGAGCTCGCCGCCTTCGTCCTTGATGCCCTTGCACTTCTCCTCGCCCACCACGTGCAGCGGCACGCGCAGGGTGATCTCGTGGGTGGCATCGACCCGCAGGAAGTCGGCATGGGTGATCAGCGGCTTGTAGGGGTGACGCTGCAGGTCACGCACCACCACCTGCTGGGCCTTGCCATCCACCTGCAGGTTGATCACCGAGGAGAAGAAGGCCTCGTCTTCCAGCGCCTTGTAGAAGCTGGTCTTGTCGACGGCGATGGGCTGCGGCGCCTGCTCACCACCATAGATGATGGCCGGCACCTGTTCGTTCGCACGACGCAGGCGGCGGCTCGCACCTTTCCCCAGGTCGTTGCGAACGCTGGCATTGAGTGTGTAATCGGACATGGAATTGCCTCTTTTCTGGAAGTAAGGAAAGCGTCGTGGCCCGCGACCAGACCACGGCGTTTCCGGGAGCCCCGCAGGGCATGTGTCCCGCGCCCTGTCCCGCCGGGCGAGTCCCGTTGGACCCGCGTTCAGTGGAACATGGCGCTGACGGATTCCTCGTTGCTGACCCGGCGGATCGCCTCGGCGATCAGGCCGGCGACGCTGAGCTGGCGAATCTTGCCGCTGCGCCGCGCGGTCTCGGAGAGGGGGATGGTGTCGGTCACCACCACCTCGTCGAGCACCGAGCCGGTGATGTTGTCCACCGCCGGTCCCGACAGGATCGGGTGGGTGGCGTAGGCGACCACGCGCCGGGCGCCCCGGGCCTTGAGGGCCTCGCCGGCCTTGCACAGGGTGCCGGCGGTATCGATCATGTCGTCCACCACCACGCAGGTGCGATTCTCGATCTCGCCGATGATGTGCATCACCTGGGCCTGGTTGGCCGAGGGCCGACGCTTGTCGATGATGGCGAGGTCGGCGTTGAGCTGCTTGGCGATGGCGCGGGCCCGCACCACGCCGCCGACGTCGGGCGATACTACCACCAGGTCGTCGTAGTTCTGGCGCTCGATGTCGTCGAGCAGGATCGGCGAACCGTAGACGTTGTCCACCGGCACGTCGAAGAAGCCCTGGATCTGGTCGGCGTGCAGGTCCATGGTCATGACCCGGTCGACCCCGGCCTTGACCATCATGTCGGCGACGATCTTGGCCGAGATCGGCACGCGCGCGGAGCGCACGCGGCGGTCCTGACGGGCGTAGCCGAAGTAGGGCACCACGGCGGTGATCCGGGTGGCGGAGGCCCGGCGCAGGGCATCCACCATCAGGATCAGTTCCATCAGGTTGTCATTGGTCGGTGCACAGGTGGACTGCAGGATGAACACATCCTTGCCGCGCACGTTCTCGTTGATCTCGACCGCGACCTCGCCGTCGCTGAACTGGCCGACCGTGGCATTGCCCAGGTAGGTGTCCAGACTCTCGGCGACCTTTCGGGCGAGTTCGGGATTGGCATTCCCGGCGAAAACCATCAATTTTGACACGCGCAGCCACCTTTGCTGTGTGGGGTCTTCAGGGATTCGGGTCGAGGGTCGTTCCGGGACGGAATGGCTGGGGCAGGAGGATTCGAACCTCCGCATGGCGATACCAAAAACCGCTGCCTTACCGCTTGGCTATGCCCCAGCAGCCTGCTCCGCTCCGGGACGTCCCGGGATGCCTCGGCGCCCGTGGGCGGGGAGGGTCATCGACCCAGCGCAGCATGGAGAGGTGAGCGATTCAGGCCGCGCGCCTTGAAGGCCTGCCAGCCCTCGGGAACCTCGGCCAGAATGCAGTCTGCCCCGGCCTCGCTGTCGAGCCGAGCAAAGACGCAGGCGCCGGTGCCGGTCAGCATGCTCGGCGCTCGGGTCGCCAGCCAGTCGAGTGCATGCGCCACCTCGGGATACAGTGCCCGAACGGTGGGCTCGCAGTCGTTGCGCCAGCTCGCCGCTCCCCCCTGCAGTGCGCGCGCCATGGTAATCGGGGGGGTGTGGCGTGTCAATTGCGGTGCCCCGAACACCGCCGGGGTGGAGACCGTGACGCCGGGGTGGAGCACCACGAACCAGGGGGTGTCGAGCTCGACCGGGGTGAGGCGTTCGCCGACCCCCTCGGCCCAGGCGGCGTGCCCATGCACGAACACCGGCACGTCGGCCCCCAGGGCGAGGCCGAGCCTGGCCAGCTGTGTCAGGCCGAGGCCGAGTCCCCAGAGGGCATCGAGGCCGAGCAGCGTGGTGGCGGCATCTGAGCTGCCGCCGCCGAGGCCGCCGCCCAGGGGCAGGCGCTTCGCGAGGTGGATGTCCGCCCCCCGGCGGCACCCGCTCTCGGCCTGCAGCAGGCGAGCGGCCCGCACGACCAGGTTGTCCTCGGCTGCCACCCCGGGCAGGCGGGGAGAGAGGCGGAGCTCGCTGTCCTCGCGGCCGCGCAGGGTGAGGGTGTCGCCGTGATCGAGGAACTGGAACAGCGTCTGCAGCTCATGGTAGCCATCCGGCCGGCGGCCGGTGATGTGCAGCAGGCGGTTGAGCTTGGCCGGTGCCGGCAGCACCAGCGTCTCGGGAGGGAGAGCGGTCCGTGGCATGTCAGTCGTCGAGGGCCGGGCGCCAGTCGGTGACCACCAGGGTGACCCGCAGGTCGTCATAGGTCATCACCAGGCGCCGGGGCAGCCAGAGCCCGTCGACGCGCGTCCAGTCGCGGTACGCGATCTCCCAGCCATCCTGCTCGAGGTGCAGGGGGAAGCCCAGCTCGTCCTCCTCCAGGCGGTGGGGCGTGTCGTCCGCCGGCAGGCCGCGGATCCAGTCCGAGAGCGCGCTGACCGGCAGCGACCAGCCCAGCTGCTCTTCCATCAGCGCCTCCGGAGTCTCGGCCTCGAAGCGGCCCTCGGCGGTGGTCAACGAGAAGCGCCCCTCGCGTCCCTCCAGGGTGCTGCGCCCGCTGCCGAAGGGCCCGCTGATCAGCAGCCGGTAGTAATGCGGGTGCTGGCTCCAGTCCAGGTTGGCGCTGGTGGAGTCCTCGGGGGTGCGCAGGCCGGCCTTGCCGGCCAGCACCCAGGTGTCGAGCTCGGCCAGGCGCTCGGCCTGGGCCTGCCACTGGCCCGCGGCGCGCTCGCCCTCGGGAGCGGGTGCCCGGCCGGCGCAGCCGGCCAGCAGGGCCAGGGCGAGCAGGGGAATCAGCAGTCGCGGCAGTGTCGTCATGGCGAGGTCCGTTCGTCAGGGGTCAGTCGTCATGCCCGGGCGCGTCGAGCTCGGGATGGCGTTGCAGGAGCTCGTCGATCAGCGGACGCTCCTCGAAGCGTTGCCGGGCCTCCTCGAGCAGCGCGCGGGCGCGCTGCTCCTCGCCCAGCGCCCAGAGCACCTCGATGAGGTGGGCGGCGATCTCCTGGTCGGGCATCGCCGTCCAGGCGCGCTCGAGCCAGGGCAGGGCACCCTCGGGGTCGCCCTGGCGATAGCGGACCCAGCCCTGGCTGTCGAGGATCGCCGGGTTGTCCGGCTCCAGCGCGTGGGCCCGCTCGATCAGCTCGCGTGCCTCCTCCAGGCGGCCCTCGAGGTCGGCATCGGCGAGGGTGTAGCCCAGGGCGTTCAGGGCATTGGCGTTGTCCGGGTCGGCCTCGATGATGTGGCGCAGGTCCGCCTCCATGGCGGCGAGGTCGTCGTCGGCGAAGGCGCGCATGGCACGCTGGTAGCGCAGCCGCTCGTCATCGGGGTGCTGCGAGAGTTCGCTGTCGAGCAGGGCGTCGGCCTGCTCGACGCGACCGGCCTCGTCGAGCAGCTCGACCTCCAGGGAGACCAGCTCGCTGCGGTAGGCCTCGTGGCGCAGCCGCTCCAAGCGCAGGAAGGCGCGCGCGTCGAGCAGGCGGTCATCCTCGATGAGCATCCGGGCCGCACTCAGGCGGGCGGTCAGGAACTGCTCGCCCTCGGGCACCTGGCGGTAATAGAGGAGGGCGTTGTCCACCTCCCCTTCCTCCTCGGCGATGGCTCCCAGCAGCAGGAAGGCCAGCGGCGGGGCCTGGTCGTCGCCGACCAGGGGCAGCAGCAGGCGTCGCGCCGGGGGCAGGTGCTCCTCTTCCAGGAACAGCCGTGCCAGGCCGAGGCGCAGTTCGGGGTCGTCGCCATGGTCGTCGAGCAGGGCGTCGGTGGTGGCCTCGGCGGCCTCGATGCCGCCCAGCCGGATCTCGGCGCGGGCCAGCAGCAGCATCAGGCGCGGGTCGCCCGGTGCCACCTCAAGGCCGCGCCGCGCCGCCGATCGCGCACTCGCCGGGTCGTCGGCCTCCAGCGCCAGGCCGGCGCGGACCTGCCACAGCTCGGGGAGCTCCGGGGCTTCCCGGGCCAGTCGCGACAGGCGCTGCTCGGCCGCGGCGCGCTCCCCGACAGCGGCTTCCAGCAGGGCGGTGGCCAGCTGGCTGTCGTGGTCTGCCTCGCCAGGTCCTGCCAGGTGGTCGCGCATGCTTTCCAGCAGCGGCGCCGGGTCGGCGCCGGCCTCCAGGGCGCTCTCCACGAAGCCGGTCAGCTCCTCCTGGGCGCCGCGCGAGATGGCGGCCAGACGCTGCGCCAGGGCGGCGTTCCAGTCGCCGCGCTGGATGGCGAGGCTTGACAGCAGACGTGCCGGGGCGTCGCTCTCCGGTGCCAGGGCCTGCCAGCGGCGTGCGGCCTCCTCGAGCAGCCGGGAGTCCTCGCTGAAGCGGGCCGCCAGGGTGGCGCGCTCGGCGAGGGGCGCCGAGCCGTAACGCTCGGCGACGTCGAGAAAGCCGCGGGTGGCACGCGGGTAGTCGCCGCGCTGTCCGGCCAGCTCGGCCTCTAGCAGGCCGGAGAGGCTGTCGGCATCCAGGCCACGGGTGACCGGCGGCGCACCCGTCAGCGGGTCCTCGGTGGGTTCGGCGGCCGAGGAGGCCCCCGGCAGCCCCTGGCAGCCGGCGAGCAGGGTCGCCAGCACCAGCGGCGCCAGGGGGAGGTGGCGAGTGAATCGGGGGAGCGTTCCGCGGGGCATGCGCGTCTCGTGCCAAAGGACGAGCCGTCAGCATAACGGCTCGGCTCCCCCGGGCAAAGCATGATCCCGATCACGGCATGTCATGGCGCCCCGGGCGGATGGCCTGTGGTAGAATGCTGCGCTTCGAGGATGGGCGGTCCGCCTCGGCGGACATCACCACAGCGCCCCTGCCGGAACCACGACTCGCGAAGACGCCGAACGCATGACGCTTCTTGCCTTGGGAATCAACCACCGGACCGCCACCATCGAGGTGCGCGAGCAGGTCGCCTTCTCGCCGACTCAGCTGGAGGCGGCGCTGGCCGAGCTGCGTGCCCTGCCGGAAGTGCGCGAGGCGGCGCTCCTCTCCACCTGCAATCGCACCGAGCTCTACTGCGTCACCGAGGCCGTCGGCGAGCGCGAGATCCTCGACTGGCTGGGCCGTTTCCACGGGCTGCGGGTCGAGGACCTGTCGCGCTGTGCCTACCACTTTCTCGAGAACGACGCGGCCCGGCACCTGATGCGGGTGGCGGTGGGGCTGGACTCCATGGTGCTCGGCGAGCCGCAGATACTGGGCCAGCTCAAGGACGCCTACCAGGCGGCCCGCCGGGCCCGGGGCCTGGGCGGTGAGCTGGAGTGCCTGTTCCAGAACACCTTCGCCGTGGCCAAGCAGGTCCGCACCGAGACCGGCATCGGTCGCAACCCGGTGTCGGTGGCCTACGCGGCGGTGAGCCTGGCCAGCCGCATCTTCGGTGACTTCACCCGCTCGCGGGCGCTGCTGATCGGGGCCGGGGAGACCATCGAGCTGGTGGCGCGCCACCTCCACGAGGCGGGCGTGCGCCGGCTCACCGTGGCCAACCGCACCCGCGAGCGGGCCGAGGCCCTGTCCGGGCCGCTGGGCGGCGAGGCGATCACCCTCGATGCCATCCCCGAGGCCCTGGTCGAGGCCGATATCGTGATCTCCTCCACGGCCGCGCCGCTGCCGATCCTCGGCAAGGGCATGGTGGAGCGGGCGCTGAAGAAGCGCCGCCACCGCCCCGTCTTCATGGTCGACATCGCCGTGCCTCGGGACATCGAGCCCGAGGTCGGGGAGCTCAGCGACGTCTTCCTCTATACCGTCGATGACCTCCAGGAGGTCATCGAGGAGAACCGCCGGCATCGCCAGGTGGCCGCCGACCAGGCCGAGTCGCTGATCGAGCACGGCGTGGGCAACTGGCAGCACGAGCGGCGGATCCGCAGCGGCGGCGAGCTGATCCGCGACGTGCGTGCCCGCGGCGAGGCCATGCGCGAGCTCTCCGAGCAGCAGGCCCTGGCGCGCCTGGCCCGCGGCGAGGACCCCGAACTGGTGATCCGCCGCCTGGCCCACCAGCTGACCAACCGGCTGATGCACCGGCCCACCGTGGCGATGCGCGAGGCCGCCTCCCGGGAGCGTCGCGACCTGCTGGAGGCCGCCACCGCCCTGCTGCTGGATGAATCCACCGACCACTCCCGATAGGATGCGCCGATGAAAGCCACCCTGCGCCAGCGCCTCGATGCCTTCGTCGAGCGCTTCGAGGAGCTTTCCGCCCTGCTGGCGGAGCCCGAGGTGATCAGCGACCAGACCCGCTTCCGCGACTACTCGCGGGAGTATGCCGAACTCGAATCCCTGGTGGAGGCCTGGCGCGAGTATCGCGCCGTGGAGGCCGACATCGCCTCCGCCGAGCAGCTCCTCGGCGATGCCGATGCCGAGATGCGCGAGCTGGCCGAGCTCGAGCGGGACGAGGGGCGTGACAGGCTGGAGGCCCTCGAGGTCCGGCTCAAGCAGCTGCTGGTGCCCCGGGACCCCGACGATCGGCGCAACGTCTTCCTCGAGATTCGCGCCGGCACCGGCGGCGACGAGGCGGCGCTGTTCGCCGGTGACCTCTTTCGCATGTACTCGCGCTACGCCGAGCAGCACGGCTGGAAGGTGGAGGTGGTCAGTGCCAGCCATGGCGAGCAGGGCGGCTACAAGGAGATCATCTCGCGGGTCAGGGGCGAGGGGGTCTATGCGCGGCTCAAGTTCGAGTCCGGCGCCCACCGGGTGCAGCGCGTGCCGGCCACCGAGTCCCAGGGGCGCATCCACACCTCGGCCTGCACGGTGGCGGTGATGCCCGAGGCCGACGAGGTGGGCGACATCGATATCGATCCGAGCGACCTGCGGGTGGACACCTTCCGCTCCAGCGGGGCCGGCGGCCAGCACGTCAACACCACCGACTCGGCGATCCGCATCACCCACCTGCCCAGCGGCGTGGTGGTGGAGTGCCAGGAGGAGCGCAGCCAGCACAAGAACCGCGCCAAGGCGATGTCGCTGCTCGCCGCTCGGCTGAAGCAGTCGGCCGTGGCCAGCCAGCGCCAGCAGCAGGCCGATGCCCGGCGCTCCCTGGTGGGCTCCGGCGATCGCAGCGAGCGCATCCGGACCTACAACTTCCCCCAGGGCCGGGTCACCGACCACCGCATCAACCTGACGCTCTACAAGCTCGCCGAGGTGGTCAGCGGCGAGCAGCTCGACGACGTGATCGAGCCGCTGATCCACGAGTACCAGGCCGAGCAGCTGGCGGCCCTCCAGCAGGACGCCGGATGACCCTCGACGCCCTGGTGGCCCGGGCCGCCCGGCGCCTTGTTGACGCCGGCTCGCCGAGCGCGCGACTCGATGCCGAGGTGCTGCTCTGCCACGTGCTGGGCGTCGATCGCACCTGGCTCTACACCTGGGGCGACCGCGAGGCGCCGCTCTTCGAGCAGGCCCGCTTCGAGGCGCTGCTGGCGGCGCGCGCCGCCGGCCAGCCGGTGGCCTACCTGACCGGCGATCGCGAGTTCTGGGGGCTGCGGCTTTCCACCTCGCCGCACACCCTGATTCCCCGTCCCGATACCGAGCGGCTGGTGGAGGCGGCCCTGGCGCATGGCGCGTCGCCGCGGGGCCGGCTGCTGGACCTCGGCACCGGTACCGGCGCCATCGCCCTGGCCTTCGCCAGCGAGCGCCCCGGCTGGTCGGTGGTCGGCATCGACCGTAGCCCGGAGGCGGTGGCCCTGGCCCGGCACAATGCCGAGCGCCTCGCCATCGGCAACGTCGACTTCCGCGAGGGCGACTGGTTCACGGCGCTGGACCCCGATGACGGCGGCGAGCGCTTCGCGCTCATCGTCTCGAACCCGCCCTATATCGCCGCGGACGACCCGCACCTGCGCCAGGGTGACCTGCGCTTCGAGCCGGCCAGCGCCCTGGTGGCCGCCGAGCAGGGACTGGCCGACCTGCGCCACCTGGTGCTCGAGGCCCGTGGCCACCTCCTGCCCGGCGGCTGGCTGCTGCTCGAGCATGGCCATGGCCAGGGGCAGGCGGTGCGCGATGCCCTCGCCGATGCCGGCTATGGGGAGGTCGCGACCCTTCGCGACCTCGGCGGCAACGACAGGGTCAGCCTGGGACGTCACGTTGAGGGCGGGACTGGAGGGGGGCGGTCGTGATGTGGTACATCTTGATCAGCAAAAAACGCCACGTCTCGTCGCCTTTGCATTCGTGAAACCCGCCGGGGTGCCATTGGTGGGGTGATTTTCAGGTGATCGTGCTGTCGCGACGACGTGAACGGCCCATTCCTATCGGCACGCCCACGACCATGAAAGCCAAGACCCGCTCGCTCGACCGCATCGACCTCAAGATCCTGCGCTGCCTGCAGGAGAACGCCCGCATCTCCTATGTCGACCTGGCCTCCCGGGTCGGCCTCTCCACCACCCCCTGCCTGGAGCGCGTCAAGCGCCTGGAGCGCGCCGGCATCATCCGCGGCTACAAGGCGCTGCTCGATCCCCGGGCGCTCAAGGCCAACCTGCTGGTGTTCGTCGAGATCAGCCTGGAGACCCAGTCGCCGGCGGTGTTCGACGAGTTCCGTCGCGCCGTGGCCAAGCTGCCGCAGATCCAGGAGTGCCACCTGGTCTCGGGGCAGTTCGACTATATCCTCAAGTGCCGGATTCCCGAGATGTCCGCCTATCGCCAGCTGCTCGGCGACGTGGTGCTGACCCTGCCCGGGGTGAAGGAGTCCAAGAGCTATGTGGTCATGGAGGAGGTCAAGGAGGACTTCAGCCTCCACGTGCCCGAGATCGAGGAGTTCGAGGAGAAGTGAGCCCCGCGATGGATGACCAGGCCCTGCTGCGCTACAGCCGCCAGATCATGCTCGACCAGGTCGACATCGACGGCCAGGAGCGGCTGCTCGCCGGCCACGCCCTGGTGGTCGGCGCCGGCGGGCTGGGCTCGCCGGTGGCCCTCTACCTGGCGGCCGCGGGCCTTGGCCGGCTGACCCTGGCCGATGCCGACGAGGTCGAGCTCTCCAACCTGCAGCGCCAGATCGCCCACGCCACCGCCGATCTGGGTCGCAACAAGGCCGAGTCGGCCCGGGAAGCGGCGCTCGCCCTCAACCCCGGCTGCACGATTCAAGCGATCACCGAGCATCTCGACGGCGCGGCGCTGGCGCGGGCGGTCGCCGAGGCGGACGTGGTGCTCGACTGCACCGACCGCTTTTCCAGCCGCTATGCCATCAACGCCGCCTGTCGCACGGCGCGGGTGCCGCTGGTCTCCGGGGCGGCGATCCGCTTCTCCGGCCAGCTCGCCGTCTTCGATCCCCGCGACCCCGACTCGCCCTGCTATGCCTGCCTCTATCCGCCCGGGGGAGGGGCGAGTGGGGAGGGCGACGAGGCGCTCAGCTGCGCCGAGAGCGGCGTGGTGGCGCCCCTGGTGGGCCTGATCGGCAGCTTCCAGGCCCTAGAGGCGATCAAGCTGGTCAGCGGCGCCGGTACGCCCCATCGCGGGCTCTCCACCTTCGATGGCCTCGGCGGCCAGTGGCGCCACTTCCGGGTGCCCCGCGACCCTGCCTGCCCGGTCTGCGGGCCGGCCTGAGGAGGAGCCCGTGAGCGACCACCCGGTGGCCCCCCTGGGCCAGGTCAGCGACTTCGACATCCGCCTGATCCGCGTCTTCAAGGCGGTGGTGGAGTGCGGCGGCTTCTCCGCCGCCGAGGGGGTGCTCGGCGTCGGCCGCTCGGCCATCAGCCTGCACATGAACGACCTGGAGCGTCGCCTGGGGCTGCGTCTCTGCCAGCGAGGCCGCGGTGGCTTCTCGCTCACCGAGGAGGGACGCCAGGTCTACGAGGCGGGGCTCACCCTGCTGGCCTCCCTGGAGATCTTTCGCACCGAGGTGAACGGGCTCCACGAGAGCCTGCGCGGCGAGCTCAACATCGGCATCACCGACAACCTGGTCAGCATGCCCGAGATGCGCATCACCCACGCCCTGGCCGAACTCAAGGCGCGCGGCCCGGAGGTGCGCATCAACATCGCCATGGAGGCACCCGACAGCATCGCCCGGGGCGTGGTGGACGGCCGACTGCACGTGGGGGTCGTGCCAGAGGTCAACCTGCCGTCGAGCCTGGCGAGCGAGGTGCTCTACGACGAGCGCTCCCTGCTCTACTGTGCCGACAGCCATCCGCTCTTCGCCGAGGCGGTGGTGGACCCCCAGCGCCTGGCGGCCCACGAGGCGGTGGTGCCCGGCTACCCGCTGCCGGAAGCCGCCCGGGCTGCGCATGCGCAGCTGCACGGGGCGGCCACGGCATCGGATCGCGAGGGCGCGGCCTTCCTGATCCTCACCGGCTGCTACATCGGCTACCTTCCCGACCACCTGGCGGCGCCCTGGGTGGCCGCCGGGCGGCTGCGGGCGCTGTGCCCCGACGCCTGCCGCTATCGCATCCCGCTGGTGGCGATCACCCAGCGCGACCGGCGCCCCCATCGCGTGCTGGAGGCCTTCCTGGCCGCGCTCGGTTAGATACCGGCGCCGCCGGGCCGCCCGTCATGCCAGCCGGTCCAGGGTGGTGGCCACGGCATCGAAGAGCCGCTCGAGCTCCGCCTCCGTGGTGCCGAACGGCGGTCCGAACTGCAGGGTGTCGCCGCCGTAGCGCACATAGAAGCCCGCCTCCCAGAGCGCCAGATGGGCATCGCGGGGGCGGATGGTCGGATCCCCGTCGCGGGGCGCGAGCTGCAGGGCCCCGGCCAGGCCGTGGTTGCGGATATCCACCACGTGGGGGCGACCCCTGAGGGAGTGGAGCTTCGCCTCGAACGCCGGGGCGATGGCCCGCACCTGTCCGGGGAAGTCCTCGCGCTCGAACAGGTCCAGCGTCGCCAGCCCTGCGGCGCACGCCACGGGATGGGCGCTGTAGGTATAGCCGTGGGGGAACTCGATGGCGTGCGTCGGCCCGCCCCCCGCCATGAAGGTGTCGAAGATCTCCCGCGAGGCGATCACGGCCCCCATGGGCACCGCGCCGTTGGTGAGCTGCTTGGCCACGTTCATGATATCCGGGGTGACCCCGAAGGCCTCGGCGCCGGTGCGGGCGCCGGCGCGACCGAAGGCGGTGATCACCTCGTCGAAGATCAGCAGGATGTCGTGGGCGGAGCAGATCTCGCGCAGCCGCTCCAGGTAGCCCCTCGGCGGCACGATAACCCCGGCCGAACCGGACATGGGCTCGACGATCACCGCGGCGATGCTGGAGGCGTCGTGCAGGGCGATCTGATCGAGCAGGGCGTCGGCGAGCTCCGCGCCGCTCTCGGCCTGGCCGCGGGTGAAGGCGAGGCCCGGCTGCAGGGTGTGGGGCAGGTGGGTGACGTCCAGCAGCTGGCCATAGTGCTTGCGATTGCCGCCGATCCCGCCGAGGCTGGTGCCACCCACGTTGACGCCGTGGTAGCCCTTGGCGCGGCCGATCAGCCGGGTCTTCTCCGGACGCCCCTGGAGGCGCCAGTAGGCGCGCGCCATCTTTACCGCGGTGTCGGCGGACTCGGAGCCGGAGTCGGTGAAGAAGATGTGGTCCAGGCCCGGCGGAGTCAGCGCCGCCACCCGTTCGGCCAGCTCGAAGGCGAGCGGGTGGGCGACCTGGAAGCCCGGGGCATAGTCCAGCCGGCCCAGTTGGGTTGCCACCGCCTGCTGGATCTCGGTGCGATTGTGGCCGGCGCCGCAGGTCCAGAGGCCGGAGAGGGAGTCGAACAGTCGCCGGCCGCGGTCGTCGATGAAGTAGCGTCCCTCGGCGGCGGTGATCACCCGCGGATGGGCATGGAAGTCGCGATTGGCGCTGAACGGCATCCAGTAGTGGTGGTTGAGCGGGCTATCGCCCTTGCCGTACTCGACGGCATGGGGGGCAGGGGCAGTCGACGCCGTCATGGGGGTCTCCTCGGTCGGGGCGTGGTCCTCACTGGAGGATGGCGGGTGTCTCGAGTCGATAAAAGGCTCACCTGCTGACCCTTGCGTGAGTGAACCCTGACGTGAAGGCAGGGTTCCCTCAACGTCTCGTCCGGGCGGGTGATGGTGATTAATTGACGAGATCTGCGCGGCATGCCGGGTGCCCGCCTGGCCGTCAACGTTCTTTTCTCACCCATATATGTCTTTGAAAACAGACTATTGTATCGGAGTGGAACAAGGCCGGGTTGACGCATCGTGAAAGCCGCTCGCCAGCAAGGTATTAAATACTTGACAGGTGTTGCGGTGCTGGTGTCAAACTGAAGTGGCCTGCCCGGGTGGTTTCTCCGGGCGAGGAAGCCAACAACAACCAGCGCACCGCGCATCACACGACAGGTGTCCCGCATGACGACCCCGCCGCTGGCGCCGCCCGCCTCCTGGTACCGCGACTCCATCGCCGTCGAGCTCGGCGACTGCCCCCCGCTCGAGGGCGAGGTGAAGGCCGATGTCTGCGTGGTCGGAGGCGGCATCACCGGCTGCTCGGCGGCACTGCACCTGGCCGAGCGGGGCTACTCGGTAGTGCTGCTGGAGGCCGGGGAGATCGGGCATGGTGCCTCCGGGCGCAGCGGGGGCCAGATCCTGCCGGGGCTGGGCACCGACATCGCCACCGTGGAGAAGGCCCTGGGACGGGAGCGGGCCCGGGATATCTGGGAGATGAGCCGCGAGGCGGTGCGTCTCACCGCCGAGCTGGTCGAGCGCCACGCCATTCCCTGCGAGCTGGCCTGGGGCTACCTGCACGCTGCGGTCAAGCGGCGCCACGTGCGCGAGCTCGAGGCCTTTCGCGAGCGCATGGCGCGCGACTACGGCTACCCGGCGCTCACCATGCTCCAGGGGGAGGCCCTGCGCGAGCACGTCGTGACCGATGCCTACCCGGCGGCCCTGCACGATGCCGAGGGCGGCCACCTGCACCCCCTCAACTATACCCTGGGCCTGGCCCGGGCGGCCCGCCGCGCCGGGGTGGCGATGCACGAGCAGAGTGCCGCCGTGGAGGTGCGCCATGGCCAGCCGGCCAGTGTGGTCACCGCCGCTGGCCGGGTCACCGCCGACTTCGTGGTGCTGGGCACCAACGCCTACCAGGCGGGCCTCGTGCCCGAACTCTCCGGCCGCATCATGCGCGCCGCCAACTACATGATCGCCACCGAGCCGCTCTCGGCCGAGCGGGCGGCCCGGGTGCTGCCGCGCAACGATGCCCTGTCCGATGCCAACTTCGTGCTCGACTACTATCGGCTCTCCGCCGACCGGCGCCTGATCTATGGCGGCGAGGTCAGCTACGATGGCCGGGAGCCTCGGGGCCTCGAGGCGCGCATGGATGCCAAGATCGCGCGGATCTTTCCGGTCCTCGAAGGGGTGCGCATCGACTACCGCTGGGGCGGGGACGTGGCCATCACCCTCGACCGGGCGCCGGACTTCGGCCGGCTGGGGAGCAACGTCTACTACGCCCAGGGCTATTCCGGACACGGCATGGCCCTGGCGGGGCTGGCCGGCAAGCTGCTGGCCGAGGCCATCGCCGGGCAGAGCGAGCGCTTCGACGTCTTCGCCGCCATGCCCCATCGCCACTTCCCGGGCGGCGCCCTGCTGCGCAAGCCGCTGCTGGTGCTGGCCACCAACTTCTACAAACTGCGGGACCGGCTGTGAACCGGGCCATTGAGAACCGAGAGGGCACCCCCATGAGCGACATCATCACGGCGGAAGCCAGCGCGTCACCAGGCGCGCGACCGGTCGGGGAGGCGGCACAGGGCGAGGTGGCCCGCGAGGCCTCCTCCATCGAGATGCAGGGCCTGCACAAGCGCTTCGGCCGCGATACCGTGGCCCTGGACGGCGTCGACCTGACCATCGAGGCCGGCGAGTTCTTCACCCTGCTCGGCCCCTCCGGCTGCGGCAAGACCACCCTGCTGCGCATCCTCGCCGGCCTCGAGGAGGCCGACGACGGCCGCCTGGCCATCGGCGGCAAGGACATCACCGAGGTGCCGCCCCACAAGCGCAGCGTCAATACCGTCTTCCAGTCCTATGCGCTCTTCCCGCACCTCTCGGTGCGCGAGAACCTGGCCTTCGGGCTCAAGATGCGCGGCCTGCCCCCCGAGGAGCGCGAGGCCCGGGTGGCGAAGATCGCCGAGTTCATCAAGCTGGGCGACCTGGTGGACCGCCGCGTCGACCAGCTCTCCGGCGGCCAGCGCCAGCGCATCGCCCTGGCCCGCGCCCTGGTCAACGAGCCCGACGTGCTGCTGCTCGACGAGCCGCTCTCGGCACTGGACGCCGGCCTGCGCAGCCAGCTGCAGGTGGAGCTCTTGCGGGTGCAGAAGCGCCTCGGCATGACCTTCGTCTTCGTCACCCATGACCAGCAGGAGGCCATGGTGATGTCCGACCGCATCGCCGTGCTCAACGGCGGGGTGATCCAGCAGGTGGGGCCGCCCCGCGAGGTCTACGAGCGTCCGGCCAACGCCTTCGTCGCGCGCTTCATGGGCCATGACAACCTCTATCCGGTCACCGCCCGCCAGGGAGGGCGCCTGACCACGTCGCTCGGCGAGCTCACCGCCGAGGACGCCGGGGAGGGCGGCCTGCTGTTGATCCGACCCGAGACCTTGGACCTGCTGCCCGGTGAGGTGGCGGGCGACAACCACCTGCCGGCCGTGGTGAGCGAGCGGCTCTATCGCGGCAGCCATGCCGAGTATCGCCTCGAGATCGGCTCGAGCACCCTGCAGGCGACCCTCAACAACCGGGGCAGGCACCTGCCCGAGGTGGGGGACCGGGTCACCGTATCGGTGGCCCCCGAAGACCTGGTCACCCTGAGCGAGTGAGGAGACGCACATGGCCTATACCGGCGTAACGCCCTCCGCCCGCAGCCGCGGCATGGTGCGCGAGGCACGGCACCTGCTGGCCACCGTGGCCCCCGGGGCAACCTGGATCGTGATCTTCCTGGTGCTGCCCAGCGCCTACCTGATGGGCGTGGCCTTCATGACCAACGGCCCCTATGGCCTGCCGGAGATGCCGCTGTCGCTGGAGTCCTTCCGGCGCCTGGCCGGCTTCGGCTTCCTGGGCTGGAGCCCCGGCAACCTCTACACTCTGCTGCGCTCGCTGTGGCAGACGCTGGTCTCCACCGGCCTGGTGGTGATCGTCGCCTATCCCATCGCCTACTACATCAGTACCTGCCGGGCGAAGTGGCGGCCGATCATGCTGCTGCTGGTGGTGGTGCCGAGCTGGACCAACCAGGTGATCCGCACCTTCGGCTGGATGAACCTGCTGGCGCCCGGCACCCCGCTCTCCGAGCTCGCCGAGGCGCTGGGCCTGATCAGCGCCAACATGGGGCTCTATCCGTCGAACTTCGCGGTGACCCTGGGCCTGGTCTACAACTTCCTGCCGTTCATGGTGCTGCCGCTCTACGCCGCCTTCGAGAAGCTCGACACCGCCCAGGTGGAGGCTGCCCAGGACCTCTTCGCCTCGCCGGTGCGGGCCTTCTGGCACGCCGTCTTCCCCCAGACCCTGCCGGGGCTGCTGGCCGGCATCGTGCTGGTGGCGATCCCCGCCTTCGGCATGTACGTGATCCCCGAGCTGCTCGGCGGCGGCAAGGGCATGATGCTCGGCAACCTGGTGGCCAACCAGTTCGCCGGCGGGGCCAACTGGCCGCTGGGGGCGGCCGGCGCGATCCTGATGCTGATCGCCACCTTCATCGGGCTGTTCGCCATGCGTCGCATCGGCAAGCGCCTGGGTGGCGGCGAGGAGGTGGTGATATGAGAAAGCGTACGCTCAAGCGCGGCCTGACCGGCTTCTGGTGGTTCACCCTGGCCTTCCTCTATCTGCCGCTCGCCGTGGTGGTGCTGTTCTCCTTCAATGCCTCCAACAGTGCGGCCACCTTCACCGGCCTCTCGCTGCGCTGGTATGGCCGCCTGATGGGCAACGAGGAGATCCTCTCGGCCTTTTCCAACAGCATGATCCTGGCCATCACCTCCTCGGTGATCGCGCTGGGGATCGGCTGTCTGATCGGCTACGGCATGTACCGCCACCGTCACCGCAAGCTGGGCTGGCTGATCGTGCTGATCTACCTGCCCATCGTGCTGCCGGACATCGTCTTTGGCATCTCCGAGATGGCCTTCTTCGTGCAGGTCCATCGCCTCACCGGGCTGCTGCAGCCGGGCCTGGTGACCATGATCATCGCCCACGTCACCTTCCAGATCCCCTTCGTGGCGCTGATCGTCTACTCGCGCTTCGTGGGCCTGGACCCGACGCTCTTCGAGGCCGCCAAGGACCTCTATGCGTCGCCGACCAAGCGGGTGGTGCACTTCATGCTGCCGACCATCAAGCCGGCGTTGATCTCGGCCTTCTTCCTCTCCTTTACACTGTCGGTGGATGACTTCGTGATCAGCTTCTTCACCGCGGGGCCGGAGAGCGCGACCCTGCCGATCTACATCTGGGGGGCGATCAAGAAGGGGGTGTCGCCCGAGATCAATGCCATCGCCACGCTGATGATCGGCGCGGTGGCCCTCGCCGCCATCATCAGCCTGGTGTTCAGCCGTCGCCGGCAGGCATGAGCCGGCCAAGCCTTCCCTAGGGGAAACGAGGAGAGTCCGAGATGACAATCAACAAGACCGCACTTGCCCTGTCCGTCGGCGCCGCGCTGCTGGCCGGCAGCGTCCAGGCCCAGGAGAACAAGCTCTACCTGTTCAACTGGACCGAGTACATGGACCCCGAGATCATCGAGGCCTTCGAGGAGAAGTACGACGTCGAGGTCGTGCAGAACTACTTCAACTCGCTGCCTGAGATGTTCGCCAAGCTCAACGCCGGCGGGGTCTCGCAGTACGATATCATCGTGCCGTCCAACTACTACGTGCCGCGACTGATCCAGACCGGCCTGGTGCAGAAGCTCGACAAGTCGAAGCTCGAGAACCTCGACAACGTCATGGCGCAGTTCCAGGACCCGGCCTACGACCCGGGGGCCGAGTACAGCGCGCCCTACCAGTGGGGCACCACCGGCATCGTCTACAACACCGAGACCTTCCCGGATGCCCCCAAGAGCTGGTCGCTGCTGTTCGACCCCGAGGTCAACCCCGACCATCCCTTCGCCCTGATGGGCGACGGCCAGGTCAGCATGGGGGGCGCCTGCGCCTACCTGGGGCACGGCTATGACTGCACCGACATGAACGCCTGGAAGGAGGCTGCCCGGCTGCTGATCGACACCAAGGGCCGCGACACCTTCAGCGGCTTCACCGATGGCACCCCGGCGCTGCAGCAGCTGGCCCGCGGCGTCACCCACGTGGGGCTCTCCTATAACGGCGACTACCTCTTCTTCAAGGACGAGGACCCGGAAACCTTCGAGACCCTGGACTTCATGATCCCCGACGAGGGCGCCGAGATGTGGGTGGATGCGATGCTCATCCCCTCCGAGGCCCCCAACCCGGACATGGCCCACAAGTTCATCGACTTCATCCTCGATGCCGAGGTCGGCGCCCAGCTCTCCAACTACAACTACTACGCCAGCCCCAATGCGGCCGCCGAGCCCTACCTGGACGCGGTGCTGACCGAGCCGCCCGTCCAGCCCAGCGAGGCGGACATGGAGCGACTGCGCTTCACTCCCAGCCTGGAAGGTGATGCCCTGCAGACCTTCCAGCAGCTCTGGTCCGAGGTCCAGTCTCGCTGAGCGCAGGGCCCCCGGCATCGGGCCGGGGGCCCGCCATCCCGAGCAAGGAAATTCCCATGAGTAACCGACAGGAGCAGCCGCTCCTCAACGACTGGTTCCAGAATCACGGCATCACCGAGGTCGAATGCCTGGTCAGCGACCTGACCGGCATCCTCAAGGGCAAGATCATGCCCGCCGGCAAGTACCTCAACGGCGGACGCCCGCGCCTGCCCGACTCGATCTTCATCCAGACCGTAACCGGCGGGTATCCCGACGACGAGGACATCCGCTTCTGGAATCCCGCCGAACGGGACATGGAGCTGGTGCCGGACGCGAACGCCGTCTACCTGGTGCCCTGGGCCGAGGATCCCACGGCGCAGATCATCCACGACTGCTACTACCTGACCGGCGAGCCGGTCGAGCTGTCGCCACGCTACGTGCTCAAGCGGGTGCTGGAGCTCTATGCCGCCCGTGGCTGGACCCCGGTGATCGCCCCGGAGGTGGAGTTCTACCTGGTCAAGACCAACACCGACTCCGACTACCCCCTGGAGCCGCCGATCGGTCGCACCGGCCGGCAGGAGAGCAGCCGCCAGTCCTTCTCCATCGACGCGGTCAACGAGTTCGACCCGCTGTTCGAGGAGATGTACGACTACTGCGAGGCCATGAACCTGGACCTGGACACCCTGATCCACGAGGAGGGGGCGGGCCAGATGGAGGTCAACTTCCAGCATGGCGACCCCTTGACCCTCGCCGACCAGGTGGTGATGTTCAAGCGCACCCTGCGCGAGACCGCGCTGCGCCATGGCATGTATGCCACCTTCATGGCCAAGCCCATGGCCAACGAGCCGGGCAGCTCCATGCACATCCACCAGAGCCTGCTCGACACCAAGGACGGGCACAACGTCTTCGCCGACGCGGATGGCCAGCCCAGCAAGCTGTTCCACCACTTCATCGGCGGCCTGCAGCGCTACCTGCCCTCGGTGATGCCGCTGCTGGCGCCCAACGTCAACTCCTACCGCCGGCTGATGCGCACCGAGACCAGCGGCTCGGCGCCGATCAACGTGGAGTGGGGCATGGACAACCGCACCGTGGGGCTGCGCGTGCCGGTCTCACCCCCCGAGGCGACACGGGTCGAGAACCGCCTGGCGGGCGCCGATGCCAATCCCTACCTGGTGATGGCGGCGTCCCTGGCGTGCGGCTACCTGGGCCTGCTGGGCCGCCTCGAGCCGCGCCCGCCGATGGTCGGCTCCGCCTGGTCCGGCGGCAACAAGCTGCCCGACGACATCGGCCCGGCGCTGGACCTGCTGCACGAGTGCCAGCCCCTGGCCGACATCCTCGGCGAGCGCTTCACCCACAGCTACCTGGCGGTCAAGCGCGCCGAGCATCGCGCCTACTTCCAAGTGATCAGCTCCTGGGAACGCGAGCACCTGCTGTTGCGGGTATAGTGCCGGGACGGGGTCCGCCCCCGACTCGAGGCTAACCATTATCAGGGAGGGGACGAGATGCTGCTGCGACAAGGAGCCCGGCTGGCGGGCCTGGGGCTGGTGGCCGTCAGCCTGGCGGCGACGGCCGAGGAGGGCAAGCTGCGGCTGTTCAACTGGTCGGACTACATGGACCCGGCCATCATCGATGCCTTCGAGACGGAAACGGGCATCGAGGTGGTACAGAACTACTACAACTCGAACGCCGAGCTCTTCTCCAAGCTCACCGCCGGGGGGGATGCCCAGTACGACCTGGTCGTGCCCTCGGACTACTTCGTGCCGCGGCTGATCGACGCCGGCCTGATCCAGCCGCTCGCCGCCGAGGACGAGGGGCTCGAGGGCCACGACAATATCCTCACCGAGTTCCGCGCGCCGAGCTATGACCCCGAGGGTGCCTATACCGTGCCTTACCTGTGGGGCGTGACCGGGGTGGTCTACAACCGGGAGACCTGGCCGGCACCCGAGCCCAGCTGGGGTCTGCTCTACGACCCCGAGGTCAACGCCGACTACCCCTTCGCGCTGCTCAAGGGGGATGCCCAGTTCACCTTCGGCACCCTCTGCGCCTTCCAGGGGCAGGGCTTCGACTGCGTGGGCGAGGCCCCCTGGGTAGCGGCGGCCAGGCAGGTCATCGAGACCCGCGGCCGAGACAACTTCGTCGGCTTCGTGGATGCCACGGCGGCCATCGAGCAGGTGGCCAACGGGGTGATCCATGCCGGCATCGCCTACAACGGCGACCTCGCCGGCAAGCGCGCCGAGGATCCCGAGACCTATGGCAAGCTGGGCTTCTTCATCCCTGAGGAGGGCTCCCAGCGCTGGGTGGACGTGCTGGCGATCCCGGCGCGAGCGCCGAACCCGGCGGCCGCGCGGGCCTTCATCGAGTACCTGCTGCGTCCCGAGGTCGCCGCCCGGCTGGCCGACTACAACTTCTATACCACCCCCAACGAGGCGGCCCTGCCACTGGTGAACGATGCCCTGCGCGAATCGCCGGTGATGCCGGATGCCGCCGCCCGCGAGCGGCTCCACTTCACCCCCTCGGTGAGCGGCGAGCAGCTCGAGCTGCTCCAGGAGCTGTGGAACGAGGCGCGCAGCCGCTGAGGCTGGCCGCGCTCGCCATCACGCCGCCGGGGGCACCCTCGGCGGCGTCTTTTTTGGTGAATATATAGTGCCATCATGTTTGCCATTCTCCAGGATGGGTCGGTAATATGGCGATCAAGTGTTGAATAAAATTTCCAAGGGGGTCTCATGTCCGTCTCGTTCGAGCCCGATCACGCCGCGTCCTGGTACGCCGCCACCGCCAACCCTGCTCCCGAGCGCCCCGCCCTCGCGGGCGAGGTGAGCTGTGACGTCTGCGTGGTGGGCGCCGGTTTCACCGGCATCTCCGCCGCCCTGCACCTCGCCGAGCGCGGCTTCTCGGTGGTGGTGCTGGAGGCGGTGAGGGTCGGCTATGGCGCCTCGGGGCGCAATGGCGGCCAGATCGTCAACAGCTACAGCCGCGACATGGACGTCATCGAGGAGAAGTACGGCGCCGATACCGCCCGCGCCCTGGGCGACATGGCCTTCGAGGGCAACCGCATCATCCGCGAGCGCGTCGAGCGCTACGCCATCGACTGCGACCTCAGGGACGGCAACCTCTTCGCCGCCTGCAACGCCAGCCAGATGCGGGGGCTCCGCGAGCACCAGGCGCTGTGGGAGCGCTACGGCTATCGGGAGCTCGAACTGCTCGACGGGGAGGCGGTCAAGCGCGAGGTCGACAGCGAGCGCTACACCGGCGCCCTGGTGGACCACGGCGGCGGTCACCTGCATCCGCTCAACCTGGTGCTGGGCCAGGCCGCCGCCGTCGAGTCGCTGGGCGGGCGCATCTACGAGTACTCGCCGGTCACCGGCGTTGCGCACGGCGAGCCGGTGGTGGTACGTACCGCCGGCGGTCGCGTGCGGGCCGACCGGGTGGTGATGGCCGGCAATGCCTACCTCAAGGGCGTGCTGCCCGAGATCGAGGGGAAGTCGATGCCCTGCGGCACCCAGATCATCACCACCGAGCCGTTGGACGAGGCTCGGGCCCGTGCCCTGATCCCCAATGGCCTGGCGGTGGAGGACTGCAACTACCTGCTGGATTACTACCGTCTGACCCGCGACAACCGCCTGCTCTATGGCGGCGGCGTCAACTATGGCGGCAGCGACCCCGCCGACATCGAGAGCGTCATCCGGCCCAAGATGCTCACGACCTTCCCGTCGCTCGACGACGTCAAGGTGGACTACGCCTGGAGCGGCACCTTCCTGATGACGCTCAACCGCCTGCCGCAGTTCGGGGTGGTCAACGGCAACGTCTACTATGCCCAGGGCTACTCGGGGCACGGCGTCACCTGTACCCACCTGGCCGGGCGGCTGATCGCCGAGGTGATGACGGGCCGCGAGGAGCGCTTCGATGCCTTCGCCGGCCTGCCCCACCTGCCGTTCCCCGGTGGCCGCCTGCTGCGGGTGCCGCTGTCGGCGATCGGCGCCTGGTACTACCAGACCCGCGATCGCCTGGGCATCTGAACTCAGTAAAGCCCGATGGTGTTGCCCTCGTCGTCGATATCCAGCCGCGTGGCGGCCGGCGAGGCGCCCAGGCCGGGCATCGTGCGAATGTCGCCGGCCAGGGCATAGACGAAGCCGGCGCCGGCGGAGAGGCGCACCTCGCGCACCGGCAGCCGCCAGCCCGTGGGGGCGCCGAGCCGTCCCGGGTCGGATGACAGCGACATGTGCGTCTTGGCGATGCACACCGGAAACGCCCCGTACCCCTGGCGCTGCCAGGTCTCCAGTCGCTCGCGGACCCCTGGGGCTAAGTCGACCCCCTCGGCGCCATAGAGGCGCATGGCGATGCGCTCGATCTTCTCCGCCAGCGCCATCTCGGCGGGATAGAGGAACTGGAAGCCGTTCCCCGCCTCGTCGGCCTCGTCGATCGCCTCGACCAGCGTCCGCGCCAGGTCCAGGGCGCCCTCGCCACCGTCGCGCACATGGCTGGAGACCTCCGCGCGCACGCCCAACGAGGCGCACAGCTCACGGATGGCGGCAACCTCGCTTGGATGGTCGCCGGGGAAGGCGTTGATTGCCACCACGGGCGAGAGGCCGTGGGCACGCACGTTGTCGATCTGCTTGAGCAGGTTGGCCCCGCCTTCCCGGACCTCGTCGGGGGACTCCCCCAGCAGCGAGGCGGGCAGCGGCTGGCCGGGCACCACCCGGTGGCGGCCGCTGTGGTACTTCAGGGCGCGTACCGTGACCACCAGTACCGCGGCGTCCGGCACGAGGCCCGAGGCCCGGCACTTGATGTTGAAGAAGCGCTCGGCGCCCATGTCGGCACCGAAGCCCGCCTCGGTGACCAGGAAGTCGCCGGCGAACAGGCCGATGCGGTCGGCGACGATCGAGGAGTTGCCGTGGGCGATGTTGCCGAAGGGGCCGGCATGGATCAGCGCCGGGGCGTGTTCGAGGGTCTGCAGCAGGTTGGGCTTGAGTGCCTCCTTGAGCAGCACCGTCATGGCGCCGGCGGCGCCGATCTGCTCGGCGGTGACCGGCTCGCCGTCGCGGTCCAGCCCCACGATCAGCCGGCCCAGGCGTCGGCGCAGGTCGGCCAGGGAGTCGGCCAGCGCCAGCACCGCCATCACCTCGGAGGCGGCGGTGATCTCGAAGCCCCCCTGGCGGGGCATCCCGTCCCCGCGCCCACCGAGGCCCATGACGAGATGCCGCAGGGCGCGGTCATTGAGGTCGATGACGCGCTGCCAGCGCACCTCGCGAGGATCCAGCTCGGGTGCCAGGCGATGGTGCAGGTGATTGTCGACCATGGCCGCCAGCAGGTTGTGGGCCGCCGCCACCGCATGGATATCGCCGGTGAGGTGCAGGTTGATGCGCTCCATGGGCAGCACCTGGCTGTAGCCGCCGCCGGTGGCGCCGCCCTTGAGCCCCAGGGTGGGGCCCATGGAGGGCTGACGCAGGGCGACGGTGGCGGTGTGGCCGAGGCGCTGCAGTCCCTGCACCAGGCCGATCGCGGTGGTGGTCTTGCCCTCGCCGGGCGGGGTGGGGGTCATCGAGGTCACCACCACGTAGCGCCCCTGCGGGCGCTCGGCCAGGGTCGCCAAGGCCGCCAGGTCGAGCTTGGCGATGCCGCGGCCATAGGGCTCCACCGCCTCGCCGGGCAGGCCCAGGCGATGGGCGATCTCCTCGATGGGCCAGAGACGGGCGTCACGGGCGATGGTGAGGTTGTCGGTGGGCCGCGACGCGGCCTGCTCGGTCGCTTGGGGTGCCATCGGCGTCTCTCCTCTTGGGCGTCGGCGGGTCATGCCTCGCGTCCCGTTCAGTATCGTGCGCCTGACGCGGCCCTTTTGCCTGTCGACGTCCGCGGCCTTGGGCGCAGCGACACCTGCCGCAAACTCGCTGCCCTTGCCGAGGGTCGAAGGGATGGACTATTCCTGATGACAACGTCGCCCGGCCGAGCGCCGGCGAGGGGAAGGAGGGATGATGGAGGCTCCGGTACCGGCCAAGGACCACCATGACATCGGCTTCCTGCTGATGCCGGGCTTCTCGCAGCTCGCCTTCTCCGCGGCGCTGGAGCCGTTGCGCATGGCCAACCATCTGGCCGACTGTTCCCTCTACACCTGGCACCTGGTGAGCCGCGATGGCACCGCGGTGACGGCCAGCAGCGGCCTGCCCACGGCGGTGGACCAGGCGCTTGCGCCCATGCCGCAACTGGACCTGCTGCTGGTGTGCGGTGGAGTGGACGTGCAGGCGCACTGCGATCGCGCCACGCTCTCCTGGCTCAGGCGCCTGGCCGAACGGCGCATCCCCCTGGGCGCCGTGTGCACCGGGGGCTATGTGCTGGCCCGGGCGGGGCTGCTCGACGGCTATCGCTGCACCCTGCACTGGGAGCATATCGGCAGCCTCCACGAGGCGCGGCGCTTCCCCGAGGTGACCTTCACCTCCCAGCTCTTCGTCATGGATCGCGACCGCTACACCTGCTCCGGCGGCATTGCCCCCCTGGACATGATGCTCAACCTGATCGGTCGCCAGCAGGGGCTGGCCCTGGCCGAGGCGATCGCCGAGGAGTTCATCCACGAGCGCATCCGCGGCGTGGGCGACCGTCAGCGCAGCCCGCTGCGGGTGCGCCTGGGCCATAGCCATCCCAAGCTGGAGGAGGTGGCCACCCTGATGGAGGCCAATCTCCAGGAGCCCCTGGCGCTGGACGAGCTGGCCCGCTATGCCGACCTGTCGCGGCGTCAGCTGGAGCGCCTCTTCCAGCGCTACGTGGGCTGTCCGCCGCTCAAGTACTACCTGGAACTGCGCCTGGCCCGGGCACGGCTGCTGCTGCAGCAGACGCGGATGCCGATCACCGAGGTGGCGCTGGCCTGCGGCTTCGTCTCGCCGCCCCACTTCACCAAGTGCTACCACGACCACTTCGGCCACTCGCCGAGCGGCGAGCGCAAGCGCCGGCAGCAGCGGCAGGCCGAGCTGGCTCTGCCGGACGGGCTGCCGGGCGGCTGAGACCTCAGCCTCGCGGCCGGGCGTTCTCCGGATCATAGAGGGCCCGATAGCCGACGGCGGCCACCCGCATCGGATAGTGCTCGGCGAAGTACTCCAGCAGCAGGGATCTTCCTTCCTCGGCATAGCCAGCGGGCAGGTAGGCCAGGGCGATGTTGCGCCCGAGCGAGGGGCCGTAGGCGATGCTGGTCACGTAGGAGCGCCGGCCCAGGGCGTCCACCGGCACCTCGCCGCTCTCGGGGTCGAGCAGCGGCGACTGGCCGACCGGGAAGCGCGGGTTGCCGGCGGCGTCGTGGTGTGCCTCCATCACCAGGGTGCAGAGCGTGGCCGGCTGGCCGTGCCGTTCGCGCTGTTCCAGGTAGGCGGCCTTGCCGTGGAACTCCGCGGCCTTGACCCTGGGCCGTGCCAGCCCCGCCTCATAAAGGTTGTAGTCGGTGAGCAGGTCGACGTTCTGCAACCGCAGGCTCTTCTCCAGGCGGCGGCTGTTGGCGTAGGTCTCGATGCCCACCGGCGTCACCCCGGCGTCGAAGAGCCGGTCCCAGAGCGTCAGGCCGTAGCTGAAGGGCACATAGAGCTCCCAGCCCTGCTCGCCCACGTAGGAGATACGGAAGGCCCACACTGGCAGCCCCTGAATGCGGATCTCGCGGGCGGTGGCGAAGGGGAAGCGGGCGTCGTCCAGGCCCTCGGGGTCGTCGGCCAGGGCCTGCAGGGTGCGCCGGGCGTTGGGGCCCCACAGGCCCAGGGTGGCCAGGCCGTCGCTGCGATCCTCCAGGTGCCAGCGGGTCAGGCCGGCCGCCTCGGCGCGGCGGGTGATCCACATCAGGTCGCGGTGGCCAGTGTCGCCGCCGCAGATCACCCGCCAGGCGTCCGTGGCCAGGCGCACGATGGTGAGGTCCGAGTGGACGCCGCCGGCGGCATCCAGGAAGTGGGTATAGACCCCCTTGCCGACGGCGGTGTCGCCGCCCACCCGGACCACCGAGAGCCACTCCAGCAGCGCCTCGGCATCGCGGCCCGAGATGTCGTAGATGGCGAAGTGGGAGAGGTTGATCATGCCCACGTCGTCGGAGAGCGCCAGGTGCTCGGCATTGGACACCCGCCAGAAGTGGCGGGCGTCCCACTCGGCCGGACGCTCGGGCACCCGCTCGGCATAACGCTCCAGAAGCGCCTCGTTGGCGGCATAGCCGTGGGCGCGCTCCCAGCCGGCGGCCTCCATGAAGAAGCCGCCGAGCTCCTTCTCGCGGGGCCAGAAGGGACCACGGCGCAGGTCGCGGCCGCTCTTGAAGGGCTCGCGGGGGTGCACCGGCGGGTCATAGATCTTGCGGGCGATTTCCCGGCAGCGGCCCTCGACGTGGTGGGGCGTCTTCTGCACCGGGTAGAAGCGCGCGATGTCGATACCGCAGGGGTCGGGCTCGGCGCGGCCATGGGTTAGCCAGTCGGCGAGCAGCTTACCCATGCCGGGGCCGTCCTTGACCCAGACGGCCTCGCAGAACCACAGGCCGCGGGTCTCCGGCGACTCGCCCACCAGGGAGCCGCCGTCCGTGGTGACCGAGAGCAGGCCGTTGAAGGAGTGCTTCTCGTCCCAGCCCAGTTCGCCGAGAACGGGGGCGAGTTCGATGGCCCGCTCGAAGGCCTCGGCCACCTGGTCGAGCTCCAGGTCGCGCATGGAGGGCGAGAGGCGTGCCCGGTCGCGCGGGAGGATGGCGCGAGGGTCCACCAGCCGCGGCTCGCGGGACTCGTAGTAGCCCCACTCCAGCAGACCGCCCTCAGTGCTGGTCGGGTCGCCGGTATCGCGCATGTAGGCAGAGTTGCCCTGGTCGCGCAGCAGCGGATAGCCGATCTCCTTGCCGGTGCCGGCGAAGGTCTCGAAGGGGCCGAAGAACAGCAGCGGATGCTCCACCGGCATCAGCGGCAGGGCCGCACCGCCCATGGCGGCGGGGATCGGGCCCCAGATGCCCGAGGTGATGATCACCAGCGGGGTAGCAACGTAGCCCCTGGGCGTCTCGACGCCGCATACCCGGCCGTCCTGGACGTCGATATCCAGCGCCGGGGTCTCGGCGAAGGCGCGCAGGTGACCGCTTGTAACGGCGCGCTCGACCAGCTCGCCGGCCACCCGCTGGGAGCGCGGGATCACCAGGCCGGCGTCGGGGTCCCACATGCCGCCCAGCACCTGGTCGCGTTCCAGCAGCGGGAACCGCGCCAGCACCTCGTCGGCGTCCACCATGCGGACGTTGGTGCCGAAGGCCTTGCCCGAGGCGACCTTGCGCTGCAACTCGGCGAGCCGCGCCTCGTCGCCGACCCGGGCGATCTCCAGGCCGCCAACCTTGTGGTAGTGCCCCATCGCCTCATAGAAACGCTGGCTGTAGGTGGTGGTGTAGCAGGAGAGCCGGTCGTGGGCGGTCATGAAGCAGAAGTCGGAGGCGTGGGCGGTGGAGCCGATGTCCGAGGGGAGGGCGGAGGTCTCGAGCCCCACCAGGTTCGTCCAGCCCTGCTCGATCAGGTGATGGGCCACCGAAGCGCCGACGATGCCGCCCAGGCCGATGATCACCGCGTCTGCCTGCGAGGGGAGTGCCGCCATGGTCGTCCTCCTGATTCGAGGGTTTCTCGCAGCATAAGGCAGGCCCCGGGCGGCACGCTGTCCCGCGGCGACGCCCCCTTTCCTGACGGCGACAGGCCGCGGCCGGCCCTGTCGCCCACGCCAAAGAGCTCGCCGCCCACAGCGAGATCAGCGCTCGGCCCAGGGGCTAGTGTCCAAGGCATGGGCGGCCGGCGGGCGCCGGCCCCCGCCATCGAGTCAGGGGAGGAGTCGGTCATGTCCCAGGCCATCGAGAGCATCCAGAGCAGTCATGACGCCCCGTCGGCGCCGGAGATCCTGCTCTATCCGCGCATCCGCAAGTCACCGTTCTTCTACGCCTCGCGGCGGCACGGGGTGCGCAAGTACAGCGTCTACAACCACCACTACCATCCGCGGCTCTACACCGACCCGGTGGACGAGTACTGGGCCCTGGTGCAGGGCGTGACCCTGTGGGACGTCGGGGTCGAGCGCCAGATCGAGATCAGCGGCCCCGACGCCTTCGTCTTCACCCAGCGGCTGGTCCCCCGCGACATGCGCCACTGCCAGGTGGGGCAGTGCAAGTACGTCTTCGTCACTGCCCCCGACGGCGGCATCCTCAACGACCCGGTGCTGCTGCGCATCGAGGAGAACCGCTTCTGGCTGTCGCTGGCCGACAGCGACATCCTGCTGTGGTGCCAGGGGCTCGCGGTCAATGCCGGGCTCGACGTGACCATCAGGGAGGTGGACGTTGCACCGGTGCAGGTCCAGGGGCCGAAGGCCAAGGCGGTGATGGTGGACCTGTTCGGCGAGTCGGTGCTGGGCATGCCCTACTACCACCTGATGGAGGCCGAGCTCGACGGCATGTCGGTGGTGATCTCGCGCACCGGCTACTCCGGGGAGATCGGCTACGAGATCTACCTGCGCGAGGCCAGCCGCTTCGGGGAAGCGCTCTGGCAGCGGGTCTTCGAGGCCGGCCGGCCCCACGACATGCAGGTGATCGGCCCCTGCCACATCCGCCGCATCGAGGGCGGGATCCTCGCCTTCGGCTGCGACATCTGGTACGACACCAACCCCTTCGAGGTGGGCATGGGCTACGACTGGATGGTGGACCTGCGCGGTGATGACGACTTCATCGGCCGCGACGCCCTGGAGCGCATCAAGGCCGAGGGCGTGTCGCGCAAGCTGGTGGGGGTGGAGATCGACGGCCCGAGCGTCGGCTATTTCACCGACGGTTCGATGATCGACGTCTTCCCGGTGTTCGGGGAGGGGGGCGCACGGATCGGCAAGGTCACCTCGGCCACCCGCTCGCCGCGCCAGGAGCGCAACATCGGCTACGCCATGGTGCCGGTCGAATACGCCGAGCTGGGCACGGCGCTGCGCATCGAGGCCAATACCGGCCTGCAGGAGGCCAGGGTCGTGGAGAAGCCCTTCCACGATCCTGCCAAGGCGATTCCCAAGGGGTAGAAGGCACAAGGGTAAGTAAGGATGAAGGCGACGCGCTTCGAGCTGCTGCCCGTCGCCGGCCTGCATCTGTTCACCTTCAACCGGGTCGCCAACACCCGCCGCTGGCTGGAGTCGCGTCAGCACCCGATGGTCGAACGGCCAGCGGACGACGCGCCGGAGGCCCCGCTCGTCGCCTCCGCCGGCGAGCCCCTGGCCTGACCGCCTGGAGCGTCGCCATTCGGTGACAGCAGGTCAGGAAATGTGAAACCCGCGGCATCCCCCTGATGTCCTGCATCGCGGGGCTTATACTGGGGGCGATTCTCGAGAGGCGCAGGATGCGCCCTCACCATCGCCCCTTTTCCGTCACGCATCTCCCGGAGCCTCGTGATCATGAAGAGGCGCGGCAGCGTCCCCCAGGAGGTGCAAGATGAGCAAGTCGATCGTGATAGGTTCCACCCTGGCCGTGCTGGGTCTGGGCGGGCTAGCCTTCGGTGCCTGGCAGATCCAGGAGCAGCAGCGCGGCCCCGAATACGCCCAGATCACCAACGTCGAGACCCTGACGCGCACGGTGGAGACCCCCCGCGAGGTGTGCGAGGAGGTGGTCGTGCAGCTGCCGCCGGAAGCCCCGACGGGGCAGGGCGCCAGCCGTGATCCCCATCGCGTGCTGGGCACCGCGGCCGGGGCCATCGTCGGCGGCCTGCTCGGCAACCAGGTCGGCGGCGGCAGCGGCAAGAAGATCGCCACGGTGGCCGGTGCCATAGGCGGCGGCCTGGCCGGCCGTGAGGTTCAGGAGCGCGTTGAGGCACGCCAGCATGCCCAGGCGGCACAGTCCCAGCCGCGCACCACCACCCGCCAGGAGTGCCGCACCGTGGTCGACACTCGCCAGGAGACCGAGGGCTACGAGGTCACCTGGCGCCACGGCGAGACGGTGGAGACCAGCCGCCTGGACAACCCGCCCCAGGGCGACCGGGTGCTGCTAGAGGAGGGGCGACCCAACTGGCAGCAGACCCTGCCCGCCGACGGTTGAGGCGTTTCCCGGAATGTGGCACCGCGATCATTCGATGATCGACGCGAAGGCATCGTTCAACCGTGCAAGGGCGGGCCGGACGATGCCCAGTGAGCGCTCACGCCTCATCAGTGCCTCTTCGCCTGCATAGCTCAGGCTGATCAGCCGCGCGGCGAGCCAGCGGAAGGGTTCGGGTTCCCAGCGCCGCAATCCATGCGAGGGGCGGGTATCACCCATCGCCCAAGGCATTCGCGTCAGGTCGGTATCGCGCTCCAGGATCATGTCGGCGAGCGTGCGGGCGAAGAGGTGGGATGCGGCGACCCCCTCGCCGGCATAGCCACCGGCCGTGGCCAGGCCGCTGGCGCGATCGAGGAGTGCATGGGGCCGAAAGCGGCGCGACAGGCCCAGCGAGCCGCCCCAGCCATGGGTGATCTTCACGCCCTCGAGGGCCGGAAACAGGTCCACCAGGAGGTCGCGGCGCAACGTCACGGCACTCGCCGGAATCGCCTGGCCCCACGTAGGACGGCCGCCAAGCCGATAGTTGCCCCTGGCGCCGAACACTAGGCGATCGTCGGCGGTGCGGTGCCCGTAGTTGACCAGGCGGCTGGCATCGGCGAAGGCCGGTCGGCCGTCCATGCCGATCTCGGCCCAGTGGGATGCCGAGAGCGGCTCGGTGGCGATTACCTGGCTCTGGACGGGGAGCACATAGCGCTGCATCTCCGCAAGGCCCGCGCAATAGCCCTCGGTGGCACTTACCGTCACCTCGGCCCGAAGGTGGCCCGACTCCGTCGTTACCCCTCGGGGGTGACGCGATCGTACGCGACTCTGCTCATGAATCGTCACCCCCATCGCCTCGAGCCTGCCAGCCAGCCCCCGCAGCAGCTTGAGGGGGTGCACGGTGGCGCAGTCCCGCTGAAAAACGCCGCCGCGCGCGTTGCGGAAGTGTGCCCTTTCCGCGAGTTCGGCGGCGTCCAGCCAGTAGCACGCCTCCTCGGCGTGGCCGAGGGCATGAAGGTGCTCGAGATAGGCCCGCTGGATCGCTTCCTGGCCCGGATAGCGGGCCGCGGCATAAATCGCACCCCCCTTGTGGAACTCGGCCTCGATGCCTTCCCGGGCCAGCGTGGCGCCGATGGCTTCCACATTGTCGGCCAGCATCCGGCAGCAGGCCCTTCGCTCATCTCGAGAAAGCCCATCGACGAGTCGCGACAGGCCGGCCAGGCTGCCGATCACCCAGCCGCCGTTGCGTCCGGAGGCGCCGTGACCGACGCGCTCGGCCTCGAGCACCCGGATGACCAGGTCCGGCGACAGGGTCTTCAGGTAGTAGGCGGTCCACAGTCCGGTGAGGCCTGCACCGATGATCGCCACGTCGGCCTCGTGGTGTCCCGTCAGGGCGGGGCGTGGGCCGGCCTCGCCGGGAGCGCTGTCGGCCCAGAAGTTGTTCAGAGGGGCGTCGTTCAAGGCGAGACCTCCTCGTTCACAGGTAGCCCAGTGCCAGGTAGGCACCGGCGGCCAGGATGCCCGCCAGTGCCGCGTAGGGCAGCTGGGTGAAGGCGTGCTGGAAGGGGGTGCAGCCGCTTGCCTGGGAGGTCAGTACCGTGGCATCCGAATAGAAGCAGGCATGGCTGCCGAAGGTGCTGGCCGACAGGGTGGCGCCGATCACCAGCGTCATGTCGGCGCCCAGGTTGTGCCCCAGGGTGGCGACGATGGGCAGGATGATCACGAACACGCCCCAGTTCGAGCCGGTGGCGAAGGAGACGAAGCCCATGAGGCTGAAGATGATGAAGGGCAACAGCTCGGCGGAGATCAGCGGCTCTACCGTGGTGATGATGTACTCGTTGAGGCCCAGTGCCGTATTAACCTCGTTGAACAGGAAGGCCGCCACCAGCACGGCCAGGGCATCGATCATCGACTTGAAGCCCTCGACGATATTGTCGAAGGTCTCGCTGGCGGATAGCTTCTTCAGGGCGATGAAGGTCACGATCATCCCGGCCAGGGTGACGAAGATGCCCATCAGGAAATCCAGGTCGAACCACCAGGTGAAGAAGGCCAGCGAGGCCATGGGCAGCAGGAAGGACCAGACGCTGCCCTTGTGCCTGGCATCCGCCTCGAGGTGGGCAATGTCCTCGTCGATGTGCTCGGCCCCCGGCGGCACGCATTGCCCCTGTCGTTCGGCGCGACATTCCGCCGTTTTCATCGGCCCGATCAGCGGGATCTTGCCGTAGATGACCAGCGGCACCATGGCCACGGCGATCCACGGGTAGAACATGAAGGGGATGGCCTGGATGTAGGTCATCACGCCCTGGCCGTCCGCGGCGACGCCGTTCTTCTCGATCAGGGCGCCGAAGAATACCGCCCAGGTGGAGATGGGGATCAGCACGCTGATCGGTGCCGCGGTGGAGTCGATGACGTAGGCCAGCATCTCGCGGGAGGTCTTGAAGTGGTCCGTGATCTTGCGCATCGAAGTGCCCACGGCCAGCGAGTTGAGGTAGTCGTCGACGAACAGCACGATCCCCATGCACCAGCAGCCGATCAGGGCGCGGGGCTTGTCGGTCGTGTAGCGCATCATGGCCCGGGCGAAGGCCTGGGACGAGCCCGATTTCAGCAGCAGGGCGATGATGCTGCCCATCAGGCCGCAGACCATGATGACCCAGGCGACATCCTCATCGGTCATCACGCTCATCAGGCTCTCGGAGAGGCTGCTCAGCGCATTGGTGGGGTCCATCATCAGGGTGCCGGCGAAGGCACCGAACACCAGCGGTTCAAGCGCGCGCCTGGACAGCAGGGCAAGCAGCAGCACGAGTCCCGTCGGGACCAGGATCAAGGGCCCGTCGATGGCGTCGGCACCGCTGGTGCCGACCACGGCACTGACGACGGCGGCCAGCGCGCCGGCCAGCGCTATCATGACCATCCAGCGCTGCCACGGGCGGGCGCCCTGCTTGATTACCTTGTCATTGGCTTGCATGAATACCTCCTCGATCTTGTCATTGTGTGAGGGTGGTGGGGGGGCTCAGCGCAGGCGTTCCAGCAGCTGGTAGTACCACATGCCGGCAGCCAGCAGGGTGTTGCCGAGACGGTCGCTGAACGGCACGCGCCAGTGACGGACATTGGCGAAGGCATCGAACTCCCGCCTGCTGCCGTCGACCGCCTCGGCAAGGATCTCGCCGACGAGATGCGAGGTGGCGATGCCGTGCCCGGAGTAGCCCTGGGCGTAGTAGACGTGGGGGGAGAGCTTACCGAGCATCGGAACGCGGTTGATCACGATTCCGGCGAGTCCCTGCCACTGGAAGTCGAGCGCCACCCCCTCGAGCTGAGGGAAGGTATGCTCCAGCCGCGGGCGCAGCTCGGCGGTGATGTCGGCTGACGACCTTCCCGAGTAGTTGGCGCCGCCGCCGAAGAGCAGCCGCCGGTCGGCGGTGAGGCGGTAGTAGTCCAGCACGAAGCGGGTATCGTAGACGGCCAGGTCCTGGGGGTTGATCGCGTTGGCGGTGGCCTCGTCCAGCGGGGCGGTCGTGACGATGCCGAGCGAGGCGGGGAAGAGCTTGCCGCCGAGCCGCTGGCGCTCGAGGTGGTGGTAGGCGTTGCCGGCCAGGATCACGCTATCGGCCTCAACGCGGCCATGCTCGCCGATGACGGCCGGGGATTCACCGTGCACCACCTCCACCACGGGGGACGCCTCGAAGATCCTGGCCCCCAGGCTTGCCGCTACCCGGGCCTCGCCCAGGCAGAGGTTCAGGGGGTGGAGGTGCATGTTGTAGTCGTTGCGGATGGCGCCATGGTAGAGCCGCGTGCCGAGCAGGTCTTCGACCCCTGCCTTGTCCAGCCAATGAACATGTTCGCCGATCCAGTGGGACTGGGAGGCGTTGTAGTCCCGTCGCAATGCCTTCAGATGGCTCGGCTGGTAGGCCGCCTGGAGATGGCCGTGCTTGAGGTCGCAGGGAATGGCGTATTTCTCGACACGCTCTCGGATGATGCGCTGGCCGCGCCAGCGCAGGTCCCAGACGAAGTCGGCGGCCTCATCGCCCAGAGTGCGACGCATCTGGCGGCGCATGGCATCCTCGCCGGACAGGCTGCCGGTGACCTGGCCGCCGTTGCGGCCACTGGCCCCCCAGCCGATCTTGTTCGCCTCGATCACCGCCACCCGGTAGCCCCGCTCGCTCAGCTCGACGGCCGTGGCCACGCCCGTGAAACCGCCCCCCACGATGGCGACGTCGACTCGGTGATTACCCTCGAGGATGGGATAGTCGGATTCCCTGATGACGGACGCTGAGTAGTAGGAAGGGGGGCGCGACTGGGTCATGACAATGCTCGCTTGAAAGTGTGATCACATATGTGTGATCACACTAGCAGGGCCTTGTGACAGTGGCAACCCGATGCGGGACGGAGCCGCATCGGCGACTGTTTGGGGTATGCTGGCGGAGTGTGTGACGACGACATGGCAGGCCGATGGAGCAACAGACACTGGGCGAAGGGTTCTCGCCGGATACCGCCGCCACCCGGTTGCATCGGGAGCTGCGGACCAGGCTCTGCGAGGGGGATTTTGCGCCGGGAGACGTGATCTCGATACGCCGTATCGCCACCGAGTACGGTACCAGCGCGATGCCCGCCCGTGAGGCCGTGCGCTGGCTGGTGACGGAGGGGGCACTGGTCTTCTCCGACAGCCGCAAGATCCGGGTCCCCGAGCTGAGTCGCGAGCGCTTTCACGAGGTGCTGTTCGCGCGCAAGAGCCTCGAGACCGAAGTCTCCCGCCAGGCATTTCCCCGGCTGACTGCCGAGGATCTGGCGGCGCTCGAGGGCATCGATGCGCGGATCAATGCGGCCATCGAGGCGGGGGATATGCGGGCCTACATGCGTGGCAACCATCGCTTCCATTTCCTGATCTATCGACGCAGCCACTCCCGGGTGCTGCTGCCCCTGGTCGAGCTCCTCTGGCTGCAGTACGGGCCCAGCATGCGACAGATCGGCTCCCGCTGGGGCGCATCGAGCATCGCCGATGACCATCATCGCGAGGTGACCCGGGCCCTGTCCCGGGGCGACAGGGAGGGGTTCTGCAACGCCATCGCCGCCGACATCGAACAGGGGATGCGCCTCCTCGAGTAGCCCTGCCGCTGTCGTGGCGGTTGACAACGCTCTTCCGGCAGGCATGGCGAGAGGGCTATCGAGGTCACACGTGGCGCAGGTACCAGTCGTACTCGAGCTTGCTGACCGCCTGCATGGCCTGGTCCCGCTCGGCCCGGCGGTTGGCCAGGAACACCGCGAGGAAGTCCGCGCCCAGCGCCTCGGCCAGGGGCTCGCTCTGTTCCAGCAGGTCCAGGGCCTGGCTCCAGCTGTTGGTCAGGCTGGGCGCGACCTGGTCATAGGCGTTGCCGGTGATGGCGGGCGGTGGCGTCAGCTGCCGCCGTAGCCCGTGGTCGATGGCGCCGAGCAGGGTCGCCAGCAGCAGGTAGGGATTGACGTCGGCGCCGGCCACCCGGTGCTCGATGCGCCGCGCCGCATTGGGCCCCGAGGGGATGCGCAGCGCCACCGAACGGTTGTCGTAGCCCCAGGTCGGGGCCATGGGCACATAGAGCCCGGGCTGGAAGCGGCGGAAGGAGTTGAGGTTGGGGGCGAAGAGCGCCATGGAAGCCGGCATCAGCTCGAGCAGGCCGGCCACGGCGTGCTGCATCCGCGGCGTGCCGAGCGGGGCGCCGTCCTCGGCCGCGAAGACGTTGTTCCCCGCCTCGTCGAGCAGGCTGATATGGACATGGGTGCCATTACCGGCCTCCTGCCCATAGGGCTTGGCCATGAAGGTGGCCTCGAAACCATGGTGCAGGGCCACGCCCTTGATCAGCCGCTTGAGCAGCACCGCGCTGTCGCAGGCCGCGAGGGCATCATCGCAGTGGATCAGGTTGATCTCGAACTGTCCCGGGGCGCACTCCTTGAGGGCCGTGTCCAGCGGCAGCCGCTGGGTCCGGGCGGCGGCATGGATCTCTTCGAGGAGCTCGGCATACTCGTCGAGCTCGTTGATCGAGTAGAGCTGGCTCTGCGCGGCGCGCTCGCCGGTCGCCGGCGAGCAGGGCGGCTGGACCATGCCCAGGGCGTCGCGGCGGCGGTCGACGAGGCTGAACTCCATCTCCACGGCCACCACCGGCGTCAGCCCGGCGCGACGCAAGCGCTCCAGCACCCGGGCGAGCACCTGGCGGGGATCGGCGAAGAAGGGTGCCCCGTCGGCCTCGGTCATGGTCATCAGCAGCTGCGCCTGGCGGGCGTCACGCAGCCAGGGGCTCGGCATCAGGCTGCCCGCCACCGGGCGGCAGACCCGGTCGCTGTCGCCGATCGAGAGGCCCAGGCCCGTGGCCTCGATGGTGTTGCCCAGGATATCCAGGGCGAACACCGAGGCCGGCAGGTTGACCCCGTCACGGTAGGCCTTCTCGAGGTTGTCGCGGGGGATGCGCTTGCCGCGCAGCACGCCGTTCAGGTCGCTGATCAGCAGGTCGACGCTGTCGACGTCGGGATGGCGGTCGAGGAAGTCGCGGGCTTCATCGGCTGGGGAGGACATGGGGCCACCTATCGGCTTCGGTTCATTGTTCGATGGCTGTCATCTTTGAAGCACACGCCCATGTTGTCAAATCTTTTACGTATTCCGCCAGGAGGTGCTGGCCTTTCTGACATTGTTCATTGAATTTTATCCTATTATTACAGTCATCTGAGCGATATGTGTGCTGACAGGGCGGCTGCGGGGGTTGGCAAGGTTAATCAACGGAGATATGTTGAGCAAAGCATAACAATCATCCTTCCTTTCCAAGGAGACCGCCATGCGCACCCGACCCCTGGTAGGCGTGATCGCCTGCCGGCGCGAGGTGGAAGGCCACCCCGCGCACATGGTCACCGACAAGTACCTCTCCGCCCTGCGCGACTATGGCCTGGCGCCGGTGATCCTGCCGGTGTGGGAGGACGCGGTGGAGAGCGAGCTGCTGGCGTCGCTCGACGGCCTGCTGCTCACCGGCAGCTACACCAACGTCGAGCCGCAGCGTTACGGTGCCGAACGGGCCCCGGAGAACACCCGGGACGACACCCATCGCGATGCCGCGGCGCTGGGCTGGATTCCCGCCGCCCTGGACCTGGGGCTGCCGCTGCTGGGCATCTGCCGCGGTTTCCAGGAGCTCAACGTGGCCTTCGGCGGCACCCTGCACCAGGCGGTGCAGACGGTGCCGGGCCTGATGGACCACCGCGAGCCGGAGGGTGACCGCGAGGCCAAGTATGCACCGAGCCACGATATCACCCTGGTGCCCGGCGGACGGCTCGCCGCCCTCCATCCCGAGCCGGCGTCCCGGGTCAACTCCCTGCACCAGCAGGGCATCGCCGAGCTGGGCCCGGGGCTCGTCGCCGAGGCCCTGGCCCCGGATGGGCTCGTCGAGGCGATCTCGGTCTCGGGTGCCCCTGGCTTCGCCCTGGCGGTGCAGTGGCACCCCGAATGGAAGCCCCGCGAGCACCCCCTCTACGACGCGCTGTTCCGGGCCTTCGCCGCGGCCTGCCAGTCCCATCGCGGTGCCCGCACCCCGTCACCCGCCGTCGACGCCTGAGGCCGTCGCCCGACCCGGAGGAGCATCATGTCGCATTCGCTTCAGGCACTGGACCGTGCCCACCACCTGCACCCCTTCACCGACTTCAAGGCGCTGGGCGAGGAGGGCAGCCGCATCATCGAGCGCGGCGAGGGGGTCTACATCTTCGACGCCGAGGGCAACCGGATCCTCGACGGCATGGCGGGCCTGTGGTGCGTCAACCTCGGTTACGGGCGCGAGGAGCTGGTCACGGCCGCCGCCGAGCAGATGCGCCGGCTGCCTTACTACAACAACTTCTTCAAGACCACGCACCCGCCGGCGGTGAAGCTCGCCGAGAAGCTCTGCGCGCTGGCGCCGGCGCACCTCAACCACGTCTTCTTCACCGGCTCCGGCTCCGAGGCCAACGACACCGTGCTGCGCATGGTGCGCCGCTACTGGGCGCTCAAGGGCAGGCCCGAGAAGCAGTGGGTGATCGGCCGCGAGAACGGCTACCACGGCTCCACCGTGGCCGGCATGAGCCTGGGCGGCATGGCGCCGATGCATGACCAGGGTGGCCCCTGCGTGCCGGGCATCACCCATGTACGCCAGCCCTATTGGTTTGGAGAAGGGCGGTTCGGCGAAGGCCGTCCCGAGGGCCAGGATCCCGAGGCCTTCGGCCGTGCGTGCGCGGCCGCCATCGAGGAGAGGATCCTCGAGCTCGGTGAGGACAAGGTGGCGGCCTTCATCGCCGAGCCGGTGCAGGGCGCCGGCGGTGCCATCATGCCGACGGCGAGCTATTGGCCGGCGGTCAAGGAGGTGCTCTCGCGCTACGACATCCTGCTGGTGGTGGACGAGGTGATCTGCGGCTTCGGCCGCCTCGGCGAGTGGTTCGGCAGCGTCCACTATGATCTCGCCCCCGACCTGATGCCCATCGCCAAGGGGCTCTCCTCCGGCTACCTGCCGATCGGCGGCGTGCTGGTCGGCGACCGGGTCGCCGACACCCTGGTCGAGGAGGGCGGCGAGTTCTTCCACGGCTTCACCTACTCCGGCCACCCGGTATGCGCCGCGGTGGCGCTGAAGAACCTGGAGCTCATGGAGGCCGAGGGGGTGGTCGAGCGGGTCCGCGACGAGCTGGGGCCCTACCTGGCGCGCCGCTGGGCCACGCTTGCCGACCATCCCCTCGTCGGCGAGGCCCGTTCGCTGGGGCTGATGGGGGCCCTGGAGCTCATCGACCCCGCCAGCGGCGAGCGCTTCGACAAGGCCATCGCCGCCGGCAACCTGTGCCGCGACATCAGCTTCCGTCGTGGCCTGGTGATGCGCTCGGTGGGTGATACGATGATCATCGCCCCGCCCCTGGTGATCACCCGCGAGCAGATCGATGACCTGGTGACCCTGGCCCGCGAGGCGCTGGACGAGACCGCCCGGTGCCTGGCGGCGAGGGTCGCCGACGAACCGCACCCCGAGGAGAGACCCGCATGAGCCGTTCTGTACCCCCCAAGACCCTGGCCGACTGGCAGGCCCTGGCCGCCGGCCTGACCCTCGAGTCGCGTGCCTTCATCGACGACGCCTTCGTCGAGGCCGCCAGCGGCGAGACCTTCGACACCCTCAACCCGGCCACCGGCGAGCGCCTGGCCCGGGTCGCCAGCTGCGATGCCGCCGACGCCGAGATCGCCGTGGGCCATGCCCGGGCGGCCTTCGACGGCGGCGCCTGGTCGCGCCTGGCGCCGGGGCGGCGCAAGAAGGTGCTGCTGCGCCTGGCCGACCTGATGGAGGCCAACAAGCACGAGCTGGCGCTGCTCGATACCCTGGACATGGGCAAGCCGGTGGGCAGCTCGCTGGGTGACATGGCCGGGGCCATCGGCTGCATCCGCTACCAGGCGGAGTGCATCGACAAGCTCTACGGCGAGGTGGCCCCCACCGGCGAGGAGACCCTGGCGCTGGTGCTTCGCGAGCCGCTGGGCGTGGTGGCCTCCATCGTGCCCTGGAACTTCCCGCTGATGATGACCGCCTGGAAGATCGCCCCGGCACTGGCCGCCGGCAACAGCGTCATCCTCAAGCCCTCGGAGAAGTCGCCGCTCTCGGCGCTGCGCCTGGCCCAGCTGGCCCGTGAGGCGGGGCTGCCCCGCGGCGTCTTCCAGGTGCTGCCGGGCTTCGGCCACACCGTGGGCAAGGCGCTGGCGCTCTCCATGCAGGTCGACTGCCTGGCCTTCACCGGCTCCACCGGCGTGGGCAAGCAGCTGATGCAGTATGCCGGCCAGTCCAACCTCAAGCGCCTCTACCTGGAGTGCGGCGGCAAGAGCCCCAACCTCGTCTTCGCCGACTGCAAGGATCTCGATCGCGTGGCCCGCCATGCCGCCGAGGCGATCTTCCACAACCAGGGGGAGGTGTGCATCGCCGGCTCCCGGCTGCTGGTGGAGAACGCGATCCGCGAGGCCTTCGTCGACAAGGTGCTGGCCGCCGCCGAGACGATGCAGCCCGGCGACCCGCTGGATCCCGACAGCTTCATGGGGGCGATCGTCGACGAGGCCCAGCATCGGCGGATCCTCGACTACATCCACCGCGGGGTGGAGGAGGGGGCCAGTCTGCGCTGCGGTGGCGAGGCCTTGGAGGGCAAGGGGCTGTTCATCCCGCCCACGGTGTTCGATGGCGTGACCCCGGCGATGGCCATCGGCCGCGAGGAGGTCTTCGGCCCGGTGCTGTCGGTGTTCGGCTTCGACACCGAGGAGGAGGCCGTCGCCATGGCCAACGACAGCGACTTCGGCCTGGCCGCGGGCCTGTGGAGCCAGGACATCGACCGCATCATGCGCGTGACGCGTCGGCTGGCCTCCGGCCAGGTGTTCGTCAACAACTGGGCCGGCGGCGACCAGACCATGCCCTTCGGCGGGGTCAAGCAGTCCGGCAACGGCCGCGACAAGTCCCACCACTCCCTGGAGGAGTACTCCGACCTCAAGAGCGTCTGGATGTCGCTCACCACCTGACCCGCGCTCATCGGCATGAAAGCGGCGATGCCGGCACCCCGGGGTGCCGGCCTCTTTTTTGTACTGGAAGTAATTATAGTACAGTTCTTGTATAGCATTATGCCCGCCGGGCGAGTAGCCTGTAGGGACATTCCCGGCAGGAGACAGTGCCATGTTCGGACTCTTCAAGAGCGACCCGTCGAAGAAGCTGCAGAAGGCCTACGAGCAGAAGCTCGAGCAGGCCATGCTGGCCGCGCGCAACGGTGACATGCGCGCCAACGCCTCCCTGACCGAGGAGGCGGAGGCACTGCGCGAGGAGATCGAGAAGCTCAAGTCGTCCTGAGGGACGGGTCAGAAGGTCCGCGCCGGGGTCGCGCAGCTGACCAGCCGGCAGGGCTCGCGGCCGGGGTTGCGGAAGCGGTGGGGCACGTTGGTCTCGAAGTAGTAGGCCTCGCCGGCGCCCAGCACCCGGGAGTCGGCGCCAATGGTGATCTCGATCTCGCCCTCCAGCACCACCCCGGCCTCCTCGCCCTGGTGGGCGATCATCTCGCGGCCGGTGTCGGCCCCGGGCGGATAGGTCTCGATCATGAAGGCCAGGGCCCGATCGCGGCGATCGGCGCCCACCAGCTTGTAGATGACGTCGCCCGAGCCCACGTCGGCCAGCTCCTCGGTCGAGTAGAACACCCGCCGGCCGTTCTCCAGGTCCATGGTGAAGAAGTCCCCGACGCTCATGGGAATGGCGTCGAGGATCTTCTTCAGCGAGCTGACCGAGGGGCTCACCTTGCCCTGCTCGATCAGTGACAGGCTGGAGTGGGTGACCCCGCAGCGCTTGGCCAGCTCGCGCTGGGAGATGCCCTTCAGGGTGCGCAGGGCGCGCAGTCGCGCGCCGACATCATCCGACATCCGGTTCTCCTTCCCTCAGCGCGGGCTCAGCACAGCGCGTCGAGCTTCTCTTTCAGCAGGGCATTCACCTGCTGGGGGTTGGCGGTGCCCCGCGAGGCCTTCATCACCTGGCCGACGAAGTAGCCGATCATCTTGCCGCGCTTTTCCGGCTCGGCGTCCCGGTACTGGGCCACCTGGGCGGGGCTGTCCGCGATCACCTGGTCGATCATCGCCTCGATGGCGCCGGTGTCGGTGACCTGCTTGAGCCCCTTGGCCTCGATCACCTCGTCGGCACTATTGGCGTCACCCCCGCCCTCGCCGTTCCACAGCGCCTGGAAGACCTGCTTGGCGGCCTTGCCGTTGATGGTGTCGTCCATCACCCGGGCGATGAGCCCGCCGAGCTGGGTCGCCGAGACCGGGCTGTCCTGGATCGGCAGGCCCTCGCGGTTCAGGGCCCCGGAGAGCTCGCCCTGGACCCAGTTGGCGGCCAGCTTGGCATCGCAGCAGGCTTCCTTGACCGCCTCGAAGTACTCGGCCATCTCGCGGCTCGCCGAGAGCACCCCGGCGTCGTAGGCGGAGAGCCCGAGCTCGTCCTGGAAGCGGGCGCGCTTGTCGGCGGGCAGCTCCGGCAGGGTGTCGCGCAGGTGGTCGACGTAGGCCCGGTCGAGCACCACCGGCAGCAGGTCGGGGCAGGGGAAGTAGCGGTAGTCGTTGGCCTGCTCCTTGGTGCGCATGCTGCGGGTCTCGTCCCGCTCCGGGTCGAACAGGCGAGTCTCCTGGACCACCTCGCCGCCATCCTCGAGCAGCTCGATCTGGCGCTCCACCTCGAAGGCGATGGCGCGCTCGACGAAGCGGAAGGAGTTGACGTTCTTGATCTCGGCGCGGGTGCCGAAGTTCGCCTGCCCCCTGGGGCGCACCGAGACGTTGACGTCGCAGCGCATCGAGCCCTCGGCCATGTTGCCGTCGGAGATGCCGAGATACGTCACGATGGAGTGGATCGCCTTGAGATAGGCGGCGGCCTCCTTCGCCGAGCGCATGTCCGGCTCGGAGACGATCTCCAGCAGCGGGGTGCCGGCGCGGTTGAGGTCGATCCCGGTCATGCCGTGGAAGTCCTCGTGCAGCGACTTGCCGGCATCCTCCTCGAGGTGGGCGTGATGCACGCGGATGCGCTTGGTCGCGCCATCCTCCAGGGTGATCTCCACCTCGCCGGGGCCGACGATGGGGTGATACATCTGGCTGGTCTGGTAGCCCTTGGGCAGGTCCGGGTAGAAGTAGTTCTTGCGGTCGAACACCGAGACCTCGGGGATCTCGGCGTGGATCCCCAGCCCGAACTGCACGGCCATGGCCACCGCGGCCTCGTTGAGCACCGGCAGCACGCCGGGCAGCCCCAGGTCCACGGCGCACGCCTGGCTGTTGGGCTCGGCGCCGAAGGCGGTGGAGGCGCCGGAGAAGATCTTCGAGCGGGTGGCGAGCTGGACGTGGACCTCCAGCCCGATCACGGTTTCCCATTGCATCACAGGGTCTCCTCGGCAAGCGCGGGACGACGCAGGTGCCAGTCGGTGGCCTGCTGGAACTGGTGGGCGACGTTGAGCAGCCGCGCCTCGGCGAAGTGGGTGCCGAGGATCTGCAGGCCCACGGGGCGGCCTTCCGCGGGGCGGCCGCCCACGAAGCCGGCCGGCACGCTGATGCCGGGGATGCCCGCCAGGTTGATGGCGATGGTGTAGATGTCCTGCAGGTACATCGAGACCGGGTCCTTCTTCGCCCCCAGGTCGAAGGCCGGGGTCGGCGAGGCCGGCCCCATCAGCACGTCGACCTCGTCGAAGGCGTCGAGGAAGTCCTGGCGGATCAGCCGGCGGACCTGCTGGGCCTTCTTGTAGTAGGCATCGAAGAAGCCCTCGGAGAGGGTGTGGGTGCCCATCAGGATGCGCCGCTTGACCTCCTCGCCGAAGCCCTCGGCCCGCGAGCGCTTGTAGAGGTCGGTCAGGTCGGCGGGGGCCTCGCAGCGGTGGCCGAAGCGCACCCCGTCGTAGCGCGACAGGTTGGAGGAGGCCTCCGCCGGGGCGATGACGTAGTAGGCCGGGATGGCGTAGTGGGTGTGCGGCAGGCTGACCTCGCGCACCGTGGCGCCCAGCGACTCGTAGACGCGGATCGCCTCGCGCACGGCGCCCTCTACCGCGGGGTCGAGGCCCTCGCCGAAGTATTCCCGGGGCAGGCCGATCTTCAGCCCGGCCAGGGGGGCGTCGAGCTCCTCGGTGTAGTCGGGCACGCCGCGGGCCACGCTGGTGGAGTCGCGCAGGTCATGGCCGGCGATGGCGGTGAGCAGGCGGGCGCAGTCCTCGGCGGTGCGCGCCATGGGACCGGCCTGGTCGAGGCTCGAGGCGTAGGCGATGATGCCGTAGCGCGAGACCCGCCCGTAGGTGGGCTTGAGGCCCGTGATGCCGCAGAAGGCGGCCGGCTGGCGGATCGAGCCGCCGGTGTCGGTGCCCATGGCGGCGGGCACCAGGCCCGCGGCCACGGCGGCGGCACTGCCGCCGGAGCTGCCGCCCGGCACGGCGTCCCGGTCCCAGGGGTTCTTCACCGGCCCGAAGAAGCTGTTCTCGTTGGAGGAGCCCATGGCGAACTCGTCCATGTTGGTCTTGCCCAGGCTCACGGTACCGGCGGCCTTGAGCTTCTCGACCACGGTGGCGTCATAGGGGGCGATGAAGTTGTCGAGCATCCTCGAGCCGGCACTGGTCTTGACGCCCTCGGTGCAGAAGATGTCCTTGAGCGCCAGTGGCACGCCGGTCAGCGGGCCGGCGTTGCCGGCGGCGCGGGCGGCATCGGCCCGGTCGGCGGCGGCCAGGGCCTGCTCGGCGGTCACGGAAATGAAGCTGTTGAGGTCGCCGTCGAGGCGCTCGATGCGCGCGAGCAGCGCCTGGGTGAGCTCGCGGCTGGAGAACTCGCCGGTGGCGAGGCCGGCGGCGAGTTCCGTCAGAGTCTTGTCATGCATGGGCCCTGGGCTCCGTGATGGCTTGCCGGAAACGGATGGGAGTGGCTCGGGTCATTCGACGACCCGCGGGACCAGGTAGAGGCCCTGTTCCACCGCCGGGGCGCAGCGCTGGAAGCGGTCGCGCTGGTCGGTCTCGGTGACCTCGTCGGCGCGCAGCCGCTGGGTGGTCTCCAGGGGGTGGGCCAGCGGGGCAACCCCCTCGGTGTCCAGGGTCTGGAGCTGGTCGACCATCGCCAGGATGCGGCCCAGGTCGTCCAGGTAGTGGGCGGCCTCGTCGTCGTCCAGGCCGAGCCGGGCCAGGTGGGCGGCCCTGAGAACGTCTGCGTGTTCAAGCGCCATGATCGGATGTCCTCGACAGGCAGTGGGGTCTGGGAAATGACCGCAGAAGGTACCACATCCGCCGCCTCGCTGGCAGGTCCGGGAATGCCGCGCGCCGCGGGACTTTGCTTGCTGCCGGTAGGCCGCGGTGATACCGTTTGCGTCCGCACAGGGTTCCCGGACTGCACTAGGTAACGACTCCATGTTCAAACGCTTGAGGGGGCTGTTTTCCAGCGATCTGTCGATCGATCTGGGGACGGCCAATACGCTGATCTATGTCCGCGGTCGCGGCATCGTGCTCGATGAGCCATCGGTCGTGGCGATTCGCCAGTCCGGCAACATGCGCAGCGTGGCCGCGGTGGGGGCCGATGCCAAGCGCATGCTGGGTCGCACCCCCGGCAACATCACCGCCATCCGCCCGATGAAGGACGGCGTGATCGCCGACTTCACCGTCACCGAGCAGATGCTGCAGTACTTCATCCGCAAGGTGCACCAGAGCACCTTCCTGACGCCGAGCCCCCGCGTGCTGGTCTGCGTGCCCTGCATGTCGACCCAGGTCGAGCGCCGCGCCATCAAGGAGTCCGCCGAGGGCGCAGGGGCCCGCGAGGTGTTCCTGATCGAGGAGCCCATGGCGGCCGCCATCGGTGCCGGCCTGCCGGTGGAGGAGGCCCAGGGCTCGATGGTCGTCGACATCGGCGGTGGCACCAGCGAGATCGCCATCATCTCGCTCAACGGCGTGGTCTACTCGGAGTCGATCCGCGTCGGCGGCGACCGCTTCGACGAGGCGATCATCGCCTACGTGCGCCGCCACTACGGCAGCCTGATCGGCGAGGCCACCGCCGAGCGCATCAAGGAGGAGATCGGCTGCGCCTATCCGGGCGGCGAGCTGCGCGAGATCGACGTGCGCGGCCGCAACCTGGCCGAGGGCATCCCGCGCAGCTTCACCCTCAACTCCCACGAGATCCTCGACGCCCTCCAGGAGACCCTCGGCTCCATCGTCGCCGCGGTGAAGAGCGCCCTCGAGCAGTCGCCACCCGAGCTCGCCTCGGACATCGCGGAACGCGGCCTGGTGCTGACCGGCGGCGGGGCGCTGCTGCGCGACCTCGACAAGCTGATCGCCGAGGAGACCGGCCTGCCGGTGATCGTCGCCGAGGACCCGCTGACCTGCGTGGCCCGGGGTGGCGGCAAGGCCCTGGAGATGATCGACCAGCACACCTTCGAGCTGCTTTCCAGCGACTGACTCGGGGGGACGCCCTATCAAGCCGCTGTTCTCGCATGGACCGCTGCCGGGCTATCGCATGCTGCTGTGCGTGATCCTGGCGTCGGCGCTGATGTTCGCCGATACGCGCTTCACCCGCATGGAGCCCGTGCGGGCGCAGCTCTCCACCCTGGTGGCCCCCATCCAGTGGCTGGTCAGCCTGCCCAGTGACGTCCTCAACTGGGCCTCGCTGGCGCTCTCCGACCAGCGAGCCCTGGTGGACGAGAATCGCCGCCTGCGCGAGCAGATCCTGACGCTGTCGCACCGCGTGCAGCGCATGGCGAGCCTGACCGCCGAGAACGTGCGGCTGCGGGAGCTGCTCGCGGCCACCCGTCAGCGCGACATGCCCTACATCACCGCCGAGCTGCTCTCGCTGGACCCCGACCCCTTCACCCACCAGATGGTCATCGACCGCGGTCGCCGGGACGGGGTCTACGTCGGCCAGCCGGTGCTGGATGCCTCGGGGCTGGTCGGCCAGATCACCGCCACCTCGGCCTATTCCAGCCGGGTGCTGCTGCTGGCGGATGCGAGCCACGCCCTGCCGGTGCAGGTCAACCGCAACGGGCTGCGCTTCATCCTCCAGGGGTCGGGCAGCTACGACGCCCTCAATGTCACGCATGTGCCTGACACCGCCGACATCCGCGCGGGCGACCTGCTGACCACCTCGGGCCTGGGCGGTCGCTTCCCGCCGGGCTACCCGGTGGCCAGGGTCGCCGACGTGGTCCATGACCCGGGCCAGCCCTTCGCGCGGGTCACCGCCGCGCCCGTGGCACAGCTTCAGCGTTCGCGCCACTTCCTGCTCCTCTTTCCGCCCGCGCCGCCCGCCGCGCCCCCGGAGGGCGAGCTGGCCGCCCCGGCCCTCGAGGCGGCCCGTCGCATCGGCACGACGGCGACCGACGAGGAGACGCCCTGATGGCCACATCCCCGCCCGCCAACCTGCTGTGGATCTGGGTGACCCTGCTGTTGTCCCTGTGCCTGCAGGTGATGCCGCTGGCCGATGGCTGGCAGGTATGGCGCCCCGACTGGCTGGGCCTGATGCTGATCTACTGGTGCATGCGCGAGCCGCTGCGGGTCGGCGTCTTCCACGGCTTCGTGCTGGGCCTGCTGATGGATCTCATCGAGGGCGCGCCGCTGGGGCAGAATGCCCTGTTGCTGTCGCTGCTGGCCTTCCTCTGCGCCCTGGTCTATGCACGCTTCCGGGCCTATTCGCTGGTCCAGCAGGCGGTGCTGATCTTCGTGCTGCTGGGCATGGTCCAGCTGGCCGAGCAGTGGCTCAGGGCCCTGTTCGGGCCCGTCTCGATGCACCTCTCCTTCCTGCTCTCCGCGCTGATCGGGGCGGTGCTCTGGCCCTGGCTGACCACCCTGTTCGAGGCGCTGGGACGTCGCCTCGCCCGCGACTGATCCTCTTGCCACCCGATCTGGAGCCGCCATGCCCCCCGACCCCGTGCTCTGCCTGGCCTCGGCCTCGCCGCGCCGCCGCGACCTGCTCGCCACGATCGGCGTGGCGGTGGAGGTGCGTCCCGTGGACATCGACGAGACGCCGGGCGCCGGCGAGGCGGCGCACGACTATGTGCTCCGCCTGGCCCGGGAGAAGGCCCTGGCCGGCGCCCGCCACTCGGCGCTCCCCGTCCTGGGGTCGGATACCGCCGTGGTGTGCGACGGTGCGATCCTCGGCAAGCCCGAGGGGCGCGAGCAGGCCGCGACCATGCTGCGGGGGCTTTCCGGCCGTGCCCACGAGGTGCTCACCGGGGTGGCGGTCACCGGCCCCGCCGGGCTGCTGACGGCCTGCGTGACCACCCGCGTCTCCCTGCGCCCGATCAGCGACGCCGAGCTCGCCGCCTACTGGGCCACCGGGGAGCCGGCGGACAAGGCCGGCGGCTATGCCATCCAGGGCCTGGCGGCGGTGTTCGTCGAGCACATCGAGGGCAGCCACTCGGCGGTGGTGGGGCTGCCGCTCTTCGAGACCGCCGAGCTGCTGGCCCGGCAGGGCGTGACGCTCTGGAACGGGGCGCTCCCGAGCGGGCCTATGTCATAATGGCCGCAGACTTTTCTGGACAAGGATTTCCGCATGAGCGGTGAAGTACTCATCAACCTGACGCCGATGGAAACCCGCGTCGCCGTGGTGGAGAACGGCGTGCTGCAGGAGGCCTTCATCGAGCGGGCCCGGCGCCGCGGCATCGTCGGCAACATCTACAAGGGCAAGGTGGTGCGCGTGCTGCCGGGCATGCAGGCCGCCTTCGTCGACATCGGCCTGGACCGGGCCGCCTTCATTCACGCCCACGAGGTGATGCCCCCCGGCACCCCGGCCGACGAGCAGGTCTCCATTGCCCAGCTGCTCCACGAGGGCCAGGCCCTGGTGGTGCAGGTGACCAAGGACCCCATCGGCTCCAAGGGGGCGCGGCTGACCACCCACCTCTCGGTGCCCTCGCGCTACCTGGTCTACATGCCCGATTCGCCCCACCACGGGGTCTCCCAGCGCATCGAGGACGAGATGGAGCGCGAGCGCCTGCGCGGGCTGGTGGAGGCGGCCGGGAGCGAGCAGCAGCTGGAGGTGACCGGCGGCTTCATCGTGCGCACCGCCGCCGAGGGCGTCGGCGTCGAGGAGCTCGCCGCCGACATGCACTTCCTGCTGCGCCTGTGGCGGCGGGTGAGCGAGCGCAAGGTGACCGCGCCGGCCCCCAGCGTGGTCTACGACGACCTGCCGCTGTTCATGCGCACCCTGCGCGACGTCATGCGCGACGACATCGAGAAGGTGCGCATCGACTCCCGGGAGAACTACGTCAAGCTGATCGAGTTCGCCCAGGAGTTCATGCCGACGGCGGTGGAGCGCATCGAGCACTATGCCGGAGAGCGGCCGATCTTCGACCTGTTCAGCGTCGAGGACGAGATCCAGAAGGCGCTGGGGCGCAAGGTGCAGCTCAAGTCGGGCGGGTATCTCGTCATCGATCCCACCGAGGCGATGACCACCATCGACGTCAACACCGGCGGCTACGTGGGCCATCGCAACCTCGAGGAGACGATCTTCAAGACCAACCTCGAGGCCGCCACCGCCATCGCCCGCCAGCTGCGGCTGCGCAATCTCGGCGGCATCATCATCATCGACTTCATCGACATGGACGACCCGGAGCACCAGCGCCAGGTACTGCGCATGCTCGAGAAGTCGCTGGAGCGCGACCACGCCAAGACCAAGTGCACCGGCGTCACCGAGCTGGGCCTGGTGCAGCTGACCCGCAAGCGTACCCGGGAGAGCCTGGAGCAGACGCTGTGCGAGCCCTGTCCGACCTGCGCGGGGCGCGGCACCCTCAAGACCCCGGAGTCGGTCTGCTACGAGATCTTCCGCGAGATCCTGCGCGAGGACCGGGCCTACAGCGCCGAGACCTATGCCGTGCTGGCCTCCCAGGCGGTGGTGGATCGCCTGCTCGACGAGGAGTCCGCCGCGGTGGCCGACCTGGAGGAGTTCATCGGCAAGCCGATCCGCTTCCAGGTGGAGACCCACTACTCCCAGGAGCAGTACGACATCGTGCTGATGTGAGCCCATGTCCCTGACCCGCCTGGTCGCTCGCTGGCTGTTGAACCTGGTGGCGCTGCTGCTGGCGCTGCTGGCGGTGCTGACCCTGGTCCTGCGCCTGCTGCCGGTACTGCTCGAGACGCAGGGCCCGCGGCTGGAGCGCCTGCTCTCCGCGCGCTTCAACGCGGTGGTGGAGGTGGACGCGCTGACGGCCGGCCTGCAGCGGTACGACCCGCACCTGGCCATCGACGACCTGCAGATCCGCTCCCGGGAGGGGCTGGGGCACGTCCCGCTGCTCGAGGTGGAGCAGGCCGAGCTGCGCCTGGACAGCCTCGCCAGCCTGGCCGCCGGCGTCCCCCTGGTGGCCGATGCCCGGCTGCAGGGCGTGACCGTGCACCTCTACCAGGACGAGGCCGGGCGGTGGCACTGGCCGGCCCCCGCGGAGCTTCCCCCCGAACTGGTCCCCGAGACCACCTTCGACCTCGAGCGCCTCGACTTCTGGGTCGGCATGCTGCTGCGCCAGAGCGCCTGGGTCGAGGAGGTCAGCCTGGTGCTGCATGGCCGCAAGGAGCGCGCCGTGCTCAAGGCGCCCCGGCTGGTGATGACGGGGGACGCCCGGCGCACCCACCTCGAGGGCGAGGTGCTGGTGGAGGGGCAGCGCGAGCAGGCCATCCGGGCGGTGATGGAACTGGTCCCCGGGCCGTCCGGGCTGCGCGACTTCAGCGCGGCCCTGCAGGCCGAGATGCGGCTCGACAGCCTGCTGGGGCTCTCCGAGGTGCTGGGCTATGGCGACGCCCTGCGCCTGGAGGCGGCCAGTGGCGAGGCGCGCCTGTGGGGCCGCTGGCATGCCGGCCGGCTGGCCGACCTGCGCCTCGACGTCCAGGCCCCGCTGCTGGCCCTGGCTCAGCCCGAGTCCGCCGACGAGGCGTCGCCACCGGCCATCGTGCTCAACCGGGTCTCGGCCCGCGGCCAGTGGCTGCGCGAGGCGTCGGGCTGGCAGGCCTGGCTCGAGGGCGATGCGCGCAGTGCCGACTGGGCCCGCCCCGACGGGGAGGGCGACGCGGCGGCCACGGGGCCAGCCGTGCCCCGCTACTGGCATGCCCGCAGCCGCGACGATGGCTGGTGGCTCAACACCAGCGAGTTCGACCTCGGGGCCCTGGCCGCCTGGCGCGACCGGCTGCCGCTGCCGGAGGCCCTGGCACGGGTCATCGACAGCCTCGACCCGCGCGGACAGGTCACCGGCCTGGGGCTGGGCCGCGAGGGCGGCGACTGGGTCGCCCGGGCGTCGGCCTCAGAGGTGGCGGTCTCCCCCTGGCAGCATGCCCCCGGAGGCGGCCCCCTGGACGTCTGGGTGACCTCCCGGGACCTCAGGGGCCACGTCGAGTTCGCCGGCCGCGACAGCCGGCTGCACTTTCCGCGGGTGTTCGGCCCGCCCATGGCGCTCTCCCGGGCCAGCGGCGTGATCGACTGGGCCTACGATGGCCCGCGCAGTTTCATCAGCGGGCGCGAGCTCGAGGTCGAGTGGAACGGGGCCCGGGTCGAGGGCGGCTTCGGGCTCTCGGTGGGCGGTGGCCAGCGCGGCGGCTTCGGGCTCCAGCTCGACCTGCACGACGTGGACGCCATCGAGACCCCGCTGGTCGACTGGCTGCCGGTGGGCGTGCTGGGGCCGGAACTCACCGACTGGCTGGTCGAGGGGGTCGCCGGCCGGGTGCCGGAGGGCTCGCTGCGCCTCCATGTGCCGCTGAGCCGCGAGGGGGTGAAGGTCGAGCCGGCCCTGGAACTGGCCCTGGCGGTGGAGGAGGGGCGACTCTCCTTCGCGCCCGGCTGGCCGGCCCTCGAGGAGGTCGGCGGGCGGCTGAGGATGGCCGACGGGACCCTGACGGCAGAGGTGGACCGCGCCGAGAGCCTGGGGGTCGAGGCACGCGGCGGCGAGGTCCGTCTGGCGGACGAGCGACTCGCGGTGAGCGGCGAGCTCGAGGCTTCCGCCGAGGCGCTGCGCCGCTACCTGCTGGCGCTGCCCGTGGAGGGCATGTCGGCGGTGGAGGCGTGGCAGGGCGAGGGCCGGGCCTCCGGTACCCTGGACCTGGCTCTGACCCTGGGCGAGCCCGGCTCCCTGGAACTGGACATCGCCACCGAGGCGGACTTCCCGAGGCTCGTCCATGTTCCCCTGGAACTGGCGTTCCGTGACCTCCAGGGCCCGCTCACCTGGCGTCAACGCGGCGAGGAGGGCGGCCTGGAGGGGCGCCTGGCCGGGCGGCTCCTGGGTGGGCCCGTGACCAGCGAGATCGACACCCTGGCCGGCGGGCTCGACCTCGCCGGCACGGCCGAGGCAGAGGCCATCGCCGAGTGGGGCGGCATGCCGGGCCTCGGTGGCCTGATGGAGGGGCAGCTGTCCTGGCAGGGTCGCCTGGCGCTCGGCGACGAGGGCGCCTCGCTGCGCCTCGACAGTGGCCTGGAGGGGCTGGCCATCGCCCTGCCGGACCCGCTGGGCAAGCGCCGCGACGAGCGCCTGCCCCTGCAGCTGACCTTCGACCTGACCGGGGGGCGCCTGGATGGCCGCCTGGGCGACCGGCTGGGCCTGCGCTGGCGCGAGCTCGATGGTGGCGCCTCCGGGCAGGGGCAGGCATGGCTGGGGCGGCGGCCGGACGCCTGGCCCCGCGGGCCCGGCTGGCACGTCGAGGCCTACCAGCCGCGACTGCCGGTGGCCGACTGGGCCCGTGCCCTGTCGCCACTGGCCGCCCGGGGCGGCCGCGGTGAGGGGAGCCGTGGCGCGCCGGCGGCACTCTCCTCGCTGGCCCTGCGCACCGACTGCCTGCTGGTGCAGTCACGCTGCCTGGGCTCCCTGGCGGTGGAGGGTGGCCCCCGCGGCGGGGGCTGGGAGCTGGACCTGGACGGCAGCCTGGCCAGCGGCCAGCTGTCGTATCGCCCCGCCCTGGGGGAGCCCCTGGATATCGCGCTGGAACGGCTGGCACTGGACGCCCTGATGCCGCCGGCCAGCGGCAGCGGCCAGCTGCTGGACGAGCTCGATGTGCCGCCCGATGCGACCCCGCTGCCGGAGGGCCTCGACGCCGTGCCCGACGGGCGGCTGCGGATCGCCGAGATCGCCTGGCAGGGGCAGCGCCTCGGCCCCTTCAACGGGCGCTGGCAGTCGTCGGCCGACCGGCTGGTGGTCGATCCCCTGGGCCTGACGCTGGGCCAGATCAGCGCCCATGGCAACCTGGTATGGGAGGCGAGCGGGGCCGGCGACAGCCTGACCCGGGCGAGGCTCGACCTGGACGGCCGGGACCTGGGCACTGCCCTGGCGGTGCTGGGCCAGCCGGTGGCCGTGCGCAGCGCCGAGACCCGGGTAAGGAGCCAGCTGGCCTGGCCAGGGGCTCCCTGGCAGTTCGCCCTGGCCCGCTCGCGGGGCAGTCTCGAGGTGTCGCTGCGCGATGGGCGCTTCGTCAACATCGAGTCGCCCTCGGCGCGGGTCGTCGGCCTGCTCAACGTCGACAACCTGCTGCGCCGGCTGAGGCTCGACTTCTCCGATGTCACCGGCCAGGGGACCGCCTTCGATCGTGTCACCGGTGACGCTACCCTGTATGGTGGAGTACTGGAAACTCGCGGGCCGGTGGAGATCGAGGGGCCGGCGACCCGCTTCACCCTGGACGGCAGCGTCGACCTGGCGCGTCGGGAACTCGACCAGCGCCTGGCCGTCACAGTGCCGGTGAGCAGCAACCTGCCGTTGGCGGCGGTACTGGCCGGCGCCCCGGTGGTAGGCGGCGCCCTGTTCCTCGCCGACAAGCTGTTCGGCGACGCCATCGACCGCGTGACCCGAATCCACTACCGCGTGGAGGGCCCCTGGACCTCACCGCGGATCTCTCTGGAAAGTGCCGAATGACATCACAGACTCACGCCATGCTCGACGAGGCCTCCGCTGTCCTGCTGACGCCCGGCGGCCTCGACCTCGCGGCCCTGGATGACGGGCTCGGCCATGCCATGGGCCCGGGTATCGACTATGCCGACCTCTACTTCCAGCGCAGCTGGCATGAGGGCTGGGTGCTGGAGGACGGCGAGGTCAAGGAGGCCAGCTACAACATCGACGGTGGCGTCGGGGTGCGCGCCCTGGCCGGCGAGAAGACCGGCTTCGCCTACTCCAACCAGATCACCGCCGATGCCCTGGCCGAGACCGGTCGCACCGCCGCCGGGATCGTGCGCCGCGGCGAGCGGCGGGCGGTGGCGCCGGGCGTGGCCATGGCGAGCCAGGCCCGCTACGCCGGGGTCGACCCGCTCACCGGCCTCTCCGCCGAGGACAAGATCGCCATGCTCAAGCTCGCCGACCGGGTGGCCCGGGCGGCGGACCCCTCGGTGGCCCAGGTCAGCGCCTCGCTCACCGGGGTCCACGAGGTGGTGCTGGTGCGCGCCAGCGACGGCACCCTGGCGGCGGACATCCGCCCGCTGGTGCGCTTCAACGTCAGCGTGATCGCGGTGCGCAACGGGCGCCGCGAGCGGGGCAGCGCCGGCGGCGGCGGCCGCTACGCCATGGCGCGGCTGCGCGACGAGAACGTCGCCGAGCGCTATGCCAGGGAGGCGGTGAGGCAGGCACTGGTCAACCTGGAGGCCGTGGAGGCGCCGGCCGGCCAGATGCCGGTGGTGCTGGGGCCGGGGTGGCCGGGCATCCTGCTCCACGAGGCGGTGGGCCATGGCCTGGAGGGGGACTTCAATCGCAAGGGCAGCTCGGCCTTCGCCGGGCGGATCGGCGAGCGGGTCGCCTCGCCCGGCGTCACCGTGGTCGACGATGCCACCCTCGCCGACCGGCGCGGCTCGCTCTCCGTCGACGACGAGGGGACCCCGGGCCAGAGTACCACCCTGATCGAGGACGGCATCCTGACCGGCTACATGCAGGACAAGCTCAATGCCCGGCTGATGGGCATGGCGCCCACCGGCAACGCGCGGCGCGAGTCCTTCGCCCACCTGCCGATGCCGCGCATGACCAACACCTACATGCGCGCCGGCAGCGACGACCCGGCGGACATCCTGAAGAGCGTGAAACGCGGCCTCTATGCGGTGAGCTTCGGCGGTGGCCAGGTGGACATCACCTCCGGCAAGTTCGTCTTCTCGGCGAGCGAGGCCTACCTGATCGAGGATGGCCGGATCACCGCCCCGGTGAAGGGGGCGACCCTGATCGGTAACGGTCCCGAGGCCATGGGCCGGGTCTCGATGATCGGCCACGACATGGAACTCGACACCGGCATCGGCGTCTGCGGCAAGGAGGGGCAGGGCGTGCCGGTGGGCGTGGGCCAGCCGACGCTGAAGCTCGACGAGCTGACCGTGGGCGGCACGGCATCCTGATCGAGCGAGGGCGCCGGGGACAGGCCGAAGAGGAGGTCCTACGCCAGGGATGGCGTCGGTAGCGCCCAGGGAGGGGTTTACAGCGCCTCCTCGCAGTCCTGTCCCCGGATCAGCACCGAGCGATGTTACAGTCCCGCAGTATCGCGGATCAGCCGGAACAGCCGACGGGCGTTGGTCGGGGGCTTTCCCTGCTCCCGCTCGCGGCGGGCATTGCGGATCAGCTGGCGCAGGGCCTGGCGGTCGACCTCGGGGAACTCGTCGACGAAGGCCTCCACGGCCGCGTCGCCCTCGGCGATCAGCCGGTCGCGCCATGCCTCCAGGCGGTGGAAGGCATGGTCACGGCGCAGCGTCTCGTTCTCGATCTCGTCGAACACCGCCTGGATGCCGTCGAGGTCCTCGCCGCGCATCAGCTTGCCGACGTACTGCATGTGCCGCCGGCGGGCCTCGCGGGCCTTGATGCGCCCCGTCTCCTCGATGGCCCTCAGCAGGTCGTCGGAGAGCGGGAAGCGGGCGCGCTGGGCATCGCTCATGGCGATGATCTGCTCGCCGAGCTGCTGAAGGGCCTGCATCTCGCGCTTGAGCTGGGACTTGCTGGGCCGCTCGTCGGCCGGGGAGAGCTCTTCCTGGGTCATGCCGGTTCCACCTGGTCGGGATCGAATTGCGCGACAGTATATCAGCCCGCGACACGGGGCTGGACAATGCACCATCGACAGGGCCGGCCCGATGGCCGGACGAGTGAGGAGAGACGTTCATGACACAGGCTTTCGATGCGGCCGCCCAGCAGACCCTGCTGGAGAGTCGCGCGCGGATGGCCCTGGAGCTGGCCCGTCGGCTGGGGGCCGATGCCTGCGAGGTGGGGGCGAGCGTCGACCAGGGCGTCGGCGTCAGTGTCCGCGAGGGCGAGGTGGAGACGGTCGAGCTGTCCCGGGACCAGGGGATCGCCGTGACCGTCTATGTGGGGCAGCGCAAGGGCAGCGCCTCCTCCAGCGACGCCGGCGAGGCCTCGGTGCGTGCCGTGGTCGAGAAGGCCCTGGCGATCGCCCGTCACACCGGCGAGGACCCGGCCTCGGGCCTGGCCGATGCGCGGCTGATGGCCACCGAGCTGCCGGACCTCGATGTCCACCATCCCTGGCCGCTGACCATCGATGAGGCCACCGACCTGGCGCTGCGCTGCGAATCCGCCGGTCGCGGCATGGCGGGCATCAGGAGCTCCGATGGCGCCAGCCTCTCCAGCGGCGAGGGGGTGCGCGTCTACGCCAACAGCCATGGCTTCCTGGGCAGCCAGTGCGGCAGCCGCCACTCGCTCTCCTGCATGCTGATCGCCGAGGACGAGAACGGCATGCAGCGCGACTACGACTACACCAGCGCCCGTGCGCCCCGCGACCTGGCCGAGGCCGAGGCGGTGGGCGAGAGCGCCGCCCGGCGCACCCTGCGGCGGCTGGGCGCCCGGCGTCCGGCCACCGGGCGGATGCCGGTGCTCTTCGACCCGACCCTCGCCGCTGGCCTGGTCGGCCACCTGATGGGGGCACTCGCCGGCGGTGCCCTCTATCGCCAGGCCTCCTTCCTGTGCGACCGGCTGGACACCCCGCTCTTTCCCGAGTGGTTCAGCCTCGGCGAGCGGCCCATGGAGGTCGGCGCCATGGCGAGCTCGCCGTTCGACGGCGACGGGGTGCAGACCCGCGACAATGTCTTCGTGCGCGACGGCCGCCTGGCCAGCTACATGCTCTCGGCCTACAGTGCCCGGCGGCTGGGCCTTCAGACCACCGGCAATGCCGGCGGCGCGCGCAACCTGCGCATCACCGCGCCGCTGCAGGGTCGCGAGGCGCTGCTCGCCCGCATGGGGCGCGGGGTGCTGGTCACCGAGCTGATGGGGCAGGGGGTCAACGGCGTGACCGGCGACTACTCCCGCGGCGCCGCCGGCTTCTGGGTCGAGGACGGCGAGATACGCCACCCGGTGGAGGAGTTCACCATCGCCGGCAACCTGGAGACGATGTTCCAGGGCCTGGTCGGCGTGGGGGACGATACCGACACCCGCGGCAGCATCCATACCGGCAGCTGGCTGGTCGACGAGATGATGGTGGGCGGCAGCTGAGGCTCAGCCGTCCTCGTCGAAGCGCGCCTCGAAGAGCGCGGTGATCGCCTCGAGGGCCGCCTCGGCGTCCTCCCCCTCGGTACAGACCTCGAGCTCGGTGCCGCAGGGGGCGGCGAGGATCAGCAGCGACATGATGTTGCCGCCGTCGGCCTGCTGGTCACCGCGGCAGACGGTGACCCGGGCGTCGTAGGGCTGGCAGCACTGCACCAGCTTGGTGGCGGCGCGGGCATGCAGGCCGCGCCGGTTGGTCAGGGTCAGCTTGCGACTCGGCACGCGTTCAGGTTCCTTCCTGGGCGGGGTGGTCCGCGGCCGTCTCCTGGCCGGCGGGGAGAGTGATCTGAACCCCCAGTTCCCGGTGGCGCAGCCGCACTCCATCCTGCCGGCTCGCCAGTCGGTCGGCCAGGCGCTCGGCCAGGTAGACCGAGCGGTGCTGGCCGCCGGTGCAGCCGATGGCTACGGTGAGGTAGCTGCGCTGGCTGGCACGATAGTGCGGCAGCCAGCGCTCCACCCAGGCGAGGATGTCGTCGAGCATCTCGCTGACGACGGGATAGCCGTCGAGGAAGGCGATGATGCTGGGATCGCGTCCCGTGGCATCGCGCAGGGCCGGGTCCCAGTAGGGGTTGGGCAGACAGCGGGCATCGAAGACGATGTCCGCGTCCAGCGGGACCCCACGCTTGAAGCCGAAGGACTCCACGGTCAGGGTCATCCGCTCGGCCCGGTGGCCGGCGACCTGGTCGGTGATGCGCCCGCGGAGTTCGTGCACCGAGAGGCGCGTGGTATCGATCACCAGGTCGGCGAGATCGCGGATCTCGGAGAGCGACTGCTCCTCGGTGTCGATCGCCTCGGCGAGGGTCATGTCGCTGCCACGCGTCAGGGGATGCCGGCGGCGGGTCTGGGAGTAGCGCTCGAGGAGGATGCGCGCATCGGTGGTCAGGTAGACCACCTGGCAGTCGACCCGGCGGCCACGCAGCTCCTCCAGCAGCTCGGGGAAACGCGCGAGGGCGGCGGGCAGGTTGCGGGCATCGATGCTGACGGCGATCGAGGAGCGCAGCGAGCGGTCATCCTGCAGCTCATCGACGAGCGGGCCGAGCAGCATGGCCGGCAGGTTGTCGATGGCGTAGTAGCCCAGGTCCTCCAGCGCCTGCAGCGCGATCGACTTGCCGGAGCCTGACCGGCCACTGATGATCACAAGCTGCATGCGGGTCTCCTGGTCATGGGGGTGGCCGGGCAGGCCCGAGGGGGAGGGGTCAGCCTCCCTGGCTGCCGGCCGGGGCCTGTCGTCGGATCGCCTCCGTGAGGCGCTCATGGAGTTCGCGCTGGCTGCTGCTGTGGCGCAGCCGGGCACGGGTGTCGGCATCGTTCATCACGCCGGCGACCTGGCCGAGCAGGGCGAGGTGGGCCTCGTCGGCCTCCTCCGGGACCAGCAGCACGAAGACCAGGTCCACCGGCTCGCCGTCGATGGCGTCGAAGTCCACCGGCTCGGCCAGCTTGAGGAAGCCGGCGATGGGGGCCTTGCAGTGGGGGTTGCGGGCATGGGGGATGGCGACCCCGTTGCCGATGCCGGTACTGCCCAGCCGCTCGCGCCCGATCAGCCGGCTGAAGACCTCCTGGCTGTCGAGGCTGGGGGTGTTCTGGGCAATGAAGGTGCTGAAGAACTCCAGCACCCGTTTCTTGCTCCCCCCGGGCACATCGAAGAGGGTGCGCTCGGGGGGCAGGATGGCGTCCAGTGTCATGACGGATCAGCGGGCGCCGGCGCCCTGGGCGCGAGCCTGGGCCTTTTCCTTGTGCTTGACCAGCTGGCGGTCGAGCTTGTCGGCCAGGGCGTCGATGGCGGCATACATGTCATTCTCCATGGCCTCGGCATGGAGGTCGGCACCGGCGGCATGCAGGGTACAGGCCGCCTGCTGGCGCTCCTTCTCCACGGAGAGGGTGACCTGCACATTGGTGATGTTGTCGTAGTGGCGCTCGACGCGGGTGAGCTTCTCTTGCACATAGTCACGCAGGGCGTCGGTCAGTTCCACATGATGGCCGGTGATATTGACTTGCATGACACGCTCCTTGCTCTTTCGGGTTATGGGTCGATTGTAACCCTTTTTGCTGCCCTGCATACCCCCTCGGTCCAGGGGATTCCAGGGGCGCATGACCGGCGTCATTTCAACTGCTTGCGTCCACGAGGGAGGAGGAAGGCCGGCGGCTGCGGGAGCGCCAGCGGCGGGTGTCAACGCAGCCGCTTGCGCTCGCTGGAGGAGGGGATGCCCATCGCCTCGCGGTACTTCGCGACCGTGCGCCGCGCGACGCTGATGCCGGCCTCGTCGAGCAGGCTGACCAGCCGGCTGTCGGAGAGCGGCTTGCGCGGGGGCTCGTCCTGGATCAGCTTGCGGATGCGCGCCCGGATGGCGGTGCTGGAGTGGGCATCCCCCTCGCCGTTGCCGCCCCCCACCTGGCTGGAGAAGAAGTACTTGAGTTCGAACATCCCGCGTGGGGTGTGGATGAACTTCTGGGTGGTGACCCGCGAGATGGTCGACTCGTGCATCTCCACCACCTGGGCGATGTCGGCCAGGATCAGCGGTTTCATCGCCTCCTCGCCCTGCTCCAGGAAGTCGAGCTGGCGCGCCATGATCTCCCGGCCCACGCGCAGCAGGGTGTCGTTGCGGCTGGAGAGGCTCTTCATCAGCCAGCGCGCCTCCTGCAGGTGGTCCTTCAGGAACTGGTTGTCCTCGCTCTTGTCCGCCCGCCGGATCAGGGCGGCATAGTCGGGCTGGATGCGAAGCCGCGGCATGGCCTCCGGGTTCAGCTCCACCTGCCAGCCATCGCGGGTATGGCGGGCGATCAGGTCGGGGATGACATAGGTGCCATCGCTGTCGGTGAAGCCGCTGCCGGGCCGGGGGTCCAGGGAGCGCACCAGCGCGACCACCGTGTCCAGGGCGTCGTCGTCGAGCCCCAGCCGGCGCTTTAGCAGGCGGCGGTCGTCGCCGGCGAGCGCCTCGAGGAACTGGCGCACCAGGCGGCGCGCCTGGGGCAGCAGCGGGGTGTCATCGGGCAGGGTGGCCAGCTGCAGCATCAGGCACTCGCGCAGATCGCGAGCGAAGACCCCCGTGGGCTCGAACTGCTGCAGGCGCAGCAGCACCTGCTCGACCTCGCGGGTCTTGAGGCCCTCGAGACCCTGGGCCTTGAGGCCGTCACGGAGCTCCTCCAGCGACTGGGTCAGGTAGCCGTCGCCGTTGACGCCATCGATCAGGCTCTCGGCGATGCGTCGTTGGCGCTCGTCCAGGTCGGTCATGGCAAGCTGCCAGGCCAGGTGGCCCTGGAGGCTCTGGCCCGTGGCCTGGCGCTCGAAGTCCGGCCCCTCGCCGCTGCCGCCGGCGGGCGCGGTCCCCAGGTCCTGGTAGGTGTCGGACCAGTCGCTGTCGGTGCTGAGCTGGTCGGGGATCTCGCTCGCCCACTCCTCGTCGGGGGCCTCGCTCACCGCCTGCTCGCCGAAGTCGTCCTCGACCTCGAGCATCGGGTTGGACTCCAGCGCCTGCTGGATCTCCTGGCGCAGGTCCAGGGTTGAGAGCTGCAGCAGGGCGATGGCCTGCTGCAGCTGCGGGGTCATGGTCAGCTGGGTGCCGACGCGCAGTTGCAGGGACGCCTTCATGGCCATGAGACGAATGCCCTCGACTTGCCGAAAACCCCAACCCTAGCCGCTGGCCAGGGGGCATGCAAGCGCAAAATCTGCAACAATCGTGCCATGCGCAATCTTCATGCCGTCGCGGAATAACGACAGGCATATCAGGTGATTGCGATCAGAGGCGGAAGTCCTCGCCCAGGTAGACCTCGCGGACCCGCTGGTCGGCGAGGATCGCCTCGGCATTGCCCTCGGCGATGATGCGCCCGTCACCGACGATGTAGGCGGTGTCGCAGATGTCGAGGGTCTCGCGGACATTGTGGTCGGTGATCAGCACGCCGATGTCGCGGGCCTTGAGTTGGCGGATGATGCCCTTGATCTCGCCCACCGAGATGGGATCGACCCCGGCGAAGGGTTCGTCGAGCAGGATGAAGGCGGGCTCCGTGGCCAGGGCGCGGGCAATCTCGACCCGGCGGCGTTCGCCCCCGGAGAGGCTCATGCCGAGGTTGTCGCGGATATGCGTCACGTGGAAGTCCTCGAGCAGCTGCTCGAGCCGGGCCCGGCGCCCGGCGCGGTCGAGATCCCGGCGGGTCTCGAGGATCGCCATGATGTTGTCGGCGACCGACAGCTTGCGAAAGATCGAGGCCTCCTGGGGCAGGTAGCCGATGCCGGCGCGTGCCCGCTCGTGCATGGCCGCCGTGGAGAGGTCGAGGTCGTCGATATGGACTTCCCCGGCGTCCGCCCTTACCAGCCCGACGATCATGTAGAACGAGGTGGTCTTGCCGGCGCCGTTGGGGCCGAGCAGCCCGACGATCCGGCCCTGCTCGATGGAGAGGCTGATGTCCTGCACCACCCGGCGGCGCTTGTAGCTCTTGGCCAGATGGAGGGCGCTCAGGGTCTTCATCACTGGCCGTCCTGCTGCTCGGGTTCCAGGGTCATGCGCACGCGCTGGCGCTCCTCGACGCCCTCGGCGTCGGCGCGGGCCTGGACCACGCGACGGTCGAGGAAGTACTCCAGGTAGCCGCCGTCGAAGGTGTCGCCGCCCTGGTGCAGCTCGGCGCGGTCGATCAGCTCGATGCGGCGCTCGGCGACATGGTAAATGATGGTGCGCCCCCAGCCGCGCACCAGGGGCTCGTCCGGAGCGGGCTTCTGCTCGATATAGGCGCGCTCGCCGGTGGCGGTGGCGCGGGTCAGCTGGCCCTGGTCGTTGCGCTGGATCTCCACCCGGGCGCCGGTCAGCTGCATGCTGCCCTGGCGGATGTCCACGTCGCCGGTATAGACGGCGGTACCGGCACGGTCGTCGAGGTCGAGACGATCGGCCGTGACCTGGATCGGGGCGCTGGCGTCACCCTCCAGGGCCTGGGCCGGGACGCTGCCCAGCAGCAGGCCGATGAGGCCGAGGGTCAGCAGGGGGGCGAAGGGGGGGCGCGTCATGACTCGGGCTCCTCGCGGGTGTCGGGCGGATGGTGGCCGCGCACATTGTCGGTCAGCCGGGCGCGGTTGTCATGGATCCAGGCGTCGAAGCGCTCGCCACGCATCCGCTGGGGCGGCTGGCGCAGCAGGGCCGGGGTCTCGCTCCAGGCATGGCCGCTGTCGGCGTCGAAGTGGAGCACCTCGGTATCGAGCTGCCAGCGCTCGGCGGGGGCCAGGAGCCGTGCGTCGCCGGTGAGGGTCAGCGGGTTGCCGCCCGCCCCCAGGGTGCCGCGCTCGCCGCTTGCCAGCCAGACCCGGCCCGAGTCGTCCAGCAGGCGCCCCTGCGGCTTCTCCAGGCGCGTGACGTCATCCTGTGGCGTATGGGTCAGGCGCGGCGTGTCGAGCCGCTGGTGGGCGCGTCCCGCGGCATCGAAACGGGTCAGCCGGGCCTCCTCCAGGTAGTAGTCCGGCTCGCCGGCCTCGCCCCCTGGCACGGGGCCGGGGAGCGGGGTGTCACGCAGGTCGAGCAGCGCCAGCCCGGCCCCCAGGGCGAGTAGCAACAGGAACAGGCCGGTGCGAAAGCCGGGGCGCGGCAGGCGCATGGCTCAGGTCGTGCCGTGCAGGTAGGTGTCGAGCACCGCATCCCAGTGCCCCTGGGCCTGGAGCAGGGTGTCGCAGATCTCGCGCACGGCACCATGGCCGCCCGCGGACTCGGTGACCCAGTCGGCATGCTTGCGGATATAGGCCGGTGCGCCGGGCACGCTGATGCCGACCCCGGCCCGCCGGATGGGGGCCACGTCGGGCATGTCGTCACCGCAGTAGGCGACCTGCTCGAGCTCCAGTCCCAGGCGGCTGCACAGCTCGCGCAGCACGCTAAGCTTCTTCTCGGCCCCCTGGAAGACGTGCTTGACGCCCAGCGCGGCGGCGCGGCGGCTGACCATCGGCGAGTCGCGGCCGGTGATGAAGGCCACCACGATCCCGGCACGCTGCGCCAGCTTGATGCCATGGCCATCGTGGGTATGGAAGGCCTTGATCTCGACGCCATCGGCCTGGAAGTAGAGGCGGCCGTCGGTGAGCACGCCGTCCACGTCCAGGGCGAGCAGGCGGACGCGGCGCAGGCGGTCGACGAGTTGGCTGTCGAGCAGGGGGGATTCGAGGCTCATGGTGTCTCCAGCGGTTGGGGGGTTGGGATGGGCAGTCAGGGCGTCAGATGACGCCGCTGGCGAGCAGGTCATGCATGTGCAGGGCGCCGACCGGGCGGCCGTCGGCATCCACCACGGCCAGCGCCGAGATGCGGTTGTCCTCCATGATGCGTACCGCCTCGGCGGCCAGGGTATCGGGGGCGACCCGCTTGCCGGGACGGGTCATGACATCGTCGACGGTGAGGCCGGAGAGGTCGCTGTGCTGGTCGAGGGTGCGGCGCAGGTCGCCGTCGGTGTAGACCCCGGCCAGGCGCCCGTCGGCGTCGACCACGCAGGTGAAGCCCAGTCCCTGGCGGGTGATCTCCAGCAGGGCATCGCGCAGCGGGCTGCCCAGGTCGACCCTGGGCAGCCGGGCGCCCTCGTGCATCAGGTCGGCGACCCGCAGCAGCAGGCGCTTGCCCAGGCTGCCGCCGGGATGGGAGAGGGCGAACTCCTCGGCGGTGAAGCCGCGCGACTCGAGCAGCGCCACGGCCAGGGCGTCGCCCAGCGCCAGGGCGGCGGTGGTGGACGAGGTGGGGGCCAGGTCCAGCGGGCAGGCCTCGCGCTCGACCCCGGCATCCAGGTGGGCCTCGGCGTGCCGGGCCAGGGTCGAGCCCGGCCGGCCGGTCATGCTGATCAGCGGCGTGCCCATGCGCTTGAGCAGGGGCAGCAGGGCGGTGACCTCGGCGGTCTCGCCGGAATTGGAGAGGGCCAGCACCACGTCGCCGGGGGTGATCATGCCCAGGTCGCCGTGGCTGGCCTCGCCGGGGTGCACGAAGAAGGCCGGCGTGCCGGTGCTGGCCAGGGTGGCGGCGATCTTGCCGGCGACATGGCCCGACTTGCCCATGCCGGTGACCACCACGCGCCCGCGGCAGGCGAGGATCAGCTCGCAGGCGTGGTCGAAGGCGTCGTCGAGGCGTCCCGCCAGGGCGGCGATGGCCTGCTGTTCCAGTTCCAGGGTGCGGCGGGCACTCTCGCGCAGGAGGGAGGTGCCGGCCGCCGGGGGGGCATCATGGGTCATGGCGGTGATTGTTGCCCGTTGTGGGGTTTCACTCAAGGGGATCCGCCGACGGTGGCGGCGCCGGCGCTGCCGAGCCAGGCCAGGTAACCGGCATAGCCGAGCACCAGCACGCCCCCCGGCAGGCGCCCCAGCTGGCCACGCCGGTTCCACAGCAGCAGCGCGCCCAGGGCCAGGGTCAGCAGCAGCATCACCGGGTAGTCGCGGCCGGCGGCGGCGGGGTCCGTGGCGCCCGGAGCCAGCAGCGCCGGCACCGGCAGCACGGTCAGCATGTTGAAGAGGTTGGAGCCGATGACGTTGCCGATGGCCAGGTCGTGGTGGCGCTTGAGGGCGCTGGCCACGCAGGCCGCCAGCTCCGGCAGGCTGGTGCCGATCGCCACCACGGTCAGCCCGATCGTAAGCTCGCTGACGCCGAGCCCCCTGGCCAGCTCGCTCGCGCCCCACACCAGGGCGCGGGAGCTGGCCACCATGATCACCAGGGTGGCCACCAGCCAGCCCAGGGCCTGGCCCAGCGGCATGCCGGGAATCTCGCCGGCGCTCTCGTCGTCGGGGGTGTCGGCGCGGAACAGCCACCACAGGCTGAACACCAGCAGCACCAGCAGCAGCAGGCCGTCGAGGCGGTCGAGGTGGCCGTTGGCCAGGGCGTAGCCGGCAAGGCCGGTGGCGCCGAGCAGCAGCGGCAGCTCGCGGCGCACGATGGAGAAGCGCACCGGGATGGGTACCACCAGCGCCGTCACGCCCAGCACCAGGGCGATGTTGGCGATGTTGGAGCCCAGCGCGTTGCCGACGGCGAGGTCCGGCACGCCATCCAGGGAAGCCATCACCGAGACCACGATCTCCGGCGCCGAGGTGCCCAGCGAGACGACGGTCATCCCCACCAGCAGGGTGCTCATGCCGGCCCGCCAGGCGGTGGCCGCGGCCGCGCCGACGAAGCGGTCGGCGCTCCACAGCAGGCCGACGAAGCCGAGCAGGACGATCAGCAGGGGGATGAGCATGGCGCGATCCGCAACGGTGGGTGGAGGGCGCACATTGAACATGCCGGACCCGGAGGGTGCAAGGCGCGCGGGACGCTGGCGCCGCGGGGCATGGTTAGGATACGATGTTCGATAATATTCTCGAGGATGGTGAAACGATGACGGACTCCCCCTTCGTGGAAGTGGAGAGCCTGCACTTCTCGCGTGGCGAGATGGACATCTTCCGTGGCGTCGACCTGGTCATCCCCCGCGGCCGGATCACGGCCATCATGGGCCCCAGCGGTACCGGCAAGACCACCCTGCTCAAGATGATCGGCGGCCAGCTGACCCCCGACGCGGGGCGGGTGCGCATCGATGGCCAGGACGTCCATGCGCTGTCGCGCAAGGCGCTATTCGTGCTGCGCCGACGCATGGGGATGCTGTTCCAGAGCGGCGCGCTGTTCTCCGACCTCGATGTCTACGAGAACGTGGCCTTCCCGCTGCGGGTGCATACCGACCTGCCCGAGGCGATGATCCGCGACGTGGTGCTGATGAAGCTCCAGGCCGTCGGGCTGCGCGGGGCCCGGGAGCTGATGCCCTCGGAGCTCTCCGGCGGCATGGCGCGCCGGGTGGCGCTGGCGCGCGCCATCGCTCTGGACCCGGAACTGATCCTCTACGACGAGCCCTTCGCCGGGCAGGACCCCATCTCCATGGGCGTGCTGGTGCAACTGATCAAGCGCCTCAACGAGGCCCTCGGGTTGACGGCGGTGGTGGTCTCCCATGACATCAAGGAGACGCTCTCCATCGCCGACTACGTCTACGTGATCGCCGATGGCCAGGTGATGGCCCATGGCACGCCGGCGAGCCTCGACGCCGACCGCGATCCCCGGGTCAGCCAGTTCATGCATGGCGAGCCCGACGGGCCGGTGCCCTTCCACTATCCGGCCATGGATTTCCATGCCGATATCCTGGGCAGCGGGGGGCCACGATGATCGAGCGGATCCGGCACCTGGGGCGGCGTGGCTGCGACCTGATGGAGGCGCTGGGCCGGGCCGGGATCTTCCTCGCCCAGTCGGCGGTGGGGGTGCCGTCCCGCGAGGGCCTGCACCTCTGGGTGCGGCAGATGCACTTCGTCGGCGTGATGTCGCTGGCCATCGTGCTGGTCTCGGGGCTGTTCATCGGCATGGTGCTGGCCCTGCAGGGCTACACCATCCTGGTCGACTTCGGGGCCGAGCAGGCGCTGGGGCAGATGGTGGCCCTCTCCCTGCTGCGCGAGCTGGGGCCGGTGGTGGCGGCGCTGCTGTTCGCCGGCCGCGCCGGCTCTGCGCTGACCGCCGAGATCGGCCTGATGAAGGCCACCGAGCAGCTGACCAGCATGGAGATGATCGGCGTCGACCCGCTGCGGCGCGTGGTCGCGCCGCGACTCTGGGCCGGCTTCGTGGCCCTGCCGCTGTTGACCATCGGCTTCAGCGTGGTGGGCATATGGGGCGGCCAACTGGTCGGCGTCGACTGGCTCGGCGTCTTCGAGGGCTCCTACTGGGGCAACATGCAGGCCAGCGTCGAGTTCGTCGACGACGTGGTCAACGGCCTGATCAAGAGCCTGGTGTTCGCCCTGGTGGTGACCTGGATCGCGGTGTTCCAGGGCTATGACCTGATTCCCACCTCGGAAGGCATCTCGCGTGCCACCACCCGGACGGTGGTCTATTCCTCTCTGGCGGTACTGGGCCTGGACTTCGTGCTCACCGCCCTGATGTTCGGAGAGCTTTCCTGATGTTCGGAGCAAACGGATGAAGCGCAGCAAGACGATGGAGCTCGGGGTCGGCCTGTTCATGCTGGCCGGCATCCTGGGCCTGGTGTTCCTGGGGCTCAGGGTCAGTGGCCTGAGCCTCGCCCTGCCCAGCGAGACCTTCCGGCTGGAGGCCAACTTCGCCAACATCGGCGGCCTCAAGCCGCGGGCGCGGGTCACCATGGCCGGTGTCACGGTGGGCCGGGTCGAGGCCATCGAGCTGGACACCGACTGGTACGACGCGCGGGTGGTGATGGAGCTCGACGGGCAGCTGGAAGGCCAGCTCCCCGAGGACAGTACCGCCGCCATCCTCACCGCGGGCCTGCTCGGGGAGCAGTATATCGGGCTCTCGGTGGGCGGGGCGCCCGAGACTCTCGCCGATGGCGATACCCTGCGCGATACCCAGTCGGCCCTGGTGCTCGAGGAGCTGATCCAGCAGTTCGTGTCCAGCATGGTCAAGGAGTGAAGGAGATGAAGATGATGAACCTACGTGCGCTGTTCGCCGGGCTCGGCCTGATGCTGCTGGCCTTGCCGCTGCTGGCCGCGCAGAACGACCAGCGCCCCGAGCAGATGATCCGGACCAGCATCGACGAGCTGATGACGCGGATCGAGGGGCGCGAGGCGTATTTCGCCGACAACCTCGACGAGCTCGAGGCGATCGTCGACGACAGCCTCGAGGGCGTGGCCGACTTCCGCTACATCGGGGCCAGCGTGATGGGGCGCTACTTCGGCAACGCCACGCCGCAGCAGCGGTCGCGCTTCGTCGAGACCTTCCGCAAGACCCTGATCGACACCTACGCCAAGGGCCTGGTCACCTTCGACTACCGCGAGATCCGGGTGCTCGACAACCAGCAGGCCTCGCGCTATGAGGACCAGGCCAGCGTGGCCATGGAGGTGGTGGCCAACGACGGCACCGTCTATCCCGTCAGCTACTCGCTGCGCCTGGACGACGGCCAGTGGAAGGTGGTCAACGTGATCGTCAACGGCATCAACCTGGGGCTCACCTTCCGCAACCAGTTCGACCAGGCGATGCGCGACCATAATCGCGACTATGACGCGGTCATCGACGACTGGGCGCCCGAGCTTGCCGTCGAGGAGCTGGAGGAGGGCGGCAGCGCATGAGCGTGCTGCTGGAGCAGCGCCGCTCCTGCCTGGAGGCCGAGGGCTGCCGCCTGGCGGTCACCGGCGAGGTCGGCTTCGAGGGCGCCTCGGCGATGGCCGAGGCCGGCACGGCCTGGCTGGTCGACCGGCCAGCCGGCAGCGAGGTGGTCTTCGACCTGAGCGGCGTCGGCCGGGTCAGCAGCGCGGCCCTCAGCGTGCTGCTGGAGTGGACCCGCCAGGCCCGTGATGCCGGCGTCGAGGTGACCGCCGTGCATCTCTCGGCCCCTCTCGGGCGCCTGACCCGAGTCGCGGGGCTGGACACCCTGCTGCCGCTCGCCGGGCCGGTCGCCGCCTGAGACGCGCCCCTTCCTTCCCATCGCCAAGCGCGGCGCTTTTCTTTACCATGTGCTGCCATGAGATCCCCGCTGCCGGCGGCCACGCCGTGGCCGCCGGCAGCGTCTCCCCGACGAATCGACGAACCACAGGAGTGCCGGTGCCATGCAACCGAGCGAAGTGAAGGCGCTGCTCGAGAGCCGACTCGACGGCTGCGAGTTCCATATCCAGGGCGAAGGCTGCAACTTCCAGGTGGTGGCCGTGGGCGAGGTCTTCGAGGGGCTCTCGCCGGTCAAGCGCCAGCAGATGATCTATGGCGCACTCTCCGAGGAGATTGCCTCCGGCGCCCTGCATGCGGTGAGCATCAAGACCTACACCCCGCAGCAGTGGCAGGCCGCCACCGACAACCAGGGGGCCTGAGGGTCGAGCTTCCATGGACAAGCTGATCATTACCGGCAACGGCCCCGTCGACGGCGAGGTCTGGGCCAGCGGCGCCAAGAATGCCGCCCTGCCGATCCTCTGCGCGACCCTGCTGGCCGACGAGCCGGTGACCATCGGCAACCTCCCGCACCTGCAGGACATCACCACCACCCTGGAGCTGCTTGGCCACATGGGGGTCGAGGCCGTGATGGGCGACAGGATGTGCATCCAGCTCGACGGCGCCCAGGTCACCGACTGTCATGCGCCCTATGAGCTGGTCAAGAAGATGCGCGCCTCGATCCTGGTGCTCGGCCCGCTGCTTGCCCATTTCGGCCATGCGGACGTCTCGCTGCCCGGCGGCTGTGCCATCGGCTCGCGGCCGGTGGACCTGCACCTCCGGGGGCTCGAGGCCATGGGGGCCGAGGTCAGCGTCGAGGCCGGCTACATCCGGGCGCGGGTCGATGGCCGCCTGCACGGCGCCACCATCTTCTTCGATACCGTCACCGTGACCGGCACCGAGAACCTGCTGATGGCGGCGACCCTGGCGGAGGGCACCACGGTGCTGGAGAACGCCGCCCGGGAACCCGAGGTGGTGGACCTCGCCGAGTGCCTGATCAAGATGGGCGCGAGGATCCGCGGCCAGGGCACCGACACCATCGTCATCGAGGGCGTCGAGCGGCTGCACGGTGCCTACCATGACGTCATGCCCGACCGCATCGAGACCGGCACCTTCCTGGTCGCCGCCGCGCTCTCCCGGGGGCGGGTGAGGGTGCGCAATACCCGCGCCGACATCCTCGATGCCGTCCTGGCCAAGCTCGAGGAGGCGGGGGCCACCATCACCACCGGCGAGGGCTGGATCGAGCTCGACATGCAGGGCCGGCGGCCGAGGGCGGTCAACGTGCGCACCGCGCCCTATCCGGCCTTCCCCACCGACATGCAGGCCCAGTTCGTGGCGATGAATGCGGTGGCCGAGGGCACCGCCCGGGTGGTGGAGACCATCTTCGAGAACCGCTTCATGCACGTGCAGGAGCTCAATCGCATGGGGGCCGACATCGCCCTGGAGGGCAACACCGCGGTGATCACCGGGGTCGAGACCCTCTCCGGGGCACCGGTGATGGCCACCGACCTGCGCGCCTCCGCCTCGCTGGTGATCGCGGCGATGATGGCCGAGGGCGAGACCCTGGTGGACCGCATCTATCATATTGATCGCGGCTACGAGTGCATCGAGGAAAAACTGCAGCTGCTGGGCGCGCGCATCCGGCGCATCCCCGGCTGAGTCGACCAACAGGCGAGACCATGAGCAAGCAACTGATTCTGGCCCTCTCCAAGGGCCGCATTCTCGACGAGACCCTGCCGCTGCTGGCCGATGCCGGCATCGCCCCGGCCGAGGACCTGGGCAAGAGCCGCAAGCTGCTGTTCGACACCAACCTGCCGGACGTCAAGCTGGTGGTGATCCGCGCCACGGACGTACCGACCTATGTCCAGCTCGGCGCGGCGGACCTCGGCGTGGCCGGCAAGGACGTGCTGCTCGAGCACGGCGTCGAGGGGCTCTACGAGCCGCTCGACCTGGAGATCGCCCGCTGCAAGCTGATGACCGCCGGCATCACCGGCGCCGAGCCGGCCCGGGCCCGGCGGCGGGTGGCCACCAAGTTCGTCAACGTGGCGCGCCGCTACTACGCCGAGCAGGGGATCCAGGCCGAGGTGATCAAGCTCTACGGTGCCATGGAGCTGGCGCCGCTGATGAACCTGGCCGACGAGATCGTCGACATCGTCGATACCGGCAACACCCTGCGCGCCAACGGCATGGAGCCCCGCGAGCTGATCGCCCCGATCAGCACCCGGCTGGTGGTCAACAAGGCGGCCATGACCATGAAGCACGACCGCCTGAAACCGCTCATCGCCCGCCTGCGCGAGGCGGTGGCAGCGCGGCACGATAGCCTCGCCGTGTCGGCCCCATAGCCAGGCCTGCCTTGTCCGCGGCCCGTCGCCGCGTCAGTCTCACAGACAACCTGCCCCGTTTCGAGAGGAAGTCACTGCCATGAGCCAATCCCCCACCGACGGCGTCGACATCGCGCGGCTCTCCACCTCGCAGGCCGACTTCGATCACCGCCTGGCCGACCTGCTGGCCTGGGAGGGGGTCTCCGATGCCGAGGTCCAGCGGCGCGTCGACGAGATCCTCGCCGCCGTCAAGGCCCGGGGCGATGCCGCCCTGGTCGAGTACTCGAACCGCCTCGACCGGCTCGCCGTCGCCTCCATGGCCGAGCTGACCCTGAGCGAGGGACGCCTGCGCCAGGCCTTCGAGGGGTTGCCGGCGGAGCAGCGCGAGGCGCTGTCGAGCGCCGCCGAGCGCATCCGCGCCTATCACGAGCACCAGAAGCCGGCCTCCTGGCACTACACCGAGGCCGACGGCACCGTGCTGGGTCAGCAGGTCACCCCCCTGGATCGCGCGGGCATCTACGTGCCCGGCGGCAAGGCAGCCTACCCCTCCTCGGTGCTGATGAACGCCATTCCCGCCCATGTGGCCGGGGTGCGCGAGATCGTCATGGTGGTCCCCACCCCCGATGGCGTGCTCAACGAGCTGGTGCTGGCCGCCGCCTACCTGGCCGGCGTCGACCAGGTCTTCACCATCGGCGGTGCCCAGGCGGTGGCGGCCCTGGCCTTCGGCACCGAGACGGTGCCGCGGGTGGACAAGGTGGTCGGGCCGGGGAACATCTACGTGGCGACGGCCAAGCGGGCGGTGTTCGGCCAGGTGGGGATCGACATGATCGCCGGCCCCTCGGAGATCCTGGTGGTCTCGGACGGCGGGACCGACCCGGACTGGCTGGCCATGGACCTCTTCTCCCAGGCCGAGCACGACGAGGATGCCCAGGCGGTGCTGGTGAGCTGGGACCTCGAGCACCTGCAGGCGGTGGAGGCGTCCATCGCGCGGCTGCTGCCGACCCTCGAGCGCGCGCCCATCGTGCGCGAGTCGCTGTCGCGCCGCGGCGCGCTGATCCACTGCCGGGATCGTGACGAGGCGATGCTGTTGATCAACCGCATCGCCCCGGAGCACCTGGAGCTGTCGGTGGCCAATCCCGAGGGGTGGCTGCCCCAGGTGCGCCATGCCGGGGCCATCTTCATGGGACGCTACACCGCCGAGGCGCTGGGCGACTACTGTGCCGGCCCCAATCACGTGCTGCCCACCTCGGGGACGGCGCGCTTCTCCTCGCCGCTGGGGGTCTACGACTTCCAGAAGCGCTCCTCGATCATCCACTGCTCGGCGGAGGGTGCCGGGGCGCTCGGCAAGGTGGCCTCCATCCTGGCCAGGGGCGAGTCGCTCACCGCCCATGCCCGTTCGGCCGAGTATCGCCTCAAGCCGTGACGTCACGAAGGGGCATGACCTGCCCCGGGACAGCAGAGGGCCCCGCCGAATCGGCGGGGCCCTTCGTCGTCGAGGGGGCGTTGTCGAGAGGGGGCGTCACTCCGCGTCGGGGCGGCGCGTCTCCGGGGTCGGGCGTTCGCCTAGCTCGATGGTCAGCTCCCGGCGCTCGCCGCCACGGACGATCGTCAGCGGCAGGCGGGTGCCGGGCGCCACCGCGGCGATGTCGCTCATGGTGCGCCGGGGGTCGAGCACCGGCTGGCCGTCGACCTCCAGCAGCACGTCGCCGGGCTGCAGGCCCGCACGGTCGGCGGGGCCGTCCGGCACCACACCGGCGATGATCACCCCGGCCGGCGTCTGCAGACCGAAGGAGGCGGCCAGCTCCTGGTTGAGCTCCTGGGCCTCGATGCCCATCCAGCCGCGGATGACACGCCCGCGGGTGACCAGCTCTTCGAGGATATTGCGGGCCAGGTTGGCAGGGATGGCGAAGCCGATGCCCTGGGAGCCGCCGGAGCGCGAGAAGATCGCGGTGTTGATGCCGACCAGGGCGCCCTCGGCATTGACCAGTGCGCCGCCCGAGTTGCCGGGGTTGATGGCGGCATCGGTCTGGATGAAGTCCTCGTAGGCATTGAGCCCCAGGTGGCTGCGCCCGGTGGCGCTGATGATGCCCATGGTCACCGTCTGGCCCACGCCGAAGGGGTTGCCGATGGCCAGCGAGACGTCCCCGATGGCGACCCGGGTGGTGTCGGTCAGCTCGATCACCGGCAGCGAGTCCAGGTCGATGCGCAGCACGGCGAGGTCGCTCTCGGGGTCGGTGCCGATCACCTCGGCCAGGGTCTCGCGGCCGTCGCGCAGGGCCACCTGGATCTGGTCGGCCCCGCGGATCACGTGGTGGTTGGTCAGCACGTAGCCATCGTCACTGACGATGACCCCGGAGCCGAGGCTGGAGAGCATGCGCTGGCGGCTGGGCAGCTCGTCGCCGAAGAACTGGCGGAAGAAGGGGTCCGACATCAGCGGGTGTTCCTCCCGCTCGACCACCCGCGTGGAGTAGATGTTGACCACGGCCGGTGCGGCGCGCTCCACGGCCTGCGCATAGCTGGCCGGCCCCTGTCGGCGGGTGAGGGGCTCGGCCTGGCGCACCTCCGGGGCCTCCCGTGAGCTGGCCGCGTCGTCGGACTGCACCAGCGCGGGCGTGGCGGGAGGCGTCGTCGGCGGTGCCGGCCGGCCGACCAGCTGAGGGAAGGCATTGATCAGCACGATGGCCGCCAGCACACCGATGAGGACGGGCCAGAGGTAGGGGAGCAGGGTGCGTCGCATGCGGCGGGGGTCCTTGTCGGCGGTGCTGGGTCGCGGGGTATCCTCCCGCTGGTTACACTGTGCGGATTGTAACATTGCCAACCCGACCGCGCCCGGAGGCTGCATGACGAATCGTGACGACCTGGTCGCCGCCTGCGACCGACTGCTGGAGCCCGAACGCTTCAGGGACTACACCGTGAACGGCCTGCAGGTGGCCGGCGGAGAGCACGTCACGCGGGTCATGACCGGGGTGACCGCTTGCCAGGCGTTGCTCGACGAGGCCGTGGCCTGGCAGGCCGACCTGGTGCTGGTCCACCACGGCTACTTCTGGAAGAACGAGCCGGTCACCGTCACCGGCATCAAGCGCCGGCGCCTGGCGACGCTGCTGGCCCATGACATCAATCTGCTGGCCTATCACCTGCCGCTGGATGCCCACCCCGAGCTCGGCAACAACGCCGAGCTCGGTCGGCGGCTGGGCTTCACCGTCACGGGCTGCGCCGATGGCGAGCTTGGCGAGGGGCTGGTATGGCTGGGCGAGCCCCGGACGGGCCTCGACGCCGCTGGCCTCGCCCGTGACGTCGAGGCGTGCCTGGGCCGTCAGCCGCTACTGGTCGAGGCGCCGGGGGGCGGCGAGATTCGCCGTATCGCCTGGTGCACCGGCGGGGCCCAGGACATGATCACCGTCGCCCGGGAGGCCGGGGCCGATGCCTTCATCTCCGGCGAGATCTCCGAGCGCACCACCCACCTGGCCCGCGAGATGGGTATCCACTACCTGGCGGCGGGCCACCATGCGACCGAGCGCTACGGGGTCCAGGCGCTGGGCGAGTGGCTCGCGGCCAAGTTCGCTGTCGAGCATCGCTTCGTCGACGTCGACAACCCCGCCTGAGCGAAGGGCATGCGCCCCGCGACCGGGGCGCATGCGCCGGGTAGCGGGAAACGCTCAGTAGCGCGGCGGCTGGGGAGTGGAGGCGTCATCCTGCTTGAGGCCGAAGTCCTCGGAGAGGGTGCCGCGGTTGCCGTCGGCGTAGTCGCGGGGCGCGGCGGGTTCCGTGGTGGGCGTGTCGGCGGCGGGGGAGACGGTGTCCAGGGCCTGGCGGCGCAGCGAGCGGGCGCCCAGGCGCTCCCGGGCCTCCTCGGCCTCCTGCTCGAGGCTACGGCTCTCACGCTGCAGGCTCTCGGCGAGCCGGGCAATCCGCTCCAGGCCATCGCCCATGCCATCCTTGAGTTCCGCCAGTTCCCGCTCGCGCTCGGCGAGGCGCTGGCGCAGGCGCTGGGTGTTGCCGGCGCTGGCGTTCAGCAGGTGGTAGCCCAGGGCCCCGATGCCGATGCCGGCCAGCAGGCAGGCGATGGCCAGCACCCAGTTGATGTTGGTCTCGTCCACGTTGTGCTTTCTCCCTGGAGCGTTGGGCGACATGCCGCGCGAGGCGCGGGAGCGTCATGGGGCCGGACGGGATCCGGGTGCCCATTATAGGGGCGACGCGGTGCGCCGGGTCAACGCGGCGGCCGGCGATGCCAAGAGCGGGCGGGATGCGTATAATGCCTCCCCGCGAACGTCCCGAGTAAAGGCCCTCAGGAATCCCCATGAGCGAGACGCACCCTCCCACGGCTTCCCGCAACGCGCGGCACCCCGAGACGCCGATGACCCGCTACCGAGCGGATCTCGAGTGCCACGGCTTCCAGCCCGACGCCGCCCAGGAGCAGGCGGTGACGCACCTGCAGCGTCTCTACGACGAGCTGGTGGCGACCCCGCCTTCCCGGGTTGTGCCGCCCAGGCGTGGTGGCGGGCTGAAGTCGCGGGTGGCCGGCCTGCTGGGTCGCCGCGACCGCGAGGTGCCGCCCGAGCCGGCGCTGCCCGCGATCCACGGGCTCTACTTCTGGGGCGGGGTGGGGCGCGGCAAGACCTACCTCATGGATACCTTCTTCGAGACGCTGCCCTTTCCCGAGAAGATGCGCACCCACTTCCACCGTTTCATGCAGCGGGTGCACAACGAGCTCGAGCACTACAAGGGCGAGCGCAACCCGCTGACGCTGATCGCCGCCAAGTTCGCCGCCGAGGCCCGGGTGATCTGCTTCGACGAGTTCTTCGTCAAGGACATCACCGACGCCATGATCCTGGCCAATCTGCTCGAGTCGCTCTTCGCTCACGGCGTGGTGCTGGTGGCGACCTCGAACATCGTGCCCGGTGAGCTCTACAAGGATGGCCTGCAGCGGGCCCGCTTCCTGCCGGCCATCGACCTGCTCGAGCGTCACTGCGAGGTGGTCAACGTGGACTCGGGGATCGACTACCGCCTGCGCGCCCTGGAGCGGGCCGAGATCTTCCATGCGCCCCTCGACGACGAGGCCGAGGCCGAGCTGGCCCGCAGCTTCCGCGAGATCGCCGGCCACGCGGGCGAGGAGGGGGCGCCGATCGAGATCAACCACCGGGTGCTGCACACCCGCCGGCTGCATGACGACGTGGTGTGGTTCGAGTTCACCGAGCTTTGCGACGGCCCCCGCAGCCAGAACGACTACATCGAGCTGGCCCGCGAGTTCCACAGCGTGCTGGTCTCCAACGTGACCCGCATGAGTGGCGCGACGGATGATCAGGCCAGGCGCTTCATCAACATGGTCGACGAGTTCTACGACCGGGGCGTCAAGCTGCTGATGTCCGCCGAGGTGCCGGCCGAACAGCTCTACCGCGACGGGCGCCTGGAGTTCGAGTTCCAGCGCACTCTCTCGCGGCTCCAGGAGATGCAGTCCCACGACTACCTGGCGTTGCCCCACAAGCCATGAGGGCGATGCTGCCCCTTTCCCCGAGGGGGTCGGCTCGTGTAGAATGCGCGCTCGCTCGACTGTTGCCTTCCCTCCGGGGCAGGCAACCAAGAAGAATAGGGATGGTTCCATGCCGGACGCCCGGCGGCAGAACCCAATACATCAAATGGTGATTCATCCATGAAGACGTTCACTGCCAAACCGCAGTCAGTCCAGCGCGACTGGTTCGTCGTCGACGCTGCGGACAAGACGCTCGGCCGCCTGGCCACCGAGATCGCTCGCCGCCTGCGCGGCAAGCACAAGCCGGAATATACCCCGCACGTGGATACCGGTGACTATATCGTCGTGATCAACGCCGAGAAGGTCCATGTCACCGGCAACAAGGCCAGTGCCAAGACCTACTACCGCCATACCGGCTACCCGGGTGGCCTGCGCTCCATGAATTTCGAGAAGATGATCGCCCACGCGCCGGAGCGTGTCATCGAGTCCGCCGTCAAGGGCATGCTGCCGAAGGGTCCCCTGGGCCGTGCCATGTACTCGAAGCTCAAGGTCTACGCCGGCACCGAGCATCCGCACGCTGCCCAGCAGCCGCAAGCACTGAACATCTGAGGGAGTCTTCGCCATGACACAGCAGTATTACGGTACCGGGCGCCGCAAGACCTCTACCGCCCGCGTCTTCCTGAAGCCGGGCACCGGCAAGATCACCGTCAACAGCCGTGAGCTGGACCAGTACTTCGGTCGCGTCACGGGCCGCATGGTGGTTCGCCAGCCGCTGGAGCTGACCGATACCCTCGGCCAGTTCGACGTCTACGTCACCGTCAAGGGCGGTGGTGGCTCGGCCCAGGCCGGCGCCATCCGTCACGGCATCACCCGTGCCCTGATGGACTACAACGAGGACTTCCGCGGCCAGCTGCGCGAGGCGGGCTACGTCACCCGTGACGCCCGCCAGGTCGAGCGCAAGAAGGTCGGCCTGCGCAAGGCGCGTCGTCGCCCGCAGTTCTCCAAGCGCTGATACGCCTCGTATTGCCGCACGAAAACGCCCAGGTCCAGTGACCTGGGCGTTTTTTGTTCTGGATCAAGAATTTGTCGTCAGGTTTCCCGCTTGCTCTGGGAACCTTTCCTTGTGCGGGGCGACACGATTTTTTACCATACACTGCATTTGGTATCCGTGGTCGCGGGGGATTCACTGCCCGTGATGGAACAGCGGGTAAGCTGATGGGAGAAACCTGAAAATGGCAGATAACGGCGTAAACAAGGGTCGGCGCCGTTTCCTCGTAGGTGCCACCACCGTCGTGGGTGCGGTGGGTGCCGTCGGGGTTGCGGTCCCCTTTGTGGCTTCCTGGCAGCCTAGTGCCAGGGCAAGAGCGGCGGGTGCCCCCGTCCAGGCCGACGTGTCGAAGCTCGAACCCGGGCAGCGCATGACGGTCGAGTGGCGGGGCAAGCCGGTATGGATCATCAACCGCACGCCGGAGATGATCGAGCGCACGGAGGGCTTCGATGCCTCGCGCCTGGCCGACCCGCAGTCCGAGGTGCCCCAGCAGCCCGCCTACATCGAGGGCCCGCTGCGCTCCATCAAGCCCGAGATCGGCGTGATCGTCGGTATCTGCACCCACCTGGGCTGCTCGCCGCTCTATCGCCCCGAGCCGGATGCCGAGGGCGTGGGGACCGACGACTGGCCGGGCGGCTTCTTCTGCCCGTGCCACGGCTCGCGCTTCGACCTGGCCGGTCGGGTGTTCCGCAACGTGCCGGCCCCGACCAACCTCGAGGTCCCCCCTTACCGCTTCGACAGCGACGTGCTGATCACGGTCGGCGAAGATGAGGAGACTGCCTGATGGGTAACCCGAACAAAGTCAAGGCGGAGCGCGGCTTGATGCGCTGGGTCGATGACCGCTTCCCGGCCACCCAGATGTGGCAGGACCACATGGCGAAGTACTACGCGCCGAAGAACTTCAACTTCTGGTACTTCTTCGGGTCCCTGGCGCTGCTGGTACTGGTCAACCAGATCCTCACCGGTGTCTGGCTGACCATGAGCTACAACCCCTCCGCCGAGGGCGCCTTCGCCTCGGTGGAGTACATCATGCGCGACGTGGAGTACGGCTGGCTGATCCGCTACATGCACTCCACCGGCGCGACGGCCTTCTTCGTGGTCGTCTACCTGCACATGTTCCGCGGCCTGCTCTACGGCTCCTACAAGGCGCCCCGCGAGCTGGTGTGGATCTTCGGCATGGCCATCTACCTGGCGTTGATGGCCGAGGCCTTCATGGGCTACCTGCTGCCCTGGGGCCAGATGTCCTACTGGGGCGCCCAGGTCATCATCTCGCTCTTCTCGGCGATCCCGGTGATCGGGCCCGACCTGACCCAGTGGATTCGCGGTGACTTCCTGATCTCCGGCATCACGCTCAACCGCTTCTTCGCCTTGCACGTGGTGGCGCTGCCCATCGTGATCCTGGCGCTGGTGGTGCTGCACATCATCGCCCTGCATGAAGTCGGCTCCAACAACCCCGACGGCATCGACATCAAGAAGAAGAAGGACGAGAGCGGCAAGCCGCTGGACGGCATCCCCTTCCATCCGTACTACACGGTGAAGGACCTGGTCGGCGTGGCGGTGTTCCTGTTCGTCTTCTGCGTGGTGATCTTCTACTTCCCGGAGGGTGGGGGCTACTTCCTCGAGAAGCCCAACTTCGAGCCGGCCAACCCGCTCAAGACCCCGGATCACATCGCGCCGGTATGGTACTTCACGCCCTTCTACGCGATCCTGCGCGCCATCACCTTCTCGCTGTTCGGCCTCGACGCCAAGTTCCTCGGCGTGATCTGCATGGGCGCGGCCATCGCGGTGCTCTTCGTGCTGCCCTGGCTCGACCGCAGCCCGGTGCGCTCGATGCGCTACAAGGGCTGGATGTCCAAGATGATGCTGGCACTGTTCGCGATCAGCTTCGTCATCCTGGGCGTGCTCGGGGTACTGCCGGTCACCGAGGGGCGCACCATCCTGTCCCAGGTGTGCACCGTCATCTACTTCGCCTTCTTCCTGCTGATGCCGTTCTATACCCGGCTGGAGAAGACCAAACCCGTTCCGGAAAGGGTGACTGGCTAATGAAAAAGCAACTGTTCGCACTGCTCTTCGCGCTGGTGCCCGTCACGGCGATGGCCGCGGGGGGCGCGAGCGTCCCCTACTCCATGGAGCCCGACCTCGAGGACAAGGCCTCGCTGCAGAACGGCATGAAGCTCTATGTCAACTACTGCATGGGGTGCCACTCCCTGGAGCACCAGCGGTTCGCGCGTGCCGCCGAGGACCTGAACATCCCCCAGGACCTCGTCGAGGAGAACCTGATCTTCTCCTCGGACCTGGCCTTCAACGACCAGATGCACATCGCCATGGACAGCGGTGACGCCGAGGCCTGGTTCGGTGCCCCGCCGCCCGATCTGACCCTAGAGTCGCGGCTGCGCGGCAACGACTGGATCTACTCTTACCTGCTCTCCTTCTACAAGGATCCCAGCACCGGCACCGGCGTCAACAACGCGGTCTTCCCGCTGGTGGCCATGCCCAACGTGCTGGAGCCGCTGCAGGGGGTGCAGGAGAAGGTGTGCGCCGAGACGGACCAGCCGGTCGAGGGGGCCGAGCTCGATCCCCTGACCGGCAAGTACCAGTCCTGCGAGACGCTGCAGATCACCCAGCCGGGCGAGATGGAGCCGGCGGAGTTCGAGGAGGCGGTCTACGACCTCACCAACTTCCTCGCCTACGTGGGTGAGCCGTCCAAGCTGCAGGCGCAGTCGCTGGGACCGAAGGTGCTGATCTTCATCTTCATCTTCGGGGTCATCTCCTACCTGCTCAAGCGCGAGTACTGGCGCGACGTCCACTGATCCGTCTGCGACGGACATCCACGGGGGCGCATGGTCGAGGGCCATGCGCCCCTCGTGGTCTCTGCCCGATACCGGGCGGCACGATGGCCCTCAAGGCGGGGCCGGTCGTGTTATCATCTCGGCACGAACTGATGCGAGGATTGTTACATGGGTGTAGTGGCCAAGCGGTCGTCGATGATCTTCTACTCCGGAGGGGATGACCATTTCAGTCATCGTGTGCGAATCGTGCTCGCCGAGAAGGGCGTGGCCGTCGATATCGTCGAGGTGACCGACGAGCAGCACCCCGAGGAACTCGCCGACCTCAACCCCTACAACAGCGTGCCCACGCTGCTCGACCGCGACCTGGTGCTCTACGAGTCCAAGGTGATGATGGAGTACCTCGACGAGCGCTTCCCGCACCCGCCGCTGCTGCCCGTCTATCCCGTGGCGCGCGCCAAGAGCCGCCTGTGGATGCACCGTATCGAGCGCGAGTGGTGTCCGCTGGTCGAGCAGATCCAGCGTGGCGCGAAGAAGGACGCCGAGAAGGCCCGCAAGGAGCTGCGTGAGAGCCTGGTCGGCATCTCGCCGATCTTCGAGGACATGCCCTACTTCATGAGCGAGGAGTTCACTCTGGTGGACTGCTGCCTGGCTCCGATCCTCTGGCGCCTGCCGGTGCTGGGCATCGAGCTGCCCGAGAAGCAGGTCAAGCCGCTGATGGGCTACATGGAGCGCCTGTTCGACCGCGATGGCTTCAAGGCAGCCCTCAGCGAAAGCGAGCGCGAGATGCGCGCCTGAACTCCGATCCGGTGCAGACCGGGTCCCCGACCCAGGAGGGCCAAGCGATGCTATCGAGCCGTCCCTATATTGCCAGGGCCCTTTACCAGTGGCTGCTGGACAACGACCTGACCCCCTACATCGTCGTCGATGCCGAGCAGGCGGGCGTCGAGGTGCCCCGCCAGTTCGTGCAGAACGGCCAGATCGTTCTGAACCTGGCGCCCACCGCCGTGCGTGACTTCGCCATGGAGGATGAGGCGGTGAGCTTCTCGGCGCGCTTCGGCGGCCGCCCCATGCAGGTGATGGTGCCCATCGAGGCACTGATCGCGATCTACGCCCGGGAGAACGGCGTGGGCATGGTGTTCGGTCATGAGCCGGTGATTCCGGCCGGGGCCGACGAGGCCGGCGAGAAGGAGTCCCACCTCAATGAGGTGGAAAGTGCCGATGACGCCCCGCAGGACGAGGAGCCGGGTGACGAGGCACCGCCGCGCAAGGGGCGCCCCTCGCTGCGGGTCATCAAGTGATCCGGCAGTGACCGGCTAGCCGCGTTCCCCGAAGGCGGAAGGCGGTTCATCGACGCAAGACGGCAGGCCCATTGGCCTGCCGTCTCGCGTTCGGGGAGGGGCTCAGTCCAGGTAGTCGAAGACCTTGACGATACGCTGCATGCCCCCGGCGCCCGACACGGCCTGGACGATGCGTTCCGCCTCGTTGCGGGTGACGATGCCCATCAGGTAGACGCTGTTGTTCTCGACGACCACCCGGATGCGCCCGGAGTCGATCTCCTCGTTGGCCGCGAGGCTGGTACGGATTCGGGTCATCAGCCAGGTGTCGGAGAGGCGCTGGCTGGCCGGCAGGTTGGCGGCGACGGAGAGCTCGTTGTGCACCTCGCGGACGTTGCGCACCTGGCCGGCGATCTCCTCGGCCTTCGACTTGAGCTCCTCGCTTGGCACCTGGCCGGTGAGCAGGACGACGCCGTTGAAGCTGTCGACGTTGATGCGGGCATCGCCCAGTCGGGCATCGGTGCGGCCGAGGTTGTGGCCGATCTTGGTCTCGATGCTCTCGTCCTCGACCTGGGTGCCGAAGGTACGCTCGCCGTAGTTCTCGTCGATGGTGCCGGGAGTGGTGACGCCGGTCACGGTGGTGCAGCCGGCAAGGCCGAGGCCGAGGGTGAGCAGCAGGGGCGTGAGAAGGGACTTCCTGGTCATGGGGGTCACTCGCTTGTACCGAAGAGTTGTTCGTCGATCAGGTCGCACAGGCAGTGGATCGCCAGCAGGTGGACCTCCTGGATGCGGGCGGTGGAGGTCGCCGGCACGCGGATCTCGCAATCGTCCTGGCCCAGCAGTGAGGCCATGTCGCCGCCGTCGCGGCCGGTCAGGGCCACCACCGTCATGTCGCGGTCGTGGGCGGCCTGGATGGCCTGGATGACGTTGGCCGAATTGCCGCTGGTGGAGATCGCCAGCAGGATGTCGCCGGGCTGGCCCAGGGCACGGATCTGCTTGGAGAAGACCTCGTTGTAGCTGTAGTCGTTGGCGATCGAGGTCAGGGTCGAGGTGTCGGTGGTCAGGGCCAGGGCCGGCAGGCTGGGGCGTTCCCGCTCGAAGCGGTTGAGCAGCTCGGAAGAGAAGTGCTGGCTGTCGCCGGCGCTGCCACCGTTGCCGCAGGCCAGGATCTTGCCCTCGTTGACCAGGCACTGGACCATCATCTGGCTGGCCACCTCGATGAAGGGCGGCAGTACCTCGCTGGCATAGGTCTTGGTGTCGATGCTGGCGTTGAAGTGGCCGAGAATGCGCTGCTGGAAATCCATGCGGGTTCCTGGTCCTTTTCGCAGATGGGCTTGACCGGTCAGTACGCTTCGAAGGCATCCGCCACCCATTCGATCTCGAGGTCGGGGGGCGTGCCGGTCACGGCCAGCACGTCGAAGCGGCAGGGACATGATAGCCCGTTGCGCTGGAGATAAAAACGCGCCGCCCGGATCAGGCGGCGCTGCTTGGCGGCGGTGACGGTCTCCAGCGGGTGCCCGTGGCGGCGGTCGGCACGGTGGCGGACCTCGACGAACACCAGCAACGTGCCATCGCGCATCACCAGATCGATCTCGCCGCCCTTGGCATGCTGGTTGCTGGCCTCGTGGGTGAGCCCGCGCGCCGTCAGCCAGCGGGCGGCGAGCCGCTCGATGGCTTCGCCGCGGGCCCGCGCATCACGGGGCCCGGTCATCGCCGAATACGCCGGGGATCAGCACGGGCTGGGGCACGCCGTTGACGAAGCGGGCCCAGGGCAGGCGGCGCTGGATCCGGCCATCCTCGCCGGGGCTCAGGGTGCCGGTGGCGCCGAACAGCTCGCTGCCGCTGATGGCCTGCAGCTGCGGCAGGCGGGTGGCCAGCTCGTAGGCATCCACGCCCATGGCCATCAGCCGGAACATGGCGGGGTCGGACTCCTCGCGCAGCCGGCGATAGCTGTCGAGGAAGGGCAGGGCCTCGACGCCGCCCACGGCAGCATCGGGGATCTGCCAGGGGATATCGGCGAACAGCACGTCGTCCAGGTCATGATCCAGGCGGGGCTGCAGGCGGCCCTCATAGAGGTGGGAGGTGGCATAGATCGGCAGGTCGCCGCTGTAGTAGTAGTCCAGGGTTGGCGGTACCTGGCGGGCATACTCCGGCAGGGCCAGCAGGAAGAGCATGTCCGGCTGGGGGTTGGTCACGGCGCGGCGGGCGCTCTCGGTGGCCGAGGATTCGGGGTTGTAGCGGACCGCATTGGCGACCTCGCCTCCCTGGTCGCGCCAGGCGTTCCAGAAGGCCTCGCCGACGCGGCGTCCCCAGTCATTGTCCGGGACCAGCAGCGAGGCCAGGCGGTGGCCGTCGACCCAGGCGCGGCGGGCGGCCTGGCGCGCCTCGTCCTCGGCGGAGAGGCCGTACTGGAAGAGCCCGAGGGCCCGGTTGCGCTCCCCGCGGCCGTAGTTGAGTGCCAGGGTGGGCAGCGGCACCCGCTCGCGCTGTTCGAGCTCGCTGACGGCATCCTTGTCCAGCGGGCCGACCACCACCTGGGCGCCGAGTTCGGCGGCCTCCCGGTAGAGCGCCTCCAGGTCGCCGTGACTGCTGTCGAGGAAGGTCAGGCGAACGCCGCTGTCGACTCCCTCGAGGTGATGGGTGCGGATCCCCTCGCGGATCGCCCCGGCAATGCCCGACAGGGGCCCGGACTCGGGAAGGAAGACCGCGATGTGGTCGACCTCCTGGCCGCGCAGCTCTCCCAGGGCGGTGATCTCGCCGGGCAGGCGCCGCGCCGCCGGGTGACCGCGATGGCGCTCGCGCCAGTCATCCAGGCGGGCGAAGAGCCGCTGGATGTCGCCGCCGCTGGAGCGCACCAGCTCGGCGAGGGCCACCCAGCCCCGGGTCAGGTCGCCGCCCTCCTCGCGCAGGGTGGTCAGTGAGCCACCGTCGAGGCGGGAGAGCTGCTCCCAGATCGGGTCGTTGAGGTCCTCGCGCTCGGTCTCGGCCTGGACCCGGATCAGGGCCCGGGCGGCGGCGCGGGGCTCGTCGACCTCGCCCAGGGCCATCCCCAGGCGTTCGCGCAGGGTCAGGGAGGCCGCGCGAGGCAGGTCGACCTCGTCGAGCAGCTGGCCGGCCTGGACCACCGCCCAGGGATCCCCCTCGACCTCCCCCAGCTCGGAGAGCAGCAGCGCCCAGCGGACCCGGTCCTGGCGCTCCAGCCGGCTGTCGTCGATCTCCTTGGCGACCTCCAGTGCCTGGGTGCGGTTTCCCTGGCGTGCTAGGATGTCGGCCGCCTCCAGGCGCGACAGGGCGGCCTGGCTTGGCTCCTGCTGTTCGGCCTGCTGCAGCAGGCGCTGTGGATCACCGTCGGCCTGTCGCTCGATGATGCCCGGCTGGAAGCTGCAGCCCGCAAGCAGCAGCGCGGTGAGCGCGGCGGCCAGCGGGCCGCGAAACGAGATCTTCATGAATCCTTCCTTGTCCCCATGTCCGAGAGCATCCCAGGGAGCCGAGATGTCCGATACGCTTGCCGGTTCATTGTACGTGGTCGCCACACCCATTGGGAATCTGGACGATCTGAGCCCCCGGGCCGCCCGGGTGCTGGGGGAGGTGGCGGTGATCGCCGCCGAGGATACCCGCCACAGCGGCCGCCTGCTGCGACACCTGGGGCTGTCGCGGCCGATGCTGTCGCTGCACGAGCACAACGAGGCCGCACGGGTCGATGCCTTGGATGCCCGTCTCGTCGCCGGTGAGGATATCGCCCTGGTCAGTGACGCCGGCACGCCCTTGATCAGCGACCCCGGCTTCGTGCTGGTGCGCGAGCTGCGTGCCCGCGGGCGCCGCATCGTGCCGGTCCCGGGCCCCTGTGCCCTGGTGGCGGCCCTGTCGGCGGCGGGGTTGCCCACCGACCGCTTCCTGTTCCAGGGCTTCCTGCCGGCGAAGGGCGGTGCCCGGCGGGGACGGCTGGAGGCCCTGGCGGCCCGCGAGGAGACCCTGGTGTTCTACGAGTCGCCCCACCGCATCCGTGACACCCTGGCGGACCTGGCCACCACCCTCGGGGCGCGACGGGTGGTGCTGGCGCGTGAGCTGACCAAGGCCTTCGAGACCTTCCTCGACGGCAGCGCCACCGAGCTGCTCGCGCGCATGGAGGAGGACCCGGACCAGGCGCGCGGCGAGTTCGTGGTGATGGTGGCCGGGGCCGGCCCGCGCGGCGATGCCGACGCCTCGACGGTTGCGGCCGATGCCCTGCTGTCGGCCCTGCTCGCCGAGGGGCTGGGCGTCAAGCAGGCGGCCGCCGTGGCGGCGCGGGTGCTGGGCGGGGCGAAGAAGGCCTGGTATGGACGGCTCCAGGCGCTCAAGGACGGGCATTGAGGCGGGGGAGGGGCACTGGTATCCTTGCCCCGGGAGTTGGCCAGACAGTCGCCGCCGGAGCGATCCGGGGGAGGAAAGTCCGGGCTCCACAGGGCAGAGTGCCAGGTAATGCCTGGGCGGCGTGAGCCGACGGAAAGTGCAGCAGAGAGCAGACCGCCTACGTCTCCCTCGGGAGGCCGGCAAGGGTGAAAGGGTGCGGTAAGAGCGCACCGCGCGCCTGGCAACAGTGCGTGGCAAGGTAAACCCCACTCGGAGCAAGACCAAATAGGAACCCCATGGCGTGGCCCGCGTCGGGTTCGGGTAGGTTGCTTGAGGGCTCTGGTGACAGGGCCCCTAGAGGAATGACTGTCCACGACAGAACCCGGCTTATCGGCCGACTCCCACTCCGAACATCGCCGTGCCCACGGCCCCCAGCCCCTCGAACGAGAGCCTCATGCCGTCATCCGCCCCTGAACAGCCCGCCCGCGGCTTTCGCCATGCCAGCGTGCTGCTCGACGGCGCCGTGGAGGCGCTGGTCCATGACCCCGAGGGCACCTACCTGGACGGCACCTTCGGCCGCGGTGGCCATTCGCGTGCCATCCTCTCGCGGCTGGCCCCCGAGGGCCGCCTGCTGGCCATCGATCGCGACCCCCAGGCCATCGCCGAGGCCGCCGCCATCGATGACCGGCGCTTTTCCATCGAGCAGGGCGAGTTCGCCCGTCTCGGCGAGATCGCCGCGCGCCACGGCCTGCATGGCCGGCTGTCCGGCGTCCTGCTCGACGTGGGGGTCTCCTCGCCCCAGCTCGACGACCCCGAGCGGGGCTTCAGCTTCCTTCGCGACGGTCCCCTGGACATGCGCATGGACCCCTCCCGCGGCGAGAGCGCCGCGGGCTTCCTGGCCCGGGCCGGCGAGGGCGAGATCGCCGCTGTCTTCAAGGCCTACGGCGAGGAGCGCTTCGCCCGGCGGCTGGCGCGGGCCATCGTGGCGCGTCGCCTCGAGCGACCCTTCGAGCGGACTGCGGACCTCGCCGAGGTGGTCAAGGCTGCCCATCCCGCCTGGGAGAAGGGCAAGCACCCGGCAACGCGCGTCTTCCAGGCCCTGCGTATCCAGGTCAACGGCGAGCTGGAACAGCTCGATGCTGCCCTCGAGGCGGCGCTGGAGGCCCTGGCCCCGGGCGGCCACCTGGTGGTGATCAGCTTCCATTCGCTGGAGGACCGCCGGGTCAAGCGCTTCATCCGCGATCACGTGCGCGGCGATACCGACCTTCCGCGCGGCATCCCGGTCCGCGACGACCAGCTCAAGCGGCGCCTGGCGTCGCTGGGCAAGGCGCGTCGCCCCTCCGCCGAGGAGGTGCAGGAGAACCCCCGGGCACGCAGTGCGGTGATGCGTGTGGCGCGCAAGCGATACTGAGGACGGTCATGGCACAGGGACGCTCCGCGGCAACCTCCTCCTTCGGCTGGCCCCTTCGCCTGGCGGCCTCGCCGCAGCTGCTGCTGGTCGGCCTGCTGCTGGCGGCCTGCCTGGGGTCGGCCTTGGCGGTGATCACCACCAGTCACCTGACCCGTGACCAGTATGCCCGCCTGCAGCAGCTCGAGCGCGAGCAGCAGCAGCTGCAGACCGAGTGGGGGCAGCTGCTGCTCGAGGAAAGCGCCTGGTCCTCCCCCGCCCGCATCGAGCGCCTGGCCCGTGAGCGCCTGGAGATGCGTCTGCCCGACATCGACGAGGTCGAGGTCATCCGGCCATGAGCGCTGACGCCCGCAGCGGTGTGACGCCGCGTCGCCCGCCGCCCATGGCCCCCATGGGCAAGGCGCGCTACCGGGTGATGATGACGCTGGTGCTGGTGGGACTCACCCTGCTGGCCGGCCGCATCGTCGACCTGCATGTCTTCGACCGCCCCTTTCTGCAGGGGCAGGGTGATGCCCGTACCCTGCGCACCGACACCATTCCCGCCCATCGCGGCATGATCACCGACCGCCACGGCGAGCCGCTGGCCATCTCGACCCCGGTGGTCACCCTCTGGGCCAACCCCCAGGACCTGCCCGTCGACGACATCCAGCGCCTGATGCTGGCCAGGGCCCTGGGCCAGGAGCTCGAGACGCTCAACGAGCGTATCGCGCGCTACGCCGAGCGCGAGTTCATGTACCTGAGGCGTCGCCTCACGCCGGAGGCGGCCCAGCGGGTGCTGGACCTGCGCATTCCCGGCGTCCACGCCCGGGAGGAGTACAAGCGCTACTACCCGGCGGGGGAAGTCACCGCCCAGCTGCTGGGCGTGACCAACATCGACGATATCGGCCAGGAAGGCCTGGAGCTGGCCTACCAGGCGCACCTCGCCGGAGTGCCCGGCAAGCGGCGCGTGCTCAAGGACCGCCGCGGTCGCCTGGTGCGCGACCTGGCGCTGCTGCAGGAGGCCCAGCCGGGCGGGGACCTCACCCTGGCCCTGGACCAGCGCCTGCAGTACATGGCCTATCGCGAGCTCAAGGCGGCGGTGGCCGAACACGACGCCGACGGCGGCATCGTGGTGATGCTGGATGCGCGCAGTGGCGAGGTGCTGGCCATGGCCAACCAGCCCTCCTACAACCCCAACAACCGCGCCGGACTCGACCCCCAGGGACTGCGCAACCGGGCCATCGTGGATATCTACGAGCCGGGGTCGGTCATGAAGCCGCTGGCGATGGCCGCCATGCTCGAGACCGGCGAGGTGCCGGCGGATACCGTGGTCGATACCGCGCCGGGCTGGATGGTCATCGACCGCTTCACCATCAAGGACATCCGCAACTACGGCGAGCTCAGCCTCGCCGGCATCCTCGAGAAGTCCTCGAACATCGGCATGTCCAAGCTGGCGCTGCGCCTGGATGACCCCGTGGTCCCGGCGACCTACCGGGCCGTGGGCCTGGGACAGAGCCCGGGGACCGGCTTCCCGGGCGAGGCGGCCGGCAGCATCCCGGCACCGGCGCGCTGGTCGAGCAGCCAGTGGGCGGCCCTCTCCTACGGCTACGGCCTCTCGGTCTCGGCGCTCCAGCTGGCCAGTGCCTACACGGCCATTGCCAACGACGGCCGACGGCTGCCGCCCTCGCTGCTCAAGCTCGGCCAGGCACCGGCCGGCGAGCAGGCCATCGACGCCGGCGTGGCACGGCGGGTCCTGGGCATGATGGATCAGGTCGTCGAGCCCGGCACCGGCGCCCGCCGGGCCCTGGTGCCGGGCTATCGGGTCGCCGGCAAGACCGGGACCGTGCGCAAGACTGATGCCGGCGGCTATCAGCAGAAGGCCTACCGCAGCCTGTTCGTCGGCATCGCGCCGGTCTCGGACCCGCGGATCGTCACGGTGGTGATGATCGATCACCCGCGGGGGGAAAGCTACTATGGCGGCGCGGTGGCGGCGCCGGTCTTCTCGCGGGTGGCCGGCAATGCCCTGCGCCTGCTGGACGTGCCCCCGGATGCCCGGGAGCCGGAATCATGAGCGCAAGCCCTTTGGAGGAAACGCGATGCAGCTGACCGCCGAGCGACTCGAGACGGGCCTGGCCGGGCTATGGCCCGAGTGTCGCCATGCCCTGGCGCGGGTCACCCTGCCGGCGACCGTCCGGCTGGTACTCGACAGTCGCCGGCTGGCCGAGGGCGATGTCTTCGTGGCGGTGCCGGGCGTGGCGGCGGATGGTCGCGACTTCATCCCGGCGGCCCTCGAGGCCGGGGCCTCGCTGGTGCTGGCCCATGACGACGGCGCGCCCGGGCCCGACGACCCCCGGGTGCTGTGGCTGCCGGGACTGCGCGAGGCCCAGGGCGAACTGGGCCAGCTGCTGTTTGCCGTACCCCGGGACCTGCAGCTGGTCGGGGTCACCGGCACCAACGGCAAGAGTTCGGTGACCCACTATCTGGCCGAGTTGAGCATGGCCCTCGGGGTGGACGCCGGGCTGATCGGCACCCTGGGGCACGGCCGGCCGGGGCGCCTGGCGGCCGGCCAGCTGACCACGCCGGGGCCCCTGGCCCTGCAGGCCGCGCTGGGGGAGCTGGCCGCCGACGGCGTCCGCCGGGTGGCCATGGAGGTCTCCTCCCATGCCCTGGAGCAGGGTCGCCTCGATGGCTGTCGGGTGCACGCGGCAGTCTTCACCAACCTCAGCCGTGACCACCTGGACTACCACGGCAGCATGGCGGCCTATGCCGCCGCCAAGGCGCGGCTGTTCCGGCGCCATGAGCTCGAACTCGCGGTGGTCAACGGGGACGACCCGCTGGCGCGCCTGATGCTCGCCGGCGTGCACCGCCACGTGCGTGTCCTGGCCGTCGGCGAGGACGAGGCGGTGACCTTGCGCGTCATCGACTGGGTGCCCCATGCCGAAGGGCAGCGGGCGCTCATCGCCACGCCGGAGGGGGAGCGGGTGCTCGAGCTCGGCCTGATGGGCCGCTTCAACCTGGATAACGTGCTGCTGGCCATCGCCACCCTGCACGGCCTGGGGCACCCCCTGGAGGCGCTGTTCGCGGCGGCGGCCGACCTCGCCCCGGTGCCCGGTCGCATGCAGCGCCTGACCCTGCCGGGGGCCCCCACGGTGGTCATCGACTATGCCCATACCCCGGATGCCCTCGACAGTGCCCTCTCGGCGCTGCGCGCCCACCTGCCGGGCGACGGCCGGCTGTGGTGCCTGTTCGGCTGCGGCGGCGACCGCGACACCGGCAAGCGTCCGCTGATGGCACAGGCCGCGGCGCGCCATGCCGACGTGCTGGTGGTCACCGACGACAACCCGCGCAGCGAGGACCCGGCGGCGATCCGCGCCCAGGTCCTCGCGGGCCTGGAAGCGCCCGAGCGCGACGGGGTCCTCGAACTGGCCGGGCGGGGCGCGGCGATCGCCCGGGCGCTGGCCGAGGCCGGCCCCGACGACGTGGTGCTGATCGCCGGCAAGGGACACGAGGACTACCAGGAGGTCAAGGGGGTGCGCCATCCCTTCTCGGACCTGGCCGAGGCCGAGCGGGCGCTGGCCGGACGGGGGCCGGACAGGGCCCCCGGGGAGGGCGAGCCATGAGCGGCAGCGGGCTGACCACGCTGGGCGAGGTCGCCACGGCCTTGGGCCTGCCGGCACCGCCCGAGGACCTGCCCATCGGTGCGATCGTCACCGATACCCGCCGCCTGGCCCCGGGAAGCCTGTTCGTGGCGCTCAGGGGCGAGCGCTTCGATGCCCACGACTTCCTGGACCAGGCGCGGGAGGCCGGTGCCGTGGCGGCCGTGGTCGAGGCAGCGGCAGAGCGACCGATGGATGACCCGTTCCCCCAGCTGCTGGTGGCCGACACCCGGCTGGCCCTGGGGCTGCTGGCGCGTGCTCGGCGGCGCGCCTGGGGCGGCCCCCTGGTCGCCGTGACCGGCAACAGCGGCAAGACCACGGTCAAGCAGATGCTGGCGACCCTGCTCGAGCAGAGCGGGTCGACGTTGGCCACCCAGGGCAACCTGAACAACGACATCGGCGCGCCCCTCACCCTGCTGGCGCTGGAGCCCGGGCACCGCCAGGCCGTGGTGGAACTGGGCGCCAACCACCTCGGCGAGATCGCCTGGACCACGACCCTGGCCGAGCCCCGGGTAGCTGTGATCACCAACGTCACCGGGGCCCACGTGGGCGAGTTCGGCGGCATGGGCCGTATCGCCCAGGCCAAGGCGGAGATCCTGACCGGCCTGCCGGCCGACGGCGTGGCGGTGCTCAACCGCGACGATGCCTTCTTCGCCACCTGGGCGCGCCTGGCGGCGCCTCGCGAGGTGCTCGACTTCGGCCTGGATGCGCGGGCTCGCCTGCGAGCCGAGGCGCTGGCCTGTGACGCCGTCGGACGCTATGCTTTCACGCTTGTCCGGGACGGCCGCGAGATCGGGCGCGTCCGGCTGGCCCTGCTGGGGCGCCACAACGTCGCCAACGCCCTGGCGGCCGCGGCCGCGGCTCTGGCCATGGGGCTGGGTGAGCGAGAGGTGCTGGCCGGGCTCGAGGCGGTGGCACCCATGCCGGGCCGGCTGAGCGTCGTGGAGGGCCTCAACGACTCGCGGCTGCTGGACGATACCTATAATGCCAACCCCGGCGCGGTGAAGGCGGCGCTCGACGTCCTGGTGACGCTGCCCGGCCCGCACTGGTGCCTGCTGGGCGCCATGGGAGAACTGGGGGGCGAGTCCGACCGGCTGCACGCCGAGCTCGGACACTACGCGCGGGAACGGGGAATCGATTTCCTGGGCACCCTCGGCGAGCCGGCGAGGCCGGCCAGCCGGGCCTTCGGCGAAGGCGGGGTCCATTTCGACGATCGGGAGGCGCTGATGCGCCACGTCCTCCACCATCTACCGTCCGGGGCCAGCGTGCTGGTCAAGGGCTCGCGCAGCGCCGGCATGGAACGCGTCGTGGCGGCCCTGCGTGCGGATGCTTCAAGGTGAACGCGATACATGCTGCTCTTTCTGGCTGACTTCCTGGCGCAATTCCAGAGTGCCTTCAACGTCTTCAACTATCTGACCCTGCGCATGATCCTGGGGACCCTGACCGCCCTGGTGCTCTGCCTGTGGCTCGGGCCGGTGATGATCCGCCGCCTGGTGGAACGCCAGATCGGCCAGGCGGTGCGCGACGACGGCCCCCAGTCCCACCTCTCCAAGGCCGGCACCCCCACCATGGGCGGCGCCATGATCCTGATGGCCATCGCCGTGAGCACCCTGCTGTGGGGCGACCTCACCAACCACTACGTCTGGCTGGTGCTGGCGGTGACCCTGGGCTTCGGCGCCATCGGCTGGGTGGACGACTTCCGCAAGGTAGTGGAGAAGAACCCTCGGGGCCTGCCGGCGCGCTGGAAGTACTTCTGGCAGTCGCTGATCGGCGTGGCGGCCGCGGTGCTGCTCTATGTCACCGCCGCCTCGCCGGTGGAGACCAGCCTGATCGTGCCGCTCTTCAAGGAGTTCGTGCTGCCCCTGGGGGTGTTCTACATGGTGCTCACCTACCTGGTAATCGTCGGCAGTTCCAACGCGGTCAACCTGACCGACGGGCTCGATGGCCTGGCGATCATGCCCACGGTGCTGGTGGCCATGGGCCTGGCGGTCTTCGCCTATGCCAGCGGCAACACGGTGTTCGCCGACTACCTGCAGATCCCCTTCATTCCCGGGGCGGGCGAGCTGGCCGTGTTCTGTGCCACTATCGCCGGGGCCGGCCTGGGCTTCCTGTGGTTCAACACCTACCCGGCCCAGGTGTTCATGGGCGACGTGGGGGCCCTGGCCCTGGGCGCAGCACTGGGCGTGGTGGCGGTGATCGTTCGCCAGGAGATCGTGCTGTTCATCATGGGCGGCATCTTCGTCATGGAGACCGTCTCGGTGATCCTGCAGGTGGGCTCCTACAAGCTCACCGGGCGGCGCATCTTCCGGATGGCGCCGCTGCACCACCACTACGAGCTCAAGGGCTGGCCCGAGCCGCGGGTCATCGTGCGCTTCTGGATCATCACCGTGGTGCTGGTGCTGATCGGCCTGGCCACCCTCAAGGTCCGCTGATCCCCGGGGACCGATTCGCCATCCGCAAGGAGCTCAACATGGTCAAGGTGCCGAAGGGAACCACGCTGGTGGTCGGGCTCGGGCTCTCCGGGCGGGCCATCTGCCGCCACCTCGGCCGGCTCGGCGTCCCCTACATGGTTGCCGATACCCGTGCTGCGCCGCCGGGCCTGGCGGAGTTCCAGGCCGTCCACCCGGGCATCGAGGTCCACTGTGGCCCGCTCACCGGCCTGGACCTCGCCGAGGTGGAGGAGGTGGTGGTCAGTCCCGGCGTCGACCCTCACGCGCCGGGCCTCGAGGCGCTGGCGGGGCGCACCCGCGGGGCCACCGGCGAGCCGCTGCTGGTGGGGGAGATCGCGCTCTTTGTGCGCGCTGCCCGTGCACCCATCGTCGCCATCACCGGCTCCAACGCCAAGTCGACCGTGACCACCCTGGTGGGCGAGATGGCCCGCGAGGCCGGGGTGCGGGTGGCGGTGGGCGGCAACCTGGGGACCCCGGCGCTCGACCTGCTCGACGCGGCACCGGACGCCGAGCTCTTCGTGCTGGAGCTCTCCAGCTTCCAGCTCGAGACTACCCCGCGCCTGGGGGCCGAGACGGCCGCCTTCCTCAACCTCTCCGAGGACCACCTGGACCGCCATGGCGACATGGCCGGCTACCGCGCCGCCAAGCTGGGTATCTTCCACGGCGCCCGGCACGGCGTGGTCAATGCCGACGACCCCGGTACCTGGCCGGACGGGCCGCTGCCGGCCCTGGACCGCTTCACTACCCGCTCTCCCCAGGGCAACGACTGGGGCATCGCCCGGCGCGCCGGGCGTGACTGGCTGGTGCACGGCGACACGCCGCTGCTGCCCGCCGACGAGATGCGCCTGCCGGGGCGCCACCACCAGGCCAATGCCCTGGCGGCGCTGGCCATGGGCCATCGCCTGGGCCTGCCCCTCGATGCCATGCGCGAGGTGCTGCGGCGCTTCCCCGGGCTGCCCCATCGCGGCGAGCTGGTGGCCCAGGTCGAGGGGGTGCGCTGGATCAACGACTCCAAGGGCACCAACGTCGGCGCCACCCTGGCCGCCATCGAGGGGCTCGGGCCGACCCTCGAGGGGCGGCTGATCCTGCTGGCCGGAGGGGTGGGCAAGGGCGCCGACTTCGCCCCCCTGGCGGCGCCCCTGGCGCGTTACGGCCGCGAAGCGATCCTCTTCGGCCGGGATGCCGAGCAGCTGGAACAGGCCCTGCATGGCCGGCTGCCGGTGACCCGGGTCGCGGACCTGCAGGCTGCCCTGGCGCGGGCGGTGGAGGTCGCCGCGCCCGGAGACTGCGTGCTGCTGTCGCCCGCCTGTGCCAGCCTCGACCAGTTCACCGACTACCAGGCGCGTGGCGAGGCCTTTCGCCGGGCGGTCAAGCGCCTGGCCGGGGAGGCCGCATGAGCCGGCTGTCCCGCCTTCGCCAGCGGCTGAGTACCGCCGATCACGCCTTCGACGGCTGGCTGGTGCTGGCCTCTTTCGCGCTGCTGCTGATTGGCTGGGTGATGGTGACCTCGGCGTCCAGCGAGGTGGCCTCGAGCCTCACCGGCAATGCCTGGTACTTCAGCCTGCGCCACGGCATCTTCATGCTGGTGGCGCTGGCCGCCGGGGCGCTGGCCCTGCGGGTGCCGCTGGCCTGGTGGAAGGCCAATGGCCCGCTGCTGCTGCTGGTGGGGCTGGTCCTGCTCCTGCTGGTATTGCTGGTGGGCCGCGAGGTCAATGGCAGCCGCCGCTGGCTCTCCGTGCCGGGCCTGCCCTTCAACCTGCAGGCCTCCGAGGTCGCCAAGTTCTGCCTGATCGTCTACCTGGCCGGCTACCTGGAGCGCTTCCTGCCCCTGGTGCGTCGCCAGTGGGGGGCCTTCCTGCGTCCCCTGGCGGTGATGGCGCTGATCGCGGGGCTGCTGATCCTCGAGCCCGACTACGGCGCCGTGGTGGTGATGACCGGCGCGGTGATGGGCATGCTGCTGATGGCCGGTGCCCCCTGGGGGCGCTTCCTGGTGCTGCTGCTGCTGGTGGGTGCCCTGGGGGCCCTGGCCGCCGTGGCCGAACCCTACCGGATGGCGCGCCTGACGAGCTTCGCCGACCCCTGGGCCGATCAGTTCGCCAGCGGCTATCAGCTGACCCAGGCGCTGATCGCCTTCGGTCGCGGGCACTGGCTGGGCATGGGGCTGGGCAACAGCGTACAGAAGCTGTTCTACCTGCCGGAGGCCCACACCGACTTCGTCTTCGCCGTGCTGGCCGAGGAGCTTGGCCTGCTGGGCGCCATCGCCGTGGTGGGGCTCTTTGCCCTGCTGGTGTGGCGCGCCATGGCGGTGGGACGGCGGGCCGAACTGGCCGGCCTGGCCTTCGCCGCCTATGTGAGTTACGGCGTCGCCCTGGTCATCGGGGCCCAGGCCTTCATCAACATCGCGGTGAGTACCGGGATGCTGCCCACCAAGGGGCTGACTCTGCCGCTGCTCAGCTATGGCGGCTCGAGCCTGGTGGTGAGCTGCGTGATGATGGCGCTGCTGCTGCGCGCCGACATCGAGACCCGCCAGGTCGTGCGCCGGGCCAGGCCCACGGCATCCCGGGCGCCATCGCCCGGCAGCACACAAGGACGCGCAACATGAGTCGACGCGAGGAACGCCGCGTGCTGATCATGGCCGGCGGCACGGGGGGGCACGTCATCCCGGCCCTGTCCCTGGCCCGCGGGCTGGCGGCGCAGGGCGTGCAGGTCGCCTGGCTGGGCAGCCCGCGCGGGATCGAGAACCGCCTGGTCCCCGAGGCCGGTATCCCGCTGCACCGCATCGCGGTGAGCGGGCTGCGGGGCAATGGCCTGGCCGGCTGGCTGCTGGCCCCCTTCAACCTGGCTCGGGCGGTCTGGCAGGCGACTCGGGTGATCCGCGACGTCGACCCCCAACTGGTGGTCGGGCTGGGCGGCTTCGCCAGCGGGCCCGGCGGCCTGGCGGCCTGGCTGACCCGACGGCCGCTGGTCATCCACGAGCAGAACGCCGTGGCGGGCCTTACCAACCGGGCGCTGTCACGCCTGGCGCGCCGCGTCTATGCGGCCTTTCCCCAGGCCTTCCCCGGCCGGGCCGAGGTGGTCGGCAACCCGGTGCGCGATGAGATCGCCCGGCTCGGCGAGGCCCCGCGGCGCGCGGACGAGATGGCCGGACGGCGGCTGCGGCTGCTGGTGGTGGGCGGTTCCCTGGGGGCGCAGGCCCTCAACGAGCGGTTGCCCGAGGCGCTCGCCCGGCTGCCCGAGACGGCTCGCCCCGAGGTGCGCCACCAGGCCGGCCGCGACAAGGATACAGCCACCCGTGAGGCCTACCGCGAGCAGGGCGTCGAGGCCGACGTCACGGCCTTTATCGACGACATGGCCGGCGCCTACGCCTGGGCCGACCTGGTGGTGTGCCGCGCCGGTGCCCTGACCGTGGCGGAGCTGGCCGCTGCCGCCAAGCCGGCGCTCTTCGTGCCCTTCCCCTACGCGGTGGACGACCACCAGACGGCCAACGCACGGGCCCTGGTCGACGAGCAGGCGGCGCGACTGATGCCCCAGCAGGAGATGAGCGCGGCGACGCTGGCCGAGTGCCTGGCGTCGCTGCTGGACCCCGACACTCTCGCCACCATGGCGGCACGAGCCCGTGGCTGTGCCCATCTCGATGTCGTCGAGCGCCTGGTGGCCGGTTGCATGGAGACAGGCTTTGAGCGATGAGACCCTCGGACCGGTTCCCGGTCAGGTCACGCCCCCCCATCCCGGACGGGGGCTGGGCATGCGTCGTATCCGGCGCATCCATTTCGTCGGCATCGGCGGTGCCGGCATGTGCGGCATCGCCGAGGTGCTGGCCAACCAGGGCTATGCGGTCAGCGGCAGCGACCTGAAGGCCTCCCCGGTGGTGGCCCGCCTTCGCCGCTGCGGCATCCGCGTGGCCATCGGCCATGCCGCCGAGCATGCCGCGGACGCCGATGTGGTGGTGGTCTCCACCGCGGTGGACGAGACCAATCCCGAGATCCGCTGGGCCCACGAGCACCGCGTGCCGGTAGTGCGCCGCGCGGAGATGCTCGCCGAGCTGATGCGCTTTCGCCACGGCATCGCCGTGGCCGGCACCCACGGCAAGACCACCACCACCAGCCTCACCGCGACCCTGCTGGGCGAGGGCGGGCTGGATCCCACCTTCGTGATCGGCGGACGGCTGACCAGTGCCGGTACCAATGCGCGGCTGGGGGAGGGCGACTACCTGGTGGCGGAGGCCGACGAGTCAGATGCCTCCTTCCTGCACCTGCAGCCCATGGTGGCCATCGTCACCAACATCGATGCCGATCACATGGCGACCTACGGCGGCGATTTCGAACGGCTCAAGGGCACCTTCATCGAGTTCCTGCACAACCTGCCGTTCTACGGCCTGGCGATCCTGTGCATCGACGATGCCCACGTGCGCGGCCTGCTCGACCGGGTCAGCCGCCAGTTCGTCACCTACGGCTTCAGCGAGGATGCCGACTACCGCATCGAGGGCTTCGTCCAGCAGGCCGGCGAGGTGCACTTCACCGCGGTGCGCCCCGAAGGGCTGGCGCCGCTCGAGGTACGCCTGGCCATGCCGGGGCGCCATAATGCACTCAACGCCCTGGCGGCGATCGCCGTGGCCAGCGACGCGGGGGTCGAGGATGACGCCATCCTGCGGGGCCTGGCGAGCTTCGAGGGGGTGGGGCGACGCTTCCAGGTGCATGGCCACTTCCCGGCCCCGCAGGGCGGGGGCGAGGTGATGCTGGTGGACGACTATGGCCACCATCCCCGCGAGGTGGCGATGGTGATCGACGCCGTGCGCGCGGGCTGGCCCGAGCGGCGCCTGGTGATGGTCTACCAGCCGCACCGTTACTCGCGTACCCGCGACCTCTACGAGGACTTCGTGCGGGTGCTGGCCGGGGTGGACACCCTGCTGCTGCTCGACGTCTACAGCGCCGGAGAGGCGCCGGTGCCCGGCGCCGACGGGCGCACCCTGGCGGGCTCGATCCGCCAGCGCGGGACGGTCGACCCGATCTTCGTCCAGGACAAGAGCGAACTGCCGGGGCTGCTCGCCCGGGTGCTGCGTCCCGGCGATATCCTGATTACCCAGGGGGCAGGCGACGTGGGCGGCATCGCCCAGCACCTGGCCGATGCCGCCCTGGTGCTCGACGAGGTGACACTATGACGCATGATGTCGGCCGGGTGGTGGTGCTCTATGGCGGGGACTCCGCAGAGCGCGAGGTGTCGCTGAAGAGTGGTGCCGCGGTGCTCGCGGCCCTGACGCGCTCGGGGGTGGACGCTATCGGCTACGATCCCGCCGACGGCGGGCTGGTGGGGCTTGAGGCCCTGGCCCCCGACCGGGTCTTCATCGCCCTGCACGGAAGGGGGGGCGAGGACGGTACCCTGCAGGGGGCGCTGGAGCTGCTGGGCATCCCCTACACCGGCAGCGGCGTGCTGGCCTCGGCGCTGGGCATGGACAAGCAGCGCACCAAGCTGATCTGGCAGGCTCTGGGCCTGCCGACCCCGGAGAGCGTGATGCTCGGTCCGAAGGCCGACTGGTCGGCGGTGGTCGAGCGCCTCGGCCTGCCGCTGATCGTCAAGCCGGTCCACGAGGGCTCGACCCTGGGCATCAGCATCGTCGAGAGCCGCGATGCACTGGAGTCGGCCTACCGCGATGCCGCCCGCTTCGATGCGCGAGTGATGGCCGAGCGCTTCGTCAGGGGAGAGGAGTACACGGTGTCGCTGCTGGCGGGCGATGTCCTGCCGGCGATCCGCGTCGAGGTACCCAGCGGCTTCTACGACTACGAGGCCAAGTATCTCTCCGACGAGACCTGCTACCATCTGCCGTGCGGTCTCTCCGGCGACGAGGAAGCCGAGCTCGCCGCACTCTGTCGGGGGGCGTTCGAAGCCATCGGCGCCGAGGGATGGGGGCGGGTCGACGTGATGCGGGACGCCGAAGGGCGCTTCTGGCTGATCGAGGTCAATACCGTGCCGGGGATGACCGACCACAGCCTGGTGCCCCAGGCGGCGGCCCATGCCGGCATCGACTTCGATGCCCTGGTGCTGCGCATCCTCGCCACGGCCGGGGAGCGGCACTAGCCCATGGCACCGCGTGGAAGCTTCGTCGGCGTCCTCCTGCTGGCCCTGCTGCTGGGTGCCGGGGGGCGGGCGCTGTGGGTGTGGCTCGACCGGCCCATCGAGCGAGTCTCGGTGGGGGGCGAGCTTCACCACGTCAGCGCCGACTACCTTCGCAGCCAGTTGGCCCCCCTGATCCAGGGGCAGACCTGGCTATCCGTCGACCTGTCCGCGCTGCGCCAGCAGGCCCGGGATATCGGCTGGCTGGCCGAAGTGCGCGTCAGCCGCGAGTGGCCCGATGCGCTGACCTTCGACCTGGTCGAGCAGGTGCCGGTGGCGCGCTGGAACGACGCCCAGTTGCTCAACCCCGAGGGCGAGCCCTTTGCCTTCGGCCCGGTGTCGCCGCCCGACGACCTGCCGGACCTCGCCGGCCCGCCCGGCAGCGGGGCCGAGGTGCTGGGCTACCATGCCCGGCTCGCCGCCCAGTTCGCCACCCAGGGGCTCGAGGTGCGCCAGCTGCGCCTCGAACCCCGCGGGGCCTGGCGCTTCCAGCTCGACAGCGGCGTCTGGGTGATGCTCGGTCGCAATGACCGCCGCGCCCGGCTGGGACGCCTGGCCGCCGCCTGGCAACGTGAGCTGGGTCCCCTGGCGTCGCACATCCGCTACATCGACCTGCGATATCCCAACGGGGTCGCCGTGGCCTGGCACGGCCAGACCGAACCGGTGGAGGAAGAGTCGCCGGCGGAGAGCTGACGGGGTCAGGAGATATTGCGGTTGTCCGGGTGGCATTTCGGGTGTTTCTTTCGTGACAAATTCGCCGTATCGTGTCGGGTGATTCGGCAATCGGGCTGGTGGAACAACTCAAGTTGTTCCTATAATTGGCCCAGGCCTACTTTTCAGGATTAATCTTCCCCTTCGGGGTCAGGTTCGAGGAGACTTCCCGGCTCATGGCAGGTCCATCCAATGTGTCCAATATGGTAGTCGGGCTGGATATCGGAACATCCAAGGTCGTGGCGATCGTGGGGCAGCCCACCGACGATGGCGGGATCGAAATCGCCGGTATCGGCTCACATCCGTCACGTGGCATGAAGAAGGGCGTGGTGATCAATATCGAATCCACGGTGCAGTCCATCCAGCGCGCCGTGGAGGAAGCCGAACTGATGGCCGGCTGTGACATCCATTCGGTCTATGTGGGCATTGCCGGCAGCCACATCAGTTCGATGAATTCGGACGGCGTGGTGGCCATCAAGGAGCGCGAGGTCGCCTCCTCCGACATCGACCGTGTCATCGACTCCGCCCGGGCGCGGGCGATCTCGGAAGGCCAGCGCGTGCTGCATGTCCTTCCTCAGGAGTTCGCGATCGATACCCAGGGCGGTATCCGGGAGCCACTCGGCATGTCCGGCGTGCGCCTCGAGGCGCGGGTCCACCTGGTCACTGCCGCCCTCAATGCCGTCCAGAACATCGAGAAGTGCGTACGCCGCTGTGGTCTCGAGGTGGACTCGATCATCCTCGAGCAGCTGGCCTCCAGCCATGCGGTCCTCACCGAGGACGAGCGTGAGCTCGGGGTCTGCATGGTGGACATCGGTGGCGGCACCACCGACATCGCGGTGTTCACCGAGGGCGCCATTCGCCATACCTCGGTGATTCCCATCGCCGGCGACCAGGTTACCAACGACATCGCCATGGCGCTGCGCACTCCCACCCAGCATGCCGAGGAGATCAAGGTCAAGTACGCCTGCGCCCTGACCCAGCTGGCCTCCAGCGACGAGATGATCAAGGTGCCGAGCGTCGGCGACCGGCCAGCCCGAGACCTCTCCCGCCAGTCGCTGGCCGAGGTGGTGGAGCCGCGCTACGAGGAGCTCTTCACCCTGGTGCGGGACGAGCTGCGTCGCAGCGGCTACGAGGACCTGGTGGCCGCCGGCGTGGTGCTCACCGGGGGCACCTCGCGCATGGAGGGAGTGGTCGAGCTGGCCGAGGAGATCTTCCACATGCCGGTACGCATTGCCTGCCCGCAGAACGTGCGCGGGCTGGCCGACGTGGTCCGCAATCCGATTTATTCGACGGGTGTCGGTCTGCTGCATTACGCTCTACTGGAAACCCGTCAAGGGCATGGCCGTCAGGGGCCTGGAGGCATCATCCCGGCGCAACCGAGGCGTGACGACATCACCCGGCGTGACGCAGGGGAAGGGATTCCGGCGCTGGCAAGGATCAAGGGCTGGTTCAAAGGAAATTTCTGACAGGGCCGCGGTCGCGGTCCAGGAGACGGGACTTATGTTCGAACTGGTAGATAGCGCACCCTCAAGCAGTGCGGTCATCAAGGTCATCGGTGTCGGGGGCGGCGGCGGCAACGCCGTCAACCACATGGTCGAGAGCAACATCGAGGGCGTCGAGTTCATCTGCGCCAATACCGATGCCCAGGCCCTCAAGCGGGTCGCCGCCAAGACGGTGCTCCAGCTCGGCAGCGAGATCACCAAGGGCCTCGGGGCCGGCGCCAATCCCGATGTCGGCCGCCAGGCCGCCATGGAGGACCGCGAGCGCATCGCGGAACTGCTCGGCGGCGCCGACATGGTCTTCATCACCGCCGGCATGGGCGGCGGGACCGGAACCGGTGGCGCACCCGTCGTCGCTCAGGTGGCCAAGGAGCTGGGCATCCTCACCGTGGCGGTGGTGACCCGTCCCTTCCCCTTCGAGGGGCCCAAGCGCATGCGGGCCGCCGAGGAGGGCATGAAGGAGCTCTCCGAGCACGTCGACTCGCTGATCACCATCCCCAACGAGAAGCTGCTCTCGGTGCTGGGCAAGAGCGCGACCCTGCTCACCGCCTTCAGTGCCGCCAACGACGTGCTGCTCGGGGCCGTGCAGGGCATCGCCGAGCTGATCACCAGCCCGGGCATCATCAACGTCGACTTCGCCGACGTGCGCACCGTGATGTCCGAGATGGGCATGGCGATGATGGGCACCGGCGGGGCCACCGGGGAGAACCGTGCCCGCGAGGCCGCCGAGAAGGCCATCCGCAGCCCGTTGCTCGAGGACATCGACCTGCACGGTGCCCGCGGCATCCTGGTCAACATCACTGCCGGCCCGGACCTCTCCATCGGCGAGTTCAACGATGTGGGTGCCACCGTCCAGGAGTTCGCCTCCCAGGACGCCACCATCGTGGTCGGCACCTCCATCGACATGGACATGACCGACGAGCTGCGCGTCACCGTGGTGGCGGCCGGCCTCGAGGGCAACAAGGCCCAGAAGCCCGCCTCCCGCGAGACCGCGCGCCGTGCCGAGGCCAGCGGCTATCGCCAGCGTCCCCAGGCGGCGGTCAGCCGCGGCCAGGCCGCGGCGCCCAAGCCCGAGGCCCAGGAGGCGCCCAGGCCGCAGCCGGAGAAGCGCAAGTCCCAGGAGCTCGACGACTACCTGGACATTCCGGCCTTCCTGCGGCGGCAGGCCGATTGATTCGTGCTATCACGGGAATAAAGGGCGCCGGGTGAGCTTTCTTTGTTGAAACGTCCGTTCGGTGTTATAGTGAACGGTGTTTGATAACCAATGACTGCCTGGCGACCGACCATGATCAGACAACGAACCCTGAAGAATGTCATCCGCGCCACCGGCGTCGGCCTGCACTCCGGCAAGAAGGTCTACCTGACCCTTCGGCCGGCTCCGGTGGATACCGGCATCGTCTTCGTGCGAACCGACCTGGAGCCCGAGGTGCAGGTCCCGGCGCGCGCGGAGAACGTCACCGATACCACCCTGTGCACCGCGCTCTCCGCGGGCGGGGTCAAGGTCGCCACCGTCGAGCACCTGATGTCGGCTTTCGCGGGCCTCGGCATCGACAATGCCTACGTCGACGTGAGCGCCCCCGAGGTGCCGATCATGGATGGCAGCGCGGGCCCCTTCGTGTTCCTGATCCAGTCGGCGGGCATCGCGGAGCAGGGTGCCCCCAAGAAGTTCATCCGCATCAAGCGAGAGATCGTGGTGCGCGAGGACGACAAGGAGGCGATCTTCCTGCCCCACCAGGGCTTCAAGGTCTCCTTCGCCATCGACTTCGACCATCCGGTCTTCGAGGACCAGTCCCAGACCGCCATGGTGGACTTCTCCACCACCTCCTTCGTCAAGGAGGTGTCTCGGGCCCGCACCTTCGGCTTCATGCGCGACCTGGAGTACCTGCGCGCGAACAACCTGGCGCTGGGCGGCAGCCTCGACAACGCCATCGTGGTCGACGACTATCGCATCGTGAACGAGGGCGGATTGCGCTATGACGATGAGTTCGTCAAGCACAAGGTGCTCGATGCCATCGGTGACCTCTACCAGCTAGGCCATAGCCTGATCGGCGAGTTCCGCGGGGTGAAGTCCGGCCATGCCCTGAACAACCAGCTCTGCCGTGCCCTGCTGGCCCAGCCGGAGGCCTGGGAACTCGTCACCTTCGAGGGTGAGTCCGAGAAGGCGCCGATCTCCTATTCCGCACCGGCCATGGCCTGACCCCCCCGGGCTTCGCCCGGAGCTGTAAGCCTTGAGCTTGAAGCTGGAAGAAAACCACCCCCGCCGATCTCTTCGACGGGGGTGTTTTTTGGGTGGGAGCCTTCAGGCCGATTTCGAGCGTCGAGCTTACGGCTTGCGTTCGGCGTGGGCCGCCAGCCGCTCCAGGGCGCGCTTGAGCCCCGGGTCGTCGACATCCTCGGCACAGCTGGAGATCTCGTCGGCGGCCCGTTCCGGCAGGTGGCGAACCTGGCGCAGGGGAGGGCGGGTCGGCCGCACCGGTCGGACCTTGAGGGTGAAGCCGGTCACCGACTCGAAGCCGGGCAGCTGGTGCAGCAGCTGGAGCAGGCGAGGCTGTTCATAGCGCAGCCGGGTCAGCCAGACGGCGCGATCGGTGATCAGGGCCAGCCGGCCCTGGTGATAGCCGCCGACGAACAGGTGCTCGCGCATCTCCTCGGGCAGGTGCTCCCGCAGGTGGCGCTGGGCGCGCTCGATCAGGGTGGCCATGCGCATCAGCGACCCCAGTTCGCCGCGGCCCTCCAGCAGCCGGGACATGGGCTGTGCTCTGAACCGCTTAACCTTTATACTCATCAGCTTGGTTCTCGGGGGCCGTGCCCCTGACGTTACGCGTCGGCCGCCACCGCTGGGCGGCCGTAGAACACCCAGAGCCTAGCACGCACGGGAGGCCATCGACAGCATGCCAGCCGCCATCACCGACATCGGCGCCGGATCTCACGGGAGCCGGCGCAGGCGCCGCGCGACCCGCTGGTGGCTGGCCGGGTTGCTGGTGGGGTGCCTGTTGCCGGCCAGCCTGGCCCAGGTCGAGTCCCTGCGCCCCATCGAGCGTGCCGCCCAGGTCAGCATCCTGGTGCCGGCGCTGCTGCGCGTGCGCTCCCGCCTGCATGCCCGTCGTCGTGCCCTGGTGCGCTGGGTCCGGCGAGCCGCCCGCTGGCCGAGCGTGGCGGCGAGGGGGCTGATCCTCTCGGCCCTCATGCCCCGTCACCCGGTTGCCGCGCATGATGTCCTGACGCGTCGTGGCCCTCCCTGCGTGCGCTGACGAGACCGCCCGGAGAGGTCGCGGGCCCCGTCCGCGACGCGATGCCACATGCTGCAACTGGACCCTTCATGATCAACAACCTGTTACGCAAGGTCGTCGGTTCCAAGAACGACCGCGACGTCAAGCGCATGAGCCGCCAGGTGACAGACGTCACCGGCCTGGAGAACGAACTGGAAGGCCTCGACGAGGCGACCCTCAAGGCCCGTACCGCGGCCTTCCGCGAGCGCCTGGAGAACGGCGAGTCCCTCGATGCGCTGCTGCCGGAGGCCTTCGCCACGGTGCGCGAGGCCAGCAAGCGCGTCATGGGCATGCGCCATTTCGATGTGCAGATGGTCGGCGGCATCACCCTGCACCGCGGGCGCATCGCCGAGATGAAGACCGGCGAGGGCAAGACGCTGGTGGCGACCCTGGCGGTCTACCTCAATGCCCTGCCGGGCAAGGGCGTGCACGTGGTCACGGTCAACGACTACCTGGCGCGCCGCGATGCCGAGTGGATGCGTCCGCTCTACGAGTTCCTCGGCCTCTCGGTGGGGGTGATCTTCGCCGGCCAGACGCCGGAGGAGAAGCGCCACGCCTACGCCTGCGACATCACCTACGGCACCAACAACGAGTTCGGCTTCGACTACCTGCGCGACAACATGGCCTTCTCGCTGGAGGAGAAGGTGCAGCGCGGCCTGCACTTCGCCATCGTCGACGAGGTCGACTCCATCCTGATCGACGAGGCGCGAACCCCGCTGATCATCTCCGGGGCGGTGGACGAGAACACCGAGCTCTACCGGGTCGTCGACCGCCTGGCGCTGAATCTCGCGGCCTGCAGCGACGAGGAGGACCCGGAGAGCGGCGACTTCATCCTCGACGAGAAGCAGAAGCAGGTGGAGGTCACCGAGGCCGGCCATCGCAAGGTCGAGGAACTGATGCGCGGCGAGGGGCTGCTGGGCGAGGAGGACTCCCTCTACGCCGCCCAGAATCTCAACCTGCTGCAGCACATGCACTCGGCGCTGCGCGCGCGTCACCTCTACCACCGCGACGTGGATTACATCGTCAGCGATGGCCAGGTGGTGATCGTCGATGAGCACACTGGCCGTACCATGCCGGGGCGCCGCTGGTCCGAGGGCCTGCACCAGGCGGTGGAGGCGAAGGAGGGCGTGCCCGTGCAGCGCGAGAGCCAGACGCTCGCCTCGACCACCTTCCAGAACTACTTCCGCCTCTACGACAAGCTCTCGGGCATGACCGGCACCGCCGACACCGAGGCCTTCGAGTTCCGCCAGATCTACGGCCTCGACGTGGTGGTGATTCCCACCAATCGGCCGCTGATCCGCCAGGACCTCAACGACCTGGTCTACTTGAGCGCCGAGGAGAAGTTCGAGGCGATCATCGAGGACGTCAAGGCCCAGACCGAGGCGGGGCGCCCGGTGCTGGTGGGTACCGCGTCCATCGAGACCAGCGAGTACCTGGCCGACCTGATGAAGCGGGCCGGCATGCGCTTCAACGTGCTCAACGCCAAGCAGCACCAGAGCGAGGCCGAGATCATCGCCCAGGCCGGTCGCCCCGGGGCCGTCACCATCGCCACCAACATGGCTGGCCGCGGCACCGACATCGTGCTGGGCGGCAACTGGGAGGCCGAGGCCGCCAAGCTGGAGAACCCGTCCGAAGCCCAGGTCGAGCAGCTCAAGGCCGAGTGGCAGGCCCGCCATGAGGCCGTGCTCGAGGCCGGTGGCCTGCACGTGGTCGGCTCGGAGCGCCACGAGTCTCGGCGCATCGACAATCAGCTGCGCGGTCGCGCCGGCCGCCAGGGGGATCCCGGCTCGACGCGCTTCTTCCTCTCGCTGGAAGACAACCTGATGCGCCTGTTCGGCTCCGACCGGGTGCAGCGCATGATGAAGGCCCTGGGGCTGGAGCACGGCGAGGCGATCGAGCACAAGATGGTCTCCAATGCCGTGGAACGCGCCCAGAAGAAGGTCGAGGGCCGCAACTTCGATATCCGCAAGCAGCTGCTCGAGTACGACGACGTGGCCAACGACCAGCGTCGCGTCATCTACGAGCAGCGCAACGAGATACTCGCCGCCGATGACGTCTCCGACAGCGTCATGGGCATCCGCGAGGAGGTCCTGGACCTCGCCATCAGCGAGTTCGTCCCGCCCCAGAGCCTGCCCGAGCAGTGGGACCTGGCCGGCCTCCAGGACCACCTTAAGAGCGAGTTCAACCTCGACGCGCCGGTGGTCGAGTGGGCCGAGCAGGACGAGCGCTTCCACGAGGAGCAGCTGCGAGAGCGGCTGCAGGCGATGCATCGCGAGGCCTACGAGGCCAAGGTGGCCGAGGCCGGCGAGGCGTTGATGCGCCGCTTCGAGAAGCAGGTGATGCTGCAGGTGCTCGACACCCGCTGGAAGGAGCACCTGCAGTCCATGGACCACCTGCGCCGGGGGATCCACCTGCGAGGCTATGCCCAGAAGAACCCCAAGCAGGAGTACAAGCGCGAGGCCTTCGAGCTGTTCCAGAACCTGCTCACCAACATCAAGGCCGACGTCACCCGCATCCTCAGCCATGTCCAGGTACGCCGCCCCGAGGAGGTGGAGGCCCTGGAGCGCCAGCGCCGCGAGGCGCTGGAGCGCGAGAAGGCCAGCGCGGCGAGCCGGCATGACGAGCCGTCGATGGCGGCCGACGACCAGGACGAGGCCCCGGCCGCCCCGGCCCCGGGAGCCGACGGTCGCCCGTTGCGCCGCGAGGGGCCCAAGGTGGGCCGCAATGATCCCTGCCCCTGCGGGTCGGGAAAGAAGTACAAGCAGTGCTGCGGCAAGCTGAGCTGAGGCGACAGGCCGGGGGCGACCCCGGCCAGGAGAGGAGACGAGACGATGGCAGTGGGCGAGACACGTTTTCCGGAGATGCCGGTGATCGAGGGGCTGCGGCTGGGCACCGCCATGGCCGGGATCAAGAAGCCCGACCGCCGGGACCTGGTCGTGATCGAGGTCCCCGAGGGGGCCAGGGTGTCCGGTGCCTTCACCCGCAACGCCTTCTGCGCGGCGCCGGTGACGGTGGCCCGTGAGCACCTGGCCGCCTGCACGGCGCACGGGGAAGGGGCGCGTTACCTGGTGATCAATACCGGCAATGCCAATGCCGGGACTGGCGAGACGGGCCTCGAGGACGCCCGTGCCACCTGTGCCGAGCTGGCACGGCTGGCCGGGGTGGAGGAACGCAGCGTGCTGCCGTTCTCCACCGGGGTGATCGGTGAGCCACTGCCCATGGAGCGACTGCTGGCGGGCCTGCCCACGGCCCTGCAGGGCCTCGACGATGGCGCTGCCGCCTGGCGCGAGGCCGGCGAGGGGATCCTGACCACCGATACCCGGGCCAAGGGCGCCAGCGTGACCCTGGCGCTGGGCAACCAGACGGTGACCATCAACGGCATTGCCAAGGGCTCGGGGATGATTCGTCCCGACATGGCGACCATGCTGGCCTTTGTGGCCACCGATGCGGCCCTGGAGCCGGTGCTGCTCGACCAGCTGTTGCGAGAGGCGGTGGAGCGCTCCTTCAACTGCATCACCGTGGACAGCGATACCTCGACCAACGATGCCTGCATGCTGATCAGCACCGGGCGTGGCGCCGCGGTGGAGGACGAGGCGGACCTGGCCATCTTCCGCAATGGCCTGCTGCGGGTGATGACCGAACTGGCCCAGGCGGTGATCCGCGATGGTGAGGGGGCGACCAAGTTCGTCACCCTGCAGGTCGACGAGGCGCGCAGCCGTCGCGAGGCCCTGGACGTGGCCTTCACCGTGGCCCACTCGCCGCTGGTCAAGACCGCCCTCTACGCCTCCGATGCCAACTGGGGACGGATCCTGGCCGCGGTGGGGCGTGCCCCCGTCGAGGCGTTCGACGTGGAGCGGGTCACCATCGATCTCGGCGAGGTGCGCCTGGTCGAGCGTGGCGGACGCGCACCGGGGTATACCGAGGAGGCCGGCAGCGCGGTGATGGCTCGCGAGGAGATCGTCATCCGCATCGCCCTGGGGCGCGGCGAGCAGAGCGCCACGGTGTGGACCTCGGACCTGTCCCACGACTACGTGACTATCAATGCCGACTATCGCAGCTGACCGGCGGGGACGGTCGGCAGCCAGACAGCAACCCCGCGCGGCGGCAAGGCCGCGTGGACCAGCGGGTAGGAGTCAATGAACGCAATGGTGAAGAGAAGGGTGCATGTGGCGGCCGCCGCCATCATCAGTGGCGACGGCAGTGAGGTGCTCCTCGCCCGTCGTCCCTCCAACGTCGATCACGGAGGGCTGTGGGAGTTTCCCGGCGGCAAGCTGGCACCCTACGAGACCGGGCTCGAGGCGCTGAAGCGCGAGCTCCACGAGGAGCTCGGCGTCGAGATCCGGCGGGCACAGCCGCTGATCCGCATCCACCACGAATACTCCGACAAGCATATCCTGCTGGATGTGTGGCAGGTGCACGACTTCGCCGGCGAGCCGTTCGGTCGCGAGGGGCAGGCGGTGCGCTGGGTGCCCATGACCGACCTGGTGAACTACCCCTTCCCGGCGGCCAACCTGCCGATCCTGCGGGCAGTCATGCTGCCCACCGAGTACCTGATCACCGGCGAGGAGCCCGACGAGGCGCGCTTCATGGAGCGACTGGCCCGTGCCCTCGACGAGGATGGGGTGCGCCTGGTACAGCTGCGTGCCAAGTCGCTGGGGGAGGCCGACTACCTGAAGCGTGCCGAGCAGGCGCTGGCGCTGTGTCGCGAGCGGGGCGCACGCCTGGTGCTCAATGGCGAGCCATCGCTGCTGGAGGCCGTGGCTGCGGATGGCATCCACCTGACCAGCGACCGGCTGATGAGCCTGGAGCGGCGTCCGTTGCCCGAAGGCAAGTGGCTCTCCGCCTCGACCCACGATCGGCGGCAGCTGGAGCAGGCCCGCCGCATCGGCTGCGACTTCGTGACCCTCTCGCCGCTGCGCACCACCCCCTCCCATCCGGAGGTGGCCCCGATCGGCTGGCACGACTTTCAGCAGCTGGTGGAGCACGCCGGCATGCCGGTCTTCGCCCTGGGCGGCATGACGCGCTTCGATGCGCACCATGCCCGCGCCGTGGGGGCCCAGGGCATCGCCTCGATCCGCGATTTCTGGAAGTAGTCACCAGCGCCGAGCTACAAGCGCCGAGTGACAAGCAAACCCCGAGGCCATTGCCTCGGGGTTTGCTTTTGCGTGGCAGCGCCCCACACTTTGGCGGCTTGGCGGCTTGGCGGCTTGGCGGCTTGGCGGCTTGGCGGCTTGGCGGCTTGGCGGCTTGGCGGCTTGCCGCCTCAGTCCCGATAGCGCCGGGTCAGGTCGCCATAGGCGTCGATGCGGCGGTCCCGCAGGTAGGGCCAGATGCGCCGCACCTCCTCGCTGAGCGTCATGTCCAGGGTGACCAGCATGCGCTCCGCCTCCTGGCCGGCATGGGCGAGCAGCTCGCCCTGGGGGCCGCAGATGAAGCTGCCGCCCCAGAAGTCGATGCCCGGCGTCGCCCCGGAAGGATCCGACTCGTGGCCGACCCGGTTGGCGACGATCACCGGCAGGCCATTGGCCACGCCATGGCTGCGCTGGATCAGGGTCCAGGCCTCCTTCTGGCGCTGCTTCTCCGGGGTGTCGTCGGGCGGATGCCAGCCGATGGCGGTGGGGTAGAGCAGCAGCTCCGCGCCGGCCAGGGCCATCAGCCGCGCCGCTTCCGGGTACCACTGGTCCCAGCACACTAGCACGCCCAGGCGTCCCAGCGAGGTGTCGATCGGCTGGAAGCCCTGGCCACGGCCGTCGTCCTGGTCGCCGGGCGTGAAGTAGAACTTCTCGTAGAAGCCCGGGTCGTCGGGGATGTGCATCTTGCGGTAGTGGCCCACGCGGCCGCGGTCACGGTCATAGACCACGGCGGTATTGTGGTAGAGGCCGGGCGCGCGCCGTTCAAAGAGCGAGCCCACCAGCACGATGTCGAGCTCCTTCGCCAGGGTCGCCAGCCGCGTGCCGGTCGGCCCGTCGAGGGGCTCGGCCAGGTCGAAGACGTCGGTGTCCTCGGTCTGGCAGAAATAGTGGGTGGCATGCAGTTCCTGGAGCAGCACCAGCTGGGCGCCGGCGGTGGCCAGCTCGCGAATGCCGGCCTCGCTCTCGGTGAGACTCCTGGCCTTGTCGGGCCAGGCGGGCTGCTGGACCAGGCCCACCTTCAGGGTGCGGGACATGGGGCTCTCCTTGTGGGTCAGGGCCGGGGCGTGTCGGCCAGGCTGCCCTGGGGCAGCTGCATGGTCAGGCAGTGCAGGCTGCCATGCTGGCGGATCACGCTCAGGCAGTCGATGGGGATGATGTCGCGGCCCGGAAAGGCCTCGCCCAGGACGGCGAGGGCGCGGCTGTCGGCGGCGTCGCCATAGGTCGGGACCAGCACGGCGCCGTTGATGATCAGGAAGTTGGCGTAGGTCGCCGGCAGTCGATGGCCATCCACCGGGTCATGGCAGGGGCGCGGCCAGGGCAGGGCAACCAGCCGGTAGGGCTCGCCGTCGGCGCGCCGCAGGGCATGCAGCTCGCTCTCCAGGGCGGCCAGCGCCGGGTAGTGGGGGTCGCCCGGGTCGTCGCACCTGACATAGGCCAGCGTGGCCGGGTCGCAGAAACGCACCAGGGTATCCACATGGCTGTCGGTATCGTCACCCTCCAGGTGGCCATTGGCCAGCCACAGTACCCGCGAGACGCCGAGCTCCGCCTTCAGGCGCGCCTCGAGAGCCGTCCTGTCGAGACCGGGATTGCGGTTGGGATTGAGCAAACACGCCTCGGTGGTCAGCAGGGTACCTTCGCCATCGGTCTCGATGGCGCCGCCCTCGAGTACCAGCTCGCGGGCTTCCACCGGGCAGGCGAAGGTGCCGGCGTCCGCCAGACGGCGCGTCAGGGTATTGTCGCGGCTGGCCTCGAACTTGCCGCCCCAGCCGGTGAAGACGTAGTCGAGAAGCCGCGGCGTGCCATCATGCGCCACCCCCAGGGGGCCGTGGTCGCGGGTCCAGGTGTCGTCGGCGGGGGCGACCACCAGCCTCAGGCGGGTGGCCTCGACGCCCAGGCAGGCGAAGCGATGGGCCAGGTGGCTGCGGGTTGCGGCATCCGGCACGGCGACCAGCACGGCCTGGTAGCGCGTGATGGCGACCACCATGGCCTCCAGCGTCGCCTCGATGCGTTCGAGCAGCGGGGCCCAGTCGCTGTCGGGACTGGGCCAGGTGAGGTGCACGGCATCCTGGGGATGCCATTCGGGGAGCAGGCGATGGGCCATGGGCGGGTCTCGTGCAGGTCGTCTCGGGGCGTGCCGGCGCAATGTAGGCCGCCGCCGGCAATGATGCAATGATCACGCAAACGGGCGGCGCCGGCGATGCAGTAGATGCCAAAAAACCGTACCATGGGCGCCCGCCGACAAGGAATGTTCCCATGTTCGACCGTCTCCCCTTCCTGATCGGGCTGCGCTACGTGCGCGCCAAGCGTCGCAACCACTTCATCTCCTTCATCTCGCTGACCTCCATGCTGGGCCTGATGCTGGGTGTCGCGGTGCTCATCCTGGTGCTCTCGGTGATGAACGGCTTCGACCACGAGCTGCGCACCCGGGTGCTGGGCATGGTGCCCCACACCAAGATCGAGGCGCCGGGTGGGCTCACCGACTGGCAGCCGCTGGCCGAGCGCCTCATGGAGCGCGAGCGGGTAGTCGGCGCGGCGCCCTATGTCGAGCAGCAGGGCATGTTCTCGGTGGGCGGACGCAACGAGGGCGCCATGGTCATCGGCATCGAGCCCGAGTGGGAGGGCCGGGTGTCGATCATCGACGAGAACATGCGCCACGGCAGCCTCGAGGATCTCATGCCCGGCGACTGGAACATCGTGCTCGGCTCGATCCTGGCGCGCCGCCTGGGCGTCGGCGTGGGCGATCGGGTGACGCTGCTGGTGCCCGAGGCCTCGATCACCCCCGCCGGCGTCTTCCCGCGGCTCAAGCGCTTCACCGTGAGCGGCATCTTCAGCGTCGGCGCGGACCTGGACGCGTCCCTGGCCTATGCCCACATCGACGACATGCAGACCCTGGCGCGGCTGGGCGACGCGGTCGGCGGCCTGCGCCTCGAACTGGACGACCTCTTCGCCGCGGGCAGCGAGACCCGCTCGATCATCGACGAACTGGGGGCCGGCTACCGTGGGCTCGACTGGACCTACTCCCATGGCAACCTCTTCCAGGCCATCCAGATGGAGAAGCGCATGATCGCGCTGCTGCTGACGGTGATCATCGCCGTGGCGGCCTTCAACATCGTCTCCACCCTGGTGATGGTGGTGACCGACAAGCGGGCCGACATCGCCATCCTGCGCACCATCGGCGCCACGCCACGCTCGATCATGGGGATCTTCATCGTCCAGGGACTGGCGATCGGGGTGATCGGCATCCTGGTGGGCGTGACCCTGGGCGTGCTGCTGGCCTGGACCGTGTCGGACCTCATCGGCTGGGTGGAGAGCACCTTCGGCATCCACTTCCTCGATGCCGGGGTCTACTTCATCAGCAACCTGCCGTCACGCCTGATCTGGAGCGATGTGGGCAATATCGTGTCGGCGGCCTTCGTGCTGACCTTCCTCTCCACCCTGTATCCGGCATGGCGTGCCGCCCGGGTACAGCCTGCCGAGGTGCTGCGCTATGAGTGAGACGGCCATGACCCCACGACAGGAAGCGGGCGCCCGGGCGGGGCAGGTGATGCTCGAATGCCGTGACCTGACGCGGATCTATCGCGAGGGACCGCGGGACCTCACCGTGCTCGATGGCCTGGCGATGCGGGTCCTGGCCGGCGAGCGAGTGGCCGTGGTCGGCAGTTCCGGCTCCGGCAAGACGACGCTGCTCAACCTGCTGGGCGGGCTGGATCGCCCGAGTCGCGGCGAGGTGCGCATCGCCGGCGAGTCTCTGCTGGCGCTGGGTGACGCCGACCTGGGGCGCTTCCGCAACCGCCACATCGGCTTCGTCTACCAGTTCCACCACCTGCTGGCGGAGTTCACCGCCCTGGAGAATGCCGCCCTGCCGCTGATCGTGCGCGGCCAGCGCAAGCGGGTGGCCGAGGAGCGGGCCCGCCAGCTGCTGGCGCGGGTCGGGATGGCCGAGCGGGCCGACCACAAGCCGGGCGAGCTCTCCGGTGGCGAGCGCCAGCGGGTGGCCATCGCCCGGGCGCTGGTCACCGACCCGAGCCTGGTGCTGATGGACGAGCCCACCGGCAACCTGGACCAGACCACCGCGGCGAGCATCCTGGCGCTGATGGACGAGCTGGCGAGCAGTGCGGCCTGTGCCTTCGTGATCGTCACCCACGACCCGGGGCTCGCCGCCCATCAGGACCGTGTCCTTCGCCTCGACGGCGGACGCCTGGTCGAACAGGCGGCGGACGACCGAGACTGAACGCCCCATGAGACGGCGGCCAGTCAGCCGGCCGCCGCCATGGCGGCCTCACTCCTCCCGGACGGCCGGCCGCTGACGCCGGCGTCGACGTGTCCGTGCCTTCCAGCTGCGCGAGACCTGCCAGCGCCACACCAGCCTGATCGCCAGGTTGGCCAGCGCGGCAATCGCCACGGCCGCGACCAGTGATCCCAGGGCCAGCGTCGGCAGGATCTCCACCAGCTGTTCGGCGATCCAGCGGGTGGAGATCCGTTCCGGCGCCTGGCGCACCGGCATGTCCAGCAGCCAGGCTCCCAGGCGGTAGTTGCCGTAGAAGATCAGCGGCATTGTCAGGGGGTTGGTGATCCACACCAGGCCAATGGAGAGCGGCAGGTTGCAGCGCACCAGCCAGGCCCCGGCGGCGGCCACCAGCATCTGGAAGGGAATCGGCAGCAGGGCGCTGAACAGCCCTACGGAAAAGGCATTGGCCACGCTGCGTCGTGTCAGCACCCACAGCGAAGGATTGCCGATCAGGTGGCTGACGAAGCGCAGGGAACGTCGGCGCCTGAGGGCATCGGGGTGGGGCAGGTAGCGCTGCAGCAGTCGGCGCGGCATTGACGAGGGGCTCGCGGCTTCCAAACCCGGGCTATTATGCATACGAGTCGCGTGCCTCGCCATGACGCCCCCTCAACGTGACGCCGCTTCCGGGGTGAGCGGGCCGCCTTGCTTGCCGTTCAGGGACGATGCCATGCAGCTGGGCCTGGCCATTCCCCTGGCACTCGCCACGCTGGCCGGCGTGCTGGGGAGCCATCTTGCCGTACCGGGGGCCATCGAGGCCCTGGCCATCGGTCTGCTGGTCGTCCTGGCCGGGCGTCGCGTGCGTCTCGCCATGGGGCTGGGGGTGGTGGCCCTGGTGGCGGCCCAGCTGCTGCTGGTGCGTGGCGGCGAGCTCTCCCCGGGGCTGACCCGCCAGGACCTGCGGCTGGAGGGGCGCCTGGTCTCGGTGGTCAGGGACGAGCGGCTGGCACGGCTGACGCTGGCGGTCATCGCGTGCCGCCCCCTGGCAGCGACGTTGCCCGATTGCCGCGGCCTCGGGCGGGTCAGGCTCTCCTTCTTCGACGCCCCGGCCATGGTCCCCGGCGAGCGCTGGCGGCTGACAGCTCGCCTGCGTCCGCCGGCGGGCTTCGCCAATCCCGGCGCCTTCGACTATCGCGGCTGGCTGTGGCGGGAGGGCATCCAGGCCAGCGGCTATGTGCGCCGCGAGCCACCCCCACGCCGCCTGGCCTCCGCCCCCTTCTCGCCGCGCCGGCTGGCGCTGGCCCACCTCGACGAGCAGGCGCTGGCACCCCATCATCGACGCTGGCTGGCGGCCCTGACCCTGGGGGCGAGCGAGCGGCTGGAGACGCGCGACTGGGACCTGCTCAACGCCACCGGCACCACCCACCTGATGGTGATCTCCGGTCTGCACGTGGGGCTGGTGGCCGCCTTCGCCCTGTGGCTGGCAAGGGGGCTTGCCTGGCTGGTCACCCCCCGGGCATGGCGCCTGGCGGTCTGGCCCTGGTGGCTGGCCGGTGCCGCGGCGGTGGGGTATGCCGGCCTGGCCGGCCTGGAGCCCCCTGCGCTGCGCGCCATGATCATGGCCCTGGTGGGGCTGTGGGTGGCCAGCGGTCGCCATGCGCCCGGCCCCTGGCAGGCCTGGTGGCTGGCCCTGGCGCTGGTGCTGCTGGCCGATCCCCTGTCGGCCTGGCGTCCCGGCCTCTGGCTGTCGTTCGCCGCCGTGGCGCTGCTGATCCTCGTCTGGCAGGGGAGGGCGCGCCCGCAGGGGGTGAGCGGCTGGTTTCGGGCCCTGGTCCGCTCCCAGCTGCTGCTGGCGCCGCTGATGGCCGCGGCGGTGCTGCTGGCCTTCGACCGCCTGGCCCCGGCGGCCCCGCTGGTCAACCTGGTCGCCGTCCCCCTGGTCAGCAGCCTGCTGGTGCCCCTGGGGCTGCTCGGCTGGCTGACGGCCTGGCTGCCGCCGCTCTCGGCACTGTGCTGGACCCTCTTCGGCCTCTTGGCCGACGCCCTGGCCTCGCTGCTGGGCCTCGCCGCCACCTGGCTGCCCCTCTGGCTGCCGTCCCCGTCGCGGGTCGTCCCGCTGGGGCTGGCCCTGGGGCTTGCCGCCCTGCTGTGGGCGCTGCCCGGCCTGGCGGCGCGCCTGCGGCTGGTCGGCACGGCCCTGCTGCTGGGGGTGCCGCTCGGCCTCACCGCCTCGTCCCCGGTGCCAGCCGAGGGCCTGCTGCGCGTCCGGGTCCACGACGTGGGCCAGGGCCAGCTGGTCGAGCTGCGCACCGCCGGCTATCGCGCGCTCTATGACACCGGGCCGCGCTTCGGCTCCGGCTTCATGCCGCTTGGCTCGCTGTGGCCGCCGGGCCAGCGTTTCGATGACGTCCTGATCAGCCACGCCGACCAGGACCATGCCGGTGGCCTGCCGGCCCTGCGCGATCAGCACCGGGTGACGCGCTTCCTGGCACCGCCCGGCGCGGCCCTCGACGTGCCGACCGAGCCCTGCACGGCAGGGCGCGAGTGGCGACGCGACGGCGTGGCCTTCCGCATCCTCTGGCCACCGGCCGGTCGCGACGGATTGTCGTCCAACGACCGTTCCTGCGTGCTGCTGGCGAGTGTCGGCGGGCAGCACCTGCTGATCACCGGCGATGTGGGGCGCGATACCGAGCGACGCTTCCTCGCCGAGCTTCCCCCGGGGGTGGACCTGCTGGTGGCGGGGCACCACGGCAGTACCACCAGTTCCGGCACCTCGCTGGTGCGGCGCCTGGCGCCTCGCCATGTGGTCTTCAGCGTGGCGCGCGACAACCCCTTCGGCCATCCGGCGGGCCCCGTCGTGCGCCGCTTCCGTGACGTCGGCAGCTGCCTGTGGAGCACCGCCCTGGACGGCGCCGTGACCCTGTGGCTCGGCGAGAGCGCCCGCCAGGCAATCCGCACCGAGCGGCCGGCCGCCTTGCGGCAGGGCGGTGTCCGAGGGGACTGCCTTGCGTTAGAATCGCCTCACTGACTCCCGGCCTCCGGGCCGGTCATCTGCAGGGGGAAACCGCATGGACATGATGGACGCCCTGATCGCCGGCGGCTGGCTGATGGTGCCGCTGCTGGGCTGCTCGCTGGCGGCCACGGTGATCATCATCGAGCGCCTGTGGACCCTGAGGGCGCGTCGCATCGCGCCCTACGGGCTGGGACAGGAGGTCTGCCGGCTGGTGGCGCGGGGGCAGGTCAACCTCTACTGGCTGGAAGGGCACTCCCCGCTGGGCGGCGTGCTCGCGGCCGGGCTGCGCAATGCCCGGCTCGGCCACGAGCAGGTGCGTGCGCGGCTCCAGGAGGCGGCCACCGCCGTGATCCACGACATGGAGCGCTTCCTGAGCCCTCTGGGCACCATCGCCGCCATCACGCCCCTGATCGGCCTGTTGGGTACCGTGGTGGGCATGATCGAGGTCTTCGCGGTGATCGTGACCGGCGACGGGGCCAGCCGGAGCGCCGACCTGGCCGGCGGCATCTCGCGCGCCCTGGTCACCACCGCGGCCGGCCTCACCGTGGCGATCCCGTCGCTGATGTTCCACCGCTACTTCCAGCGCCGGGTCGAGGACATCACGGTGCGCATGGAGGAGCAGGCCGGCCAGGTGGTCGAGTACCTCGCCCACTACCCGGGCGAGCTGGTACTCGCCGAGCGGCACGCCGACGAGTCGCGGCCTGGGCCACGCGGCGACGAACAACTCGAGGCCGATGGGCGCATCGCCCCCAGGGTGAAGCAACCGTGAGGTTTCCCCGTCGACGGCATGACCCGGTGGAGGTCAACCTGACCCCGCTGATCGACGTGGTCTTCCTGCTGCTGATCTTCTTCATGGTCTCGACCACCTTCGAGACCCGCCAGGCGCTGGAGCTCGAACTCCCCGAGAGCGAGAGCGGCCAGGAGATGGAGACATCGCCGGTGACCCTGGTGGTGACCGCCGCGGGCGAGTACCGGCTGGGCGAGCGGGTCCACACTGCCGGGACCCTGGGCGAGGCCCTGGCCGCCGAGGCCGAGCAGGCGCGTGAATTCGGCCTGGTGGTGGAGGCCGACGGGCGTGCTGCCCACGCCGACGTGGTGCGCGTCCTGGACCGTGCCGCCGGCCTGGAGATCCGGCACGTACGCATCGCCACCGCGGCGTCATCAACCCCTCAAGCGGAGAGACCGTGATCGAACATTCCGGCTGGACCCTCTACAAGCGCCTGCTGGGCTACGTGAAGCCCTACTGGCGGGCCTTCGCGCTGGCGATCCTCGGCTATGCCATCTATGCCGCCTCGAGCACCGCCCTCGCCGAGATGATGAAGCGGCTCATCGACGGCATCCAGAATCCCGATGCCGCCTTCCGGCTCTTCCTGCCGCTGTTCGTGGTGGGAATGTTCGCGACCCGCGGGGTCGGCACCTTCCTCGGCACCTACTTCATGAGCAGCGTGGCCCGCAACCTGGTCCATGCCCTGCGCTGCGACGTCTTCAACCACATGCTTCACCTGCCGGGGCACTTCTTCGATGGCCACTCCACGGGGCACCTGATCTCGCGGGTCACCTACCACGTCGAGCAGGTCACCGGGGCCGCCACCAAGGCGGTCACCATCCTGCTGCGCGAGGGGCTCTTCGTGATCGGCCTGGTGAGCTACCTGCTGTGGACCAACTGGATGCTGACCCTGCTGTTCCTGGCCGTGACGCCGCTGATCGGCGTCGTGGTCAGCTATGCCAGCAAGCGCTTTCGGCGCATCTCGCGGCGTATCCAGCGCTCCATGGGCGATGTCACCCACGTGGCCTCCGAGGCGCTCTCCGGCTACCGCGTGGTGAGGACCCACGGTGCCGAGGCCTACGAGAAGGCGCGCTTCGCCGAGGCCAGCGAGGTCAACCGCCGCCAGAGCATGAAGGAGGCGTTGACCAAGGCCACCAGCACGCCGGTGATCCAGCTGCTGGTGGCACTGTCCCTGGCGCTGCTGGTGTGGCTGGCCATGTCGCCGACTCTGCTGGACGCGATGACCCCCGGCGAGTTCGTGGCCTTCGTCACCGCCGCCGCGCTGATGGCCAAGCCGGTGCGCCAGCTCACCGAGATCAACAGCGAGATCCAGAAGGGCATCGCAGCCGCCGGGGAGCTCTTCGGCCTGCTCGAGGAGCCCCCGGAGAGCGACGAGGGCACCCGTGACCCGGGCCGCCTCGCCGGGCGGGTTCGCCTCGAGGGGGTGCGCTTCGCCTACGGCGAGGATCAGCCCGAGGTACTCAAGGGCATCGACCTCGAGGTGGCGCCTGGCGAGATGGTCGCCATCGTCGGCCGCTCCGGCAGCGGCAAGTCGACCCTGGTGGGCCTGCTGCCGCGCTTCTATCGTCCGACGGCGGGGCGCATCCTGATCGATGAGGTGCCCCTGGAGGCGTTCCGCCTGCAACCGCTGCGCCGCCAGATCGCCCTGGTCTCCCAGCAGGTCACCCTGTTCAATGCCAGCATTGCCGACAACATCGCCTACGGGATCGACGATCCCGATCGGGCGGCGATCGAGGCCGCGGCCCGGGCCGCCCATGCCCACGAGTTCATCGAACGCATGCCGGGGGGCTATGACGCGGTGATCGGCGAGAACGGCGTGATGCTCTCCGGCGGGCAGCGCCAGCGCCTGGCCATCGCCCGGGCGATCTTCAAGGATGCGCCGCTGCTGGTGCTCGACGAGGCGACCTCGGCGCTGGATACCGAGTCGGAGCGACATATCCAGGCCGCCCTGGAGGAGGTCTGCCGGGGGCGTACCACCTTCGTCATCGCCCACCGCCTCTCGACCATCGAGCGCGCCGACCGCATCCTGGTGCTCGAGCAGGGCGAGGTCGTCGAGCAGGGCAGCCATGCCGAGCTGCTCGCCCGGGATGGGGCCTATGCGGCCCTGCATCGGCTGCAGTTCCAGGAGCCGGCCTGAGCCATGGCGGGCAGTTTCGGCGAGCGCTGGCTGGCGGCCGCCTATCGGGGCGATGGCTGGCTGGTGGCCATGCGCCCGCTGGAGGCCCTCTATCGCCTGGCCGTGCGGCGTCGCGCCGACGCCTTCTCCTCTGGCAGGCGGGCCGTCTGGCAGGCGCCGGTGCCGGTGATTGTGGTCGGCAACATCACCCTGGGCGGCACCGGCAAGTCGCCGCTGGTGGCCTGGCTGGCGCGCTTTCTCGCCGAGCGGGGCTGGTCGCCCGGCATCCTCTCGCGGGGCTATGGCGGTCGCAGCGAGCGCTATCCGCTGCTGCTGGATGCCGACACGCCGGTGGCGGCCTGCGGCGACGAGCCCCGCATGCTGGCGGACCAGACAGGGGTGCCGGTGGTGGTCGACCCGGACCGTGCCCGCGGCGCGAGGCGACTGCTGGCGGCAGGGTGCGATATCCTGATCGGCGATGACGGCCTGCAGCACCTGGCACTGGGACGCGACCTGGAGCTCGTGGTCGTGGATGGCCGGCGTGGCTTCGGCAACGGGCGCTGCCTGCCGGCGGGTCCGCTGCGCGAGCCGCTGGCACGGCTCGAGAAGGTGGATGCCGTGGTGGTCAACGGCGAGCCGGCCTTCGAGGCACCGCCCGGGGCCCATGGCATGGCGCTGGTGCCCTCCGCCTGGCGCCGCCTCGGCGACGGGGCGCGGGTGCCGCCCTCGCCGCCACCCTTCGATGGCCCGGCGCATGCCCTGGCCGGGATCGGTCACCCGGCGCGCTTCTTCGCCACCCTGGAGGCGCTGGGCGTGGAGCCGATCCCCCACGCCTTCGCCGACCACCATCGCTTCACGGCGGCCGACCTGGCCTTCGCCGACCGTCGGCCGGTGGTGATGACCGCCAAGGATGCGGTCAAGTGTCGCGAGCTGGCGCCCGTCGACAGCTGGGTCCTCGAGGTGGAGGCCCGGCCCGACGCCGCCTTCATCGACTGGCTGCAGGCGCGGCTGGTGTCACTCTCAACCCAGGCGGCACGGCGTGCATCCCGGGCCGCCACCTGAAACCCACCCGAGGGGGAGTCATGGACAAGGAACTGCTGGCGATGCTGATCTGCCCGCTGTGCAAGGGCAAGCTGAAGTACAACCGCGAGGCCGCCGAGCTGGCCTGTCGCTACGATGGCCTCGCCTACCCGATTCGCGACGGCATCCCGGTGATGCTGCCCGAGGAGGCCCGGGCGATGGACGTCGACGAGAAGCTCCACGACTCGCCCGGTCGCACCGGCGAATCCTGAGGAGGTCCCATGCAGGAGTTCATCGCCGTCATCCCGGCACGCTTCGCCTCCTCGCGGCTGCCCGGCAAGCCGCTGGCCGAGATCGCCGGCGAGCCCATGGTGGCCCACGTCTGGCGGCGGGCACGGGAGAGCGCTGCCACCCGGGTGGTGGTCGCCACCGATGACCGGCGCGTCGTTGATGCGCTGGCCCCCTGCGGCGCCGAGGTGCTGCTGACCGCCGACGACCACCCCTCGGGAACCGACCGCCTGGCCGAGGTGGCCGAACGGCTGGGGCTTGCCGATGATGCCGTGCTGGTCAATGTCCAGGGCGACGAGCCGCTGATCCCGCCGCTGCTCATCGATCAGGTGGCGGCGCGGCTCTTCGACGATCCCGACGCCTCCATCGCCACCCTGGCCGAGCCGATCAGCGACGTCGAGACGCTCTTCAACCCCAATGCGGTCAAGGTGGTGCGTGCGCTCTCCGGTCGCGCCCTCTACTTCTCGCGGGCCCCCATCCCCTGGGACAGGGACGCCTTCGCGCGTCGCCCCGAGCTGCTGGAGACCGATGCCTGGCTGCGGCACATCGGGCTCTATGCCTACCGGGCGGGCTTTCTCGCCGAGTACCGCGACTGGTCCCCCTCGCCGCTGGAGCGCCTGGAGCAGCTCGAGCAGCTGCGTGCGCTGCACCACGGTCATGCCATCCAGGTGGCGCTGGCCCGGGTGCCGCATCCGGCGGGTGTGGACACCGAGGAGGACCTGGCACGGGTCCGCGAGTTGATGCAGCAGCCGGGAGGTCACTGATGCGCGTGCTCTTCGTCTGTCTCGGCAATATCTGCCGCTCGCCCAGTGCGGAGGGCGTGTTCCGGCGCCTGCTCGAGGCACGCGGGCTGGCTAACCGGGTGGAGGTGGACTCCTGCGGTATCGGTCCCTGGCACGTGGGCAAGGCGCCGGACCCCCGGGCCCAGGAGGCCGCCACCCGCCGGGGGGTCGACCTCTCCGGGCTGCGCGCCCGGCAGCTCGCCGCTGACGACTTCGACCGCTTCGACCTGCTGCTGGCCATGGACCATGACAACCTCGAGGCCATCGAGGCGCAACGGCCGCCCAACAGCCGGGTGCCGGCACGGCTGTTCCTGGAGTATGCCGGGCATCCCGGCCGCGCCGTGCCCGATCCCTACTTCGGCGGTGACCGGGGCTTCGACGAGGTGCTGGACCTGATCGAGGCGGCCTCACGGGGACTGCTCGAGGAGGTCGAGGCGCAGCTGGAGCCGGGGCCTTGAGCCTGGCGCTCTGTGCCCACCACGACCTCTCGCGGGACAATACCCTGGGCCTGCCGTGTCGGGCGGAGCGCTTCGTCGCGCCGGCCAGCCTCGACGAGGTGCGCGAGGCGCTGGACCTGGCCCGGCGCGAGGGTGGGCCGCTGACCCTGCTGGGGGGCGGCAGCAACCTGATCCTGCCGACATGGCTCCCGGGCCTGGTGGTCCATCCCGCCATGCAGTCGTGGTGGCTGGAGGAGCGGGGAAGGGAGGTCCTCGTCCATGCCGAGGCCGCGGTGGTGTGGCATGAGCTGGTCATGGCGTTGGCCGCCAGGGGCCTGTGGGGCACCGAGAACCTGGCACTGATTCCCGGGCAGTGCGGGGCCGCGCCGATCCAGAACATCGGCGCCTACGGCGTGGAACTGAGCGATGTCATCGAGGCGGTACACCTGGTTCATCTCGACGATGGCCGCGAGGCGGTTCTCTCGCCGGCGGCGTGTGCCTTCGGCTACCGCGACAGCGTCTTCAAGGGTGCCCTGGAGGGGCGCGTGGTGATCACCCGGCTGGTGCTTCGCCTGTCGCGCTCGCCGCGACCCCGACTCGGCTACGGTGACCTGGCCGCCCGGGTGGACGCCTCGCCGAGTGCCCTGGAAGTGGCCGAGGCGGTCTGCGCGATCCGCCGCGAGAAGCTGCCCGACCCGGCCGTGCTGGGCAATGCCGGGAGCTTCTTCAAGAATCCCGTGGTGGCGGCCGACCTGGCGGGGAGGCTCCTGGAAGCCTATCCGACGATGCCGCACTTCCCCCAGCCCGATGGCCGGGTCAAGCTGGCGGCCGGCTGGCTGATCGACCAGTGCGGCCTCAAGGGCTGGCGGCAGGGGCACTTCGGCGTGCATGAGCGCCAGGCGCTGGTGCTGGTGCACTTCGGCGGCGGCAGTGCGGTGGAACTGCTCGACTTCGCCGGACGGGTGGCCGATACCGTGCGCGAACGATTCGGCGTGACCCTGGAGCGAGAGCCCCGCCTGGCCGTGCCAGCCTGATCCTGCCCGGTTCTTCCCCTCCCCGATACGACAGCGCCCGCAGCCATGGCTGCGGGCGCTGTCAGTCGTGCAGGCGGGACGGGTGTCCTCAGCCCTGCTTGCCCTCCTGGGCCTTGGCCTCCTGCTCACGACGGCGGATCTCCCGCGGGTCGTTATGAGCGCGGCGACGGCGACGGCGGCTGGCGCGGCTCTCCGTCGCCTGCTCCTCGGCCTTCGCTTCCGGCTTGGCTTCGGCGTTCGCCTCGGCAGCCTTCTGCTCGGCCTTCGGTGCCTCGGCCTTGGTCTCGGCAGGCTTCTCGGCAGTTTTCTGCTCGGGCTTCGGTGCTTCGGCTTTCGCCTCGGCGGGTTTCTGCTCGGCCTTCGGTGCCTCCGCCTTGGCGTCGGCAGTCTTCTCGGCCGGCTTCTGCTCGGCTTTCGGTGCCTCGGCCTTGGCTTCGGCGGGCTTCTGCTCGGCTTTCGGTGCCTCGGCCTTGGCTTCGGCGGGCTTCTGCTCCGGCTTGGGTGCATCCGGCTGGGCTTCGCCCTTGGCCTCGGTCGGCTTCTGCTCGGCTTTCGGCGCCTCGGCCTTGGCTTCGGCGGGCTTCTGCTCGGCCTTCGGTGCCTCAGCCTTGGTCTCGGCAGGCTTCTCGGCAGTTTTCTGCTCGGCTTTCGCTGCTTCGGCCTTGGCTTCGGTCGGCTTTTTCTCGGGCTTCGGTGCTTCGGCCTCGGCCTTGGCGTCGGCGGGCTTCTGCTCGGCTTTCGGCGCCTCGGCCTTGAACTCAGCCTTGGCTTCAGCCGGCTTGTCGGCTGGCTTCTGCTCCGACTTCGGTGCCTCGGCTTCGCTGGGCTTCTGCTCGGCTTTTGGCGCCTCGGCCTTGGGCTCGGCAGGCTTCTCGACGGGCTTCTGCTCCGCCTTGGGCGCATTCGCCTTGGATTCGGCCTTGGCGGCCTGATCGCCTGACTGCTTGGCCGCTTCCGGCTCGGTCTTCGCTTCGGCGGGCTTCTGCTCTGCCTTGGGTTCGGCCTTGGAATCCTGGCCACTTGGCTGCTTGGCCGCGTCCGACTCGGACTTCGCCTCGGCGGGCTGGGATTGCCCCTGGGCGGTCTCGGTGTCGGTACCGGCCTCGGCCGCCTCGGCCATCAGGCGCTGTTGCTCGGCCTCGGCCTTGGGGTTGATGGCATGCTTGCGGGTGCGCTGACGCGGATTGTTGCGCGTGCGCTTGGGCTTGCCGTCATCCACCGGGGCCTCGGCAGCGCCCGGCTTCTCGGTACGCGTGTCGCCCGTCTTCTCGGTCGGCTTGTCGCTGCCTTTCTGGCGACGGGCGTCATCGCGGGGCTTCTCGTCTCGGGGCTTCTGGTCACGAGCCCTGTCGTCGCGTGGCTTCTCGTCACGTGACTTCTCATCGCGAGCCTTGGGCGCCTCCTGCGGACGCGCCTGGCGGCCCTCCTCGGGACGACCGCCGCGGCCACGTCCGCCACGGCTGCCGCGGCCCTCGGCGCCGGCGGGCTTGCCTTCCCCGCGCTCGCCCTCCTGGCGTGGTGCACTGCGCCGTTCGTCGTTGCGCGGGCGACGCTGGCGGCCGTTGCGACCGCCACGCTCGTCGTCGCGCTGGGCGGGCTTGCGCGCGCCCTGGTCACCACGCGACTCGCCCTGGCGGGCCGACGGCTTCGGCTCGGTGCCGGCGGGCGCCTCGTCGCTGCCGAGCAGCTTGGCCAGGCCCTTGACCAGGCGGCCCAGCACCCCGGCCTGGGGTTCGGCGACGGGCGGGGCGGCCGGTGCCTTGGCCGCCGTCGGGGCCGCCGGAGCGGGCGCCGGGGCCGGGGCCTCTTCCTGCTGCAGGGAGGCGGGCGCCGGCTCGTGGTGGATCACCGTCTTCACGGCGGCCTCGGCGCGCTGGACCGGCTTGCCGAAGGCGGCCTCGGGTTCCTTGCCCACCTCGGTGTCGGTGGAGAGCTCGAAGCTGGAGAGGGTCGCGGTGCCTTCCTCGTCGACGTGGTCGTCGCGCAGGCGCTGGACATCGTAGTGGGGTGTGTCCATGTCCGGGTTGGGCAGCATCACCACGCGGACGCCCTGGCGCCGCTCGATCTCGGCCAGCACGGCGCGTTTCTCGTTGAGCAGGTAGGTGGCCACCGGTACCGGCAGGATGGCGCGGATCTGGGCGCTACGCTCCTTCATCGCCTCTTCCTCGATCAGGCGCATGATGGAGAGCGAGATGGAGCGCACGTCGCGGATGGTGCCCTGGCCATCGCAGCGCGGGCAGACCACGCCGCTTGTCTCGCCAAGCGACGGGCGCAGGCGCTGGCGCGACATCTCCATCAGGCCGAAGCGCGAGATGCGGCCGATCTGCACCCGGGCGCGGTCGAGCTTGAGGGCGTCGCGCATGCGGTTCTCGACCTCGCGCTGGTTGCGCGCCGGGCTCATGTCGATGAAGTCGATCACCACCAGGCCACCGATATCGCGCAGGCGCAGCTGGCGGGCGATCTCGTCGGCCGCCTCCAGGTTGGTCTGCAGGGCCGTCTCCTCGATGTCGCTGCCGCGGGTGGCACGCGCCGAGTTGATGTCGATGGAGACCAGCGCCTCGGTATGGTCGATGACGATGGAGCCGCCGGAGGGCAGCTTGACCTCGCGCTCATAGGCGGTCTCGATCTGCGACTCGATCTGGAAGCGCGAGAAGAGCGGGACCTCGTCGACGTAGAGCTTGATCTTCTGCTGGTAGGAGGGCATCACCTGGCGGATGAAGGCCAGGGCCTCCTGGTGGACCTGCTCGCTGTCGATCAGCACCTCGCCGATGTCCTGGCGCAGGTAGTCGCGCATGGCGCGGATGATGACGTTGGATTCGCGGTAGATCAGGAAGGGCGCCGGGCGCTTGCCGGCCTCTTCGGTGATCGACTCCCAGACCTGCACCAGGTAGTCCAGGTCCCACTGCAGCTCCTCGGGGGAGCGGCCGATGCCGGCCGTGCGCACGATCAGGCCCATCTTGTCGGGCACGGTCAGCTGGCTCATGGCCTCCTTGAGCTGGCTGCGCTCCTCGCCCTCGATGCGCCGCGAGATGCCGCCGGCCCGGGGATTGTTGGGCATCAGTACCAGGAAGCGACCGGCAAGGCTGATGAAGGTGGTCAGGGCGGCGCCCTTGTTGCCGCGCTCCTCCTTGTCCACCTGGACGATGACTTCCTGGCCCTCCTTGAGCACCTCCTTGATGCTGGGTCGGCCCGAGGGCTCCTTCAGGAAGTAGTCGCGGGATACCTCCTTGAGGGGCAGGAAACCGTGGCGGTCGGCACCGAAGTCGACGAAGGCGGCTTCGAGGGAGGGCTCCACGCGGGTGATCTTGCCGCGGTAGATGTTGGCTTTCTTCTGTTCCCGGGCACCGGACTCGATGTCCAGGTCGTAGAGGCGTTGTCCATCGACCAGCGCGACCCGCAGCTCTTCGGGCTGGGTCGCATTGATGAGCATCCGTTTCATGTCGTCTCGCAAGTAGGGACGCGCCGGATGGCGGTCAACGACGGAGGCGAACCGCTGGTTGCTGCGTGCTTGTGCTCAGCGCATGTCGCGGATGCGGTAGTGCGCCCGGCCGTTCCGGCTCATCCTTGCACGATGGAACCGACACGGCGTGATCATGTTGAGTACGGGGCGGAGGCAGGACATGTCTCGGTGGGACGTCGCCCATCCGGCCCTGCGGTCACCGCCAACACCTGGCATTCATCGATTCGCCAACGCCGGCCTCCGGCACGTTGTTGTACGTATCCCGCGATCTTCGGTCGTGCTGCAGGGAGCGCGACCGAAGCCGGGCGTGGCGTTGTATCGCTTGCTTGTCGGCGGCGGGACCCCGGATTGGCGAGGATCGTCGCGGCCTGATCTTTTCGCTCCGGCCTGCGTGTCTGTCGTGCAGGCGCTCTGTCGGGTCGTGACGACCCAGTGAAGCGAGTTGGCAATATACCAGCAAAGGGTGTGGCCAGCAATTGGCGCAGGATGGCCAGCACTGCGGTAGAATGCGCCCTTCGAGCAGGTTTTCAGTGGAGTGGCGGCATGGCCGAAGGGCGCGACGTGCAGTGGGTGGAAGTGACCGAGGGCCAGGTTGGCCAGCGGGTCGACAACTTCCTGTTGACGCGCATGAAGGGGGCGCCCAGGGCGCTGATCTACCGCATCGTGCGCAAGGGCGAGGTGCGGGTGAACAAGAAGCGGGTCAAGGCCGATACCCGCCTGGCGCTGGGCGACATGGTGCGCATCCCCCCGCTGCGCCTCACGCCTCGGGAGGCGGTCCGCGAGGTGAGCGACAACCTGCGCAACCTGCTCGCCGGCAGCGTGCTGCTGGAGGGGCGCGACTGGCTGGTGATCAACAAGCCCTCGGGACTCGCCGTGCATGGCGGCAGCGGGGTGAAGATCGGCCTGATCGAGGCGTTGCGCCAGGTGCGCGAGGACCTCGACTTCCTGGAACTGGTCCATCGCCTGGATCGCGACACCTCCGGCTGCCTGCTGCTGGCCAAGTCGCGCCCGGCGCTGCTGGCGCTCAACGCCTCGCTCAAGGAGCGCCAGATGGACAAGCAGTACCTGGCGCTGGTAGCCGGGCGCTGGCCGGCGCGACGCGACTTCGTCAGCGCCCGGCTCGACCGCTTCGAGCTTCCCAACGGCGAGCGACGGGTGCGGGTCGAGCCGGGCGGCAAGGTGGCCCGGACCCGCTTCGCGGTACGCGAGGCCTTCGAGAAGGCCACCCTGGTCGAGGCCGAGCCGGTCACCGGGCGGACCCACCAGATCCGCGTGCATGCGGCCCATGCCGGCCATCCGCTGCTCGGTGACGACAAGTACGGCAGCCGCGAGAGCCAGCGGCTCTCCGCCTCGCTGGGGCTGTCGCGCCTCTTCCTGCATGCCGCGGCGCTGACCTTTCCCGAGCCCAGCAGTGGCCGGCCGGTGAAGATCAAGGCGCCGCTGCCCGCCGAGCTCGAGACGGTGCTTGACCGCGCCCGCCACGCCCGCTGACACGGAGGCTTCATGCGCTATCGACTGGCCATCTTCGACTGGGATGGCACCCTGATGGACTCCATCGCCCGGATCGTCTCCAGCATGCAGGTGGCCTCCCGGGAAGCCGGCTGGGGCGAGCTGGAGGCGGAGGCGGTCCGCAACATCATCGGCCTGGGGCTGCCCGAGGCCATCGCCACCCTCTGCCCCGGCATCGACGCCGAGCGTGCCGAGCTGCTCCGGGCGCGCTATGCCTACCACTTCGTCGAAGGCGATACCGGCCCCATGCGCTTCTATCCCGGGGTCGAGGCCGGCCTGGCCCGGCTACGCGGCAGGGCGGACCAGCGGCTGGCCGTGGCCACCGGCAAGAGCCGCCGCGGCCTGGACCGCATCTTCCGCGAGAGCGGCAGCGGCGACTGGTTCCATGCCAGCCGCACCGCCGACGAGACGCTCTCCAAGCCGCATCCCCGGATGCTCGAGGAGCTCCTCGTCGAGCTCGATGTCGAGGTCGACGAGGCGGTGATGATCGGCGATACCGAATACGACCTCGAGATGGCCCGGGCGTTGGGCATGGACCGGGCGGCGGTGACCTGGGGCGTGCATGCCCCGGCGCGCCTTGCCGCCAGCCGGCCGGTGTTCACCGCCGAGACGGTGCCCGAGCTCTTCGACTGGCTGCACGGCTAGCTGACCAAGGGACAGGACGACCATGAGTGACGACGACAAGCGTGATGACCGCTGGACGAACGGGCCGGAGCTGACCCCGGAGCAGGCGCGCCGTGAGCGCGAGGCGCAGCGGGGCGATGCTGCCGCTCCTCCCGCCGAGGATGCCGAGACGCTGCGCGAGCGCCAGCGCCTGGCCCAGCTGGAGATGATGGGTCGCTGGATCGACGGGGTGCTGGTGGAGCAGCGTCGTTCCAGGCGCTGGAAGCTCTTCTTCCGCTTCTTCTTTGCGCTGCTGATCCTGGCCTCGCTCTCGATCTCGCTCTACGGGATCCTGGGGGCCCCGGGGAGTGGCGCGCCTGCCCAGCCGCACCTCGGGGTCGTCGAGGTCAAGGGGGTGATCGACAGCGACTCCCCGGCCAGCGCCGAGCGCATCATCGAGGGCCTGGAGCGGGCCTGGCGGGCGGAAGAGGCCGAGGCGGTGGTGCTGCATATCGACAGCCCCGGCGGCAGCCCCGTGCAGTCCCAGCGCATCTTCGAGGCGGTGATGCGGCTGCGCGACGCCGGCGACAAGCCGGTGCTGGCGGTGATCGAGGACATCGGGGCCAGTGGTGCCTACTACGTGGCCGCGGCGGCCGACGAGGTCATCGCCGCACCGGCCAGCCTGGTGGGCTCGATCGGGGTCATCCATGCCGGCTTCGGCTTCGAGGAGGCCATCGGGCGCCTGGGGGTCGAGCGTCGCGTGTTCACGGCCGGCGAGAACAAGGCGTTCCTCGACCCCTTCTCGGACATCGCCCCCGGGCAGCGCGAGTTCTGGCAGGAGGTGCTCTCCACCACCCACCGCCAGTTCATCGACGACGTGCGCGAGGGGCGCGGCGACCGGCTGGCCGACGATGAGCGACTGTTCAGCGGGCTGATCTGGAGCGGCGAGCAGGCCCTCGAGCTGGGGCTGGTGGATGGGCTCGACAGCCTCGACGGCGTGGCACGCGCTCGACTGGGCGAGGCGCGACTGCGCGACTACACCCCACGTCTCGATCCCCTCGAGCGGATCTCCCGCCAGTTCGGCCGGGTCGCCATGGAGTGGCTCGGCCTGCCGCGGGGTGAGTCGCCGGTGCGGTATCAGCTCGCCCCCTAGGCGGCGAGAAATGCTCAGCTACAAGGCGCAAGGGACAAGCTGCAAGGCACCCCGTTGATGCGGCCAGCAGTGCGAGGTCGATACTGCGTGCTCCTTGTCCTTGTCCTTGCTCCTTGCTCCTTGCTACTCGGGCGAAGCCCGGTCGCCCAGAGGGTCCAGCCCGGCCTCGCGCAGCATCTTGCAGAGGCGGATCAGTGGCAGGCCGATCAGGGTGTTGGGGTCGTCGCCCTCGAGCCGCTCGAACAGCGCGATGCCCAGCCCCTCCATGCGGAAGCTGCCGGCGCTGTCCAGCGGCTGCTCCCTCTCCACGTAGCGAGCGATCTCGTCCTCGCTGAGCTGGCGGAACACCACGTCATAGCGCTCGTGGCACACCCGGTGACGGCCGTGCCCGGTGTCGAGTAGCGCCAGGCCGGTGAGGAAGCGCACGCGCTGGCCGGAGAAGCGAGCCAGGTTGGCGCGGGCCGTGGCCGCGTCGCCCGGCTTGCCGAGGATCTCGCCCTCGAAGAGCGCCACCTGGTCGGAGCCGACGATCAGGTGGGCGGGAAAGCGGTCGGCCAGCCGCTCGGCCTTGGTCAGCGCCAGGCGATGGACCAGGGCCTCGGGTGCCTCGCCCGGGCGCGGAGTCTCGTCGATGTCGGGGCTCTCCCAGGCATAGGGGATCCCCAGGCGGTCAAGCAGCTGGCGGCGCCAGGGCGAGCCCGAGGCAAGGATCAGGTGGGGCATGGGCATTCTCCGGGGCGGGTCGGTGGAACAGTGAGTCGGCAGCGCCGGTCATGGCGCCGCGCCGCCATGATAACCCGGGACGATGGCGGCTTTGACAGGGGCAGGGGGAGTGCCTATCATTGCGCGCCTATGTTGACCTCAAGACTCCCCGGCAGGGTCGAGCCCTACAAGCTCGCGGCCCGTGCCGAACACCTGGAAGGCCTGGTGGCGCTCTCTGACATGGCGCGGCTCGCCGAGGAAGTCGGTGGCCAGTCCGGCGATGCTCAGGTATGGCTGGATTTCGCCATCGACCCCCAGGGGCGGCGGGAGATCCGTGGCCACCTGAAGGCCGATCTGCAGCTGCCGTGCCGGCGCTGCCTCGAGCCCATGGCGCAGCAGGTCGAGAGCGATTTCCGGCTGGGGATGGTCACCAGTGACGCCCTGGCCGCGGAGCTGCCGAGCACCCATGAGCCGGTGCTGGTGGAAAACGAACAGCTGAACCTGCTGGCGGTGGTCGAGGATGAGCTCATCCTCAGCTTGCCCCAGGTGGTTTACCACGACGAGGCCGAGTGTCCGGTCTCGCGCGACCAGCTGAACAGCGGGGAGGCGGCCGACGCGTCGGCCAGCGCCCCGGCGAGCCCTTTCGATGTGCTGCGGCAGATCAAGGGCAAACCCTGATACACCCTCGTTTCACTCTGGAGTGACAACCCATGGCAGTTCAACAGAACCGCAAGACCCGTTCCAAGCGCGGCATGCGTCGCAGCCACGACGCCCTCACCGCGCCGGCCCTCTCCCAGGACAAGGAGACCGGCACCACCCACCTGCGCCACCACGTGTCCCCGGACGGCTTCTACCGTGGCCGCAAGGTCGTCGACGCCTGACGCGACGCCATCCCGGGTGGTAATGGCTGGCCGTTGACGTGCGGATCGCCATCGATGCGATGGGCGGGGACCTCGGTCCCCGCCCGGCTGTCATGGGCTCCGCTGCGGCCGCCAGTGCCGATCCCGATCTCGAGCTCCGCCTGTTCGGCCCCGCCGGCCTGCTGGAGGACGAGATAGCCCGCCTGCCGCGGCAGCTTGCCGCGGCGGCGTCGCGTCTGCGGGTCGGCGATGCCCCGGCGATCGTCCAGCAGTCCCAGCGACCCAGCGAGGCGCTGCGTCACGGCGGCGACACCAGCATGGCCCGGATGCTTGACTGCGTCGCCGGCGGGGACGCCGTGGCCGGGGTCAGCGCCGGCAATACCGGGGCGCTGATGGCGCTGGCGCGGCGTGCCCTGGGCACGGTGGCGGGGATTCCCCGGCCGGCCATCAGCACCGCCATTCCCACCCGTGACCTGGGTCGCTGCTACCTGCTCGACCTGGGCGCCAACGTGGAGGCCAGTGCCGAGCGGCTGGTCGACTTCGCCCTGATGGGGGAGGTGATGGCCCGCCATGTGGACGGCCTCGAGGCGCCGCGGGTGGCGCTGCTCAATGTCGGCGTCGAGGGCACCAAGGGCACGCGCAGCGTGCGCGAGGCCGATGCCTGGCTGCGCCGGCATCCCGATATCGCCTACCTGGGCTATGTGGAAGGCGACGGGATCTTCAGCGGTGCCGCCGACGTGGTGGTCTGCGACGGCTTCGTCGGCAATGCCGTGCTCAAGGCCAGCGAAGGCCTGGCGCGGCTGCTGGTCGAGCGGGTCCAGGCGACCTTCGAGGCCCACTGGAGCAGCCGGCTGGTGGGGCTGCTCGCCCGTCCGGCGCTGCGTCGCCTCAAGGGTGAGCTCGATCCCGTGCGCTACAATGGCGCCAGCCTGCTGGGGCTGGCCGGGATCGTGATCAAGAGCCACGGCAGCGCCGATGCCACGGGCTTTCGCTACGCGGTGCAACGGGCGGTGAATGAAGTGAAGCGCGACCTGCCGAGCCGGCTGGCCGCGGAACTGGACCACCGGCGGTCCCCTGTCGAGTCGGCCGACCGCGGCCGAGCCGAGAGCGGATCCAGGCCCATTGGGCCGACCATGCCGGGTGCGCCCGGCATCGGCGACAGTCAACAAGCGCAAAGGTGATCGACATGACGCAACCCCTTGCCCTCATCTTTCCCGGGCAGGGCTCCCAGCAGATCGGCATGCTGCGCGAGCTGGCAGAGCGCTACAGCGTGGTGCGCACGACCTTCGAGGAAGCGGCCGACGCCCTGGGCTACGACCTGTGGCAGGTGGTGCAGGAGGGACCGGCCGAGGCGCTCAATGCCACCGCCTGCACCCAGCCGGCGCTGCTTACCGCCAGCGTGGCGGTGTGGCGGGTCTGGCAGGAGCTCGAGGGGCCGCGCCCCGGGGCCATGGCTGGCCACAGCCTGGGCGAGTACAGTGCTCTGGTGTGTGCCGGGGCGCTGCCCTTCGCCCAGGGCGTGCGCCTGGTGAAGCTGCGCGGCGAGGCGATGCAGGCGGCCGTTCCCGCCGGCGAGGGCGCCATGGCGGCGATTCTCGGCCTCGATGACGAGGCGGTGGAGCAGGCCTGTGCCCGGGCCGCCGACGGCGACGTGGTCGCTGCCGTCAACTACAATGCCCCGGGGCAGGTGGTGATCGCCGGCAGCAAGGCCGCCGTGGAGCGGGCCATCGCCGCCTGCCAGGAAGCCGGTGCCAAGCGCGCGATGCCGCTTCCTGTCTCGGTACCGTCGCATTGCGAACTGATGCGCCCTGCCGCCGAGCGTCTGGCGGCAGCCATGGAAGAAGTCGAGCTTCGCTCGCCGCGCTACACGGTGTTCCAGAACGTCGATGCCCAGGCCCATGCCGACGTGTCGACCCTGCGGACCCGGCTGATCGAGCAGCTCTACCAGCCGGTGCGCTGGACCTCCTGCATCGAGGCAATGACCGCCCGCGGTGCCGAGGTGTTCATCGAGTGCGGGCCGGGCAAGGTGCTCACCGGGCTCAACAAGCGAATCGCCCGAGGCAGCAAGGGGCTGGCGGTCAACGACCCGGACAGCCTCTCCGCGGCCCTCGAACTGGCCAGGGATGCCGTCGGTCAGTCGCCGACGGCCAATGGCTGATCCAACTCCCGGACGTGGACGGACAGAGACCATGACAACCGAGCGTAGAGTCGCCCTGATCACCGGGGCCAGTCGCGGCATCGGCCGCGCCATCGCCCATGAGCTGGGCCGCCAGGGACGTATCGTGATCGGTACCGCCACCACCGATGCCGGTGCCGAGCGCATCGGGGCCGACCTCGCCGAGGCGGGGATCGAGGGGGCCGGCCGCCCGCTGGACGTCACCGACCAGGCCAGCGTCGATGCCCTGATCAAGGCGATCACCGAGGAGTTCGGGGCACCGACCATCCTGGTCAACAACGCTGGCATCACCCGCGACAACCTGCTGATGCGCATGAAGGAAGACGAGTGGGACGCGGTGATGGACACCAACCTCAAGTCGGTCTATCGCGTCAGCAAGGCCTGCCTGCGGGGCATGACCCGGGCGCGCTTCGGCCGCATCGTCTCGATCAGCTCGGTGGTCGCCACCATGGGCAATCTCGGCCAGACCAACTATGCCGCGGCCAAGGCGGGCATGGAGGGCTTCACCCGCGCCCTGGCCCGTGAGGTAGCCTCCCGCGCCATCACCGTCAATGCGGTGGCACCCGGCTTCATCGCCACCGACATGACCGAATCCCTGCCGGAGGAGCAGCACAAGGCGCTGCTTGGCCAGATCCCGCTGGCGCGGCTCGGCGAGCCCGAGGAGATCGCTGCGGCGGTGGGCTTCCTGACCGGCGACACGGCGGGCTACATCACCGGCGAGACCCTGCATGTCAACGGCGGCATGAACATGCGTTGAAGCCTCCGTGGGGCGGCGGTTGCGCCGACCCGGGGGCGTCTATAAACTACCCCGCAGCTTCCGGCTAGCGGATCTGGATCTTTAACGGCTGGTTTTCCGAACGGCCAATGTGAACGACTGGAGTACGTCATAATGAGCACCATCGAAGAGCGCGTGAAGAAGGTTGTGGCCGAGCGTCTGAACGTCAAGGAAGAAGACATCCAGAACTCCTCTTCCTTCACCGAGGACCTCGGCGCCGATTCCCTGGATACCGTCGAGCTGGTGATGGCGCTCGAAGAGGAGTTCGACACCGAGATTCCCGACGAGGAAGCCGAGAAGATCACGACCGTTCAGGAAGCCATCGACTACGTCAACGCCCACCAGTAAGGTGGCGGTCGATACCGCTTGCTGAGGCGTCCGGGGCCAGTGCCCCGTGGAGAGCCGTCCTGCCCTGTCAGGACGGCTCTCGTGCTATGCGCGACAGGAACTTGCCGAGCCCGCACAGGTCGGGGAGACTCGGGTATAATGCGCGCAATGACGGCCCCGTCGCGGGGTCGTGTCACCAAGGTTGTCTGGAGGAAAGCTGATGGCTCGTAGAAGGGTTGTGGTGACCGGGCTCGGTCTGGTCACGCCGGTGGGGAATACCGTGGAGGAGAGCTGGGCCAGCATCCTGGCCGGCAAGAGCGGTGTCGCGCCCATCGAACACTTCGATGTCAGCGCCTTCAACACGCGCTTCGGCGGGTCGGTGAAGGACTTCGACATCAGCCCGTACCTCAATCCCAAGGAGGCCCGCAAGATGGACCTCTTCATCCAGTACGGGATGGCCGCCGGTGCCCAGGCGATCGAGGATGCCGGGATCGAGTGTCACGATGGCAATGCCGATCGCATCGGTGTGGCCATCGGCTCGGGGATCGGTGGCCTGCCGATGATCGAGCATAACCACAGTGCCCTGCTCAAGGGCGGGGCGCGGCGGATCTCCCCCTTCTTCGTCCCGGGGTCGATCATCAACATGATCTCCGGCAACCTGGCGATCCAGCACGGGTTCCGGGGGCCCAACATCGCCATCACCACGGCCTGTACCACGGGGACCCACAATATCGGCTACAGCGCCCGCACCATCGCCTACGGCGATGCCGACGTGATGGTCTGCGGCGGTGCCGAGATGGCGACCACGCCGCTGGGCCTGGGGGGCTTCTCGGCGGCCCGAGCGCTCTCCACCCGCAACGATGACCCGGCCGCGGCGAGCCGCCCCTGGGACCGGGACCGCGACGGCTTCGTGCTCTCCGATGGCGCCGGTGTGGTGGTGCTCGAGGAGTATGAGCAGGCCAAGGCCCGCGGGGCGACCATCTATGCCGAGCTCACCGGTTTCGGCATGAGCGACGATGCCTACCACATGACTGCGCCGCCGGAGGATGGCCACGGTGCCGCCCGCTCCATGCGCAATGCCATCCGCGATGCCGGCATCGACCCCTCGGCCGTCGACTACATCAATGCCCACGGTACCTCGACCGCGCACGGTGACCTGGCCGAAAGCCGTGCCGTCGAGCAGGTGATGGGCGCGGCCGCAAGATCGGTGGCCGTCAGCTCCACCAAGTCGATGATCGGCCACCTGCTGGGCGCCGCCGGTGCCGTCGAGGCGGTGTTCAGCGTGCTGGCCATCCGTGACCAGGTGGCGCCGCCGACCATCAACCTGGATAACCCCCAGGAAGGCTGCAACCTCGACTACGTGCCCCACACCGCTCGCGAGATGAAGATCGACGTCAGCCTGTCGAACTCCTTCGGCTTCGGTGGCACCAACGGCACCCTGGTCTTCACCAGGGTGTGAGGCCCGAGGAGCATCAGGTGGGAGCCGAGGCCTCGCCGGCGGGCTGGCCGCTGGACGATCGTGGCGTCGCCTATGGCGATGGCCTCTTCGAGACCGTGCTGGTGCGTGACGGTGTCCCGCGTCTGTGGGAATCCCACCTGGCGCGCCTGGCGCGTGGCTGTCGGGTGCTGGGGATGCCGATGCCCGCCAAGCACGACCTGGAACGCCCACTGGCCCAGGCCGGCGAGGGGCTTGCGGTCCTCAAGCTGATCGTTAGCCGGGGCAGCGGAGGTCGCGGCTATGCTGCTCCCGCGGTACCCGCTCCCCGGCTTCGCTGGCAGCTGTCGCCCTTCGTCCCCGATGCCACCCGCTGGAAGGTGGGCGTGAGGGTTCGCCACTGTCGCCTGCGGCTGGGGCTGCAGCCGGTGCTCGCCGGGCTCAAGCACCTCAATCGCCTGGAGAACGTGCTGGCGCGGTCCGAGTGGTCGGATGCCGACACCGCCGAGGGGCTGCTCTGCGACGGCGAGGACCGTCTGGTGGAAGCGACCTGCATGAACCTCTTCTGGCAGCGCGGAGGACGGCTCGAGACCCCGCGCCTGGTCCGCTGTGGCGTGGCCGGCACGCTGCGGGCAGTGCTGCTCGAGCGGCTGCCCATTGCCGAGGTCGATGCCGCCCCCGGGGTGCTGGCCAGTGCCGAGGCGGTCTGGCTTGGCAACTCGGTACAGGGGGTCTGGCCGGTGACCCGGCTGGATGGGCCCGGAGGAGAGCTCCTGCGGCGCTGGACCCTCGGCGCGGTGCATCGCCGCCTGCAGGCGGTGGCCCATGAGGCGCTGGGCCACCCGATAAGGCTAGACGACTGAACGAGGACGACCCGCATGGGGCGTGTGCTGAAGATTCTGCTTGTTCTGATCATCCTGGCGGCCCTGGCGGCGTTTGCCGGGTACCGCTACTGGCAGTCGCGACTGGAGGCGCCCATCGCCCTCCAGGAACCGGCCCTCTACGAGGTGCCCGCCGGCGCCGGCTACCACCGGGTCGTGAGGGAACTGGACGAACGGGAGGTCCTCGCCGATGCGTGGGCCTTCCGGCTGCTCGCCCGGCTGGACCCCGAGGCCCTGCCACGCCTGCGCCCGGGGGAGTACCGCCTGGAGCCTGGCATGAGCGGCCGCGAACTGCTCGACCTGCTGGGCAGCGACGACGTGGTGACCTACCCGCTGACCGTTCCCGAGGGCTGGACCTTCCGCCAGATGCGCGAACTGCTCGATGCCGCACCGAAGCTCGAGCACCACACCGAGGGCCTCTCCGACGAGGAGGTGATGGCCCGTCTCGACCGCGAGGGTCGCCACCCCGAGGGGTGGTTCTTCCCGGACACCTACCGCTACCACAAGGGGCTCAGCGACCTGGAGATCCTGCGCCAGGCCCTGGAGCGGATGGAGGCCACCCTCGACGAGGTATGGGCGGGGCGTGACGACGACCTGCCCCTGGAGAGCCCCTACCAGGCGCTGATCATGGCCTCGCTGATCGAGCGCGAGACCGGCGCCCCCGAGGAGCGCCCCGAGATCGCCGGTGTGTTCAAGCGCCGCCTGGAACGGGGCATGCGACTGCAGACCGACCCCACCGTGATCTACGGCATGGGAGAGCGCTACGAGGGCAACATCACCCGCGCCGACCTGCGCGAGGCCACGCCCTACAATACCTATGTGATCGATGGCCTGCCGCCCACGCCGATCGCCCTGCCCGGGCGAGCCGCGCTGGAAGCCGCCGTACAGCCCGAGGAGGGCGAGACGCTCTACTTCGTCGCCAAGGGCGATGGTACCCATCACTTCTCGCGCACCCTGCGCGAGCACAATAATGCGGTGAACCGGTATATCCGCAATCGCTGACTGGAGCAGGCATGTGCAATAACGACCCGGATCGGCCAGCGAGGGACGCCGGGGACAGGCCGCAGAGGAGGTCCTACGCCAGGGGTGAGGAGCATTGCTCCGAACGGGCTGGCCACGGATGGCCAGCACCGGCCCTGCAAGCGGAGCGGGACACGAGAGCGCAGCAGGGCGTCGGTAGCGTACACGGAGGTATTCACAGCGCCTCCTCGCAGGCCGGTCGCCGGGAAAGTCTCGAGCGCAATGGCAATCAAGGAAAGGGACGCTTCATTACCCTGGAAGGCGGGGAGGGAGTGGGCAAGTCCACCAACCTGGCCCTGGTGGTCGACCATCTGCGGGCCCGTGGCCACGAGGTGGTGGCCACCCGCGAGCCCGGCGGCACGCCGCGGGCCGAGGCGATGCGCGGCCTGCTGCTCGACCCCGCCGGCGAGGAGCCCCTGGACCCGGATGCCGAATTGCTGCTGGTGTTCGCCGCCCGGGCCCAGCACCTGGCGCGGGTGATCCGCCCGGCGCTCGAGCGCGGCGCCTGGGTGGTCTGCGACCGCTTCACCGATGCCACCTATGCCTACCAGGGGGGCGGGCGCGGCATCGAGGTGGCTCGCATCGCCGAGCTCGAGGCCTTCGTCCAGCGGGGCCTCACGCCCGACCTAACGCTGCTGCTGGACATGCCCATGGCCGCGGCCCAGCAGCGCCTCGAGGGGCGCCTGAAGGGGCAGGGCGGCGAGCGCGACCGCTTCGAGCGGGAGCGCGGCACCTTCTTCGAGGCGGTGCGCCAGGCCTACCTCGCGCGTGCCGAGGCCGCGCCCGGTCGCATGGTGGTGATCGATGCCGGGGCCGGCCTGGCGGAGGTCCAGGCCGAACTGCTGGCGCGGCTGGACGAGCGGCTGGAGGCCTGGTCATGAGCGAGGCCGAGGTCCCCCGCCCCTTGCCCTGGCTGCAGGCGCGGTGGCAGGAACTGGTGCGTCTGGCCGATGCCGGGCGACTGCCCCACGCGCTGCTGATATCCGGCGCCCACGGCCTCGGCAAGCACTCCCTGGCCGAGGCGCTGGTGGCACGCACCCTCTGCGCCTCGCCGGGCGAGCACGCCTGCGGCCGCTGCCATGCCTGTCACATGCTGGCCTCGGGCTATCACCCCGACCTGCTGCGCGTGGCCCCGGAGGAGGGCAAGCGGCAGATCCGCATCGGCCCGGTCCGCGAGGTCAATGCCTTCGTCGCCCAGACCGCCCAGCAGGGCGGCTACCGCGTGATCGTGATCTCGCCCGCCGAGGCCATGAACGTTGCGGCCTCCAATGCGCTGCTCAAGAGCCTTGAGGAGCCCGGCGGGCGGACGCTGTTCGTGCTGTTGTCGGACATTCCCTCGCGGCTGCTGCCCACCATCCGCTCGCGCTGCCAGCACTGGAGCCTGGCGGTGCCGGCCGAGGCCGACTGCCGGGCGTGGCTGGCCGAGCGCCTGGGCGGCGAGGAGGAGGCCCGTTTCTGGTTCCGGGCCGCGGGGGGGCTGCCGTTGCGGGCGCTGGAGCTCGCCGAGCCGGAGTCCCGGGCCCTGCGCCAGCAGCTCCTGGAGACCTTCGAGGCGCTGGTCAGGGGCGCCGAGCCGGTGGCCGAGGCGGCCCGCCTGGAGCGCCAGTCCATCGACGCCATCCTGTGGTACGGTATCGCCTGGCTCGAGGACCTGATTCGTCTGGGGCTGTCCGGCGACACCAGCGAACTGCGCAACCCCGACCTGCTGGTACTCTATCGCCAGGCGGTCAAGAATGCTCGGGTACGCGACTGGTTCCGCCTGCTGGACTATGCCCGCGAGCAGCGTCGCCTCCTGGCCGAGGGGGGCAACCCCAACCCCCAGCTGGCCCTCGAGGCCTGGCTGGTCCGCTGGTCCACGCTGCTGCGCTCTTGACCTGTTGTGCCCTTGACTGAGGAGGCTCCATGGCCGCACAGAAAGCGCTCTCCCTGACGATCCAGGACGTCCCGACCCTGCTCTCGGCCTACATGCCGGTGCTGGAGCGCGGCGGCATCTTCGTGCCCACCCGCGAGCGCTACGAGCTGGGCCAGGAGGTCTTCCTGCTGCTCATGCTTCCCGGGGATGCCGAGCGGGTCCCGGTCACCGGCCAGGTGGTCTGGGTCTCGCCCGAGGGCGTGGCCGGGCGCCGCGTCCCGGGCATCGGTATCCACTTCAGCGCCGAGGACCAGGCCGTTAGGGATCGCATCGAGACCCTGCTGGCCGGTCATCTCGACAAGGGCGCCCCGACCTATACGCTCTGAGTGCCCGCGCCTCCACTGTCCACCCCTTCACATCGGTTGTTGTCTGAATGTTCGTCGATTCCCACTGCCATCTTGACCGTCTCGACCCCGGGACCCACGGCGGCGACCTGGCCGCCGCCCTCGATGCCGCCCGCGCCCGGGACGTGCGCCAGTTCCTGGCCATCGCCGTGACCCTCGAGGACCTGCCGGCCCTGGCCGAGCTTGCCCGGGGCCATGAGGACGTGGTGATCTCCGCCGGCATCCATCCGCTGCACAGCGTCGCCGAGGAGCCGAGCGTCGCGGCGATCAAGGAGGCGGCCGAACGCGTCGGTGCCGTGGCCATCGGCGAGTGTGGCCTGGACTACCACTACCTCGACAGGACGCCCGACAGGGTGCCCTCCCGGGAGGTGCAGCTAGAGCGGTTCCGCCGCCAGCTGGTTGCCGCCCGTGAACTCGAGCTGCCGGTGATCATCCACACCCGTGATGCGCGCGACGATACCCTGGCCCTGATCCGCGAACATACCGACCCGGCGGTGGGCGGCGTGCTGCACTGCTTCACCGAGGACCTGGACATGGCCCGCGAGGCGGTGCGGCACGGCTTCTACATCTCGCTGTCCGGCATCGTGACCTTCCGCAACGCCGAATCGCTGCGCGAGCTGGCCCGCAGGCTGCCGCTGGACCGGTTGCTGATCGAGACCGACAGCCCCTACCTGGCCCCGGTACCGCATCGTGGCAAGCCCAACGAGCCGGCCTGGGTCGTCGAGGTCGCCGAATGCATCGCCGGCGAGCGAGGCATCAGCATCGAGGAGGTCGCCGCCCAGACCACGAGCAACTTCTACCGGCTGTTCCGCGCCGCGGCGCCCGAGGCACCTGCCGAGGTACGCGAGGCGCTGCGCGCCGCCGGACTGGTCTAGGCTACCGTCATCACCCTGTCATCCGTGGCCCGGGGGAGGGCGCACCATGCAACTCGATCCGCTGCTGGCCCAGATCGATCCCGAGGGCGAGATCCCGCCCGTGGATCGCTGGCATCCCGACCACCTCGGCGAGATGGACCTCACCATCGCCGCCGACGGTCGCTGGATCCATGAGGGCACGCCCATCGCCCGACCGCGGCTGGTTCGCCTGCTCTCGACCATCCTGCGCCGCGAACCCGACGGCGACTACGTGCTGGTGACGCCGGCCGAGCGGCAGCGTATCCGGGTCGAAGACCGTCCCTTCCTGGTGGTGGATGCCGAGCGTGACGAGGAAGGCCGGTGGTGGCTGACCACCAACGTCGGCGACCGCCTGGCGCTTGGCGAGGCGCATCGGCTGGTGCTCAGCGAGACGCCGGCCGGCGAGACGGTGCCGGAGGTCGCGGTGCGCTTCGGGCTCGCCGCACGGCTGGGTCGCAACGTCTACTACCGCCTGGTGGAGCAGGCCGAGACCCGGGAACTCGGCGGGGGCCTCCTCGAGCTGGGCCTGACCAGCCGCGGCACCTGGCAGCCCCTGGGGCGGCTGGACGCGGGCGCGGACCCCGTGGGCGAGGTGCCATGACGCGGATCCGCCAGCTGACCCCCGAGCAGCGCGCCGTGGTCGCCCATGGGCGGGGGCACGCCCGGGTCGCGGCGGTGGCCGGTGCCGGCAAGACCACGACCATGGTCGCCCGGGTGCTGCACCTGCTCGCGCAGGGGGTACCCCCGGCGCGGATCCTGGTGCTGATGTTCAACCGCTCGGCCCGGGAAGACTTCCAGGCCCGCCTGGCTGAGATGGCGCCGGCCGGCCAGGCATTGCCCGACGTGCGGACATTCCACTCCCTCGGCCATCGGCTGACCGCGAGCCTGACCCGCTGGGGGGCACTGGCGCCGCGTCAGCTGCTCACCGCCGACTGGCAGCTCGAGCGGCTGCTGCGCCAGGCCACGCTGGCCGCGCTGGGCGAGGCCCCCGAGGCGCGCGAGACGGCCCTGGAGGCCGAGCGCCTCGAGGCGCTGGCCCACTTCTGCGGGCTGGTGAAGGCGGAGATGGCCTCGCCGGCCGAGCTGCACCGCCAGCTCGACTTCGGCGAGGAGACGGGCCACTTCGTGGCCGCCTTCGAGCATGCCGAGCGGCTGCTGGCCGACCAGGGGCTGATGACCTTCGCCGACCTGCTCTACCGTCCGCTGCTGGCGCTGGAGGCGGATGCCGGCCTGCGCGGCCGGGTCCAGGGCTTCCTCGACCACGTGGTCATCGACGAGTACCAGGACATCAACACCGCCCAGCAGCGGCTGCTGGCGCTGCTCGCCGGCCGCGATGCCGAGGTCATGGCGGTGGGCGATGCCAACCAGTGCATCTACGAGTGGCGGGGCGCCCACCCCGACACCATGCTGGAGAACTTCACCGCCACCTTCGGGGCGGCCCGCGACTACCCGCTCTCGACCACCTTCCGGCATGGCCATGCGCTGGCCCTCACCGCCAACCATGCCATCGCCGCCAACCGGCGGCGTCCCGACCAGCTCTGCCTGGCCGCGCCGGACAATCCCGCCACCGGCCTGGCCGTGGGGCAGGGCAGCCAGGGGCTGCTCGCCGAGCTCGACGGCTGGCGCCACGCGGGACGTGGGCTGGCCGAGGCCTGCCTGCTGGTGCGCAGCTGGGCGCTGTCGGTGCCGCTGCAGCTGGCGCTGCTCCGCGAGGGCATCCCCTTCCGCCTCGCCCGGGAGGATCGCTTCGTCTTCCGCCTGCCGCTGGTCGAGGCCCTGGCCGGCTACCTGCGTCTCGCCGTCGAGCCCCGGCGGCTCCAGGACCCGGGACACCTGGCGATGCTGCTGGCTCAGCCCACCCCCTTCGTGGCCCGGGAACGGATCCTTGCCCTGGCCAACCGGCTGGCCGAGACCCAGCGCTGGCCGGAGCGCCACGATCCGCTGCTCGATGGGCTCAGGCCCCACCAGCGACGTACTCTGAAGAAGCGCTGGGCGCTGCTCTGCGAGCTGCCGCGTTTGTCGGCCTGGCCGCCGGCGCGTCTGCTCGAGCACGTGGTCTCCGAGGTCGACGCCGAGAAGGTGCTCAAGCGTGCCGCCGCCCGACGCGACAAGGGCGAGGAGGACGTGCGCCTGCTCGACGTGCTGGTCGAGCAGGCCGGCGAGCTGGGCAGCGACACGGAGGCCTTCATCGAGTTGCTCTCCCGGCCGGTGGAGAACCGCGACGACGGGGTGCTGATCAGCACCGTGCATGGCGCCAAGGGCCTGGAGTGGCCGCTGGTGCTGGTGGCGGGGGTCAACGAGGAGGACTTTCCCCACTATACCCGCGACAATCCCTTGACGCCGGGGCGCCTGGAGGAGGAGCGGCGGCTCTTCTACGTGGCCATCACCCGGGCGAGAGAGCGCCTGGTGCTGCTCCATGACGGCGGTGACCACCGCCCCAGTCGCTTCATCGCCGAGTCCGCCTGGGAGGATGGCCAGCGGGTCGCCCACCGGCTCGACGGCACCCAGGCAGAAGAGGCGCAGGGCCCGCTGCCGGTGTCCGATCCCGACCTGGTGCGGCGCTACCTGGCCTCGCTGGGCCACTCGCTGCCGCTGGTGGCGGCGCGTCCGGCCGCGAAGGTGGGCGCCGCGGAGGCGCCGTCAGCCCGTTTCCGGGTCGGTCAGGCCCTGCGCCATGCGGTGTTCGGCGAGGGCCGGATCAGCGTGGTGGAGGGCGACCCGGACAATCCGGTGATCGAGGTACAGTTCCAAAATGCCGGCCGGCGTCGCCTTATCGCCCGCCGGGCGCCCATCGAACTGCTGGAGGGAGCCGACGCATGACCACTCCGCTGATCACGGCCACCGCGCTGGCCGAGGCGCTCGAGGGCGCCACCCCGCCCCGGGTGCTGGACTGTCGTGCCCGCCTGGGCGAGCCCGATGCGGGCCGCCGGCTGTGGTGGGAGGCCCACCTGCCGGGCAGCCACCACCTCGACCTGGACCGTGACCTGGCCGGGCCGCCGGGGGAGGGTGGCCGGCATCCGCTGCCCACGCCAGCGGCCTTCACCGCGGTGGTGCAGCGCCTGGGGATCAGGCCGGGACAGCCGGTGGTGGTCTATGACGACATGGGCGGCCAGCTCGCGGCGGCGCGGGCCTGGTGGATGCTCGCCTGCTGGGCGGGACATCCCGATGTCCGGCTTCTCGACGGTGGCCTCAGGGCCTGGCTGGCGGCGGGCGGCGAGCTGCTCGAGGATGGCGACCCCGAGGCCATGCCGGCAGGCTCCGACTGGCAACCGGCCTACCGTGACCAGAGCCACGTCACGGCCGGGGAGCTGCTGGTGGGCTCGGCGACCCCTATCGACGCCCGCGCCAGGGAGCGCTTCCGCGGCGAGGTGGAACCCATCGATCCGGTGGCGGGCCATATCCCGGGTGCCGTGTGCCGGCCCAGTGCCGACAACCTCACCGCTGACGGCCACTTCAAGCCCGCCGGGGCGCTGGCGAGCGAGCTGCCTGAGAGCGAGTCGCCGATTGCCTACTGCGGCTCCGGGGTCACCGCCTGCCATACCATCCTCGCCTATGCGATCACCGGCCGTCCCCTGCCCAGGCTCTATCCCGGCTCCTGGAGCGAGTGGATCCGCGACCCCGCCCGGCCCATCGCCACCGGCGACTGAGCCGGGAGCTGCAAGCCACAAGGAGCAAGCGACAGGGCAGCCCGTCGCCTTCGGACAGGAAAAAAGGGCAGGCCTTTGCTGGCCTGCCCCTGGAGCACATTGTCCTCTCTTCTTGCAGCCTACATGTTCGGATAGTTGGGCCCGCCGCCGCCCTCCGGCGCCACCCAGGTGATGTTCTGGGCCGGGTCCTTGATGTCACAGGTCTTGCAGTGCACGCAGTTCTGGAAGTTGATCTGGAACTTGGGGTTACCGGCGTCGTCTTCGATCACCTCATACACGCCCACCGGGCAGTAGCGCTGGGCCGGCTCGGCGTACCTGGGCAGGTTGTCACGGATCGGCAGCTCGGGGTCGGTCAGCTTCAGGTGGCAGGGCTGGTCCTCCTCGTGGTTGGTGTTCGACAGGAACACCGAGGAGGGCTTGTCGAAGGAGAGCTTGCCGTCGGGCTTCGGATAGTCGATCTTCTCGCACTCCTCGGCGGGCTTGAGCGCCGCATGGTCCGGCGTGGTGTCATGGAGGCTGGGCAGCCTGCCGCCGAGCAGCTGGTCGGTGAAGTTGTAGGCGCCGCCCAGGAAGGTGCCGTACTTGTGGATCGCCGGGCCGAAGCTGGCGCTCGCCTTGAGCTCGGCATAGGCCCAGCTGGCTTCCCACTTCTCGGTGAAGGCGGTCAGCTCCTGGCCGCCCTCGTCGCCCGAGGCGATCGCCTCGAAGACGCTCTCCGCGGCCACCAGGCCGGACTTCATGGCGGTGTGCAGGCCCTTGATCTTGGCGAAGTTGAGCGTGCCGGCATCGCAGCCGATCAGCAGCCCACCGGGGAAGGTCATCTTCGGCAGGCAGTTCAAGCCGCCCTTGGCGATCGCCCGGGCCCCGTAGGCCACGCGCTTGCCGCCCTCGAGATGTTTCGCCAGCACCGGATGGTGCTTCATGCGCTGGAACTCGTCGAAGGGCGACAGCCAGGGGTTCTGGTAGGAGAGGTCCATGATCAGGCCCACCACCACCTGCTGGTTCTCGGCGTGGTAGAGGAACCAGCCGCCGTGGGTGTGCCTGTCCAGCGGCCAGCCGGACCCATGAAGCACCAGCCCGGGTTCATGCTGCTCGGCGGGGATGTCCCACAGCTCCTTCAGGCCGATGCCGTAGTGCTGCGGGTCCTTGCCCGCGTCGAGTTCGAAGCGCTCGATCAGCCGCTTGCCCAGGTGGCCGCGGGCCCCCTCGGCGAACAGGGTGTACTTGGCGCGCAGCTCCATGCCCGGCATATGGCCATCCTTGGGCTGGCCGTCGGCACCCACCCCCATGTCGCCGATCAGGATGCCGCGCACGGTGCCGTCCTCGTCCTGGATCACTTCCTGGGCCGCGAAGCCGGGGAAGATCTCCACGCCCAGCGACTCGGCCTGCTCGGCCAGCCAGCGGCACAGGTTGCCGGCGCTGATCACGTAGCGGGTCATGTCGCCGCCGGTGTTGTGCATGGAGGGCGGCACCAGGGCATTGGGCAGCTTCTGGCCCTTCTCGGCATCCTTGAGCAGGTAGACCTCGTCGCGGGTCGCCGGCGTGGTCAGCGGCGCGCCACGCTCCTCCCAGTCGGGGAAGAGCTCGGCCAGGGCCCGGGGTTCGAAGACCGCCCCGGAGAGGATATGGGCGCCCACCTCGGAGCCCTTCTCCACCACGCACACCGTGAGCTCCTGGCCGGCCTCATTGGCCTGCTGCATCAGGCGAGCCGCCGCCGAGAGGCCTGAGGGTCCGGCGCCGACGATGACCACATCGAAATCCATGGAATCGCGTTCGACTTGTTCTTCCACCTGCTCTCTCCTTGCTGTCCCGGGAACGTGGCCGCTGGATGCGACCAACGTCGAAAGGATTTAAAACGGTCGTTTGCTTCTAGCCATGACCCATGATAGGCATAATAGCGGTAAAGGGTCACCCCCTGCGATGGTGCAGTGCGTCATGGCCCGGCATGTGCCCGGATGCCCGGGGATTGTTGATCAGGATGCGGCTATGGCACATTGAGAGGGTTTTTACGGTGCTGCGCCTATCAAACGCTTGCATGAAACGCATAAGGGTATGCCAGCCGGTTTCCAAGGAGGCAGGTCTCCTCCCGCATCGACCCGGGAACAGGGTCCGCTTCGCCAACCATCAGGTTCCCAGTGTGAACCAAGCGAGGACACTATGAAGGTACTCGTCGCGGTCAAACGCGTCATCGACTACAACGTCAAGATCCGGGTCAAGCCGGACAACAGCGACGTCGACCTCACCAACGTCAAGATGGCCATGAACCCCTTCTGCGAGATCGCCGTGGAAGAGGCGGTGCGTCTGAAGGAGCGCGGGGTGGCCACCGAGATCGTCGCCGTCACCGTCGGCCCCAAGGCCGCCCAGGAGCAGCTGCGCACCGCGCTGGCGCTGGGCGCCGACCGCGCCATCCACGTCGAGACCGACGAGCGCGTCGAGTCGCTGGGCGCGGCCAAGGCGCTGGCCAAGCTGGTCGAGGAGGAGCAGCCCGGCCTGGTGATCCTCGGCAAGCAGGCCATCGACACCGACAACAACCAGACCGGCCAGATGCTCGCCGCGCTGACCGGCCTGCCCCAGGGCACCTTCGCCTCCAAAATTAGTGTCGAGGGCGAAGGTGATGAAAAGCGGCTTCAGGTGACCCGCGAGATCGACGGCGGCCTGCAGACCGTCGAGCTTTCGCTGCCCGCCATCGTCACCACCGACCTGCGCCTTAACGAGCCGCGCTACGCCAAGCTGCCCGACATCATGAAGGCCAAGAAGAAGCCGATGGACGTCAAGAGCCCGACGGATCTCGGCATCGAGGTGGCCTCGAAGGTCAAGCTGCTCAAGGTCGAGCCACCGGCCGAGCGCCAGGGCGGCGTCAAGGTGGGCTCGGTGGACGAGCTGGTCGACAAACTCAAGAACGAGGCGAAGGTGATTTCATGAGCATTCTGGTTCTGGCCGAACATCACGACGGCGCCCTGGCCGGCGCTACCGCCCATGTGGTCGCCGCGGCCAAGGCCATCGGCGGCGATATCGACGTGCTGGTGGTCGGCGAGGGCGTTTCCGCCATCGCCGAGGCCGCGGCCAAGCTCGACGGCGTCAGCCGGGTCCGCGTGGCCGACAACGCCGCCTACGCCCACCTGCTCGCCGAGCCCACCGCGGCGCTGATCGCGGAGCTCGCCGGCGACTACAGCCACGTGCTGGCCTGTGCCTCCACCACCGGCAAGAACGTGCTGCCGCGCGTGGCCGCGCTCAAGGACGTGGCGCAGATCTCCGAGATCATCGCCGTCGAGTCTGCCGACACCTTCAAGCGCCCGATCTACGCCGGCAACGCCATCGCCACCGTGCAGAGCGAGGACGCGCTGAAGGTGATCACCGTGCGCGCCACCGGCTTCGATGCCGTGGGCAAGGGCGGCAGCGCCAGCGTGGAGGCGGTCGACTTCGTCGCCGACAACACCCAGTCCACCTTCGTCAAGGAGGAGCTGGCCCAGTCCGACCGCCCCGAGCTGGGCGCGGCCAAGGTGGTGATCTCCGGCGGCCGCGGCATGGGCAACGGCGACAACTTCAAGCTCCTCGACGGCATCGCCGACAAGCTGGGTGCCGCCATCGGCGCGTCCCGCGCCGCGGTTGACGCCGGCTTCGTGCCCAACGACATGCAGGTGGGCCAGACCGGCAAGATCGTCGCCCCGGACCTCTACATCGCCGTGGGCATCAGCGGTGCCATCCAGCACCTGGCGGGCATGAAGGACTCCAAGGTGATCGTCGCCATCAACAAGGACGAGGAGGCGCCGATCTTCCAGGTCGCCGATTACGGCCTGGTGGCGGACCTCTTCGAGGCCCTGCCGGAGCTGGAAAGCAAGCTGTAAGGAAGATCGGGATCTTCCAGGTGGCGCTCTCGGCAGTAACCAGCCTCGTCGCGGACCTCTTGGAGGCGCTGCCGGAGCTGGAAAGCAAGCTGTAGGGAGAGAGCTTCCAGGTTGCGCCAGCGCGCGAGCCGGCCCCTCGAGGGCCGGCTCGCGTCGTTCAGGGGTGTCGATTAACATCTTCTATACAAGGGATAACAGGAATCATTAGCAACAACTGCGCATACCTGCCATCCTTGGGGGTGACACGGGACCACGGATCCCGATGGACACCAACGAGGAGGAATGATCATGGCGCATACCCTTCCAGACCTTCCCTATGCCTACGATGCCCTGGAACCGCATATCGATGCGTTGACCATGGAGATTCACCATTCCCGTCACCATCAGACCTACGTCAACAACCTCAATGCGGCCCTCGAGGGGACCGGCCTCGAGGATGTGCACGTGGAGGAGCTGATTGCCAACCTCGACCACGTGCCGGAGGGCAAGCGCCAGGCCGTGATCAACAACGGCGGTGGCCATGCCAACCATTCGATGTTCTGGCAGATGATGTCGCCAGATGGCGGTGGTCATCCGCAGGGTCAGGTGGCACAGGCGATCGACCGCGAACTGGGCGGTTTCGATGCCTTCAAGGAGGCCTTCACCAAGGCGGCCCTGGGTCGTTTCGGCAGCGGCTGGGCCTGGCTCAGTGTGACACCGCAGGGCAAGCTGGTGGTGGAGAATACTCTCAACCAGGATAGCCCCATCATGGACGGCAACTCGCCCGTCCTGGGGCTGGATGTCTGGGAGCACGCCTACTACCTGAAATATCAGAACAAGCGTCCGGACTATGTGTCGGCCTTCTTCAACGTGATCAACTGGGAGGACGTCGAGCGTCGCTATCGCAACGCCACGGCCTGATGCCGGCTCCCTCTACCACCGTTGAGCCGCACCCTTGGGGGTGCGGCTTTTTGTTGCGCAGGCGACGGGTAGTCCAGGGTTGTCACAGGTCAGTGTCCGGCAGCTCAGTCGCCCCATTCCACGGCATCCTTGGCCCGAGAGTGGCACCATCCTAGCGGCAGGGGCGCCATCATTACGCATTGATAATCGTTCGTATTGGTGGCATGGTGGCTGCCCTGCCCGGGACCACGACGGAGAACCATGGTGAAGACCTTTCGCTTACAACTGCCGGCCGGCATCGCTCTCGGACTGCTGTCCTTCGGCCTGCTCCAGGCGCAGGAGCCCGTTGTCGAGGAGGCCAGCCAGGCCCAGCGCGCCCAGGCCGAGCTCCAGTCGCGCATCGACGCGGCCGACGACGAGACCCGCGAGTTGCTGCGTGAGCTGCGCCGGGTGGAGGCCGAGACCCGGCGCCTGGAGGCGCGCAGCAATGCCCTGGCGCCACGCCTCGAGCGCCGTGGGGAGCGCCTGGAGAGCCGCGAGGCGGCGCTGGATACCCTGGCCGAGACCCGCGAGGCGCTGCCGCAGCTCGAGCAGTCGCTGGTGTCCCGCCTGCAGACCTGGGTGGAGCGCGACCTGCCATTCCTGAAGGCAGAACGCCTGGCCCGCGCCGAGGGCCTCGAAGCCGGCCTGGACGACCCCGACGCCTCGGCCGCGGAGCGCCTGGACCGACTCCTCGCTGCCTGGCGCACCGAACTCGACTATGGCCGCGAGTTTGACGCCTGGCGCGGCATCCTGAACGAAGGGAGAGACGAGGGCGACGCCCACCGTGAGGTGGACTTCCTGCGCCTGGGGCGGGTGGGGCTCTACTACCTGACCCCCGATGGGCGCGAGGGCGGTGTCTGGCGAGCCGAGGCCGAGCGCTGGGAGGCACTGGACGAGGCCCGACGCGTCGAGCTGCGCCACGGCCTGCGCATTGCCCGCGACCAGCGGGCCCCGGAGCTGCTGACCCTGCCGGCCTCCCGGCCACTCGAGCGATTGGAGACCACCACCGACACGGGGGCGAGCTCATGAGTCATTCCCGGACGCATGCCGCGCGTCATGCGCTGGCAGGGCTCGTGATGGCGGTGCTGATGGCTGCCGTATTGCCCGCCCAGGCCCAGGACGAGCCCCTGACCAGCCTGCGCGCGGAGCGCGAGGCGGCCGAGGCCCGCGATGCGGCGCGGCTGGCCGAGCTGGTCGAGGATCGCGATGCCCTGCAGGCGGCCCTCGAGGACGCCCGGGAACGCCACGAGCAGGCCGAGACACGCTTCGCGGCCCTGTCGGAACAGGAACAGGCCCAGCAGGCGCGTCGGGACGCGCTCGACGAACGCCAGGCCGAGCAGGGTGAGGACCTGGACGCGGTGCTGGATACCCTGGCGCGTCACAGCGGCGAGCTGCGCGACGCGCTGGCGGAAAGCTGGATCACGGTGGGCGGCGCCGAGTTGCCGCCGCGCCTCGATGACGCCGAGGTGCTGCGGCCCGAGCATCTGGAGACCCTGGGCGATACGCTGATGGCGCTGACCGCCGAGACCGGCCGGGTGGTCGCCTTCGACGCGCCCGTGGCGGGAAGCGACGGCCAGGTCGCCACCCGTGAGGTGGTGCGCCTGGGCGACCTGGCGGCCTTTAGCGAGGGGCAGCTGCTGGAGCGTGGCGCCGAGGAGGGCCTGCTCGCCACGGCGCCGCGCACACCGGGGGAGCTAAGCGAGCTGCTCGCCGACTTCCAGGCCGGGGAGGGCGACCGCCTGGCACTGGACCCCACCGGCGGCCAGGTCATCGAGGCCCTGGCCCAGCGGCCGACCCTCATGGAACGCTTCCGGCAGGGGGGAGCCGTGGGCTATGTGGTGGTGGGGCTGGGGGCCATCGGCCTGCTGGTGGCCCTGGCCCAGTACGCCTACCTGCTCAGGGTGAGCGTGGCGACGCGCCGCCAGCTGCGCGACCTCAGCCGGCTGCGCGAGGACAACCCCCTGGGTCGCGTGCTGCTGCGCTTCCGGACGCTCGCCGACGACCCCGTGCCCGAGGCCCTGGAGGCACGCCTCGACGAAGCGGTGCTGGCCGAGCTGCCGCGCCTCGAGCGCGGCCAGCCGCTGGTCAAGCTGCTCGCCGCCGTGGCGCCCCTGCTGGGCCTGCTGGGCACCGTCACCGGGATGATCGTCACCTTCCAGGCGATCACCGTGTTTGGCACCGGCGACCCCCAGCTGATGGCCGGCGGCATCAGCCAGGCGCTGGTGACCACCGTGCTGGGCCTGATCACCGCCGTGCCGTTGCTGTTTGCCCATACCGCGCTGGCGGGGCGCAGCCGCCACCTGGCCGGGGTGATGGAGGGCCAGGCGAGCGCGGCCCTGGCCACGCAACTCGAGCATCGCCGGGCCACCCCCGCAGCCTCCGGGAGCGAGCGTCGTGCTGCCGCTCTGGTTTGAACCCCTGGCGCGGCTGGTCGATGCCGGCGGGATCATCCTGGTCGGCATCGCCGGGGTGGCGGGACTGCTGTTCAGCCTGGCCCTGGAGCGGGTGCTGTTCTTCCGCCTCACCTATCGTCGCGCCCGCCGCGGCCTGATCGCGCGCTGGACGGTGCGCCCCGACCACCACAGCTGGAGCGCCCTGACCCTGCGCGAGGCCTGGACCCGTGAACTGATTTCACGGCTGCGGCGCCCGCTGCCCTGGCTGAAGCTGCTGGTGGCGCTCTGCCCGCTGCTGGGGCTGCTGGGCACCGTCACCGGCATGATCGCCGTCTTCGACAGCCTGGCGCTGAGTGACACCGGCCAGGCGCGGGCCATGGCCGACGGCGTGGCACGCGCCACCCTGCCGACGCTGGCCGGCATGGCGGTGGCGGTGGTGGGCCTGCTGTTCACCAGCCGACTCGAACAGATCATCCGGCGCGAGGACCAGCGGCTTCATGACCGCCTGGCCCGCGCCGTGGAGGAGTCCCATGCGTAGACGCCGCAGCCTGGCCGCCGAGGGAGGCGATGCCGGCGAGATCAACCTGACCCCGATGCTGGACGTGGTCTTCATCATGCTGATCTTCTTCATCGTCACCACCAGCTTCATCAAGGAGAGCGGGGTGGAGATCGAGCGGCCCGAGTCCAGTGCCGCCAGCCCGCAGCCCGATGCCCAGCTGATGGTGGCGATTACCCCCGAGGGCGCCGTCTGGGTGGACGGCCAGCCGGTGGATGCCCATCGCGTCGGCGACACGGTGGCGGCACTCGTCAGCGGCGATGGCGGGGTGGTGATCCAGGCCGATCGCGAGGCCACCACCGGCCTGCTGATCGAGGTGATGGACCGAATCCGCGAGGCCGGCGTGGAGCAGGTCGCGGTCGCCGCGACTCGTAGCGCGCCATGATTCGAGTGACCGTCTCCGTCCTGGCCGGGTCGGCCATGGCGGTGCTGCTGTTCTGGCTGCTGGCGTTGCTGGTCTCGCCGCCCGAGCCGGAGATCGAGGTACGGGAGATGCGCATGTCGCTGACCCGCGTCGAGGCGCCCCAGCCCGAGCCGGAAGCCGAGCCGCCACCCGAGGCGGCCGAGCCACCCGTCGAGGCCACACCCCCGGCACCTCCGGAGGCCGTGGTCCCGCCGCCGATGCCCGAGCCCGCGCCACTGGCGCAGAGCGAGATGGCGCTGCCCGATCCGGAACCGGAACTCCCGCCGGAGTCGTCCGAGACACCGGAGCTGGACAGTGAACTGCCGGAGCTCACCGAAGCGCGGCCGGAATCGGCGCCACGGCCCGTACCGGAGCCACAGCCTGAACCTGAGCCCGAGCCGCAACCGGTGGCTGAGCCCCGTACGGACGCCTCGTCGTCCGCCCAGGAGGCACCGCCCATTGCGTCGTCCGGCGAGACAGCCAGCGCCGCGCCGGCCAGCCGCGAGCCGGTGGACGTGGGGCAGGTGGCGCCCACCGAGCGGGTACCGCCCGCGTACCCGACGCGCGCCCAGCGCCGCGGCCTGGAGGGCCATGTGGAGCTGGAATTCGTGATCCGCGCCGACGGCCGCGTCGACCCCGAGAGCGTCCGCGTGCTCTCCGCCCGGCCACCCAACGTCTTCGACGAGGCTGCGCGCCAGGCGGTGGCGCAGTGGCGCTTCGCACCGGCCGAGGGCCTGCGTCGCGCTCGGCAACGCCTGGAATTCCAGCTGAGATAGCCTGCCGCAGGGAGTTCCCATGTCGCGTCTTCACCTTCTTTTCCTGGTCACTGCCGGCTGGCTGCTGGTGGCGCCCGTGGCCCTGGCGGTGCCGGCGCTATCGGGCGCCTTCATCGCCGACCTGGAGCGCCTGCAGCAGCGTCTCGCGACCGGCGAGGTCGAGGCGGTGAGCGAGCGGGCCCTGGCCCAGGCCGGGCGCCTGGCCGGGGGCAACGCCGCCGACCGCTGGGCGCGAGCCCTCTACCTGCAGCTGGCCGCTGGCGCGGCGGCGCGCGCCGGCGATCCGGCATCGGCCGCCGACCACCTTCTCGCTGCGCGGGAGACGGGCGGCGTGGAGGCGGCGCAGCGCGACCGGTGGCAGCGCGACGAGGCGCGGCTGCGCCTGGCCGCGGGGGATAGCGAAGAGGGGGCCAGGCTGCTGGCCGACTGGCTGGAGCGCCATGAGGGCGAGCCGCGGGATCGCTGGCGACTGGCGCGGGTAATGGCCGAGCGCGGGCAATGGGATAGCGCCGCCGACCGGGTGGAGCGCGCCCTGGCCGTCACCCCCGAGCCGAGCGAGGACCAACGTGAGCTGGCCATCGCGGTGCTGAGTCGCGCCGGCCGCGATGACGCGGCCCTCAGGCTCCTGGCCGATGGCCTGGGGGAGAGTCGCGACGCCGAGCGTTGGCTTCAGGCCGCGGCCCTGGCCCATCGGCTGGGCGATACCGGCCAGGCCGTGGCGATCTGGGAGGCCGGCTGGCGGCGCGGGGTGCTGGAAGGCCAGGACGACCTGCGCCGCCTGATCGAGCTGCATCTGGCCGGCGGCACCCCGGCGCGGGCCGCCGAGTACCTTGCCGAGGCGCTGGAGGAGGGCAAGCTGGAAGACAGCGAGGCGCACCGCCGCCTGTTGGCCCAGGCCTGGGAGGCGGCGCGTGACCGAGATTGCGCCCTGGCGGCCTGGGAGGCGCTGGCCGAGCGCAGCGAGGCCGGCAAGGACTGGCTGAGGCTCGGCCAGCTCGCCCACGCCTGGGGGCGGCAGGGCCTGGCCGAGCGGGCGCTGACCCGGGCTCATGAACTGGGCGAGGACGACGCCGAGCGTTGGCTCGAGGCCATGGCCTCGGCAGCATCCTCATAGGGCATTGCCCTGAAAGGAAGGGACATTCGCCTACAGGGCCAGCTCCGTCCAGACCGGCGCATGATCGGAGGGCTTCTCCATGCCGCGCAGGTCGTAGTCGATTCCGGCATCCATCACCCTCTCGGTCAGCGGTGCGCTGACCAGGATATGGTCGATGCGCAGGCCGCGCCGGGGCTCGCGCTCGAAGCCGCGGGAGCGATAGTCGAACCAGCTGAAGCGGTCGTCTGCCGTCGGGTAGCGAAGCCGGTAGCTGTCGGTCAGCCCCCATGCCTTGATGCCGGCGAGCCATTCGCGCTCCACCGGCTGGAAGCTGGTCTTGCCCTCGCGCAGCCAGCGTTTGCGGTTGGCCTCGCCGATGCCGATGTCGCGCTCCTCCGGGGAGATGTTGAAGTCGCCCATCACCGCCAGGCGCTCGTCGGGCCGATGCTGGGTCTCCAGCAGCTGCTGGAGCTGGGCGTAGAAGGCGCGCTTGTGGGGAAACTTCACCGGGTGCGCGACGTTCTCGCCCTGGGGAAAGTAGCCGTTCCACACCGTGATGGGCGTGCCACCGCCCGGGCGCAGGCGCACCCCGATCATGCGCCGCTGGGCCTGTTCGCCGTCATCGGGGAAGCCGTGGAAGACCGCCTCCGGCTCGCCGCACTGGGCGGGGTCGACCAGCAGCGCCACACCGTAGTGGCCCTTCTGGCCGTGGTAGAAGACGCGATAGCCCAGTGCCTCCACCGCCGCCACGGGGAACTCGCTGTCCTGGACCTTGGTTTCCTGCAGGCCGATCACCGCCGGGTGATGCGTCTCGACCAGGGCGGCGAGCTGGTGCAGGCGGGCGCGGATGCCGTTGATGTTGAAGGAGACCAGGCGCATCCTCAGTCATCCCTCCCGTCGGGCGTATCATGGTCCGATGCCTCGGGGTGGATGGCGATCGGCTGCCCCGACTCCTGGCGGGCCAGGCGGCGGGCCGCCTGCAGCTTGCGCTGCTGGCGCTTCTTCTGGGTGAAGCGGGTCGTCGAGGTGACCTGGTCGGGGTTCTCGTGGCGCCACTTCTTGAAATCCTTGCGCTTGCCGGTGCGGATCTGCACCTTGTCGGCCAGCGAGCGGGTCTTCTTTCGGCGTGTCATGATGCAACTCCTTGCATGAATGGGCGCCATTCTACCAGCCGCGGCGGCCCGGCCGACAGCGGCGAGCCGGCGGCAGGTGTCCGGGGCGCGCCCTCGTCGCCGGAGACTGGTACAATGCCGGTTTGCGTCATGCACCCCATCCACCGATATGGACAAGACAGCACAGCCTATGAGCGAGTCGGAACAGACCACAGCACCGGCCCAGAACCGCAAGCCCAAGCGTCGCCGGCGCAAGCCGCGCCGTCGTCAGTCGAACTGGGACCTGCGCCAGTTCCAGGTCCCCGTCGTGGCGGGCAAGTGGCGCTTCCATGACTTCGACTTGCCGCTGCCATTGATGCGGGCCATCCATGCCCTGGGCTTCGAATACTGCACGCCCATCCAGGCCGAGGCCCTGGCCCAGACCCTGCTGGGCGGTGATGTGGTGGGCAAGGCCCAGACCGGCACCGGCAAGACCGCCGCCTTCCTGATCTCGATCCTGGCCTACTTCCTCGAGGAGGAGGCGCCCAACGGCCAGAAGCCGGGCGCACCGAGGGCGCTGATCGTGGCCCCGACCCGTGAGCTGGCGCTGCAGATCGAGAAGGACGCCAAGGCCCTGGCGCGCTTCACCGACCTCAAGGTGGCAAGCGTAGTGGGCGGCATGGACTACCAGAAGCAGCGCGAGGCGCTGGGCGGCAAGCTCGACATCCTGGTCGCCACTCCCGGCCGGCTGCTGGACTTCCACGAGAAGCGCGACGTCGACCTCACCCAGGTGGAAGTGCTGGTGCTGGACGAGGCGGACCGCATGCTCTCCATGGGCTTCATTCCCGACGTCAAGCGCATCATCCGCCACACGCCGAACAAGGAACAGCGCCAGACCTTCCTCTTCTCGGCCACCTTCAGCCAGGACATCCTCAACCTGGCCAGCCAGTGGACCCACGAGCCGGCCCACGTGGAGATCGAGGTCACCGTCGACAACGCCGCCGACATCGACCAGCGCGTCTACCTGGTCGGCGATGAGGACAAGCAGCGCCTGCTGGTCAACCTGCTCAAGCAGGAGAGCTTCGACCGCGTCATGGTGTTCGGCAACCGTCGCGACCTGGTGCGCAAGCTCGACGACCTGCTCGAGAAGGCCGGCATCAATGCCGCCATGCTCTCCGGCGACGTGCCCCAGAACCAGCGCATCGAGACCCTCGAGAAGTTCCGCGAGGGGCAGATCCAGGTGCTGGTCGCCACCGACGTGGCGGGGCGCGGCATCCACATCGAGGATGTCAGCCACGTGATCAACTACACCCTGCCGGAAGACCCCGAGGACTATGTGCACCGCATCGGGCGTACCGGTCGCGCCGGTGCCAAGGGGGTGTCGATCAGCTTCGTGGGCGAGGAGGACGCCTTCTCGCTGCCCGAGATCGAGCGCTACATCAACGACAAGCTGCCCTGCGAGCACCCGCCGGAAGGCCTGCTCTGACGGCCCATGCTTGAAGACGCGCTGAAGGCCGAGATCCAGGAGGCCTATCGACGGGTGCTGGAGGGCCTCGAGCTGACGCCGCGCTACGGCCAGCGGCTGATGATCGCCGAGATCGCCCGCACCCTGGCGGGCATCGAGGCCGACGAGGCCGGCAAGCGCGTCAGCGACGAGCACGTCTGCGTGCTCGAGGCCGGCACCGGGACCGGCAAGACCCTGGCCTACCTGCTGGCTGCGCTGCCGGTGGCCAAGGCCCGCGGCAAGCGGCTGGTCATCGCCACCGCCACCGTGGCTCTGCAGGAGCAGGTGCTCCATCAGGACCTGCCGGCGCTCAAGGCCCACAGCGGGCTAGACTTCGACTATGCCCTGGCGAAGGGGCGCGGGCGCTATGTCTGCGTGGCGCGCCTCGACCAGGCGCTGGACGGCGGAGAGGAGAACGCCACCCTGTCGCTCTTCGAGCAGTCCCTGGCCAGTGGCGGCGACGACTTCCAGGCGCTGGCCAAGGAACTGGGCGAGGCCTACGGCAACGGCCGCTGGGAGGGCGACCGTGACAGCTGGCCCGAGGCCATCGAGGACAGCCACTGGCGACGCCTCACCGTGGACCATCGCCAGTGCACCAACCGCCGCTGCGGCCACTTCGGGGCCTGCGCCTTCTTCCGTGCCCGCCGCCATCTCGAGAGCGCCGACGTCATCGTCGCCAACCACGACCTGGTGCTGGCCGACCTGGCGCTGGGGGGCGGGGTGGTGCTGCCGGCGCCGGGCGACTGCATCCACGTCTTCGACGAGGGGCATCACCTGCCCGACAAGGCCCTCCAGCACTTCACCTACCGCTTCGCCGTGGGCGGAGCACTGCGCTGGCTGAAGACCCTGAAGAGCTCGCTCACCGAGCTCAACCAGGCGCTGGCCGTGCAGCCGACCCTGGCGCGGCTGCTGGCGGGGCTGCCGGAGGTGATCAATGCCCTGGAGCCCCGGCTCGGCGAGGCCTTCGCCCTCGGTCACCAGCTGGCCGGGCGCCCCCAGGGGCTGGCCGACGGCGAGGAGGGCCGGCACCACCGACTGGAGATGGGGCGGGCCCCCGAGGCGCTGCGCGAGCAGGCCGGGGGGCTGGTGGTGATCTTCGCCCGACTCTCGCGCGCTCTGGAAGAGATGGCCGACATCCTCCGCGAGAGCCTCGACCCGGACAAGCACACCGGCTTGCCGCGGGAGCAGGCCGAGGCCTGGCTGCCGCTGGTGGCGCTGCTCCACGGGCGTGCCCTGGAGGCCCATGCCCTGTGGCTCGCCTTCGCCGAGACGGACCCCGAGGGCGAGCCCCCGCGCGCGCGCTGGCTGACCCTGGAACGCTTCCATGGCGAGCCCGAGTTGACCTTCTCCGCGAGCCCTGTCTCGGCGGCCCAGACCCTGGCGAAGAGCCTGTGGGGCAGCACCTTCGGCGCCGTGGTGACCTCGGCGACGCTCACCGCCCTGGGGCGCTTCGAGCGGCTGCAGGAGCGTGCCGGGCTGGCCAACCGCTATCGCTACCAGCGCCTGCCCAGTCCCTTCGACTACTCCCGGGCGGTGCTCAGCGTGCCCCGGGAGGCGGTCGATCCCGCCGATCGCGAGGGACACGAGCGGGCCATCGTCGACTTCGTGGAAGCGCTCGGTGACCGGGAGGCGGTGCTGATGCTCTTCTCGTCCCGGGCTCAGCTGCGAGGGGTCGAGAAGGCGCTCTCCCGGGGCCGGCGCGAGCGTGTGCTGGCCCAGGACCGCCTGCCCAAGCGCGAGCTGATCACCCGCCACCGGGCGCGGGTGGATGCGGGGGAGGGCAGCATCATCTTCGGCCTGGCGAGCTTTGCCGAGGGGATCGACCTGCCCGGGGACTACCTCACCCATGTGGTGATCACCCGGCTGCCCTTCTCGGTGCCGGACGACCCGGTGGGGGCGACGCTGGCCGAGTGGATCGAGAGCCGCGGCGGCAATGCCTTCATGCGCATCAGCGTGCCGGACGCCTCGATCAAGCTGGTCCAGGCCTGTGGCCGGCTGATCCGCAAGGAAGCCGACAGCGGGCGCATCACCCTGCTCGATCGTCGGGTGCTGACCCGCCGCTACGGCCGGGCACTGCTCGATGCCCTGCCCCCCTTCGTGCGCGAGATCGACGGGGTGCGCGAGGTCTGAGCGGCAGGGCCAGGGCCGAGGGGAGGGCGCGCCCTCGTCAGTGGCGGCGTCACCCGCGACGAACGGGCCCGCCTGAAGGCGGGCCCGTGAGTGTGGTGGGGTAGCGCAGGGGTCAGGCGGCCTGGCGTCGCTCGGCCAGCACCGGCGCGAGCTTCTCGTTCATGTGCCTGAAGGATTCGACGGTGGTGTCCCAGTCGATGCAGGCGTCGGTGATGGAAACGCCGTACTTGAGCTGGCTGAGATCCTCGGTCAGCTTCTGGTTACCCCAGCCGATGTTGGACTCGACCATCAGGCCGATGATCGAGCGGTTGCCCTCGAGGATCTGGTTGGTGACGTTCTCCAGCACCAGCGGCTGAAGGGCCGCATCCTTGTTGGAGTTGGCGTGAGAGCAGTCGATCATGATGTTGGGCTTGATCCCGGCCTTCTTCAGCTCCTGCTCGGCCAGCGCCACGCTGACGCTGTCGTAGTTGGGCTTGCCGTTGCCGCCGCGCAGTACCACATGGCCGTAGGCGTTGCCGCGGGTGCGGATGATCGCCACCTGGCCGGCCTGGTCGATGCCCAGGAAGTTGTGGGGGTGAGAGACGGACTGCAGGGCATTGACCGCGACGTCCAGGCTGCCATCGGTGCCGTTCTTGAAGCCCACCGGGCAGGAGAGGCCCGAGGACATCTCGCGGTGGGTCTGGGACTCGGTGGTGCGTGCCCCGATCGCCGACCAGCTGATGCAGTCCTGGATGTACTGCGGGGAGATGGGGTCCAGCGCCTCGGTGGCCAGCGGCAGGCCCATCTCGGCGAGCTCGACCAGCAGCTTGCGGGCGATGTGCAGGCCCTCCTCGATCTCGAAGGAGCCGTTGAGGTGGGGGTCGTTGATCAGGCCTTTCCAGCCCACCGTGGTGCGGGGCTTCTCGAAGTAGACGCGCATCACGATGTAGAGGCTGTCCTTGACCTCGTCGGCCAGGCGGCGCAGGCGCCGGGCATAGTCCAGGGCGGCATCCACGTCATGGATGGAGCAGGGCCCCACCACCATCAGCAGGCGAGGGTCGCGGCCATCGAGGATGGCCTGGATCGTCTCGCGACCCTCGATCACCGTGCGCTCGGCGGCCTCGGTGAGGGGGATCTCCCGCTTCAGGGCCTCGGGGGTGATCAGGACGTCCTGGGCGAGAACGTTGAGGTTGTTGACCTGCTGCTCTGACATTGTGCTTCCTGTGTCGTGTCTGCGCTGATGGCGATATCCAGTGGCATCTACTATCGCGCGCGGGGCCGGCAAATTCAATCGCCGCGGGAACCCGTCAGGCCGCGGCCGGTCCCATCGCCGGCACCAGGCCAAGGCAAGCGGCTTGATGGACGTTCAAGAAACAGGAACACTTGTACCTCTCGCGATACATGACCCTGACCATTCAGCGGCTCCAAGGCCCAGGTTGACACTATGCTAGCAACGCCAGACCGTTCGCGACCCGCCGGGTCGCCACTCGCGCCGCTCTGCTCGGGGAGGGCCTGAATGGGCACCCGGGAGACCGACCAGCAGCTCGTCGAGCGCGCTCAGAACGGGGATACCCGCGCCTTCGACCTGCTGGTGAAGAAGTACCAGCACAAGATCATCGGGCTGATCGGCCGCTACGTGCACGATCATGCCGAGGTGCAGGATGTGGCCCAGGAGGCCTTCATCAAGGCCTACCGGGCGCTGGGCAAGTTCCGCGCCGAGAGCGCCTTCTATACCTGGATGTACCGCATCGCCATCAACACCGCGAAGAACTACCTGGTCTCGAAGGGACGTCGCCCGCCGGGCAGCGACCTGGACATCGTCGATGCCGAGATCGTCGACCACAGCGGACGGCTGGCCGATACCGAGACCCCCGAGGCTGCCATGGCCCGCGACCAGCTGGAGGCGGCCATCTTCGAGGCGATCGAGGGCCTACCCGACGACCTGCGGACCGCGATCACCCTGCGTGAGCTCGACGGCCTCTCCTACGAGGACATCGCCGCCATCATGCAGTGTCCCGTGGGTACCGTGCGCTCGCGGATCTTCCGGGCCCGGGAGGCGGTGGATCAGCACATCCGCCCGCTCGTCACCACCTCCCGCAACCAGGAGTCGGTGGTCGAATGAGGTGCCGGGGGCGAGAAACTGCAAGCTTTTTGACGATTTGCTGAACTGTCCGGCATCTGCGACGTCATATGCGGTGACCGGCCCGCCACCAGCGGGCAATAACATGCCGACATGGCCAGGGCGACACGCGCCGATGTCGGGATCAACAGGCTGTCAAAGGACCCTGACGGGGTCGCCTTGTCGAGTGTGAGGGTGTGAAGAATGAGTCAGAACGCACGGGAATCGCTTTCTGCCCTGATGGACAACGAAGGGGATGAGCTGGAGCTGCGTCGAGTGCTGAAGTCACTGGACGACTCCCCGGATGCGGCCGAGACCTGGCGCCGCTACCACCTGATGCGCAGCCTGATGCGACGGGAACCGGAGGTCGATGTCGCCACCGACCTCTCGGCCGGCATCATGGCGCGCCTCCAGGACGAGCCGCTGCCCCGGGTCGACGCCGGTGCGGCCTCCGGCCGTCCCGTGTCGCTGGTGCGCGGCGCCGGCATCGCGGCCGCGGTGTCGCTGATGGTCATCAGCGGCGTGCAGTTCTACAACGGCAGCCTCGATGGGGGGCAGGTCCCCGCTGAGGTGGCCTCCCAGGGCCAGCCGGCGGGTGAGCTGCAGGCAAGCCCCGCCGCTCTCGGCGGGTCGGAGCTGGCGGCTTCGGGTGCCGATAGTCGTCCCTCGCTGCCGGGGCTGCCGCTCTTCCAGACGCCTTCCGGTGACGCCCGGGGTGCGATGACGGTGGGGGCTGGCTTCGATTCGCCGCTGTTCCTTTCCCCCCGGCAGTCCGCCCGGGCTGACCAGCAGCAGGCGCAACTGCTGCAGTCCTATCTGGACCGCCATGCCGAGGGGGCCGCCTACCGCAGCGGAGACACCTGGATGCCGCTGCTGCGCGCGTCCGGTAGCGAGTCCCTGGGGCAGCACTGATGCGTCAGGGTCGTCCCACCCGCTGGCTCGGCGGGATGCTGGCCGCGGCCCTACTGACCCTCTCGTCGGGCGTCGTGGCCCAGCCCGGCACCGACCCGGACCAGGAAGAGCGCTTCGACTGCCGCTCCCTGGCGGAGCGTGAGCCACCCGAGACGGCGCTGGGGTGGCTGGAGCGCAGCCTCTGGGCCAACCACTGCTACGAGTTCCAGGCACGTGCGGTACGCATCGGCGGCGACGGGGTCCGCTCCCTGGCGCTGTCCCATGATGTCGTTGAGGGCGTCGAGCGCGAGGTGGCCCGGTTTCTGGATGGTCCTGCAGTGGTCTTCGAGCGACGCGGACGCATCGGTCGGCTGAGCTGGGCCGAGGGTGACGCCCCTGCGCCCGCCTCGCCGGCGGGCATCGCCGAACACCTCGAGGGCCTCTACCGCCTCCAACTGAGCGGCGAGGAGCGCCTTGCCAATCGCAACACCACCCGCCTCGATATCGAACCCCTGGATGGCATGCGCTACGGCCACCGCTTCTGGCTCGACACCGCCACGGGCCTGCCGCTCAAGCATATCCTGCTGGACGAGCAGGGGCGCGTGGTGGAGACCTTCCAGATTACCGAGCTGCGCCAGCCCCTGCTTCACCAGGGGGAGATCGGCCTCGATCGACGCCGTGCCCGCCCGCAGGACCCCTGGCACCCCGCCTGGCTTCCCGCGGGCTTCATCCCCCAGCCGGTGGAGACCCGCAGCGCCCGCCATGACGATGACATCGGTCACCGGGTCTACAGTGACGGGCTCGCCACGCTCAGCCTGTTCGTGGAACCCGTGGAGGGACCGGACCAGCTGATCCCGGGCATGCATCGCCTCGGCGTTTCCCATGCGGCCGTGCGCCATCGCGAGCTCGGCGGTCGGACCCATCAGGTGGTGGTGATGGGGGAGCTGCCGCCCGGTGTCCTGCTGCGGGTGGCCGACTCGGTGGAGTGGCAGGAGGGCGATGAGGGCGGCATGCCCTGAACCTTTTGAGACAGGGACGGTATCAGGAGATTCGTCCCTTCTTCCCATCCCTTGTCGACGCAGGAGCCTTTCATGAAGCGCATGACGCGACACCTCTCCCTCTGGATGCTGCTCGCCACCACCCTGCTGGCGTGGCAGACGGCCGTGGCCCGTGAGCTGCCGGACTTCACCGAACTGGTCGACCAGGCCGCGCCCGGGGTGGTGAACATCTCCACCTCGCGCATGGTGGAGCGCAGTGCATCGCCTTTCCACGACTTCGGCGGCCAGGAGATTCCCGAGATCTTTCGCCACTTCTTCGGTGATCGCTTCGGCGACCGCTTCCCTATGCCCCCCGGCGGGGGGCCGGGGCGCAGCGAGGAGCGCCAGTCGCTGGGCTCGGGCTTCATCATCGACGAGGCCGGCTACATCATGACCAATGCCCATGTGGTGGAGGGTGCCGACGAGATCCTGGTGCGACTCAACGACCGGCGCGAGCTCCAGGCCGAGCTGGTCGGGGCAGATGCCAAGACCGATGTCGCCCTGCTCAAGGTGGACGCCGACGGCCTGCCGACCCTCACCCTGGGGGACTCCGATGACCTGCGGGTCGGCGAGTGGGTCGCCGCCATCGGCTCGCCCTTCGGGTTCGACCACTCGGTGACGGCCGGCATCGTCAGCGCCATCGACCGCACCCTGCCCCGGGACGCCTACGTCCCCTTCATCCAGACCGACGTGGCGATCAATCCGGGCAATTCCGGCGGTCCGCTGTTCAACCTGGATGGCGAGGTGGTCGGCATCAACTCGCAGATCTTCACCCGCAGCGGCGGTTTCATGGGGCTCTCCTTCGCGATCCCCATCAACGTGGCCCTGGACGTGGCCGATCAGCTGCGCGATGACGGCCGGGTCAGTCGCGGCTGGCTGGGGGTGATGATCCAGCCGGTCTCCCGAGACCTGGCCGAGTCCTTCGGCATGGACAACCCCGAAGGGGCGCTGATCGCCGACCTCGACCCCGAGGGGCCGGCAGCCCAGGGCGGGCTCCAGGCCGGCGACGTCATCCTCGAGGTGAATGGCGAGGCGGTGGAGAGTTCCAGCACCCTGCCGCGGCTGATCGGGCGGGTCAGCCCGGGCAGCGAGGTCGAGCTGACGCTGCTGCGCGACGGCAAGCGTCGCGAGGAGACCGTCACCGTGGGCGACTGGCCCGACAGCCAGGGCGCGGCAGCGGATGGCCGGGGCGAAAATCCGGCGCCGGCGCGGCTGGGCATCGCCGTGGGCCCGCTGGAGGAGGCCGAACGGCGTGAGCTCGGCATCGAGGGCGGCGTACGCGTGGGCGAGGTGGACCCGCGCGGCGCGGCCGCCCAGGCGGGCATCCGGGCCGGCGACATCCTGGTCAGCATCGACCATCGAGCGGTCGAGGGCCCCGACCAGCTGGCCGAGCTGGTCGCCGAGCTGCCCGAGGACCGGGCCATCCCGGTGCGTCTCTACCGCGACGGGCGCTCGCTGTTCGTGGCGCTGCGCCTCTCCCGCGGCTGATTTCGCCGCTGCAAGAGGCGGCCACGATCGCGCGACCCGACGGCCCCCGCCGTCGGGTCGCTGTATCTGGCAGGCGCATCCCGCTACAATGGCGCCCAATCCGATCAGAGCCCGCCAGCCGACCGCAACGCGATCCATCGTGTCGGCCGTGGCCCGACACCCACAAGGCAGAATCGACTCGATGTCCCAAGACGCAACCTCCGACCCCCTCAAGCACATCCGCAACTTCTCGATCATCGCGCACATCGACCACGGCAAGTCGACCCTGGCCGATCGCCTGATCCAGACCTGCGGTGGGCTGACCGAGCGTGAGCTCAAGGAGCAGGTGCTCGACTCCATGGATCTCGAGCGCGAGCGTGGCATCACTATCAAGGCGCAGTCGGTGACGCTGGACTACCACGCCCAGGACGGCAACACCTACCAGCTGAACTTCATCGATACCCCCGGTCACGTGGACTTCTCCTACGAGGTGTCCCGCTCGCTGTATGCCTGCGAGGGCGCGCTGCTGGTGGTCGATGCTGGCCAGGGGGTCGAGGCCCAGTCGGTGGCCAACTGCTATACCGCCATCGAGCAGGGGCTCGAGGTGCTGCCGGTGCTCAACAAGATGGACCTGCCCCAGGCCGACCCCGACAAGGTCTCTCACGAGATCGAGGAGATCATCGGCCTGGATGCCACCGATGCCTGCCAGGTCTCGGCCAAGAGCGGGCTGGGGATCGACGCGCTGCTCGAGCGGCTGGTGCGTGACATCCCGCCCCCCAAGGGAGACCCCAAGGCGCCGCTGCAGGCGCTGATCATCGACTCCTGGTTCGACAACTACCTGGGCGTGGTCTCGCTGGTGCGGATCTTCGACGGCACCCTGAAGAAGGGCGAGAAGATCCGCATGACATCCACCGGTCGTGACTGGCCGGTTGGCGAGGTGGGCATCTTCACGCCGCTGCGCAAGGAAACCGGCATTCTGCGCGCCGGCGAGGTCGGTTTCGTGGTCGCCGGCATCAAGGACATCCATGGCGCGCCGGTGGGCGATACCATCACCCATACCAAGACCCCGGACGTCCCCCGCCTGCCGGGCTTCCAGAAGGTCAAGCCGCAGGTCTACGCCGGCATGTTCCCGGTCAGTGCCGACGACTACGAGGACTTCCGCGACGCCCTGGAGAAGCTGGCGCTCAACGATGCGTCGCTGGACTACGAGCCGGAGAACTCCGACGCCCTGGGCTTCGGCTTCCGGGTCGGCTTCCTCGGCACCCTGCACATGGAGATCGTCCAGGAGCGCCTCGAGCGCGAGTATGACCTGGACCTGCTCACCACGGCGCCCACCGTGGTCTACGAGCTGGCCATGAAGAACGGCGAGGTCATCTACGTCGCCAACCCCTCCAAGCTGCCCGACATGGCCGACGTGGAGGAGATGCGCGAACCCATCGTGCGTGCCAGCATCCTGGTGCCCCAGGACTTCGTCGGCAATGTCATCACCGAGTGCGAGCAGCGTCGCGGCACCCAGCTCGACATGCAGTTCCTCGGCAGCCAGATCCAGCTCACCTACGAACTGCCGATGAGCGAGGTGGTGATGGACTTCTTCGATCGCCTGAAGTCCATCTCCAAGGGTTATGCCTCCCTGGAGTACAACTTCGAGCGCTTCCAGGCGGCCAAGCTGGTGCGCCTGGACGTGCTGATCAACGGTGACCGGGTCGATGCCCTGGCGGTGATCATCCATCGCGACCATGCCCACAGCCGCGGCCGCCTGCTGGTCGAGAAGATGAAGGAGCTGATCCCGCGGCAGATGTTCGACGTGGCGATCCAGGCCGCCATCGGTGGCCAGGTGGTGGCGCGTTCCACCGTCAAGGCGCTGCGCAAGAACGTCACCGCCAAGTGCTACGGCGGCGACGTCAGCCGCAAGAAGAAGCTGCTCGAGAAGCAGAAGGCGGGCAAGAAACGCATGAAGCAGGTCGGCCGGGTGGAGATTCCCCAGGACGCCTTCCTTGCCGTGCTCAGGGTCAACGACTAGGGACGGATAACCGCATGGACTTCTCTCTGATGCTGGTGGCTGCAGTGGCCGTCACCGGCGTGATCTGGCTGCTTGACCTGCTCTGGTGGCGTCCTGCCCGTCGTCAGCGGCTGGCCACGGCCGAGGCCGGCACCACCGAGGGGCTCGGCGAACGGGCCCGCGAGAAGGCGCTCAAGGAGCCCTGGCCGGTGGACTACGCCCGCTCCTTCTTCCCGGTGCTGCTGGTGGTGCTGGTGCTGCGCAGCTTCGTGGTCGAGCCTTTCCAGATCCCGTCCGGCTCGATGCGCCCGACCCTGGAGGTCGGCGACTTCATCCTGGTCAACAAGTTCGCCTATGGCCTGCGCCTGCCGGTGGTGCATACCGAGATCCTCGACCTGGGCGAGCCCGAGCGGGGAGACGTCATGGTGTTCCGCTTTCCCGACGAGCCGGCGGTGAACTTCATCAAGCGGGTGGTGGGCCTGCCGGGTGACCGCATCCGCTACGAGGACAAGCAGCTCTTCGTCAACGGCGAGCCGGTACCCAAGCGGCTGCTCGAGGCCGGCCCCATGGCGGCGCCCACCGAGCTGCTGCTGGCCGAGCAGTTGGGCGAGCTGGAGCACCGTATCTACAATAATCCTCGGGACCCCGGTCCCCAGGTGCGCGAGCTGGTGGTGCCGCAGGGGCACTACTTCACCATGGGCGACAACCGTGACCACTCCAACGACAGCCGCTATTGGGGCTTCGTGCCGGAGTCAAACGTCGTCGGCCGTGCCTTCGCCGTCTGGATGCACTGGGACGGTGGCCTGCCGAGCTTCACCAGTGTGCGCCGTATCCAGTAGGGCGCCACCTCTCGCCCCCTCGGGCCCGGCGGCTTGTGCGGAGCGCGGAGCGCCGGTGCCCGAGACACCCTTACCCCATGTCCTCATCCAAATAGTCAGGAGCTCCGTGAGCAACTCCCTCAACGCCTTCAGCCGCCGCATCGGCCATACGTTCGACGACCCCGGTCTGCTCGAGCTGGCCATGACCCATCGCAGCTACGGCGGCCAGAACAACGAACGCCTCGAGTTTCTCGGTGATTCCATCGTCAACTTCATCATCGCCGAGGCGCTCTTCCAGCGCTTTCCCCAGGCTCGAGAAGGGCAGCTGTCGCGGCTGCGCGCGCGCCTGGTCAAGGGCCAGACGCTGGCCGAGCTGGCCCGGGAGATGGCCTTCGGCGACTGCCTGCGGCTGGGCTCCGGCGAGATGAAGAGCGGTGGCCATCGCCGGGAGTCGATCCTCGCCGATGCCGTCGAGGCGGTGCTCGGCGCGATCTACCTGGATGCCGGGATGGAGGTCGCCCGGGCCCGGGTGCTCTCCTGGTACGCCGAGCGCCTGGAAGCGATCAGCCTCGACGATACCCAGAAGGATCCCAAGACCCGCCTGCAGGAGTTCCTGCAGTCACGCCAGGTGCCCCTGCCGCGCTACGAGGTGACCTCGGTGGAGGGCGAGGCCCATGCCCAGACCTTCACCGTCGAGTGCCACGTCGAGGTGCTCGAGGAGCACACCCTGGGGGTCGGCTCGAGCCGGCGCCATGCCGAGCAGCAGGCCGCCGCCCAGGCGCTGTCGCGCCTCGAGCCGGCCAAGTCCAACAGCACGGGGGGCCGTCCATGACCACCACCTGCGGTTTCGTGGCCATCGTCGGCCGTCCCAATGTCGGCAAGTCGACGCTGATGAACCGGATCCTCGGCCAGAAGGTCTCGATCACCTCGCGGCGTCCCCAAACCACCCGCCACCAGGTAATGGGCATCAAGACCGAGGGGGAGGCCCAGTTCATCTACGTCGATACCCCCGGCATCCACATCATGGCCAAGGATCGCAACAAGGCGATCAACCGCTTCATGAACCAGGCCGCCGTCCAGGCGCTGCGGGACGTGGATTGCGTGGTCTTCATCATCGACCGCACCCGCTGGAGCGACGAGGACCAGGTGGTGCTGCAGCGCCTCGAGCACGTCGAGGCGCCGGTGATCCTGGCCGTCAACAAGGTCGACCGTCTGCAGGACAAGGCCAGCCTGCTGCCCTGGCTGGAAGAGGTCGGCGCGCGCCGCGACTTCGCCGCCATCGTACCGATCTCCGCCAAGCATGGCACCAATGTCCCGGAGCTCGAGGCCGAGGTCGCCAAGCATCTGCCGGAGAGCGTTCACTACTTCCCCGAGGACCAGATCACCGACAAGAGCCAGCGCTTCCTGGCCGCGGAGCTGGTACGCGAGAAGGTGATGCGCCAGCTCGGTGATGAATTGCCCTACCAGATGACCGTGGAGATCGAGGAGTTCCGCGACGAGGGACGGGTGGTGCATATCAGCGCCCTGATCCTGGTCGAGCGCCAGGGCCAGAAGAAGATCCTGATCGGCGAGAACGGCGAGCGCATCAAGAACATCGGCCGCGAGGCGCGCCTCGACATGGAGCGGGCCTTGGGCGCCAAGGTGATGCTCAACCTCTGGGTCAAGGTCAAGCGCGGCTGGTCCGACGACGAGAGGGCACTGAAGAGCCTCGGCTACGACCTGGACTGATCGGTAAGCGCCAAGCTACAAGCGCCGAGCCGCCAAGGAAGGAGTCGCAAGGAGCGGCGAAGGCCTTGCCCCTTGCGACTTGGATCTTAACCTTCGCTTGGCCGCTTGGCCGCTTGGCCGCTTGGCCGCTTGGCCGCTTGGCCGCTTGGCCGCTTGGCCGCTTGGCCGCTTGGCCGCTTGGCCGCTTGGCCGCTT
>NZ_SNZJ01000007.1 GCF_004363555.1 Halomonas ventosae | reverse complement strand
TTTGAACTCTAGCGAGAACTGACGTCGAGTTTTCAAGCGCATAGCACCTTACCTTCGGTTGTCGGCAAGGTGTCTACAAAACCGGGGGCACATCAGCCAACAGCGTGAAATCACCCGCAGCAAAGGAAACCCCCGGAGGCCTCAGCCTTCGGGGGTTTCTTGTAGCTCGGCGCTTATGGCCTGGCCGCTGTTATTTCTGGAAGTTGAGCATCCGCTCCAGCGGCTTGAGGGCGGCCAGGCGCAGCGCGTCGTCGACGAAGATCTCGCCCGAGCCATCACGCAGGGTGCCGGCCAGGTTGTCCAGGGCGTTCATCGCCATCCAGGGGCAATGGGCGCAGCTCTTGCAGGTTGCGCCATGGCCGGCGGTGGGCGCCTCGAAGAGCGTCTTCTCTGGCACCGCCTGCTGCATCTTGAAGAAGATGCCGCGGTCGGTCGCCACGATCAGCTTGTCGTGGGGCAGCTCCTTCGCCGCCTTGATCAGCTGGGAGGTGGAGCCCGCCACGTCGGCCAGCTCGACCACCGAGGCCGGCGATTCGGGGTGAACCAGCACGGCTGCCTCGGGGTAGAGCCCCTTGAGGTCCTCGACGCCCTGGGCCTTGAACTCCTCGTGGACGATGCAGGCACCGTCCCAGAGCAGCATGTCGGCGCCGGTCTGCTTCTGGATATAGCCCCCCAGGTGCTTGTCCGGGGCCCAGAGGATCTTCTCGCCGCGTGCCTGGAGGTGCTCGATCACGTCCACGGCGATGGAGGAAGTCACCACCCAGTCGGCACGCGCCTTCACCGCCGCGGAGGTGTTGGCATAGACCAACACGGTGCGGTCGGGATGGGCGTCGCAGAAGGCGCTGAATTCGTCGGCCGGGCAACCCACGTCCAGCGAGCAGGTCGCCTCCAGGGTGGGCATCAGCACCCGCTTCTCCGGTGAGAGGATCTTGGCCGTCTCGCCCATGAATCGCACGCCGGCCACCACCAGGGTATCCGCCTCGTGGCGGGCACCGAAGCGGGCCATCTCCAGGGAGTCGGCCACGCAGCCGCCGGTCTCCTCGGCGAGCTGCTGGATGGCATCATCGGTATAGTAGTGCGCCACCAGCACGGCATTATGGGCCTCGAGCAGACGCTTGATCTCCTCGATGCGCGCCTCGTCCTCGGCGGGAATGCGGGTGGGGCAGTAGGTACGTGCGAGCTGCTCGCGCAGATCGGCACGGGAAGTCATGATCGTCATCGTGTCTACCACTGTGACCGGCAGGGGCTCCCCCTGCGTTACACCAGGTGCCGCCGCTCGTGCACTCCGCACGGGGCAACACGCCAGAGGGCCAACCGCTGCGTCTCTCGCGATGGCCGACCCAACGCCATTCTAGACCAGATTGGCCGGCGATTGTTCGTTTCGGGTGAGGAAAGTCTGCCAAGGAGGCGTTACCTTGCCCCATACGCAGAACGCCCCCGCCTCACGAGGAGGCGGGGGCGCGAATCTGGTGGGTCGTGTAGGATTCGAACCTACGACCAATTGGTTAAAAGCCAACTGCTCTACCAACTGAGCTAACGACCCGGTGCTTGCAGGCAAGCATTCAGGCTCGGATGGTGGGTCGTGTAGGATTCGAACCTACGACCAATTGGTTAAAAGCCAACTGCTCTACCAACTGAGCTAACGACCCCTCCGAACGGGTGCAGATATTACTGATCTGCCCCCGTGATGGCAAGCGATTTTTGCCATTGGTCGCAAGGCGGAACCTTGCTCAGCGCCCGCGCTGGCCCTTGGGCTTGCGCATGGCCTGCACCGGGCGGCGCTTGTGCTTGTCGCGGCTCCAGCGGTTCTTCTCGTCCGGGGTCAGCTCCGGCACCTTGCGTGCTTCCAGACCCGCCGTCGCCGAGAGGTCATCGATCTCGTCCTGGGAGAGCTCTACCCACTCGCCCGCCTTGGTGCGCTTGTCGAGGAAGATATTGCCGTAGCGCACCCGCTTGAGGCGGCTGACGGTCAGCCCCTGGGACTCCCAGAGCCGGCGCACCTCGCGATTGCGGCCCTCCATGATGACCACGTGGAACCAGGTGTTGATGCCCTCGCCGCCGAACTCCTGGACGTCGGTGAAGCGCGCCGGTCCGTCGTCGAGCATCACGCCCTCGACCATGGCCACCACCTGCTCCTTCTTCACCTCGCCCATCACGCGAACGGCATACTCACGCTCCACCTCGGTGGAGGGGTGCATCAGCTTGTTGGCCAGTTCCCCGTCGGTGGTGAACAGCAGCAGGCCGCTGGTATTGATGTCCAGGCGGCCGATGGCGATCCAGCGCTCGCCCTTGAGGCGCGGCAGGCGATCGAAGACGGTGCGCCGCCCTTCCGGGTCCTTGCGTGTACACAATTCACCCTCGGGCTTGTTGTACATGATCACCCGGCGCGGCACCTCCTCGGCGCCGCGCAGGGTCACCGGGCGGTCGTCGAGGGCCACCCGGTCGCGCATCTCGATGCGGTCGCCCAGGGTCGCCACCTTGCCATTGACCTTGACCCGGCCGTCGGCGATGGCCGTTTCCATCTCGCGGCGCGAGCCCAGCCCGGCGCGTGCCAGGACCTTCTGCAGTTTCTCGGTGGTAGTGCTCATCGGTCGTCATTCTCACTGGATGTGGATTCCGTCCCCGGGGCAGCGTCATCGGCGACGCGGCTCCGGGCACGTTCGGACAGGCGAGCCTCCAGATCGGCGAAGCTCAGCCCTGCCCGCTCGGACGCCGTCCCGGCGTGTTCGTCTTCGTCGGCCCTCCCGGCCGTCGGGTCGGCGGCCTGCTGGGCCGCCTCGTCGCCCGCCTCGGGCAACGTCTGGTCGTCTGTCTCGTCCGCCTCGGTCGTGCCATCGACTGCCTCGTCCGCCTGGGCCAGCAGCTCGTGCTGGGGCGGGGGTGGCTCCTCCTCCAGCGTCGGCTCCTCGAAGTGCTTGAGCTCGTGCATCGGCGGCAGTTCGTCGAGGGTCTTGAGGCCGAAGTCATCGAGGAAGCTTCGCGTGGTGGCATAGACCGCCGGGCGCCCCGGCACGTCGCGGTGGCCCACCACGCGGATCCAGCCGCGGTCGAGCAGGGTGCGCATGATCGAGCCGCTCACCGTCACGCCCCGCACCTCCTCGATGTCGCCGCGGGTCACCGGCTGGCGATAGGCGATCAGCGCCAGGGTCTCCAGCAGCGCCCGGGAGTAGCGCTGGGGCCGCTCGTCCCAGAGCCGTGACACCCAGGGCGAGAGGCGCGGGCGGATACGCAGCTGGTAGCCCGAGGCGGTCTCGATCAGCTCCATGGCCCCCCGTTCGTGGCGGCCCCCCAGGCGTTCCAGGGCCTCGCGCAGGGCACGCCGCGGCGGGCGCTCGTGGTCATCGAACAGCCCCTCCAGACGCTCCAGCCCCAGCGGCTCCCCGGCCGCCAGCAGCGCCGCCTCGAGGATCTCGTCCAGGGCATCGGGAAACTCCATGGCGGTCATGCCGGATCGCTCCCGTCCGGGTTGTCGCGACGGTCATCGTCGAAGGGGCTCTCGTCGCCCTCGCCCTCTTCCAGGGCCTCCGGCGCGTAGGCCTCCTGTTCGTCCAGCCGCGCCCGCACGTGGATCGGCGAGAGCGGGGCATTCTGCACGATCTCGATCATCGCCTCCTTGGCGAGCTCGAGGATCGCCATGAAGGTGACGATGACCCCGGCCCGCCCTTCCTCGAGGGTGAACAGCGCCTCGAAGGCGGTGTAGTGCTCGTGGTCCAGGCGCTCCATGATCGCCAGCATGCGCTCCCGGGTCGAGAGCCCCTCGCGGCTGATCTGGTGGGCCTGGTTGAGCTCCGCGCGGCGCAGGATGCCGGCCAGGGCCCCGAGCAGCTCGTCGAGCTCCACGTCGGGGTGGATCAACCGTGCTTCCAGGGACGGCAGGGCCGCCCGGGCCGGGAACCAGTCACGCCCCAGGCGCGGCAGCTCGGCCAGCGACTCGGCGGCGTGCTTGAGCCGCTCGTACTCCTGCAGCCGGCGGATCAGCTCGGCGCGCGGATCCTCCTCCTCGTCGTCACCGCCCTCCTTCGGCGGGCGCGGCAGCAGGGTGCGCGACTTGATCTCGGCCAGCATGGCCGCCATCAGCAGGTACTCCCCGGCCAGCTCGATCTCCATGGCCTTCATCAGTTCCACGTACTCGATGTACTGGCGGGTGATGGCGGCGACGTCGATGGCCAGGATATCCAGGTTCTGGCGGCGGATCAGGTAGAGCAGCAGGTCCAGCGGCCCCTCGAAGGCCTCGAGGAAGACGCGCAGCGCCTCCGGCGGGATATAGAGATCCTCCGGCAGCTGGGTGATCGGCTCGTCGAACAGCCGCCCCAGCACCGCGGCGTGGCCGGCCGCGGCATCGGTCTGTTGGGGGCTGGCGGTATCGGGGGTGACGCTCACGCGACGTGCCTCTCCGGGGACGCAGGAACAACGGGGCAGTCTAGCAAGAGCGCGGCGCTGGAGACAGCTCTGACACTCAGCTGGCCGGGCTACCGGGAGCGCAGGGCTTTACCGGCGACAGGCCCCCTACTCCGCCTCAGCGGCCTTGCGATAGCGCCCGACGTAGTCGAAGAGCTTCTCGCGCACCTGCCAGTGGCGTCCCACCTTGCGCCCCACCACGAAGTCGGGGTGGCGCAGGCGCCGACGCTCGACGATCACCTCCTCGGGGGTGGTGGGACGGAAGGGCACGCCCGGGGCGCGCAGGTGGTCACGCAGGAAGGCCGCCGAGAAGGCGGCGCGCTGGGCCGGGGTCTCCAGGGCGAACCACTCCGACAGCGTGGCACCGTCCTCGTCATGATAGGTCACCTTCAATCGCGGCAGGCCGCGGCCGTTGACCGTGGCCTCGAGCTGCATGCCGGCCACGCGCAGCACCCGCGCATCGCGCAGGCGCAGCGCCTCCTTCAGCTTGTCGTCGGCGTCCACCAGCAGGGTCTGGCAGCCGTGGCAGCGCCGCGCGGCAATATCGTTCTCGGCGCCGCAGTCGCCACACACCTTGAAGCGGAAACGGAAGTCGCACTGGCGCTGTTTACAGGCGCCCGACGCCGCGCCAGGGCTGCCGCGCTCGGCATGCACCAGCCCCTGGCAGCGCCGCCCGAAGTGCTCGATCACCAGTTCGCCGTCACGCTTGCCCCAGAAGAGGTTGGCATGGCCGCAGGCGGGGCACTCGACCTGCACCGGCTCGCTGTCGGAGGCGGGCCTGGGCGAGCCCACCTCCGGGGCATAGAGGTCCCAGGGGTTGCCGGCGTAGTCGAGGACCAGGCAGTCGCGCTTGCCCGGCGAGAGGCGCAGGCCGCGGCCGACGATCTGCTGGTAGAGGCTCACCGACTCGGTGGGGCGCAGGATGGCGATCAGGTCCACATGGGGCGCGTCGAAGCCGGTGGTCAGCACCGCCACGTTGACCAGGTACTTGAGCTCGCGGGCCTTGAAGGCGCCGATGAGCCGCTCGCGCTCGGCAGAGGGCGTCTCACCGGTGACCAGCGCCGCCTCCCCCGCCGGCAGGTAGCCGAGGATCTCCTCGGCATGGGCGACGCTTGCCGCGAAGAGCATCACCCCCTGGCGGTCGGCGGCCCGCGCCACCACCTCGGCGATGATGCCCGGGGTAGCGCGGTGGCCGGCCACCACCCGGTTGAGCTCCTCCTCGCGGAAGAGTCCGCTGGAGCCCGGGGCGAGGGCCGAGAAGTCATAACGCTCGACGGCGGCATCGATGCGCCGTGGCTCGGCCAGGTAGCCCTGCTTGACCATCAGCCGCAGCGGCTGCTCGAAGACGCACTCCTGAAAGAAGCTCTCCGCCTCGCCGCGCACCATGCCGTGGTGGTGACGGTGATAGATGAAGCCCTGGCCGAGACGATAGGGGGTCGCCGTGAGGCCGAGGATCTTGAGGCGCGGGTTGGCCGCGCGCAGGCGATCGATCACCTGGCGATAGCTGGAGTCCTCGGCCGGCGAGACCCGATGGCACTCGTCGACCACCAGCAGGGTGAAGGGGCCGCGTGGATGCTCCGGCGCGGCGAAGCGCTCGAGGTTGCGCACCACCGACTGCACCGAGCCGAACACCACCTGGCGCCCGGTCTCCTTGCGCCCCAGGCCGGCGCTGAAGATATCGGCCTCGAGGCCGTAGGCGAGGTACTTGGCGTGGTTCTGTTCCACCAGTTCGCGCACATGGGCCAGCACCAGCACCCGCCCCCGGGCCAGGCGCGCCAGCTCGGCGATCACCAGCGACTTGCCGCTGCCGGTGGGCAGCACCACCACCGCCGGCTCGCTGGAGCCGCGGAAATGCGCCACGACACGCCGAACCGCCTCCTGCTGGTAGGGGCGCAGGGAGGGCGGCGCGGCACGGGATGGGGGAGCGGCGGAGGCAGGCATGCAGGGTCCGGGATGGCGAGACGGGCCGCCATCTTAGCGAGGCGTCGCACGCTCGTCAGGGGGCAAGCGAAGCGTAATGGCCCTTCGGCCTCCCGAATCATCGACCAGCCGGTCAGGAAACCGACGACATTGCCGACAGGCCACGTATGAGATCGACGCTTCGCAGGCGCGACCGGCAGAAACTTGATCCGGGTCATGTCGAACGTCGCTAGCCTGCTTGAGCATGGCACCTTTCCAAGACTCCCGATAGAGGAGAGCGCCATGCACACAATTCCAACAACCGGCACCCCCCGCCTGCTGCCCGAGGAGCTCCTGGGCCTTGCCCGCGACCATGAGCGTGACGAACTCGAGCGCTACCGCGGCCTCGCCTTCCGCTTCCTCGCCTTCAGCAGCGCCACCAGCCGGCTGATGGCGACGCTGGGCATCGAGTGCGAGACGCGCCTGTCGGGCCTCGCCCGGGCCGCACGTCGCCTCGGCCTGGAGGCACCGCACATCGAGGCGGACACGCGCCTGACGGCGCGGGCCGTGTCACCACCGGGGCTGATCGACAGCCTGATGATGGCGCGGGACGCCCTGTCCCAGGCCATGGCCGATGCCGCCGTGTCCCGGCAGTTCTATGTGCGGCTCGGCGAATTCGGCGCGGCCTCCTCCCTGGGCCACGAGTTCGAGGCGATTGCCCGCCAGAAGCGGGCGGAGCTGGCCATCCTGAGCGAGCACTGCCTCGATCGCGGCACCGCTTCGGGAGAGCGCCGCCGCGCCTGACCGGCAACGCGACACGATCCTGACACGACCCCGTCATGACGGAAGGCGGCCCTCGGGCCGCCTTCCGTGTCGTCTGGGATCAGCCCAGCCAGACACGCGCGTTGCGGAACAGGCGCATCCAGGCGCCGTCGCGGGTCCACTCGGCGGGCCGCCAGGAGTTGGTCACCGCGCGCACCACCCGCTCGGGGTGCGGCATCATGATGGTGACCCGGCCGTCGGGCGTGGTCAGGCCGGTGATGCCGGAGGGCGAGCCATTGGGGTTGGCCGGGTAGCGGGTGGTCACCTGGCCATGATTGTCCAGGAAGCGCAGGGCGACCTGGCCGCTGCCCTGGATGCCGCGCAGGTGAGCACTGTCGCGGAACTCGGCGCGGCCCTCGCCGTGGGCCACGGCGATGGGCAGGCGCGAGCCCTCCATGCCGGCCAGCAGGATCGACGGGCTCTCCTCCACCTGCACCATGGAGACCCTGGCCTCGAACTGCTCGGACTCGTTGCGCACGAAGCGCGGCCAGGCCTCGGCCCCGGGGATCAGCTCACGGAGCTGGGCGAGCATCTGGCAGCCGTTGCACACCCCCAGGGAGAAGCTGTCGTCGCGCGCGAAGAAGGCCGCGAACTGCTCCCGGGCGCGTGGGTTGAAGAGCACCGACTTGGCCCATCCGCCGCCGGCGCCCAGCACGTCGCCATAGGAGAAGCCGCCGCAGGCCACCAGGCCCTTGAACGCCTCCAGCGACACCCGCCCCTCGAGGATATCGCTCATGTGCACGTCCACCGCCTCGAAGCCGGCGCGGTCGAAGGCCCAGGCCATCTCCAGCTGGCCGTTGACGCCCTGCTCGCGCAGCACGGCCACCGCCGGGCGCGTCTTGTTGAGCTGGGGTGCCTGGACATAGGGGGCGGCGATGTCCTCGTCGACCTCGAAGGTAGGCTGGGCACTGAGCCCGGGGTCGCGACCGTCGAGCAGGCCATCGAACTCGCTCTTGGCGCAGTCGGCGTTGTCGCGCAGCGCCTGCAGGCGGTAGCTGGTCTCGGCCCAGGTGCGCTCGGCCAGCAACCGGGTAGTCTCCAGCAGCGGCTCCTCGAAGAGGGTCACCCGCACCTGGTCGTCGTAGCGCGGCCGGGCGATGACGCCGCAGGTCTCGATGCCGGCGGCGGCGAACTGGGCCAGCACTGCCTCGGTGTGCCGGCGGTTCACCTGGATCACCGCCCCGAGCTCCTCGGCGAAGAGCGCGTTGAAGGCGTCGACGGGCTCGTCGATCAGCCAGTCGAGCTTGATCTCGAGGCCCGCATGGGCGGCGAAGGCCATCTCCAGCAGGGTCACCAGCAGGCCGCCGTCGCTGCGGTCGTGGTAGGCCAGCAGGGTGCCCTCGGCATTGAGCCCCTGGATCACCGCGAAGAAGGCCTTGAGGTCCTCGGGGTCGTCCAGGTCCGGGCACTCGTTGCCCACCTGGCCATAGACCTGGGCCAGGGCCGAGCCGCCCAGGCGGTTCCGGCCACCCCCCAGGTCGATCAGCAGCAGGTCGGACTCGTCCTGCTCCAGGTTGATCTGGGGTGTCAGGGTCCACATGGCATCGCTGACCGGCGCGAAGCCGGTCACGGAGAGCGACAGCGGCGAGGTGACGCTCTTCTCCTCGGCCTCGCCCTGGGCGTTCTCCTCCTCCCAGGCGGTGCGCATGGACATGGAGTCCTTGCCCACCGGGATGGCGATGCCCAGTGCCGGACAGAGCTCCATGCCCACCGCGTGGACGGCGTCATACAGCGCCTGGTTCTCGCCCGGGTGGTCGGCCGCGCTCATCCAGTTGGCGGAGAGCTTGATATCGCCGAGCTTGTCGATGGGCGCGGCGGCCAGGTTGGTGATGGTCTCGGCCACCGCCAGGCGGGCGCTGGCCGCGGGGTCGATCAGCGCCACCGGCGGCCGCTCGCCCATGGCCATGGCCTCGCCGGCATGGGTGTCGAAGCTCGCCGTGGTCACGGCGACGTCGGCGACCGGCACCTGCCAGGGGCCGACCATCTGGTCGCGGGCCACCTGGCCGGTGATGGAGCGGTCGCCGATGGTGATCAGGAAGCTCTTGGAGGCCACGGCGGGCAGGCGCAGCACGCGGTCCATGGCCTCGCGAAGGTCGAGGTTGTCGAGCATCACCCCGGAGAGCGTCTTGTCCCGACGCTGGAACTCGCGCTGCATCTTCGGCGGCTTGCCGAACAGCACGCTCATCGGCAGGTCGACCGGCTGGCTCTCGAAGTGGCCGTCGGTCACCGCCAGATGATGCGCCTCGCTCGCCTCGCCCACCACCGCATAGGGGCAGCGCTCGCGCTCGCACAGTGCCTCGAAGGTGGCGAGGTCCTCCGGCGCCACCGCCAGCACGTAGCGCTCCTGGGCCTCGTTGCACCAGATCTCCAGCGGGCTCATGCCCGGCTCGGCGTTGGGCACGGCACGCAGGTCGAAGAGGCCGCCGCGCTCGCCATCCTTGACCAGCTCCGGCAGGGCGTTGGAGAGGCCCCCGGCACCCACGTCGTGGATGAAGCGGATCGGGTTCTCGCGGCCCAGCGCCCAGCAGCGGTCGATCACCTCCTGGGCGCGGCGCTCCATCTCCGGGTTGCCGCGTTGCACCGAGGCGAAGTCCAGGTCGGCGCTGGAGGTCCCCGAGGCCATGGAGGAGGCCGCGCCACCGCCCAGGCCGATCAGCATCGCCGGGCCGCCCATCACGATCAGCTTTCCGCCCACCGGGATCTCGCCCTTCTGGACGTGGCCGTCGCGGATATTGCCGTAGCCGCCGGCGAGCATGATCGGCTTGTGGTAGCCGCGACGCTCGATGCCGTCATGCCCCAGGGCGTCCTGCTCGTAGGTGCGAAAGACGCCGGCGAGGTTCGGGCGGCCGAACTCGTTGTTGAAGGCGGCGCCGCCGATGGGACCCTCGAGCATGATCTCGAGCGCCGACTGGATTCGCTCGGGCTTGCCGTAGTCGAAGGCCTCCCAGGGCTGCACGAACTCGGGGATGCGCAGGTTGGAGACGGTGAAGCCGGTCAGGCCCGCCTTGGGCTTGCCGCCGATGCCGGTGGCGCCCTCGTCGCGGATCTCGCCGCCGGCGCCGGTGGCCGCCCCGGGGTGCGGGGCGATGGCCGTCGGGTGGTTGTGGGTCTCCACCTTCATCAGGATCTGAATCGGCTCCCGAGTGCTGCCATAGACGGCGCGCTCGCCCTCCTTGCCGGAGAGCGGCGCCGGGAAGAAACGCGGCGCCTCCGAGCCCCTGATCACCGCGGCGTTGTCGCTGTAGGCGGAGAGGATGTCACCGGGCGAGCACTCATGGGTGTTCTTGATCATCCGGAACAGCGAATGACTCTGCGCCTCGCCGTCCACTACCCAGTCGGCGTTGAAGATCTTGTGGCGGCAGTGCTCGGAGTTGGCCTGGGCGAACATCATCAGCTCGACGTCCGTGGGGTTGCGGCCCAGATCGCGGAACGCCTCGACCAGGTAGTCGATCTCGTCCTCGGCCAGCGCCAGCCCCAGCTCGGCATTGGCGGTGACCAGCGCCTCGCGGCCGCCCTCGAGCACATCGACGCTGCCCAGCGGCGCCGGCGCGTGGTGGGCGAAGAGCCGGGCGGCGTCGGAGGCATCGGCCAGCACGCTCTCGGTCATGCGGTCGTGCAGGGCGGCCCGGATCTGCTCGAAGGCGGTCTCGGAGAGGGCGCCGGCGACCTTCACCCGGTAGGCCACGCCGCGCTCGATGCGCCGCACCCTGTCCAGCCCGCAGTTATGGGCGATGTCGGTGGCCTTGGAGGACCAGGGCGACTGGGTGCCGATACGCGGCACCACCAGGAAGAGCTGGCCCTCGGCGCGGCCTTCCTCAGCGCGCGCCGGGCCGTAGTCGAGCAGTTGCTCCAGCAGGCGCCGCTCGTCGTCCCCCAGGTCGCCGTCATGGTCGACGAAGTGGACATGGTCGGCGTGCAGGGACTCGACCTCGGGAACGGATGCGCGCAGGGCGTCCAGCAGCTTGGCATGACGGAAAGCAGATAGGGCGGGCGCGCCTCGCAGTTCGAGCATATCCTGGAGCCTCTGAAACAGGGGGGAGAATTCGGGGCCGCGGCCGGCGGCAACGAGCGCACATGATACTGGAAAGCGCCGGGCGCGAGAAATCGGCGTAGGTGACAGCCGCCCGTGGGCTGGTTAAGGTTGAGGGTCTCATCGCCGCACGTCGCCCACATGCCCGCTTTCCCGACCGACCCTGCCCGGCGCCAGTGGCGCGGGGCCGCCCTCCTGTGCAGTGCCCTCCTGCTGGCGCTGCTGCCCGGGCGTTCCGGTATGCCCGAGGGTCCGCACCTGGGGGAGGTACTGGCGCGCGACTTCCTCAGCGTCCATACCCGCAACACCCCGACCACCTATTATGAAGGGCGCCAGGGCCCCACCGGCTTCGAATACGAGCTGATGCGGCGCTTCGCCGACCACCTGGGGGTCAGCCTGACCCTGGACGCCGACCACCATATTCAGGGCGTGCTCGACGCGGTGCGCGAGGAAGGCGACCTGGGCGCCGCCGCCCTGCCCCTGGACCCGACGCTGGACGGCCTGCTCTTCAGCCGGCCGATCATGCTCCTGCAGCCGCTGCTGGTCTATCGCCGCGGCCTGCACCCGCCGGAGACGATCGCCGAGCTGGAGGGGCTGGAGATCGGCACCCTGCGCGGCTCCGGCACCGACCGGGTGCTGCGCGAGCTGCAGGCCGAGCACCCCGGGCTGAGCTGGAAGGAGTCCGGCGAACTGGAAGTGGCCGAGCTGCTTGGCCAGGTGGCCCGGGGCACCCTGGATGCCGCGGTGGTCTTCGAGCACCAGTTCCGCCTCAACCGGCTGTTCTTCCCCGAGGTCGAGGATGGCTTTCCCCTCGGCAAGCCGCTCTCCCTGGCCTGGGCCTTCCCCGCCGGACGGGGGCTGGGCCTGGTCAACGCCGCCAACCGCTTCCTCGACGAGCTGCGCCGCGACGGCGAGCTCGACGCCCTGGTGGCCAGCTACTTCGGCCACGACGACTACCTGGAGTACGTGGGCGCCCGAACCTTCATCGCCCATGCCCGGGAGCGCCTGCCCCGCTACACCGCGCTGTTCCGCGAGGCCGCCCGCAACACCCGCTTCGACTGGAAGCTGCTGGCCGCGCTGGGTTACCAGGAGTCCCACTGGAAGCCCAGGGCCACCTCCCCCACCGGCGTGCGCGGGCTGATGATGCTGACCAACGCCACCGCCGGCGACCTCGGCGTCGACAACCGGCTCGACCCGGCCCAGAGCATCCATGGCGGCGCCCGTTACCTGCGTCAGCTGATCGAGCGGCTGCCGGAGTCGATCACTGGCGACGACCGCCTGTTCATGGCCATGGCCTCCTACAATGTCGGCCTCGGCCACCTCTACGATGCCCGCAGGATCACCGAGCAGCGCGGCGGCGACCCGGATCTGTGGCGCGACGTGCGCGAGTCGCTGCCGCTGCTCCAGGAGCGCGAGTGGCACAGCCAGACCCGCCACGGCTACGCCCGCGGCGGCGAACCGGTGATCTATGTGCGTAACATCCGGCGCTACTACGAGATCCTGGCTTACCTGGACCGCAGCCAGGAGCAGTTTCATGAACTCAATGCGCGCCTGCCCGACGAGGAGGAGAGCGCCCTCTTCGAGCAGGTACCACCCGTCCTCTAGTCAGCGGTCCCCGCCTGCCTCGTGCCCGGTGGCGTCGCGTCGCGCGGCGAAGAAGTCCCGCAGCAGGCGGGCGGCGCGGCCAGCCAGCACCCCGCCCTCCACCGAGACCCGATGGTTATACCAGGGCTGGGCGAAGAGGTTGGCCTTCGACTCCGCCATGCCGCTACGCGGTTCGGCGGCGCCATAGACCAGCCTCGCCAGGCGGGCGTGGATGATCGCCCCGGTGCACATCAGGCAGGGTTCCAGGGTCACGTAGAGGGTGCAGCCGTCCAGCCGGTAGTTGCCGAGCCGCTCGCCGGCATCGCGCAGGGCCCGGATCTCGGCATGGGCGCTGGGGTCGTGCGCCCCCACCGGGGCGTTGAAGCCGGCGCCGACGATCTCGCCCGCGGCGTCCACCACCACGGCGCCCACCGGCACCTCGCCGGCAGCCAGTCCCCGCCGGGCCTCGTCCAGCGCCCGGTGCATGTAGAACTCGTCGCTGCGCACTGTCGTGAACTCCCGTAGACTGGATGGCATTCAGACGATCGTATGATACCGATGGCCGGCACGCCATCACCCCGGAGGAGACCGATGAAGCCTGATGCCCTGAACGCCCTGGTGGACCTGCTCGGCCTGGAGGCCCTGGAGGAGAACCTGTTTCGCGGCCGCAGCCAGGACCTGGGCCTGCCCCAGCTGTTCGGCGGGCAGGTGCTGGGCCAGGCGCTCTCGGCGGCCAGCCAGACCGTCGATCCGGCGCGACGGACCCACTCCCTGCACGGCTACTTCCTGCGCCCGGGGGACCCGCATCGCCCGGTGGTCTACCAGGTCGATGCGGTGCGCGACGGCGGCAGCTTCACCACCCGCCGGGTCACCGCCATCCAGAAGGGACGGCCGATCTTCTTCTGCAGCGCCTCCTTCCACGGCGAGGAGCAGAGCATCGCCCACCAGCCCGCCATGCCCGAGGTCGCCCCGCCCGAGACGCTGGCGGACAGCGATGCCCGACTCGAGCGCTTCCCCGGCCACCCCATCGAATTCCTGCACCTGGGCGACGAGGCCGAGGCGGGCCGACCGGCACGCAAGCGCCTCTGGTTCCGGCTGGTCGGCGAGCTGCCCGATGACCAGGCGCTGCATCGCAGCCTGCTCGCCTACAGCTCCGACTTCAATCTGCTGACCACCGCCCTGGTGCCCCACGGCATCGATTTCCGCGACCCGCAGCTGCAGATCGCCAGCCTCGACCACGCCCTCTGGTTCCACCATGACGTCAGGGTCGACGACTGGCTGCTCTACGACATGGACAGCCCCTGGGCCGGCGGCGCACGAGGCTTCGCCCGCGGCAGCATCTACGACCGCCAGGGCCGGCTGGTCGCCTCCAGCGCCCAGGAGGGGCTGACCCGGCTGCGCCGCTGACGCCTGGCATCGGGTCCTGCGCGGCGCTACCATGCCCCTGCGCCGCAATAGCTCAGCTGGTAGAGCAACGCACTCGTAATGCGTAGGTCGGAGGTTCGAATCCTCTTTGCGGCACCAGAAATTCCTGAAGAAACGGTCACTTGGCTCATCGAGGCAGTGGCCGTTTTTCTTTCCGGCCGGTTCAGGCGGCAAGCAGGCAGCGCCCATCGGAGCGCCGCCCTGCCTTCTCCACTCTCAGCGCCAGGTCAGGTCTCGCCCCTCCAGTTGCATGCAACTCTAGCCTAAAGTCTAGTGATACGGCGTCCCGTTTCTCTCCTATCTTGCAGATTGCATGCAATCCAGGACATCCGCCGTGAGCCAACCCCGACACCTCGATGCCGCCCCCGTCGCCAGAACGGCCACCGCCCAGGTCCACGAGGCGATCAAGCAGCGCATCCTCGACGGCAGCTACCGGCCCCACGACTACATCCGCGAGGCAAGCGTCGCCCGCGAGCTCGCGGTGAGCCGCACGCCGGTGCGCGAGGCGCTGCGCGAGCTGGTCTCAGAGGGCTGGCTCGAGGCGATCCCCCACCATGGCGCCCGGGTGGTCGCCTGGACCGAGAAGGACGCCCGCGAGGTCTTCGAGCTGCGCCTGGTGCTGGAACCCATGGCGGTGCGGCTGGCCAGCGAGCGCCTGGACCGGGCCCGGCTGGGCCGCCTGGAGGCACTGGCCGAGCGCATGGAGGCCCTGACCGAGCGCGTCGAGACCGACCCCGGCGTGCGCAACGAGATCGCCTTCCTGAACCACGAGTTTCACCGCGAGCTGGTGCTGGCCAGCGACAACCAGCGCCTGGCCAGCGTGCTGGAGAGCGTGGTGCGCACCTCGGTGATCCGCCGCAACTTCGGCAACTACGACCTCACCAACCTGCGCCGCAGCATGCGCCATCACCGCGAGATCCTGGAGGCCATCGTCGCCGGGAGCCCCGAATGGGCCGAGCACGTGATGCGCGCCCATCTGCTGGCCGCCCAGGCCCTGCATGTCCGGTCAACCGACGTCCCCGGCGGCGCCCCGCCGGGGGCCTCCTCCCACTGACACCCAAGAGGCACCACAACAACAATGACGCCGCACGACACACAAACCCCGACGCCCCTCAGCGACATCAAGGTCCTCGAGCTGGGCCAGCTGATTGCCGGACCCTACTGTGGCCAGGTACTGGCCGACTTCGGCGCCCAGGTGATCAAGGTCGAGCCGCCCGGCAAGGGCGACGCCATGCGCCAGTGGGGCGAGGCCGACCGCGACACCGGCGAACCGCTGTGGTGGAACGTCATCGGCCGCAACAAGCAGTCGCTGACCCTGGACCTGCGACAGCCCCGCGGCCAGGAACTGCTGCGCGAGCTGGCCAGCCAGGCCGACGTCATCATCGAGAACTTCCGCCCCGGTACCATGGAACGCTGGGGGCTGGGGTACGAGGCGCTTTCCCGCCACAACCCACGCTTGGTGATGGTGCGCGTCACCGGCTTCGGCCAGGAGGGTCCCTACGCCTCGCGGGCCGGCTTCGCCTCGGTGTGCGAGGCCATGGGGGGCCTGCGCCACCTGAGCGGCTACCCGGACCGCCCGCCGGTGCGCGTGGGCATCTCGCTGGGCGATACCCTGGCCGGCCTGCATGCGGCACTCGGCACCATGATGGCGCTGCACCAGCGCGACCGCAGTGGCCGCGGCCAGGTGGTCGACAGCAGCATCTTCGAGTCGGTGCTGGCGATGATGGAGAGCCTGGTCCCCGAGTACGCCCGCGCCGGCAAGGTGCGCGAGCGCAGCGGCAGCTTCCTGCCCAAGATCGCCCCCTCGAACGCCTACCCGGCCCGCGATGGCCGCGACGTGATCATCGGTGCCAACCAGGACACCGTGTTCCGCCGCCTCTGCGAGGCGATGGGCCAGCCGGGCCTCGCCGACCATCCCGACTTCGCCACCCACCGCGCCCGCGGCGAGCACCAGGCGGCTATCGACGACCTGGTCGCCGCCTGGACCCGCGAGCACGACGCCCAGCAGGTGGTGGATATCCTGGCCGAGGCCGGCGTCCCGGCGGGGCTCGTCTACCGTGCCCCGGACATGCTCGAGGACCCGCACTTCCAGGCCCGGGAGTCGATCGTCGAGGTGCCCGATCGCCACGGCCGCCCCCTCCCCATGCAGAACGTCTTCCCGCGGCTCTCCGACACGCCGGGACGCGTCCGCGAGGTGGGGCCGGCACTGGGTGAGCATACCGAGCAGGTGCTCACCGGCTGGCTGGGTCTGGCACCCGAGGCCCTCGACGCCCTGCGCGCCGACGGCGTGATCTGAGGACGACAGCCCATGGATCCCATCATCGTCCTGGTCGTGCTGGTCGTGCTGATCACCATCGGCTTCCCGATCTTCCTGGCCCTGGGCCTCTCCGGCCTGGTCGGGCTCTACATGGCCCGCGGCTCGCTGGCCTTCTTCTTCGCGCCCTCGTCGCTGTTCGGCCAGCTCAACGCCTTCGAGTTGATCGCCCTGCCGCTGTTCATCCTGATGGGCAACTTCCTGGGCGCCACGCCGGTGGGCTCGAGCCTGTTCACCGCCGCGGTGCGCTGGCTCAACTGGCTGCGCGGCAGCCTGGCGATCTCCTCGGTGGGGGCGTCGGCGATGTTCGGGGCCGTCTCGGGGGTGAGCCTCGCCGGCGTCGCCGCGGTGGGCTCCATCGCCGTGCCGCAGATGCTGGCGCGCGGCTACAGCCGCTCGCTGGCCGCGGGCGCGGTGGTCAGCGCCGGGGCGCTGGCCATGCTGATCCCGCCCAGCGTGCCCTTCATCATCTACGGGGCGGTCTCCAGCGTCTCGGTGGCCGACCTCTTCATCGGCGGCATCGTGCCCGGCATCGTGCTGGCCCTGGCGCTGTCGCTGTTCATCTACATCCGCGTGCGCCTCAACCCGGCCGAGGCACCAGCAAGCGAGGAGCGCTTCACCTGGAAGCAGCGCTTCCAGAGCCTCGCCAATATCTGGCACGCCGCCCTGCTGGTGGTGGCCGTGCTGGGCTCCATCTACTCGGGCCTGGCCACCCCCAGCGAGGCGGCCGGCATCGGCGCCGCCGGGGCCTTCCTGATCGCCACGGTGGTGTTTCGCAGCCTCAGCTGGAAGAAGTTCCTGTCGATACTCGCCACTACCGCCCGGATCAGCGGCGCTATCCTGCTGATCATCGGCTGCGCCAAGATCTTCGGCGACTACCTCAACATGGTGCGGGTCCCGCAGCTGCTCACCGAGGCCCTCACCGCCACCGGCCTGCCCGCCTGGGCGATCCTGGTGGCGGTGATGCTGCTGCTGATCCTGCTCGGCATGATCGTCGATGCCGTATCGCTGATCGTGGTGACCACCCCGGTGCTGCTGCCGCTGATCACCGCCCTGGGCTATGACCCGCTGTGGTTCGGCATCGTCATGGTGCTGAATCTGGAGATCGCCGTGGTCACCCCGCCGGTGGGGCTCAACCTCTACGCGCTGCGCGGAGTCTGCCCCGAGCTCTCGGTGGAGGAGATCATCAGGAGCGCCTTGCCCTTCGTCGCCGTGCAGTTCCTCGTGCTGATGCTGTTTGTGTTCTTCCCCGGCATCAGCCTGTGGTTGCCGGGGCTGATGTAGCCCCGGTGTGGTAGCAACGTCCGTAACCCTCGTCAGTGAAGTAACCCATCACAACAACAAGCAGGAGATTCACCATGACTCTGTCCCGTCGCCAAATCCTGAAGTACGGCACCTTCGCCACCGCCGGCGCCACCCTGTTCGGCACCCAGAGCCTGCTGGCACCCCGCAGCCACGCCGCCACCACCCTCACCGGCGTCACCTACCTGCCCGACTCCTACAAGGCGCTGACCTACGGCTCCAACCGCTTCGTGGAGATGCTCAAGGAGAACGGCGGCGACGCCCTCTCGGTAGACTTCTACGACTCCGGCCAGCTGCTCAAGGTGGACGAGCAGCTGCCGGCGCTGCGCGCGCGCAGCATCGACTTCATGTTCCACACCTTCTCCTACATCACCCGGTCGATCCCGATCCTCGGCGTCACAGGCCTCCCCGGGGTGGTCGGCGAGCTCTACCGCCACCCGGAGCGCCTGCGCCAGGGCAGCCCGCTGATGACGCTGATCAACGAGGTGCTGGCCGAGGAGAACCTCTACATGCTCACCTCCGGGGGCGGGATCCTCGAGCCGGAGTACCTGTGGAGCACCGAGGCGAGCCCGATCCGCCGCCTCGACGAGGTGCGCGGCAAGAAGGTGCGCATCGTCGGCTTCGAGGCCACCCAGGCCTTCGAGCCCTACAACGTGGGCGCCACCCGTATCCCCTCCTCCGAGACCTACATGGCCCTGCAGCGGGGCACCGTGGACGCGGGGGTCTTCAACATCTCGACGGTCATCGGCCGCAGCCTGCAGGAGCAGCTCAAGGTCTGCTACAAGCTGCCGATCACCGGCTTCTCGGTGGCGCCTTTCATGCTGCGCGACACCTGGGACAACCTCGACGACGACGTCCGTGCCGTGTTGCAGAAGGCCGCCGACTGGTACGACGCCAACTTCATCGAACACTGCAACAACGACATCTACCCCAACGAGTACTGGCCCCAGGTCGAACAGGCGGGTGTCGAGATCGTCGAGCCCACCGAGGAGGACCTCGAGACCTTCAATGCTGGGGTCCAGGATGTCTGGGACCACTGGAAGGGCGAGGTCGGCGAGGAGGTCGGCAGTCGCGCCATCGCGCTGGCCCTGGGCGAGGCCTGAGGGAGAGTGCCATGACGATGACTGCCCTGCGCGGCTGGGACGGCCTGCTGGCCGTCCTGCGCTGGACGTCGATGGCGGTGCTGGTGTTCATGATGGCGTCGATCTGCTACGACGCCATCATGCGCTACGTCTTCACGGCCCCGACCAGCTGGAGTCTGGAGATCAACTCCTTCCTGCTGGTCTATCTGGCCGTGATCGGCGCCGCCGAGGCGCAGCGCCACGACGCCCATATCCGCATCACCTACTTCAAGGACAAGCTGCCGTGGCGCCTGCGCGGTGCCATCGACCTGGCCACCGGGCTGCTGGGAGTCGCCTTCTGCACCATCCTGGTGTGGCGCGGCGGCATCATGGCCCTGCAGGCGCTGGAGTACGGCGAACGGGTCTCCAGCTCGCTGGGCACCCCCATGATCTATCCCTATGCGCTGTTGCCGATCGGCTTCGCCGCCCTGGGCCTGCAGTTCCTGATCGATGCCGGCTGCGCCCTGTTGCGCCTGCGCCATGGCCACGACGAGGAGGTGACCTCCGATGGCTGACACCCTGAGCCACAAGCTGATCCGCGACCACCTGGTGGGCGGCGAGATGGTGCCCGGCCGCGAGATCGCCCTGCGCATGGACCAGGCTCTGCTGCAGGACATCCTCGGCACCCTGGTGATGCTCGAGCTCGACGCCATGGGCCTCGAGCGGGTGCACACCTCGCCCAGCGTGCAGTACATCGATCACACCCTGATCCAGCAGGACAACATCAACGCCGATTCCCACCTCTTCCTGAAGAGCGCCTGCGAGCGCCTGGGGGTCTGGTACAGCGGCCCGGGCAACGGCATCAGCCACCCGGTGCACATGGAGCGCTTCGGTGTGCCCGGCCAGAGCCTGGTGGGCTGCGACAGCCACACCACCGCGGCCGGGGCGCTGGGCATGCTGGCCATCGGTGCCGGCGGCATCGAGGTGGCCATGGCCATGGCCGGCCAGCCGCTCTACCTGCCGATGCCGGAGATCGTCGGCGTGCGCCTGGAGGGCAAGCTGCCCGACTGGGTGAGCGCCAAGGACGTGATCCTCGAACTGCTGCGCCGCCACGGGGTCGCCGGGGCGAAGAACTGCATCCTCGAGTACCACGGCCCGGGCCTGGCCACGCTCGACGCCATGGACCGCCACGTGCTGGCCAACATGGGCACCGAAATGGGCGCCACGGCGAGCGTCTTCCCCAGCGATGAGGTGACGCGCGACTTTCTGCGCTCACGGGGCCGCGAGGCCGACTGGCGCCCGCTCGCCGCCGACCCGGGCTGTCGCTTCGATCGCACCGAGCGCCTCGACCTCTCGCGTCTCGAGCCGTTGATCGCCCTGCCCTCCAGCCCCGACCGGGTGGTGGCGGTGGCCGAGGTCGCGGGGCAACCACTCTACCAGGCCTACATCGGCTCCTCGGGCAATCCCGGCTACCGCGACATCGCGGTGGTGGCCGAGATCGTCAAGGGCAGGAACGTGGCCGGCAACGTCTCCCTGGACGTCAATCCCTCGACCCGGCGGATCCTCGCCGCGCTGATCGACGAGGGCCACCTGGGCGCCCTGGTCGCCGCCGGGGCCCGCCTGCACCAGCCCGGCTGCAACGGCTGCATCGGCATGGGCCAGGCCCCGGCGGCGGGTCGCAACAGCCTGCGCACCGTGCCGCGCAACTTCCCCGGGCGCTCCGGCACCCGCGAGGACAGCGTCTTCCTGTGCAGTCCCGAGACCGCTGCCGCCTCGGCGCTTCACGGCGTGATCACCGACCCGCGCACCCTCGACATGCCCTGCCCGCGGCCTCGCGAGCCCGCCGACATGGCCCTCGACGATGCCTGGTTCCTGCCGCCCTTGCCCGCCGACCAGGCCCGCGGCGTCGAGCTGCTGGCCACCGACAACACCCCGCCGCTGCCGTTGATCGCGCCGCTGCCGGAGACCCTGGAGCTGCCGGTGCTGCTGGCGGTGGGCGACAACGTCTCCACCGACGACATCATGCCCGCCGGCGCGCGGGTCCTGCCGCTCTGGAGCAATGTCCACGCCTCGGCGGAGCACCTCTTCGAGGCCCTTGACCCCGACTACGTCAGCGGCGCCCGCGAGCAGGGCGACGCCGGCCACGCCATCGTCGGCGGCGCCAACTATGGCCAGGGCTCGAGCCGCGAGAATGCCGCCCTGGTGCCGCGCCTGCTGGGCCTGCAACTGGTGATCGCCGAGAGCATCGCCCGTATCCACTGGCAGAACCTGCCCTGCTTCGGCGTGTTGCCGCTGACCCTGGCCGACCCGGCCGACCGGGCGCGGCTGACCCGGGGCACCCGGGTGCGTATCGAGGGCTGGCGCGAGCAGCTCGCCGCCGGCCGCGCGGTCACCGCGACCCTGGATGACGGCAGCCCCCTGGCCCTGGTCCATGAGCTCAGCCCCCGCCAGCAGGCGATCCTCGCCGCCGGCGGGGTGATCAACTACCTCTCCTCTCCACCATGAACGACGAGATCGCTGCCATGACCCTACTCACGCCCCCCGAACGGGTGGACATCGTCGAGGTCGCCCCGCGCGACGGTTTCCAGTCGATCCGCGAGCCGCTGCCCACGGACGAGAAGATCCGCTGCATCCAGCTGCTGATCGAGGCCGGCGTCACCCGCATGGAGATCGGCTCCTTCGTCAGCCCCCGGGCCATCCCGCAGATGGCCGATACCGGGGCGCTGGTCGCCGCCTTTGCCGACCGGGCCGCCATGCGCTTCTCGGCCCTGGTGCCCAACCTCCGGGGCGCGGAGCTGGCCCTGGCCCAGGGCATCCGCGAGCTGGTCTTCGTGGTCTCGGTCTCCGAGTCCCACAACCAGGCCAACGTGCGGCGCAGCGTGGACCAGTCCCTCGAGGACCTCGCCCGTATCGTCGAACTGCTCGAGCAAGAAGGGAACGCCTGCCTGCGCCTCGACCTGGGCACCAGCTTCGACTGCCCCTACGAGGGCACCATCGCCTGGCACCAGGTCGACGACGTGCTCTCCCGGGCCCGCGCCCTGTGCGGGGACCTCCACCTGGAGGTCGCGCTGTGCGACACCACCGGGCGCGCCACCCCCTACCAGGTGGCCGAGCACTTCCGCCAGCTGGTCGCGCGACACCAGGGGCCGCGGCTGACCTGGGCCTTCCATGGCCACGACACCTACGGCATGGGCGTGGCCAACGCGCTGTTCGCCATCCACCACGGCGCCACCACGGTGGATACCGCCTGCGCCGGGCTGGGCGGCTGCCCCTTCGCCCCCGGCGCCACCGGCAACACGGCCACGGAAGACCTCGTCTACGCCCTCAACGGGGGCCAGGTCTACAGCGGGATCGACCTGTCGCGGCTGCTGGCGGCGGCCGATGCCATCGCCGCCCTGCCCGGGGGACAGACCGCCAGCCACCTGCGGCAGGTGCCCCGGGACCGGGTGGCCTGAACCGCCGTGCCGGTCGTTCTGCTCGCCACCACCCTGGTGCTGGCCTTCTCCGCGCTGGTGGCGCTGTTTCCCGCCGCCATCGCGCCGGAGGTGGCCAGGGCCCTGGGGGTCTCCTCGGCCACGGTGGGCCTGCAGGTCAGCCTGATCTTCGCCGGCGCCATGCTGACGTCGCTGGTGGGTGGCCCCCTGACCCGGCGCCTGGGCCCCTGCCGCACCAGCCAGCTCTCGCTGGCCCTGCTGGGCGGCGGCGCCGGGCTGCTGGCCATCCCCACCCTGCCGAGCTTCGCCGTCGCCTCGCTGGTGGCCGGCCTCGGCTATGGCCTGACCAACCCCTCGGCCTCGCTGCTGCTGGTGCGCTTCACCCCGCCCGGGCGACGCGGGCTGATCTTCTCGCTCAAGCAGTCCGGCGTGCCCCTGGGCGGGGTGATCGCCGGCGCCAGCGCCCCCGCCCTGGCGCTGCTGATCGGCTGGCAGGCGGGGCTGCTGGTGCTCACCGGCCTCGCGCTGGCCGGCATCGCCGCCCTGCAGCTCGCCCGGCCGCGCTGGGACGACCAGCGCGACCCCCATACCCCCTGGCTGGCCACGCCCTTCGCCGGGCTCGCCGTCGTCTGGCAGCAGCGTTCGCTGCGCCACGTGGCGCTGCTCAGCCTCTGCTTCTCGGCGATCCAGCTGTCGGTCTCGGCCTTCACCGTGGCGCTGCTGGTGGAGGACCTGGCCTTCGGCCTGGTCGAGGCAGGGCTGGTGATGTCCGGCGTGCAGGTGGTCGGGATCGTCGGGCGCATCGGCTGGGGCTGGATCGGTGATCTGATGGGCGACCGACTGACCGCTCTCGCCCTGATCGCCTGCACCACCGCGGTCGGCGCCCTGCTGGTGGCCACCATGACGCCGGCATGGCCCAGGCCGCTGGTCACCGGCCTGCTGTGCCTGCTGAGTCTCTCCTCGCTGGGCTGGAATGGCGTCTTCATGGCCGAGATCACCCAGCTGGCGCCGGCCGAGCGCATCGCCGATGCCGCCGGCGGCTGCCTGGTCTTCACCTATGGCGGCGTGCTGCTCGGCCTGCCCCTGTTCACGGCGCTGCATGGCCTGTTCGGCCGCTACACCCCGGTCTTCGCCGTGCTCGCGGGCGTGGCCCTGGTCGGCCTGTGGCTGATCCGCCAGGCCCGCCTCGCCGCCCGCCGCGAGGCGGCCGGGCAGTTACCGCTGGGGAACGGCGCCGGATAGCGCCTCAGGACTTGCCGGCGGTGAAGCCGCCATCGACCAGCAGGTGGGCCCCGGTGACGAAGCTGGCCTCGTCGCTGGCCAGGAACAGGAAGGCGTTGGCGATTTCCGCCGGGCGGCCCAGGCGGCCGATGGGATGCAGGCCGATCAGCCCCTGCAGCATGTCGTCGTCCAGGGCCTCGAGCAGCGGCGTGTCGATATAGCCCGGGCCGATGGCGTTGACCCGCACGCCCTTCGGCGCCGCCTCGATGGCAAGTGTCCGGGTCATGTTGACCACCCCGCCCTTGGCGGCGGTGTAGGCGGCGGTCTGGGACTGGCCGAAGACCCCGAGGATGGAGGCGCAGTTGACGATGCTGCCGCTCCCCTGGCGGTACATCACCCGCAGCGCGGCCCGGGCCACCCGGAAGACCCCGTTGAGGTTGATGTCGATGACCTTCAGGTACTCCTCGTCCTCGAGCTCGTCGGTAGGGCAGATGCCGCCGATGCCGGCGTTGTTGAACACCGCGTCCACGCTGCCGAGCTCGGCCACGGTGTCCGCGAACAGGCGGTCGACCTGGGCGGTGTCGGTGACGTCGCACGCCTTGAACAGGCAGCGGCCGTCGCAGCGGTCATCGAGCCGTGCGGCCTGCGCCTGGCCGTCGCCGCCCTCGAGGTCGGCGATGACCACGCTGGCGCCCTCCTCCAGGCAGCGCTCCACGCTGGCCAGGCCGATGCCGCTGGCGCCGCCGGTGACGATGACGTTCTTGCCCTTCATGCGCATGGTGCTTCTCCCTGTCGATGGCCTTCCGGCGCGACGAACGGCCCGCCGGTGCGCCCCCAGTGTAGCCAATCGCCCCACCGCGGGAACCGCGCATCGTCTCGAGGTCGGGCACTTTCTCAGCGCGTCTTGACCCGCATCAACTCGTCCCAGCGGGTGGTGTAGCGCGAGGTGCGCCGCTCGCAGCGCAGCGCCCAGGCGGTGCCCCGACGCGGCAGGCCGAAGCGCACCGTATCGCGGCCCATCTCGCGGTTGAGCCGGTCCACCGTCGCCATCAGCCGCTGGCTGCGCCCGCGCGCCGCCTCGCTGCGGGGCGCCAGCAGCGAGAGCTGGTGGCGGTCGGCCTCCACCAGGTCGAGCAGCATCACCCCGCACTTCTGGTAGCGCACGCCCTCGAGGAAGATCGCCGCGAGCCCCCGGGCGGCGGCCTCGAGCAACTCGCGGCTGTCGTCGCTGGGGGCCGGCAACGGCACCACCACGCTGTTGCGGTACTGGCGCTCGCCGGCCAGGTGCGGGTTGCTGCGCACGAAGACCATCAGCGCCCGGGCCTGGCTGCCCTGGCCGCGCAGCTTCTCGGCGGCCCGGGCGGCGTGCTGGCGCACGGCCTCCTGCAGGTCCGGGAAGGCGCCGGTCAGCCGCCCGAAGGAGCGCGAGACCATGATGCGCTGGCGCGGCTCATGGAGGTCATCGAGCACGATGGCCGGGCGGCCGCGCAGTTCCCAGACGATGCGCTCCAGCACCACCGAGAAGTGGCGCCGGACCTGCTTGGGGTCGGCCTGGCGCAGCTGCCAGGCGGTGTGGATCTCCATCAGCGCCAGGCGTTCGGCGGTGCGTCGCGCCACCCCCCACAGCTCGGTCACCGGCAGCCCCTCGAGCAGCGCCCGGGTGGCGGGCCCCTCGGCCTCGAGCAGGCAGACGCCCTCGTAGGCCGCGAGCGACTTGGCCGCCCGGTTGGCCACCTTGGCCAGCACCCGGGTCGACGCCAGCCCCACGCAGACCGGGATGCCGGTGTCGCGGCGCACCGTCTCACGCAGCCGCTGGGCATGCGCCTCCAGGCCGGCCGGGGCGAAGCCGGAAAAGCCCACGAAGCTCTCGTCGATGGAGTAGGTCTCCACGTCCGGCGAGAACTCGTCAAGGATCAGGTTGACCCGGCGGCTCATGTCGCCGTAGAGCGCGTAGTTGCTGGAGAGCAGCACCGCCTGGCGGCGGATGGCCGGCGGCAGCAGGTGCATCGGCGCGCCCATCGCCACGCCCAGCGCCTTGAGCTCGTTGGAACGCGCCACCACGCAACCATCGTTGTTGGAGAGCACACCGACCGGGCGCCCTTCCAGGCGCGGGTCGAAGACCCGCTCGCAGCTGACGTAGAAGTTGTTGCAGTCAACCAGAGCGATCACGGCCCGCCCCCCGGCAGGGCATGGAGCACATGGGTGACCACGCCCCACACCTCGCACTCGCGGCCCGCCAGGGGGATCGGCGCGAAGCGCGGGTTGCTGGCCACCAGGAAGGTCTGCTCGCCGCGGCGCTCCAGGCGCTTCACGGTGGGCTCGCCATCCACGGCGATCACCACCACCCGACCGGGCAGCGGCTCCAGGCTGCGGTCCACCACCAGCAGGTCGCCGTCGTGGATGCCGTCGCCGAGCATGGAGTCGCCCTCGGCCCGCACGAAGTAGGTGGCGGCCGGGCGGCGCACCACATGGGCGTGCAGGTCGATCTCCACGTCCAGGTGGTCGTCGGCGGGACTCGGGAAGCCCGCCCGCACCCGGCACCCCATCAGCGGCTGGGCCGTCTCGCCGGGGAACGGCGCGGCGCGGCCGATCACCCGGGCCGTGGTGGACAGCGGCGACATCATGGGCCTCTCCCTCAATACTGTACATATGAACAGTATTCGACACTTCTCCCCCGCCTGGCAAGCCCTGCCGGCAGCCGGGACGCGTGCTACCGTGAAGGAGCTCCCCAGGGAACCATCACCAAGCCCCATCACAAGAAACGATCACCAGGACGCCCGCCATGCCCCATCCCCTGCTCTCCCGCCAGCCCTTCACCGCGAAGGGCAAGGTGGTCTCCGCTCGCGAGGCCGTGAACCTGATCCGTGACGGCGATGCCCTGGCGACCGGCGGCTTCGTCGGCATCGGCTTCGCCGAGGGGCTCGCCGTGGCCCTGGAGGAGCGCTTCCTGGAGAGCGGCGAGCCCCGCGACCTGACCCTGATGTATGCCGCCGGACAGGGCGACGGCAAGGAGCGCGGGCTCAACCACCTGGGCCACGAGGGGCTGGTGGCGAAGGTGATCGGCGGCCACTGGGGGCTGGTGCCTGCCCTGCAGAAGCTCGCCATCGAGGGGCGCATCCAGGCCTGGAACCTGCCCCAGGGGGTGATCTCGCATCTCTTCCGCGACATCGCCGCCGGCAAGCCGGGCACCCTGACCCGGGTGGGCCTCGGCACCTTCGTCGACCCGCGCCTGGGCGGCGGCCGGATCAACCACGTCACCCTCGAGGAGCGCGTCTCGCTGCTGCCCATCGACGGCCAGGAGTACCTCTTCTATCGGGCCCTGCCGCTGCAGGTGGCGCTGCTGCGCGGCACCACCGCCGACACCCTGGGCAACGTCAGCATGGAGCGCGAGGCCCTGACCCTGGAGGCGCTGGCCATCGCCACGGCGGTGCGCAACTCCGGGGGCGTGGTGATCGTGCAGGTGGAGCGCCTCGCCGAGCACGGCACCCTGCACCCCAAGGACGTCAAGATTCCCGGCATCCTGGTCGACTGCGTGGTGGTCTGCGAGGATCCCGCCCACCACTGGCAGACCTTCCGCACCGCCTACAACCCGGCCTTCTCCGGCGAGATCCGCGCGCCCATGGCGAGCCCCGCGCCGCTGCCGCTCTCGGCGCGCAAGATCATCGCCCGGCGCGCGGCCTTCGAGCTCAGGCCCAACAGCGTGGTCAACCTGGGGATCGGCATGCCCGAGGGCGTCGGTGCGGTGGCGAGCGAGGAGCGCCTGCTCGATCACCTGACCCTGACCGCCGAGCCCGGGGTGATCGGCGGGCTGCCGGCCGGAGGGCTCGACTTCGGCGCGGCGCTGAACACCCAGGCGATCATCGACCAGCCGGCCCAGTTCGACTTCTACGACGGCGGCGGGCTCGACATCGCCTTCCTGGGCATGGCCCAGGTGGACGGCGCGGGCCACGTCAACGTCTCGCGCTTCGGCCCGCGGCTGGCCGGCGCCGGCGGCTTCATCAACATCAGCCAGAACGCCCGCAAGGTGGTGTTCATGGGCACCTTCGTGGCCACCCGGGAGGCGCTTGCCATCGTCGACGGGCGGCTCGAGGCGCCCCCCGGCGGCCAGGGCAAGTTCGTCGCCGAGGTGGAGCACCGCACCTTCAGCGGGACCCTGGCTGCCGCGGACGGCAAGCCGGTCTGCTACGTCACCGAGCGGGCGGTGTTCGAGCTCACCCCGGAGGGGCTCACCCTCACCGAGATCGCTCCGGGGGTCGACCTGGAGCGCGACGTTCTGGCGCTGATGGCCTTCACCCCGCGGATGCCCGAGCCGCCCCGGCTGATGGACGCGCGGATCTTCCGCGAGGCGCCCATGGGGCTCGCCGAGGAGTTGCTCGACCGGCCCCTGGCGCAGCGCTTCAGCCTCGACGAGGAGGCAGGCATCCTCTTCATCAACTTCGAGCACTTGCGCGTCGCCTCACCGGAGGACATCGACGCCATCGAGCAGGAGGTCGAACGCCGCCTCGCCCCGCTGGGCCGCCGCGTCCAGGCCATCGTCAACTACGACCACTGCCGCATCGATGATGCCCTGCTCACCCCCTACACCGAGATGGTGCGCGGCCTCGAGCAGCGCTTCTACACCCGGGTGACCCGCTACACCACCAGCGGCTTCATGCGCCGCAAGCTCGGCCACGCCCTGGAGGCGCGCGCCGTCTCGCCGCACATCTACGAGAGCGCCGAGGAGGCCCGCCAGCACCTGAAGGAGTGACGGGCCCGAGCCAGAACGAAGGAGACGGCCCCGTGGGGCCGCCTCGCGCGTGGTCAGGAAGGGACGCGGGCATCAGACGCGCAGGGCACCTCAGCCGCGCCCCCCACCGCCGCCCTGGTTCATCATGCGGCCGCTTCCCTGGCCGCCTCCGTGACCACCGCCTCCCTGGCCTCCCTGTCCGCCGCCACCCTGGCCGCGTGGGCTGCGCTGCTGCTGGAGGATCTGCTGGCGCATCTGCTCGCGATGCTGCTGGCGGATGCGCTGGCGCTCGGCATCGGAACCGGCCCCCTGCATGCGCTGGTGGTACTCGCGGCGCTGCTGCTGGTTCATCATCGGGTAGCCGTAGATGCCGTCCGGGTCGAAGCCGCGCTGCTCGGCGCGCTGGCGCATGAGGCTCTGATGCTCGGCCTGGATGCGCTGGCGCTCCTCCAGGGTGCGTGCCTCGCGCATCTGCTGCTGGAACTGGTCGCGCTCCTGCTGGTTGAGCATCGGGCCGCCGTAGAGCCGCTCCTCGTCGGCGACGCTCTGGGCCTGGGCGAGGCCGATGAAGAGACACAGCGCCGCCACCGGCAGGAGGCGCAGGCCACGCGTGATGAGGGAAATCGATGCCATGCTCACCTCCCTTGCTGGCGAACCAGCCAGAAACCCTATGGAATAACTGCTGCACGACCAAGGTATAGCCCACCCCTTCAGGAGTCTCCATGGTTGCCATGCGTCGTGGGGCATGAGTCACCCCACTCCTTGACATGCATCAAACCGGAGGGGGAAGCGAGTCCACGGGCCCGGGCCGTCCGAAGAGGTAGCCCTGGAAGGCGTGGCAGCCATGCGCCACCAGCCAGACCCGCTGGGCCTCGGTCTCGACGCCCTCGGCGATCACCTCCAGCTGCAGGCTCTCGGAGAGGGCGATGGTGCTGGCGACGATGGCCGCACTGGCCTCGTCCTCCAGCAGGTCGCGCACGAAGGACTGGTCGATCTTGAGCTGGTCCAGGGGCAGGCGCTTGAGGTAGGAGAGCGAGGAGTAGCCGGTGCCGAAGTCGTCCAGGGCAAAGGTCACGCCGTGCTCCCTGAGGCGCCGCATGGTCTCGCGGGCCTCGTCGCGATCGTCGACGAACAGGCTCTCGGTCACCTCGAGCTTGAGCCGCTCGGGGCGGGCGCCGGTGCGCGCCAGGGTGGCCAGCACGTGATCGACGAAGGCCGCCTCGCGGAACTGCTGGGGGCTGACGTTCACCGAGATCGTGAGGTCGGCCGTGGCGGGATCCCCGGCCCAGGCCACCAGCTGCCGACAGGCGGCCTCCAGCACCCAGCCGCCGATGGGCACGATCAGCCGGTTCTCCTCGGCCAGCGGGATGAACTCGCCGGGGGAGACCATGCCCCGCTCCGGGTGCTGCCAGCGCAGCAGCGCCTCGACGCCGATCATCCGCCGCTCGGCATCCACCTGGGGCTGGTAGTGGAGCAGGAACTCGCCCCGGGCCAATGCCTGGCGCAGGTCCGCCTCGAGCCGGGCCCGCGCGTGAAGCTGGGCCTGCATGGCCGGGTCGAAGAAGCGCAGGGTGTCGCGCCCGGCCCGCTTGGCCTGGAAGAGGGCCATGTCGGCCTGCTGGAGGATCTCGTCGAGGGTCGTGCCGTGATCGCGGTAGAGCGTGATGCCGATGCTGCCGGTCATCGTCACCGAGCCTGCGGCCAGGCCGATCGGCGCCTGGAGCACCCCGAGCAGCTTGTGGGCGATACGCTCGGTAATGGCCGCCACCCGCTGGGGGTCACGCCCCAGGTCGTGCAGCAGCACGGCGAACTCGTCGCCGCCCAGCCGTGCCAGGGTATCGGTGGCGCGCAGCACCCCGCCCAGCCGGCTCGCGACCTGCTGCAGCAGCTGGTCGCCGGCATGGTGGCCCAGGGTGTCGTTGACCTGCTTGAAGTTGTCCAGGTCGAGATAGAGCAGCGCGCCGAACTGGTCGCTGCGATAGCTGTCCTCAAGCGCGCCCTCCAGGCGGTCCAGCATCAGCCGGCGATTGGGCAGCCCGGTCAGGGGGTCGTAGAAGGCGAGCTGGTGGACCTCCTCCTCGGCGGCCTTGCGCTGGGTGATATCGCTGAAGGTGGCCACATAGTGGGTCAGCTCGCCGGCCTCGTCGCGTACCGCGCTGATGGTCAGCCACTCCGGGAAAACCTCGCCGTTCCTGCGCCGGTTCCAGATCTCGCCCTGCCAGCTGCCATTCTCCCGCACGCTCTCCCAGAGGTGCCGGTAGAAGGCCTCGTCGTGGCGCCCGGAGCTGAGCAGGCGCGGATTGCGCCCCAGCACCTCGGCCTCGGCATAGCCCGTGATGCGGGTGAAGGTATCGTTGACCTTGAGGATACGGCCCTCGGCATCGGTGATGACCATGCCCATGTGGGTCTCGAAGGCGGTGGCGGCGATGCGCAGCTGGGCCTCGGTGGCGCGAGACTGGGTCACCTCGCGCACCACGGCGAGCACCCCGCTGAAGCCCTCGCCCTCCTCGGCCAGCGGACTGATGATGGCCTGGAAGTCGCGGGGCTCGCCGGCCAGGGTGACGCGATACTCGGTCTCCACCGGCTCGCCGGTGGCCTTGAGCTCGGCCAGGGCCTGGTCGAAGCGTTGCGCCACGTCCCTCGACAGGACATCGCGGTAGTGACGCTGCAGCAGGTCATCGACATCCCCGACCAGCTGATCCGGGTCCAGGGCATGGACATAGACGAAGCGCCCCTCGGCATCGAACACGAAGATCATGTCCTGGATCGAGCCGACCAGCGCCTGCAGCCGTGCCTCGCGGTCCTGCACCGCCCGACGGGCCTGCTCGCGCTCCACCAGACGCCGGCGCAGGTCGCCCTCCAGCCGCAGCCGGCCGAGGTAGTGGCGCAGCAGCCACCAGCCCAGCGCCGCCACCACCAGGAAGATGGCGCCCAGCAACCAGAGCCGCTGCCACCAGCCGGCGAGCAGCACGTCTAGCTCCTCGCCCACCACCACCAGGAGCGGCAGCCCCTCGACCCGCTGCATGGCATAGAGGCGCTCGCTGCCGTCCAGCGGCGAGGTGGTGCGCAGGGTCGTCGACGTCTCGCCGCCGTCGAGGAAGGCCCGGGTCAGCGGCTCGCTGACCGGAGTGCCGAGCACGCCCATGGCGCCCCTCTCATCGAAGGCCGGCCGCCGGGTGATCAGCCGCATCTCGGTATCAAGAATGGCGATGCTCTCGCCCCGGATCATGTCCAGTCGCTCGAGGGTCTCGCCGAAGATGTCGGGATTGAGCCTGAGCACAGCCAGGCCCCGGAAGTCGCCATCCGGGCCGACCAGGCGACGGGCATGCGCCACATGAAAGTCCTGGCTGACGGCCGACCAGTAGAGCGGGGACACCCACTCCTGGCGGTCGGCATCCTGCGCGAAGGCCTGGAAATGGGGCAGGCCTCTGACGTCGAGCCCCTGTGGAAATGCCGGGTTGGCAGAGGCCCGCAGCATCCCCCCGGCACTGACGATACCCAGGTCATCGATCAAGGCATGGCGATGGCTGTGCTGGCGAAGGAGTGCCCCGAGGGCCGCATCATTGCCGCGGCGTGCCAGCAATGCCTGCCCGAGAGGCGACTGGAACACCTGCACCAGGCTGGAGAGCGTGTGCTCGCTGACCTCGAAGGTACTGGCCACCCATTCGGCCACCAGGTCGGCCCGCGCGCTGGCACGCTCTCGCCCCACCTCGAGGTCACGCCGGTGCTGGTCCAGCAGGATACCGGCGAACAGCAGCAGCAGGGCCAGCAGGGCGAGCAGGTAGAGGGCGATGGCACGACGCCGCGTGCCCCGATGGCCGCTCTCGGACGACGCCTCGTCGGCAGGGGGCGACGCGTCACTCATGTCACGGGCAATCCTTGCGTTGTATCAAGAGGGCCAGTGTATCGGCTCGTCGACAGGAATGCGCCCGCGGCCCTGGCGGTGCGCGCTCCCGCAGCGCCCATTGAAGCAGACGTCGCCGCGGGCCACCATGAGGGTATCCGCCGACCACCGGACGGCGTCGGGAAGGCCTGCCCATGGACGATGTCGCCAGCCAGTTCCTCACTGCCAACGAGTCCGCCATCCGCCTGGGCGTGGCCTTGCTGCTGGGTGCGCTGATCGGCATCGAGCGCGGCTGGGTGGCCCGGGCACAGAAGTCCGGCGAGCGCATCGCCGGTATCCGCACCCATTCGCTGGTCGGGCTGCTCGGCGGCATCGCCGCCCTGCTCTCGGAGGCCGTCAGCGACTGGGCCTTCCCGCTGGTCTTCGTGACCGTGGCCGGCATCAGCCTGGTCGCCTGGCGGGCCAAGCTCGCCGAGCAGCATGACTACAGCATCACCGGCCTGGTGGGCCTGCTGCTGACCTTCTGCTTCGGCGCGGTGGCCGTGGCGATCGACCTGGCCCTGGCCGCCGCCGGCGCGGTGATCACCGCGGTGATCCTCGACAACAAGCACGAGATCCACGGCCTGCTGAACAAGCTGCAGGCCCACGAGCTCGATGCCGGCCTCAAGCTGCTGCTGATCACCGTGGTGATGCTGCCGCTGCTCCCCGACCGCGGCATGGGGCCCGGCGAGGTGCTCAACCCCTACGAGATCTGGTGGATGGTGGTGCTGATCGCCTCGATCAGCTTCGTCGGCTACTTCGCCGTGCGCCTGGGCGGCGCCGAGAAGGGCATCCTCTTCACCGGCCTCTTCGCCGGGCTCTCCTCCTCCACGGCGCTGACCCTGCACTTCGCGCGCACGTCACGTCAGAGCCGGGAGGTCGAGGCGATGCTCGCCGCCGGCATCCTGCTGGCCTGCGGCACCATGTTCCCGCGCATCCTGCTCTATGCCGCGGTGATCAGCCCCGGGCTGCTGCCGGCGCTGCTGGTCCCGGTCACGGTGATGGGGATGATGCTCTACCTGCCGGCGCTCTACCTCTGGCACCACCACCGCCAGGCCCTCAGGGTCGACAGCCCGACCCCGATCCAGAACCCCCTGGAACTGCGCACGGCGCTGCTGTTCGGCGGCCTGCTGGCGGTGATCATGCTGCTCGGCGAATGGCTGCGCGGCGTCCTGGGCGAGGCCGGCATCTACCTGCTGGCGGCCTCCTCGGGGGTGGCCGACGTCGACGCCATCACCCTGTCGCTGACCCGCATGTCGCTGGAGCGCATCGCCCCCTCCACCGCGGTGCTGGGCATCGTCATCGCCGCCGCGGTCAACAACCTCTTCAAGTCGGGCCTGGCCACCCTCTTCGGTACCCGACGACTCGGCCAGCGGGTCGCCCTGCCGATGGTCGCCTCCATGGGGGCGGGCCTGGCGCTGGCCTGGTGGCTCTAGGGTCCAGACTCAGTCGTGGGACGTCGCCAGCAGCCGCGCCTCGAGCCGTCGGGCCAGCCCCTCGGCGCCGTCCTGCATCACGGCGTGGTGGTTCCAGGCGAACAGCGGCCCCGCGACCGGGGCGAGGAGCGCCATCCAGCGCCGCACGGGGCGCACCCGCCACTCGTAGCGCACCCGGGTCACACGCCCCTCCTCGCTCAGCCGCCAGCGGCCGGTCCCCTGCACGTCGCCCCGGGCCACGCCCTCGATCAGCCGCCCCGGCAGGACACGGGTCACGCGGACCTCGAAGCACAGCCGGTAGCCCAGCCGGCTCTGCCAGGTGGTGCGATAGACCCGGCCGATCCCCTCGCGGTTGCCCGGCGCCAGCTCCTCCACGGCGCACAGGCTCTTCCACCAGGCCGGCCAGCACGGCGCCTCCGCGATCGCCCGGTACACCTCGTCGATAGGGGCCTCGAGCCACCAGGTGGTGACGAACCGCAGCTCTGCCATGGGGGTAGGCTCCTGTGCAGCGTCCGGGGCGTCAGGGCGTGAAGAAGCCGGCCGGCAGGTCGGGATCGATGACGATCTCCTCCAGGTGCACCCGCTCGATCACCTCCCCCCAGCGGTCGCGGCTGATCACCCGGCGCGGAAACAGCGTCTCGGCGTCGAGCCACAGCTCGTAGGCGGCGATCTCGCCCACGCGATGCCCCGCGTCACCCTGCACGACCAGGTGGTGGCTGCGCAGGCCATCGACCGGCGCCTCGCCCAGCAGTCGCAGCTGCCCCTGCCGGTGCAGCCGCTGCACGTTGCGCAGCAGGGAGGCGACGTCCGACTGGTCGACCCGGTGTCCCCGGGCGCTGCGCACCAGCGGGTTGAGGGGGCTGAGGGAGAGGCCGGCTCGCCGCTCGGGCGAGCCGAAGGGCCACAGCCGGACCCGCCGGGTCTCGGGGCTGTAGATCACCACGGCCCCCGGATAGGGCGAGACCAGGTCCATGCGAATGCAGCCCGGGCGACGATAGGCATAGCGGATGACCTCCTCGCCGCGCCGTCCCTGGCTGCGCAGCACCAGGCGGTAGGCGTGCACCTGCTCGACCCGGGCCAGCGCCGCCGAGACCGGGTCGCCCGCCTGGCCGAGGGCCACCATCAGCAGCAGTTCCGGCAACATCTCTCCCTCCTTTTACCGCCTAGGCCGCGCCGGCGCCCAGCCGGGCCCGCTGACGCCGCCAGGCCGCGGGCGGCTGGCCGACTTCCCGGCGGAAGGCGCGACTGAAGGCGGACTCGGACTCGTAGCCGACCTCCAGCGCGATCGAGGCGATCGGTGCGCTGGAGTGGCGCAGCAGCCCGGCGGCCACCTGCATGCGCCACTTGGCGAGATAGTGCATCGGCGCATGGCCGGTGAAGCGGGCGAAGCGCTCGTGCAGGGCCGAGCGTGACAGGCCGACGTGATCGGCGAGCCGGTCGATCGTCCAGGCCTCGGCGGGCCGGGCATGGAGCAGCGCCAGGGCACGCCCGACATGGCGGTCGTTCAGCCCGGCCAGCCAGGTCGGCGGCCCCTCGGGCAGGTCGTCGAGGTAGCGGCGCACCAGCGCGACGAACATCGTCTCGCTCAGTCGCTCGAGCAGCGCCTCCCCGCCCGGCCGCTTGAGGGTCGACTCCGACAGCGCGAAGCGGATGAAGTGGGCGATCCAGTCATCGTCGTCGGCCTGCCCGGCCGGCACATGCAGCAGCTGGGGGAGGCTGGCGAGCAGCGGGTTGAAGGGGTGGGCATCGCAGCCGAAGAAGCCGCACACCAGGGTCGCGCCGTGCCGGTCGCTGGCCGGGTCGAGTCGCGACATCGAGAGCGCGGCGCCGCGCCGGCTGGCGAAGAACGGCAGCTGCTCCGGGCGGGGCAACCCGTAGGGGCGCATGTCCACCTCGCCGCGCAGGCCCGGCTCGCTGGAGATCACGTGGCGGTCGCCGTGGGGAAACATGACCACGTCGCCTGCCTGGAGCTGCACCGGGGTCTGGCCGACCACCATGGTCCAGCAGCTCCCCTGGGTCAGCACATGGTAGGCCATGACGTGCTCGATGCCCGGCATGATCAGCGCGGCGATGGCCCTCGCCGGGGGCGACTCGCTCACCCAGCGGTCATTGCCCTCGACATGGTAGAAGACCGCGCCCCGCAAGCGGATGCTGCGCAATACCTGGGACAGCGTGTCCTGACTCATGGCCACCTCGTCGGTGGGGTAAGGTGCGTCGACGCCTGCATCCCTCAGTATCGCGGACGATGCCCCCCCTCGCCATGACAAACCGGATTCCCGGACAAGTCCCTCGGAGTCGGGGTCAGTCGCGCCATCCCCCGGCGTCGCATACTTCAGCAGTGGTCCTTGCCACCGTCATTCCCCCCTGACCCGGAGAGACCCATGGAAACCCTGACCTATCGCACCCTGGACGGCCCCCTGGCCGCGCTGCCCCCCGAGGAGGCCGAGGCATTCGCCGCCGGCATCCGGGGTGGCGTCATCACCCCCGCCGATGCCGACTACGAGGAAGCCCGCCGCGTCTGGAACGGCATGGTCGACCGCCATCCGGCGTTGATCGCCCGCTGCCTGGGCAGCCAGGACGTGCGTCGTGCCATCGACTTCGCCCGCGACCACCGCATGCTGGTGAGCGTGCGCGGCGGAGGCCACCATATCGCTGGCAATGCCGTGGCCGAGGGCGGCCTGGTGATCGACCTCTCCGCCCTGCGGGGCGTGCGGGTCGACCCGCAGGGCCGGACCGCCCGCGTGGGCGCCGGCGCCCTGCTCGGCGACGTCGACCACGAGACCCAGGCCTTCGGCCTGGCCACGCCGCTGGGCATCAACTCCACCACCGGGGTGGCCGGGCTGTGCCTGGGCGGCGGCTTCGGCTGGCTGACCCGCCAGTACGGCCTGACCATCGACAACCTGCTATCCGCCGATATCGTGACCGCCGACGGCCAGCTGCACGTGGTCTCGGCCAGCCAGGAGCCCGAGCTGTTCTGGGCACTGCGAGGCGGCGGCGGCAATTTCGGCGTGGTCACCTCCTTCGAGTTCCGGCTCCATCCGGTGGGCCCTCAGGTATATGCCGGCCTGGTGGTCTACCCCTTCGCCCAGGCACGGAAGGTGTTGAGGGCCTGGCGCGACTTCAACACCACTACCCCCAGGGAGCTCAGCGTCTGGACGGTACTGCGCCTGGCACCGCCGCTGCCCTTCCTGCCCGAGTCGATCCATGGCCAGCCGGTGGTGGTCTTCGCCCTGGTGCACAACGGCGCCCTCGAGGAGGGCGAGCGGCTGGCGGCACGGGTGCTCGAGTTCGGCGAGCCGGCCGGCAGCATGCTCGGCATCCAGCCCTACGCCGGTTTCCAGACCGCCTTCGACCCGCTGCTCGCTGCCGGCGCGCGGAACTACTGGAAGTCCCAGAACTTCCATATAATCACCGATGAGCTCATCGATACGGTGATCCGCGGGGCCGAGGCCCTTCCCGGCCCCGAGTGCGAGATCTTCATTCCCCAGCTCGACGGAGCTCTCGGCGAGGTGGCGGAAACGGACACCGCCTATGCCGGGCGCGATGCCAACTTCGTCATGAACGTGCATGGCCGCTGGCAGGATGCCGCGGACGATGACCGGATGCGGGAGTGGGCACGTGGCGTCTTCCGTGACACAGCCCCCTTCGCCACCGGCGGCGGCTACGTCAACTTCCTGACCGAGGACGAGGCAGGCCGGGTCGACAGCGCCTATGGCCAGAACTACGCCCGGCTCCAGGAGGTCAAGCGCCAGTACGACCCCGACAACCTCTTTCGCATCAACCAGAACATCGCACCGGCGGTGCTGGCCCGGACGGCATGATCCCGCCCGGGCCGGCAGCATGACGCCGGCCCGGGCCCCTTTCGCCCCGCGGCCTCGTCGGGCGGCGGCAGGCTATACTGTAACGGTTCCCCACCCCGCGCCGACCGTCCCTGCCGGCACCCGATGTCCCGCCCCGGCACGGCGAGCCCGACGCCATTGATCGCGAGAGGTACGGCCATGCACCGCCCATGGGTCACCGCCGCGTTGCCGGCCCTGCTGCTCGCCGGCGGTTGGGCCCTTGCCGAGCCGGAAGACCCGGCGGAGGCCGCCGCCGCCAAGGCCGAGGTGCTGGAGCGGGTCGTCGCCCCCGATGCCACTGCCACCCCGCCCGACGAGCCGATCACCGAACAGGAGGTGCAGGCGGTGGATCCGGCGGGCAGCGACCCGCTGGAGGAGCCGATCACCTGCCTGGCGCGCAGCATCTACTGGGAGGCCAAGGGCGTGCCCGGCCGCGACATGGAGGCCGTCGCCAACGTCGTCATGAACCGGCTCGCCCACGAGGGCTTCCCCAACTCGATCTGCGAAGTGGTCACCGAGGGCTCCGAGCAGCCGCCCTGCCAGTTCTCCTGGTGGTGCGATGGCCGCCCAGACGAGGTCGTGGAGCCCGAGGCCTACGAGGCCGCCAGGGAGGTCGCCCGACAGGCGATCAACCTGGAACTGGCCGACCACACCGGGGGCGCCCTCTATTTCCACCACCGGACGGTGTCGCCCGACTGGGCCAGCGTCTATCCCCGCACCGCCGAGACGGGGGAGTTCCTGTTCTACCGGCCCGAGGGCGGCATGGCCCGATAGCGCAGCGCTCATTCGCCCACCGTCGCCGCGTCAGCGATATCCAGCCCCAGGAAGCCGCCGGACTGGCGCCGCCACAGGGCGGCGTAGAGGCCGTTCCGGGCCAGCAGCTCCTGGTGGGTGCCGCACTCGACGATACGCCCCTCGTCGATCACCACCAGGCGGTCGAGCATGGCAATGGTGGAAAGGCGGTGGGCGATGGCGATCACCGTCTTGCCCGCCATCAGCGCGTAAAGCTGCTCCTGGATCGCCGCCTCCACCTCGGAGTCCAACGCCGAGGTGGCCTCGTCGAGTACCAGGATCGGCGCGTCCTTGAGCAGCACCCGGGCGATGGCGATGCGCTGGCGCTGGCCGCCGGAGAGCTTGACGCCGCGCTCGCCGACGTGGGCATCCAGGCCACGCCGCCCCTGGAGGTCCACCAGGTCGTCGATGAAGGCGTCGGCATGGGCGCGGCGCACGGCCTCGAGGATCGACGCCTCGCTGGCCCCGGGACTGCCGTAGCGGATGTTGTCGCGCACCGAGCGGTGCAGCAGCGAGGTGTCCTGGGTGACCATGCCGATGTGGCGGCGCAGCGACTCCTGGGTCACCGCAGCGATATCCTGGCCGTCGACCCGGATGCGCCCGCCCTCCAGGTCGAAGAAGCGCAGCAGCAGGTTGGCGAGCGTCGACTTGCCGGCCCCGGAGCGACCGATCAGCCCCACCTTCTCGCCGGGAGCGATGGTCAGGTCCAGTCCGTCGAAGACGCGCACGCCCTCGCCGTCGGGGCGGGCATAGCCGAAGCGCAGCCCCTCGAAGCGGATCTCGCCATGCGGCACCGAGAGCTCACCGGCGTCGGGGCGGTCCCTGACCACGGGCTCCCGGGCGATGGTATTGATGCCGTCCTGCACCGTGCCGATGTTCTCGAACAGCCCGGCCACCTCCCAGAGGATCCAGTTGCTCATGAAGCGGATGCGCATCACCAGCGCGATGGCCACGGCGATGGCACCCAGCGACACCGCCTCCAGGTACCAGGCAGCGATGGCCACGGCGGCGATCCCGGCCAGCAGCAGCGAGTTGAGCAGGGTCAGGCTCACGGTGAGGCCGGTGGCCAGGCGCATCTGGCGGTGCACGGTGACCATGAAGCCCTCCATGGCGTCGCGGGCATAGGCCTGCTCGCGGCGGGTGTCGGCGAAGAGCTTGATGGTCTGGATGTTGCTGTAGCTGTCGACGATGCGCCCGGTCATCAGCGCCCGGGCGTCGGCCTGGGCCATGGAGACCGCCCGCAGCCGCGGCACGAAGCCCCACATGATGGCGATATAGCCGGCCAGCCACAGCACCAGCGGCAGCATCAGCCAGGGCTCGGCCTGGCCCATCAGCAGCATGGCGCCAATGAAGTAGACGACCACGTAGACCATCAGGTCCATCAGCTTCATCACCGTCTCGCGGATCGCCAGCGCCGTCTGCATCACCTTCTGGGAGACCCGGCCGGCGAACTCGTCCTGGTAGAAGGCCAGGCTCTGGCCGAGCATGTGGCGATGGGCCAGCCAGCGACCGATCATCGGGTAGTTGCCGAAGATGCTCTGGTGGGTCACCAGCGCCTGGAGCAGGGTCAGCAGCGGCAAGCCGACCACCACCAGCGCCGCAATGCCCGCCAGGCGCCAGCCGTACTCGGCCAGAAAGCCCTCCCGCTCGGCACCCGCCAGCCAGTCCACCAGCTCGCCCATGTAGTGGAAGAACAGCACCTCCGTGGCCGAGACCAGCGCCGTGACCAGCGACATGGCGACCAGCAGCCCCAGCACCGGGCGCGAGAAGTGCAGGATGAAGGCGAACAGGCCCCGAGGCGGCGTGCCGGGCTCGCCGGAAGGATAGGGGTCCACCAGGTCTTCGAAGAAGCGGAACATGGCATCACCGGTGGGTTGACACACCTACTTGTCGTCCTTGCGGGGAGCCACGCTCTTCTCGGCGGCACGCACCCAGCGGGCATGCTCGCTGGACACCCGCTCCTCCACCCGTTCCGCGAGCAGGCACAACGCCTCGGCGCGCTCCAGGTCACGATAGGGGCCCGCGCCGGCAAGCAACAGGTACTTCTCATGCTTCAACTGCTCGGCCGTGCCACGGTACTGGATCCACAGCGGGCCGAACTGATTGATCTGCTCGATGGCCTCGAGAACCGCGATCGAGGCCCCGAGCACTGCCGTCAGCCAACGAAAGAGCGGCGAATCGGCCATGGAGAGCACCGGGATGGTAGCCGCGAACACCACCTGCAGCAGGCGCAGGCGCTTGTGCCAACGCCGGCAATATCGACTGCGCTGTCCATACCAGGCGAGCTGGTCTTCCAGGCGTAGCCACTCGGGGCGCTCGCGCAGGGCAGCGGCGACCCGGGCCGCCTCAGCGTCAGGTACCTCGCCACCACCGCTGATACCGGGATCGTCCACCTCGCCTCCGTTGGCCATCGCCCCTGCCCATGGGGTGCGACGGCACCCCTGACACCCAAGATAGCAGCCCGGGCTCTCCGACATGGAGCAAGTGCGAGGGGAGTGCAATACTGCAGATAGGGGCATGGGGCCTGCCCCGGAATGTCGCTCAGGCCTCATCGATCACGGGGCAGGCCGTCGCCGAGAGGAGGCGCCACCCAACGGGAGGCCAGCATGGCACTTTCCCCTTCGAGCATGTTGCGCCTGGCGTTCATCCTGCTGCTGAGCCTGCTGCTCGGCGCTTGCCAGACGGTCGACTCCAGCCGTTGCGAAGGGATCAGCACCGGCCTGGGTGCCGTCATCGGTGGCGTTCTCGGTTCACAGGTGGGCAGCGGCTCCGGACGGACCGCCGCCACCATCGTCGGTGCCGGGCTCGGGGCCTGGATCGGTCGGGAAATCGGCATACGGCTGACCTGCGAGGACCGTCGGGAAATGAGCACGGTCCTCGACGAGACCCCGACCGGCGAGTCTCGGAGCTGGAGCAACCCGGAGACCGGCAACGTCTACACCATGACACCGCAGGCCCCCTACAATCAGGGTGACCAGCAGTGCCGCGACTTCGAGATGCAGGTCATGGTCGACGGCGAGCCACGCAGCACCGAGGGGACGGCCTGCCGACGCCCGGACGACCAGGCGTGGACCTCGGTCTAGGGGAACGACCATGGCCATGCTCACCCCGCCCCCTCGCCCCTTCAAGCGGCTCGTCGCTTGCCTGCTTGCCGTTGCGCTGGCTGTTTCCCCCTTGGCCACGGCGCAGGAGTGGACTGCCCAGCGCTATTCCACCCTCCCCGACGACAGCAGCCAGGACGATGTCTCGCCCTACGATCCCCTCCCCCCGGACGAACCGGAAACGACCGGAGACTCGGGAGGAGATGACGGCAGCGACTGGACGGTACCGGCCATCGTGGCCGGCGCCGCGGCAACGGTACTGCTGGTTCGCTGGCTGCGGGAGCGCCGTCAGGCGGCACAGCAACCCACCGCGGACGAGCGTGACAAGCTGGTGACGCTGCAGCAGCAAGGCCCGGAATTCGCCCCCTTGTACAACACCAGCGCCTTTGCGGCCATGGGCATGGTGCAGGGCAATTGGCCTTTCGTGCTCGACTTTGTTCACGACCAGCCGGTTATCGTCACGCTGCGCATCAGCGCCCGGGGGGTGCCCGACATCTACACCCTGCGCTTCCCGTTCGGCGCGCACGAGACGGGGCACCACCGGCTGCAGTTCCGACTGCCACCGGCCTTCGGCGACAGCGAGCGCCCCGCCGCCATTGCCGTGACCGCCACCGACATGAGCGGCGAGCGGACCGCGCCCTCGTTCCGCGTACTGGCCCTCGGCTGCGGGCCCCGCGCCGTGGGCTCGGTGGCCATCGAGGAGGTATCCTTCCTGCCGCGCCTGATCCGTGCCCAGGCGCGCGAGCAGGCCTCCTACCGGTTCTTCTCGCACTCCGACTTCCCCAGTGCCATGGCCGACTTCATGCGCGTGGAGCCGGCCGAGGATGGCGAGCGCCACTTCTTCGTCGACGAGGAACCCATCGACGACGGGGTGAGCGCCGGACGCAGTATCGAGCCACGGCAGTGGGATGGGCGCGACGCCGGCCAGCGCATCTCCACGGGAACGCACCGCCTGAAGATCCGCGCCTGGGCACCGACACGAGGCTGGCTGACCGTCTGGTCGGACTCGCGCGTCGATGTCTCGCCCTGAGCGACCGCACTCGGGGCTGCCGTCGGTCATCGCGCGGCAAGCTCGGCCGAGCGTTCCCGCCAGGCTGCTGCCGACAGTACCTCGACCTCTCCCGGGGCGGTGAGCCGGGTACCGGTCAACCCCTGATGATGCAGGGCCGGCCGCGACGGCGGCGGCGAGACTGGCGGCAGCTGCCAGAGAGTGACGCCCTCGCCCGAGGTGACCAGCAGCCGTTGCGCCTTCGCCGTGAAATCGACATCGATCGCCGGCGGGGTGCGGCCGGCACCTTGTAACGCGGGTGTCAGGGGGTGCCCGCTGACCGCATCCCAGAGCCGCACGCGGCCCTCACGCTGCCAGCTGAGCACTCGCTCCCCCTCGGGAGTGAAGGCGGCACCGACAATATCGCCCTCGTGGGCCAGGGAGGCCAGCAGGGTGCGGCTGTCGGTCTCCCAGATCCGCACCGTGCCGCCTCCCCAGCTCAGCAGGCGTCCGGTTTCCGCGTGCCGTCGAGCACCCTGGACGGCATCGTGCGGGAAGCGCGTCTCGACCTCGCCGGCCTCCGGCCAGGGGGTCAGGCGCACGACACCATCGTCGCCGGCGACCAGCAGCCGCCCGCCATCGAGCTCGGCATGGCGGACCAGCACGCCCTCGACGAGGGGGGCCGTCGGCACCGGTGACTCGACGTTCCACCGCCGCAGGCGGCGATCCTCCCCCCAGGTCAGCACGCTGTCCTGACCGGCGGCAAAGGTCGCACCGCGCAGACGACATCCCACCTCATCGCCATGCGCGATCGCCACCGTGCGGGCGCTGCCGACTCGCCACAGCCAGGCGATACAGCCCTGCTCCCCCCAGAACAGCAGCCGGTCGGCGTCGGGACTCCACGCCACGCCGGCCACCGGATCATCACCCGGGGTTCCACCGGGCGAGGCCAGCGCCCGGAAGCCCCCCTCCTCCCAGCTCCACAGGCGCACCTCGCCATCGGCGCTGGCGGTCATGAGGCGTTGCCCACCGGGGGCAAAGGCCGCGTAGACGGCCTGGGCATCAAGCAGGCGGCTCTCCGGTGCCGCCTCGCTGGCCGTCGGCCAGACGTGCAGCCGCCCGTCCAGGGTGACGGCTCTCACCGTCGCCTCGCCCGGTACCAGGGTGGCATCGAGCACGACGGCCGGTAACCGCCACGTCGTCGCGGTCCGCCGGGAGGGCAACTGCCAGAGGCGCAGGCTGCCTTCAGCGTCCCGACTGAGCAGGTGCTGTCCATCCTCGCTGACGGACGCCTCCCCGACCCGCGCCGCATGCCGCAGCGGCAGCCCCAGGGGTTCGCCGTCTTGGCTCGACCAGAGCCGCAGCTCGCTTCCCCCCCAGGTCAGCAAGGCATCATCGCGGAGGAAACGGGCCGCGGCCACCGGGCCGTCGAGGGTCGCCACCGGCTCGCCGCTGCCTGCCTGCCAGAGCCGGGCAGGCCCGCCTGCCGGGCTCCAGGTGACGAGGCGGTCCCCCTGCAGTACGGGAGGGGCGAGTTCATCCCGGTGGCGGATCACCGCGCCGACGGCACGCTGCGCCTCGAGATCCCACAGGCGGGCGGTGCCGCAGGCGCCATGGTTCCAGACCAGCAGGTGACGCTGCACATCGAGGAACCGGGCCCCGATGGCGCTCGGGCTGCAGCGTCCCCCCTCCGCGGCGACCGGCGCGAAGTCCGACATCTCGGGCAGCCACAGCCGGCCATCGCGGTTCCAGAGCACGACCTCGTGCGGCCGGCGTCCGAGCGTCCCACCGACGATCCCCCCGTCATGGCGTGCCTCGACCCTGGCGCCGTCGACACGCCAGAGCACGGCCTCCCCGTCTCGGGTCCAGAACAGCAGGCGCGCCCCGTCCGGCGAGATGGCCACCCCGGCAAGGCCGGCAGCATGGCGCCAGCCCTGGTGGGATTCGCCACTGGCCAGGTGCCAGATCCGGGTATCGCCGGCCGGGGTCGTGGTCACCGCCAGGGTCTCGTCGGTCCCGCCGATCCACACCCGGTCCACCGCCGGCGGCAGTTGGGCCAGCAGGGCCCCGCTGCGCCGGTCACGTATCTCGGCCTGCCCGTTGTCGTCATGCAGGACGAATCGGCGCTCCCAGCTTAGGTTCAAGGGGTCGTCGCAACACTGGCTTATGACGCCAAGGATAATAGTTCTTTGAGAGCTTCAGCAGGTGTTTTCCAATCCAGTGTTTTTCGGGGTCTGCTGTTGAGGGTAGCCGCAACAGCGTCAAGCTCATTTTCAGAATACCTGCTGATGTCGGTCCCCTTGGGGAAGTATTGGCGCAGCAGACCATTGGTGTTCTCGTTGGTCCCACGCTGCCAAGGACTGTGGGGGTCACAGAAGTAGATCGCCAGACCAGTAGCGATCCGTAGCTGCGCGTGTTGAGCCAGTTCCGCGCCTTGGTCCCAGGTCAGCGATCTGCGCAGCTGTTCGGGCAGCATCGCGATCTTGGTGGCAATGGCATCGCGAACAGCCTCGGCTCCGTGACCGGCCAATGCTGGCCCGTTCTTGGTTCTGGCACTGGACCCATGATCAGGCATGGGCGGCAAGTGCAGCAGCAACGTGAACCGGGTCGTGCGTTCAACGAGGGTGCCGATCGCCGAGCTGTTCAGACCGATGATCAGGTCACCCTCCCAGTGGCCGGGGACGGCACGATCGGCGACCTCCGCTGGGCGCTGGCTGATCATCACCTCGGGCGAGATAAAGTGCTTGCCTCGTTGCCGACTCCTGGCGCGCGGCACCCGCAACGCCCGGCCACTGCGCAGACACGCGGATAATTCACGGCGCAGCGCACCGCGGCCTTGAACATAGAGGGCTTGATAGATCGCCTCGTGAGAGAGCCTCATCGTCTCATCATCCGGAAAGTCGACCCGCAATCGCCGGCTGATCTGCTCGGGGCTCCAACTGGTCCCCCATCGTCGATCGGCTCGGCGACCATGTCGCCGCCCCCTCCAGGGGACATTGGGGCCGGGAATGGGCCTACCCTCAGCATCGGTCACCACGCCGGCGAGGCGTGATTGCACGTATGCCTGAAGCCGGTCGTTCTTGACGAGCTTGGCAACCTTGGGCCGTTTGGCGGCCCGCTCCGCTTTCCACTGCGCGACCGTGGCCCGGTAGTCCAGCATCCCACCCCGGGTGGCAGCATTACGGCGCAACTCGCGCGAGACAGTCGAGGGCGACCGCCCCAGACAGCGAGCGATCTCGCGAACCCCATGCCCCTGGGCCCGCAACAGCGCCAGTTCCTCGCGCTCCGCAAACGACAAATAACGCCCTGAGTGCGGCGCCAAGTTGGCCGGTGCCATCCCTCCCGCTTCGCGGAACCACCGCGGTCCCACTGGCTGCGATACACCACACGCCAACGCTGCGTCCTCACTCGAAAGTCCCTCTGCAATGCGCTTCCAGAACGCGCGCTTCGCATCCCGCTGGTTGACGCCCGGCCGGCCAGGCGAACGCATCGGTGCCCGCCCCGTCTGTTCAGCGCCCCAGCCGCGTGATCGTCCCATGCAACACCTCCAAATTCGAGATGTTGCGACGACCGGTTGAATCCGCCCAGCGCTCCCCTCCCGGGGAAAAGGTCTGTATCCAGTGTCGCCCCGCCGACAGGGCGGGCATCGCCGCGGCATCGTCCCAGGACCAGGCCTGGCGGGTGCCGTCGCCGCTCCACAGGCGCAGGGCGCCACCGCCGGCCTCGAAGTCGGCCATCATCAGCGCGGGACCCAGATCCGCCGCGCCCGCCAGCCGGAGCCCGCCCCCCGGCCAGGTGCCGGCCCAGTACGCGCTCGCGGCGCGCTGCGGGTCCAGCGCCAGCTCCGCGACCTGCATGAAGTGGTGGCTCGCCTTGAGAGGGCGCGCATCACGGTCGCGGGCGCTCACCGCATTGGCCCAGTGCAGGTCGGCCAGCCCCTGCCGGGTGACCCGCTCCTGCTGGTGCAGCGACCAGGCCAGCCAGGTCAGACCGACCACCGCCGACAGCAGGGAAGCCCAGGCCGCGGTGATCCAGCCACGCTTCAGCCGCTCCCGCCGACGACATGCCTGGAGGTAGCGGGTCTCGGTGTCATCGAGGGCGAAGGAGGCCGCGGTGGTGAGCGCCAGGGCCCCGTCCAGACGGCTGCCCCGGTGGACCAGCAGCTCGCCGGGGCGCCCGGCGGCCTCCCATTCGCTGGCGGCGCGACGCAGCGCATCCCGCGTCCGCAGCGCCCCTCGATTGGCCTCCAGCCAGCGATTGAGCCGACGCCAGACCCGGAACAGGGCCTCGTGCGCGACCTCCAGGGTACGCACCCCGTGATCGCTGCCGGCAATCAGCAGGCGTGCCTGGACGAAGCGCTCGAGCAGAGAGTGGCTCGCGGCGGGCAGCGTCTCCCAGGGCACCACCTGCCGCGTGAAGCGCCCCTCCTCGTCGAGGCGAACCAGATCGAACAGGGCGGCTCGCAGGGCACGGCGCTGCTCACGGGAGGGCGCGGCGGCAGCGAGAACCGCCTCGGCGGCCTTGGCCACCGAGCCGTGCAGCCCGCCAAGACGGTCACGGTACTCGGCCAGGGTGAGGCGTCCGTCGGCCCCTCCGGTTTCCCAGAGTTCACGCAGGGTGAAGGCCAGCAGCGGCAGGGCATCCTGGGTGGCCGTATCCGCCACCATCGCCCGGACCAGGCCGGGTTCCAGCTCGAGGCCGGCGAGCTCCGCCGGCCCCTCGATCACCGCCGAGAACCCCTCCACCGACAGCGGCTCCACCGTCACCGGGACCAGGGAGAGGTCACGCCAGGCGGGATGCTCCTGGAGGGCACCGAGAAAGTCCGAGCGCAGGGTGGCGATACACAGCACCGGAGCGCTGGTGTCCTGCAGCACGGGGCGCACGATGCGCATGAACTGCTCGGCCTGGGCCGAGCTCGACAGCAGCTCCTCGAGCTGGTCGATGACCAGCACCAGGGTCGAGTGAGCCCTGCCGGGATGGCGTCTCAGTGCCTGCTGAAGCTCGCTCAAGGCGCCGGGATCCGCCTCGGCCAGGGTCGCCAGTGGCGGCCGTGTCCCGACGTCCACCCCGGCAGCGGCAAGGCCGCGCTCGACCTGCACCGCCAGTTCGTCGAGCGGCCGGTCGCGGGGGCGAATCGGGCCAATCACCGTCCAGGCATCGGGAACGGCCCGCAGTCGTGGCATGAGGCCGGCACGCACCAGCGACGACTTGCCGCTGCCCGACGCCCCCAGGAACAGCAGCAGCCGCGGCCCGCCGAAGTCGCGCAGCTGGTGGAGACGGTCCATCGACTGCTGGATCTCGGCGTCACGGCCGAAGAAGATGGCGGCATCCACCTCCTGGAAGGCCATCAGGCCGGGATAGGGAGGGCGGCTGCGATCCCAGTCGAAGACGCTGGTCAGTTCCCGGCCCAGTCGCTCGTAGCCCAGTCCCGGCTCCCGGGTCAGGTCGATCACCTGCAACTCGGCCAGCTGGGGACGCAGGGTGCAGGGCGCGATCCGCACCGGGAAGATCCGCTTGCCGAGGGCCCGGGCATGGCTCAGCTCGGCGAGGCACCAGCAGGATGCCATGGCCGACTCGCTGCACAGCACGATCAGTGCCTGGCAGGCCCGCAGGTGCCGGTAAAGCTCGGCCTCCCAGTCGCGTCCGGGAGGAATGCCGAGTTCGGGATCGAAGTCCAGGAAGAAGGAGTGGTGCCCCTGCTGCTGCAGCCAGGCCGCCATCTCTCTCGCCGCCGAGGCGTCGTGGCTGCTGTGGCTGATGAAGAGCGTGCTCATCGCCTAGCCTCGACCCGTTGCACCGGGCGATGTCACCCGGCGCCGGGGGAGCGCAGCCGCCTAGGTGGCCTCGTAGGGCCGGGCCCGCACCTCGTCGGGGCCGTGGCGATTGAGGATCTCCTCCGCCTCCGGCTGCGACGTCTCGGGGACGATCACCTTGACCTCGTTGGTCTCCTTGTCGAGGAACAGCTTCTCCCGGGGGAAGCCCTCGGAGACCAGCTCGTCGAAGGCGTTGGCGGCCTTGTCGATGCTGCCATAGGCAGCCGTAACGGTCTGTGTCATGACACCCTCCGCAACGGGGGATTGGAGTGTCCGGCACCGGACGGCACCGGGACGCGACGAGAGGGGCATGCCCCTCCCCTGCCGTCAGTGTAGTTATAGCTGCTCCCCCGTCGCCGACCAGGCGATCCGCGTGACGCTTGTCCCGGATCAAGCCGAGGCCAGGGAAGGCGGGCGGAAGCCTGGCCGGGAACTATGCTGGGAAGACATGTCGCCACGAGGTCGCCGCGCATGGAGATACTCCGCAAGAGCCGCCGCGAGGCCCGGGAAGCGGTGCTGGACGACTATCCCTCGGCCTGTGCCCGCTTCTCCTGGGACGAGGCCCGGAGCTGGCTCGACGGCCTGCCCGACGAAGGCGGGCTGAACATCGCCCACGAGGCGGTGGACCGCCACGCCGCCGGTGAGGACGGCGAGCGCACCGCGATCCGCTGGCTCGGCAAGGCGGGGGCGCGACGCGAGATCCGCTACCGCGAACTGGCCGAGCTCAGCGCCCGCTTCGCCAACGTGCTCGGCGAGCTGGGTGTCGCCCGCGGCGACGGTGTCTTCCTGCTCGCCGGGCGGATTCCCGAGCTCTACCTGGCGGTGCTCGGGGCACTCAAGTACGGCGCCGTGGTCACCCCGCTGTTCTCCGCCTTCGGCCCCGAGCCCATCGCCACCCGGCTGACGCTCGGCGAGGGCCGGGTGCTGGTGACCACCACCAGCCTCTACCGGCGAAAGGTGGCCCCGATCCGCGACCGGCTGCAAAGCCTCGCGCACGTGCTGGTGGTCCGCGACGATGACCAGGCGCTGCCCGAGGGCACCCGGGAGCTCGGGCCGCTGCTCGAGGCGGCCTCGCCCGACTATGCGATCCCGGCCACCGACCCCGAGCAGCCGGCCCTGCTGCACTTCACCAGCGGCACCACCGGCACGCCCAAGGGGGCGCTCCACGTCCACCAGGCGGTGGTCGCCCACCACGCCACCGCCCGCCTCGCCCTCGACCTGCGCGCGGGCGACGTCTTCTGGTGCACGGCCGACCCCGGCTGGGTGACCGGCACCTCCTACGGCATCATCGCCCCGCTCTCCCTCGGCGCCACCCTGGTGGTCGACGAGGCGGAGTTCGATGCCGAGCGCTGGTACCAGATCCTCGACGAGGAGGCGGTCAGCGTCTGGTACACCGCCCCCACCGCGGTACGGATGATGATGAAGGGCGGCTCCGAGCGGGCCCGCACCCGGACCTATCCGTCGCTGCGCTTCATCGCCAGCGTCGGCGAGCCGCTCAACCCCCAGGCCGTGCACTGGGGCGTGGAGGCCTTCGGGCTGCCGATCCACGACAACTGGTGGCAGACCGAGACGGGCGGCATCATGATCGCCAACTTCGCCTGCATGGACATCCGCCCCGGCGCCATGGGCAAGCCGCTGCCCGGCATCGAGGCCGCGGTGATGCGCCACCTGCCCGACGGCGGCGTCGAGCGGGTCGCCCATCATGACGAGGAGGGCGAGCTCGCCCTGCGCGTCGGCTGGCCCTCGATGTTTCGCACCTACCTGCACGAGGAGGCGCGCTACCGGCGCTGCTTCGTCGGCGACTGGTACCTCACCGGCGACCTGGCCCGGCGCGACCCCGAGGGCTACTTCTGGTTCGTGGGCCGCGCCGACGACATGATCAAGTCCGCCGGCCACCTGATCGGCCCCTTCGAGGTGGAGTCGGCGCTGATGGAGCACCCGGCGGTGGCCGAGGTCGGGGTGATCGGCAAGCCCGACCCGGTGATCGGCGAGATCGTCAAGGCCTTCGTGGCCCTCAAGCCGGGCCATGTGCCCGACGAGGCGCTGCGCCGCGAACTGCTCGGCTTCGCCCGCACGCGCCTCGGCCCTGCGGTGGCGCCCAAGGAGATCGAGATCCAGGCCTCGCTGCCCAGGACCCGCAGCGGCAAGATCATGCGTCGCCTGCTCAAGGCCCGGGAACTGGGCCTGCCGGAGGGTGACACCTCGACCCTGGAGACCTCCCGATGAACGCCTCACCCCCCCGGGAAGGCCCCGACGCCTCACCCGCCATCGGCGCGGCCGGCCTGGATGATCCCGACAGGGCCCGGGCGCTGCTGTGGCAGATGATCCGCATCCGCCGCTTCGAGGAGAAGTGCGCGGAGCTCTACAGTGCCGGCAGGATCCGCGGCTTCCTGCACCTCTACATCGGCGAGGAGGCGATCGCCGCCGGCGCCATGCCGGCCCTGGCCGAGCGTGACAACGTGCTGGCCACCTACCGCGAGCATGGCCATGCCCTCGCCCGCGGCGTCCCCGCCGGGGCGATCATGGCCGAGATGTACGGCAAGCAGGAGGGCTGCAGCCGGGGCCGCGGCGGCTCGATGCACCTCTTCGACGCGAGCCGGCGCTTCTTCGGCGGCAGCGCCATCGTGGGGGGCTCCCTGCCGTTGGCGGTGGGCTATGCCCTAGCCGACCGGCTGGCCGGGCGCGACAGCGTCACCGCCTGCTTCTTCGGCGACGGCGCCGTGGCCGAGGGGGAGTTCCACGAGTCGCTCAACCTCGCTGCCCTCTGGCAGCTACCGGTGCTCTTCCTGTGCGAGAACAACCGCTACGCCATGGGCACCGCGCTGGCGCGCCACCAGTCCCAGGTCGACCTGGCCGCCAAGGCCGCCGCCTACCGCCTGCCCAGCGAGTCCGTGGACGGCATGGACGTGGTGGCGGTGGCCCGGGCCACCGAGGCGGCGGTCGACCGGGTGCGCGCCGGCCGGGGGCCGATGTTCCTGGAGTACCGCACCTACCGCTTCCGAGCCCACTCGATGTTCGACCCCGAGCACTACCGCGACAAGGCGGAAGTCGAGCAGTGGCGGCAGCGCTGTCCCGTCGAGACCTTCGCCCGGGACGCGGTGGCCTGCGGGCTGCTCGCCGCCACGGTGCGTGACGAGATCGAGCGCGAGGTGGCCGAGGAGATCGACGCCGCCGTGGCCTTCGCCGAGGCGGGTACCTGGGAGCCGGTGGAGCACCTCTGCCACGATGTCTATGCCCGGGAGGTGCGGCCATGACCACGCAGACGATCGCCTACCGCGAGGCCCTGCGCCAGGGGCTGCGTGCGGCCCTGGCCGGCGACGAGCGGGTCTTCCTGATGGGCGAGGACGTGGGCCGCTACGGCGGCACCTATGCGGTCAGCCACGGCCTGCTGGAGGAGTTCGGCGAGGCGCGCATCCGCGACACCCCGCTCTCCGAGTCGACCTTTACCGGGGCCGGCATCGGGGCGGCGCTCAACGGCATGCGCCCCATCGTCGAGATCATGACGGTGAACTTCAGCCTGCTGGCCCTCGACCAGATCATCAACAACGCCGCCACCCTGCGGCACATGTCCGGCGGACAGCTCAGCGTGCCGCTGGTGATCCGCATGACCACCGGCGGCGGGCGCCAGCTCGCCGCCCAGCACTCCCACAGCCTGGAGGGCTGGTATGCCCATATCCCGGGGCTGCGCATCGTCGCCCCGGCGACCCACGAGGATGCCCGCGGCATGCTGCTCGCCGCCCTGGAGGACCCCGACCCGGTGCTGATCTTCGAGCATGCCCTGCTGCTGGGCGCCGAGGGGACGGTCGAGGGCGAGCCGCACCCCATGGAGCTCGACCATGCCGCGATCCGCCGCGAGGGCCGCCAGGTCAGCCTGATCACCTACGGCGGCATGCTGCACAAGAGTCTCGCGGCCGCCGAGCAGCTGGCCAAGGCGGGTATCGACGCCGAGGTGCTCGACCTGCGCACCCTGCGCCCGCTGGACGATGCCGCGATCATGGCCAGCGTGGCGAAGACCCACCGGGTGGTGGTGGTCGACGAGGGCTGGCGCAGCGGCAGCCTGTCGGCCGAGATCATCACCCGCATCAACGAGCAGGCCTTCTTCGAGCTGGACGCGCCGCCGGTACGGGTCTGCAGCCAGGAGGTGCCGGTGCCCTACGCCAGGCACCTCGAGGACGCGGCGATCCCCCAGGTCGAGGACATCGTCGCCGCCGTCCACCGGCTGCTCGGCTGATGGCAAGGCCGGCAGGAGGGAGGCACCCATGAGCGAGTTCCGCATGCCCTCGCTGGGGGCCGACATGGAGAGCGGCACCCTGGTCGAGTGGAACATCCGGCCCGGCGAACGGGTCGAGCGTGGGCAGATCGTCTGCGTGGTCGAGACCCAGAAGGGTGCCATCGACGTGGAGATCTGGGAGACCGGCACCGTGGAGCGGCTGGTGGCGGAAGAGGGCCAGAAGGTCCCGGTGGGCGAGGTACTGGCGGTGATCATTGCCGAAGGCGAAAGAGCCGAGGGCGAAAAGGCCGAGGGCGAGGCCGCCGGCCGGGAGACGCCGGCCGAGCCCTCCATACCCGAAGCGTCTCGGACGCCTTCACCGCATGCGCCTTCGCCACGGGCACTCGACGTTTCGCCGCCGGTTCCACCTCACGCCGCGGCCACCAGCGGGCGGCTGCGCATCTCCCCCGCCGCGCGCAAGCGGGCCGCCGAACTGGGCCTCGACCCGGCTGACGTTCGCGGCAGCGGTGTCGACGGCAGCATCACCCTGGAGGATGTCGAGCGCGCGGCCCGGCCGGCCGAGGGTCGCCAGGCCGCCCTTTCCGAGCGCGCAGCCGACGCCCACGCCGCCATGCGCCAGGCCATCGCCACTGCCATGGCCCGCTCCAAGCGCGAGATCCCCCACTATTACCTGGGCAACACCCTCTGCGTGGAGCCGGCCCTCGCCTGGCTCGAGGCCCATAACGCCGAGCGCCCGGTGGCCGAGCGGCTGATCTTCCCGGTGCTGCAGCTGCGCGCCGTGGCGCTGGCGCTCGAGGCGGTGCCGGCGCTCAACGGCTGGTTCGTCGACGACGCCTTCCAGCCGGCCGAGGGGGTGCACCCGGGCGTGGCCATCGCCCTGCGCGGCGGCGGGCTGGTGGCCCCGGCACTGCACGACGCCGACCGGCTTGCGCCGGACGCCATGATGGCCGCGCTGCGCGACCTGCTGACCCGCGCCCGCCAGGACCGGCTGCGAAGCTCCGAGCTCACCACGGCGGGCCTCACGGTCACCAACCTGGGCGACCTGGGCGTAGAGAGCGTCCAGGGGGTGATCTACCCGCCCCAGGTGGCGCTGGTGGGGTTCGGGCGCATCAGCGAACGGCCCTGGGTCCGCGACGGCCAGGTGGTGGCCGCTCGCTGCCTGCACGCCTCGCTGGCCGCCGACCACCGGGTCACCGACGGCGCCCTGGGCGCACGCTTCCTGACCCGACTCACCGACCTGCTGACGGAGCCCGAGCGCCTATGGCCAACCTGAGCCGCGACACCCTCCGCGAGACCGTCATCGACGCCATCCTGGCGGTGGCCCCCGAGGCCGACATCGACGCCCTGCCCCACGGCCGCCCCTGGCGGGAGGCGCTGGAGATCGACTCCTTCGACTTCCTCAACATCCTGGTCGACCTCGAGAAGCGCCTCGGCGTCAGCGTGCCGGAGAGCGACTATCACGAGCTCGCCACCCTGGAGGGGCTGCTCGACTACCTGGAGAAGCGGCTCGCCGCCTGAGTCGGCGGCCGTCGCGGACGATGCCCGCCGCGGGTAGCCGCGGCAGGCGCCGGGTCAGCCAGCATCACCTCCCTCAGCGGTCATCGCGGATCGGCCCGAACTCCACCGGCAGCCAGCGATAGCCCTCACCGTCGCGGATCACGTGGCCGATGCCGGGAAACGGCAGGTGGGCGCCGGCCACCCAGTGCGCGTCCTCGGTGGCGTCCTCGAACACCGCCTCGCGGGTGGCGATGGCCTGCTCGGGGTCGGAGTCGAACTCGATCGCCACGCTCGGGTCGTCGAACTGCACGCCGTAGCTGTGCACCACGTCGCCCCACACCAGCAGCTCGTCGTCCCCGCCCTCGAACAGGAAGCTGGCATGGCCCGGCGTATGGCCACGGGTGTCCCTGGCCTGAACGCCTTGCAGCAGCTCCTCGCCGGGCTCGAAGGTCGAGAAGCGCCCCGCCTCGCGGTACGGAGCCACGGCGTTGCGCGCCATGTCGAAGAAGGCCCGGTCGTCCTCGGGGACGGCCTCGGCCTGTGCCTCGCTCAGCCAGAAGTCGGCGTCGTCCCGGCTGGCGCGCAGCTCGGCGTTGGGATAGACCGGCTCGCCCTCGCCATCGACCAGCCCGCAGACGTGATCGGGATGCAGGTGGGTCATCAGCACGGTGTCGACCTCCTCGGGGGCATAGCCCGAGGCTCGCAGATTGTCCGGCACCTGGCCCAGGGTCGGGCCGAAGCAGGCCGCGGAGCCCGCGTCCACCAGCACCAGGTGCTCCCCGGTGTGCACCAGGAAGGCGTTGACCGCCGTCTGCACGCCCTGCTCGGTGTCGATGAACAGGCCATCGAGGTGGTCGCGAAGCGCCTCCTGGTCCATGCCCTTCAGCAACTCGGTCTGAAGGTCGATATAGCCGTCATAGAGGGCGGTGACCTCGTGCTGGTCGACCATCATGCGAAACCAGCCGGGCACCTGCTCGCGAAGCTGGTCGGGAGGGACGGCCTGGGCGGACAGCGTGACGCCGGCAATCGCCAGCAGGCCGGCACGCGAAAGGCGCAGCGGGAAGGGTGTCATGCAAGATCTCTCCTGTGTCGATGAAGGGATGACCACGAAGGCGCCGAACCGCCGGAGGCGGCTCAACGACCCCGCTCCGCCAGCTGCCAGTCGTTGTCGGTGAGCGGCTCACCACCCTCGGGGGTGACCCGCACGGTGTCGCTGAGGCCGATGCCCCACTGCCCCGGCAGCCTCAGGCAGAGCGGCAGGTGGAAGACCATGTCGGCGGCGAACTCGCGATGCTGGCCGCGGGCAATGTAGCCCGTCCCCTCGACCCAGCTCGGCGGGAACTGCGCCCCCACCGCATAGCCGAACACCCCCGAGAAGAACACGCGCTCGGCGTGGGGGGCCAGCACCGCCTCGGCGGCCCGGGCGGCATCATCGAAGCTGTTACCGGGGCGCATCGCCGCGGTCAGTGCCTCATACATCTCGCGGCACACATCGCGCAGCGCCTGCATCTCGGCGCTCGCCCGGCCGGCCACGGCGGTGCGCATCATCGGCGCGGTATAGCGGTGGAAGGCCGAGCCGAACTCCAGGAACACCGGCTCATCCGCGGCGATCACGTGCCGCTTGTGGTTGACGTGGATGACGCTGATGCGCCGGCCGGTGGTGACGATGGGCTGCAGGCTCATGAACTCGCTGCCGGCCGCCAGCAGCGCCCGGCTGCCCTCCGCCGCGACGTCGTTGTCGGTGACCCCGGGGGCGATGGCGTCGATGGCCGCCCGCAGGCCGGCAGCGGTGATCCGCGCGCTCTCGCGCAGGCAGTCGAGCTCCGCCGGCGTCTTGACGATGCGGATGCGGTCGAGCAGCTCGCCACCGTCGTCGCGGAAGCGCCCGCTGCCCAGGCGTGCCTGCAGCTCACGGATGACGCCGAAGCGCAGGCCGGCCCCGAAGAGGTCCAGTCCGATGGCATGGTAGGGGGCGAGGATCTCGGCCAGCGGTGCGATCACCTCCTCGATGCCCTCCCAGCGATAGCCCAGGATCTCGTCCACCGTGGCGGTGACCACGGCCGGGCCGGTCTCGATGGAGGGCACCTGCAGCACCAGCCGGTCCGCCGAAACGACCAGGCAGGTGTACACCGAGACCTCGAAGGTGTGGTAGCCGGTCAGGTAGAAGATGTCGGCGGGGTCGGTCAGCAGCAGCGCCTCGAGCCCGGCGGCCTGCATGGCCTGCCGCACGCGGCGGCGACGCCCCGTGAACTCCTCGGCGGCAAAGGGCAGCTCGCTCTCGGCGAGGCAGTCGGCCAGCGCATGGCGGTAGGCGTGATGATCCATCGGGGGGCGCTCCTGGGTGGATGAGACTCCCTGCCAGTGTAGCCATGACGGGCATCAGGTCCCCCGGAATCGCGCCAAAATATCCCTGTTCGCGTCCGCCCCGGTTTCGTAGAATCCAGCCTCGTGTTTCGACGCCACAGGACAATGCAATGGGCAGGGCCTTCCAGAACCGCAAGGAATCCATGGCCAAGACGGCCGCCGCCAAGACCAAGGTGTACAGCAAGTACGGCCGCGAGATCTACGTCTGCGCCAAGCAGGGCGGCACCGACCCCGCCGGCAACCTGGCCCTGCGCGGGCTGATCGAGCGCGCCAAGAAGGATCAGGTCCCCAGCCACGTGATCGACAAGGCCCTGGACAAGGCATCCGGCGTGGGTGGCGAGGACTTCTCGCCGGCTCGTTACGAGGGCTTCGGGCCGGGCAACTGCATGGTCATCGTCGAGTGCCTGACCGACAACCCGAACCGCACCTTCGGCGACGTGCGCGCCTGCTTCAACAAGGCCAAGAGCAAGCTCGGCACCCCCGGCAGCGTCAGCCACATGTTCGACCACTGCGCCATCCTCGCCTTCCCCGGCGATGACGAGGAGGCCACGCTCGAGGCACTGATGGAGGCCGATGTCGACGTCACCGACATCGAGAGCGAGGCGGGCCATGTCACCGTCTTCGCCCCGCATACCGAGTACGCCAAGGCCAAGCAGGCGCTGCTCGACGCCTTCGGCGAGCTCGACTTCGAGGTCGACGAGATCCAGTTCGTGCCCCAGACCGTGACCCCGGTCGAGGGCGACGACGTGGCAATGTTCGAGAAGCTGCTCGACACCCTCAACGACCTGGACGACGTGCAGAACGTCTTCCACAACGCCGAGATCGAAAGCGAGGCGTGAGGCCCGCGATGCCGAGCTGCCTGCTGCCGCTGTGGGCCTGGCTGCTGCTGGCCTTGACGCTGCCGCTGGCCGCCGATGCCCGAGCCGATACCGCCCCGGCAGCAGCCCAGCAGGAGTCCACCACGCTCTGGTACTTCTGGCGTGAGCACTGTCCCTTCTGCCGTGAAGCGGCCGCCTGGCTGGACAGGCTGGAGCGCACCCATCCCGAGCTCGAGGTGGCACGGGTCGAGGTGGTGCAGGATGCCGCCGGACGCGCCCGCTTCATCGAGATGATGACTGCGCGCGGCGAGGTGCCCAACGCCGTGCCCACCTTCATCCTCGGTGAGCGGGTCTGGGTCGGTTTCGCGCCGCCCATCGCCGAGGCCATTGAAGCGCAGCTGGCGGACGCCCACCAGGCCCCTTCGGGCCGCTACCGCCTGGACCTCGGGCCCCTCGGGCGTCTCGACCTGGCCGGGCAGCCGATGCTGGTGGCCACCCTGCTGATTGCCGCGGTGGACGGCTTCAACCCCTGCTCGCTGTGGGTGCTCACGGTGCTGCTGGCGATGATCTTGGGCAGCGGCTCCCGGACGCGCATCGCCGCGGTAGGCGGCACCTTCCTGCTGGTCACCGCCAGCCTCTACGGGCTGTTCATCGCCGGAGTGTTCGCCGCCCTCTCGGTGGCCCGCCACCTGAGCGGGATCCAGCTGGTGGTGGCGCTGTTCGCGCTGGTCTTCGGGGCGGTCAACGTCAAGGACTACTTCGCCTTCCGGCAGGGCCTCTCGTTCAGCATTCCCGAACGCTTCAAGCCGCGTATCTACCGCGGCAGCCGCGAGGTACGCCGCGAGCGCTCCCTGCCCGCCTTGCTGCTGACCACGCTGGTACTGGCCGCCGGCGTGGCGCTGATCGAGCTGCCCTGCACTGCCGGTTTCCCGGTGATATGGAGCTCGCTGGTGGCCGAGGCCGGCATCCAGGGCCCGGCCTTCGCCGGGCTGCTCGCCACCTATCTGCTGGTCTACCTGCTCGACGAGATCCTGATCCTGGGCACCGCCATCGTCACCCTGCGCATCGGCCGCATGCAGGAGACCCATGGCCGCACGCTCAAGCTGATCGGCGGCATGGTGATGCTGGCGTTGGGCGGGGTGCTGCTGGTGGAACCGGCGCTGATGGAGAGCCTGGCCGGCTCGCTGGTGGTGATCGGCGCCGCCCTGGCCGGCGCCCTGGCGGTGATGGCCGTCAGCGGACGCCATAGCGGCCGCTGACGACTGGCGATAGCGCGACCGCTTCCTGCCTCAGTCACGCGCCCCGACGGGGACCATCAGGTGCTGGTAGTCCGTGCCCTTCCACATCACGTAGGGCCCGCCGTTGTGTGGGTCGGTCGGGTAGCCCTCGAGCAGTGCCGCCGGGGCGAGAAGCATCAGGTGCGCCCCCTCCACGATCCACTCGTTGTCGTCCGTGGGCCCCTCGGCGTAGGGGTCGACGTTGCTCGCCCCCTCGTCGCCGGCCAGCATGTAGGCGATACCCATCGACTCGGCCTCGAACGGCTCCTTGTTCTGCCAGGCCTGTCCCCACGCCTGCCAGGCCTCGTCGAGACACATCGGCGCCGTCCCGGTCATGCTCGGCGGCGTCGGCAGGCAGGTATAGCCGTTCGAGCCCTCCTTGAGCACGTTGCCTTCCCAGTCGACCACCTGGGCGCCTTCCGCCATGCCCGGCCAGGCGGCCGCCAAAGCATCGTCGATCTTCGCCTGGTCGGCCACGGCCACGCCATGTCCCGCCAGACTCGCCAGCAGCACGACCAGGCAGGGCCCGGCCATCCCCATCTTGCCGTCAGTCAGGTTCATCATTGTCGTTGTCCTCCCCGTGCGGGAGGGAGCATCGCGGCGGTGGCCACACGTTCCACCAGGTCATCGCCAGCAGGGCATACGCCCTCCCGGAACTCCGGAGTCCTCCCTGAGCCGCTTCACCTTCCAGTGCACTCCTCAGTACAGTGCCATGAGCCTGGCAGTGCCAGCCGGAAGGCGAAAAATCAGTCGCGAGGGTCAGGTGGCATCATCACGCAGGGCAGAGGCCTGATGATCGAGAGGAGTCGGGCGCCGCGGGAGCGCCCGACTGGGGCGGGTCATTCCACCGTGATGGTGATGGGATCGGAGGTGACCGGCGGGTCGAAGCTGACATGGTTGGCATCCATGAACAGCAGCTGCAGGGTATGCTCGCCGGGCTCGAGGTCCAGGGTGGTCTCGGTCTGGCCGCCGCCGAAGTGGCGCATCGCGTCATTGGCCGGCAGGGGCTGGTCGAGATCCACCTCGTCCAGCGGCGTGTCCACCAGCAGGTGGTGGTGGCCGGTGCCGTCGGCCTGGGTGCCGGCGGGCGCCACGCCCATGCCCTTGAGGCCCATGCGCACGGTCAGCGGAGTCTCGACGGTGGCCCCCTCCTCCGGCGAGATGAAGTAGACCTCGGTGCCCTCCGGCGCCGAGGCGCGTTCCATCTGGGCCAGGGCCGGACCGGCCAGCAGCATGCCACCCGCCAGGGCCAGGCCCGCTATCCACTTGTTCATTGCCGTCTCCTCGTCGTTGGCCGGGGTCGCCCGCGTCGGGCGACGCTCGCCTACAGCGTAGTCGAGCCAGGAACGGGGAGCGACGCGAGCACGGGCCTCAGCGCTCGCCGTGGGACTCCCGCCAGGCCTCGGCGGCCTCCTCGACGCCGGGCTCATCGTTCCGGGACAGCGCGGCACGCCGCGCGGCCTCCTCCTCGCGCACGTCGTCGATCACGGTCATCAGCTCGTCCACATCCACGGTGCCGGTGTCGTGCTCGAAGCAGCCGGTCAGCTGGCTGTCCGGGTGCAGGTCGCCGGCCTCATAGAGCGCCCAGATCTCCTTGCCGTAATCGGTGGCCAGCAGTTCCGGGGCGAAGCGACCAAAGTAGCGGCGCATGTTGTCGACGTCGCGCTCGAACATCCTCTCGGCACTGTTGTTGCCGGCGGCATCCACCGCCTGGGGCAGGTCGATGACCACCGGGCCATCGTCAGAGAGCAGCACGTTGAACTCGGAGAGGTCGCCATGGATCAGGCCAGCACACAGCATGCGCACCACGTCGCCGATGATCTTGGCGTAATGGGTCCGGGCCTCCTCGGGCGTCAGGGTCACGTCGTCCAGCCGCGGCGCGTTCAAGCCCTCTGCATCGGTGATCATCTCCATCAGCAGCACGCCGTCGACGAAGCCATACGGCTTGGGCACCCGCACGTCCGCCGCCGCCAGCCGGTAGAGGGCATCGACCTCGGCGTTGAGCCAGGCCTGTTCCTGCTCCTTCTGGCCGTAGCGGGTCTTCTTGGCCATCGCCCGGGAGCGGCGGCTGTTGCGCTCCTTGCGCCCCTCCTGGTACTGCACGGCCTGCTTGAAGCTGCGCTGCTTGGCCTCCTTGAAGACCTTGGCACAGCGCCGCTCGCCGTGGGAGCGCACCACGTACACCTGGGCTTCCTTGCCGCTCATCAGCTGGCTCTCGACCGCGTCGATCAGGCCGTCGTCGACCAGCGGTTGCAATCTCTTGGGTATCTTCATGTCACCACGTTGGCATAGAACCCGTCGGCTGGGTATCCCGCGGGCGTATCTCGTTTGGCTTCCGGTCAGCGGCTGATGCGGCGGGCACGGAAGCTGCGCCCCTTGAGCCTGCCGTTTCCCAGCTGGTCGAGGGCCGCCGCGGCGACGTCGCGCCGCACGGCCACGTAGGCGCTGTTGGCGAGCACCTTGATCTTGCCCACCTGATCCCCGGCGATCCCCCCCTCGCCGGTCAGGGCGCCGAGGATGTCGCCGGGTCGCAGCTTCTGCTTCTTGCCGGCCCCCAGTTGCAGGGTCGCCATGGCGGGTCGGAAGGGCTGGCGCTCCAGCACCGCGCGGGGGGGCAGTGGCTCGGTCTCCAGGCGCTCCCCGAGCAACTCGGCGAGCCGCGCCAGGCGGTAGTCCTCCTGCTCGGTGAGCAGGGTATAGGCGGTCCCGGAGCCGCCCGCCCGGCCGGTGCGCCCGACACGGTGGACATGCACCTCGAGCTCACGGGCGATGCGGTAGTTGAACACCGCGTCCAGGGCGTCGATGTCGAGTCCGCGGGCGGCCACGTCAGTGGCCACCAGGATAGAGGCGCTGCCATTGGCGAACAGCACCAGCAGGCGGTCGCGGTCGCGCTGCTCCAGGTCGCCATGCAACGCCAGGGCGCTGAAGCCCGCGTCGTTCAGGGCCTCGGCGACCTCGTCGGTCTCGCGCTTGGTATTGCAGAACACCACGCTCGAGGCGGGTCGAAAGTGCAGCAGCAGGCGGCGCAGCGCCTCGAAGCGGGCCGACTCGTCCGCCACCCGGTAGAAGTGCTGGCGGATCGTGGTGGCGTCGTGGGGCTCGGCCACCTCCACGCTGACCGGTTCGCGCATCAGCCGCTCGGCGATGGGTCGGATGCCCTCGGCATAGGTGGCGCTGAACAGCAGCATCTGGCGGTCCGCCGGGGTCTCGGCGATGATCGCCTCCATGGCCGCCTGGAAGCCCATGTCGAGCATGCGGTCGGCCTCGTCCAGTACCAGGGTCTCGAGCGCCCCCAGGGCCAGCGAGCCCTTGCGCAGGTGCTCCTCCACCCGCCCCGGGGTGCCGACGACGATGTGCGCGCCATGCTCAAGCGACGCCAGCTGCGGCCCCAACGGGGCCCCGCCGCACAGGGTCAGCACCTTGACGTTGGGCAGGCTGCGCGCCAGGCGGCGAATCTCGCCGGCCACCTGGTCCGCCAGCTCGCGGGTCGGACAGAGCACCAGCCCCTGCACCCGGAAGTCCGCCACCGACAGCCGCGACAGCAGCGCCAGGCCGAAGGCGGCGGTCTTGCCCGAGCCGGTCTTCGCCCGGGCGATCACGTCGCGGCCCGCCAGCATGGGCGGCAGGCTCTCGGCCTGGATCGGCGTCATGGCGTGATAGCCCAGCGAGGCGAGGTTGGCGAGCAGTTCCGGCGCCAGCGACAGCGTGGCGAAATCGGGAGAGGAATCAGACACGTGGATAGACCTGCAAGGGAAGGCGGGCACCGGGACAGGGCGCGAGGAGGGTGGGCGCCATCGGGCCGGGGCCGTGGAAGCGATGATCGGAGGCCGCCAGCATAGCAGAAAGTGGCGCGCATCACCCGGCCTGGTGACGCCGCCATGACCTTCGCTGCCCGCCTCGCCGCAGGCGGCGGCGCCGTTGGCTGGCGGGACATGTCCGAAAGGCCCCCATCTCCTATAGTCAGTGTCAGGGGGTGGAGTCATGCCATCCGCGACCATCACGCCACCTGCCGAGGAGGGCCGACGCGCATCATGTGCCTGGCGATTCCCATGCAGATCACCCGCATCGACGGCGACACGGCGCGCGCGGCCTCACGCGGCATCGAGCGCGACATCGACCTGATGCTGGTGCAGGACCAGGCCCTCGCCGTGGGCGACTACGTCATCGTGCATGTCGGTTACGCCCTCCAGCGACTGGACCCCGAGGAGGCCCTGGCGACCTGGCGGCTTCTCGACGAGATGGACGATGCCACCCCCGCAGAGGCGGACGACGGACGTGCATGAGCTGAGCCTGTGCCGCTCGCTGGTCCGCCAGGCCAGCCGGGTCGCCGCCGAGCATGGCGCGCTGGGCATCCGCCGTGTCTGCCTGCGCATCGGGCCGCTCTCCGGGGTCGAGGCCGCGCTGATGCACGAGGCCTTTCCGCTGGCCAGCCGCCATACCCTCGCCGAGGGGGCACGGCTGGAGATGACCCGCTGTCCGGTCCGGGTGCACTGCCCCCGCTGCGCTCAGGAGGCCGAGGCCAGCGTCAACGACCTGAGCTGCCCGCGCTGCGGGCACTGGCAGACCCGGCTGACCGGCGGCGACGAGCTCCTGCTGGTCAGCGTCGACCTCGCCGACACCCCTCTCCCTCCCACCGGATAACAGGAGCCTCATCGTGTGCCAGACCTGCGGCTGCGCCCTTCCCGACCACCTGCAGCACGCCTCGAACGAGCACGACGTCCATACCGTGGAGGTCCTCGAGGGCCTGAAGGTCCACAACGACGAGGTGGCGCGCCATAACCGCGAGCACTTCGACCGCGCCGGGCTGCTGGTCGTCAACCTGATGTCCTCCCCCGGCGCCGGCAAGACCAGCCTGCTGGAGGCCACCATCGAGGCGCTGGGCACCCGCTACCGCCTCGCGGTGATCGAGGGCGACCTGGAAACCGAGAACGACGCCCGGCGCATCCGCGCCCGGGGCGTGCCTGCGGTCCAGATCACCACCGGCAGCGCCTGCCACCTGGATGCCGCCATGGTGCATCGCGCGGCCCATGCGCTGCCACTGGACGCCCTGGACCTCCTGTTCATCGAGAACGTCGGCAACCTGGTCTGCCCCGCGAGCTTCGACCTCGGCCAGCATGCCAACGTCACCCTGCTCTCGACCCCGGAGGGCGACGACAAGCCGCTCAAGTACCCGGTGATGTTCCGCGCCAGCGACCTGGTGCTGGTCACCAAGACCGACCTGCTGCCGGTCCTCGACGACTTCGATGTCGAGGCGGTGGCGGCGCACATGCACCGGCTCGCCTCTGCGGCCCCGGTGATGGCGCTGAGCAGCAAGTCGGGACCGCTCGACGCCTGGCTGGAATGGCTCGAGGCCGGCCTGGCCGAGCGGCGCCGACCGGCCTTCCACCCGGCGCCTCCCGCCAAGGAGGCGTGCCTGCTGACTCGCCCCCAGGGCCTCGCCTGAGCCATGGCGCTCCCCACGCCCGGCGAGTGGCTGGACCGGATCCGCGCCCTGCCCCGGCCGGCATCGGGTCACCTGCGGATCATGAACGTCTGCGGCGGCCACGAGCGCACCATCACCCATGCCGGCCTGCGCAAGGTGCTGCCCGACTACCTGGAACTGATCCCCGGGCCGGGTTGCCCCGTCTGTGTCTGCCCCGAGGAGGACATCCATGCCGCGGTGGCCCTGAGCCTCGCGGACGACGTCATCGTCGCCACCTTCGGCGACATGGTCCGGGTGCCCTGCAATGCCCCCCGGCGGGAGCCGCGCTCCCTGCAGGCCGCCCGCGCCCTCGGCGGCCGGGTGGTCCCGGTCGCCTCCCCCGGCGAAGTGCTGACGCTGGCCCGCCAGCATCCCGGAAAGCGAGTGGTCTTCTTCGCCGCCGGCTTCGAGACGACCACGGCACCGATCGCCGCCCTCTTCTCCCGCACGGACCTGCCGGATAACCTGCTGCTGCTGCTCAGCGCCCGCCAGACCTGGCCGGCCATCGCCCACCTGCTCGAGGACGGCGCGCCAGGCTTCGATGCGCTGATCGCCCCGGGGCATGTGGCCACCATCATGGGCGCCGAGCAGTGGCGCTTCGTGCCCGAGGCGCACGGGCTGCCCACTGCCGTGGCCGGCTTCACCCCCGGCCTGATCCTGGCGGGCCTGCATGCGGTACTCAGGCAGGCGCTCGACCGGGCCCCGCGGCTCGACAACGCCTACCCGCAGTGCGTCACCGCCGCCGGCAACCGTCGGGCACAGGCGCTGATGGGCGAGCTGTTCGAGATCACCGACGCCGAGTGGCGCGGCATCGGCCCCCTGCCCGACTCCGGCTACGGCTGCACGACGACCCTGGCCGAGCGAGATGCCCGCCGACACTTTCCCGGGGTGTTCGAGGCCGCCTACGCACGGCGCGGCGAGATGCCGCCCGGCTGCGACTGCGCCGAGGTGGTGCTGGGCCGGATCCGGCCACCGCAGTGCCGGCTCTACGGCAGCGCCTGCCGGCCCGAGAGCCCGGTGGGCCCCTGCATGGTCTCCGAGGAGGGCGCCTGCCGGATCTGGTGGAGCCACGGCGTTCGGCCGACGCAGGACGCGCCCGCCGGGCGGATCGCCGCCACCCCGGTCGAAGCTGCCCCTGGTGCGACTGACCCTGGTGAGACTGACCCTGGTGAGACAGCCCCGATCGAGAGAGCCCCCGACCAGGAGGCGCGACGCTGGGTGCTGGCCGGCGTGGTCCAGGGCGTGGGGTTCCGGCCCTTCGTCCAGCGGCTGGCCAGCCGGCGGGACCTCGCGGGCCAGGTGCGCAACAGCGGCGGCAAGGTGGTGATCGAGGCCCAGGGAAGCGCCGACCGGCTGGACGCCTTCGAGCGGGCACTGCTCGCCGAGGCGCCGCGGCTGGCGCGCCCGCGCCTCGCTCGCCGCGAGACGATCCCGGCGACGCTGAGCCCGCCGGACGCGGCCCGACCGTTCGTGATCCGGCAGAGCGACGGCGACCCGGGCGGCGCGATCCACCTGCCACTGGACACCCCGGTGTGCCCGGCGTGCCTGGCGGAGATGCACGACCCGCAGGACCGCCACCACGGCTACCCCTTCACCCACTGCGACCAGTGCGGCCCGCGCTACAGCGTGATCGAGCGGCTGCCCTACGATCGGGCACGCACCAGCCTCAAGGCCTTTCCGCTCTGCCCCGAGTGCCGGCGGGAATACGACGACCCCCAGAGCCGACGCTTCCATGCCCAGTCGATCGGCTGCCCGCAGTGCGGGCCGCGGCTGACGTTTGTAGAGGGGGGCGTGGAGGGCAACCGGACGCTCACGGATCCCGGGGAGGCGCTGGCGGCCGCCATAGCGGCGCTGGCCGAAGGCCGGATCGTCGCCGTGAAGGGGGTCGGTGGCTACCACCTGATGGCCGATGCCGGCAACCCGGCGGCGCTGGCGACCCTGCGCGAGCGCAAGCATCGGCCGCACAAGCCGTTCGCCGTGATGGTCCCGTGGCAGGGCGAGGATGGCCTGGAGGTCGTGCGCCGCCATGCCCGGCTGGACCCGGCAGCCGCCGAGGCCCTGCTCGCCGACGAGCGGCCGGTGGTGCTGCTCCCGCTGCGGGCCGACCACGGGCTCGAGGCGGGCCTCGCCCCCGGGCTCGACGAGGTCGGCGTACTGCTGCCCTATGCGCCCCTGCACCACCTGCTGATGGAGGCCCTGGCGCGCCCGCTGGTCGCCACCTCGGCCAATGTCGCCGGCGAGCCGATCATCGCCGACCGGGCCATGGCGGAGCAGCGCCTGGGCCGGGTGGCCGATGCCTTCCTGCACCATGACCGCCCCATCCTGCACCCCGTGGATGACGGCATCCGGCGGCCCATCGCCGGCAGGGCGCGGCCGCTGCGTCCGGGGCGGGGCAGCAGCCCCCTCGAGCTCGAGCTGCCCTGGCGCCTGCCCCGGGCCGTGCTCGCCGTGGGTGCCCAGCAGAAGAGCACGGTCTGCCTGGCCTGGGAGGCACGGCTGGTGCTGTCGCCGCACATCGGCGAGCTGTCGGCGCTGCGCACCCAGCAGGCCTTCGCGCGGCAGATCGAGACTCTGGCCGGGCTGTATGGCGTGCGCCCCGAGCTCGTCCTGCATGATGCCCACCGTGGCTACCACAGCACCCGCTGGGCCCGCGACAGCGGCCTGGCGTGCCGGGAGGTCGCCCATCACCACGCCCATGCTGCCGCCCTGTGCGGGGAGCACGGCCGCTTCCGGGAACCGACCCTGGTGTTCACCTGGGACGGCACCGGGCTGGGCCCGGACGGCACCCTGTGGGGTGGCGAGGCCCTGCTCGGCCGCCCCGGCCACTGGCAACGCCATGCGTCGTTCGCGCCCTTTGCCCTGCCCGGCGGGGAGGCGGCCATCCGGGAGCCCTGGCGCCTGGCCACCACCCTGGGCTGGCAGAGCGGCCTCGAGGGGCCGGTCGCCGAGGGCACCGGCGAGGAGCTGGCCCTGCTGCGAGCGGCCTGGGAGCGGCGCCTCAATGCCCCCGCCTGTTCCGCCGTGGGCCGGCTGTTCGATGCCGCCGCGGCCCTGCTCGTCCCGATGCCACGGGTCAGCCACGAGGCCCAGGCCGCCATGCGGCTCGAGGCGCTGGCCCAGAGCAACGAGGAGCGCGACGGCCAGCCGCTCAAGCTTCCCCACCGACGCGACCCGGACGGGGTGCTACGCTGTGACTGGCGCCCGCTGATCCGTCACCTCCATGACGCACGCCTCGCCCCGGAACGGCGCGCCGCGGACTTCCATGCCACCCTGGTGCGGGTGCTGTGCCGCCAGGCCGGGGCGGCTCGGGAGGCGACCGGGGTGGAGACCCTCGGCCTCACCGGTGGCGTGTTCCAGAATCGCCGGCTGACCGAGGGGGCCGTGGCAGCCCTGGAGGAGGACGGCTTCAGGGTGCTCCTGCACGAACGGCTGCCCTGCAACGACGCCGCCATCAGTGTCGGCCAGGTCATGGAGGGCCTGGCCCGACTGTCACGGCATGAGGAGGAGTGAGTGACCCAGCCCGGTCCCGACACGGCCACCGTCACCCTGGCCCACGGCAACGGCGGGCGCCTCATGCGCCAGCTGATCGATGCGATGTTCATCCGCCAGCTGGGCAATCCCTGGCTGGCGCCGCTGGCCGATGCCGCCATCCTGCCCCCCTTCCCGGACGGCGACCACGAGCTGGTCTTCACCAGCGACGGGGTCACCGTGCAGCCGCTGTTCTTCGCCGGGGGCGACATCGGCAGCCTGGCGGTGCACGGCACCGTCAACGACCTCGCCGTCTGCGGGGCGACCCCGCGCTACCTGAGCCTCAACGCCTTCCTGGAGGAGGGGCTGCCGCTCGAGGCGCTCGAGCGGATCGTTGCCAGCCTGGCCAAGGCCGCCAGGGCCTGCGATGTCCAGGTGGTGGCCGGCGACACCAAGGTTCTACCGCGCGGGCTCTGCGGCGGGCTCTACTTCGGCGTGTCCGGGATCGGCACGCGGCCCGCCGGGCTTACCCTCGGCACCGGCGGCATTCGTGCGGGGGATGCGGTGCTGGTCAGCGGGCCGCTGGGCGATCATGGCATCGCCGTGATGCTGGCCCGCGAGGAATTCGGCCTGAGCGGCAACCTGGCCTCCGACAGCGCCAGCGTGCTGCCCCTGACCCGGGCGCTGCTGACGATGCCCGGCCTGCGCTTCATGCGCGACCCGACCCGCGGCGGCCTCGCGACGGTGCTGCACGAGGTGATCCAGGCCACAGGGCTCGGCGTGACGCTCGAGGAGCCACGCCTGCCGATCCGTGGCAGCGTGCGCAGCGTCTGCGACATGCTGGGCTACGACCCCCTCTATCTGGCCTGCGAGGGGCGGGTGGTCGCCATCGTGGCCGAGGACGAGGCCGACGAGGCCCTGCGCCGCTGGCAGGCATTGCCGCAGGGGCGAGGGACGCAGCGGATCGGCGCACTCGACCCGCACCACGACCGGCTGCTGCTGGTCAACGAGTGGGGCGGCGAGCGCCTCCTGCAGGAGCTCGAGGACGACCCGCTGCCGCGCATCTGCTGAGCGAGGCGGCGCCCGCCACCTGACGATCGTTGAAGGGGACACGGCACCATGAAGGTACGGCACTTTCTCGCCCGCGAGCGCCTCCAGTCACTCCTCGACCGGCTGGTGGAGGCGGGCTATGAGGTCATCGGGCCCCGGGTGCGCGACCATGCCATCCTCTTCGAGCCCCTCTCGGCGGTGGAGCAGCTGCCTGTCGGGATCATCGACGACCAGGCCCCCGGCCGCTACCGGCTCGAGCGCACCGACTCCGGACGCGTCTTCGACTGGGCCACCGGCCCCCAGGCGATCAAACCGCTGACCTTTGCCCCTCGCGAGACCCTGTGGCGAAGCGAGCGACAGCCCGACGGCCGCCTGGTGTTTCGCGAGCAGCCCCCCGAGGCCCAGCCGACGGCGGTCATTGGCGTACGCGCCTGCGATCTCGCGGCGCTGGCGATCCATGACCGCCACTTCCTGCATGACGCCCACCCGGACCCGCACTATCGCGAGCGACGCCAGAACCTCTTCCTGGTCGCCGTCAACTGCATGCGCTCCGCGGCCACCTGCTTCTGTACCGCTACCGGGGATGGCCCGCGGGCCCAGCACGGCTTCGACCTGGCGCTCTCGGAACTCGACGACGGCTTCGTGGTGGAGGCCCACACCCAGGAGGGCCAGGCCATCCTCGACACCCTGGAGACGACCCTGGCAAGCCATGACCAGCTCGAGCAGGTGGAGGCCGGGGTCGAGCGTGCCACCCGCCAGCAGACGCGCGGCCTGCCCGACACCTCGCTCCCGGAGATGCTGCAGGCGGCCGTCGACCATCCGCACTGGCAGAGCCTCAACGACCGATGCCTGACCTGCGGCAACTGCACCGCGGTCTGCCCCACCTGCTTCTGCCAGACCCACGTCGACGAACTCTCCCTGGACGGCCAGACGGCCAGCCACGGCCGGCAGTGGGGCAGCTGCTTCGACCCCGACCACAGCTACATCCATGGTACCGTCATCCGCGCCGAGCGGCCCCAGCGCTATCGGCAGTGGCTGACCCACAAGTTCGGCACCTGGGTGGAGCAGTACGGCCGCAGCGGCTGCGTGGGCTGCGGCCGCTGCATCGCCTGGTGCCCGGTGGGCATCGACGTGACCGAAGAGTTGGAGGCGCTTTCCAAGGCCCCCGATGGGGAGGACACGCCATGACCAGCGCGCTGGTGCCCTTCGAGGCCGAGGTCGTCGGCTGCAGGGACGAGACCCCGGACATGTTCAGCCTGCAGCTGCGCTTCACCGACCCCGAGGTGCAGGCCGCCTACCGCTTCACGATGGGCCAGTTCAACATGCTCTACCTGCCGGGCATGGGCGAGGTGCCGATCTCCATCGTCTCCGACCCCGACGAGCGGGCGATGATCGACCACACCATCCGCAAGGTCGGCTCGGTCACCCGCAACCTGGGGCGGCTCGAGGTCGGCGACCGGCTCGGCCTGCGCGGCCCCTACGGTCGCGGCTGGCCCACGGAGGAGGCCGAGGGTACCGACCTGCTGATTGTCACCGGCGGGCTGGGCTGCGCGCCGTCGGTCTCGCTGATCGAGTACGTCCTGCACCGACGCGGACGCTACGGCCGGCTGCATATCATCCAGGGGGTCAAACACTCCAACGACCTGATCTGGCGCGACCGCTACGACGCCTGGCGCTGGCACCCCGACGTCGAGGTCTACCTGACCGCCGACACCGGCGATACGTTCTGGCCCTGGCATACCGGACCGGTGACCCAGTTCTTCGAGCGCATCGACTTCGACCCGGCGCGCTGCTCGGTCTTCATCTGCGGGCCCGAGGGCATGATGCGGGCGGTGATCAAGGCGATGCGCGAGCGCCAGGTGCCGGAAGAGCGGATCTGGCTCAGCATGGAGCGCAACATGCACTGCGCCATCGGCTCCTGCGGCCGCTGCCAGCTGGGGCCCAAGTTCGTGTGCCGTGACGGCCCGGTCTTCACCTGCCGGGAACTGGCGCCCTACCTGTCGCACAAGGGAGTCTGACCATGGCCACCGCGACCCGCCGCCCACGCATCGCCGTGCACAAGTTCAGCTCCTGCGACGGCTGCCAGCTGGCCTTCCTCAACCTGGGCGAGCCCCTGCTGGCCCTGGCCGAGACCGTCGATATCCTGCACTTCGCCGAGGCCGGGCCGGTCGACGAGGAGGCCGAGGTCGAAATCGCCTTCGTCGAGGGCAGCGTGGCCACCTCCCAGGACGCCGCTCGCCTGCGCGGCATCCGCCAGCGCAGTCGCTACCTGGTCACCATCGGCGCCTGTGCCACCGCCGGCGGCATCCAGGCGCTGCGCAACCTCCACGACGCCGATGAGTGGGTATCCGGGGTCTATGCCCAGCCCGAGCATATCGACCTGCTCGCCGACTCGACCCCGATTGCCGAGAGCGTCAAGGTCGACCTGGAACTCTGGGGCTGCCCGGTCAGCGGCGAACAGGTGCTCGGCGCCACCAAGTCGCTGCTGGCCGGCCATCTGCCCCGGGTCGACCACAGTGCGGTCTGCATGGAGTGCAAGCGCCAGCAGGCGGTGTGCGTGATGGTCGCCAAGGGCCAGCCCTGCATGGGCCCGGTCACCAGCACCGGCTGCGGCGCGATCTGCCCCCGCTGGCAGCGCGACTGCTACGCCTGCTACGGGCCCGCCGTCCAGGCCAACGTCTCGGCCCTGGCCAGCCACCTGGCCGATACCGGCATGCCGGCAGGCGACATCGCCCGGCGCCTGCTGTTCATCAACGGCCATGCCGAACCGTTCCGGAGCGAGGGCCTGGACTGGCAGGCCCGGGTCATCACGCGTCAGGGCGGCGAGGAGGAGCAGGGATGAGTCACGACACGCGAACCGGCGAGATCCATGTACCCATCCTGGCGCGGGTCGAGGGCGAGGGGGCGCTGGACATCCGCATCGCGGCCGGCCGGATCGAGGCGCTGACGCTGCGCATCTTCGAGCCGCCCCGGCTGTTCGAGAAGCTGCTCGAGGGGCGCAGCACCCAGGACGTGATCGACAGCGTGGCCCGCATCTGCGGCATCTGCCCCGTGGCCTACCAGATGAGTGCGGTGGCGGCGATCGAGTCGATCCTCGGCGTCACGCCGAGCCCCTGGGTGGAGGCGATGCGCCGGGTGATGTACTGCGGCGAGTGGCTGCAGAGCCACAGCCTGCACATCCACCTGCTGGCCGCCCCCGACTTCCTCGGCTACGAGAGTGCCCCGGCGATGGCCCGGGACTACCCGGACGAGGTGCGCCGCGGCCTGCGCCTGCAGGGGCTCGGCAACGAGATCATCCGCACCTTCGGCGGCCGCTCGGTGCACCCGGTCGGCATCTGTCCGGGCGGCTTCTTCCATGCCCCCGACGCGGCGGCCATCGATGCCCTTCGAGAGCACCTGGCTGCGGGCCTCGAGGAGGCCCGCGAGCTGATCACCTGGGTAGCCGGCCTGCCGCTGCCCGAGGACGACCAGGACTTCGTCTCCGTCTCGCTGCGCCATGACCACGACTACCCCATCACCGCGGGCCGCATCGTCTCCGACCAGGGGCTCGACCTTGACCCGGCCGACTTCGAGCAGCGCTTCCGGGAGTTCCAGGTCCCCCACTCCACCGCCCTGCACGCCCAGCTCGACGGCCACCCCTACCTGGTGGGGCCACTGGCCCGGCTCAACAACAACCTCGACCGGCTGCCCGAGGAGCTGCGAGAGCTGCTCGACGACCTCGGCGTGCGCTTTCCCAGCCGCAACATGTTCCACAGCATCGTCGCCCGGGCGGTGGAGATGCATGTCGCCCTCGCCGAGGCGCTGCGCCTCACCGAGGACTACGACCCCGCCGCCGAGCCCCATGCCGAGGCGCCCGCCCGGGCCGGGGTCGGCGTCGGCTGCACCGAGGCCCCCCGCGGCATCCTCTGGCACCGCTATGCGCTGGACGATCAGGCCCGGGTCGTCGAGGCCCGGATCGTCCCCCCGACCAGCCAGAACCAGGCGCGGATGGAGGAGGACCTCGCGGCGAGCCTCACGCGCTTCGGCCTGGAGCGTGACGACGATGCCCTGCGCCTGCACGGCGAGATGGTGATCCGCAACTACGACCCCTGCATCTCCTGCGCCACCCACTTCCTGGACTTCCGTGTCTTGCGAGAAAATGACTTGCGAGAAAATGACTGGCGAAGATAAGCCCCGCAGGAATGCCCCGGGCGCGACCGAGACCAACACCGCAGACGGTCGGCCCGGGGGCCATGCCTATCTCTTCGGGCTCGGCTCGCCCCATGGCGGGGACCGGCTGGGCTGGCTCGCCGCCGAGTGGCTGGGTGATGCGCTGTGCGAGCGCGATGACCTCACGGTCGCGCGACTCGACCAGCCCGTCGACCTCTTCCTGCACGCGGTGACGCCACGCGACCGCCTGCTGCTGGTCGACGCCATGCGGGGCCAGGGGCCGCCCGGCACCCTCAAGGCCTTTTCGCCGGCGGAGCTCCCCACAGCCGCCGCTCGGCTGTCCTCCCACGGCCTCGACCTGGCGGGCACCCTGGCGCTGGTCGAGGCCCTGGGGCTCTTCCGGGCGGGCATCCGGATCATCGGCATCGAGATGCCAACAGATGCAGGCCCCGAGATGACGGGCCGCGAGATGACGGCACCCGGGCTCGACGGGGCGCAGGCCCGGCGACTGCACGCGGCGGTCCTGGGCTGGCTCGATGCCGGCTAGGGTCCCGGACCAGGGCGGGCCTCAGGGGCGTCGACCGACGGGCAGCGTATCCCGCTCCTCGAGCCGCGTGAGCGGCAGCGGCCCGTGCTCCTTGACGGTCTGGATGGCGAAGTTGCTGCGGATGTCGCTGACGCCCGGCAGGCGCAGCAGGGTCCCGGTCAGGAAGCGCTCGTAGGCCGCCAGGTCCGCCACCACCACCTGCAGCAGGAAGTCCGACTCCCCCGACACCAGGTGGGCGGAGACCACCTCCGGCAGCGCCACGACCGCCTCGCGGAAGGCGTTGGCCTCGGCTTCGTGGTGGCGCTCCACCTTGACGCCGACGAAGACGGTGAGACCAAGGCCCACCCCGCCGCGGTCCAGCTCGGCATGGTAGCCGCGGATCAGCCCCGCCGCTTCCAGCTGGCGCACCCGTCGCAGGCAGGGCGAGGGCGAGAGGTTCACCTCCTCGGCCAGCTGCACGTTGGTCAGCCGGGCGTCGCGCTGCAGTGCCGCCAGGATGCGGCGGTCGATGGCATCCAGCCGAGTGTTTGGCATGAACTCTCACCTCACTCTTTTTCGTTGGCATCTTCTGCCAACTGTAGCCGTTTTCCTGGCCGACTTCGCAAGGACCTGCCGGCGCCCCCGGGGCTAGACTGGCAGCGTTCCAGCAAGAAGTTTCACGACGGCGGGAGGCGAACCCATGGAGCTGTGGCTGTTCATCGGGGCCCTGGCGGCGGTCTACCTGCTGCCTGGCCCCGACATGATCCTGATATTGCAGACCGGCAGCCAGCAGGGGCACACCCGGGCGCTGGCCACCGCGGTGGGCCTCGCCGTGGCGCGGGGCCTGCACGTGGCCCTGGCGGCCCTGGGGCTCGCCACGCTGTTCGCCAGCGCGCCCTGGACCTTCGATGGGGTGCGCTATGCGGGGGGCGCCTACCTGGCCTGGATCGGCCTGCAGCTGCTCCGCTCGCCGCCCGTCACGGAGGGCATCGACGCGGTCGGCGTGGGGAGGCTCGACGACGGTCACCGCCGCGCCTGGCGCCGTGGCCTGCTGACCAACCTGCTCAACCCCAAGTCGCTGCTGTTCTGCTCGGTGCTGCTGCCCCAGTTCGTCTCTCCCGGGGAGGGGCCCGTGCTGCTGCAGTTCGCCCTGCTGGGCAGCCTGCTGGTGGGCATCGGCCTGCTGTTCGATGCCGGCTACGCCACCCTGGGGGCCGCCCTGCAGCGCTGGTTCGCCGTCAGCCCGCTACGGGCGCGCCTGCAGCGCTGGACCTTCGGCTCGCTGATGATCGGCTTCGCCCTGCGCCTGGCCGCCTGAGCGGCCGACGGCCTTGTCCTGCGTCAAGACGCCACCGTTGCGTCCCGGCGACCCATCCCCACCCTGTGCCATAGTGAGGCCATGCACATCGACGCGCCTACCCATGCCACCAGTGAGAGGAGACCCCGATGCAGGAACGTGAGGTCGATATCGCCATCATCGGCGCCGGCAGCGCCGGCCTGAGCGCCTGGCACGCCGCCCGCAAGCACAGCGACAGCGTGCTGCTGATCGAGGGCGGGGCCTATGGCACCACCTGTGCCCGGGTCGGCTGCATGCCCTCGAAACTGCTGATCGCCGCCGCCGAATCCGCCCACCACGCCCGCGATGCCGGCGGTTTCGGCGTGCGCACCGGCCCCGTGGAGGTGGACGGGCGCGCCGTCATGGAGCGCGTCCGGCGCAAGCGCGATGGCTTCGTGGGCAGCGTGATGAAGACGGTGAAGCGCCTGGGCGAGGACAACCGCCTCGAGGGCCATGCGCGCTTCGAGGACCCGCACACCCTGATCGTCGGTGACCATACCCGCGTGACGGCGCGCACCATCGTCATCGCCACCGGCTCGCGCGGCACCTGGCCGGGCTTCTTCGAGGCGGCCGGCGACCGGCTGGTCGTCAACGACGCCGTCTTCGAGTGGGACGACCTGCCCGAGTCGGTCGCCGTGTTCGGCCCCGGCGTGATCGGCCTGGAGCTCGGCCAGGCGCTGCACCGGCTGGACGTGCGCCTGCGGGTCTTCGGCGTGGGCGGCGCCCTGGGCCCCTTCCAGGACGAGGACGTGCGGGACTACGCCGACCGCACCTTCAACGAGGAGTTCTACGTCGACCCCGACGCCAAGGTGGAGGGCATCGAGCGCGATGGTGACGCCGTGGTGATCACCTTCCTCGAGCGCAATACCGGCAGGCGTCTTACCGAGCGCTTCGACTACCTGCTCGCGGCCACCGGCCGGCGGGCCAACGTCGACCGGCTCGACCTGGAGAAGGCCGGCCTGGCGGTCGACGACAAGGGCGTGCCCCACTACAACCGCTTCACCCTGCAGTGCCGCAATGCCGATGACAGCCCCAGCCACGTCTTCATCGCCGGCGATGCCAACCAGGAGCTGCCGCTGCTGCACGTGGCCAATACCGAGGGGCGGATCGCCGGCGACAACGCCGGGCGCTATCCGGAACTGCGCGCCGGCACCCGCAACGTGCCCCTGGCGGTGGTCTTCACCGACCCGCAGATGGCCACCATCGGCGCGAGCCGCGCCGAGCTGGAAAAGCAGTACGGCGGCTGCGACTGCATCGCCACCGGCGAGGCCTCCTTCGAGGACCAGGGGCGTGCCGTGGTGATTCGCCAGAATCACGGCCTGATGCGCCTCTATGCCGAGCACGGCTCGGGCCAGTTCCTGGGCGCCGAGCTGTTCGGCCCCCGGGTGGAGCACATGGCGCACCTGCTGGCCTGGATGCTGGAAGAGCGGCCCAGCGTGAGCCGCATCCTCGAGATGCCCTTCTACCACCCGGTGCTCGAGGAGGGGCTGCGCAGCGCCCTGCGCGACCTCAATGCCAACCTGCAGCAGGGCCCGGCCATCACCGAGCGCTGCATGGAGTGCGGCCCCGGAGACTGAGCATGACGCCACGGCTCATCATGCCCCGGCTCGCGCTTGCCCTGTTGACCGCCGCCCTGCTGGCGGCGGCCCCGGCCGCGTCGGCCTCCCCCGATACCCCGTCGCCCCGTCCGACCATCGGCCTGGCGCTGGGCTCGGGCGGGGCCAACGGCCTGGCGCACATCGCCATCCTGCAGGTCTTCGACGACCTCGGGATCGTGCCCGACCGCATCGTCGGCACCAGCATCGGGGCAGTGATCGGCGGGCTCTATGCCGCGGGCCTCCCGGCCGAGGCGATCCGCGACATCTTCGACGACGTGGCCGGCTCGCCGCTGGATGCCCTCTCGGGCCTGGCCGAGTCGGAGGTGGAGCTGTCGGCGCTGGTGCCGTTCGGGCACGACGATGCCGGGCTGCTCGACTCGGCAGGCTTCCTCCACTTCCTGGCCGGCCATACCGAGGTTCGCACCTTCGACGAGCTGCGCATCCCGCTCGAGGTGGTGGCCACCGACTACTGGACGGGGGAGAGCGTGACCCTCGACGAGGGCCTCCTGTTCCCGGCCATCGAGGCCAGCATGGCGGTGCCGGGGCTCTTCCTGCCCGTCCACCATGGTAAGCAGCTGCTGATCGATGGCGGCATCTCCAAGCCCCTGCCCTTCGACCTGCTCCACGGCGAGGTCGACCTGGTCATCGCGGTGGACGTCTCGGGCAGCCGTCGGCAGGAGGATGGTGAGGAGCTCGGCCTGAGCGACATGCTGTTCAACAGCTTCAAGATCATGCAGCAGGCGCTCATCCGACAGGCGCTCCACCACCGGCCCCCCGACATCTACCTGCGTCCGGAGACCCGGGGGGTGCGCCTGCTGCACTTCAACCGCATCGACGAGATCCTGCGCCAGACCGAGCCCACCGCCGAGGAGCTGCGTGACCTGCTCGAGGGCTGGCTGGCCCTGCAGGCAGCCCCCTCGCCCTGACGGCCCCCGGCCCACCTCACCCGCCAGCTACACTGTGCTCAGCATTCCCAGGAGCGCATCATGGCCCAGCCTCTTCCAGCCCTGTCCCGCCGCCGGCTGCTGCGCGGCCTGCTCGCCGCGGCGGCCGTCACGGCGCTGCCCTCTGCCGGCGCCCTGGCGCGGGCGGCCGACCCGCTGACCCGCGAACTGCCCGGCACCGGTGAGGCGCTGCCCCGGGTCGGCCTGGGCAGCTGGATCACCTTCAACGTCGGCGATGACCCGGTACTGCTCGAGGAGTGCACCGCGGTCATGGCGGCCTTCTTCGCCGCGGGCGGACGGCTGATCGACTCCTCGCCGATGTACGGCTCCTCGCAGGCGACGATCGGCCATGCCCTGGAGCGCCTCGAGGCCGTCGATCGCGTCTATGCCGCGGACAAGGTCTGGACCTCCAGTCCCGCCGAGGGGCCGGCGCAGATCGAGGCCTCCCGCCGGGCCTGGGGCGTGCCGCGCTTCGACCTGCTGCAGGTCCACAACCTGCTGGGCTGGGAGGGCCATCTCGAGACCCTGCAGGCGATGAAGGCGGCCGGCGAGGTGCGCCACCTGGGCATCACCACCTCCCATGGACGACGCCATGAGGAGCTCGAGCGCATCATGCGGCGAGCGCCCCTGGACAGCGTCCAGCTCACCTACAACATCGTCGACCGCGAGGCGGAGAGTCGCCTGCTGCCCCTCGCCCGGGAGCGCGGCATCGGCGTGATCGCCAACCGCCCCTTCCAGCGCAAGCGCCTGATCCGGCGCCTGGCGGGCAAGCCGCTGCCGCCCTGGGCCGCCGAGATCGGCGCCACCACCTGGGCGCAGTTCATCCTCAAGTTCATCATCTCCCACCCGGCGATCACCTGCGCCATTCCCGCCACCACCCGCGTCGACCATGTCCGCGAGAACCTCGCCGCCGCCCGCGAGCCGCTGCCCGACGACGCCATGCGCCGCCGCATGGCCGACCACGTGCGAGGGCTCTAGGGCATGGTGGGCGGCGCCTGGTGGAGCTATCGCCCCGGGGACCTGCTGATGTTCTCGCCGCGGGTCTATGCGCGGCTGTTCGAGCTGCACAACCAGGCGCTGTGGCCCGCCCCGCTGCTCGCCCTGGTGCTGGGCGCCGTGGTGTTGGTCTTCCTGCTGCGCCCCGGCCCGCGGCGCACTCGTCTGGTCGTGGCCCTGCTGGCCGTGGCCTGGGCCTTCGTGGCCTGGGCCTTCCTGTGGCAGCGCTATGCCCCCATCCACTGGGGCATCGCCTATCTCGTCCGGCTGTTCGGCCTCCAGGCGCTGCTGCTGGCGGCCCTGGGCAGCCTGCGCGGCGGGCTGCGCCTGCCGGGGCACTGGAACGTGCGGCGCGGGCTCGGCATCGGGCTGTTCGCCTATGCCCTGGCCCTGCACCCGCTTGCCGCCCTGGCCACAGGCCGAGGCCTGGCGGGCGCCGAGGTCATCGGGCTCACGCCCGACCCGCTCGCCATCGCCACCCTGGGCGTGGCGGCCATGGCCGAGCCGGCCCCCCGCGCCTGGGCGCTGATGGTCGTTCCCGCCCTCTGGTGCCTGTTGAGCGCGCTCACACTCTTCCTGCTCGACGCCCCCGGCGCCTGGCTGCCGCTGCTGGCCATCGCCGCGGCCCTGGCGGCGAGGCTGTGGCCGGCACCCAAGGCCCCGCGTTGACTCGCCCCGCCGAGGACGCGGCCAGAGGCTGGTAGGCTGGTCCTCTCGGTGCCCGATCCTCCCTCCGGCCAGGATACCCGTCCCATGTCCCGATTCCGCCTGCTCACCGCCCCCCTGCTGCTGTCGCTGGCCCTGCTCCTGGGCTGCGAGCCGGGCGAGCCCCCGGTCACGCGGCTCGACCCGCCCGAGCCTGGCGAGACACTGAGGGTCGCCACCCGCAACGCCGCCACCACCTATTACCTGGACCGCCACGAGACCCCGGCGGGGCCGGAACATGACCTGGTCCAGCGGTTTGCCGAGGCCCATGGCTGGGAGGTCGAGTGGCGGCTGCAGGGCTCCACCGCCGAGGTGCTGGAGGCCCTGGAGAGCGGCGAGGTCCACCTGGCCGCCGCGGGGCTGACCCACCTGCCCTCCCGCGACGCGCGCTTCCGGCGCGGCCCCGGCCATACCGATATCGTCGAGCAGCTGGTCTGCCACCGCGACATGCGGCCCCTGCCCCGCGAGGTGGAGGAGATGGCCGGCGTCGAGATCCGCGTCACGGCGGACTCCAGCTACGCGGAGAAGCTCGCGAGCCTGGTCAACACCTATACCGGCATCGCCTACCAGGAGGACCCGCGCACCACCGAGATGCTGCTGGCCGAGGTGGCCGAGCGGCGAATCGAGTGCACCCTGGCCGACTCCAACATCGTGCGGGTGGTGCGCCGCCACTTCCCGCACCTGGAGGTCGCCATGAACCTGACCAGCGGTGACCGGCTGGGCTGGTACCTGCCCGAAGGCCACCAGGCGCTGGCCGAGATGGCCGGGCAGTGGATGGAGAGCGCCGAGGGGCAGCAGAGCGTCGCGGCGATGGAGGAGCGCTACTACGCCTATATCGGCGAGTTCGACTTCGTCGACCTTCGCGCGCTGAACCGGCGCATCGACGAGCGGCTGCCCTCCTTCCTCGAGCTCTTCCTGGCGGCCGAGGAGGCCACCGGAATGCCCGCCGACCTGCTCGCGGCCCTGGCCTACCAGGAGTCGCACTGGGACCCCCAGGCCGTCTCGCCCACCGGGGTGCGCGGCATCATGATGCTCACGCAGAACACCGCCCAGTCCCTCGGCGTCGCCAATCGCCTGGACCCGGCTTCGGCGATCGACGGTGGCGCCCGGTATCTCGCCGACCGCCACAGGCGGCTGCCCGAGACCATTCCCGAGCCGGACCGCACCTACCTGGCCCTGGCGAGCTACAACATCGGCCGTGGCCACCTGCTGGACGCCCGGAAGCTGGCCCGCGAGCTCGGCAGGAACCCGGACTCCTGGGAGGACATGAAGGAGGTACTGCCGCTCAAGGCCGACAAGCGCTACTACCCGCAGACCCGCTACGGCTACGCGCGGGGCTACGAGCCGGTGCACTATGTCCAGCGCATCCGCAACTACCAGGACGTGATCGGCGCTGCGGTGGAGGTGGAGCTGTCGCCGTCCGGGGAGGGATGAACACGAGGTGATGAGCAAGAGCAAGTAAGGGCCTGCAGGTATCGCCGGCGGCGAGTGCCTAGGCCTGGCAGAACGAGCGGTTGCGGCCGGCCCGCTTGGCGGCATAGAGCGCCTCGTCCGCCCACTGCAGGAGGGCATCCAGGGAGGCATCCCCCGCCGCCAGGGTCGCCACGCCGGCGCTGGTGGTGACGCTCACCCGCTCGCCATTCTCCGCGAGCTCGAGGCCCTCGGTATGGCGGCGCAGGCGCTCGGCCAGCTGCAGGGCCCCCTCCTGGCCGGTGGCCGGCAGCATCACCACGAACTCCTCGCCGCCGATGCGCCCGAACAGGTCCTCCCGGCGCAGCAGCGAGCGGACGCAGGCGGCGAAGGCCTGCAGCACCCGGTCGCCCGCGGCGTGTCCCCAGTGGTCGTTGATCCGCTTGAAGTGGTCGAGGTCGAGCATCACCAGCGAGAGGGCATCGCCGTGGCGCCGGGCACGCGCGAGCTCCTCGGCGGCCCGCTCGAAGAAGTGGCGGCGGTTGGCGGCACCGGTGAGCGGGTCATGCCGGGCCAGCTGCTCCAGGGCATGCTCCACCCGCTTGCGCGCGGTGATATCGCGGAAGAACCAGACACGGCCGACATAGCGCTGCCCCTCGTCCCAGAGGGCCCTGGAGTGGCGCTCCAGGGTGCGGCCATCCCGGCACGCCAGCTCGCAGTGGTCCTCGAGGCCGGGGTCGGCGTAGAGCCTCTCCACCCGCTCCAGGAAGGCCTCCGGCTCGCGAAAGAGCCGTAGCGCCTGTGCCAGGAGGTGCTCGTCGTCCACGCCCGCCAGGTCACCGTCCTCGCCACCCGAAATCGCCCCGGGCGGGATGCCGAGCACCTCGAGCAGCCGGTGATTGTGGCAGATGATCACCCCCTGGTCGTCGACGACGAGAATGCCGTCGGGCGAGGCTTCGAGGATCGCCTCGACCAGCGAGCGCTCGAACTTGCGCTCCGGGGTAGCGGGGGCCTGGGTCGGTGTCATGGCCCCAGTAGAGCCAAGCCGTTCGTTGATTGCAAAGCCCGCGGACGGCATCGGCGGGCCGCTTGATCCCGGTCAGGTCGCGAGGCCGGTCCCGCCGGCCAGGTGCACGGCGATGACCGCCATCATCACGCCGATGGCGCCGTCGATCGCCCGCCAGGCCAGAGGCCGGGAGAGCCAGGGCGAGAGCGCCGAGCCGCCCCAGGCCAGCAGGCTGAACCAGAGGATCGAGGCGGTGACGGCGCCCGCCACGAAGGTGGCCGCACTCTGCTGCTGGGCACCGATGGCCGGGATCAGCAGCAGGGTATCGAGGTACACCTGGGGGTTGAGCAGCGTGACCGCGAGGGTGGCGAGCAGCACTCCCCGGCGGCTGCGCCCGCCCGCCGCGCCACCGGCCAGTCCCTGACGCCCGGTGGCGGCGCGATGGAAGGCCTGGGCCGCCAGCCAGGCGAGGAACGCCACCCCCAGCCAGCGCAGCACCTCCATGGCGCTCGGCATGCTCAGCAGCACCGCGCTGACCCCGAACATCCCGGCGGCCAGCAGCAGCACGTCGGTGCTCATGCACAACCCGGCCGACCACCAGTGATGCTCCCGCCGCACGGCCACCCCCAGCACATAGGCGTTCTGCGCGCCGATGGCGACGATGATCCCGCCGCACACCACCAGCCCGGTCAGATAGCTCTCCAGCATCGCCTTTTCCCTCTCCTGGTACCCATCGAGAGCGGCCAGCATAGCGCTGCCACGTCATGCCGAAAAATCATCCTGCTAATATCACATCAGTTCTGCTTATACTTGATGCCCATCCCCTTCCGGCACGGAGGCCCCATGCTGGACTACAAGCTGCTCCAGGCGCTGGCCACGGTGGTCGAGTGCGACGGCTTCGAGCGCGCCGGCGAACAGCTGGGCCTCTCGCAGTCGGCGGTCTCCCAGCGCATCAAGGCGCTGGAGGTCCGCCTGGGCCAGCCGGTGCTGGTCCGCCACCCGATGCTGCGGCCCACCCCCGCGGGACAGCGGCTGCTCAACCATGTCCAGCAGGTCCAGCTCCTCGAGCGCGACCTGCGCACGACCCTGCCCACCCTGGAGGCGGCCTCGCCCCGGCTTCGCATCGCCCTCAATGCCGACAGCCTGGCAACCTGGTGGGCCGCGGCCGTCGGCGACTTCTGCCGGGCGGAGGGCCTGCTGCTGGACATGGTGGTCGAGGACCAGGACGTGGGGCTCAAGCGGCTACGCGACGGCGAGGTGGCGGCCTGCCTGTGCGCCAGCGACCAGCCCATCGCCGGGGCCCGCTGCGTGCCGCTGGGCACCATGGTCTATCACCCCTATGCCACCCCGGCCTACATCGAACGGCACTTCCCGAACGGGCCGACGCCAGAGGCCTTCCGCCGGGCACCGGCCATCGTCTACGGCCCCCATGACCAGTTGCAGCACCGCTTCCTCGCCGACTGCGGCTACCACGGCCGTTTCCCCTACCACCTCTGCCCCTCGTCGGAAGGCTTCGTGCGCCTGGCCACCGCCGGCATCGGCTACGGCATGCTGCCGCGGTTGCAGGTGGCCTCGCTGGTGGCCGAGGGCCGGCTGGCCAGCATCGCCCCCGAGCGCTCGCTTGCCGTGCCGCTCTACTGGCACTTCTGGCGGCACAGCGGCGAGGTGCTGGAGCGGCTGACCGGGGTGCTGGGCGAGGTTCGGCTCGAGTGAGCCGTCGGCACCCCGGGGCGCCACCGATGGTCAGTCGAGCGAAAGCCTGTATGATGAACGGGCAACACCTTCAGATACGGAGCAGAAGACACGATCGATCATTCTTTCAAGCCAGCACGGGAGGTTCTCATGAAGGTCTACAAACCGGAGTGGCAGTGCACGTTTAGCGTAAACGAAGGCGTGGAAGAATCAGCCAGCTGGAAGGAGCGAATCGCCTGGCGCTTTCGGGAGTTCGCCGACAGGCTGGACGGTGGTGGAAGAACGATCAAGATTGACTGCAACGTCACCCCCGAAGTGAGCCGTGAGGACGTCGACACCTGCCTGGAGAAGGGTTTCGCCCTGAGCCAGAGCCTGCTCACCCAGCTCGCCCATCAGGCCGCCTGCGAGGACGTCATGCGTGATGCCAAGGCGGAGCTGTTCGAGGAAGAGCCTCACCGTTGAGGCCGTGACCGTACCTGCAAGTGCAGTCACCGCACCCCATCCGGCCCCGGGCCGGGTGGGGTGTTTTCGTTCAGGCGCGACAGAACGGCCAGACCTGATAGAAGCGTCGACAGCGAAACTCGGCCTCGCAGGCCCCGAGCTGTGCCTGGTAGCGGTCGGCCCGGGCGGCCACCTGGCGAGCCGCCTGCCTCACCCGGGGCTTGGCCCGGTAGGTGCCCCGCCGATAGCCACCTTGGCCCTCGTGGTAGGCCAGGTAGAGCCGTTCGGGGTCGTGCAGCGAGAGACCCAGCTGGCGGCGTGATCGCGCGTTGTACCAGCCGATGAAGTCGGTGGCGTGCTGCATGTGGGTACGGCGCGCGAAGAGGCCGCCGGCATCGTCGCGATACTCGCCCCACACCGGATCCTGGGCCTGGGCGTAGCCCTTGGCCGAGGACGGCCGCCGCCAGGGAATCACGCCCAGCAGGCGGGTGCGTGGTGGCCGCACATGACTGCGGAAGCCCGACTCCTGCTGGATGAACGCCAGTTGCGTGGCGATGGGCGTTCCCCATCGTTCCTCGGCGGCCCGGGCGTGGTCATACCAGGACGGCTGCTCACGGAAGATCTCGCAGATGTTGCGCTGATCCTCCGGCGGCGACGGCGCCAGCATGGCGCAGCCGCTGGCCACCAGGAGATAGCCGCCGACCAGCAGGAACCCCGCCACACGCCGCAAGCAGGCCCCTCTTGCCCTCCTGGCCCCGAGCCAACCGATCGCCGATGCCATGTCGCCCTCCTGTCGCTGGTGCATAGCCCGATACTACACCGGCCCCACCCCTGAGGACGCGCCTCTCTCTTCAGGGGGCGGGCAACCCCGCGACCTCGACCAGGAAGGCCTCGATACCCGCCAGGTAGACCGCCTCGCTCTCCAGGAAACCGGTATTGTGGCTGCCGCCGATCACCAGCATCCGCTTGGGCTCGGGCGCCGCCGCATGGACTGCCTCGCCTTCGGCGAACGGGATGATGTCGTCCTCCCGGCTGTGGATGACCAGCACCGGCGCCTCGCTCTGTGCCACATAGGCCGCGGTATCGTAGTCGAAGCGTGACAGCCAGCGGGCCGGCAGGATGGGGTAGAGCCGCTGGCCCAGTTCGGGAACCGAGCGGAACGCCGACTCCAGGATCAGCGCCGCGGGGCGCGCCTCGCCCCGGAGTTCCCGCGCCAGGTTCGCCGCCACGGCGGCTCCCAGCGAACGGCCGAACAGCACGATCTCGCCGGGCGACAGGCCAGCCGTCTCGCGCAACCAGCGCCAGCCGGCCCGGGCATCGTGCGCCGTGCCCGCCTCCGAGGGGCTGCCCTCGCTCCGGCCGTAGCCCCGGTAATCGAGGATCAGCACCGAGAGCCCCAGGCGGTGGAACTGCTCGATCGAGTCCAGCCGGTGGGAGATGTTGCCGGCATTGCCGTGCAGGAACAGCAGGGCGCCCCGCGACGTCCGGGCCGGCACCCACCAGGCATCCAGTCGCAGGCCATCCTCGGTACCCAGGGTGACCGGCTCATAGGCCAAGCCGCGCTCCTGCGGGGTGGCAAGGTGCTCGCGTCCGCCCACATGGGGCAGGTAGAGCAGCCGGTCCTGGAAGGCACAGGCCATCATCACCAGCATGGCGTAGACCAGCAGCAGCCAGAGGAGCAGGCGAAACAGGGGATGAAGGTCACTCATCGGCATCCTCGAGACCCGAGGCTCATCCACCAGCCTAGTCCAGCCACGCCAGGACCAGATTCTCGCCTTGACTTACAAAAAAACACACTATAGTCACAGAGAGGGGCCTGTCCCGCTGCTGGTGGGCCCCGAACTGCAGGACGTCACATCCTGGCCGCCCCTGAGGCCGAGGAGGTCTCACAATGAACATCCCGACACTGGCATGCGAGCTGCCTGATGCAGTTCAAGAGGAACTGGTGGAGCAGCTGTTCCCGATGCCCGACCTGCCCCAGGCCTGCATCAGCCTGGAGGCGTCACTGGCCCGGCGGCTGGCCGAAGCCAAGGCGCGCCTCGACCGCCTGGAGCATCAGGTCGACTCCCGCGACCTGAGCGCCCTGGCCACGGCACGGGTGGAGTTCGCCCTGGCCTCCCGGGCGATGGCCGACGAGCTGATTGCCAGGGGGCTGCATGCCCTGGATAAGGGTGACTGATCGCGGCCCGGTGGCTTGCGGTCCCCTACCCCGGGGTCTGGAGGGCGACATGGCCTGATTGACACCGCGCAAGATGCCCAAGGGACCACGACTGTCTCGGATAAGCGACAGGCTCCAGCCCAGCAGGAGCCCGCCTGCTCGCCTTGCGCGCCGATCCTGTTGGCGGCTGGCGACAGTCTCGGCACGTTCGCCGGGCTGGAGAAAGCCGGCCAGGGATCGATAAGACTCCAAACACATGATTTAAATGGACTAACAATGACGTTGGCACACCTTTGGCTTGATACTGGGCAGGAGAACGACTCGTCGCGATGAGCGGTTCAAGGAAGAGCCACCCCCTCAGGCGCAAGACTCGTCACGACGAGGGCTCAGGGAAGAGCCACCCCTGACACCCTTCCACCCCGACCCGTCGGGGTGGAATGCCGACAGGAAGCCCTGGGTCACCTCAGGCACCCGCCAGCATGGGATAGCTGAACAGCAGCAGGTGGCTGAGGTTGAGCCCCCAGTGCACCAGCACCGCCCACACCAGCCGGCCCGTCCACAGGTAGACCAGGCCATAGAGCAGCCCGGCCGCGGTGGCGACCAGCACGAAGGCCCCGCCCCCGGTGAGGTGTGCCACGCCGAAGAGGGCGCTGGTCAGCGCCACGGCGGCCAGCGCCCCTGCCCGCCCCATCAGCCAGCGCTGCAGCATGCCCCGGAACAGCAGTTCCTCGGCAATACAGGTATTGAGCAGGTTGGCCACGGCGAACACCCAGACCACCTCCGGTAGACCCGGCTGCCAGGCCACCAGCCCCAGCGCCACCGCGAGCCCCATGAGCGCCACGATGCCCGCGACAGCCAGCCATGGCACGGCAAGCGACGACATCCCGCCGACCGTCGAGACGCTGCGCCCGAACAGCGGCAGCCAGCCGAGCAGCGACCAGGCCACCAGCACCTTGTCGTGGTTGAGGTAGAGGCTCACGGGCAGGCTATCCGCCTTCAGCACCTGCTGCTCGACCACCACCAGCCCCTCGTGGCCCGGCCAGGCGTGGAGCACGAGCCCGGCGCTGGCGACGACCCACACCGCGAGACGCGCCCAGGCCAGCAAGGGCGGCCCTGGACGGGCCTGCATCCAGGCGCTGAGCGCCACATAACCCAGCGCCATCGCGACGAAGAGCCAGGTCGCCAGCCCGATGAGCCCCGCCACCATCAGCACCGCCACGGCCCCGCCGATGCGCCACCGCGCATCGGCACAGAGGCCGAGCACGATCAGCGAGAGGGAGTAGAGCATGGATAAGGCGAGCATGGGCGTCCTTGCCGTGTGGCCGGGGCATCCATGATGACGGCTGCCCGGCGAATCCGCATCCTTCGCCAGGGCCAGCCGGCACGACCGGACAGGTTGGCCCGTTCGCCGCCACTGCATTAGACTGGTCGTCTACTTACCGAAGCGAAGGAGCCGCACGATGCAATCCCGCTACTTCACCATCAACGACCACCCCCAGGGCACACCGGCACGCGAGCTGTTCGAGCTCCACGAGCGGGAACTGCCCTCGCTCGCCGAAGGCGAGGTGCGCATCCGCAACAGCTGGCTGTCGGTGGACCCCTACATGCGTGGCCGCATGAGCGGCGTGACGACCTACATCTCTCCCTTCGAGCTGAACGCCCCCCTGGAAGGGGCGGCCATCGGCGAGGTGATCGAGTCCCGCGATGCGGCCTTCCCGGTGGGCACCAGGGTGCGCCACATGGGCGGCTGGCGGGACATCGCCCAGCTACCCGGCGACCAGCTGGAGCCGCTGCCCACCTTCGAGGTCCCGGAACAGGCCTACCTGGGCGTGCTCGGCATGCCGGGCATGACCGCCTGGACCGGCCTGAACCGCATTGCCGAGATGCAGGAGGGCGACAACGTGCTGGTCAGCGGCGCCGCCGGCGCGGTGGGCTCGCTGGCCGTGCAGCTGGCCAAGGCCAGGGGCGGCACCGTGGTCGGCATCGCCGGGGCCCCCGAGAAGCTCGAATGGCTGGAGTCCCACGGCATCAAGGCGGTGAGCTACCGGGACAAGGACGCCGCCCAGCTCACCGAGGCGCTGCAGGACGCCTGCCCCGAGGGCTTCGACGTCTACTACGAGAACGTCGGCGGCACCTGCCTGGAGGCGGCGCTGAACACCCTCAAGGTCGGCGCGCGCATCGCCATCTGCGGCATGATCGCCCGCTACAACGAGGAAACACCGAGCGCCGGTCCCGGCAACCTGGCGATGATCCTGATCCGCCGTGCCCGCATGGAGGGCTTCATCGTCTTCGACCACTGGGCGCACTATCCGCAGTTCCTCGATGAGGTCGGCCCTCAGGTCGAGAGCGGCCAGCTCGACTACGAGGAGACCGTGGAGGAGGGCCTCGAGCGCACCCCCGACGCCTTCCTCAAGCTGTTCGAGGGCGCCAACCGCGGCAAGATGCTGGTCAGGCTCTGATCCGAGCCGCGTCATGTACCGTCACGAGGCGAAGCACCTTCTCGTGACGGCGCTGGAGTGCGACGAGGAAGAGAGGGTGGTTGCGATGAGCCTCGAGGCCGGCAACCCTCCCCCGCAAGGGTCACGAAGACGCAATGGATTCCGACGCATCCTGCTGCCCCTTGCGCCATGTCGCCGGCGGCGTCCCGTAGATGCGCTTGAAGGCCTTGCTGAACGACGCTTCGGACTCGTATCCCACCTCAAGGGCGACCTGAACGATGGGAGTAGGCGACTCTCTCAGTTGGCGTGCCGCCAGTTGCATGCGCAGTGCCACCAGATAGCGCATCGGCGGCACGCCCACCAGTTCCGTGAAGCGCTCGGCGAAGGCGGAACGCGACAACCCCACATGCCGCGCCAGTGCCTCCGTCGTCCAGTGGTGCTCCGGGTGATCGTGCAGGCAGCACAGCGCGCGGCTCACGAAGGGGTTGCGCAAGCCTCCCACCCAGGCGCGCTGCTCCGGCGGCAGGCCGGCGAGGTAGCGTTGTACGGCCTCGATGAAGAGCAGTTCGGCCAGCCTGGCAAGCAGCGCCGGTGAGCGCATCTCGCCGGCGGCGAGTGCATCAGCGGCATAGCGGAAGGAGCTTTCGATCCACAGCCCGGCCGCGCCCTTGGCCACATCGAGGGTCATCACGCTGGGCAGGCTGCCGATCAGGGGATTTCCCGTCGTCTCCCCATGCAGGAAGCCACACAGCAGACGAGTGGCTTCGCCACCGCCGCCATGCACGATCCGCGCGGGCCCGCCTTCATCCGAGGGTTGAATGAGGTGATCGACACTGACTGGCGGGCAGTCCAGCCCACTGCTCAGGACATGCGGATCGTTGCGTGGCAGCACGACGATATGCCCCGCCGGGACCACCACCGGTCGCCCCTGCCCCACCCGGAGCAGGAGACGGCCAGCGCTCACATAGTGGTAGGCCAGGATCCCGCCGGTTAGCGGGGTAAAGGGGGAGCAGTCTTGCGGACTGACCTGAGCCGCCACACACCAGGGCGCGGTAAACTCCGCATCGAGAAAGATGCCTCCCGTCAAGCGGATCGTGCGCAGCACCTCAAGCGCAGCCTCCATCGGCCTGGTCTCCAAAGGCGGCGGATCGGACAAGAATGCCGGCGTCGCGCCCATTATTGTCCGCCGCACCTCCACGTAGTTTAGCAGCAGGGCAAGGCGCAGGACCCTGTCGACACTTGCCCTCCCCTGACAACGACTCGACCGTGGAGCACACCGCCATGCTGACCGACCGCCAAGGCAATACCCTCTCCGGCGCCACCGCCGACACCCTGGAGCTGTACCAGCGCTCCGTGGATGCCTTCAATATCTACCGCGGCGACCCCGTGACACCGCTGGACCAGGCACTGGAAGCAGCGCCCGATTTCACCATGGCCCGGCTCTTCCGGGCCTACCTGTTCGCGCTGGCCACCGAACCCGACGCCACCGCCGCGGCCGCGGCCGACCTGGCCGTGCTGAAGAGGGCCCGCCTGACCGACCGAGAAGCCTCCCATCTGGCCGCCCTCGACCGCCTCCTGGCCGGTGAGTGGAGTGCGGCAGGGGGCATGCTGGACCATCACAACATGCGCCACCCCCACGACCTGGTGGCGCTGCAGGCCGGGCACCTGATCGATTTCTACCGGGCCAACGCCCGCAACCTGCGCGACCGCCTGGCCCGCGTGCTGCCCAGGTGGTCATCCGACCTACCGGGCCATTCCATCGTGCTCGGCATGTACGCCTTCGGACTGGAGGAGACCGGCGCCTACGCCCGGGCCGAGGAGACCGGACGGCAGGCACTGGCCATGGAGCCGCTCGACTGCTGGGCGCATCACGCCGTGGCGCATGTCATGGAGATGCAGGGTCGTGCCGAGGACGGCATCGGCTGGATGACCGCGCGGGAACCCTGGTGGTCCGGCGAGGACAACCTGTTCAAGGTCCACAACTGGTGGCACCTCGCCCTCTGCCATCTCGACCTGGGGCAGGCCCGCGAGGCGCTGGCCCTCTACGACGGTCCGGTCCGCCAGGAGCGCAGCGCCGTGGCGCTGGACATGGTGGACGCCTCGGCGCTGCTGTGGCGACTGACCCTCACCGGCCAGGACGTCGGCCACCGCTGGCAGGAACTGGCGGACGCCTGGGACAGCCATGCCGACGGCCGGCTCTACCCGTTCAACGACTGGCACGCGGTGATGGCCTACCTGGGGGCAGGACGCGACGATCGGGTCGAACAGCTGCTGAGCGCCTTGCGCGGCGCCGAAAGCACCACGGAGACTGCGGCCTGGGCACGACGCATCGGCCTGCCGCTGGTGGAGGGGTTCGTTGCCTTCTGGCGCGGCGACTACGCGGCCGCGGTCGAGCGCCTGCACCCGGCCCGCTTTATCGCCAACGGTTTCGGTGGCAGCCATGCCCAGCGTGACATCATCGACTGGACCCTGACCGAGGCCGCCTTGCGCGGCGGCGACCGCGACGTGGCCGAGGCGCTGGCACACGAGCGACTCGCGGCCAAGCCATATAGTCCCGTCAACCGAGCCTTCCTGAACCGGGCCAGCGCCCTTGTCAGTGCGACGGCCGGGCAAAGTCGGGAAGGCGAAAGCGCCGGCGATAGGCCCCTGGGGCGAGACCGGTGGTGCGCTTGAACAGCCGCCGGAAGAAGGCAGCGTCTTCGTAGCCGACCCGCCAGCTGATCTCTTCGATCGAGACGTCGGTGCGCTCGAGCCGACGTTTGGCCGCCTCGACGCGCAGGCGCTGGACATAGGCGATCGGCGTCAGGCCGGTGGCGCCCGCGAAGCGCCGCTTGAAGGTGCGCTCGGCGAGTCGCGATCGCTTGATCATCTCCTCCACCGGGTGGGCCAGCGAGAAGTGGTCACTCAACCACTGCTGTGCGGCCTGGATCTCGCCGTCGCCGTGGTCGGCCTTGCCCTCGAAGACGATATAGGGCGTGAGACCGTCCTGATGCCATTGCAGTGCGAACAGCCGCGCGACCTCCTGGGCGGTGGTCGCGTCGGCATAACGGGCGATCAGGTAGAGCACCAGGTCGTGCCAGCTCATCGAGGCGCCCGAGCTCACCAGCTCCTCGCGCCGTCCGGCGATCACCAGTACGCGCTCCGGATGGATCGGAACGGCCGGATAGGTGGCCGCGAAGGCCCGCGCGAAGCCGAAATGCACCGTCGCGTCCTTGCCGTCGAACAGCCCGGTCTCGGCCAGCAGGAAGACCCCCGAGCAGGCCGAACAGAGCACGGCACCGCGCGCATGCATGCGCTGCAGCCAGTCGACCAGCCGAGGGTAGCGGCCCATCTCCCAGCCTTGCGGGCGCAGCAGCACCGACGGGACGATCACGATGTCGCTGGTCTCGATGGTGTCGATCGCGCGCTGCACGTTGATCGGCACGCCGCTCGCCAGTCCCAGGGGCCCCACGGCCTCGCCGACGATCTCGACATGAAAGGGGGCCGGGTCGCCAGGGCGTGAGATGCCCAGTAGCGCGACGCCGTTCATCACATCGAAGATGCCGGCGAGCGTGGAGATCACGGCGTCGGGCAGCGCCACGAGGCTGACGTGATGGAGGCGCTTTCCGGCGCGGGGGGCTGGTCCGGTCATGGCGCATGGGTCTTTTCGCCGCTGATCATTCAGTGTGGCACGAACGGACCGATTGGGGGCGATTCGGCTCTTAAGACGGTGGTGTGGTACGCCCATGATGGGGGCGTGGTATGAGCCCTATCCCAATGACTATCCCAATGACAACAGGAGTCGGAACCATGAATGCCCCCGCCATCGATCAAACGAAACTGGACGCCTTTGTCACCCGCGCCGTGGGTGACCTCTCCTCCGCCTACGGCGGCGTGCTGGTCAGCCTGGGCAGCAAGCTCGGACTGTACAAGGCCATGTCAGGTGCCGGCCCCATCGGCGCCGCGGAACTCGCCACCCGCACCGGCTGCGCCGAGCGCTACGTGCGCGAGTGGTTGAACGCCCAGGCCGCCGGCGACTACGTCGGCTACCACACCGACAGCGACACCTACGAGCTCTCCCCCGAACAGGCGCTGGTGCTGGCCGACGAGGAGAGCCCGCTGTTCATTCCCCATGCCTGGCAGGTGCCGGCCTCGATGTGGTTCGACGAAGAGCGCACCCTCGAGGCGTTTCGCACCGGCAAGGGCGTGGCCTGGGGCGATCACGATGGCCGCCTGCAGTGTGGCGTGGCGGCGTTCTACCGCAACGGCTATCGCGCCAGCCTGGTGCCGGAGTGGCTGCCCGCCCTCGAAGGAGTCGTCGAGCAGCTCGAGGCCGGCACCATCGTCGCCGATGTGGGCTGCGGCCACGGACACTCGACGGTGCTGATGGCCCAGGCCTTCCCGCGATCACGCTTCCATGGTTTCGATGGGCATGCGGCCTCGATCGATGCGGCGAGGCACAACGCGGCCGCGGCAGGCGTCGCCGAGCGCGCGAGCTTCGAGGTGGCCCGGGCGGTGGACTACCCCGACGGGCAATATGGGCTGATCTGCTTCTTCGACTGCCTGCACGACATGGGCGACCCGGTGGCCGCGGCCCGCTACGCCGCCCGGGTGCTGGCCCCCGGCGGCACGGTGATGCTGGTCGAACCCTTCGCCCAGGACCGGGTCGAGCACAACCTGTCGCCGGTTTCGCGGATGTACTACGCGGCCTCCACCACCATCTGCTGCGCTCATGCCATATCGGAGGGTGGCGAGCTCGTGCTCGGCGCCCAGGCCGGGGAGGCGCGCCTGGCCGAGGTGTTCCGCAAGGCCGGGGTCAGTCACTTCCGGCGTGCGGCCGAGACACCCTTCAACCTGATTCTCGAGGCTTGCCGCTGACGCGCCGGCCGGTTCCCGGACGATACGCCGCCATGCGTTGCCCTACGGGGCGACGCATGGCGCAACGGCTGTTCCCGCGACGGGATGAACGGCTACGACGGCGACCTCTCCATCACGACCGCCTGGCACGCGGGCCGATGGTCCTGCCGTGACATTTCATCGGCCGAATCGGGGCCAGGATCAGTTCGGTATCGCACAGTCCCCCCCGGCCTGACATGGTGCTGATCACTCAGCGCTGCTCCGTGTCATCCCGCTCGTCCCGCTCATCCCGCTCATCCCGCTCATCCCGCTCGGCGGCCTCGGACACCGATGAGGTGACCGAGCTGATCAGCTGTGGCACGAAGCGCTCCGAGAATCCCGCCACGAATGACCAGAACAGCAGCTTGGCCAGGTCCGGCCCGGTGCTCGGGTAGGTCTCCTGAAAGATGTGCAGCATGAAGTCCTCTCCCTCCTCGATCTCGTCACGGCTCGGGAAGGAGAAGGCGGGGAAGAGATCGCCGGAGACGATGCCTGAGAGGAACACCAGGTAGAGCACCAGGGCGAACACCCCGCCGAAGATGGGCACCAGCAGGATCTGGAACCAGGAGGCATTGAGCAGCGCGAGCTCCTCGTCCGTGACCTTGTTCAGGCGTTGCTGGATGCTGACGAACCCCCCGATGATGCCGCACAGGGGGACCGCCCAGGTCACCAGGAAACGCTGGTTGTAGAAGAAGGTCAGCGCGAAGATCGCGCCCAGCACGGCGACCGCCACCGTGGTCATGACGATCAGGCGCCTGGTGATGGCATGGATATGCCGGATGCGCTGCATGGTGCGGCCCCCAAACCCCGGGCCTCCCTGCCCCTGGAGATAGTCCCTCCCCTGCCTTGACGATAGTCGACCTGCCCGGGCCCCACCACGCGAGGGCCGCCGGCCGGTTACCCAACGAGGCCCCGGCTGGCCCGCAGGCACCCGGGCCAGCGATGCCGTCAGGGGTCAGCGGCGCTCTCGCCCCTCAGCCGCGCGGGTCCAGCACGCCCGCGTAGCGAACTCCGCTCAACAGGGCCATCTCGCGGTGCCAGGTGGCCAGGTCCTCGCGGTTGAACTGGTCCAGCCGGTCGTGGCCGCAGGCCCGGGCCATGACCTGCATCAGCGAGACGGAGGCCTCGAGGAAGTTCTGCAGCTGGTGGGCGGACTTGTCGACGTCCAGCCGCTGGCGCAGGTCCTTGCGCTGGGTGGCGACCCCGGCCGGGCAGTTGTTGGTGTTGCAGATCCGCGCGGCCACGCAGCCGATCGACTGGATGGCGCTGTTGGCGATGGCGATGCCGTCCGCCCCCAGGGCCAGGGCCTTCACGAAGTCGCTCGGCACCCGCAGCCCGCCGGTGACGATCAGGGTGACCCGGCCACTGGCGCCCTGGTCATCCAGGTGGCGCCGGGCACGGGCCAGGGCCGGGATGGTGGGCACGCTGATATGGTCGCGGAAGAGTGCCGGGGCCGCGCCGGTGGCCCCGCCGCGGCCATCCAGGATGAGGTAGTCGGCGCCGGCGTCGAGGGCGAACTGGATGTCCCGCTCGATGTGGTTGGCACTGAGCTTGAAGCCCACCGGGATGCCGCCGGTCACCTCCCGCACCCGGTCGGCGAAGCGCCGGAAGTCCTGCACCGTGTGCAGGTCCTGGAAGGTGGGCGGCGAGACCGCGGGTTCGCCCTCGGGGATGCCGCGCACCTCGGCGATCCTGCCGGTGTTCTTGTTGCCCGGCAGGTGACCGCCGGTGCCGGTCTTGGCGCCCTGCCCGCCCTTGAAGTGGAAGGCCTGGACCTTCTCGAGCAGTTCCTCCCGGTAGCCGAAGCGGGCGCTCGCCAGCTCGTAAAAGTAGCGGGAGTTTTCCTGCTGCTCCTCCGGCAGCATGCCCCCTTCCCCGGAACAGATCCCGGTACCGGCCCGCTCGGCGCCGCGCGCCAGGGCGACCTTGGCCTCCTCGGAGAGGGCGCCGAAGCTCATGTCCGAGACGAACAGCGGCATGCTCAAGGTCAGCGGCTTCTTGGCCTCGGGGCCGATGACCAGCTCGGTGGCGACCTCGGCCTCCTCCATCAGGGGCTGGGTCGCCAGCTGGGCGGCCATGATCTGCAGGTCATCCCAGTGCGGCAGGGTGTGGCGCGGCACCCCCATGGCGGTGGTCGGGCCGTGGGGCCCCATCTGCTCGAGGCCTTCCCGGGCCAGCCGGTGGATGAACGCTACCGTGGGCTCCTCCCGGGTGGCCTTGGCCTCCGGGGCCTTGGACTGCGGCGGCTCATCGCTCTCGCTCTCACCCTGCTTTTCGCCAGGTGCCTGCTTGCCGACCTGGTCGTCGGAGAACCGCTGGTGGGTGCCGTCGCAGAAGGGCGCATCCGCGGTGTGCTTGCACTGGCACAGGGTGGCCTCGCCGTCCTGCTCGGCGACGAAGCTCTTCGGAGTGAAGCCGGTGCCGGCGTGTGAGCCATCGCAGAATGGCTGATCGGCGGAGCGTCCGCAGCGGCAGAAGGCGTACTCCTTGCCCTTGGTCAGGGTCACCGTGGCGGGCTTGTTATCGGCGATCACCGGCCCGCTCGCGGTAGCCTCCTCGCCGGAGGCCTGCTCACTGGGCGCCTCCTTGCCCACCTGGTCATCGGAGAAGCGCTGGTGGGTGCCGTCGCAGAAGGGGGCATCCGCGGTGTGCTTGCACTGGCAAAGGGTGGCCTCGCCGTCCTGCTCGGCGACGAAGCTCTTGGGCGTGAAGCCGGTGCCGGCGTGGGAGCCATCACAGAACGGCTGGCTGGCGGAGCGCCCGCAGCGGCAGAAGGCGTACTCCTTGCCCTTGGTCAGCTTCACCGTGGCGGGCTTGTTGTCGGCGATGACGGGCTGGCTCATGGTGACGGGCTCCTGATCGGGTTGATGCCGGGAGGGGGGCGGAGACGACTCCGCACGGTCGTCGTTCAAGGGTGGTGCACCCGGACGGCGGGCGCCAGCTGTCAGCCTACCCGGCCGCTCCGGGCGGGGAAACGCGGGCCCTCAACGCGGGACGCGGGAGACAGGCTTACAGCTCCACCGCGGTGCCGGTCACGCGGATGCCGCCGGAGGCGGGGATCTCCACCTCCAGCTGGCTGGGGCGTCCCATCGCCTCGCCCTGGCGGATGGTCAGCCGCGCAGGGGCCTGGAGGAGCCCGGCATCCCGCAAGTAGCCGCCCAGGGCGGCGGCCGCGGCGCCGGTGGCGGGATCCTCCACCACCCCGCCCACCGGGAAGGGATCGCGGGCGTGAAAGCACGTGGCGGACTCACGCCAGACGAGCTGCAGGGTGGTGAGGCCCTCGCGCGCCATCAGCGCCCGCAGGGCCTCGAAATCGTAGTCCAGCGTGGCGAGCCGCTCGCGGTCCGCCACTGCCAGTACCAGGTGCCAGGCTCCCGCATAGGCCAGCGCCGGGGGCAGGTCGGCCGCCAGCTCCTCGGCCCGCCAGCCCAGCAGGGCGAGGGCCTCGTCCACCAGGCCGGGCCCGGGCGGCCGATGGGCGGGCGTCACGGATTCCAGCGAGGCCCGCCACTCGTCGCCCACCTGGCTGACCGTCACCGGCACCTCGCCGACGGCGGTCTCCAGCCGATAGGTGCCGGCGCCTTCCAGGCGACCCAGCTGCACACCGGCGGCCACGGTGGCATGGCCGCAGAAGCTCACCTCGGCCTCGGGGCTGAAGTAGCGCACCCGGCGGCGTTCGCCCTGCGCCGGGGCGAGGAAGGCCGTCTCCGAATAGCCGACCTCGGCCGCGATGCGTTGCATGGTAGCGGCATCGGGCAGCACCTCCCCCAGCCATACCCCGGCCGGGTTGCCGCCGGCGGGGTTACGGGTGAAGGCCGAGAGTCGATAGAGGGTACCGGTCATGGGAAAGCATCTCCTGTGGTGGGGGCATCATTCCCCATGGTGCACCCCGCCGGGCTCGCCCTCCAGGCCCGAGGCCACGGCAACTACTTGCCGACCAGCCAGTGCGTCACGCCGAGCGCCAGCACCACCGCCGCGATGGCCAGCATCTCCTCCGCGGTGACGATCTCGGTGTCGAGGATGATCACCTTCCGCGCGATCGCCATCAGTGCCGTGGCGATCACCAGCCGGATGGGCAGGATATTGGTGCCGAGGTAGAGCCGGATGTTGATGAAGATCTCCACGGCGATCAGCACCACCATGAAGGCGCCGAAGATGACGAAGATATCGCTGACCTCGAAGAGCATCACCGGCGGTGCCATGAAGCGCGAGTAGAGCACGTAGACCACGTCCAGCACGCCCCAGATGATCACCAGCACCATCAGCACCGCCAGGATCTTGATGGCGAAGCGGATGACGAGGTGCAGCCTGCGGATCAGCGGGTCTTCATGCTCCTTGGGGAGCTCGTCGTGCATCAGCCGCGGCGAACGGCCCTCGTTTCTCTCCTCGTGTTCCATGGCGTATCTCCTGAGCGGCTTGCCGGCAAGCGAACGTGCCGGCCCGGTGCGCGGCTCCAGCATATGGCGCCGCGCAGGAGGACACCAGACGGCATGGAGGGAACCGGTTAGCGCGCCAGCGACTACCGGGTTGCCAGCAGTGCCTCGACCAGGTCGGCGAGGCTCGCCTCGCAGCGTGCCTCGGGCGCCTTTTCCTCGTCGCCCGGGCGATACTTGCCGGAGCGCACCAGGCACGCCTGCAGCCCGACCGCCATGGCGGCGGCCACGTCGCACTCCACGTCATCGCCCACCATCAGCGCCTCGCCGGGCGCCACCCCGGCCTCCTCGAGCACGGCATCGAAGAAATCGCCCGCGGGCTTGCCCAGCACCCGCGCCTCGACGCCGGCGGCGTACTCAAGGGCACGCACGAAGGGCCCCGCATCCAGGTGCAGCGTGCCCGCCTGACGGAAGTAGCGATTGGTGCCCACGGCGAGCAGCGGCGCCCCCTCCAGCAACAGGCGGAAGGCCTCGTCGAGGTGGGCATAGTCCAGGCGTTGCTCGGCATCGCCGAGTACCACGGCGTTGGGTTCTCCCCGGGGCAGGTCGGCGAACTCCGGCTCGAGCTTCTCGTGGATCAGCAGGTAGGGGTAGAGCCGATGTCGCTCCAGATAGCGACGAATCGCCCCCGGGGCGGTGAACACCTGTGCCGGCTCGACGGCGAAGCCCAGCCGCTGGAGCTCCTCGCAGACCGCCGCCGAGGTCTTGCGCGAGGTATTGGTGAGAAAGCGCAGCGCCATCCCGCTCGCCTGCAGCCGCGCCACCGCCTCCACGGCACCCGGCAGGGCCTCGCCATCCTCGCTCAGCACGCCACTGATATCGAACAGTATCGCCTTGAGCATCGTCGCCTCCTCCTCGCCCCCTACCAGACTAGACGAAGGAGGCTTCCCGGCCGCCCCTCGAGGCACGGTGGCCCCAGGCAACGGCCGGCGCCCTGCCCCGCTCAGCCGAGCCGGGTATCGCCTTCGGCATCGATGGGAAGCCCCGGGTTGGGGGCCACCTCCCAGGGGTGGCCGTCGGGCTCGGCAACGTGGTGGCCTACTCCGGAGCTAGACCACGCCTTTCCCCCAGCCATAGACGGCCCCGATCACCGCGCCGAAGATGAGATGGGCGATCAGCATGGAAAGGGGGGCCACCAGCCCGAAGCCCAGGCCGAACAGGCCGGAGCCCGCCAGGGGGAAGACCGTGACCATCACCACCAGCCAGCTGCCCACGCCGAACTCCAGGCCCCGCCGGGTGGGGGTGCGGCCCGGGAGATAGGGGACCAGCAGCGCAAACAGCAGCCCCCAGATCAGCGTGCCCACCACGAAATGGATGCCCCAGGCCAGCAAACGGCTGTCCGGCGCGCCGAGCAGGTCCTGGGCGGCCAGGTTCATGACCTCGATGGGGTCGTACCAGGGGATAATGCCCGCCGCCAGGCGCAGAATCAGGATCAAGGAGATGACCAGGGTGGCCGCGAACCCGGCCATCAACCCTCGTAACAGGCGAGTGCTCATGGCGTCCTCCCTGCTGTGGCTGTGCCTTTCAGTGTAGTCGCGCCCTCGGAGACGATGCACAGGGCCAGGCGCCCCGCAAGCCTCGCTCCAGCGGTGACACAGGAAGGCTTCGATCAGCCAAGCAGGGTATTGCCCTGGGCATCGATGGGGAAGCCCGCGTTGTGGGCCACCTCCCAGAGGTGGCCGTCGGGGTCGGCGAAATAGCCGGAGTAGCCACCCCACTCTGCCCGGCTGGCCGGCTTGACGACCCGCCCGCCGGCGCGCTCGGCCTCGCTCAGCACCGCATCCACCTCGGGCTCCGAACGCACGTTGTGGGCCAGGGTAATGCCGGCGAAACCGCTGCCCTCGTCCACCACGCCGGCATCACGGGCCAGGGCCGCGCGAGAATAGAGCGACAGGATCAGCCCGTTGAGCTGGAAGAAGACCACCTCGTCGTCCACCACCATGCCCGCCTGCCAGCCCAGTGCCTCATAGAAGCGCCGCGCCCGCGCCAAGTCGCCGACGCCCAGGGTGATCAGACTGATGCGTTGTTCCATCGCGATTACCTCCCGACCTGTGTCCTATCAATCAACATAGCGGGCAGACGAGATTCAGGGCCACGGGGTCAGCACATTCAGCCTATGCGACGGTGGCTTTTTCGAGACAGGAATAAGGTCTGTCCCCGGTTGCCCTAAGAATCAGGGGCCAAGCCATCTGCCGGGTCGAAAAAAGGAGCCTGCTTGCAAGCAGGCTCCATGGCAGCGAGGTGGATATCACTTCAGTACATGGTTACCACCACATGTCGGCTTGAACACCCACGAGGATGTCGCTCTCGTCGCGCTGATCACCATCCAGATAGGTGGCGAGGAAACGAATCTCCGGCGTCGGACCGAAACCGGTGTCGACTTTAAGCTTGGGCCCTACCGTCAGCTTGTAATCGTAACTGGTCGATTTGACACCTGAAGCATCTTTTTCGCGGTTATACTGATAGCCGGCTTCCGTGACAAAATCCAGGTTGTCGCTGATGGGAAACGTGGGACGAACCATCGCCGATGCCCAGCTGTCCGTGCTTCCATCCTCCTTGTCGTTATATTGCCCCTGCAGGGAATGGAACACGCTGACACCGTTATCGAAGAAGTACCCACCCCAGACCAGCGCACGCGCGGACATATCACCGCTTTCCACCGCTTTCACGCATGAGGTGCCGCAGTCGGTTCCGGTTATCTTGTTGCCTGTCACGTTACTGCCCGGCGCGTAGGTGTTGTACGTTGTCAGCGTGCCACCCAGCAACTGTCCGGACCCCAGCCCTTGACCCACCTGGCCGATGTACTTGGTAAATCCCTTTTCGGACAGGCCATAGACACTCTCGGAATGGACGATGGCAGTAAGATCATAGCCACTTGAGGCGTACTCGTTGGCCACACCGTCTTCTTCGACGATGTTATCGGGCAGGTACTTGGCCATGGCGTGCAATTCGACACCGTCCAGGTCAACGCCAACATGGACTGCATTCATGATGTTGTTGCTGTCTCCCCAGAACCCCGTGTCCCCGGAGTCATCGCTGGCGATATAGGCGAAGTCCCACTTGTTGCCACCCAGCTCGATCCCTTCCACACCCGCGCCCGTGCCCGACATGTCGGTGTAGAAGAAGTCGGTCATGAAGATGTAGTTATCCTTGCCATAGAACCGCTTACCGCCCCAGACGGTGCCGGTCTCGGTATAGCCATCGAACTCGACAAAGGTCTCGATCATGCCGATCTCGCTGTTTGCCGCGTCGGCATTGGCACCCAGCTGGTTGGTGGCATATTGCGAATTATCTGCTCCGGCTCGCGTCTTGATGCGAACCTGCTGGCCCCTGTCGTTTTCGAAATTCTTTTGCAGGGCCAGCTCAAAGTGATTATCCGACTCGATACCCAGCCGCCCCAACCGCTCCTTCGAGGCGGGAAACTTTGAGCGCTTGAAATCATCATTCGCCTCAAGCAGAACGCCTGCTCGAAAGTAGCCGTGGAATTCGAATCCCTCCGACTTCTCTGCGTAGGTCGGCACGGAAGTCATGCCCGCCGACACGGCGAGAAACGCGAGAGACATTTTTGTTAATTTCATGGTAACTCCACCAGGTTGAAGCACACGCAAATGAAAGCGGTTTCATTTGAGAGCTGACGTATCGCAAGGGAATGCCCTGCTGATGATCATGAAACCGGTTTCATGATGAAATTAGACATTCGCCTCATGTATATGCTTACAGTGACCTGGAGGTGCCCCTGGCGGCAGGTTACAGCAGGGGCCGGACCGGATACCTGGCCATCATGCCCCCTGCGATGACATCGGCATGGTCATCCCATTTCACCACTGGGTCGGCAAGGATGCGCGTGGTACCGCCCCGGCCCAACCTCCTGGGCGAGTCATGTCTGTCGCCACTGGAGGAGGCATACGCGTTACACGGCACTGTCGGGCGGCTGAAGACGGTGATCCTGGTGATGATGCGGCTGAAGGCCTTCTCCAGCAGCTCATGGGGCAGGTGCGCCCAGCGCAGAATGTGGGTCACAGAATGAGAGTCAGACCCTGGAATATCGCTCAGCCGAGCCGGGTATTGCCCTCGGCATCGAGGGGGAAGCCCGGGTTGTGGGCCAGGGTGATGCCGGCAAAGCCCCCCGCGTCGACCACGCTGGCATCACGGGCCAGGGCGGCGCGAGGATAGAGCGACAGGATCAGCCCGTTGAGCTGGAAGAAGACCACCTCGTCATCCACCGTCATGCCCGCCTGCCAGCCCAGCCCCTCATAGAAGCGCCGCGCCCGCGCCAAATCGCTGACGCCCAGGGTGATCAGACTCATGCTCTGTTCCATCGCGATTCCCTCCCGGGCTGTGCCCTATCGATCACCATAGCGGGCTAACGAGACTCAGTGCCAAGGGATCAGCCCATTTTTGAAAACGCAACCACGAGCGAGGGGGGACGATGGTCCTACAATAACAATAATGAGGATCTGTCCCCCTGACTGCCCTTGGCCACTACATGTAGATAAGAAACGCAACGAAAATAACCGCCGAGAAATAAACGGCACACTTCACCTGTCCTAAAGCAATGACAACTTGGTCAACAAAGTCATTCTTAAAAACCTTATACCTCCTATCATCATAGCTTTCTACAGGATTCTCGCTCTCTAACATTGGCACCCAAAACCTCTTCATGAAATCATCACCATCAAAATAAAAGCTATGACCTCCTTGAAAAAACCTATTAACCACTTTTTTATTTTCAAACCCTTTAAACCCGCTTCTTCCGGCCATTCCCGTACCAACCACAATAGCCTCACTTAGTAGAAGCACACTATCGCTGTCACCACAATCATTAACCACTTGACAATTTTCACAACCAGCCAAAAAACTCCAATCAAAGTTTCTTTTTAACACGGAACCCGAAAGAACAACTCTTCTTAAGCTCTCAACATTTTTATCCTCAACCAGCCCTCTCAATGACATTGCAACCAAATATGTACCAAAGCTGTGGCTAAATATATAGACATCTTTCCCAGAAGAAATCAAATCAGATAACTTTCCTTTTAAAACTCTAACTTCCCTATCCCTCAGAAAAGGAACACAAAAAGAAAACAAAGAAAAGAAACCATACTTATAACTGTTATAATCCACAAAGCCAACATGTGAGTTTATCAATCTCTTCAGCCTGTCTTGCCAACTACCAAAAGTTCTTATCCCGTGGACCGTGACAACAACCACATCTCTTTCAGATACCACCCTAGAGATCTTTGAATCTGCAGTATGAGCTAAAGCTCCACCTAACTTTCTTTTCCACGACTCACCGCCAGGAAAAACCTCCATAACAGTCAAGCACTTCTCTTCAAATTTTTCTTTGAAATTTGCAATATCATCAAGATGCCCTGTTATCCCAATAATCTTTTCAGGCTTCCTTATAAACGGCGATGTGAAAACCATCTCAAGAAAGTTAAGCCCATTACTTGCAGCGGCTTTTCCACCAGGCCTATAAGGAAGGACGACATCCAAGATAAGAACATCTATGTATGTCCTTTTCAAAGCCTCTTTAGCTTCACTTGTCGAAATAACCTCGAAAACCTCATCAACAAATTCACTGGCTTCTTTGATGAAGACCTTCATTTTATTTGATCGTTCAACATCATCATCAACAATCAGAACCCTCATTTTAAAGCCCTTTCCAAAGAAGACGATAACTCAGACTTCCATAACATTTTAGAACTATCATACATGATAAACCCACAGTAATAATATCCACACTCCTTTTCCACCTCATCCCTTAATGAAGAAAAGGTAAATGTTCTACCATGATCGCTAAAAGATTCATACTGTGTTATGAAAATTAGCTTAGATTTAATCTTCCTCCTTATGATTTTCCTTGCCAGCTCTCTACCTCCAAATGGCCTATTTCTTCCCCCTGACTCCTGATCGCTTCTATCAAAGGTCGGCAGGCTCATATCGATGATCACAATATCAAACCCACCATCAAGAGCAAGGCTTGCACCAGAAGAAAAAGACTTGGCCAATAAAACATTACAAGCCGGAAGCTCATTCTCTATGTGATTAATTATCTTATCGCTTTTGTGGGAATTATCCTCCACAACTAAAATTTTTTTATTCATAATGAATTCTCGCCACGAACTGTTCATCTCTTATAAAGAAAATAATTGAGCACCCATCACTTATTCTTCTCAAATAAGATTTAATCTTAGCGACGCCTGTACCCCCTTCAGTCCTCATTAATGTTTCACTTGCATCTTCGAAATTTTCAGAATTTATTCTTTCAATGCAACCTGGGTCGAATATACTGTTTCCTTGGCTCAAGTTATTCACCACCTCTACTTCGCTATACCCATCACCATTAATCTCTCTAATATGAATAATAGCCTCTCGTGAAAACCCGCCATGCCGATAAGCATTATCTAACAGATTTATCAACGCCAAAACTAACGACTTAACATGGCTACCAAGAACAACTTTTGAATCGCTTTTTTTCTCTAGGTCCAAAGCTGGCACCCTTTTCATAACCTTGGTTTTCACAAAACAGTCTATGGCAACATTAATTACTTGGCTCATCCGCTGAGCGGCAAAATTGCTACTTCCGCTCCTGTTAAACCATTCAGAAATAATACCAATACTCTCTAATGTTTCAGCTTTGCTTTCCTCTATCTTTACCTTAAGATCTTTTAAACCATCCCCTCCTATAATATCCTGCATATCTGATTGCAGTTTATCATATAGCTTCGAGCATTCGTCTCGAAAGTCTACATTCAACTTCTCTTGCATCAACATTATGTTACGATCAGTCTTACTATTCATCACTTCCATCATTAGCATTAATACTTCATTATGCGAATCGAGAGCATCAAGCTCACTCTCCAAAACATCTAGCTCTCTGATATCAAATGAATAGTCAAACACTGCCGAGGATAACTCACCATTCATAGTTACGTGCATCCACTTTTTGGCAGAAGATACAAGGTCATTAAATCCTGATGAGAACAATTTTAATTTTTCATCAATTGAAACTAGAGTTTGCGGGGTGAGCAGGTGCTCATAATATTTTTCCCAGTGTGTATTTTCCTCATACTCACCATCGTCCCCTAGCTCAGTTATCAGTTCGTTACTTTCAGCACTAGCCCTAATTAGATTGGAGAAGAAACCGTGCCTTATCTCGGTTGAAAGATTTGCATCTAAGCCATAGTTTTCATCAAAAAGGTACGACTCAACTACAGCATCAATGATCTTACTAATTAATGACTTTTTTCCTCCAGAAATAAAAACCTGGTCTGGATCAGTCTCATCAACGCGACCTGAACTTTTCTTCAACAACACCAACTTATCGGAGTTATCTGATATGGTTTTATCGTTTTTATACATATCAAACAAAGAAGAAACTTCCTCATCAAGGATATTTACAATAGCATTACAATCTACATAAATTTTACTTGTATTGATTTGACTAACTGAGACATCTTGGATAATTTGGTCTACGATTCTTTCTGCTTCGGAGTTGAATTCAGAAGAAGTAATCAGCTCACGCTCATTTAGTATATCAATGATCCTTAGCCTCTCAGTTCGCAACTCAAGGCTATCACAAAACACAGACAATGAATCCATTACATCTAGCGTACAAACATTTTTAAAAAAATAAACGTCCTTAGCCTCCAAACTCCCAGCCTCTGAAAGCCCTTTACTGGGCAATTCAAAGCCAGAAACATTGATATATTCATCAAAAACTTCATTTAATAGCATATTTTTTTCTTGTGAAATATGCTTTGAAAAAACGTGCAAAATAATAACTGCGTCAATATTGCAAAGTAGGTTTTCCTCAATCTGCCTCACCATAAGATACATAGGAAGCATAGGGTGAAGATAGGGGCTAACTGATAACTCTTCCGCCGCATAAGAAAGCAGCTTATCAGCCTTCTGGCTCTTTAGATAAAAACCAATTTTAAGCTCCATTAAGTCTTTATATAAACACCCTTTTGGAATTATACAATCAACTTCATCTTTTCCTTCTAGAAACTCATCCTTAACCAACGCGAAACTTCTTTCTTTCCTCTGATCACTTGCGGCCTCAAGATCCAACAAGCAGAGACCTTTGTCGTACACTACCTCTCTGGACGACAAAATACTAACTAGGAGTGGTGGAAGCTCAACAACATGAAAAGAGAGGCCTATGATGTTATTTTGTAGATCAATTAATTCTTTCTGGTATGGCAAAGACGTTAGCAAGGCAAGCTGAAGTTCGTCTCCAAAAGTAAAGCCATGAAACTCGATAATGTACGAGCTTAGGACATCAAGTGCTTTATCTACATCGCTCTCTGCACAATATATTTTCTTAAAATTATTTACTATATCCAGGAAAAGACTCTCATTGCTATAAAAATCAAATGCTGGATTATAAGCCAAAGACTTCGACACCAAACCAAATTCATAACCAGCCCTTATAGTATAACTTTTACTTCGCAGAAATAAATTTACGACTTGTGCGTAATCACCTTCCTCATACAGCTCTAAAACCTCACTCCCACGACCTTTTGTAATTACCTTTCTGGCCTCTTCGAAATAGTCTATAATATTGTAAAGACGGCAATCATTTATCACATCAGCTGTATTCTTTACAAGCGACCTAATTCTTTGGTGAACACTTGACTCTTCGTGGGCTTTACTAGGAAGAAACCTGGCTATCTCCGCGATGGTTATTTCATATTGATCCACAACGGGTAAAAGTTGGGCTAAATACAAATGGCTTAAACCGTCAACAATCCTTCTTTCTAGAGTAGGCATGAAAAGCATTTCTTGGAATTGAGCATGTTCGACTAGGCCTCCACCTCTAAGTTCCTTTGTGGTCCGCAAGACCAAGTTTTTAATTATTCCTTTTTTATTGGGCGAGCTATAGATATATATCAGACAATTCAATATATGCTTGATAAATGGTTTTTCGTTCCTATTGGAAATATTGTCACAGTACTCCTGAAGCTCATCTTGCATTGCGGAGCGTGATAAAAGCAACAATCTGCTTCTAATTAGCCATATGCTATCTCCAAACAATCTTTCAGCCTCATCTAGCTTGCTAGCCGCTAGGTAGTAATCACCTGAAAAGAAACACCTCTCGAAGTCTTCTTTTATCTTTGCGAATGCTGATAATTTATCACTGTATGCAATGAATATAGAAAAATATAGTGACAGAAGCCTTTCGTCTGAAAGACCAGCAATTATTTTTCCTTTAGCGAATTCTTCAATAGCGTGCGCATTGCTATTCAGTGAAGCCCTAACCTTTTTATTTTGTAATATTTTAACTATATTCTTTTCATAAACATTCTGCGGCGCGCCACGAATAAAATCGGACAATATATTAACAACCCTATCGGCCGGAACGAACTTCAAAGCAAACCCATTCAAAATAGTTTGATAATTCTGCATAAAAAGCATTCCCCAAAAAAATTATAAAAACATGATAAAACTAATAATTGCCGTAAAATATTTGCCGTAAAATCGGACCATTCGCGCCTCTGATGCAAGGATCCGCTGACATCTTAGCAACCTTAGCTCCAGTACAACGAACTCTATAACAGATTGCAAAAAAAGAGCCTACCCTTTGGTAAGCCCTTGATGCAGTTAAATTTGAGTGAGATTGCTCTTACCTCACTCCCACTCGATGGTCGCCGGCGGCTTGCTGCTGACGTCATAGGTCACGCGGGAGACCCCGGTGATCTCGTTGATGATGCGGTTGGAGACCTTCTCCAGCAGCTCATAGGGCAGGTGCGCCCAGCGGGCGGTCATGAAGTCAATGGTCTCCACGGCGCGCAGGGCGATCACCCACTCGTAGCGGCGGGCATCGCCCACCACGCCGACGGAGCGCACCGGCAGGAAGACGGCGAAGGCCTGGCTGGTCTTGTGGTACCAGCCGGCGTTGTGCAGCTCCTGGATGAAGATGGCATCGGCCTCACGCAGGATGTCGGCGTACTCCTTCTTCACCTCGCCGAGGATGCGCACGCCCAGGCCCGGCCCCGGGAAGGGGTGGCGGTAGACCATGTCGTAGGGCAGGCCGAGCTCGACGCCGAGCTTGCGCACCTCGTCCTTGAAGAGCTCGCGCAGCGGCTCGACGAGCTTGAGCTTCATGGTCTCGGGCAGGCCCCCCACGTTGTGGTGCGACTTGATCACGTGGGCCTTGCCGGTCTTGGCGGCGGCGGATTCGATCACGTCCGGGTAGATGGTGCCCTGGGCCAGGAAGTCCACGCCCTCGATCTTTCCGGCCTCGTCATCGAAGACATCGATGAAGGTGTTGCCGATGATCTTGCGCTTGGCCTCGGGGTCGGCCTCGCCCTTCAGCTTGTCGAGGAACAGCTCCTCGGCGTCCACGCGGATCACCTTCACGCCCATGTGGCGGGCGAAGGTCTCCATCACCTGGTCGCCCTCGGCCTTGCGCAGCAGGCCGTTGTCGACGAACACGCAGGTCAGCTGGTCACCGATGGCCTTGTGCAGGAGTGCTGCCACCACCGAGGAGTCCACGCCGCCGGAGAGGCCGAGCAGCACGTGGCGATCACCCACCTGCTCGCGCACGCGGGCGATCTGGTCCTCGATGATCTGGGCCGGGGTCCAGAGGCGCTCGGCGCCGCAGATCTCCAGCACGAAGTGCTCGAGGATGCGCAGGCCCTGCAGGGTGTGGGTCACCTCGGGGTGGAACTGCACGCCATAGAAGCGCTTCTCCTCCCAGGCCATGGCGGCGATGGGGCAGCTGGGGGTGGAGGCGGTGACGGTGAAGGCGTCGGGCACCCGGGAGACCTTGTCGCCGTGGCTCATCCAGACGTCGAGCAGGTTGCGGCCGGTCTCGTGGTCGATGTGGTCCGAGATGTCGCGGAACAGCGCCGTTTCGGCATCTAGGCGGATCTGGGCGTAGCCGAACTCGTGGATGTGGGAGCCCTCCACGGCACCGCCGAGCTGCTCGGCCATGGTCTGCATGCCGTAGCAGATGCCCAGCACCGGCAGGCCCATCTCGAACACGCACTGCGGGGCGCGGGGCGAGTCCAGCTCGGTGACGGATTCCGGGCCACCGGCGAGGATGATGCCGTTGGGGGCGTACTCGCGGATCTCGGCCTCAGTGATGTCGAAGGCGCGAACCTCGGAGTAGACGCCGATCTCGCGCACCCGGCGGGCGATCAGCTGGGTGTACTGGGAGCCGAAGTCGAGGATCAGGATCTTGTGGGCGTGAATGTCGGTCATCTGGCCTTTCCTTTGAGAGGCGAACGGCCCGGAAACACGAAAGCTGGAAGCGGCGCGGCCACTTCCAGCTTCAAGCTTCCGGCTTCAAGCGTGTATCAGCCCGCGCGGTAGTTCGGGGCTTCCTTGGTGATTTGAACGTCGTGCACGTGGGACTCGTTGAAGCCGGCCCCGGTGATCTTCACGAACTGCGGCTTGGTGCGCATCTCCTGGATGTCGCGGCAGCCGGTGTAGCCCATGGAGGCACGCAGGCCGCCCATCAGCTGGTGGACGATGGCGCTCATCATGCCCTTGTAGGGCACGCGGCCCTCGATGCCTTCCGGCACCAGCTTCTCGGCGCCCTCGCTCTTGTCCTGGAAGTAGCGGTCGGCGCTGCCCTGGGTCTGGGACATGGCGCCCATCGAGCCCATGCCGCGGTAGGCCTTGTAGGTGCGGCCCTGGAAGAGCTCGATCTCGCCCGGGGATTCCTCGGTGCCGGCCAGCAGGCCACCGGCCATCACGGTGCTGGCACCGGCCGCCACGGCCTTGGCCAGGTCGCCGGAGAAGCGCACGCCGCCGTCGGCGATCAGCGGGATGTCGTAGGGCTCCAGCGCCGCGGCGACGTTGGAGACGGCGGTGATCTGCGGCACGCCCACGCCGGCCACCACGCGGGTGGTGCAGATGGAGCCGGGGCCGATGCCCACCTTGACGGCATCGGCACCCGCTTCCGCGAGCGCCTTCGCCGCGTCGGCGGTGGCGATGTTGCCGCCGATCACCTGGATCTTCGGGAAGTGCTCCTTCACCCAGCGCACGCGCTCGATCACACCCTTGGAGTGGCCGTGGGCGGTGTCGACCACCACCACGTCGACCCCGGCCTCGGCCAGGGCAGCCACGCGGTCCGGCGTCTCGGGGCCGGTGCCCACGGCGGCGCCGACCAGCAGGCGGCCGTCGGCGTCCTTGGCCGCGAGGGGGAAGGTGCGGGCCTTCTCGATGTCCTGGAAGGTGACCAGGCCGCGCAGGCGGAAGTCGTCATCCACCACCAGCATCTTCTCGACGCGGTGCTCCTGCATCTTGCCCTTGATGATGTCGAGGCTGGTGCCCACCGGCACGGTGACGAGCTTCTCGCCGGGAGTCATGATGTCGGCCACGCTGTCGCCGTGGTTGGGCTGGAAGCGCATGTCGCGCTGGGTCACCAGGCCCACCAGGGTCTCGCCCTCCACCACCGGGAAGCCGGAGAAGCCGTGCTCCTCGGCCATCGCCAGCAGGTCTGCCAGCTTGGCCTTGGGCCCCACGGTGACGGGGTCCTTGACGATCACGCTCTCGTGCTTCTTGACCTTGCGCACCTCGGCCGCCTGGTGGGCGATGGTCATGCTCTTGTGGATGATGCCGATGCCGCCTTCCTGGGCCATGGCGATGGCCAGGCGCGCCTCGGTGACGGTGTCCATGGCGGCGGAGACGAGCGGGATGTTCAGGAAGAGGTCGCGGGTCAGGCGGGTCCGGAGGCTGACCTCGTTGGGCAGGACGTCTGAATACCCGGGCACGAGTAATACGTCATCGAACGTAAGAGCTTCTTGGGCCATACGTAGCATATGCGGCAACACCCAGTGAACTGGTGGGAGGGAGTGAAGTTAATCCCCCATTATAGCGACCCTGGCCGGGGGCCGGCAATCCGCGTGGCGGCTATCCGGCGCCCCTGCCACCCCGGGCGCTGCCACCGGGGCCGCGGCGCGTGCTAGGGTATTCCCCTCCACCCGCCAGGGATGATCGCGCCATGCCCCGCCCCGAGGACACCCCGCTTTCCGTCAGCGAGCTCAACCGCCGCGCCCGCCAGGCACTGGAGCAGGATGTCGGCGAGGTATGGGTAGAGGGCGAGCTCTCCGGGGTGTCGCGGCCGGGCTCTGGGCACATCTACTTCACCCTCAAGGACGAGCGGGCCCAGCTGCGCTGCGCGCTGTTCCGCACCCGGGCGCGCTTCGTCGCCGCCCCCCTGCGCGACGGCGACCGGGTCAAGGTGCGCGGCCAGGTGTCGCTGTTCGAGCCCCGCGGCGACTACCAGCTGGTCGTCGAGGCGGTGCAGGCGGCAGGCGAAGGCGAGCTGCTGGCGGCCTTCGAGCGGCTCAAGGCCCGGCTCGCCGCCGAGGGGGTGTTCGCCAATGCGCGCCCCCTGCCCTATCCGCCGCGCCACCTGCTGGTGCTCACCTCGCCCACCGGCGCGGCGATCCGCGACGTGCTGGCGGTGCTCGCGGCGCGCTGGCCGCTTACCCAGGTGACGCTGATCCCGGTGCCGGTGCAGGGGCGCGAGGCGGCGCCGGCGATGATCTCGGCGCTGGGCCTGCTCAACCGCCAGCAGGCACTGGACCCGGCCCGCGACGCCATCCTGATCACCCGCGGCGGCGGCAGCCTCGAGGACCTCTGGGCCTTCAATGACGAGCACCTGGCCCGCGCCATCTTCCACTCGCGGCTGCCGGTGATGTCGGCGGTGGGCCACGAGGTGGATGTCACCCTGGCCGACTTCGCCGCCGACGTGCGTGCCCCTACCCCCTCGGCCGCCGCCGAGCAGCTGGTGCCCGACCGCCGCGAACGGCGCCACCGCCTCGAGCGACTGGCCGAACGGCTCACCCGCGCCCAGCGCGCCCGCCTGGAGACCGAGGCCCAGCGCCTGGACCACCTGCGTGCCCGGCTGCGCCACCCCGGCGAGGTGCTGGCCGCGCGCCGCGGGCAGCTGGACCAGCTTGAGGGCCGGCTGCAGCGCGCCATGCAGGCGCGGCTCGCCACCGAACGGCGCCGCGAGCACCACCTGCGCCAGCGCCTCGCCCTGCGCTCGCCGGACCGGCTGGTGGAACAGGCCGGGCAGCGCCTCACCCGGGCTCGCTGGCGGCTCCATCAGGCCATGCCGCGGGCGCTGGCCCGCCATCGCGAGCGGCTGGGCGGGCTCGTGCGCGAGCTGCAGGCCGTCAGCCCGCTGGCGGTGCTGGGGCGCGGCTACGCCATCCTCGAGGACGCGGAGGGCCGGGTCGTCCGCCGGGCCGCTGACACCACGCCCGGCCAGGCGCTGGAGGCACGGCTGGGCGAGGGGCGGCTCGCCCTCACGGTGACCGGCATCGAGGCCGACGTTGACGCCGACGATCCGAGGTCCCATGGCGGATAGCCATCGAAGCGATAGATTTTGGAATATAGATATTCCATTACATGATAACTAAACTGATGCCATCTCCTTGAGGACGGCGGGCCCATACCCATATCCCAAGGAGCCAGGCACTTCCCCGGCCAGACAACCGGACGCCCGGGGCGTCACATCCCACCAACCAGGGAGTATCACCATGTCACTGCGCATCAATGACGTCGTACCCGACTTCGAGGCCGATACCAGCCAGGGCCCGATCCGCTTCCACGAGTGGATCGGCGACAGCTGGGCGATCCTCTTCTCCCACCCCAAGGACTTCACCCCGGTCTGCACCACCGAGTTCGGCGCCGTCGCCAAGCTCAGCGAGGAGTGGAAGAAGCGCGATACCAAGGTGATCGGCATCTCGGTGGATGGCGTGGAAGATCACAAGAAGTGGATCAATGACATCGCAAGCTTCGCCAGCTGCAATGTCGGCTTCCCGATCATCGCCGACGAGGACCTCAAGGTCGCCAAGCTGTTCGACATGCTGCCGGCCGACGCCTACCTGCCGGACGGCCGCACCCCGGCCGACAGCGCCACCGTGCGCTCGGTGTTCATCATCGGCCCGGACAAGCAGCTCAAGCTCTCCATGACCTACCCGATGAACGTCGGCCGCAACTTCGCCGAGGTGCTGCGCGCCCTGGACGCCCTGCAGACCGCCAACGGCAAGGGCGTGGCCACGCCGGCCGACTGGACCACCGGCGAGGACGTGATCATCCCGCCGACGGTCTCCAACGAGGACGCCAAGGCGAAGTTCGGCGAGTACGAGACCATCTTCCCCTACCTGCGCCGGGCCAAGCTGCCCAAGTAAGGCGGGCGGTTAAACTCGCCCCACGACGACCCCCTGCCCCGGCAGGGGGTCTTGCGTTGGGGGCGTGTTTTCGGACGAAACCTAGTGGTGCTCGGCCTGACGGGCGGCCGGCTTGAAGGCACTCGGCTCGAGTTCATGGCGGGCCAGCAGCTTGTAGAAGTCGGTGCGGTTGCGCCCGGCGATGCGCGCCGCCTGGGTGACGTTGCCCTCGGTGATCTTGAGCACCTTGACCAGGTAGCTGCGCTCGAAGCCGGCGCGGGCATCGTTGAAGGTCGGCAGGGCGTTGTCCTCGGCGGCCAGCGCCTGGGCCACCAGGCCCTCCGGGATCATCGGCGAGGTGGTCAGGGCCACGCACTGCTCCACCACGTTGACCAGCTGGCGCACGTTGCCGGGCCAGGCCGAGGCGGCCAGCAGGTTGAGCGCCTCCGGGGAGAAGCCCTTGACGAAGGGCTTGTGGCGGGCGGCGGCCTGGGCGACCAGGTGCTTGGCGAGCAGCGGGACGTCCTCGGCGCGTTCCTTGAGCGGCGGCAGCCGCAGGTTCACCACGTTGAGGCGGTAGTAGAGGTCCTCGCGGAACTCCCCCTCGTGCATGGCGCGGTCGAGGTCGCGGTGGGTGGCCGAGATGATGCGCACGTCGATGGGGAGCGAGGTGGTGGAGCCGAGCGGGCGGATCTGGCGCTCCTGCAGGGCGCGCAACAGCTTGACCTGCAGCGTCAGCGGCATGTCGCCGATCTCGTCGAGGAACAGGGTGCCGCCATCGGCCGCCTGGAAGAGGCCGCGGTGCTCGCTCACCGCCCCGGTGAAGGCGCCCCGGGCGTGGCCGAAGAGTTCGCTCTCCAGCAGCTGCTCGGGCAGCGCGCCGCAGTTGATCGCCACGAAGGGCTTGTCGGCCCGCGGGCTGGCCTTGTGGATGGCGCCGGCCAGCAGCTCCTTGCCCGACCCCGAGGCGCCGGTGATCAGCACGCTGACGTCGGAGGCGGCCACCATGCGGGCCTGCTCGAGGATGCGCTCCATCTCGGGGCTGCGGGTGATGATCGCTTCGCGCCAGCGGTCGTCGCCGTCGGTGGCGGAGGTAGAGGTCTGGGCCAGGGCATCGTCGAGGGCGTTGAAGAGCTCGTCGCGATCCACCGGCTTGGTGAGGAAGCTGAACACCCCCTGGCGGGTAGCGCTCACGGCATCGGGAATCGAGCCGTGGGCGGTGAGAATGATCACCGGCAGGCCCGGCACCCGGCGCTGGAGCTCCTGGAACAGCGCCAGGCCGTCCATCTCGTCCATGCGCAGGTCCGACAGCACCAGGTCGGGGCGTGCGACCTCCAGCCGCTTGAGGGCCTCGCGGCCGCTCTCCGCGGTGGTGACACGGTAGCCGCGGCTCTCGAGCCGCATGCCCAGCAGCTTCAACAGGCTGACGTCGTCATCCACCAGCAGGATGTGTGCGCCGTGGTCACCGGCGTTGGGCAGGCGTCCGGTCTGCTTCATGTCGTCTCTCCCGGTTCATTCATTCTGCTGTCGCAGATTGATGCTCTGTTCGATGGCGGTGAGCTGCTCGAGCTTCTCGGCCATGGCCTCGAGCTCCTCGGTGAGGGCCTCGTTCTCCTCCACGATGGCCTGGTGCTCGCCCTGGCTCTCGGCCAGCTGGCCGGCCAGGCGGCGACGCCCCTCCAGCTCGTTGAGCCAGTAGCGCAGCAGCGGCTGCAGCTCGGTTGGCGCCCCGGCCAGGTGGGCCTTGTAGAGCTCCGAGGCGCGGTTCCACTGCTGCACGTCGCCCCAGGCGAGCAGCACGGCCCGGGCCAGGCGACGCTCGGTGCTCTCGCCGCCCAGGCGCGTCAGGGTGGCCTCGCGCCACACCCGGTCGCCGCGTTGTGAGGCCAGGCCGAAGGCGATCCAGTCGTCGAGCAGGCAGGGCAGGTTGTCGAAGTCGGGCAGTTCGGCATGGCAGAACGCCGACCCGGCGGTAGGGCTCTGGATGGGCGAAGGGCCGGAAGGCGACGACTGCAACTGCTCGGGCAGGTACTGACAGCCGGCCAGCCAGGCCGTGGCCAGGCACAGGAGCCAGGGGCGTGCGGTCATGGAGTATCGTTCCTTGAGTGAGCGCTCGCCAGGGCGAGCGTCGGGTGATCGTGATCCGGTTCGGCCACCGGCACCTGCCGAGGCAGGGTCAGGCGAAAGCACACCGCCAGCCGGGCATCGTCCACCAGCGCCAGGCTGCCATGCTGGAGCCGGGCACAGTCGGCGGCCACCGAGAGACCGATGCCGGAGCCCTTGAGCGGCCCCTTGCGGCGAACGCTGCCCTGGAAGAAGGCCTCGAAGAGCCGCTCGCGATCCGCTTCGGCGATCGGCTCGCCGCTGTTGGCCACCTCGATGACCAGCCGGTCGCGCAGCGGCCGGGCACGGATCTCCAGCACACCGCCATCCTCGCCATAGGCGACGGCATTGGAGATCAGGTTGTCGAGGACCCGGGCCGTGGCGGTGCGGTCGAGCTCCCAGGCCAGGGGGCCATCGAAGCAGCTGACGCGCATCTCCTTGTTGTCGAGTGCCAGGCGGTGCTTGGCCAGCACCTCCTTGGCCACGGTGGCGACGTCCAGCCGCTCGATGTCGAGCTGGCGGTTGTGCTGGAGCAGATTGTAGTCGAGCAGCTGCTCGATCAGCTGCTGGAGCTCCCGCCCGCTGGCATCGATCAGGTCGAGGATCTCGCGCTGGCGCGGCGTGACCTCGCCGGCCACGCCGTCGGCGAGCAGCGACGAGCCCTCGCGCACGCTGGCCAGCGGCGTCTTGAGCTCGTGGGACATGTGGCGCAGGAACTGCTGCTTCTGGGCCTCCAGCTCGTCGAGCCGCGAGGCCAGCCAGTCCAGCCGCTCGTCCAGGGTCACCAGTTCCGAGGGGCCCTTGAGCGGCGGCGGCTTCTGCGCCGGGTCGCCGCCCACGCTGCCGATCCCCAGGATGCGGCGCTCGAGCTGGCGGATCGGGTGGATGATCAGCCGGGTGAACAGCAGCATCAGCACCAGGCTCGCCGAGACCAGGGCCGCGGTCTGCCACCAGAGGCGCACCTGCACGCCCTCGGCGCGGGCACGGATGCCCTCGATGCGCTCGTCGATGCGACGGTTGGTGGCGCGGCGCATCGCCTCGGTGTGCTGGGCGAAGGGCAGGAAGTCGGAGAGCCGGGCGGTGAACTCCTCGAGCGGCAGCTCGGGCAGCTCGGCGAGGTCGTCGAGCTCCTCCTCCAGCGCCGCCACATCGGGATCATCGGGCAGCAGCCGACTCTGCTGGGCCAGCAGCTCACGGAACTCCGCGAGACGGTCGTCGAAGATCTCCAGCAGGCTCTCTTCCTCGACCACGGCATACTGGCGGGCACCGCGCTCCATCTCCAGCGCCAGGGCACCCAGCGAACGGGCACGCCGGGTCTCCTCCACCGCCTGGCGGGCACTGACATCGGCCAGTCGGGAAAGCTCGGAGAGGGCCTGGCCGGCCTGGATCATCAGGACGGCCAGCGGCAGCATCACCACCAGGAAGGCCAGCAGCACCAGCTGCAACAGCGAGCGCGGCCTCCAGCGACGCGTAACGGCTGAGGTCATGGACAGTGTTCTTTGCAGAAGGGTAACGGAAACCACCATCGTCCATCCCTAAGGATACCAGAGTTCAGCCGAGCGCCCCGCGGCCAATCGGCGCAACCCCACCGGCTAGAACGCGAAGGGAAAAAAAAGGGCCGGCAGAGCCGGCCCAATACGCAGGGAACTGAAGGGTCCGGACATCCGATCAATCGACGGCCTGGTCCGTCCATTGCCCGAATGTCCATGGGCCGGGGAGGCCCCGAAGCCATGAGGTGCCATCTGCCACCAGGGGCTGGTCATCCTCATGCGGGTGGCACGCCATCGCGTGGCGCACCGCCCTGCTCCGTTCCTGGCAGCACCGCCTCGGCCGAAGGCCGACGGCGATGCTGCGCGATTCGATCCCCCGTTCGGGGGAGAGGCATCCATGCCAGGGCATCCTTGCCCTCTCGATACCGATCCTTGCCTGGCGGCGGTACCGTCTCATCGCAACCTAAAGTCACACATCGCTTGGAGCAGACACTGGCCGCCTCGGGGAGCGGGAGCACAAGGCAGTGATGGCCCGCCTCCCTTCGGCGACCGGGAAACGGTTCGAGCCGAATGAACCGTTTTCCCTTGCTCGCCCTGACTATTGCCAACGGCGTGCCAGGAATCCCACTATCCGTTCAATATCAGTTAGTTAAAATTGAAAAGAAAGGGGCCAGGCGGGAAACGGCCGGCCTAGCCGCCAATAGGCGGGGGAAATGGCGGGATTTTCGTCGCCAGATGGCGACGCCTTTCTGACGCTTAAATGAAAAGGCTCTATTTTCAGCCACTTGTCGCGTCTCACAATGGCGACGCCGGATGGCCCGGCGACGCCTCATGGCGACAGCGCGCCCCTCAGGCGAGGGTCTTGACCAGGATCTTGGACTTGCGCGCGTGGTTGTAGGTGTCGCGACGCAGCGGCGGCAAGACCTCGATGCCGGCCAGGCGGAAGCCGTGCTCGAAGAACCAGTGGGTGGTGTGGGTGGTCAGGGCGAACAGCGCCGAGAGCCCCAGTCGGCGGGCCCGCCGCTCGATCTCGGCGAGCAGCAGCTCGCCCCGCGCGCCACCCCGATAGTCGTCGTGGACCGCCACGCAGGCCAGCTCCCCCATGGTGGCCTCACCGAAGGTATGCAGGGCGGCGCAGCCGATGATCATGCCGTCGCGCTCGATCACCTGGTAGTCGTCGATCTCGTACTCCAGCCGCTCCCGGGAACGCGGCACCAGCATGCCCCGCCGTTCGAGCGGTTCGAGAAGCTCGAGCAGGCCGCCGATGTCGCCGAGTTCCGCCGCACGCAGCTGTTCGTAGCGATGCTCGGTGATCATGGTGCCCACGCCGTCGCGGGTGAACAGCTCGCCCAGCAGAGCGTCGTGGTCGTGCCAGGAGAGCAGGTGGGTGCGGGCCACGCCGTGCCGCGCGGCAGCACAGGCCGCCCCGAGGTGACGGGCCAGCTCGCTGGCGGGGGCGGCCTGCCGGAGCAGCGGCTCGGCCTCCCCCGGGGTCAGCTGGCGCTGCAGCTGGCCGCTGCGATCGAAGAGCCCACTGGCTTCACCGAGCAGGATCAGCTTGTCGGCGCTGAGCGCGGTGGCGGCGTGGCGGGCCACCTCGGCGGCATCCAGGTCGAAGACCTCGCCGGTGCTGGAGAAGCCCAGCGGCGGCAGTACCACCAGCGACCCGCGCTCGAGCAGTCCCTCAATGGCCTGCGCCCGCACCCGGCGCACCTCGCCGCTGTGGTCGAAGTCGACACCCTCGCGCACGCCCAGTGGCTTGGCCATCACCAGGTTGCCGGAGACCACGGTCATCTCGATGCCATGCAGCGGGGTGTTGGGTAGCCCCGGGGAGAGCCGCGCCTCCAGCCACAGCCGCTGCTCGGCGGCGATGCGCTCGACCCTCTCCATGATCGCCTCGTCGGCCACCCAGCGCCCCTGGTGGCGCCGGGGCGTGATGCCCGCCTCATCCAGGGCCTGCTGCACCTGGGGCCGGATACCGAACACCACAACCAGCCGCACGCCCAGGGTGTGCAGCAGCGCCAGGTCCTGGACCAGCTGCTCCCCTCGCCCGCTGGCCATCGCCTCGCCCTCGATCAGGATCACGAAGGTACGCCCGCGGTGGGCATTGATGTAGGGGGAGGAATTGCGGAACCAGTCGACGAAGGGGAAACGAGTATCCAAGGCCGCACTCCGGCAGCAGGTGAACGAAGGGGGAGTCGATAGCCACTATATCAGAGCGACGAAAACGGCGGCACCGGTCAGCTGCAAGCCGCAGCATGGAATCAGCCGCAACAAAAGAAACCCCGAGGGCCTCGGCCGTCGGGGTTTCTTGTCGCTCGGCCTTGTCGCTCGGCGCTTAACCGAACATGCCCTTGAAGGTGAAGAAGAAGAAGATGGCAAGGCCGGCCCCGGCGGGCAGGGTGATCAGCCAGGACATGGCAATGGTGCCGATGACCCGCAGGTTGAGCGCCGCCATGCCACGGGCCAGGCCCACGCCCAGCACCGCCCCGACCAGGGTATGGGTGGTGGAGATCGGCAGGCCGGTGCCCGAGGCGAGCACCACGGTCACGGCGGCCGCCAGGGTGGCGGCGAAGCCGCGGCTCGGGGTGAGCTCGGTGATGCCGGTGCCCACGGTAGCGATCACCTTGTGGCCGTAGGTGACCAGGCCGACGACGATGCCGCCGCCGCCCAGCACCAGCACCCACCACGGCACCAGGGCCGCGCCCTCGATCTCGCCGCCGGTCTGCACCACGCTGATCACCGCCGCCAGCGGGCCCACGGCGTTGGCCACGTCGTTGGAGCCGTGGGCGAAGGCCATGGCACAGGCGGTAAAGATCATCAGCACGCCGAAGACGCGCTCCACGCCCGAGAAGCCGAACTGGTCGGACTGGCGGCTCGACGCCTTGACGCGACGCTCCATGACCACGCCGAGCCCCGCGATCAGCAGGCCGGCGAGGATGGCGAGCAGCAGGCTGGCGCCGAAGCCGAGGTCCAGGCCGACGTGCTTGAGGCCCTTGGTGAGGGTCACCATGGTCACCGCGAAGCCCACCAGGAAGATGTACATGGGCACGTAGCGCTTGGCCGCGGCGAAGGGGTCGCGGGCCTCGAAGATCAGGTGCTGCACCGACTTGAAGAGGGTGAAGGCGATGGTGCCGGACAGCAGCGGCGAGACCACCCAGCTAGCGGCGATGGTACCCACCGCGGCCCAGTCCACGGCGGCCGCGCCGAGGCCCGCCACCGCGAAGCCGACGATGGCACCGACGATGGAGTGGGTGGTGGAGACCGGCCAGCCCTTCATGGAGGCGACCAGCAGCCAGGTGGCCGCCGCCAGCAGTGCCGCGAGCATGCCGTAGACCAGCAGCTGCGGGTCCTCCTGCAGCAGTTCGGGGTCGATGATCCCCTTGCGGATGGTGTTGGTGACCTCGCCGCCGGCCAGCCAGGCGCCGAGGAACTCGAAGATCACGGCGATGATGATCGCCTGCTTGATGGTGATGGCCCGCGAGCCCACCGAGGTGCCCATGGCGTTGGCCACGTCGTTGGCCCCGACGCCCCAGGCCATGAAGAAGCCGAAGAGACAGGCGAGGATGATGAAGATCTCACCGTGCTGCGCAATGATCGACATAGGGAGGGTTCCCTTGTTGCGGTCAGAAGAAGGTCGACACGAGGCGGCCCCGGGATCGCCGGGGCCGCGGTATTCAGTTGGCCGTCATGATCTGCAGGCGGCTGCCGACGCGCTCGGCGCGGTCGGAGAGTTCGCCCACCCAGTCGATGATCTTGTAGAGGAACATCACGTCCACCGGGGGCAGGCGGTCCTCCAGCTCGAAGAGCTGGCGACGGATGGCCACCTGCTGGCTGTCGGCCTGCTGCTCGAGCACGTGCAGCTCGCGGATCAGCTTCTGCATCACATCGGAGACGTTGCGGCCGAAGCCGGACTCGAGCAGGTCCTTGAGCTCCTCCAGGGCATGGCGTGCCTGGGCCACGCAGGCCACCGAGGTGCGCATGTAGTCGCGCATCGGCTGGGCCAGCTCCTGGGGCATCTGCATCCGGCGTCCCAGCATGATGCCGGTGATGTCGCGGACCTTGTTGGCGATCTTGTCCTGGACGCTGATCAGGTCGAGCAGGTCGGAGCGCGACACCGGCAGGAACATGGTATTGGGCAGGTTGAGGCGCAGGTCGGTCTTGAGCTCGTCGGCCTCGTGCTCGAGTCGGGTGATGGTCTCGCGATGCTGGGCGGCGGTGTCCCAGTCGCCCACGAGGGAGGCCTCGAAGAAGGGCAGCAGCTCGTCGGCGCACTCATTGGCCTTGACGATATGGGCCAGCAGCGGATGGAATGGCGAGCGACCGAACATCGCGGAGAAGGGATTGGATGTCACCATGGGGCATCTGTGAACCTGGAAAATGGCGGCGTCAGTATAGTGACTGACACTGTCACCGTCATGAAAAAATCATCCAATATTCATCAAACCGAGGTGGCGCCCCGATGGCAGACGAGATCGAACTCAAGCTGGCCCTGGGGGCCGAGGCGCCCGAGGCCCTGCGACGCCACCCCCGCCTGGCCGGCCTGGTACCCACGCTCACGCGCCTGGGCAATACCTACTACGACACCCCCGAGGGCGAGCTGGAGGGCGCGCGCATGGCGTTGCGCCTGCGCCGCGCCGGCGACCGCCTGCTGCAGACCTTGAAGACCCGCGGCCAGGGCGGTGGCGGCCTCTCGACCCGCGGCGAGTGGGAGTGGGAGGTGCCGGGCCCGGGGCTCGACCTCGCCGGGCTGGCCACCCTGCCGCCCATGGCCGAGCGTGACCCGGCCCTGCTCGAGCGCCTGGTGCCACGCTTTGCCACCGACTTCATGCGCGAGACCTGGTGGCTGGAGGAGGACGGGCTGAGCGTGGAACTGGCCCTGGACCTGGGCGAGATCCGCGCGGGGGAGCAGGCGGTGGCGATCCGCGAACTGGAGCTTGAGCTCAAGGCAGGCGAGCCGGCGGCGCTATGGTCGCTGGCCGAGACGCTGGCCGAAGACGTGGCGCTGCGCCCCTCGGACACCAGCAAGGCGGCCCGCGGCGGGGCATTGCTCGGCGGCGGCTGGACCCTGCCCGAGGGCACCCCCCCGGCGGCCTGGCTGCATCGCGCCAGCGTGGCGCTGGATGCCCTGGCCGATACCGGACAGCCGGCCTGGCGGGACGAGGCGCGCGAGGCCTTCCAACGCCTGGCCGACCCGGGCGATGATGCCCGCGACGATGATTCACTGCGCGACGACGCCCGCGCCCTCGCCGAGGCGCTGGAGACCGAGGCCTGGCTGACCCCGGCCTTCGGTCGCCGGATGCTGCGGCTGGCCCGCCGGCTGCCCGGCGACGTCGACCTGGCCTGACCGGCCCCGGCCACCACAAGGACGCCCCCGTGAACCACCTCCCCAAGCCCGCCGGCGAAGGCCTGCGCACCCGGGTCTTCCAGATCATCTTCGAGTCCGACACCCCGCTGGCCAAGGGCTTCGACATCGCCCTGATCGTGGCGATACTGGCCAGCGTGCTGGTGGTGATGCTGGAGAGCATCGAGAGCCTGCGCGCCGACTACGGCACCCTCTTCTTCTGGCTGGAGTGGGGCTTCACCATCGCCTTCACTCTGGAGCTGGCGGTACGCCTCTACTGTCTGGAGCGCCCGCTGCAATACCTGAAGAGCTTCTACGGGATCGTCGACCTGATCGCCATCCTGCCCACCTGGCTGACGCTGATCCTGCCCGGCGCCCAGACCCTGGTGATGGTGCGCCTGCTGCGCACCCTGCGCATCTTCCGGGTGCTGCGCCTGATGGAGTTCGTCGGCGAGGGACGGCTGCTGGTGGGGGCACTGAAGCGCAGCAGCCACCAGATCTTCCTGTTCCTGTTCACCGTCTTCATGCTGGTGTCGATCTTCGCCTCGATCGTCTACCTGATCGAACCCCGTGAGGCCGGCTTCACCAGCATCCCCATGGCGATCTACTGGGCCATCGTCACCCTCACCACGGTGGGCTTCGGCGATATCGTGCCGGTGACCCCGCTGGGCCAGGCGATCTCGGTGATGGTGATGCTGATCGGCTACTCGATCATCGCCGTGCCCACCGGGGTCTTCTCGGCCGAGGTGATCCGCTCGATCCGCGCCGACCGCTACTCCGACGAGGCCTGCCCGGGGTGCGGCCACGACCGCCACGAACAGCGCGCCAAGTACTGCCTGCGGTGCGGTACCTGGCTGGACGAGAACTCCCCCGACCCGCGCCTGCCCGAGGAGGAGCAGGAGGCCTGGTGGCACGAACATGGCGGCGAGGAGGAAGACGATGGAGGGTCGCCGCCGGCCCAGTGAGCCGGCGGCGGGCAGGGATCAGAGCTGGAAGGGGGTGATATCGCCACGCCCCTCGCGGACGATCCTCGGCGGCAGGTCGCGCAGGTCGATCACGCTGGTGGCGTCCAGGTGGCAGGCGCCGCCATCGATCACCAGGTCGAGGTGGGCCCCGAAACGCTCGCGGATCTCCTCGGCGTCGGTCATCGGCAGCTCCTCGCCGACCGGGATCAGGGTGACACTCATCAGCGGCTCGCCCAGGGCGGCGAGCAGCGCCCGGGTGATGGCATGGTCGGGCACGCGCACGCCGATGGAGCGGCGCTTGGGGTGGAGCAGCAGCCGCGGCACCTCGCTGGTGGCGTCCAGGATGAAGGTATAGGCCCCCGGGGTGTGAGCCTTGAGCAGCCGGAAGACGTCGTTGTCCACCTTGGCGTAGGTGCCGATCTCGGAGAGGTCGGAGCAGACCAGGGTGAAGTTGTGCTTGTCATCCAGCGAGCGCAGCCACTTGATCTTCTCGATGGCCTTCTTGTCGCCCAGGTGGCAGCCCAGGGCATAGCCCGAATCCGTCGGGTAGGCGACCACGCCGCCGTTACGGATGATCTGGGTCGCCTGGTCGATCAGGCGCTTCTGGGGATTGTCGGGATGGATCTGGAAGAACTGGCTCATGCGAGCTCCCTTTTCGGTGGCCGGTGGAAGGTGTCTGTCACTATAGCGCGTCGCTGTCCCGCTCCCCGCCTCAGGCGGCCACCGGGGCGGCAAGGCCGGCCAGGCGCGGGTGGGTCCATACCGGCGGCGTGGCGGTGCGCGGCACCGGACTCATGCTGCCCGGCGCCAGGTGGCCGCCGGGGAAGTGGAAGTCGCTGCCCACCGAGCCGTAGAGGTCGCGCTCCTGCAGCTGGCGCGCCAGGTCGCGGGTCACGTCGGCATTCTGGAAGCCGCTGACCAGCTCGGCGGCCTGGCCCCCGGCGGCGGCGAAGTCGTCCAGCAGCAGGCCGCGCTTGCGCCGGGTCAGGCCGTGGCGCAGCGGGTGGGCCAGCACCGCGACCCCGCCGGCATCGAGGATCCAGCCCACCGCCGCGGAGAGAAAGGGCCAGTGGGCCTTGATGTCGCCGGCCTTGCCGTTGCCCAGGTGCTTCTTGAAGGCGGTGCCGATATCGGGCACCAGCCCCGCCGCGACCAGCGCCCGGGCGAAGTCCGGCCGGCCCAGCGGGCGCGGTGAGCCGGCCTGCTCGCGTGCCCGCGCCAGGGCATCGGTGAGCCCGACCTTCTCCATGCGCTCGGCGATCTTAAGCGCGCGGGACTCCCGGGCCTGGGCCTGGGCGGCGAGCCCGGCCACCAGGTCGCCCCGGGGCCCCTCGGGCAGCAGTCCCACCACGTGGATATTGATGCCGCGCCACTGGGTCGAGAGCTCGGTACCGGGAATCAGCCGGATCCCCTCGCGACGCGCGGCCGCCTGTGCCTCCGCGATACCGTCCATAGTGTCATGGTCGGTCAGCGCCATGTGGCTCAGCCCGCGGGCACGGCACAGCGCCACCACCTCGGCCGGCGGCAGGGCGCCGTCGGAGGCCGTGGAATGCATGTGCAGGTCTATGGTGAGGGGCTCGCCCCCGAAGCGCACGGGAAGTGCTGGCATGGGCATGACGCCGGCAGGTGACTTTGTCAGAATATCCTTCCATGTTGCGTGCCCGACCGGTGACGGTCAATGCCGGGCGCCGGTCGCACCCGCGGCGCGAGCCGCCTACCAGCGAGGAAGACCCGAGATGCTCTACGCCATCATCAGTGAAGATGTGAACAACAGCCTGGAGCGGCGGCTGGCCGCCCGTCCCGACCATGTGGCCCGCCTCGAGGCGCTGCGCGATGAGGGCCGCCTGGTGCTGGCCGGCCCCCACCCCGCCATCGACAGCAACGACCCGGGCGAGGCCGGCTTCTCCGGCAGCCTGGTGGTCGCCGAGTTCGAGGACTTGGAGAGTGCCCAGGCCTGGGCCGATGCCGACCCCTACATGATCGCTGGCGTCTATGCCCGGGCCAGCGTGAAGCCCTTCAAGAAGGTCCTGCCCTGAGCCCTGCCCCTCCGACTGTCCACAGCGGGTTTCCCACAGCTGCTGTGGACAAGTCTGTTGAAACGCCGCGGACGCCTTGCGCCATCCCGGTCGACAGGCCGCCGTGACGCGATCGATCAAATCCTGACCAGCCCGCCCCTTCGACCCCAACCCCTGGAACCCAGACCCGGAGCCCTGCCGTGACCGCTGCCCCCGATGCCCTGCCCCCGCTGTCCGGCCTGGAAAGCGCCAACCTGGCGTGGCGCCGGGAGGAAGGCGGCGAGGAGGCGCCCCACTCCATGGCCTTCGATGACGTCTACTTCTCGCGCCATGACGGCCGCGCCGAGACCGAGCATGTCTTTATCGCCGCCAACCGGCTCCCCGAGCGGTTTGCCGGCTGGCAGGAAACACGCCCCTTCGTGATCGGCGAGACGGGATTCGGCACCGGGCTCAACATGCTCTGCGCCTGGGCCTGCTTCGCTGCCCATGCCCCGCCGGCCGCCCGGCTCCACCTGGTCTCCACCGAGAAGTTCCCGCTGCGCCGCGACGACCTGGCCCGGGCGCTGTCGGCCTGGCCGGACCTGGCCGAGCGGGCCGCGCGCCTGGTCACCCAGTGGCCCCAGGCGGTGGCCGGCGTGCACCGGCTGTGGCTCGATGACCGGGTCACCCTGGACCTGCACCTCGGCGACACCGTCGAGCGGCTGGCGCTGCTCGACGGCCGGGTGGACGCCTGGTTCCTCGATGGCTTCGCCCCCGCGAAGAATCCCGAGATGTGGCGACCCGAGCTGTTCGAGGCGATGGCCGCCCGCTCGCGCCCCGGGGCGACCCTGGCCACCTTCACCTGCGCCGGGGTGGTCAAGCGGGGCCTCGCCGCCGCCGGCTTCGCCTGGCGCAAGGTGCCGGGCTTCGGGCGCAAGCGCGAGATGCTGGCCGGCGAGATCGCCGAGCCCACCACGGATCGCCGCCGCGAGCGCACGCCCTGGTTCTCGCCCCCGGCGCCGCGCCGCGCCCGCCACGTCGCGGTGATCGGCGCCGGGATCGCCGGCGCCAGTACCGCCGCTGCCCTGGCGCGGCGCGGCGTGACGGTCACCTTGATCGACCGCGAGGGACCCGGCAGCGGCGGTTCCGGCAACGCCCAGGGGGCGCTCTACGTCAAGCTCGCCGCCGACACCAATTTCCAGAGCCGGGTCTACCTCGCCGGCCTGCTGCACAGCCGACGCTGGCTCGAGGTCCTCGATCCCGCCCGGGAACTCTGGTCGCCCTGCGGCGTGCTGCAGCTGGCCACCCACGAGAAGGAGCAAGCCCGCCAGGCGCGCTTCCTGGCCCACCACACGCTGCCGGAGGGCGTGGTGCGGGGCGTGACGGCGGGCGAGGCCTCGCGGCTGGCCGGCACCCCGATCGCCCACGGCGGGCTGGAGTACCCCCAGGCGGGCTGGGTGCGGCCGGCCGCCCTCTGCGACCGGCTCGCCGCCATGCCGGGCGTCGAGCTGCGCCGCGCGGAGGTGGTCGGCATGACCCCGGACGAGCAGGGCTGGTCGCTGGCGCTGGCCGACGGCGAGTGCCTTTCCGCCGACCAGGTGGTGGTCGCCAACGCGGCACTGGCCAACCGCTTCGTGCCGACGACGCGGCTCCCGCTGCAGCCGGTGCGCGGCCAGGTCAGCCGGCTCGCCCTGCCCCGGGGCGCCCCCGCGCTGGGGCGGGTCATCTGCGCGGGCGGCTATGTGTCGCCGGCGATGGACGGCGTGCTCACCTTCGGTGCCAGCTTCGCGCCTCGCGAAACGGACACCGGAATTCGCGAGGCCGACCATGCGGCCAACCTGGCGGAGCTTGCGACCACCCTGCCCGCCTTCGTGGCCGCCCTGCGCGAGGCGGGGGCCGAGCTCGAACCCGGTCATCTGGAGGGGCGGGCCGCGGTGCGCGCCGCCAGCCCCGACAAGTCGCCCTATGCCGGCCCGGTGCCCGACGCCGAGGCCTGGCAGGCCGACTATGCGGGACTGGCCAGGGACGCCACCCGGGTGCCCGACACGCCCGGCCGGCACCATGGGGGGCTGTGGATCAGTGCCGCCCACGGCTCCCGGGGCCTGGCCAGTGCGCCGCTGTGCGCGGAGCTTCTCGCATCACGGATCTGCGACGAGCCGCTGCCGCTGGAACAGCCGCTGGTGGACCACCTGCACCCGGGCCGAAGAATCATCCGCGACCTGATACAAGGGAAGCATGAATCAGCATCAGCGAGAGGCGCCGGGAACAGCTCGTAGAGGGGAGGCTACCCCTCCTCCTCGTCGTCGGCCAGGTCGCGGCCGAAGGCGCGCCACTGGGCCAGGGTCATCACCTCGGTGGTCTCGGTCCTGAGGTCATGAGCGATCAGCAGCTCGCCGCGCTCGAGCTGGGCCTTGAGCTGGGCCACCCAGCCGCGCATGCCCTCGCCGGTGTCGGTGGTGTCGTAGCCCTGGCGGGTGACGAAGGCCTCCAGCAGGGCGTCCAGTGTCTCGCCCGGCAGCATGCGGTAGGGCACCTCGATGAAACGGTCGCCGTTCATGCGTCGGTCTCCCCCTTTTCCCAGACGGCCAGCCGTTCGAGCAAGGCGGCCTCGTCGATGACCTCGACCCCCATCTGCTCGGCCTTCTCCAGCTTGCTGCCGGCGGCCTCGCCGGCCACCACGCAGGCGGTCTTGCGGGAGACGCTGCCGGCGACCTTGGCCCCCAGGGCCTGGAGTCGCGCCTTGCCCTCGTCGCGGGTCATGCTCTCCAGGGTGCCGGTGAGCACCCAGCTCTGGCCGGCCAGCGGCTGGGGGCGCTCGCCGACCTCCTCCTCGTCCCAGCTCAGCCCGCAGGCGATCAGGTCGTCGATGGTCTCGCGGTTGTGGGGCTGGCGGAAGAAGGTATGCACGTGGGCGGCGACGACGGGCCCCACGTCCTCCACGGCCTCCAGCGCCTCGTGGTCGGCCGCCATCAGCGCCTTCAGGGTGCCGAAGTGGCGTGCCAGGTTGGCGGCCGTGGCCTCCCCCACCTCGCGGATGCCGAGCGCATAGACGAAGCGGGCAAGCGTCGTCTGCTTCGCCCTCTCGAGTGCCGCCACCAGGTTCTCGGAGGACTTCCTGCCCATGCGCGGCAGCTCGGCGAGGCGCTCGGCCTCGAGCCGGAAGAGGTCCGCCGGGGTGGTCACCCACTCACGCTCGACCAGCGCCTCGATCAACTTCTCGCCCAGGCCGTCGATGTCCAGCGCCCGGCGCGAGGCGAAGTGCTTGAGGGCCTCCTTGCGCTGGGCGGGACAGTAGAGGCCCCCGGAACAGCGCGCCACCACCTCGCCCTCCAGGTGCTCGATGTCCGAGCCACAGGCCGGACAGTGCCCGGGAAAGACGATCGCCCGCGCATCGGCCGGACGGCGCTCCTCCAGCACCCGGACCACCTGGGGAATGACGTCGCCGGCCCGACGGATCGCCACGGTATCGCCGATCATCACGCCGAGCCGGGCGATCTCGTCGGCATTGTGCAGGGTGGCATTGGAGACGGTGACCCCGGCTACCGAGACCGGCTCGAGCCGGGCCACCGGGGTGATCGCCCCGGTGCGGCCGACCTGGAACTCCACGTCGTTGAGCCGGGTGGTCTCCTCCTGGGCGGGAAACTTGAAGGCGATGGCCCAGCGCGGGGCGCGCGCCACGAAACCGAGCTCGCGCTGCAGGCGCAGGTCGTCGACCTTGATCACCACCCCGTCGATGTCGTAGCCGAGGCCGTCGCGCTTCTCGCCGAGCCGTCGGCAGTAGTCGATGATCCCTTCGGCCCCCTCGACCACCGCCAGCTCCTGGCTGGTGCGAAAGCCATACTCGCCGAGCCTGGCCATCAGCTGGCTGTGGCTGGCGTCGCCCGGCTCCGGCTCGATGCGCGCCACCTGGTAGGCACTGAACTCCAGCGGGCGCGTCGCCGTTATCCTGGGGTCGAGCTGGCGCAGGCTGCCGGCAGCGGCGTTGCGGGGGTTAGCGAACACCTTGCCGTCCGACTCCCGGGCCCGTTCGTTCAGTGTCTCGAAGCCCCGATGGCTCATGATCACCTCGCCGCGCACCTCCAGCAGGGCGGGCGGGTCGTCGCCGCGCAGCCGCAGCGGGATGGAGCGCAGGGTGCGCAGGTTGGAGGTGATGCCCTCGCCGGTGCGGCCGTCGCCGCGGGTGGCACCGCTGACCAGCATACCCTGCTCAAAGACCAGCGACACGGCGGCCCCGTCAAGCTTGGGCTCGCAGCAGAAGGCCAGCGGCTCGCCATGGGCCTCCAGGCGGTCGGCAACGCGCCTGACGAAGGCCTTGATCTCCTCCTCGCTGAAGGCATTGTCCAGGGAGAGCATGGGGACGGCATGCCGCACCTCGGGGAAGCCGGAATCGGGCGCGGCCCCCACCCGCTGGGTCGGGGAGTCGGGGGTCACCAGGTCCGGATAGGCCTTCTCGAGCTCCTGCAGGCGGCGCAGGCGGCGGTCGTAGTCAGCGTCGGTGAGCCGCGGCTCATCGAGCACATAGTAGCGGTAGTTGGCGTCGTCGAGCTCGGCACGCAGGCGCGCCACCTCGTCGAGGATCTGCGGGTCGGCTTGGGTCATGGCGTCCGTGGTCTGGTTGCGTGAAGGCTCAAGGCCGGCATGGTTGCCTAGCTTACCAAAGCAACAACCCCCGTGGGGTCAGCTCACGGGGGTTGTCGTCCGGCTTCCAGCTTCAGGCTTGCCGCTAGTTCACCTGATAGCGGTTGAGGCGATTGCGTCGCTCGAACTCCTGGACCCGCTGGCGGGCGAACTCCACGGTCTGGGCGGTCATCACGCTCTGGTTCTCGTCCTTCAGCTCGCCGCCGAGGTGGCGGACGATGACCATGGCGGTCTCGACCATCGCCTCGAAGGCGGCCGCGGTATCGCTGGCGCCCGGAAGCGGCATGAGCAGGGTGATGCCCTGGGTCTGGAAGTCGTCCATGGCCTCGATGGGGAAGGTCCCCGGCTTGACCACGTTGACCATGGAGAACTGCAGTCGGCTCTCCGGGTCCTCCGTCTCGAAGCGATGAAAGATGCCCATGTCGCGCCCGTAGCGCAGCCCGCAGGCCAGCATCAGGTCGAGCAGTGCCGTACCGGAGAAGCCCTCCTCGTCCCGTGCCATCACGCTGATGACGATGATCTCGTCGGAGTGGCTCAGGGTCTCGCGGGCATGCTCGGCGTTGACGTCGTGGCGCAGGGCCCGCTCCAGCACCGGGTGGGTGCGCACCACGTCGTCGCGCGGGGCCACGTCGTCCCTTGCGGCCTCGACCGGCGCCTGCTCGTGCGCCTGGTACTGGTCACGAGAGGGCGTGAAGAGCGGGTCGTCGTCATCGGCAGAGGCGACCGCCTCCGCCTCCAGGCGACGCCGTTCGGCCTCCTGGACGGCCTTCTCGTCCTCGGCCCGCTGGCGACGCGCCGCCTCGCGAGCCGCCTTCTCGGCGCGCTCCTGCTCGCGGCGAACCTTCTCGCTGCGCTTGTGCTCGCGCCGCTCGGCGAGACTCTTCTGCAGGGAGGCCCCGAAGCGCTGCATGGAGGAACCCACCCGCTTCGAGCCGCTCTTGAGGGAGTCGCCCATGCCCTCGAGGTCCACCAGGCGGTAGTGTTCCTCGTCGGCGTAGGTGTCGTGATCCTCGGGGTCGGCCGCCAGGGGCTGGGTGTCCCTTGACGTGGCGGACTCCATGGCCGTCTCGTCCAGGCCATCCAGGCTCGAGAGCCCTGGCTCGCGGCGCTCGTCGGCTTCGGGGTAGAGACTCGCCGCCTCCTGATCCGCCGGCTCCGGTACCGGGCCCCGGGAGGCAGGCGCCTGGGCGCTGCGCTCGGGGGCGGGGTCATGCTGTGCCCTGGGCTCGGGCTCACGGCTCAGCGGCCGGACGGTCTCCCGCGACTCGGCGGCAGGCCGGGCGACGCTCGGCTCACGCTCGCCGACCGGCCGGGGGCCCGATGCCTCGGGGCCGTCGGCATGGCGCCGGAACTCCGCCAGCACCCGCGAGGGACCGGGATGCTCCTGGCGCTGCAGCTTGGGCTTGGGTTGTACCCCCCGGTCGTCAGCCGGCCTGACGACCCGCGCCCCTCCGTTGGGCAGCTCCCAGTTGATTTCGGCCGCACGGGCCGCGGCTTCAGGGTCCTCGTCGCTCCCCGTGGGGCCACGCTCGTCACGGTCCGAGACCTGGTCGAGACGTGGAACGCGACGCTGACGCTGCAGGCGACGCACACCATCGATGACGATGAGGGTCACCAGCGCCAGCCCTAGTATGATCAGCCACTCTCTTAGTTCCATGGGTCGTCATGCCTTTTGCTAAGGCGCCATGCCTGATGGTTGTCCGTCAACAGCATAGCGCGATTGCCAAAAAAAGGGCCACTTTTTTTATTTGTCAAGCTCGGCATTTTCCTGCCGCAACCCGACTGGGCCCTTCGCAATCGCCCTTCAGGTTCCCCGTGCTTCCGTGCATTGCAGTATACATTGTCTTCCTTGTTAACCCGTTTGCCGTTCACGTTCAAGCCCGTCAGGCCTCGGCCAGGGCTGCGGCCTCCTCGACGCCGACCGACACCAGGCGTGACACCCCGGGCTCCTGCATGGTCACCCCCATCAAGCGTTCCGATGCCTCCATGGCGATCTTGTTGTGGGTGATGTAGATGAACTGGACGGTGTCGGACATCTCCTTCACCAGCTTGGCGTAGCGCCCCACATTGGCATCATCCAGCGGGGCATCCACCTCGTCGAGCATGCAGAAGGGCGCCGGATTGAGCTGGAAGATGGCAAATACCATCGACAGGGCGGTGAGGGCCTTTTCCCCACCGGACAGGAGATGAATGGTGCTGTTCTTCTTGCCGGGGGGCCGCGCCATGATGGCCACCCCCGTTTCCAGCAAATCCTCGCCGGTCAGGGTCAACCACGCGGTTCCCCCGCCGAATACCCGTGGGAAAAGTGCCTGCAGGCCGGCATTGACTCGCTCGAAGGTGTCGCGGAATCGCGTCCGGGTTTCCTGGTCAATACGCCGGATGGCCCGATCCAGAGTCTCCAGTGCCTCGGAGAGCTCGGTATGCTGGGCCTCCAGGTAGTCGCGCCGCTCGGCCTGCTGGTCGTACTCCTCGATGGCCGCCAGGTTGATGGCCCCCAGCCGGCGGACGCGCTCGCCGACCTCCTCCAGCCGGGCCTGCCAGGCGGACTCGGTGGCGTTGGGGTCAAGGGAATCGGACAAGCTCGCGGGGTCGTGGTTCAGCTCGGCGAGCTGCTCGTCCTGGGCCTCGGCCTTGAGGGAGAGCGCCTGGACCTGCATGCGCGATTCCTGGAGGCGCTCGCGGATGCCCTCGAGGCTGCGCTCGTGGCCCTGGCGGGCCTGTTCGTCCTCGCGCAGCCGCTCGACCAGCTCGGCAGCCCGGGTACGGGTCTCGTTGAGCACCCGCTCCTCGCGCTCGCGGCGCTCCAGCAGCTCGTCGAGTCGCTCGCGACGCTCCTCGTCGGGCTCATGAAGCCCCTCGCGCGCCTCCTCGAGCTCGGCGCAGCGCAACGCGAGGCGCTCCCGCGACTCGCCGGCCCGGCCCAGCTGCTCGGCCAGCCCGTTGCGTTCAGTGGCGGTGCGCTCCTGCTCCAGGGCCAGGCGCTGGACCTGCTCGGCCAGGGGGCGCTGCCGTGCCCGCAGCGCGGCCAGCGCCTCGCGGGCCTCGCGGCGCTCCCGCTCGAGCCTCTCGCGGGTCTCGGCCCCCTCCTCCAGCCGCGCCATCGCCGCCTGCCACTGCTCGCGTGACTCCTCCAGGGCCAGCAGGGCCTCCTCGCGGGACTCGGCCATGCCCTCGAGCTCCTCGGCGAGTTCGGCGGCGCGCCCCTCCAGGTGCTCGAGCCGGCTGGCCAGCCCGCTCTCCTGCACCGCCAGCTGCTGGCGTTGCTGCTCGAGCTCGCGCTCCTCGAGTCGTGCCCGCTCCAGGTCCGCCTCGGCCTGCTCGACCTTGGCCGCAGCCGCCTCGAGGTGGCGGTCCTGGTCGGCGAGGCGGGCCTCCACCTCAGCCAGCGCCTCGCGCACCTCCGCCTCGCGGCGCCGGCTGACCAGCAGGGCATCCGGGCCGTTGCCGGCGCCACGGTGGCGCACCCAGCCACGTCCCAGCCAGAGACCGTCGGGGGTAACCAGGCTCTCGCCGGCTGCCAGGCCCTCTCGGCCCGACCAGGCCGCCTCGCGGTCGGCGACGCAGCGGATGCCGGCCAGCCACTGGCCGGCCGCACCGGCGCCGCGCACCCGGGCCGCCAGGCTGTCGGCCGGGGCAGGCGACGCCTCGGCCTCGAGCAGGCCGAGCTCGGCGTCCGGCGGCGTGGCCAGGGCCTCGCGGGCCCCGGGCAGCGACACCAGTCGCGCACGCAGCCAGGGCGCCAGCACCCAGGAGACCGCCTCCTCCCAGCCGGGTTCGACTTCGAGGGCCTCGCCGAGGCGGGGCTGCTGTGCCAGGCCATGCGCGGCCAGGTGGGCATCCAGCGCCTCGTCGTGGTCGGCCAGGGCCGCCTGGATCAGCGCCTCCAGCGAGGCCAGCTCGCCCTGCAGGGTGCTGCGCCGCTGGCGCTCGGCCTCGCGGGCCGCCTCGGCCTCCCGCACCTGCTCCCGGGCGCCGTCGCGGCTGGCCTGGTGCTCGCCGCGCTGCGCCTCGAGCTCGGCCAGGCGTTCCTCGAGCTCGGCATGACGTTCGGCCAGCTCACGGCGCTGCTCACCCAGGCCGGCGATATCGGGCAGCTCCTCGTGCTGCTGGCGACGGCGGCGCTCGTCGGTGGCCAGCTGCTCGAGCCGACTCTCCAGGTCGCGAAGCCGGTCCTGGGCGCGCTCCGCCTCGCGGCTCTGTGCCTGCCAGCGCTCGCCGAAGCTCTCCCAGGCGGCGTCGGCCTCCTCGGTCCGGGGCTCGGCCTCCTCCAGGGCGGCCTCCAGCTCGGCGAGCTGCTCGGCCACCTCCTCCTGCTCCGGCCCCAGGGTCTCGAGGCGCTCGTCCAGGCGAGCCAGGCGTTCGCCGTCGTCGTCGCCGAGGCGGGCAAGCTCGGCGAGCTCGCCTCGGGCGGCCTCGAGGTCCCGGGCCAGCTGCTGGTCCCGGGCACGGGTGTGCTCCAGGTCCTGCTCCAGGCGGGCGATGGCGGTGGTGGTCTCGTAGAAGCGCGACTGCCGGCCGTCGAGCTCGGTGGCCAGGCGGTCATGCTCGGCGCGGGCCTCCTCCAGGCGGCTCTCGGCCTGGCGCATGCCCAGCACCTCGCGCTCCACGGCGGTCTCCAGCTCGCGGACGCGGGTCTCCTCCTCGGTCTGGCTGGCGCGCAGGGCGCGCCCCCGCAGCAGCGCCAGCTCGCCCTTGAGACGGTGTTCCTCCTGCTTGAGGGTCTGGTAGCGACGCGCCGCCTCGGCCTGGCGCTTGAGCCGCTCGAGCTGCTTGTCGAGCTCCTCGCGGATGTCCTCCAGGCGCTCCAGGTTCTCCTGGGTGCGCCGCATGCGGTTCTCGGTCTCGCGGCGACGCTCCTTGTACTTCGAGATGCCGGCGGCCTCCTCGAGGGTCGCGCGCAGCTCCTCGGGGCGGGCCTCGATCAGCCGCGAGATCATGCCCTGGCCGATGATGGCATAGGAGCGCGGCCCCAGGCCGGTGCCCAGGAAGAGGTCGGCGATGTCGCGGCGACGGCACTTCTGGCCGTTGAAGAAGTAGCTGGACTGGGCGTCGCGGGTGACCTGGCGCTTGACGGCGATCTCGGCGTACTGGGCATAGGCGCCGCCCATGGCGCCGTCACGGTTGTCGAAGAGCAGCTCGATGGAGGCGAGCCCCACCGGCTTGCGGCCAGTGGAGCCGTTGAAGATGACGTCGGTCATCGACTCGCCGCGCAGGGTCTTGGCCGACGACTCCCCCATCACCCAGCGCACTGCGTCGATGATGTTGGACTTGCCGCAGCCGTTGGGCCCCACGATGGCGGTCATGTTGCCGTCGAAGGGCACGCTGACCGGGTCGACGAAGGACTTGAACCCCACCAGGCGGATCGACTTCAGGCGCATGGGCTTACTCGACGACCCGGTCGATCACCACCTCGACGGGCTCGCCATCGGTCTCCCCCACCGTCGCCCCCTCGAGGGTACCGAGCAGGTCGCCGGGCTGGGGCGTGGCCTGGCCGCTCTCCGAGACACGCACCATCAGCCGCGCCTGGTCCACCTGGGAGATCCGCGCCTGGGGAGACATGGAGCGAGAGTCGTCAAGCACCACGGTCAGCGGGAGCTCGTCCAGCCGGGCCCGGGCCACGGCCAGCGGCGGCAGCTCCCCCTCGAGGTCGCGGGCCACCACGAAGACGGTGGCGCCATCGTCGAGCCGGCCGGCGAGGTCATCCGCCAGGCGAACCCGGACGGCGATGCCGGGCCCCTCGGCGACGGCCTGCTCGGACTCCTCCGGGGCAATCCCCAGGCGCTGCTGGGCGACGCGGATGCCCTGGCGCAGGGCGTCGGCGGTGTCGGGGTCATCCATGCCGGCGATGGCCCGGCGCCACCGGTCGATGGCGGTCTCGAAGTCGCCGCTCTCGAAGGCATCGATACCGAGCATGCCGAGCACCGTGGGCTGGGCGGGATCCATCTCCAGCACCTCGTCGACCAGCGCCTGGACCTCGTCGGTCATCTCGCGGCCGGCGGCGAAATAGCGGATCTGGGCCAGCTCGGCCAGCAGCCAGGGCTGGCGCCCCTCGAGCTCGATCAGTCGCTCCAGGGCGCGGGTGGCCTCGGCGATGCGTCCGCTGTCCCGGTAGAGCGGGAACAGTGCCCGCCAGACATTGGGGTTGTCGGGCTGACGGGCGGCCTGCCCCTCGAGCCGCTCGATCAGCATCGGCAGCGAGGCCTCGGAGTCGTTCATCACCTGCTGCTGGACCGTGTAGAGGGTGAGGTCGCCCTCCGCCCCCTCCTGGAGGTACCAGGCGAGGCTGGCCAGCACCACGGCCACCATCACCACCGGCACCGCCAGCTTGCCGGACGCGGCCGGCTTCAGCGGCGCGCGCTGCAGGCGCTCGGTATCCTCGAGCAGGCTACGCTCGAGCTCCAGGCGGTCCTCATCGAAGCGTGACTGGTCGATGTCGCCCCGCTCCCGGGCCGCCTCCAGCGAGGCCAGCCGACGGCGGTAGATGGCCAGGTTCTGGTCGGTCGTGCGGTCGTTGGCCTCATGGTCGCGCTGGGCGGCGCTCACGGCGGCGGCACGCCGCAGGGGAGCCACCAGCAGCCACAGGGCCGGCAGCAGCAGGACGGCAAGGGCGATCCATAGCAGGGTCATTCGGTCCTCTCGCGTTTGATCAGGGCATCCAGTCGCGCCCGCTCCTCGGCGCTCAGGTCGCGGGCCGAGGTGCGCCGACGGGCGCGCACCATGAGCACCACCACCAGGGCGCCCAGCAGCACCAGGCCGGCGGGAAGCCCCCACAGCAGCAGGGTGCGGCCCTCGAGACGCGGGTTGTAGAGCACATAGTCACCGAAGCGGTTGACCATGAAGTCGAGGATCTCCTTGTCGGAACGGCCATCCTGGAGCTGGAGATAGACCCGCTCACGCATGTCGCCGGCGATGGGCGAGTCGGAGTCGTCGATAGCCTGGTTCTCGCACTTGGGGCAGCGCAGGGTCGCGGTGAGGTCGCGGTAGCGCTGCTCGGTGACCGGGTCGTCGAACTCGCGCACCTCCACCGCCGCCTGGCCCAGGGCAGGCCAAAGCAGCAGGGCACACAGCAGCAGTCGGGTGATCAGCGCCATCTTTCCACCTCCGGCAGTATCGTCTCGCGCACGTCCTCCGGCCGGATGTAGCCGGTATGGTGATAGCGGATGATGCCCTCGCGGTCGACCAGGAAGGTCTCCGGGGCGCCGTAGACGCCCAGGTCGAAGCCCAGGCTGCCCTCGGGGTCGAAGATGTTGACCTCGAAGGGGTTGCCGAACTCGGTGAGGAACTCGCGCCCCTTCTCCCGGGTGTCCTTGTAGTCGACCCCCACCAGGCGCACGCCGCGCTCGGCGAGATCGAGCAGCTGCGGCATCTCCTGCTTGCAGGTCGGGCACCACTCGCCCCAGACGTTGACCAGGGTGACCTCGCCCTCGAGCAGCGAGGCATCCACCACCCGCTCGGGATCCTCGAGGGTGGTGAGCTCGAAGGCCGGGAACTCCCTCGCCATCAGCGCCGAGTCGCGCTCGAAGGGATTGATCGAGAGCCCCATGTAGAGGAAGGCGCCGAGCACCAGGAAGCCGGCCAGCGGCAGCAGCAGCAGCAGGCGACGCTTCATGTGGTGGCCTCCCGGGGCTCGGCGGCCACGGCGCGCTCCGGGTCGCGGGCCGTCACGGTGCGCCGGTAGCGGCGGTCCGCCACGGCCAGCACCCCGCCGGCGGCCATCAGCAGCGCCCCGAGCCACAGCCAGCGCACGAAGGGCTTGTACTGGATGCGCATCGCCCAGCTGCCGTCCTCCAGGTCCTCGCCCATGGCCACGTAGAGGTCACGGAACAGGCCGGGGCGCAGCGCGACCTGGGTCATCGGCATGCCGCGGGCGATGTAGAGGCGCTTCTCGGGGGTCATGGTGAAGCTGCGCTGGCTGTCGCCGCGTCGCACCTCGATCTCGGCGGCGTCCGCCAGGTAGTTCGGCCCCCGGCGGTTGGCGAGCTCGGTCATGGTGAAGGTGTAACCGACCACCTCGACGCTGTCGCCCACGCCCATGCGCACGTTGCGCTCGATGGCGTAGTTGGAGACCACGGTGACGCCGATGATGGTCACCGCGATGCCCAGGTGGCCGAGGATCATGCCCCAATAGGCCAGCGAGAGGCGCCGGAGGCCGGCCACGCGGCCGCCGGAGTGGCGAGACTTTGCCCAGAGGTCGCGGGCCATGGGCAGCACGATCCACAGGGCGACCACCACGCCCAGGCTCACCTTGAGGTTCCACTCGCCGCGATAGAGCAGCGGTGCGACCGCGCCGACCACCAGGGCCGCCAGGCCGGCAATCCAGCTGCGCCGGAAGAGCTCGCGGGCCGGGGTATGCTTCCAGCGCGCCAGGGGACCCAGCCCCATGAACAGGCAGAGGATCACCGTCAGCGGCACGAAGAGCGCATTGAAGTAGGGGGGGCCCACGCTGATCTTGCCCAGGTTCAGGGCGTCGAGCAGCAGCGGGTAGACCGTGCCGAGCAGTACCGTGACGGTCATGATCACCAGCAGGATGTTGTTGATCAGCAGCAGGGCGTCACGGGAGAGCCAGCTGAAGCCCACCTGGTGGCTGACGCGCGGGGCGCGCAGCGCGAACAGCAGCAGCGAGAGCCCCACGGTGATGCCCAGCAGCACCAGGATGAAGAGCCCGCGGGAGGGGTCGTTGGCGAAGGCATGTACCGAGGTGAGCACCCCAGAGCGCACCAGGAAGGTCCCCATCAGCGACAGCGAGAAGGTGGTGATCGCCAGCAGCACCGTCCAGCTCTTGAAGGCGCCGCGCTTCTCGGTCACCGCCAGGGAGTGGATCAGCGCCGTGCCGGCAAGCCACGGCAGCAGCGAGGCATTCTCGACCGGGTCCCAGAACCACCAGCCGCCCCAGCCCAGCTCGTAGTATGCCCACCAGCTGCCCAGGGCGATACCCACGGTGAGGAAGGCCCAGGCGATATTGGTCCAGGGCCGCGCCCAGCGGGTCCAGGCCGCATCCAGGCGTCCGCCCAGCAGGGCGGCGATGGCGAAGGCGAAGACCACCGAGAAGCCCACGTAGCCCATGTAGAGCATCGGCGGGTGGACGATCAGGCCGAAGTCCTGCAGCAGCGGGTTGAGGTCGGCGCCATCCTGGGGGACGTTGGGCAGCAGCCGCTCGAAGGGGTTGGAGGTGATCAGCACGAAGGCCAGGAAGCCGACGCTGACCAGCCCCATCACCCCCATCACCCGGGCCAGCATGTCGCGGGGCAGCTCCCGCGAGAAGCGGCTGACCGCGAAGCCCCAGGCGGCCAGGATCAAGCTCCACAGCAGCACCGACCCCTCGTGGTTGCCCCATACGGCGCTGGCCTTGTAGTACCAGGGCAGCATCGAGTTGGAGTTGTTGGCCACGTTGGCCACGCTGAAGTCGTCCAGCAGGTAGCTGGCGGTCAGGCAGGCGTAGGCGATGGCCAGGAAGAGGAACTGGCCGGTGGCCATGGGACGCGCGTAGGCCATCCACAGCGGGCGGCGGGTGGCCGCCCCGGCGAGCGGCATCACCCCCTGGACCAGCGCCATCAGCAGCGCAATGATCAGGGCGTAGTGGCCGATTTCGGGGATCATCAGGGTCTGCATGGGCACTCCGGATCAGTTCTGGCTGGCGCCGTCGCCCTGGGCGTCCAGTCGTTTGCCCACCTCGGCCGCCTTGGCCTGGTAGTCCTCCGGCGAGTAGCCGGCTTCCTCCAGCGCCTGGGCCACCTCGGGGGGCATGTAGTTCTCGTCGTGACGCGCCAGCACCTGGTCGGCCCGCAGCCAGCCGCCCTGCTGGAGCTGGCCGACCACCACCACGCCCTGCCCCTCACGGAAGAGGTCGGGCAGGATGCCGCTGTAGCGCACCTCGAGGTCGTCGACATAGTCGGTGACGGTGAAGGTCACCTCGAGGCTCTCCTTGTCGCGATCCACCGAGCCCTCCTTGACCATGCCGCCGGCACGGATCTGGCGCTCCAGGGGGGCATCCCCGGCGGCGATCTGCACCGGGCTGAAGAAGAGGTTGATGTTGCTGCGCAGGGCGTAGAGGGTCAGGCCCACGGCGATGGCGGCCAGCGAGACCAGCCCCAGGATCACGAACAGCTTCTGCTTGCGTTTAGCTCTCACGGGCATGGCCCTCTTGATGTGAAACCGGTGTCGCGGCGGCGCCCGGGGCGCCGTGGTGCTGCGCGCGACGCGCCCGGCGACGCAGGTCGCGCAGCAGCGCGCGACGCTCGGCTCGGGCATGGAGCACCACGCCCACCAGCAGCAGCCCGGTGACGCCCCAGGCCGCCCAGACGTAGACGCCATGGCCGCCCATGGCCAGGAAGGCCGACAGGGAATCGAATGCCATCAGCTCACCTCCCCGGCCAGTTCGCGCACCCAGCGCTTGCTCGCCTCACGACGCAGGATCTCGCTGCGGGTGCGCATCAGGGTCACCGCGATGAAGAAGCTGTAGAAACCCAGCACCATGATCAGCAGCGGGGCCCACATCTCCATCGGCATGGCCGGACGCGAGGTGACGCTGAAGGTGGCCGGCTGGTGCAGGGTGTACCACCAGTCCACCGAGTACTTGATGATGGGGATGTTGATCACCCCGACCATGGCCAGCACCGAGGCGGCCCGAGAGGCGCTGTCGCGGCTGGAGAAGGCGCCACGCAGGGCGATGACGCCGAAGTAGAGGAACAGCAGGATAAGCATCGAGGTGAGGCGCGCGTCCCACATCCACCAGGTGCCCCAGGTCGGCACGCCCCACACCGCGCCGGAGAACAGCGCCACGAAGGTCATGGCGGCGCCCAGCGGGGCCATCATCGCTGCCGCCATGTCGGCGATCTTGATCTTCCAGACCATATAGATGAAGCCGGCCACCGCCATGCTGACGAAGATCGACTGGGCCAGGAAGGCCGCCGGCACGTGCACGTAGATGATGCGGAAGCTGTTGCCCTGCTGGTAGTCCGCCGGGGCGAAGGCCAGCCCCCAGGCGCTGCCGACCAGGATCAGCACCGCCGCCGCCACCCAGAACCAGGGCTGCAGGCGCTCGCTGATGGCGTAGAACCACTTGGGGGAGCCGAGCTTGTGTATGAAGGCCCACATGCCGATTGTTGTCCTCAACCGTTGATACTGATGCGCAGTGACGCCGCGATCGCCCAGGGGGCGAGGCTCAGCGCCACTGCCAGGAGCGCACCCAGGATGGCCAGGTGCGCGGAGACGCCATCGCCGAGGATCGCCGCCTGCACGGCCCCGGCGCCGAAGATCAGCACCGGGATGTAGAGGGGCAGCACCAGCAGCGAGAGCAGCACGCCACCCCGCGCGAGCCCCACGGTCAGCGCCGCCCCGATGGCACCGATCAGGCTCAGGCTGGCACTGCCCAGCGCCAGCGACAGTGCCAGCACCGCATAGCTGCCCGCCGGCAGCGACAGCATGATGCCCAGCAGCGGCGCCATCAGCGCCAGCGGCAGGCCGGTGAGCAGCCAGTGCACCGCCACCTTGGCCAGCGCCAGCGCCGGCAGCGGCTGGGGCGAGAGCAGCAGTTGCTCCAGGGAGCCGTCGTCGTAGTCGCTGCGAAACAGGCTGTCCAGGGAGAGCAGCGCCGCGAGCAGCGCCGCGACCCACAGCAGGCCCGGGGCGATGGTCGCCAGCAGCTCAGGGTCCGGCGAGATGCCGATCGGGAACAGGGTGATCACCAGAGCGAAGAACACCAGCGGGTTGAGCACCTCGCTGCGCCGGCGCATCATCAGCACCAGGTCACGCTTCAGCGTCGCTCGGATTGCGACCCCGGCGCCGCCCTCGGGTTCCCGGAACAGCGGCATGTCACCCGGCTCCTGCGCAAGGCGCGACTCAGAGTGCGGCATCGTCACCCCCCTGCCCCAGCCGGATGCGCCGCAGTGCCGGAGAATCGGCCAGCTCGTGGTGGGTGGTGACCAGCACGCAACCGCCGCGCCGGGCATGGGCCGCCAGGCGGCCCTCGAGGGCCGCCACGCCGTCGCGGTCGATGGCGGTGAAAGGCTCGTCGAGCACCCAGAGCGGACGCGGGATCAGCTCCAGCCGGGCCAGGGCCACCCGGCGCTGCTGGCCGGCGGAGAGCTGGCCGGCGGGCAGGTCCTCGAAACCGGCGAGCCCCACCGCCGCCAGGGCCTTGAAGCGCGCGGCCTCGTCGTCGGGCTCGCCCGCCAGGGCCTGGTACCAGGCCAGGTTCTCCAGCGGCGTCAGCGCCGCCTTGACCCCCGGCGCATGGCCCAGGTAGAGCAGGTTGGCCAGGAAGTCCTGGCGCGTGCGCCGCATGGGATGGTCGTTCCAGTAGAGCTCGCCCTGGAAGTCGGCCAGCTGCCCGGAAAGGATCTTCAGCAGGGTGGTCTTGCCACTGCCGTTGGGACCCTCCACACGCACGATCTCGCCGGCATGGATGTCCAGGTCAAGGTCCCGGAACAGCCAGCGATCGTCCCGCTCACAGGCCAGCTTTCGGGCTTGCAGACGCAGGCTCAAGGCACTCTCCCGGCATGGGTAATTTCGCCCGGAACTCTACACGGAAAGGGCCCTGGCTACCAGTCGCGCCGTCTGCGTCAGCCGGTCGCACTTGCCCTGGGTCAAGCCTTGCGTGGACCGCCAGCCCTTGCCAGATCCGGGCCCGCTGCTATGCTCGTGAAACACTGTATGTATCGACAGGTTTCGACGACAGGGGAGACATCGCATGCCCAACGTCACACCGCAGTACCTGGAACGCCGCCCCAACCTCCCGCTGGCCCGGTCCTGGGCGGCCATCGAAGCGGACGACCTGACCGAGATCCCGCTGCTCGGTCGCGTCTCGGCGGGCATGCCCATCGAGGCCTGTCCCGAGGCCGGCAGCATCCAGGTGCCCACGCGGATGGTGCGCCGCAATACCTATGCCCTGCGGGTGCGCGGCGACTCCATGGTCGATTGCAACATCTTCGACGGGGATGTGATCATCATCGAGCGCCGGGAGAGCGCCGAGAACGGCGAGACCGCGGTGGTGATGATCAACGACCAGGAGGTCACCCTGAAGAAGCTCTACATCGAGAAGTCCGGCGTGCGCCTGCAGCCGGCCAACGAGCGCATGGCGCCCATCTACCTGCGCAACGACGATATCCAGGTGATCGGCCTGGTGATGGGCGTGGTGCGCCAGGCGGAGCTGGCCGCCTGATGCGCTATGCCGTCCCCGATGTCCCCGCCGGACGCTGGCAGGAGAGCGAACTGGAGGTGGAGAAGAGCCGCTTCATCACCTGGCTCTGCCATGCGCCGGACAGCGCCGCCTTCGAGGCGTTGCTGGCCGAGGCGCGCCGCACCCACCCCGGCGCCAGCCACCACTGCAGCGCCTTCATCGCCGGCCCGCCCGGCGAGCAGACCGCCATCGGCTTCTCCGACGACGGCGAGCCCGGCGGCACCGCCGGGCGCCCCATGTTCCAGGTGCTGGAGGGCGCCGGCCTCGGCCAGGTGGGCTGCGTGGTCACCCGCTACTTCGGCGGCACCAAGCTCGGCACCGGCGGCCTGGCGCGCGCCTACTCCCGCGCCGTCGCCGAAGGCCTGGAGGCCCTGCCGCGCCGCACGGTGGTCGAGCGCACCCCGCTGCGCCTGCGGGTCGACTTCGCCGGCGAGGCCGAGGCCCGGGCCTGGCTGGCCGAGCAGGAGGTGCCGGTCGCGCAGGCCGACTACGGCGCCGACGGGGTGGTGCTCACGGTGGGCTGGCCCAGCGACGTGCCGGCCGACCTCAGCGCGCTGGAGACCCGCCTGCGCGGCCGCCTGGCCCTGCTCCCGGACGACTGAGCGCCCTATCCTGCTCCCCGGCCACCACCATCAAAAACGGCGCCCGCAGGCGCCGTTCTCGATGGGGCAGGACCGCCGGCCTCAGCCGAGGTACTTGATCATCACCCCGGCGGCCACCGCCGAGCCGATCACCCCGGCCACGTTGGGCCCCATGGCGTGCATCAGCAGGAAGTTGTGGGGATTGGACTCCAGCCCCACCTTGTTGGAGACCCTTGCGGCCATGGGCACCGCCGAGCCCCCCGCCGAGCCGATCAGCGGGTTGATCGGCATGCGGCTCACGGTGTTCATCAGCTTTGCCATCAGGATCCCGCAGGCGGTGCCGATGGCGAAGGCCACCATGCCCAGCGCCAGGATCCCCAGGGTCTCCAGGGCCAGGAAGCGGTCGGCCATCAGCTTGGAGCCCACCGAGAGGCCGAGGAAGATGGTCACGATGTTGATCAGCGCGTTCTGGGCGGTGTCGGAGAGCCGTTCCACCACCCCGCACTCGCGCATCAGGTTGCCGAAGCAGAACATCCCCAGCAGCGGCGCCGCATCCGGCAGGAAGAGCACCACCAGGATCAGCAGGCTGAGCGGAAAGACGATCTTCTCGAGCTTCGACACCGGCCGCAGCTGGGTCATGACGATCTCGCGCTCCCGCTTCGAGGTCAGCGCCTTCATGATCGGCGGCTGGATCAGCGGCACCAGCGCCATGTAGGAGTAGGAGGCCACGGCGATGGCACCCAGCAGCTCCGGGGCCAGGATGCTCGACACGTAGATCGAGGTGGGGCCGTCGGCGCCGCCGATGATGCCGATGGCGGCGGCCTGGTTGAGCGAGAAGTCCATCCAGCCCATGGCCGACATGCCCACCGCGCCGAGCAGGGTGGCGAAGATGCCGAACTGCGCCGCCGCGCCCAGGAAGAGGGTGCGGGGATTGGCCAGCAGCGGACCGAAGTCGGTCATCGCCCCCACGCCCATGAAGATCACCAGCGGGGCGATGCCCGAGGCGATCGCCACGCTGTAGAACTGGTAGAGCATGCCGTGGGCGAAGCCGGCGTCCATGGCCACGTCGTTGGCGGAGCGCAGCAGCGCCGGCGAGAGGTCGCCATGCAGGGCCTCGGTCAGGGTGTGGCGCCAGGCCTCGATGCCGGCGGCCGGGTCGAGGCCCAGTTGCAGCGTCGCGGCCATCTGCTCGAGCAGCGCCGGCCGCGCCAGGTGCGCCGCCTGCTCGGCGGCAGACAGGGCCAGACCCGCCTCGGGGATGTTGGCCAGGATGCCGCCGAAGCCGATCGGCACCAGCAGCAGCGGCTCGAACTTCTTGGCGATGGCCAGGTAGAGCAATCCCAGCCCCACCAGCACCATGACCGCCTGGCCGGGGCTCAGGTTGTAGAGCCCCGAGCCGTACCAGAGCGTCAGTATCTTCTCCGTCATGGGTACCTTCCTCAGAGCTCGATCAGGACATCGCCGACGGCGACGCTGTCGCCCTCGCTGACATTGACGGAGGAGACGGTGCCGGCACCGGTGGCGCGCACCTCGGTCTCCATCTTCATGGCCTCGAGGATGATCACCACATCGCCCTCCTCGACCGCGTCACCGGGGCGCACGTTGACCTTGAAGATGTTGCCGGCCAGCGGCGCGGTGATCGCCTCGCCGCTGGGGGCGGCGGGGGCACTCTCGGCGGGTTGGGCGGCCGCGGCCTGCTCCTGGACGGCACCGACCTCGCCGCCCTCGGCGACCTCGACCACGTACTGCTTGCCGTTGACCTTGACGGTATAGGTCTCGGGGCCGGCCGGGACCGCGCCCTGGGTCGCCGGCGCCTTGGCCTCGGCCCCGCCCTTCTGCGACGAGACCGGCAAGCTGGCGTCGGCCGCCTCCTTCCCGGGGGCCTGGGGCGCCGGCTCGAAGGCCTCGGGGTTGTCGCGGTTCTTGAGGAACTTCAGGCCGATCTGCGGGAAGAGCGCATAGGTGAGCACGTCGTCGATCTCGCGCTCGCCCTCGGCCAGGCGGATGCCCTCGGCCTTGGCCTTCTCCTTGAGCTCGGCGGTCAGCCGCTCCATCTCCGGGTCGAGCCGGTCGGCCGGACGGCAGGTGATCGGCTCGCCCCCCTCGAGCACGCGCGCCTGCAGCTCCTTGTTGAACGGCGCCGGGGCCGCGCCGTACTCGCCCTTGAGCAGCGCCTGGACCTCCTTGGAGATCGACTTGTAGCGCTCGCCCATCATCACGTTCATCACCGCCTGGGTACCGACGATCTGCGAGGTCGGGGTGACCAGCGGGATGAAGCCCAGGTCCTCGCGGACCCGCGGGATCTCCTTGAGCACGTCGTCGAGCTTGTCGCCGGCGCCCTGCTCCTTGAGCTGGCCTTCCATGTTGGTGAGCATGCCGCCCGGCACCTGGGCGATCAGGATGCGCGAGTCGATGCCCTTCAGCGAGCCCTCGAAGGCGGCGTACTTCTTGCGCACCTCGCGGAAGTAGGCGGCGATCTCCTCGAGCAGTTCGAGGTCGAGGCCGGTGTCGCGCTCGGTGCCCTGGAGGATGGCCACCACCGACTCGGTGGGGCTGTGGCCATAGGTCATGGACATCGAGGAGATGGCGGTATCGACGTTGTCGATGCCCGCCTCGGCGGCCTTGAGGGCGGTGGCGGTGGACATGCCGGTGGTGGCGTGGCACTGCATGTGGATGGGGATATCCACCGCTTTCTTGAGCTTGGTGACCAGCTCATAGGCGTCGTAGGGCTTGAGCAGGCCGGCCATGTCCTTGATCGCCAGGGAGTCGGCGCCCATGGCGGCGATGGTCTTGCCGAGCTCGACCCAGCCGTCCAGGGTGTGCACCGGGCTCACGGTATAGGAGAGCGTGCCCTGGGCGTGGCCCTCGACCTTGCGGACGGCCTGGATGGCACGCTCCAGGTTACGCGGGTCGTTCATGGCATCGAAGACGCGGAAGACGTCGACACCGTTGGTCTTGGCTCGCTCGACGAACCTATCCACCACGTCATCGGCGTAGTGACGGTAGCCGAGCAGGTTCTGGCCGCGCAGCAGCATCTGCTGGGGGGTGTTGGGCATGGCGGCCTTCAACGCCCGTATCCGCTCCCACGGATCCTCGCCGAGGTAGCGGATACAGGCGTCGAAGGTGGCCCCGCCCCAGGACTCCAGCGACCAGAAGCCGACACGGTCGAGCTTCTCGGCGATGGGCAGCATGTCATCGAGGCGCATGCGGGTGGCGAACAGCGACTGGTGGGCATCGCGCAGGACGACATCGGTGATGCCAAGCGGGCGTGTCTTGTCAGTCATGGTCGTGACCTTGTCGTTATGGATGGAAGGGGAAAGGGGGGAGCGGCCGCCTCAGCGGCGGTGGCGGCGGCGATAGCGGTGCACCGCGGCGGTGATGGCGACCATCACGTCATCGTCCTGGCGAGGCGCCGGCGGGCGGCGGTTGCCGGTCGCGACAGGGGCGGGCGGCTCGGGAAAGAAGCGGCCGATGGCCTTGGACATCAGGGTGGTGACGATCACCAGCACGGTAAGAAAAACAAAGACAAACCCCATGCCGAGGCCCATCAGGGCAAGCCCCTCGTTGAGCAGCTGCGTGTCCTGCATGCGAATTCTCCTGTTTCTTGCGCGGAGTTGGCCTCGATCTCACGAGAAAACTCGGCTTGCGCATTTTTTAGGATGCTATAACCTGCCACATCCCCGACAGATTGCAATGGCGTCATGGTGGAAGTCAGCGTTGTTAATTTACTACATAACGGGCGGATCGGCCTAGCGCCCATGGAAGGGGTCATCGATGCGGTGACCCGCGACCTGCTGACCCGCACACCCGGTTTCGACTGGGTGGTGACCGAGTTCGTGCGCGTGGTGGACGCCCGCCTGCCGCCCCGCGTCTTCCACCGGCACTGCCCGGAACTGGCGCACCCCGGCGTCACCACGCCGAGCGGCGTCCCCGTGCAGCTGCAACTGCTGGGCTCCGACCCCGAGGCCCTCGCGGCCAATGCCCGCCAGGCCCTGCGTCTCGGCGCTACCGGCCTGGATCTCAATTTCGGCTGTCCGGCCAAGCTCGTCAATCGCCACGACGGCGGCGCCTCGCTGCTGCGTGACCCGCGACGGGTTCACGCCGCCGTGTCGGCGGTATCCCGGGCGGTGGGCGACGAGATCCCGGTGACGGCCAAGATCCGCCTGGGCTTCTCCGATCGACGCCTGGCCCTGGCCTGCGCCCTGGCCACCCAGGAGGCCGGCGCCCGGCGGCTCGTGGTCCATGGCCGGACACGCGACGAGGGCTACCGCCCGCCGGCCCACTGGGAGTGGATCGGCCGCATCCACCAGCGCCTCTCCATCCCGGTGGTCGCCAACGGCGACATCTGGACCCTGGAGGACTACTGGAAGGCCCGCACCCTCTCCGGGTGTCGCGACGTGATGCTCGGTCGTGGCGCCCTGGCCGACCCCTGGCTGGCGGCGCGCATCCGCCACTGGCAGGCGACGGGAGAGCGACTGCCCGACACACCCTGGGAGGCTCGGGCACGGATCCTCGCCGACTTTGCTGCATTGCAGCGTAGCACACTTCCGACGCGTGTCGTCACTGCCCTGATCAAGCAGTGGCTCAACCATATGCGCCAGCGCGACCACGAGGCGGCCCGCCGCTTCCAGGCCGTGAAGCGCCTGCGCGAGCTCGACGCCCTGCTGGCGGGCCTCGAGCCCCCTGCGACCGCTAACCGCCCCCCTTTCCCCGTTCGCGCCGACCACCGCGCAGAGCCCGCCTGACGGCGAGTCACGACAAGGCGCCAGGCGCCCACAAAAAAAGAGGCGCACGTCGCATCACGACGGCGCCTCAAACGATCGCAGGGTCGGCACGCGAGAAGCGTCGACCCGGCTAGCAGAACACAGGACGTCGGGCACAGCAGGCCCGGAAAGCAGAAGACCCGCCCTCGCGTGGAGGACGGGTCGAGATCTGGCGCGCCCGGGAGGATTCGAACCTCCGACCACCTGATTCGTAGTCAGGTACTCTATCCAGCTGAGCTACGGGCGCGTAAGGCAACAAGCGAGTCGTTGCAGGGATAAACCGGAGGGGATACCGCCGACCATATCCAGTGTGAAGGTGGCGCGCCCGGGAGGATTCGAACCTCCGACCACCTGATTCGTAGTCAGGTACTCTATCCAGCTGAGCTACGGGCGCTTGACCTTCGCGTGACGACAATGGCGGAGAGGGAGGGATTCGAACCCTCGAAGAGGCTATAAACCCCTTACTCCCTTAGCAGGGGAGCGCCTTCAGCCACTCGGCCACCTCTCCCTCATCGGCACGGTGCGTATCCTACCGTTTTAGAAGGCCATTGTCCAGCGACCCGGGCGATTTTTCACCATGACCCCGCGATGGCGCTCCCGCCTCGAGCACCGGCCGGGTGCTAGTCATCGCTCTCGAGGCCGGAATCGGCCTTCTCGCGCTGGATGCGCTGGTAGATCTCCTCGCGATGCACGGCGACATCCTTGGGGGCGTTGACGCCGATGCGAACCTGATTGCCCTTGACGCCAAGGACGGTCACGGTGATGTCGTCACCGATCATCAGGGTTTCGCCGACGCGGCGGGTCAGGATGAGCATGACTGATCTCCTTCTCAGACTTCTGGCTACGGGATGCTCGCCGGCAGGGACGACGAAGTTACATTGTGCGACAAGTCGTCGTCCCTGACCAATGGCGCCGACCCATGAGACGCCCGTACCACGTTGAAAGGAAGCCCTGTGGCACGGGTGTCGTGGCCTTCCCTACAAGCGTAGAAGGTGTCGTCGCCCGAAGGGAGCCCTATTCGGCCTCGATATCGCTCTTGTCGAGGCCGAAGGCCTTGTGCAGCGCCTTGACCGCCAGCTCCATGTGCTTCTCGTCGATCACCACGGAGATCTTGATCTCGGAGGTCGAGACCATGCGGATGTTGATGTTCTCGTCGGCCAGCACGCGGAAGAACTTCGACGCCACCCCGGCATGGGAGCGCATGCCCACCCCGACCAGCGAGACCTTCGCGATATTGTCGTCCCCGCGCAGTTCGCCGCCGCCCAGGTCGGGAATGACCTGCTCCTGGAGGATCTTCATGGTCTGCTTGTAGTCGCCCTTGGCCACCGTGAAGGTGAAGTCGGTGTAGTCACCAGCCGGCGCCACGTTCTGGACGATCATGTCGACCTCGATGTTGGCATCAGCGATCGGCCCCAGGATCCGCGAGGCGACACCCGGCACATCGGGGGTGTTGAGCAGGGTCAGCTTGGCTTCGTTGGCGGTGAAGGCGATGCCTGAGATCAGCGGTTCTTCCATGGAATCCTCGTCTTGGTCGGAGTCAGCAACGATCAGGGTGCCGGGGCCATCCTCGAAGCTGGACAGCACGCGCAGCGGAACATTGTACTTGCCGGCGAATTCGACGGCGCGAATCTGCAGCACCTTGGAGCCCAGGCTCGCCAGCTCCAGCATCTCCTCGACGGTGATGGTGTCGAGGCGCTGGGCCCTGGAGCAGACCCGCGGGTCGGTGGTGTAGACGCCGTCGACGTCGGTATAGATCTGGCACTCGTCGGCCTTCAGCGCCGCCGCCAGCGCCACGCCGGTGGTATCGGAGCCGCCGCGGCCGAGGGTGGTGATGTTGCCCTCCTCGTCGACGCCCTGGAAACCGGCGACCACCACCACCTGACCGTCGTCCAGGTCGGCCTGCAGCTCATCGGTCTCGATGCGCTGGATGCGCGCCTTGGTATGGGCACTGTCGGTCTGGATGCCCACCTGGGAGCCGGTGTAGGAGGTGGCCGGCACGCCGATCTTGTGGAGGGCCATGGCCAGCAGCGAGATGGTCACCTGCTCGCCGGTGGAGACCAGCATGTCCATCTCGCGCGGCGTCGGCTCGTCGTTGATCTCGTTGGCCATGCCGATCAGGCGATTGGTCTCACCGCTCATGGCGGAGACCACGACGACGACCTGGTGGCCGTTGTCGCGAAAGCCCTTGACCTTCTCGGCCACGGCCTTGATGCGCTCCACGGAGCCCACCGAGGTGCCGCCGAATTTCTGTACGTATAGTGCCATATGCCGATTTCCCTCGTGCGTCGAGTGCGAATCGCGCTCGGATGAGTGAAAGGTGAGTGAAGATGACGAGGGCCGGGGCATCGCTGCCGCCGGCCCTGCAAGCCCTTACGGGAGCCGCTCCTCGACCCAGGCCGGCACGCTGTCCAGCGCCCCGGGCAGTGCCGTGACATCGCTGCCGCCGGCCTGGGCCATGTCGGGCCGGCCGCCGCCCTTGCCGCCGACCTGGCCCGCCACGTGGTTGACCAGCTCGCCGGCCTTGACCCGGCCGGTCAGGTCGTCGGTGACGCCTGCGATCAGGCTGACCTTGCCGGCCTCGGCGTCGGCCACGCCCAGCACCACGATGCCGGAGCCGAGCTTGTTCTTGAGCTGGTCGAGCATGCCGCGCAGCTCCTTGCTGGCCACGCCCTCGAGGCGCCTGGCCAGCACCTTGACGCCCTTGACCTCGCGGGCCTCGTCGACCATGTCGTTGCCGGCGGCGCTGGCCAGCTTGGCCTTGAGGCGCTCGAGCTCCTTCTCCAGGGAGCGGTTGCGGTCGAGCAGCGACTCGACGCGCTCCTCGGCCTGCTCCGGCTTGGCCTTGAGGCGCTCGCCGATGCGATTCAGGCGCGCCTCCTGCTCACGGAACCAGGCAAGCGCCCCCTCGCCGGTGATCGCCTCGATGCGGCGCACGCCCGAGGCGATGCCCGCCTCGCTGACGATATGGAAGCAGCCGATGTCACCGCTGCGCGCCACGTGGGTGCCGCCGCACAGCTCGATGGAGAAGTCCTCGGCGCCGATGGTCAGCACCCGCACGCTGTCGGCGTACTTGGCCTCGAAGAGCGCCGCGGCGCCCTTGGCCTTGGCCTCATCGAGGGTCATCTGCTCGATGCGGGTCGGCGCGTTGGCGAGTATCTGCTCGTTGACCAGGCGCTCCACCTCGGAGAGCTGCTCCGGCGTCATCGGCTCGAAGTGGCTGAAGTCGAAGCGCAGGCGCTCGGGGGTGACCAGCGAGCCCTTCTGCGCCACGTGGTCGCCGAGCACCAGGCGCAGCGCCTTGTGCATCAGGTGGGTCGCGGAGTGGTTGCGCACCGTGGCCGCGCGCAGGCTGGCGTCGACCCGCGGGTGGACCCCGGCGCCCACCGCGAGCGACCCCTCGAGCAGCACGCCGTGGTGCAGGTGGTGACCGCCCTGCTTCTGGGTGTCGGTGACCAAAAAGCGGCCACCCTCAAGCTCCAGGTAGCCGGTATCCCCCACCTGGCCGCCGGACTCGCCGTAGAAGGGGGTGCGGTCGAGCACCACCACGCCACGCTGCTCCGGCTCGAGCCGTGCCAGGGGGTTGCCCTCCCGATCGACCAGGGCGGTGACGGTGGCGCGGTCCTCGAGGCGCTCATGGCCGGTGAAGTCGGTCTCGCCTTCCAGCTCCAGGGCGGCGCCGTAGTCGGCACCGAACTGGCTCGCCGCCCGGGCGCGCTCGCGCTGTGCCTCAAGCGCGCGCTCGAAGCCGACCTCGTCGAGGGTCACACCGCGCTCCCGGCAGACATCGGCGGTCAGGTCATAGGGGAAGCCGTAGGTATCATAGAGCTTGAACACCGTCTCGCCGGGCAGCACCTCGCCGTCGAGGCCGGCCAGGGCCTCCTCGAGCAGGCCCATGCCGTGCTCCAGGGTGCGGGCGAACTGCTCCTCCTCCTTGAGAAGGACGCGCTCGATCTGTTGGCGCGCCTCGCGAAGTTCCGGAAAGGCGTCGCCCATCTCCACGTCCAGCGCACCCACCAGCTTGTGGAAGAAGTTGCCCTGGGCGCCCAGCTTGTGGCCGTGGCGGATGGCGCGACGGATGATCCGGCGCAGCACATAGCCGCGCCCCTCGTTGGAGGGCAGCACGCCGTCGGCGACCAGGAAGGCGCAGGAGCGGATATGGTCGGCGATCACCCGCAGCGAGGGCGCGCGGGTATCGGCATGGCCGGTATGGCGCGCCGCCGCCTCCAGCAGGTTCTGGAAGAGGTCGATCTCGTAGTTGGAGTGCACGCCCTGCATCACCGCGGCGATGCGCTCCAGCCCCATGCCGGTATCGATGGAGGGCTTGGGCAGGGGATGCAGGGTGCCCTCGGCGTCGCGATCGAACTGCATGAACACCAGGTTCCAGATCTCGATGTAGCGGTCGCCGTCCTCCTCGGGGCTGCCGGGCGGCCCACCCCACACCTCGGGGCCGTGGTCATAGAAGATCTCGGAGCTCGGCCCGCAGGGGCCGGTGTCGCCCATCTGCCAGAAGTTGTCCTCGTCGAGCCTGGAGAAGCGCGCGGGGTCGATGCCCATCTCCTCCTTCCAGATGCGCTCGGCCTCGTCGTCGCTGACGTGCACGGTGACCCACAGCTTCTCCTTCGGCAGGCCCAGGGTCTCGGTGAGGAACTCCCAGGCGTAGCGGATGGCATCGCGCTTGAAGTAGTCGCCGAAGCTGAAGTTGCCCAGCATCTCGAAGAAGGTGTGGTGGCGCGCGGTATAGCCGACGTTGTCGAGGTCGTTGTGCTTGCCGCCGGCGCGCACGCAGCGCTGGGACGAGGTCGCGCGCACGTAGGGGCGGGGGTCACGACCCAGGAAGACGTCCTTGAACGGCACCATGCCGGCATTGGTGAAGAGCAGGGTCGGGTCGTTGCCGGGAACCAGGGAGCTGGAGGGCACGACGGTGTGGCCGTGCGCCTCGAAGTAACTCAGAAAGGCCTGTCTGATGTCTGCGCTTTTCATGGGGTATCCGTGGCGATGAACGGGGTGACCCGGCGGGCGACGCTGGCTCGAGACGGGCACCACGAGGCGCCATCTCCAGGCGCATCGCAGTGCCGCGGGATGCCACCCGGGGCGTTCGCAAAGGGAGACATTATAGCGCAGTTGTCAAGGGACTGAAGGGGCCTCGGCGCCGGCACCACTCAGGGGTGATGCGGGGGCAGGCCTGGACGACTACTGATCCGGTGCCGAATCCCAGGCGTGCTCCAGGGCGTGGCGCACCTGGTCGAAGTCGAAGCCGCGTTGGGCCAGGAACCGCTCACGGCGGGCGCGCTCGCGAGGCGACTCGCCAGGGCCCGTGAAGCGCCTCGCGAGGGCCTCGCCGGCCAGGGCGAACCAGTCGCCCTCGCCGGCCTGCTCGCTCTCGGCGAAGGCATGCTGGATCGTCTCCCGGCCGAGGCCGCGTCGCTCGAGCTCGGCACGGATCTTCAGCGGCCCCTGGCCCCGCAGGATGCGTGAGCGCAGGAAGCTCTCGGCGAAGCGCTCGTCAGACTGCAGGCCCTGCTCGGCCAGGTCGTCGAGGCACTCGGCGATTGCTTCGGGCGCATGCCCCTTGGCCGCCAGGCGCTCGGCCAGTTCCCGGCGCGAGTGCTCCCGCCGGGCCAGCAGGCGGATGGCATCGTCACGGGGCGACGACTCGCCGCCGGAGGGCTGCCCCAGCATGGCTTATGACGGGTCGTCGTCGCGGCCGGCCTCGGCGGTGACCGCCTCGTCGACGGCCTCCTCCTTCCTGGGCTCCACCGGCGCGAGCAGCTGGGCGCGGATCTGGCTCTCGATCTCCTCCATCACCGCCGGGTTGTCCTCGAGGAACTGGGCGGCGTTGGCCTTGCCCTGGCCGATCTTGTTGCCCTGGTAGCTGTACCAGGCCCCCGCCTTGTCGATCAGCTTGCACTGCACGCCCAGATCGACCACCTCCCCGGCATGGTAGATCCCCTTGCCGTAGAGGATCTGGAACTCCGCCTGGCGAAACGGCGGCGCGACCTTGTTCTTGACCACCTTGACCCGGGTCTCGTTGCCGGTGACCTCGTCACCCTGCTTGACCGAGCCGGTGCGGCGGATGTCCAGGCGCACGCTGGAGTAGAACTTGAGCGCATTGCCGCCGGTGGTGGTCTCGGGGCTGCCGAACATCACGCCGATCTTCATGCGGATCTGGTTGATGAAGACCACCATGCAGTTGGCGTTCTTGATGTTGCCGGTGATCTTGCGAAGGGCCTGGGACATCAGGCGCGCCTGCAGGCCGACGTGGGAGTCGCCCATCTCGCCCTCGATCTCGGCCCGCGGGGTCAGCGCCGCCACCGAGTCGATGATGATCACGTCGACGCCGCCGGAGCGCACCAGCATGTCGCAGATCTCCAGGGCCTGCTCGCCGGTATCCGGCTGGGAGACCAGCAGGTCGTCGAGGTTGACCCCGAGCTTCTCGGCATAGCTCGGGTCCAGGGCGTGCTCGGCATCGATGAAGGCGCAGGTCTTGCCCTGCTTCTGGGCCTGGGCGATCACCGACAGGGTCAGGGTCGTCTTGCCCGAGGACTCCGGGCCGAAGATCTCGACCACCCGGCCCAGCGGCAGGCCGCCGATCCCCAGGGCGATGTCCAGGCCCAGCGAACCGGTGGAGACCGAGGGCATCACCACGCGCGGGGCGTCGCCCAGGCGCATCACGGTGCCCTTGCCGAACTGGCGGTCGATCTGGGAAAGGGCGGCGTCCAGCGCCTTGGAACGGTTGTCATCCTGAGCCATCACGGGCCTCCTGAATCTGGGGTCTCTGAAATACTGTATGACTGCACAGTAGTATGGCGAAAAATCGCCTGCGCGGCCAGTGCCGATTCGCTGCTGGAAGGGCTATTGTCGCAGGACGATTACAGATAGCCTGCGCGGCTCGGGGCTGACCCGACGCCCCTTGGTGTCTACAGGCGCTCAAGGCTGCTCCAGGCGCCGCACCAGGCCGATCAACGCCTCGCGCACGGCCTGCTCACGCACGGCCGCCCGGTCGCCGGCGAAATGGTGGCACGCCGCCTCGGCCCGTTCGGCATCGCCCCAGGCCAGCCAGACGGTGCCCACCGGCTTGTCGGGACTGCCCCCGCCGGGGCCGGCCACCCCGCTGATCGCCACGCCGAGCGCCGCACCGCTGTCGCGGCAGGCGCCTGCCACCATCGCCTCGACCACGGCACGGCTCACCGCCCCATGCTCGGTCAACAGCGCCGCCGGCACGCCCAGCAGCCGGCTCTTGGCGCCATTGGCATAGGTCACGTAGCCGGTCTCGAACCAGTCCGAACTGCCGGCCACGGCGGTGATGGCGCTGGCCACCCCGCCGCCGGTGCAGGACTCGGCCGCGGTGACCGTGATGCCCTTCTCGCGGCACCGTTCGCCAAGGCGCTCGGCGAGGGCCACGAGGTCGAGCTCGGCCAGGCGGGAGGCGCGGGGGGACATGGCATGACTCCTGGGCATTCGCACCGGCCGAGGCGACGTCGGCCGCGCGTGGGCGATGACTTTTCCGTACAATAACGGCTTTGCCAGCGACATGCATGGCGCATTCGACGCCAGCCATCCGTCAACAGCCAGAGCAGGAACCCGATGTCACAGGCCAGTGCCCAGCATACCCCCATGATGAGCCAGTACCTGAAGATCAAGCGCGAGCACCCCGACGTGCTGCTCTTCTATCGCATGGGCGACTTCTATGAACTGTTCTTCGACGATGCCCGGCGTGCCGCCGCCCTGCTCGACATCACCCTGACCCAGCGCGGCCAGTCCGCGGGCCAGCCGATTCCCATGGCCGGGGTGCCCTACCACAGCGCCGAGGGGTACCTGGCCCGCCTGGTGGCTGCCGGGGAGTCGGTGGCGATCTGCGAGCAGATCGGCGACCCGGCCACCAGCAAGGGACCGGTAGAGCGCCGCGTGGTGCGCATCGTCACCCCGGGCACCCTCTACGACGAGGCGCTGCTCGATGCCCGCCGCGACAACCTGCTGGTCGCCGTGGCCCCGCTCGGCGAGCGCTGGGGGCTGGCCTGGCTGGAGCTCTCCAGCGGCCGCTTCAACGTGCTGGAGGTCGAGGGCGAGGGCGAGATGCTCGCCGAACTCCAGCGCCTCGACCCCGCCGAACTGCTGGTCGCCGAAAGCCTGGCACTTCCGGCCGCGCTGGATGGGCGTCGCGGCCTGCGTCGCCAGAGCGACTGGCTGTTCGACCTCGAGAGCGCGACCCGCACCCTCTGCGACCAGTTCCAGGTCCAGGACCTGCGCGGCTTCGGCTGCGCCCATCTGGAGGCCGCGATCACCGCCGCCGGGGTGCTGGTCGACTATGCCCGGGACACCCAGCGCACGGCCCTGCCCCATGTCACCGCCATCGGCGTGGAGAGCCGCGACGACGCCGTGGTGATCGATGCGGCCAGCCGTCGCAACCTGGAGATCGACGTGAACCTCGGCGGCAGCGCCGATAACACCCTGGCCAGCGTGCTCGACACCACCGCCACGGCCATGGGCTCGCGGCTGCTCAAGCGCTGGCTCAACCGCCCGCTGCGCGACCGCGCCCAGGTCGGCGGCCGCCAGGCGGCGGTGGCGCTGCTCCTCGACGACGAGGGCTTCTTGGCGCTGCGCGAGTCGCTCAAGGCGATCGGCGACGTGGAGCGGATCCTGGCCCGCGTGGCCCTCTATAGCGCACGACCGCGCGACCTGGCGCGGCTACGCGACGCCCTGGTCGCCCTGCCCGACCTCCAGGCCGCCCTCGAGGCCTACGGCGAGGGCAGCACGCTGGACGAGCTTCGCCACCATATCCATCCCTTCCCGGCGCTGGCCGACACCCTGACCCGCGCCCTGGTGGAGAACCCACCGGTGGTGATCCGCGACGGCGGCGTGATCGCCGAGGGCTTCGACGCCGAGCTCGACGAGCACCGAGGCCTCGCCGAGCATGCCGGCGACTACCTGATCCGCCTGGAGACCCGGGAGCGCGAGCGCACCGGCCTGCCCGGCCTCAAGGTGGGCTACAACCGGGTCCACGGCTACTACATCGAGATTCCTCGCGCCCAGGCCCGGGACGCCCCGGTGGACTACGTGCGCCGCCAGACCCTGAAGAACGCCGAGCGCTTCATCATCCCCGAGCTCAAGGAGTTCGAGGACAAGGCGCTCTCGGCGAAGTCCCGCGCCCTGGCCCGCGAGAAGCTGCTCTACGACGGCCTGCTCGACACCTTGAACGCCGAGCTCGCCGCGCTGCAGGGCACCGGGCGGGCACTGGCGGCCCTCGACGTGCTGTGCGCCTTCGCCGAGCGCGCCCGGGCCCTGGAGTTCGTGCGCCCGTCACTGCCCGAGTCGCCGGGCATCGACATCCGCGGCGGCCGCCACCCGGTGGTCGAACAGGTCACCGAGACGCCCTTCGTGCCCAACGACCTGGTGCTGGACGACGCGCGCCGCATGCTGGTCATCACCGGCCCCAACATGGGCGGCAAGTCCACCTACATGCGCCAGGCCGCGCTGATCACCCTGCTCGCCCACACCGGCAGCTTCGTGCCGGCGGATGCGGCCGCCATCGGCCCGGTGGATCGCATCTTCACCCGCATCGGCTCCTCGGACGACCTGGCCGGCGGGCGCTCCACCTTCATGGTGGAAATGACCGAGACCGCCAGCATCCTGCACAACGCCACCGACCACAGCCTGGTGCTGATGGACGAGATCGGCCGCGGCACCAGCACCTTCGACGGCCTCTCGCTGGCCTGGGCCAGCGCCGAGCACCTGACCCGCACCCGCGCCTTCACGCTGTTCGCCACCCACTACTTCGAGATGACGGCGCTGGCCGAGCAGGCCGAGGGGGTGGCCAACGTGCACCTGACGGCCGCGGAGCACCGCGACGGGATCGTCTTCATGCACCGCGTGGAGGACGGCCCGGCCAGCCAGAGCTACGGCCTGCAGGTGGCCCAGCTCGCCGGCGTCCCCCAAGGGGTGATCGCCCGCGCCCGGGAGAAGCTCGCCAGCCTGGAGCAGCAGGAGATCGACCAGGGCAGCCGGCTGCCGGCCGCCGCGACGCGCGAGGGAGAGCAGCCGGCGGCGCCCCGCCAGGCCGACCTCTTTGCCAGCACGCCCCACCCGCTGGTCGATCAGCTGGACCGCCTGGATCCCGACGCACTGTCGCCCCGCCAGGCCCTGGAGTTGCTCTACCGCTGGAAGGAGGCCCTGTGAATGGCCGACAATAGCGCCGAGCCCGGCTTGCGAGATGGCCCTCGCCGCGACTAGAATGGCTCGATCAAATTCCTTAAATTATAAGAATTCTATTTCTTATAACTCATCTAGCATCATCGACTACCGGCCGCGCCCTGCCACGGCCAGAGAATGGGAGACTGGCATGACATTCGTCGTCACCGAGAACTGCATCAAGTGCAAGTACACCGACTGTGTCGAGGTCTGCCCGGTGGACTGCTTCTACGAAGGCCCCAACTTCCTGGTGATCCACCCCGACGAGTGCATCGACTGCGCCCTGTGCGAGCCGGAGTGTCCCGCCGAGGCGATCTTCTCGGAGGATGAGCTGCCGGATGGCCAGGAGGCGTTCATCGAGATCAACGCCGAGCTGGCCGAGGTGTGGCCCAACATCAGCGAGAAGAAGGACCCGCCGGAGGATGCCGAGGAGTGGGACGGCAAGCCGGGCAAGCTGGAGCTGCTCGAGCGCTGAGCCGCTGACGCGGCCAGGACACGACGACGCCGGATGTCGCAAGACATCCGGCGTCGTCGTCTCTGCCCTGAGCGAAGAAGGAGAACACTCGGCAAAAAAGGCGGCCCGCAGGCCGCCCGCTCCCAGCCAGTCCTCGGGCGGCTCCCTCCGCCCGACTCCCGTGATGCCTTCCCTGCCCGGGAACGGCCTCCTGCCGCACCGAGCGCATCACTTGTCGCATCCCGTTGCATCCTGCCGGAAGAGCATCCCCGCTCTCCCACATCCCGAGTGCAGTGTGGCATAGCCGCGGTGCAGCACAACCCCGCCCGGCGCGCGCCGGCGACGCCCATCCCGGCTAGCCCGCTTGCCGCCTGGAAAGCAAACTCCCTTGAAAATCAATGAAATGAAAAGGCCCGGCCCCCTGAGGGGTCGGGCCTGTCCGACGCAGGAATGGCGGATCTCCTCGCCACGCTGTAGGCGATCTCCTACAGCAGGTCACGCAAAAGGCAACGCTGTTCGCTTACTGCCCCTTGATCGCGGCGCGCCCCGGGTAGTCCACCTCGCCGTCCAGCTCCTGCTCGATGACCAGCAGGCGGTTGTACTTGGCGACGCGGTCCGAGCGGCTCAGCGAGCCGGTCTTGATCTGGCCGGCGCAGGTGCCCACGGCGAGGTCGGCGATGGTGGTGTCCTCGGTCTCGCCGGAGCGATGGGAGATCACCGCGGTGAAGCCGGCATCCTGAGCCATGCGGATGGCGTCCAGGGTCTCGGAGAGCGAGCCGATCTGGTTGAACTTGATCAGGATGGAGTTGCCGATCTGCTCGTCGATGCCGCGCTTGAGGATCCGGGTGTTGGTGACGAAGAGGTCATCGCCCACCAGCTGGACCTTGTCGCCCAGTCGCTGGGTCAGCGCCTTCCAGCCGTCCCAGTCGGACTCGTCCATGCCATCCTCGATGGAGACGATCGGGAACTGCTCGCAGAGCTCGCCCAGGTAGTCGACGAAGCCGGTGGCGTCGAAGGCCTTGCCTTCGCCGGAAAGGTCGTACTTGCCGTCCCGGTAGAACTCGGAGGAGGCACAGTCCAGCGCCAGGGTCACGTCCTCGCCCAGGCGGTAGCCGGCGTCTGCCACGGCCTGCTGGATCACCGCCAGGGCCTCGGCATTGGAGTCGAGGTTCGGCGCGAAGCCGCCCTCGTCGCCCACCGAGGTGGCAAGCCCCCGGGCCGAGAGCACCTTCTTCAGGGCATGGAAGATCTCGGCGCCCATGCGCAGGCCCTCGCGGAAGGTCGGCGCGCCCACCGGCTGGACCATGAACTCCTGGATGTCGACGTTGTTGTCGGCATGCTCGCCGCCGTTGAGGATGTTCATCATCGGCACCGGCATCAGGTACTTCCCGGGCTGGCCGTAGAGCTCGGCGATATGCGCGTAGAGCGGCATGCCCTTGGCATTGGCCGCGGCCTTGGCCGCCGCCAGCGACACCGCCAGGATGGCATTGGCACCAAGGTTGGCCTTGTTGTCGGTGCCATCCAGCACCAGCATGGCGTCGTCCAGCCCGCGCTGGTCACGGGCATCCATGCCCACCAGGCGCTCACGGATGGTGGTGTTGACGGCCTCCACGGCCTTCAGCACGCCCTTGCCCAGATAGCGGCTCTTGTCGCCGTCACGCAGCTCCAGCGCCTCGCGGGAGCCGGTGGAGGCCCCGCTGGGCGCACAGGCCACGCCCACGGCACCGCTCTCCAGGCGCACCTCGGCCTGCACGGTAGGGTTGCCGCGGGAGTCGAGCACCTCGAGGGCGCGTATATCGACGATCTTGGTCATCTGTGTCGTCCTTCCATACTGTCAGCGTTGATTGAGTCGATGGGGAAACTGCCGTGCTCTCTCGGCTTGCCAGCGCTGCTCGGTTTACCGGGTTATTCGATTGTTAATGTGGGAAACCCCTTTACCAGCTCGTCGATGGCCTTGAGCTGGGCCAGGAAGGGCTCGAGGCGATCCAGTGGCAGGGCACAGGGGCCGTCGCACTTGGCGTTGTCGGGGTCGGGGTGGGCCTCCAGGAAGAGGCCGGCCAGGCCGACCGCCACCCCGGCACGGGCGAGCTCGGCCACCTGCTGGCGCCGCCCGCCGGCGCTGTCGGCCCGACCCCCGGGGCGCTGCAGGGAGTGGGTGACATCGAAGAAGACGGGATACCCGGTCTGCTTCATGTCGCCGAAGCCGAGCATGTCGACCACCAGGTTGTTGTAGCCGAAGCTGGAGCCACGCTCGCACAGCAGCAGCCGGTCGTTGCCCGCCTCCTCGCACTTGCGAATGATGTGGCGCACCTCGTGGGGGGCAAGGAACTGCGGCTTCTTGATGTTGATCACCGCTCCGGTCTCGGCCATGGCCACCACCAGGTCGGTCTGGCGCGCCAGGAAGGCGGGCAGCTGGATGATATCGGCGACCTCGGCCGCCGGGGCGGCCTGCCAGGGTTCGTGGACGTCGGTGATGATCGGTACGTTGAAGCGCGCCTTCACCTCGGCCAGGATCTCAAGCCCCTTCTCCAGGCCCGGGCCGCGGAAGGAGTGGATGGAGCTGCGGTTGGCCTTGTCGAAGCTCGCCTTGAAGACGTAGGGCATGCCCAGCCGGCCCGTCACCGCCGCGTAGGTCTCGGCGACCTCGAGGGCCAGCTCGCGGGACTCCAGCACGTTCATGCCGCCCAGCAGCATCAGCGGCAACGAATTGCCGGCCTTCAGGCCGGCGACTGATATATGACGCTCCGGGACCTGCCGTTCGGGGGCGGACTCGCTCATCACGGACATGGGCCTCACTCCTGGTGGGAGGACTGGGCACGGATGCGTGCCGCCTTGTGCTCCAGCGCCGCATTGACGAAGCCGGTGAACAGCGGATGGCCGTCACGCGGCGTGGAGGTGAACTCCGGGTGAAACTGGCAGGCGACGTACCAGGGGTGGTCCGGCAGCTCGACCATCTCCACCAGGGAGTTGTCGACGCTCTTGCCGGAGACCACCAGGCCCGCCTGCTCGAGCTCGTCGATGAACTGGTTGTTCACCTCGAAGCGGTGGCGGTGGCGCTCGACGATCTCGTCGCTGCCATAGGCCTCGCGCGCCCGGCTGCCGGCCTTGAGCTGGCAGACCTGGCCGCCCAGGCGCATGGTGCCGCCGAGGTCGGAGGCGGCATCGCGCAGCTCGACCTTGCCCTCGGGGCTCAACCACTCGGTGATCAGGCCCACCACCGGGTGCTGCGTGTCGTGGGTGAACTCGGTGGAGTCGGCATCCGCCCAGCCGGCCACGTTGCGTGCGAACTCGATCACCGCCACCTGCATGCCGAGGCAGATGCCGAGATACGGAATGCCGTTCTCGCGGGCGAAACGTGCGGTGGCGATCTTGCCTTCCACGCCGCGCTCGCCGAAGCCGCCGGGCACCAGGATGGCGTCCTTGCCGGCCAGGCGTTCGGTGCCGTGGCGCTCGATGTCCTCGGAGTCGATATAGTCGACATTGACCTTCACGCGGGTCTGGATACCGGCATGGATCAGCGCCTCGTTCAGGGACTTGTAGGCGTCGAGCAGCTCCATGTACTTGCCGACCATGGCGATGTTGATCGACTTGAGCGGGTTGAGCTTGGCATCGAGCACCTTCACCCACTCGCCGAGATCGGCCTCGTGCGCCTCGAGGCGCAGCTTGTCGCAGACGATATCGTCGAGGCCCTGCTCGTGGAGCATCAGCGGGATGCGATAGATGGTGTCGGCGTCCTGCAGCGGGATGACGGCCCGCTCCTCGACGTTGGTGAACAGCGCGATCTTGCGCCGCTCGCTCTCCTCGAGCTCCACCTCGCTGCGACAGATCAGGATGTCCGGCTGGATGCCGATGGAGCGCAGCTCCTTGACGCTGTGCTGGGTCGGCTTGGTCTTGGTCTCCCCCGCCGTCTTGATATAGGGCACCAGCGTCAGGTGCATGAAGATCGCCCGGCTCGCGCCCAGTTCGCTCCTGATCTGGCGGATCGACTCCAGGAAGGGCAGCGACTCGATGTCGCCCACGGTGCCGCCGATCTCGACCAGCGCCACGTCGAAGCCCTCGCCGCCGGCATAGACGCGGCGCTTGATCTCGTCGGTGATGTGCGGGATCACCTGCACGGTGCCGCCCAGGTAGTCGCCGCGGCGCTCCTTGCGCAGCACGTGCTCGTAGACGCGACCGGTGGTGAAGTTGTTGGCCTGGGTCATCTTCGTGCGGATGAAGCGCTCGTAGTGGCCCAGGTCCAGGTCGGTCTCGGCGCCATCCTCGGTGACGAACACCTCGCCGTGCTGGAAGGGGCTCATGGTGCCCGGATCCACGTTGATGTAGGGATCGAGCTTGAGCATGGTGACCTTGAGGCCGCGCGCCTCGAGAATCGCCGCCAGCGAGGCCGACGCGATGCCCTTGCCGAGTGAGGACACAACGCCGCCGGTCACGAAGATATATCGTGTCATGGAGAACCTGTCGAAACGTGATCGGTAGGCACGGCAGGAAGCCGCGCCAGGATGGGACGACAGACTAGCAGAATACGACCAAAGGCTCAATTTCAGCGCCATGCGGCCATGCGGCCATGCGGCCATGCGACCAAGCGACCAAGCGACCAAGCGACCAAGCGACCAAGCGGAGGTTCAAGTCAAAAGTGGAAAGTAGCTAGAGCCACATCGCCTCTTGCTACTTTTGACTTGCCACTTTTACTGGCTGCTGGCCACGCCCCTTGGCGGCTCGGCGCTTGTGGCTCGGCGCTCACACTCCCAGATAGTCGAGGATGCCCTCGCCGGCCTGGCGGCCCTCGTAGATGGCGGTGACCACCAGGTCGGAGCCGCGCACCATGTCGCCGCCGGCGAAGATCTTCTCGTTGGTGGTCTGGAAGGCATGGGTGCCCCCCTCCTCCGGCGCCTTCACCCGGCCGCGCTCGTCGAGCTCGATGCCCACCGTCTCGAACCAGGGCGCCGGGCTCGGCTGGAAGCCGAAGGCCACCACCACCGCGTCGGCGGGGATGATCTCCTCGGAGCCAGGCACCACTTCCGGGCGCTGCCGGCCGTTCTCGTCGGGCTCGCCCAGCCGGGTGCGCACCACCTTGACACCCTCGACCTTGCCCTCGCCGACCACCGCCACCGGCTGGCGGTTGAACAGGAACTCCACCCCCTCCTCGCGGGCATTGGCCACCTCGCGCTTGGAGCCGGGCATGTTCTCCTCGTCACGGCGATAGGCGCAGGTCACGCTGGTGGCACCCTGGCGGATGGCCGTGCGGTTGCAGTCCATGGCGGTATCGCCGCCGCCCAGCACCACCACGCGCTGGCCCTTCAGCGAGGTGAACTCCCGGGGGTCCTTCTCGAAGCCCAGGCAGTGGTTGACGTTGGCGATCAGGTAGTCGAGGGCCTTGTGCACGCCGGGCAGGTCCTCGCCGGGGAAACCGCCCTCCATGTACTTGTAGGTGCCCATGCCCAGGAAGACGGCGTCGTACTCCTCGAGCAGGCGGTCAAACTCGACGTCCTTGCCTACCTCGACGCCGAGGCGGAACTCCATGCCCATCTCCTCGAACACGGCCCGACGACGCTCCATCACCGTCTTGTCGAGCTTGAACTCGGGGATGCCGAAGGTCAGCAGCCCGCCGATCTCCGGGTACTTGTCGAACACCACCGGCTTGACGCCATTGCGCACCAGGATGTCGGCGCAGCCCAGTCCCGCGGGGCCGGCACCGATCACCGCCACCTTGCGGCCGGTCTGGGTGACGCGGGAGAGGTCCGGACGCCAGCCCATGGCGAAGGCGGTGTCGGTGATGTACTTCTCCACCGAACCGATGGTCACCGCACCGAAGCCGTCGTTGAGGGTACAGTCGCCCTCGCAGAGCCGGTCCTGGGGACAGACCCGCCCGCACACCTCGGGCAAGGAGTTGGTCTTGTGGCACAGCTCCACCGCCTCGAGGATGTTGCCCTCGCTGACCAGCTGCAGCCAGTTGGGGATGTAGTTGTGCACCGGGCACTTCCACTCGCAGTAGGGATTGCCGCAATGCAGGCAGCGATGCGCCTGGCTGGCCGCCTCCTGGGGCTTGAAGGGCTCGTAGATCTCGGCGAACTCCCGCGCGCGGGTGCGGGCGTCCTTCTTCTGCGGGTCCTGGCGGCCCACGTCGATGAACTGGAAATCGTTGCTCAAGCGGTTAGCCATGGTCTCTTCTCCTGGTCTCTGCGTGGCGATATCGTCGTCTCGACAGTCACTTATTCCGGCCGACGCCGGGATTCAGCCAGCAGGCTGCCCAGGCTCGCGGCCTTGGGCTTCACCAGCCAGAAGTGACGGACGAAGTCGCTGAAGTCCTCGAGGATCGCGTGGCCACGCGCGGAGCCGGTCTCGGCCACGTACTCCTCGATGATCTCCCGCAGATGACGCCGATGGGCCTCCATGGCCTCGGTGTTCACCCGGTGGATCTCCACCAGTTCATGGTTGTACTTGTCGACGAAGGTGCGGTCCTCGTCGAGCACATAGGCGAAGCCGCCGGTCATGCCCGCGCCGAAGTTGACGCCCACCTCGCCGAGCACGCAGACCAGGCCACCGGTCATGTACTCGCAGCAGTGGTCGCCGGCGCCCTCGATGACCGCATGGGCACCGGAGTTACGCACCCCGAAGCGCTCACCGGCGGTACCCGCGGCGAACAGCTTGCCGCCGGTGGCGCCGTACAGGCAGGTATTGCCGATGATGGCGGTGCGGTGGCTCTCGAAGGCGCTCCCGGCGGGCGGCACGATCACCACCTTGCCGCCGTTCATGCCCTTGCCGACATAGTCGTTGGCATCGCCCTCCAGGTAGAGGTTGAGGCCGCGGGCGTTCCAGACACCGAAGCTCTGGCCGGCCACGCCGGTGAAGCGCGCGGTGACCGGCGCGTCCTCGAGCCCCGCCTCGCCGTAGCGCTTGGCGATGGCCCCGGAGGTCAGCGCCCCGACGCTGCGGTCGCAGTTGGTGATGGCGAAATCGAACTCACCGCCGGACTTCGCCTCGATGGCATCCGCGAGGGCCTCGAGCACCTCCTGGTTCTTGGCGCCCGGGTCATGGGGGACGTTGCGGCTGACGGCACAGAACTGCGGCGCGTCTTGCGGCACGAAGTCGTTGCCCAGCAGTCCCGTCAGGTCGAGCTTGCGCTGGGAGGCGGTGACGCCCTCCAGCACCTCGAGCAGGTCGGTGCGGCCGATCAGGTCGGTCAACTGACGCACCCCCAGCAGGGCCATCAGCTCGCGCACCTCCTCGGCGATGAAGCGGAAGTAGTGCTTGACCATGTCCACGGTGCCGCGGAAGTGCTCGTCGCGCAGGTACTGCATCTGGGTGGCCACGCCGGTGGCGCAGTTGTTGAGGTGGCAGATGCGCAGGTACTTGCAGCCCAGCGCCACCATCGGCGCGGTGCCGAAGCCGAAGCTCTCGGCGCCGAGGATCGCCGCCTTCACCACGTCGAGGCCGGTCTTCAGGCCGCCATCGGTCTGCAGGCGGATCTTGTCGCGCAGGCCGTTGATGCGCAGCGCCTGGTGCACCTCGGGCAGGCCCAGTTCCCAGGGGCTGCCGGCGTGCTTGATCGAGGTCAGCGGGCTCGCCGCGGTACCGCCGTCGTAGCCGGAGACGGTGATCAGGTCGGCGTAAGCCTTGGCCACGCCGGTGGCGATGGTGCCGATGCCGGGCTCGGAGACCAGCTTCACCGAGACCTGGGCATCGGGATTGACCTGCTTGAGATCGAAGATCAGCTGCGCCAGGTCCTCGATGGAGTAGATGTCGTGGTGCGGCGGCGGCGAGATCAGGGTCACGCCGGGCACCGAGTAGCGCAGCCGGGCGATCAGCTCGTTGACCTTGCCGCCGGGCAGCTGCCCGCCCTCGCCGGGCTTGGCGCCCTGGGCCACCTTGATCTGCAGCACCTCGGCATTGACCAGGTAGGCCGGCGTGACGCCGAAACGCCCGGAGGCGATCTGCTTGATCTTGGAGGAGCGGATGGTGCCGTAGCGGGCCGGGTCCTCGCCCCCCTCGCCGGAGTTGGAGCGCCCGCCGGCCTCGTTCATGGCCTGGGCCAGCGCCTCGTGGGCCTCGGGCGACAGGGCGCCGAGACTCATGCCGGCGCTGTCGAAGCGCGGCAGCAGGTCCTCGACCGCCTCGACCTCCTCCATCGGCAGCGGCTCGGCGGCGGGCCGGAGCCTGAGCAGGTCACGCAGGGTAGCCGGGGAGCGCTCGTTGACCAGCCGGGCAAACTTCTTCCACTTGGCGTAGTCGCCCTCCTGGACCGCCTCCTGCAGCGCCATGACCACATCGGGGTTGTAGGCGTGATACTCGTGGCCGTGGACGTACTTCATCAGGCCGCCCTGGGCGACCCCCTTGCGCGGCGTCCAGGCCTCGCGCCCCAGCAGCTCCTGCTGCAGCTGCAGCTCGCTGAAGCCGGTGCCCTCGATGCGCGAGGCCATACCGGTGAAGCACAGCTCGACCACCTCCGAGGAGAGGCCCACCGCCTCGAACAGCTGCGAACCACGGTAGGAAGCGAGCGTCGAGATGCCCATCTTGGAGAGGATCTTGAACAGCCCCTTCTGCAGGCCCTTGCGGTAGTTCTCCCGGGCATCGGCGGGGTTGCCGACCAGCTCGCCGGTGTGGTGCATGTCGGCCATGACCTGGTAGGCAAGCCACGGGAATACCGCGGTGGCCCCCACCCCGAACAGCACCGCCATCTGGTGGGCGTCCCGGGCATAGCCGGTCTCCACCACGATGTTGCAGCGCGGGCGCAGGGCCAGGCGGCCCAGGTGGTGGTGCACCGCGCCCACCGCCAGCGCCGCATGGATGGGCAGCAGCCCCTTGCCCAGCTCGGTGTCGGAGAGCACCAGGATCACCTTGCCGTCGTTGACCGCCTCCTCGGCCTGGCGGCAGAGCTCATGGATCGCGCCCTTGAGGCCGATCTCCTCGGGATCATAGCCCAGTGACAGGGTGTGGCTGGCGAAGGCCGGATCGTCCTGGTTCACCAGGGCGGCGAACTTGCGCGGCGAGAGGATCGGCGTGGTCAGGATGATGCGATGGGCGTGCTCCGGGGTCGCCTTGAAGACGTTGAGCTCGGCGCCGATGCAAGTCTCCAGCGACATCACGATTGCCTCGCGCAGCGGGTCGATGGCCGGATTGGTGACCTGGGCGAACTTCTGGCGGAAGTAGTCGGTGAGCAGGCGCTGCTTGCCGGAGAGCACCGCCATGGGCGTGTCGTCGCCCATGGAGCCCACGGCCTCCTGGCCGCTCTCGGCCAGCGGGCGCAGCACCTGGTCGCGCTCCTCGAAACTGACCTGGAACATCTTCTGCTGGGTGAGCAGCGCCTCGGGATCCATGTTCTGGAAGCTGGCGAGCTCGGTCAGCGCCGACTCCAGGTACTGGGCCTCCTGCTTCAGCCAGCGCTTGTAGGGATAGGCGGACTTGAGGCGCTCGTCGATGTCCGAGGTATGCAGCACCTCGCCGGTCTCGGTATCCACGGCCAGTATCTGGCCCGGGCCGACACGCCCCTTGGCCACCACGTCCTCGGGCTTGTAGCCGTAGGTACCGATCTCCGAGGCCAGGGTGATGTAGCCATTGCGGGTGATCACCCAGCGGGCCGGGCGCAACCCGTTGCGGTCGAGCATGCAGACCGCCTGGCGACCATCGGTCATTACCACCCCGGCGGGGCCGTCCCAGGGCTCCATGTGCATGGAGTTGTATTCATAGAAGGCGCGCAGATCGCCGTCCATCAGCTCCACGTTCTGCCAGGCCGGCGGCACCATCATGCGCACCGCGCGATGCAGCTCCATGCCCCCGGTGAGCAGCACCTCGAGCATGTTGTCCATGCTCGAGGAGTCCGACCCGGAGGTGTTGACGATCTCGTCGAGCCCGGCGATATCCGGAAGCCGCTCGTTGACGAAGTTCTCCTTGCGCGAGTTGGCCCAGCCCCGGTTGGCCTCCACGGTGTTGATCTCGCCATTATGGGCCAGCAGGCGGAACGGCTGGGCCAGCGGCCAGCGCGGCGCGGTGTTGGTGGAGAAGCGCTGGTGGAAGACGCAGATCGCGGTCTCCAGGCGCTCGTCGCCCAGGTCGGGGTAGAAGGCCGGCAGGTCCACCGGCATCATCAGCCCCTTGTAGGAGACCACCTCGCGGGAGAGCGAGCAGACATAGAAGTCCTCGTCGTCGCGCAACTTCTCCTCGGCGCAGCGCCGCGCCATGAACAGGTCCACATCGAAGTGGCCGGCCTCGTCGTTGCCCGGCTCGACGAACAGCTGGCGAATCCGGGGCAGGCAGTCGAGTGCCATGGGCCCGCAGACGCTGGCATCCACCGGCACGTCGCGCCAGCCGGCCACCCGCAGGCCACGCGCCTCGAGTTCGGCGACCAGGGTCTCGCGGCCACGAGCCTCGCGGGCGTCGTCGTCGGGCAGGAAGACCACACCCACCGCGTAGTGCTCGCCCAGGGCGACGCCCAGCGCCTCGCGGGCCGCCTCGCGCATGAAGGCATCGGGCATCTGCAGCAGCAGCCCGCAGCCATCGCCGGTCTTCCCGTCGGCCGCGATGCCGCCACGGTGGGTCATGCAGGTCAGGGACTCGATGGCCGTCTTGAGCAGGTCGTGACTGGCCTGGCCCTCCATATGGGCGATCAGGCCGAACCCGCAGTTGTCGCGGAACTCGCCGGGCTGGTGAAGACCTCTGTTCATGGGCGTGCCTCGGGTTGAAGGGTTTCTTTGGCAGTCATTACATGCTATTTTAATCGGTTTTGTTTTTTTCATGCCGCCCCCGAATCGGGCGCACGACTGCTCGGCAAAAGGCCGACCAGCATAGCCAGAGCCACCCCCACTGCGCAATATTCCGCCCCGGGCACGCCCCGGAAAACCATCGACAAATCCGCGACTTGCACCAACAACATTCCGAAAAAACCCGCTAACTCAAGGGCTTGCAAGGACCAACCACGCTGCTTCAACGCGCCGGATAACGCACTAGACTTTGGTCTATATTGCCGCCACTCCCCCATGCCGATGCGGCATACGCCATGCAGATGCTTGAGGATGAGGCCGCCGACCACCCTCTCCTCCCTCCTCCAGACATGACGACGCCCGCACGGGGCGGGCGTCGGCGGCACGAAGGAAGGGCGACGCAGGAAGGCGTCAGCGACGAGGAAACGCCTCGAGCAGGTCGGCCAGGGTCTCGGGGGGCGTCGCGTCATGGATGCAGGCCTCGCCCAGGGTGCGCAGCAGGATCAGGCGAAGGCGGCTGTCGAGGTTCTTCTTGTCGAGGCGCATGATGGCGAGGAAGTCCTCCACGCCCATGCTGGCCGGGGCGGCCAGGGGCAGGCCCGCGGCCTCGATGATCGCCCGGGTACGCGCCACCTCCGCGTCGCTCAGCCAGCCCAGTTGTCGGGAGAGCTCGGCCGCCATCAGCATGCCGGTGCCCACGGCCTCGCCATGCAGCCAGTTGCCGTAGCCCTGGTGGGCCTCGATGGCATGACCGAAGGTATGCCCCAGGTTGAGCAGCGCCCTCACCCCCTGCTCGGTCTCGTCCTCGGCAACGATCTCGGCCTTGAGCGCACAGCTGCGCTCGATGGCCCGGGTCAGGGCGGCGGCGTCGAGGCCGCGCAGCGCCTCCATCTCCGCTTCCAGCCAGGCCAGGAAGTCGGCATCGCGGATCAGGCCGTACTTGATCACCTCGGCGAGCCCCGCGGAGAGCTCCCGCGGCGGCAGCGTCGCCAGGGTGTCGGTATCCACCAGCACCGCCCGCGGCTGCCAGAAGGCGCCGATCATGTTCTTGCCCCGCGGGTGGTTGACCCCCGTCTTGCCGCCCACCGAGGAGTCGACCTGGGCGAGCAGCGTGGTCGGCACCTGCACGAAGGCCACGCCGCGCTGGTAGCAGGCCGCGGCGAAGCCGACCATGTCGCCGATCACCCCGCCGCCCAGGGCGATGAGGGTGCAGCGACGATTGAAGCCGGCCGCCAATAGGGCATCCCAGATCCGCTCGACGCTGGCCAGCGTCTTGGTGGCCTCGCCGTCCGACAGGACCAGCTCGCGCACGTCGAGGTCATCGCCAAGCCCCTGCCGGAGGCGTTCCAGATAGAGCGGCGCCACCGTCTCGTTGGTCACCACCATGACCTGACGCCCCGCCAGGTGGGGGGCCAACCAGCGGGGATCGCCCAGCAGCCCGGGACCGATGTGGATGGGATAGCTGCGGCTGCCCAGCGCCACCTCGAGGGTGCTGGGGGCATTGCGGGAATCGCTCATGGCGTCAGGCCTTGCATTGCAGGGGATCGACCAGGCGCGTGACGCGCCGCACGATCTCGTTGACCACGGCACGCGGGCCGCGCCGGTCGGTGCGTACCACCACATCGGCGGTGGCACGGTAGAGGGGGTCACGCAGCGCGAACATCTCGCGCAGCAGCTGCTCGCGGTCGCCGCGCTGCAGCAGCGGGCGGTTGCGGTCCTTGGCGGTGCGCCTGAGCTGCTGCTCCACGGTGGTGAGCAGGTAGATGACGGTACCGCTCTCGCGCAGCACCCGGCGGTTCTCCTCGCGCAGCACGGCACCGCCACCGGTGGCGATGACCACGCCCTCGTGGCGGGTCAGCTCGCGGATCATCTGGGTCTCGCGGTCGCGGAAGCCCGACTCGCCCTCGACGTCGAAGATCCACGGGATGTCCGCGCCACAGCGCGCCTGGATCTCGTGGTCGCTGTCGTAGAACTCGCGTGACAGTTCGGCCGCCAGTAGGCGGCCGATGGTGCTCTTGCCGGCCCCCATGGGGCCGATCAGTATCAGGTTGGGAAGTGCCTGCATCAGCGAATGGCCAGGTTGTCGTCCAGTATTCGGGGCGTGATGAATACCAGCAACTCTACCTTATCATTGGTGTCCTCGGTATAGCGGAAGAGGTTCCCCAGCACCGGCACGTCGCCCAGGAAGGGAGTCTTGAACAGGCTGCGCACCTCCTCGGTGGTGAGGATCCCGCCCAGCACCACGGTCTCGCCGTTGTCCACCAGCACCTGGGTCTCGATCTCGTTAGTGTCGATGGAGGGCACGCCGTTGAAGAGCTCCCCTACCGTGTCGTTGTTGATCACCAGGTCCATGATGATGCGGTTGTCCGGGGTGATCTGCGGCGTGACCTCCAGCGCCAGCACCGCCTCCTCGAACTCGACGTTGGTGGCACCACTGGAGGTCCCCTCCTGGTAGGGGATCTGGGTACCCTGCTTGATCACCGCGGTGCGCTGGTTGGCGGTAATCACCCGCGGCTGGGAGATGGTCTGGCTCTTGCCCTCGCTCTCCAGGGCACGCAGCTCCAGGTCGAGCAGGATATCGCCGGAGAGATAGCCGAAGCTGAAGGCGGTGTTCACCACATCGGAGCTGCCCATATCCACCGCCAGGCCGCCGTTTTCTGCAATGCCGTCGGACGCCCCCTGAGCATTGAGGCCATTGGGCGTCCCGCCGCCACCAGGCAAGCCAATTTCATTATTGGAAAGCCCCCAGTTCACCCCGAGTTCGCGGGTGGCGCTGTCCCGGGCGATGACGATGCGCGCCTCGATCTGCACCTGGCGCACGGCGATATCCAGGCGCTCCAGGGTGGCCAGGATGGCATCGATCTGGTCGGCGGTATCCTGCACCAGCAGGGTATTGGTGCGGGGGTCGACGGCCACCCGGCCGCGCTCGGTCAGCAGGCCGAAGCCGCTCTCGCCACGCAGCAGGCGGGCCATGTCATCGGCCTTGGCATACTTCACCTGGATGTATTCGGTCTCCAGCGGGGCCAGCGTCTCGAGCTGCTCGCGGGATTCCAGCTCCTGGCGCTCCAGATTGGCCAGTTCGCTGGCCGGGGCCACCACGATGACGTTGCCCTGCTGGCGGCTCGCCAGGCCGTGGCTCTTGAGCACCAGGTCAAGGGCCTGGTCCCAGGGCACGTCCTGCAGGTTGAGGGTGACGCGGCCGGTCACGCTGTCGCTGGCCACCAGGTTGAGGCCGGTGAAGTCGGCGATGATCGCCAGCACCGAGCGCACCTCGATATCCTGGAAGTTCAGCGTGATGCGCTCGCCGGTGTAGGGGAACTGCTCGCGGACGCGCTCCTCGCGCTCCTCCCGGGTGACCGGCTGGGCCTCGATGGTCAGCTGGCGGCCGCTCTGGGTGGAGACCATGGCGAAGTCGCCGCTGCCCTCGATGTCCAGGGTGACGCCATCGCGCCCCACCCTCGGCGTGACACGGTCGAGCGGCGTGCCAAAGTCGCTGACGTCGTAGACCTGGTCCAGGGAGGCCGGCAGCTCGACCCCGCGCAGCTCGGCGACGATGCGGTTGCGTCCGCTCTCGCGCACCCGGGCATCCACCCCGGTGCGGTCGAAGGTCACCACCAGTCGCCCGGCCCCGCCGTCGCCGCGGCGGAAGTCGATGTCCTGGATGCTCGGCTCATCGTAGGCCGAAGCGGTGTCGCGGCTCGGGCTCGCCGGGGCGGCGGTAGCAGAGGAGGCCGTGGTCGAGGCGGTCATGGCCGCCGGCGGCTGGCCAGCCCCGCCGCCGATGGAGAGACGCAGGCGGTCGCCCTGCTGACGGGTATCGTAGGGCAGGGGGCCCTCGAGCTCGAAGACCAGGCGCGTGCGCGAACCGGCCTCCAGGGCCGTGACCCGCTCGACCCCGCCGATGCCGAGCTCCTCGCGGCGGCGCTCCAGGGCGCTGTCGGTCTCCATCAGGTCGATGGTCAGCCGGGCCGGGTCGTCGAGGCGATAGCCGCGCACCTCGGGTACCGGGCCCCGGAAGTCGAGATCGACTTCCAGCGCCCCGTCACTGCCCTGGCGGAACGCCAGGTCGGTGAGAGTGGAGGCCGCCGTGGCGGCCGCGGAGACCGCCAGCAGTGCCACGATTGCGAGACCACGAATCATCGGTTGCATTGTTCCCTTTCCCCCTGCTGGCCTCTGCCGCCTACAGCCCGGCGGCATGGCGTCATGTTGTCTAGTCGTCGAGTGTCAGCCGGGTGCTGCGCTCGGTCCAGCCGCCCCGTCCGGTGGGCACGATCTCCACCAGCTGGACCGAGGCCCCGGTGATACTGACGATGCGCCCGAAGTCGGACCCCAGATGGTTGCCGGTGCGCAGGCGGTGCACCTGACCGTCCGGCGCTTGGACCAGGGCCGAGGGCTGACCGCCCACCGTGAGGGTGCCCACCAGCTCGAGCTGGCTCAGGTCATAGGCCTCCAGCGGCTCCTTGGGGCGCGACTCATCCGGTGACAGGTCACTGTCGGCCCCGCCGCCGGGCAGCTCCTCGGGTTCCGGCAGGCGGGCCTGGAAGGGACTGCGCTCGTCGGCGAAGTCATAGTCCACCGAGGTGTAGGTCGGCATGGGCGGTACCGGCTCCAGGTCCACCTGGCCGGGGTCGACCCGCATCGCCTCCAGTTCCCGCTCGAGGCCGGGCAAGTCCGCGTCGCGGCAGGCGCCCAGGGTCAGCAGCAGTGCCATCAGGGCGCCTCTGGTCAGCCAGTGCGTCATGGCGTTCCCTCCTCGGCGGTGACCTGGGGCGGGCGATAGCTGTAGGTCTTGGCCAGCATCGAGAGCTGCAAGCGGTTGCCGCCGTCGACCGGCTCCAGGCTGAAGTCGTGCTGGGTGACGATGCGTGGCAGGTCGGCGACGCCGGCGATGAAGGAGCCGATGCGGTGGTAGTCGCCCCTCACCCGGATATCGAAGGGACGCTCGGTGTAGAATTCCTGCAGCGCCGGGCTGCGCAGGCGAATGAAGTCGATGGAGAGCTGGTTGTCCAGCGCCGTCTCGCTGATGTCGTCGATCAGCGACGGGATCTCGGGGCCGCCCGGGAGCATGGCCACCAGTGCCGACAGGCGCTGGTCGAGCTCCTCGACCTGCTCCCGCAGTGCCGGCAGGTTGGCCGCCTGGGCCGACTTGCTGCGGTAGTCGCGCAGCAGGCGCTGCTCCTCGCGCTGGGCCTGCTCGAGCTCCTCGACCTTGGGCGCGGCGAGGTACCAGTACATGCCGGCGAGGGTCAGGCCCAGCACCAGCACGCAGCAGATCAGCTGCAGCAGGAAGGGCCAGCCGCCGGACTCCTTGATGTCCAGCTCCCCCCAGTCCATGTCGCGCAGTCGACGAACTTCCGTGGACAGATTCATGGCGCCTCCGTGCCTTCCGCGTCGGGCATCTGCTGGTTCACGCTGAGGTTGAAGCGGCGCATCTCGCCGTCGGTGGACTCCACCTCCGAGAGCACCGGCACGTCGAAGACCGGAGAGGCCTCCAGCTGGCGCAGCTGGTCTGAGACCCGCCGATTGTCCTCGGCCAGGCCGGCGAGCCGCAGCTGGCTGCCCTGGCGGTTGAGCCCCGAGTAGTAGACGCCCTCCTCCAGGCTCGCCGCCAGGGCATTGAGGACATGGACCGTCTGTGGACGCCCCATCTGCAGCTGCTCGAAGACCTCGATCTGGCGCTTCAGCGAGGCGACCTGCTCCTCGTACTGGCTCACCGCGCGGATATCGCGATCCAGCTCGGCGGTGCGGGCACTGATCAGCTGATGGCGCTGCTGCTGGTCGGCCAGCCGCTGCTCGTAGTACCAGGTCATGCCGTAGCCGCCGCCGAGGCCGATCACTGCCATCAGCGCCAGCGCCAGGTAGAAGCGTTTGCTGCGCCGGGCACGCACTTCCTCCCGCCAGGGGAGCAGGTTGATCTCGATGGTCATTTGCCTACCCTCATCGCCAGGCCGCAGGCCGTGAGCATGGCCGGCGCATCACCGGCCAGGGTCGGGACGTCGATGCGGGGGTTCACCTTCATGCGCCGGAAGGGGTTGGCGATCACCACCTCCATGCCGCTCTCCTCGGCCAGGCGCTCGGCCAGCCCCGGGAGCACGCTGGTGCCGCCGGTCAGGATCATCCGCCGCACCTCCTGCTTGCGCCCGGCGGTATAGTAGAGCTGCAGCGAGCGGCCCACCTGCTGGACCAGGGTGTCGAGGAAGGGGTCGAGCACGCTGCGCTGGTAGTCATCGGGCAGGCCGCCGCGCTTCTTGGCCAGGCCCGCCTCCTCGAGGCTCAGCCCGTAGCGGTTGCGGATCTCGTCGGTCAGCTGGCGGCCACCGAACACGGTGTCGCGGCTGTAAGTGACGCGCCCCTCGCGCAGCACATGGAAGGCGTTCATGGTGGCGCCGATATCCACCAGGGCCACGCACTCCTGCTCGCCCTCGTCCGCGGGCAGCTGGTGGCGAAGCTCCTGGAAGGCGCGCTCCATGGCGAAGGTCTCGACGTCCACGGCCGCCGGGGTCAGCCCGGCCTGCAGCACGGCCTCGGTCAGCTGGTTGACGTCCTGCTGGCGGCAGGCGACCAGCAGCACGTCCTGCTGGTCGCCGTAGCGCGAGTTGAGCCCCAGCCGCTGGAAGTCGAAGGCGACCTCGCTGAACGGAAACGGGATGTGCTTGTCTGACTCGAGCTGGATGCGCGCCTCGATCTCGTCGTCATCGAGCGAGGCGGGCAGGGTGAGGGTCTTGGTGATGGCGGCGCTGGCCGGCACGGCCACCGCGGCGTTGCGCGAGCCCGGCCGGGCATGGTCCACGGCACGCTTCAGGGCGTCCACCACGGCCGACATGTCGCGGATCCGTCGCTCGATCACGGCGCCCTCGCGCAGGGGCCGGACGGCGTAGCTTTCGACCTGGTAGTGGCTACCAGCGCGCTTGAGTTCGATGACCTTGACGGTTGCCGAGGTGATGTCGACACCGACCAGTCCCTTGCCGGATGCTCTCAGTCGCATCTTGAGTCATGCCCCTGCCTGATCCATGCGGCGTGCCGCTCATTATGATTATCCACTCCGAACCGGGGCGGAACAGATGAAACTCATCATACCCGATCCGTAATCGAAGGTTACATGATATTTCCGGATCTCACACGAATGACGGTGTCGCCAGGCGTCAACGCTGGTGACCACCCCCTCGGCTTCCTATAATGGCCGCCGCAAGGGGAGGCCACGCTCATCGCCACCACTCCGCCCCCGTTCCCAGCATGGATACCGCGTTTTCATGAAGTTACTCAGAACCCTGGTTGTCTCCGTCCTCTGGCTGCTGGTCTCGCTCTCCGCCGCCGGAGTACTGGGCGTGGTGGGTGCCGCGCTCTACTTCGCCCCCGGCCTGCCCGATGTGCGCCAGTTGCAGGACTTCGAGCTGCAGACCCCGCTGCGCATCTTCACCCGCGACGGCAAGCTGATCGGCGAGTTCGGCGAGGAGCGCCGCACGCCGGTGGAGTATGAGGAGATCCCCCAGGCGCTCATCGGGGCCCTGCTGGCCGCCGAGGATGCCACCTACTTCGACCACCGCGGCGTCGATCCCAAGGGCCTGGCGCGTGCCGCCGTGGAACTGGTGGCCAGCGGCGGCGACATCCAGTCCGGGGGTTCGACCATCACCATGCAGGTGGCGCGCAACTACCTGCTCACCCTGGATCGGACCTTCACCCGCAAGATCCGCGAGATCCTGCTGGCGCTGCAGATGGAGCAGATCCTCTCCAAGGAGGAGATCCTCGAGCTCTACGTCAACAAGATCTACCTGGGCAACCGCGCCTACGGCATCGCCGCCGCCGCGGAGGTCTACTATGACCGGCCGCTGGCCGAGCTGACCCTGGCCGAGACGGCCATGATCGCCGGCCTGCCCAAGGCGCCTTCCGCCTTCAATCCGCTGGCCAACGCCGAACGGGCGCTGATCCGCCGCAACTGGATCCTGTTCCGCATGCGGGAGCTGGAGATCATCGACCAGGCGGCCTACGAGGAAGCCGTGCAGGCCCCGGTCACCGCAAGCCGCCACCTCGCCCAGCTGGAAGTGGAGGCCGATTACGTCGCCGAGATGGCCCGGCAGTTCGCGGTGGAGCGCTACGGCGACCAGGCCTACACCGGGGGATATCGCATCCATACCACCCTGGACAGCGAGCTCCAGCCGCTGGCGGGCCAGGCCCTGGCCGGCGGCCTGATCACCTATGACACCCGGCACGGCTGGCGCGGGCCCGAACAGACCGACATCCCGCGCAGCCTGGCCGAGGCCCAGGAGCAGACCGGACGCGAGGGCCTGGAGGAGGAGCTCGCCGAGTCGCCCGAGATCATGCAGACCGCCCGGCGCGCCGCCGAGCGCAGCCAGACCGAGGTCGAGGGCATCGAGGGCGACGTCAGCAACTGGCTGCAGGTGCTCGAGCGCACCCCGGCCTACGGCCCCCTGAAGCCGGCCATCGTGGTGGAAAGCGAGGGCCGCGAGATGCGGGTGCTGGCCCGCGGCGGCGAGCTGCACTCCCTCGACTGGGCCGGCCTGGAGTGGGCGCGCCCCTATCGCAGCGCCAGGAGCCGGGGCGCCGCCCCGGGCTCGGCGAGCGAGATCGCCAGCAGCGGCGACCTGGTGCGCATCCTGCAGCGGGAGGACGGCAGCTGGCGCCTCTCCCAGCGCCCCGACGCCGAGGGCTCGCTGGTGGCGATGGCCCCCGACACCGGGGCCATCCTGGCCCTGCAGGGTGGCTTCGACTTCGATGCCAGCAAGTTCAACCGCGCCACCCAGGCCCGTCGCCAGTCCGGCTCGATCTTCAAGCCCTTCGTCTACCTGGCGGCGCTGGACAGCGGCGAGATGAACCCCGCCAGCGTGGTCAACGATGCCCCGGTGGTGATGCAGGACGGTAGCGACGAGCTGTGGCGCCCGGCGAACTCCAGCGGCGACTTCCTCGGCCCGATCCGGCTGCGCGATGCCCTGGCCCGCTCGCGCAACCTGGTCACCATCCGCGTGCTGCAGTCCCTGGGGCTGGATCGCACCATCGAGTTCCTGCAGGGCTTCGGCTTCGCCGCCGACCAGCTGCCGCGCGGCCTCTCCCTGGCCCTCGGCAGCGCGAGCCTCACCCCGCTGGAGATGACCAACGCCTATGCGGTGCTGGCCAACGGCGGCTTCCAGGTGTCGCCCTGGTTCATCGAGCGGGTGACCCGCGGCGATGACACTACCGTCGTCGAGGAGGCCAGCCCGCGCGTCGCCTGTCGCGACTGCCGCGATGGCCAGCAGACCGTCGAGCGCGACGGCGAGACCTTCGAGGTCGCTCCCCGGGTCGCCGACCCCGCCGCCGTCTACATCCTGCGCGACATGCTGCGCGACGTGGTCGAGCGCGGCACCGCGCGCAAGGCCCTGGAGCTCGGCCGCAGCGACATCGTCGGCAAGACCGGCACCACCAACGACCAGCGCGATGCCTGGTTCGCCGGCTTCAACAGCGACCTGGTGACCACCGCCTGGGTGGGCAAGGACGACAACTCCTCCACCGCCGAGTACGGCGCCCAGGCCGCCCTGCCGATCTGGATGGACTTCATGGGCCAGGCCCTGGAGGGCCAGCCCGAGCGCTGGCCCGAGCGGCCGGAGCAGGTGGTCACCGAGCGGGTCGACCCCGACACCGGCCGCCTGCTGCGTGAGGGACAGGGCGGCGGCATCGAGGAGCTGTTCATGGCCGACCACCTGCCGGACTTCCAGCCGCGTCGCGTCGAGCGTGAGGTCGAGCGCGAGAGCGGCTCCCAGGGCACCGGCGCCTACGAGGCCATCTTCTAGGCCGACACCCGACTCCTGCACCGGGCGGCAGGGACGCCGCCCGGGCAGCGCAACCTCGCACGCCGCTTCGGGCAGCTATCGACATCCGGCAACCCGGGGAGAACCACCATGCCGCATCCCGCGACACTCCCTTCGATGACTCGATGGGCGGCCCTCTGCGGCCTGCTGACGATCGCCGGCGGCACCCAGGCCGGCCCCTTCTATGCCCCGCCGCCGCCCGAGGAGGATGACCAGGGCTTCGGCGGCAGCGCCGAGCTGGGCTACACCCACCTCTCGGGCAACACCGACAGCCAGACCCTGATCGGCAAGGGCCGGCTCACCTGGGTGGTCGGCGACTGGACCCATACCCTGCGCGGCGAGGTACGCAACGTCTCGCGCAACGGCGACACCAGCGCCGAGCAGTACCTGGTGGCCGGCCGAGAGCGCTACGAGCTCGACGGCCCCCACTACGTGTTCGGCTTTGCCCGCTGGGAGAAGGACCGCTTCGGCGGCTACGACCAGCAGTTCACCACCATCGGCGGCTACGGCCGCGACCTGCTCGACGGCGAAAGGCACAAGCTCTCGCTGGAGGCGGGACCTGGCTACCGCTATGACCGCATCGAGGGGGAGGAGAACGCCACCCTGGGCGTGGCCTACGGGGCGCTGGCCTACGAATGGGCCTTCTCGGAGACCTCCAGCCTGGCACAGGAACTCTCGGTGGAGGCGACCGACGACAACACCACCTCGCGCTCGCTGACCTCGCTCACCGCGCGGCTCAACGCTCACCTGGCCCTGCGGCTCTCCCACGAGATCCGGGACAACTCCCGCCCTCCGCAGGGCGCCGAGGCCCGCACCGACCATACCACCAGCGCCTCCCTCCTCTACGACTGGTAGGCCCCGAGCCCTCCTCGCCACAGACGATGACGCCGGCTCGAGAGCCGGCGTCGTCGCGGGGCAGAGGAGGTCTTCGGGGCTCAGCCGCCGTAGACGTCATCCACGGTCTTCAACGGGTAGTGGGACGGATAGGGCTTGCGCGCCACCCCGGAGTCCACCGCGGCCTGGGCCACCGCCGAGGAGATCCGGTCGAGCAGGCGGATATCCACGGGGGTGGGGATGATGTACTCCGGCCCGAACGTCATCTCGTCCATCTCGTAGGCCTCCAGCACCTCCTGCGGCACCGGCTCGCGGGCGAGGTCCTTGAGGGCGTGAACGGCGGCGACCTTCATCTCCTCGTTGATGCGGGTGGCGCGCACGTCGAGGGCCCCGCGGAAGATGAAGGGAAAGCCCAGCACGTTGTTGACCTGGTTGGGGTAGTCGGAGCGGCCGGTCGCCATGATCACGTCCGGGCGCGTCTCCCGGGCCAGGTCGGGATGAATCTCCGGGTCGGGATTGGTGCAGGCGAAGACCACCGGGTTGGGGGCCATGCTGCGGATGTGGTCGGCACTCATCAGTCCCGGCCCGGAGAGGCCGACGAAGACGTCGGCGCCCTCGATGGCGTCGGCCAGGGTGCGCTTGTCGGTCTCCACGGCGAACATCGCCTTGTACTGGTTCAGGTCCTCGCGGCCGCTGTGGATCACGCCCTTGCGGTCGAGCATCACGATGTTCTCGGGATGCGCACCGCAGGAGACCAGCAGCTTCATGCAGGCAATGGCCGCGGCACCGGCCCCCAGGCAGACGATGCGGGCGCTGTCCAGCGACTTGCCGGCGATCTCCAGGGCATTGAGCATGCCCGCGGCGGTGACGATGGCCGTGCCGTGCTGGTCGTCGTGGAACACCGGGATGCTGCACTGCTCGATCAGCGCCTGCTCGATCTCGAAGCACTCCGGGGCCTTGATGTCCTCGAGGTTGATGCCGCCCCAGGTATCGGCGATGCGCGCCACGGTGTCGATGAAGGCCTGCGGGCTCTCGGCATTGACCTCGATGTCCACCGAGTTGATGCCGGCGAAGCGCTTGAACAGCACCCCCTTGCCTTCCATCACCGGCTTGCTCGCCAGTGGGCCCAGGTTGCCAAGGCCGAGAATGGCGCTGCCGTCGGAAATCACTGCCACCAGGTTGCCCTTGCCGGTGTAGAGGTAGGCGTTCTCCGGGTCACTGGCGATCTCGCGAACAGGCTCCGCCACGCCCGGGCTGTAGGCCAGGGAGAGGTCCCGGGCGGTGGCGGTGGGCTTGGTGAGCTCCACCGACAGCTTTCCGGGGATGGGTTTCGCGTGGTAATCCAGCGCCGCCTTCTTCTTCGCGTCAGTCATGCTGAGAGGATCCGGTAAACAGTGGGAGGTCGGCTAGCGTATACAAAAAGCCTGTCGCGCTCAACTCGCCAGACATCCGCCCTGTTGTACGCTCGTTTGAAGACGTTGCCGGCCATTTGCCGACACTTATGGCTGACCCCGCCAGCCATAACGCTTTGCTTATCCTCGCGGCCGGCAACGGGACGGGTGGCACTCCGACGAGCGGGCATAAAGAAACCCGCCACGATGGGCGGGTTTCTCGATGGTGCGTCGTGCCGGGCGGCTCAGCGCTTGATGGCGGCACCGAAGCGCTTGTTGAAGCGTTCGACGCGACCACCGGTGGTCGCCTGCTTCTGCTTGCCGGTATAGAAGGGGTGGCACTGTGAGCAGACGTCCAGGGAGAAGTCGTGACCGGCGGTGGTGCCGACCTCGAAGGTGGCGCCGCAGGAACAGGTCGCGTTGACCGTCTTGTAATCCGGGTGGATACCTTGTTTCATCTTGAGCCTCATGAAGCTGTATGCCGCCACCTGATCTTCTGCCAGGCACCGCATACGGGTTGTCTGTAGATGCGAACCGGTTGCCGCCACGCTCCCTTGTACAGGGCCAGGGTGTCCGCAGCGGCGAAGCATTCTAGCAGAGCCGACGCCGGAGGCCAATTGCCCGATTCCCCCTGCCCGCCCGTGCCACGCGTACTGGGCGTTGCCGTACCCTCGCCGCTGCGCCGGCTGTTCGACTACCGCCCCTGCCGCGAGTCACCCCCGGGGGGCTGGCAGCCTGGCCTGCGGGTGACGGTGCCCTTCGGCCGCCGGGAGGTGGTCGGCGTGGTGGCGGAGTGCCGGGACGAGAGCGAGCTGCCGCTGTCGCGCCTCAGGCCGGTGGCGGGCTGCCTGGACGACGCCCCGCTGCCGGCCGACTGGCTGTGGCTGTGCCGCTTCGCCGCCCGCTACTACCAGCATGCCCTCGGCGACACCCTGCACCAGGCGATGCCGGGGCTGCTGCGCCAGGGCCGGGCGCTCGAGGCCCGTACCCGCGAGCGCTGGAGCGTCACCGCCGCCGGCCGCCAGGAGGCCCCGCCGGGCCTGGCCCGGGCCCCCCGCCAGGCGGAGCTGCTGAGCATGCTGCGCCAGCATCCCCACGGGCTGGTCAGCCAGGCGATCCTCGCCCAGTCGTTCAGCCGCGACCAGCTGCGCGCCCTAGCCGACAAGGGCCTGGTGGCGCGTCACGAGGAACCCCTGGCGGCCTCGCCGGCGGCCGAGGGCGACGCGGGGCTCGCCGAACCCGCCCTGCCCCTCAATCGCGAGCAGGCCGTGGCGCTGGCCGCCGTGCACGAGCGGCTCGACGGCTTCCACCCCTGCCTGCTGCATGGCGTCACCGGCAGCGGCAAGACCGAGGTCTACCTGCAGCTGATCGAGGCGGTCATCGCCCGCCATCGCCAGGCCCTGGTGCTGGTCCCCGAGATCGGCCTGACGCCCCAGACCCTCGCCCGCTTCCGTCGCCGCTTCCGGGCACCGGTGGTGGCGCTGCACTCGGGGCTCACCGACCACGAGCGCCTCGATGCCTGGGAGGCCGCCGCCAGCGGCCGGGCGCCCATCGTGCTGGGCACCCGCTCGGCCATCTTCACCCCCCTGGCCCGCCCCGGCGTGATAATCGTCGACGAGGAGCACGACGGCTCCTACAAGCAACAGGATGGCCTGCGCTACCATGCCCGCGACCTGGCCGTGGCCCGCGCCCACCACCACCGCATCCCGCTGCTGCTGGGCAGCGCCACGCCATCGCTGGAGTCGCTGCAGCGAGCGCAGCACGGCGACTACCGCCACCTGCGACTGACCCGCCGGGCGAGCCGCCATGCCCCGGCCCGCCTCGAGCTCGTCGACCTGCGCGGCCGGCGCCGACAGGGCGGGCTGATCCCACCAGTGATCGAGACGGTGCGCGAGACCCTGGCCGCCGGCCACCAGGTGCTGGTCTTCATCAACCGACGCGGCTTCGCCCCCACCCTGGCCTGCCACGCCTGCGGCTGGATGGCCGAGTGCGACCACTGCGATGCGCGCATGACCCTGCACCGGCAGCCGCCGCTGCTGGCCTGCCACCACTGCGACCGGCGCCGCGCCCTCCCCGACGCCTGCCCCGAGTGCGGCAGCGTCGACCTGCGCCCGCTGGGCAGCGGCACCGAGCGCACCGAGGAGACCCTGGCGTCGCTGTTCCCCGAGGTGCCGGTACACCGCATCGACCGCGACAGCACCCGGCGCCGCGACGCCCTCGAGCAGATGCTGGCCGAGGTGCGCCGCGGCGATCCTTGCCTGCTGGTGGGGACCCAGATGCTGGCCAAGGGGCACCACCTGCCCCATGTCACCCTGGTGGTGGTGGTCAATGCCGATGCCGGGCTCTATGCCAGCGACTTCCGGGCCCTGGAACACAGCGCCCAGTTGCTCGAGCAGGTGGCGGGCCGCGCCGGCCGCGCCGCCCATCCCGGCCGGGTGCTGGTGCAGACCCTGCACACCGACGACCCGCACCTGCGCCTGCTGGCCGAGCGGGGCTACGACGCCCTCGCCGGCCAGCTGCTGGAGGAGCGGCGGGCCGCCCGGCTGCCGCCCTTCCGCTTCCTCGCCCTGCTGCGCCTCGAGGCCCCCGACGAGACGGCCGTGGTCGCCCTGGGCGGCCTGGCCGCCGAGGCGCTGCGTCAGCGGATCGGCGAGCGTGGACTCGCCGTCGACTGCCTGGGGCCGGTCCCGGCCCCCATGGAACGGCGCCAGAACCGCTACCACCTGCAGCTGATGCTGGCCGCCGACCGCCGCAGCCAGCTGCACGAGGCCGGCGCCTGGCTGGTCGCCTGGCTCGAGGGCCGTCCCGAGGCGCGACGGGTACGCTGGTCGCTGGATATCGACCCGCAGACCCTGGCCTGACCACACACCTTTAAAGCCCGGCGCCGATTGCCGATAATGGCGCCCCAGACTCGCCCGGCGGTCGCTCGCACCGCCCACGCCACAGGACACCGGACACTTCCATGAAAGAGACCATCATCGCGCTGCTCGAGGGCGCCCTGGACAACCTCCGGCAGCAGGGCGTGCTGCCCGCCGAACTCGCGCCAACCATCAAGGTCGACCCGACCCGCGACAAGGCCCACGGCGACTACGCCACCAACCTGGCGCTGATGCTGGCCAAGCCGGCCGGCAGGAAGCCTCGCGAGCTGGCCGAGGCGCTGGTCGCGGCCCTGCCGGCAAGCGATGCCGTGCAGAGGGTGGAGATCGCCGGCCCTGGCTTCGTCAACTTCTTCGCCGCCACCGACGCCGCCGCCCAGGTGGTGCGCCAGGTGCTCGAGGCCGGCGACGCCTATGGCCGCAACCTCACCGGCCAGGGCCGGAAGGTGCAGGTGGAGTTCGTCTCCGCCAATCCCACCGGGCCGCTGCACGTGGGCCACGGCCGCGGCGCGGCGATCGGCGACAGCATCAGCCGCCTGCTCGAGGCCACCGGCCATGAGGTGACCCGCGAGTTCTACTACAACGACGCCGGCGCCCAGATCAGCAACCTGGCTCGCTCGGTGCAGGCGCGGGTCAAGGGCATCGACCCCGGCGACCCGGGCTGGCCAGAGGACGGCTACCGCGGCGGCTACATCATCGACGTGGCCAACGCCTACCTGGCCGGGGAGACGGTGCATGCCGATGACCGGCACGTCACGGCGGCAGGCGACCCGGAGGACCTGGACGCCATCCGCGACTTCGCCGTGGCCTACCTGCGCCGCGAGCAGGACCTCGACCTCAAGGCCTTCGGCGTGACCTTCGACGTCTACTTCCTGGAGTCCTCGCTCTACGAGCAGGGCAAGGTCGAGGCCACGGTCCAGCGTCTCATCAAGCAGGGCCATACCTACGAGCAGGACGGCGCCCTGTGGCTGCGCACCACCGACTTCGGCGACGACAAGGACCGGGTGATGCGCAAGTCCGATGGCCACTACACCTACTTCCTGCCCGACGTCGCCTACCACCTGGACAAGTGGCAGCGCGGCTTCGAGACGGTGATCAACGAGCAGGGGGCCGACCACCACTCCACCGTGACCCGGGTGCGCGCCGGGCTCCAGGCCCTCGAGGCCGGCATCCCCCAGGGCTGGCCCGACTACGTATTGCACCAGATGGTGATGGTCACCCGCTCCGGGGTCGAGGTGAAGCTCTCCAAGCGCGCCGGCAGCTACGTCACGGTGCGCGACCTGATCGACGAGGTGGGCCACGACGCCACCCGCTTCTTCCTGGCCGCGCGCCGGGCGGATTCCCAGCTCACCTTCGACATCGACCTGGCGCGCTCCCAGTCCAACGACAACCCGGTCTACTACGTGCAGTACGCCCACGCCCGGGTGTGCAGCATGCTGCGCAAGGCCGAGGCCGAGGAGAAGCCGTTCGACCACGCCCTGGCCGTGCAGAGCCTGGCCCTGCTGGAGGCCGACCAGGAGAAGGCGCTGCTCAACCGCCTGGCCCGCTATCCCGAGGTGGTCCAGCACGCCGCCGCCGCCCACGAGCCCCAGCAGATCGCCCAGTACCTGCTCGACCTCGCCGCCGACTTCCACACCTGCTACAACGCGGTGAAGGTGATGGTCGACGATGACGCCCTGCGCAACGCCCGGCTGGCGCTGGGGCTGGCCACGCGCCAGGTCCTGCGCAACGGCCTCGACCTGATGGGTGTCGGCGCGCCCGAGGAGATGTAAGCCATGGCCACCCGCAAGCAGCCAGCGAAGAAGCGCGGCGCCACCAGCACCCCGCGGCGCCGCGCCGCGCCACCCCCGCGCCGCGGCATCCCGGGCTGGCTGTGGGGGCTGGTCGGCATGGTGGCGGGCTTCCTGCTGGCCCAGCACCAGCAGGGTATCGCCCCCTGGCAGGAGGGCAGCGACTCGCCGCTGGCCACGGTGCTGACCAAGCCCGCTCCCCCTCAGGAGCCCCGGGAAGGCGAGCCGGCCGCCACGCCCGAGGAGCCGCCGATGCCGACCTTCGAGTTCTACACCCTGTTGCCGGAATCCGAGGTGATCGCCCCGGGCGGCAAGGTGCCGGCCTCCACGGCCACTCCGCCGGAGCGTCCCGAGACGCCGCCGGCAACGACCGACGACGACCCCATCGCCCAGGTGATCGCCGCCAACCTGGAGACCGACGCAGCGGCGCAGGAGGACCGCCCGCCCCCCCAGGCGACGGACGAGCCGCCGGCCGATGCCCGCTTCATGCTGCAGGCCGCCTCCTTCCGCGAGGCGGGGGATGCCAGCAGGCTGGCGGGCCGGCTGCGCGACTTCGGCCTGCTCGCCAAGATCAGCGAGGTGAAGGCCGGCGGCGGCGACACCTGGCACCGGGTCCAGGTCGGCCCCTACAGCGACCGGCGCGAGCTCACCCGCGCCCAGGACCTGATGGTCACCCAGGGCATCGAGCCGCTGCTGATCCAGCTGCAGAACTGACCCGCCCGACCGGCGAGGTAGACGCGACCAAGGTTGAATTCCTCGCCCCCCGCCCGCACTTCACTTGCTGAGTTCATCCACGGCGCCCCGGCCCTGTCCGCGGCGCCGCCAGTCATCGGGAGCCCTGTGCTCCCCCAAGGAGTCCCCTCCATGACCACGATCGTTTCCGTGCGCCGCGGTGACCAGGTGGCGCTGGCCGGCGACGGCCAGGTCTCGCTGGGCAACACCGTGATGAAGGGCAACGCCAGCAAGGTGCGCCGCCTCTACCACGGCCAGGTCCTGGCCGGCTTCGCCGGCGGCACCGCCGATGCCTTCACCCTCTTCGAGCGTTTCGAGGCGCAGCTGGAGAAGTACCAGGGCAACCTGGTCAAGGCCGCCGTGGAGCTGGCCAAGGACTGGCGCACCGACCGCGCCCTGCGCCGCCTCGAGGCGCTGCTCGCCGTGGCCAACAAGGACGCCTCGCTGATCATCACCGGCAACGGTGACGTGGTGGAGCCCGAGGGCGGCATCATCGCCATCGGCTCCGGCGGCAACTACGCCCTGGCCGCCGCCCGAGCACTACTCGAGAACACCGACCTCGGTGCCCGCGATATCACCGAGAAGTCGCTGTCCATCGCCGGTGACATCTGCGTGTTCACCAACCACAACGTCACCCTGGAAGAGCTCTGACCATGACCCGGATGACCCCCCGCGAGATCGTCCACGCCCTGGACCAGTACATCGTCGGCCAGCAGGACGCCAAGCGCGCCGTGGCCGTCGCCCTGCGCAACCGCTGGCGTCGCATGCAGCTCGACGGCGAGCTGCGCCAGGAGGTGACGCCCAAGAACATCCTGATGATCGGCCCCACCGGCGTGGGCAAGACCGAGATCGCACGCCGCCTGGCCAAGCTCGCCGGCGCCCCCTTCATCAAGGTCGAGGCCACCAAGTTCACCGAGGTGGGCTATGTGGGCCGCGACGTCGAGTCGATCATCCGCGACCTGACCGAGGCCGCCATCAAGCTGGTGCGCGAGCAGGCCAAGGCCGAGGTGGGCCACCGCGCGGAGGACGCCGCCGAGGAGCGCATCCTCGACGCCCTGCTGCCGCCGCCCCGCGGCCAGGAGGACGCGCCCCGCCAGGACAGCTCGACTCGCCAGATCTTCCGCAAGAAGCTGCGCGAGGGACAGCTCGACGACAAGGAGATCGACATCGAGGTCACCCCCCAGGGCTCCGGCGTCGATATCATGACCCCGCCGGGCATGGAGGAGATGACCAGCCAGCTGCAGAACCTCTTCGCCGGCATGGGCAAGCAGAAGAGCGAGACCCGCCGGGTGGCGGTGAAGGATGCCTTCGGCCTGCTGCGCGACGAGGAGGCCGGCAAGCTGGTCAACGAGGACGACATCAAGAGCCGAGCCGTCGAGGCGGTCGAGCAGAACGGCATCGTCTTCCTCGACGAGATCGACAAGGTGTGCAAGGGCAGCGGCCAGTCCAGCGGCGGCGAGGTCTCCCGCGAGGGCGTCCAGCGCGACCTGCTGCCGCTGATCGAGGGCTCCACGGTCTCCACCAAGTACGGCATGGTGCGCACCGACCACATCCTGTTCATCGCCTCCGGTGCCTTCCACCTGTCGCGCCCGTCGGACCTGATCCCCGAGCTGCAGGGCCGGTTGCCGATCCGCGTCGAGCTCAATGCCCTGACGCCGGAGGACTTCAAGCGCATCCTCACCGAGCCCTCCGCCGCGCTGACCAAGCAGTACCAGGCGCTGCTCGCCACCGAGGGGCTCGAGGTCGCCTTCACCGAGGATGGCATCGCGCGCATCGCCGAGATCGCCTGGAAGGTCAACGAGGGCACCGAGAACATCGGCGCCCGGCGCCTGCATACCGTGATGGAGCGCCTGCTCGAGGAGGCCTCCTACCTGGGCGGCGACTTCGGCAGCCCGCTGTCAATCGATGCCGCCTACGTCGACTCCCAGCTCGGCGAGCTGGCGATGGACGAGGACCTGTCGCGGTATATCTTGTAAGGCGCGGCTGCGCCGCTGCAAGGAGGAAGAGCGGCGCTTCGCGCCTTGAAGAGGGAAGGCATGAGCACAGCCTGCTTGCCTTTCTTCTTCTCTCTTCCGACTTACCTCTCACCGGAGGTGCTTATGACAGCCCCGATTCCCACCCGAGTGCACTACCACCGCAAGGAGCGTGAGCTCGAGCTCACCTACGAGGGCGGCGAGAGCTACCGGCTGCCGGTGGAGTACCTGCGGGTCTTCTCACCTTCCGCCGAGGTGCGCGGCCATGGTCCCGATACCGCCACCCTGCAGGTGGGCAAGAAGCATGTGGGCCTGAAGAACATCACCCAGACCGGCCGCTACGCCCTCAAGCTGCACTTCGACGACGGCCACGACAGCGGGCTCTTCAGCTGGGACTACCTCTTTGATCTGATCCGGCGGCGCGAGGCCAACTGGGCCGACTACCTGCGCCGCCTGGAAGAGGCCGGCGCCTCCCGGGAGCCACTGGGCATCGAAATCAAACAGCTCTGAAAGCAAAACCAGCCTGCCCCTCGGCTGATCCGGCGACAGGCCTCCGAGGGGGCGCTGTGAACCCTTCCTTGGGCGCTACCGATGCCATCCCTGGCATAGGACCCCCTCTACGACCTGTCCCCGGCGCCTTCGGGAGTCAGTTCATGTGATTCCCTGCGTCAAGACAATCGCCGTCGGGGAAGGCTACAATGGCGCCCATCGCGAGGCCGCCAGGCCTCCCCCCATTGCAGCGATTCGGGAGCCCCACGGCATGAGCGCCAGTGACAAGCACACCACCCACTTCGGCTACCAGGAAGTCCCGGTCGAGGAGAAGGCCTCACGCGTGGCCCATGTCTTCCACTCGGTGGCGGCCCGCTACGATGTCATGAACGACCTGATGTCGATGGGCATCCACCGGCTTTGGAAGCGGCTGACCATCGAGCGCTCCGGCGTGCGCCCGGGCCACAGCGTGCTCGACATCGCCGGGGGCACCGGCGACCTGACGCGGAAGTTCTCGCGCATGGTGGGCCCTCGCGGACGGGTGGTGCTGGCCGACATCAACGAGTCCATGCTGCGGGTCGGCCGCGACAAGCTGCTCGACAGCGGCGTCGGCGGCAACGTCGAGTACGTCCAGGCCAACGCCGAGTGCCTGCCCTTCCCCGACAACACCTTCGACTGCATCACCATCGCCTTCGGGCTGCGCAACGTCACCGACAAGGACGCCGCGCTGCGCTCCATGACCCGGGTGCTCAAGCCCGGCGGCCGGCTGCTGGTGCTGGAGTTCTCCAAGCCGGGCAACCCGCTGTTCTCCAGGGCCTACGACGAGTACTCCTTCCGCCTGCTGCCGAAGATCGGCGAACTGGTGGCAAGCGACGCCGACAGCTACCGCTACCTGGCCGAGTCGATCCGCATGCACCCCGACCAGGAGACCCTCAAGGCGATGATGGAGGCCGCCGGGCTGGAGCGGGTCGAGTACACCAACCTCACCGGGGGCATCGTCGCCCTGCACCGCGGCATCAAGCTGTGAGGGCATGATGGCGCTGTCTCCCACCCTGCTGCTGGCCGGCCTGGAACGCACCCTGAACGCCCTGCTCGCCCGTGACCCGGCGGCCCCGTCGCGCCTGGCCCGGCTGGCCGGTCACCGCATCCTGCTGCGCCTGGAGCGCCCCGCCCTGGCGCTGGCCATCCACTTCCATCCGGCCGGCCTCGACCTGTTGCGCCCCGACCTGACCGATGAGACAGCCTTCGCCGAGAAGGGCTTCGACGCGGTGGTCGAGCTGGATGCCGAGACCCTCGGCGAACTGCTGGGCGGGGCCTCCGTCGAGCGCCTGATGTTCCAGGGCAAGCTCGCCGTGCGGGGGCGCACCCACCTGCTGGAAGCGACCCGCGACCTGCTGCTCGACCTCGACCTGGACTGGGAGGCGGAACTCGCCCGCTGGCTCGGCGACATCCCGGCCCATAGCCTGGCCGAGGGGCTGCGCAGCCTCTCCCGCTGGGGCCTGCGCACTCGCCAGGAGTTCTGCGCCGACGTGGGCGAGTACGTCTTCGAGGAGGCGCGGCTGCTGCCGGGGCGCCACCAGCTCGAGGCGCTGCGCGACCACCTGACCGAGATGGAGATCGCCACCGACCGCCTCGAGGCGCGCCTGGCGCGGCTGCGACGCCGCCTGGCGGCGCCGGAGACGACCCCATGATCCTGCGGCTCACGCGCATCTTCTGGGTGATCACCCGCTACCGGCTCGACACCCTGCTGCCGCTGGAGCGGATGCCCTGGTGGCTGCGCGGCCTGTTCACGCTCTCCCCGCTGCGCCTGGTGCCCATCGGCGAACGCTCCCGGGGCGAGCGCCTGCGCCTGGCGCTGGAGTCACTGGGGCCGATCTTCGTCAAGTTCGGCCAGATGCTCTCGACCCGCCGCGACCTGCTGCCCGAGGATATCGCCGACGAGCTGCAGCGGCTCCAGGATCGGGTGCCGCCCTTTCCCGGCCACCAGGCCATGGCCCTGGTCGAGGAAGAGCTGGCGATGTCGCTGGAGGAGGCCTTCGCCGGCTTCGAGCCCGAGCCCCTGGCCTCGGCCTCCGTCGCCCAGGTGCATGCCGCCCGGCTGCACGGGGGCGAGGCCGTGGTGGTCAAGATCATCCGCCCGGGGATAGAGCGCGTGATGCGCCAGGACATGGCGCTGATGTATCGCTTCGCCAGCGTGCTGGCACGGATTCCCGAGGCCCGCCGGCTGCGCCCGGTGGAGGTGGTCCGCGACTACGAGGCCACGCTGTTCGACGAGCTCGACCTCACCAAGGAGGCCGCCAACACCTCCCAGCTCAAGCGCAACTTCAAGGGCTCGCCGCTGCTCTACGTCCCGGCCATCCACTGGGGGCTGACGCACCGCCGGGTGATGGTGCAGGAGCGGATCTACGGGGTCCCGGTGGCCGACACCGCGGCGCTGCTCGCCCAGGGTACCGACCTCAAGAAGCTGGCCGAACGCGGCGTGGAGATCTTCTTCACCCAGGTGTTCCGCGACAACTTCTTCCATGCCGACATGCACCCGGGCAACATCTTCGTCTCCTTCGAGCATCCCCAGGACCCGCAGTACATCGCTATCGACTGCGGCATCGTCGGCAGCCTGACCCGCGAGGACCAGGACTACCTGGCGCGCAACCTGCTGGCCTTCTTCCACCAGGACTACTATGAGGTGGCCGCGCTGCACATCGAGTCCGGCTGGGTGGGTGAGGGGACCCGCGCCAACGAGTTTGCCGCGGCGATCCGCACCGTGTGCGAGCCGATCCTCGAGAAGCCGCTCAAGGACATCTCCTTCGGCCAGGTGCTGCTGGGCCTGTTCCAGACCGCGCGGCGCTTCAACATGGAGGTCCAGCCACAGCTGGTGCTGCTGCAGAAGACGCTGCTCAACATCGAAGGGCTGGGCCGCCAGCTCTACCCCGACCTGGACCTTTGGAGCACCGCCAAGCCCTACCTGGAGCGCTGGATGAAGGAGCGCGCCGGCGCCAGCGGCCTCTGGGAGTCGCTCAAGCGGCAGGCCCCGGAGCTCTCCCGCCAGCTACCCGAGCTGCCGGTGCTCGCCCACCAGGTCCTCACCCGCACCGAGCTGGAGCACCGCCAGCGGCGCCGCCAGGTCGACGCCATGGGCGGTATCTCCCGAGCGCTGAGCCAACGGGGCAGGAGCCAGCGACGCCTGCGCCTGGGCCTGCTGCTGCTGGCGGGCGCGCTCGCCTGGCAGCCGCTCAGCGAGTGGGCCGCGGGCCAGCCCTGGCCGGCCCTCGCCGCCGCCGCCCTCGGCGTGCTGCTGATGGCCTGGCACTGAGGGTCGCCCCGTCCTTCCACCCACTGCAACGGAACCTTCACCCATGAGCGACATCCTCGACCATCTTCACGTTGTGCTCGAAGAACGCCGCCACGCGGCGCCACAGGATTCCTATGTGGCGGCCTTGCATCACAAGGGACTGAACAAGATACTCGAGAAGGTCGGCGAGGAAGCCACCGAGACCCTGCTGGCCGCCAAGGACGCCGAGCATGGCGACGCGTCGTCACGTCAAGCGTTGATCGCCGAAACGGCCGACCTGTGGTTTCATAGCCTGGTAATGCTCTCGCACCTGGGCCTCGACCACCGCCTGGTCCTGGATGAGCTGGCCCGCCGCTTCGGTGTCTCCGGACACGACGAGAAGGCCGCACGGCAACCCTAGCGTCAACTGGCCCTTCCGGGACCTCCCGGAGCCCCAACCTGAGGAAGCAACTATGTTAGGTGGTATCAGTATCTGGCAGCTGCTGATCGTTCTCGGCATCATCATCCTGATCTTCGGCACCAAGAAGCTGCGCAACGTCGGCGGCGACCTGGGCGGCGCCGTGAAGGGCTTCAAGAAGGCCATGCACGAGGAAGACAAGGAGAAGGACGAGGGCGAGAAGGCGGACGATCCCCAGGCCCGCGTCAGCCATGACGAGGAGGTCAACACCTACGACGTCAAGGCCGAGAAGAAGGCCCATGACCAGGAAGAGCACCAGGAAGAGCGCAAGTAACCCGCCATGTTCGATATGGGCTTTCTCGAACTGATGCTCATCGGCGTGGTGGGCCTGCTGGTGCTGGGACCCGAGCGCCTGCCCAAGGCCGCGCGCACCCTGGGGCTGTGGATCGGCAAGATCAAGCGCACCGTCTCGGGCATGCAGCGCGAGATCAGTGCCCAGCTCGAGGCGGAGGAGCTGCGCCAGAAGCTCAACGAGCAGCAGAAGAAGCTCGACGAGGGCGTCCAGCAGGTCAAGCGCGGCGTGGAGAGCATCGCCGAGGAGGAGAGCGGCAAGCGCTCGGCGGGTGACGACGCCGGCGAGGCCCCGCCCACTGCCCCGCCCGAGAAGCGGCTCGACGACGCCCTCGCCAGGGCCCGCACGGGCAGCGAGGGCGATGATTCCAAGGGCTCCGCCGATGCCTCTACCGCCGACAAGGATTCTGCCCCCCGATGAGCAAGACCGGTGATCCCCAGGAGCAGAACCAGGCCCCGCTGATCGAGCATCTGATCGAGCTGCGCTCGCGACTGATGCGTGCGGTGATCGCGATCCTGGTGATCTTCCTGGGCCTCTATGCCTTTGCCAACGACATCTACTCCTTCGTCGCCCAGCCGCTGATGGCGCTGCTGCCCGAAGGCTCGCAGATGATCGCCACCGAGGTGGCCTCGCCCTTCCTCGCGCCCTTCAAGCTGACCCTGGTGGTGGCGGTGTTCGCCGCCATCCCCTATGTGCTGCACCAGGCCTGGGCCTTCGTGGCCCCGGGGCTCTACGACAACGAGAAGGCGCTGGCCCTGCCGATCCTGGCCTCCAGCGTGGCGCTGTTCTACGGCGGCGCCGCCTTCGCCTACTACGTGGTCTTCCCGCTGCTGTTCCAGTTCTTCACCCAGACCGGGCCGGAGAACGTCGCGGTGATGACCGACATCAACCAGTACCTGAACTTCGTCCTCAAGCTGTTCTTCGCCTTCGGGGTCGCCTTCGAGATCCCCATCGCCACCTTCCTGCTGATCCTCTCGGGCGCCACCACGGTGGAGAGCCTGTCGAGGAAGCGTCCCTACGTGGTGCTGGGCTGCTTCGTGATCGGCATGCTGCTCACCCCCCCCGACGTCGTCTCCCAGAGCCTGCTGGCGGTGCCGATGTACCTGCTCTACGAGGTCGGCCTGCTGTTCGGTCGCCTGGTCCGCCGCAAGCGGGAGAAGGACGAGGAGGACGCGGAGCAATAGCGCCAGCGGCCAAGCGGCCAAGCGGCCAAGCGGCCAAGCGGCCAAGCGGCCAAGCGGCCAAGCGGCCAAGCGGCCAGCAGGATTAAGACCCGAGCCAGCAAAAGCAAACCCCCGAAGGTCTCGGCCTTCGGGGGTTTGCTTGTAGCTCGGCGCTTGTAGCTTACAGATCCATCAGCTCGTCGACGCGATCGACCAGCTTGAAGATGCCGGTGGCGGCCTCGCTGATGCGCGTGGCCAGCATGTAGGCCGGGGTGGTCACCACGCGGTTCTCGAAATCCACCACGATGTCCTCGACCCCGCAGCTGCGATGCAGGCCGCCCATGGCGCTGATCGCCCCGGCGACGCCCGGGTCATGCCCCACGGTCACGGCAATGCCGGGGCCGAGCAGGCGCGGCACCAGCACCGGGCTGATGCACATCAGGCCGATCGGCTTGCGCGCCTCGTGGAAGCCGGACAGCGCCTCGCTGAGCGCGTCGAGCACCTGCATGCCATCCCCCGCCTCGGCGAAGTCAGAGAGGTTCTTGGCGACACCGAAGCCGCCGGGGAGGATGACCGCATCGAAGTCGTCCGCCTCGAGCTCGTCGAGGGGCGAGATCTCGCCGCGGGCCAGGCGCGCCGACTCCGTCAGCACGTTGCGACGCTCACCCTCGGCCACCTCGCCGCGACGATGGTCGACGACGTGGTGCTGCTCGATATCGGGGGCAAAGCAGCGATAGCCCAGGCCCAGCTGGTCGAGGCGCAGCAGGGTCAGGGTGGTCTCGTAGATCTCGGCACCGTCCTGCACCCCACATCCCGAGAGGATGACCGCCACCTGTTTGCTCATGCCTTTCTCCTTGAAGGTAGGCGCCCGGCGAAGCCAGGCCCTGAAATCCGGAAGCCTTCACTTTAGAGAGTCGGTCCGGGTGCGACAAGGCGCGGCTTTCGACACCGGGCGACACTGATATACTCGAGGCATTCGACTGCCGCTGTCATCAATCCGTCATCCTGCATCGCCACAATGACGGGACGGCGGTCCCGATCCCCCTATGCGGAGAGACGCCTTGAGCTTCATGACCACACGCCAGTTCCCGACCTCGCGCCTGCGCCGCATGCGCCGCGACGACTTCTCGCGCCGCCTGATGCGCGAGCACACCCTGACCGCGGCCGACCTGATCTGGCCGGTGTTCGTGCTAGAGGGCGAGGGCCAGCGCGAGGCGGTGCCCTCCATGCCGGGCGTCGAGCGGCTGTCGCTCGACCTGCTGATCGAGGAGGCCCGGGAGGCCTTCACCCTCGGGATTCCGGCCATCGCCCTCTTCCCGGTGGTGGGCACGGAGCTGAAGAGCGAACTGGCCGAGGAGGCCTACAACGCCTCGGGTCTCGTCCAGCGCAGCGTGCGCGCCCTCAAGGAGGCGATCCCGGGGCTCGGCATCATCACCGACGTGGCGCTCGACCCCTACACCAGCCACGGCCAGGACGGCATCCTCGACGAGGCGGGCTATGTCCACAATGACCGCACCGTGGAGACCCTGCTCAAGCAGGCACTCTCCCACGCCGAGGCGGGAGCCGACGTGGTGGCGCCCTCGGACATGATGGACGGGCGCATCGGCTCGATCCGCCACGTGCTGGAGCAGGAGCAGCTGGTCAACACCCGGATCATGGCCTATAGCGCCAAGTACGCCTCGCGCTACTACGGCCCCTTCCGCGACGCCGTGGGCTCCGCCGGCAACCTGGGCAAGGCGGACAAGACCACCTACCAGATGGATCCGGGCAACGGCGACGAGGCGCTCCACGAGGTGGCCCTGGACCTGGCCGAGGGCGCCGACATGGTGATGATCAAGCCCGGGATGCCCTACCTGGACGTGGTGCGCCGGGTGAAGGATGAGCTGAGGGTACCCACCTTCGCCTACCAGGTGAGCGGCGAGTACGCCATGCACATGGCCGCCTTCGAGAACGGCTGGCTGGAGGCGGACGCGGTGATCCTCGAGTCGCTGCTCTGCTTCAAGCGTGCCGGCGCCGACGGCGTGCTGACCTACTTCGCCAAGCGGGCGGCCCGGCTGCTCGCGACGCCATAGACGACGGGAGGGACAGCGCCCTTCCGCCCGACGACAGGGAACTCCCATGGAAGAGACACGCGGTCCCGACCTGCCCTCCCCGCCCCAGGGCGGCGAGCCTCCCGAGCCTCCCGCCCCGCGGCTGAACCAGACCCGCACCGGCATCAAGCCCAAGGCGCTGCCGGACCCGGAGGCGGACCTGGCCGACCCCGGGCTCTACTTCAACCGCGAGCTCTCCCACCTGCAGTTCAACGTCCGGGTGCTGGAACAGGCCCTGGACGAGGCCCATCCACTGCTCAACCGGCTGATGTTCCTGCTGATCTTCTCGTCCAACATGGACGAGTTCTTCGAGATCCGCGTGGCGGGCCTCAAGAACCAGGTCCTGCTCGGCGATGACGCTACCGGCGCCGACGGCCGCTCGCCCCGCTCGGTGCTGGCCGAGATCGCCCAGATCGCCCATGCCCAGGTGGCGCGTCAGTACCAGATCCTCAACGAGGTCCTGATTCCTGCCCTGGAGGCCCAGCGGCTGCGCTTCCGCCGCCGCGGGGACTGGTCCGAGGCCCAGGGTGCCTGGGTGCGCGACTACTTCGAGACCGAGATCATGCCGGTGATCAGCCCCATCGGCCTGGACCCGTCCCACCCCTTCCCGCGCCTGGTCAACAAGAGCCTCAACTTCATCGTCCAGCTGGAAGGCAAGGATGCCTTCGGCCGCGAGGGAGGCCTGGCCATCCTGCCGGCCCCCCGCTCGCTGCCGAGGGTGATCGCCCTGCCCGAGGCGCTCTGCGAGGCGGGCTTCAGCGAGTACGTCTTCCTCTCCTCGATGATCCATGCCCATGCCGAAGAGGTCTTTCCCGGCATGACGGTGCTCGGCTGCTACCAGTTCCGGCTGACCCGCAACGCCGACCTCTCCGTGGACCCCGAGGAGGTCTCCGACCTCGCCTCGGCGCTGCGCGGCGAGCTGCTGTCGCGGCGCTACGGCAGCGGGGTCCGCCTGGAGGTGGCCGACAACTGCCCGGACGAGCTGGCCGAGTTCCTGCTCCGGCAGTTCCAGCTCGAGGAGGCGGACCTCTTCCGGGTCAACGGTCCGGTGAACCTGACCCGCATGATGTCGGTACTGGGCGACGTGGAGCGTCCCGAGCTGCTCTACCGCCCCTTCACGCCTGGCCTGCCCAAGTCACTGCGCAAGGCCGACAGCGTGCTGGCAGCGATCGCCGATGGCGACATCCTGCTCCACCACCCCTTCCAATCCTTCTCGCCGGTGGAGGAGATGCTTGGCGAGGCCGCGCGGGACCCGGATGTGCTGGCCATCAAGCAGACCCTCTACCGCACCGGTGCCGACTCGCCCATCGTCAATGCCCTGGTCGAGGCCGCCGGCAACGGCAAGGAGGTCACGGTGGTGATCGAGCTTAGGGCGCGCTTCGACGAGGCCGATAACCTGGCGCTGGCCTCGCGCCTGCAGGAGGCCGGGGCGATCGTCATCTACGGGGTGATGGCCTACAAGACCCACGCCAAGATGATGCACATCGTGCGCCGGGAACGGGGCAAGCTGCGCCACTATGCCCACCTGGGCACCGGCAACTACCACTCGCGGACCGCCAAGCTCTACACCGACTACAGCCTGCTGACCGCCGACCCGGTACTCTGCGCCGACGTGCACAAGGTCTTCCAGCAGCTCTCCGGCATGGGCCGGGCCCGGCACATCGAGAAGTTGCTCCACGCCCCCTTCACCCTGCACGAGCAGATGGTGGCCAGGATCGACCGCGAGGCCGAGCATGCCCGCAAGGGCAAGCGCGCCCACCTGATCATCAAGTGCAACTCGCTCACGGAACCGAAGCTGATCCAGGCCCTCTACCGGGCTTCGCGGGCCGGGGTGGAGTGCGACCTGATCATCCGCGGCATGTGCTGCCTGCGGCCGGGAATTCCCGGCATCTCCGAGAACATCCGGGTGCGCTCGATCATCGGCCGCTTCCTGGAGCACACCCGGGTGTTCCACTTCCACAACGACGGCAAGCCGGAGACCTGGGGCTCCAGCGCCGACTTCATGGCGCGAAACATGTTCCACCGGGTGGAGACCTGCTTCCCGCTGCTGGACAGGAAGCTGGCCGCCCGGGTCCGCAAGGACCTCGAGACCTACCTGGTGGACAATTGCCAGAGCTGGCTGCTGCGCAGCGACGGCCTCTATGTCAAGCAGCAGCCCGGCGGCGCGGCACCGATCAGCGCCCAGGAGACCCTGCTCTTCGCCTACGCCGCCAGGGCCTGACGTTCGACGCAAGCCCAAGCCTTGACGACATCGCCTCCGCGGCGCTTGCCGCGGAGGCGATGTTTATTGCAGCGTCAAGCTTGTGGCTTGACGCTGCCGACAAAGAAGGGCTCAGACACCGACCTGTCCGCCATCCTCCTTCTGGATCACCACGGTGGACGCCCGCGGGCGCACGTCCCCCTGGGTGACCTCGGTGGCATCCTCCGAGGCCGGCCAGTTGCCCGGGTGCTGGATGTTGATGAACAGCGCGGTCCTGTCCGGCGTGGCGAAGATCCCGGTGACCTCGCAGCCATTGGGACCCACGGCGAAGCGCTTGAGGTGCTGCTGGTTCTCTGCCGTGACTACCCCGCCCTCCAGGGCGCCCGGCACCACCGCCAGCAGCTGGTCGTTGGTGTGCTCGGCGACGCCTTCATAGCCGTTGTCGGTCTGGATCCACAGGATGCCCTGGCCATCGCCACGGTCGTCGTACCACAGGCCATCGGGGCTCGCGAACTGGTTAGCCGCGGTCAGCCCGGAGCGGTTGTCGCCGTCCGCGGCGGCGGCGCCGAACACGAACACCTCCCACGCGAAGCGAGTTCCATTGCTGCCTTCACGCCAGCGGATGATATGCCCGGCGCCATTGTCGGAGCGTGGGTTGGCTTCGTTGACCGGCGCGGTGGCAAAGCCCACTCCGTGTTCATCAATGGCGCTCCCCTCGTTGGTATAGGTCGCCTCGCTGCCGGCTTCGGTGCGCTGGCTGTTGTTGGTCAGGGTGATGTAGACCTCGCCGGAGGCGGGGTCGACGCTGGCCCACTCGGGGCGGTCCATGGGCGTGGCCCCCATCAGGTCGGCAGCGTCGCAGGTATTGATGATGATGCCGGCCAGGTCGTCGGCGGCCAGGCCCAGGGCCGCGTGGAGGCGACGGCCATCTCGGGTCCGCGCATCCGGCGTCAGCGCCAGCCACTCGCCGCTGCCATCGGCATCGAAGCGGGCGGCGTAGAGCACACCTTGATCCAGGTACTTGGCACCGATCTCCAGGCGGTCATAGGCCGCACCGGGACGGTTGGCATCGGCCGGATCCCAGGCGGCGGCGGAGACGAACTTGTAGATGTACTCGTTGCGGGCATCGTGGCCCGAATAGAAGACCACTGGCTTGCCCGGCTCGAGCTTGCCCAGCCAGCACCCCTCGTGGCGGAAGCGGCCCAGGGCGGTGCGCTTCACGGCGCGGCGACTGCCATCGTAGGGATCGATCTCCACCTGGTAGCCGAAGGTGCGCGCCTCGTTGCGGTAATCCTCGCCGGCATCGGCGCCGCGCGGCGTGATATCGAAGCGGGCAAACTCGTCGTTCTTCTCGGAGGGGTCGCCCGCCGAGGTCTCCCAGCCGTAGCGGCCGCGCTCGGTGGGAATGCCGATGCGGGCATCATCGGGGAAGCGCTCGCCGGTGTTGACGAAGATGTTGGGCCAGTTCTCCTCGCAGGCCAGGTAGGTGCCCCAGGGGGTGAGGCCGTTGCCGCAGTTGTTGTTGGTACCGCGGGCCAGCCGTCCCTCCGGCGAGAATCGGGTCCTCACGTAGCCGCTGCCGGCCACCGGGCCGGCGAGCTCCATCTCGGTGGCGCTGGTGAAGCGACGGTTGTAGGGCGAGCCCGGCACATGGGCCCAGCGACCATCGTCGCCCTTTCTCACCCCCACCAGGGTCACGCCGTGGGCGTTGATCTCGGTGCGCGACTCCTCGGCGGGGCGGGCGCCCGCCTCGGCATTGGTGGGGCCACCCTGGGGCGCCCACAGCGCCTGCTGGTCGATGTACTCGTTGTTCAGCGCCAGCACGAAGCGCCGCGAGGCGTTCTCCGCGTCCAGAGGGAAGCCGTGCATGCCGTCGTGATGCATGCCCACGCTGGCTGCCTGGCGTTCCGCGGTCATGGCCAACTCGTCGCCCCACGCTGGCGCCTCGCCCGAAAGCGGCGTGCCCCAGGGCACCAGCACCTGGGCGGTGTAGCCCGACGGCACCACCACGGCGTCGGTGCGCGACCCGGCGACCGACTCGAAGGCCAGGCTCAGCGGCGTCTTCTGCATGGCCCCGGAGGCCAGCGCCTGGGCGGCGCCGCCGAAGCCCAGCATCGAGGCGGCCGCCAGCCCCAGGCCGCCGCGCATCACGCTGCGCCGGGAGACGTGGCGTTCGAGAACGGAGGCGAAGGGCTCGTTGGTGCCGGGGTTCAGGACGCGGTGATCCTCGATTTCCTTGCTCATGCGGGTTTCCTCGTCGGCTGGGCGAGACGTGCGGGACGCCTTCAGGAACGAGGAAAGCCTAGGCAAGGAAGGTGACAGTGCGATGAAGCACCGGGATCAGCCCGCCATCGGGGCCAAAGGGCTCGTCGGGGACAGGGGGCCGCTCCCTATCCCTTGCGGAACGCATCGAGGTCATGGGGGTCGAGGCCGGCCACGCGCTCGGGCAGGCCGCGCTCACGACGAGCGGCACGCACCACCTCGCGCTCGGCGAGCAACTCGGCATCGTCATCCAGGGTGCGGCCGTTGAGCTCGGCGAGCTGGGCCATGCCCTGGTGGTAGAAGGCGAGCACCGCCATTGCGGTGTCGTTGCCCTCTGCCATGCCGCGGCGCAGCGCCGGCAGGTAGCCGCTGACCCGGGAGAGCTGGTGCTTGAGCTGCCAGACATAGCGCACCTCGGCCATCCAGGGGCGCTCGCGCAGTACCGCGAACACCAGGCTGGTCGCGACCAGCCCCAGCAGCACGCCCAGCACGTTGAGCCAGAAGCCGCCGTTGAAGGTGGCCTGCAGCAGCTGGACGAACACCAGCCCGAAGACGACCAGTTGGCCGGCCATGGCCAGGCTGATGAAACGGCCCTTGCGGCGGTAGGTCTCGGGGTCGTGGTCCTCGAACTGGAACGGCATGGACGACATGGGGAGCTCCGGGTAGCGAATCGGCAATCGACGGCATTATCCCGACATCGCCCCCCGCGGTACAGGGCTAGCGCAGCCGCTCGGCGGCCGTGAGCAGCAGGTGCTCGGTGGTCTCCCAGCCAAGGCAGGCATCGGTGACCGAGACCCCGTGGCGCAGCCGGCCCGGTTGCAGCGGCTGCTTTCCCTCGTGGAGATGGCTCTCGAGCATCAGCCCCGCCAGCGCCGTCTCGCCGGCCTGGCGCTGGGCCAGCACGTCGAGCAGTACCTCGCTCTGGCGGCGGTGGTCCTTGCGCGCATTGGCGTGGCTGCAGTCGACCATCAGCCGCGGGGACAGGCCGGCGTCCTCCAGGGCGCGGCGCGCCGCATGGACGTGGGGGGCCTGGTAGTTGGGCTCGCCATGGCCGCCGCGCAGCACCAGCTGAGTATGGGGATTGCCCGCGGTGTCGCGGATCGCCGGGCGGCCCTCGGGATCCATGGCGAAGTGGCTGTGGGGGTGCGCTGCGGCACGCATGGCATCCAGCGCCACGCCGATGTCGCCGCTGGTGGCGTTCTTGAAGCCCACCGCCGCCTCCAGGCCGCTGGCCAGCTCGCGGTGCAGCTGCGACTCGGTGGTGCGGGCCCCGATGGCCACCCAGGAGAGCAGGTCCTCCAGGTAGGGAGAGAGCATCGGCTGCAGCAGCTCGGTGGCCACCGGCAGCCCCAGCTCGGCCACCTCGCGCATCAGCCGCCGCGAGACCGCCAGGCCACGGGCCATGTCGCCTGAGCCGTCGAGATCGGGATCGTAGGCCAGCCCCTTCCAGCCCACGGTGGTGCGCGGCTTCTCCACGTAGACCCGCATCACCGTCAGCAGCCGGTCCGAGATGCACGGGGCCAGCTCGGCCAGGCGGCGGGCATACTCCAGGGCCGCCTCGGGATCGTGGATGGAGCAGGGGCCGACCACCACCAGCAGTCGGTCGTCGCGGCCAGCAAGGATCTCGTGGATGGCGTGGCGCTGGGCCTCGATCCGGGCCGCCAGCGCCGGGGAGAGCGGCAGCTCGCGGCGCAGCTCGCCGGGGGTGGGCAGCGGCCTGGCCGGGGCGGCGGCGCGGTGCAGGGGCTCGGTCGGGAGGGCGGCGGCAAGGGAAGCGTTCATGGCGTCATCAGCTCCGGGTAGCGGTCATACATCGTGTCGGTCGGGTGCCATCGATCTCGCTACGGCCGGGCATGGCGGAGTGGGCCGACCGCAGCTCGCTAAATCGCCAGTAGCCGTAATAGCCCGCGAAGCCCCGGGTCTGGCGGATGGCGATGGCTGCAGTCATGGTCTCTCTCCTTGATGTCATCTGGTGGTTCACGCTCCCCGAAACGCAGAACCCCCGGGCGGGGCGGCCGTCCGGGGGTTCTGGCGGAGGCGGCCCTGGTGGGGGGGTGCCTCCCGGCGATGTCGCGTCTTGCGCTCAGGACATGGCCACGGGCACCCCGGGGGTAAACCAATAGCCATGCCAGTCGCCGCGCACCGCGAACGACACCTTGCCATGGTAGGCAACGCGAGAGGTGGGCTGGGCACGGCGGGGCATGGTCATGGGGCGCTCCTGAGGTCTCGTCACATCCTGCCGCATTGCGGCATGGCTGGCAAGGGCCGCCCGCTCAGCCGGCGAACAGCTGGTACCAGCCGATGGTGGCCGGCAGGCAGCTCATGGCCACCAGTACCACCAGGCCGAGCACCACGGAGAGCAGGCCGCTGTCGTCCTTGAAGTTCGTGTCGTGTCCCGCCATGTGTCACTCCTTACTATCGTGTCAGGCTATCTTGTCAGGTTAGGGCTGCATTCTAGCGAAGATCGCCGCCTCCGGCACGGCACCGATGGTCGCAGGCTCAGCGCAGGTGGCGCCCGCCGTCCACCGGCAGGGTGACGCCGGTGACGTAGCGATTGTCGAGCAGGTAGCGCAGGCTCTGATAGATCACCCCGGGGCCGGGAATCATCTCCATCGCCGACTTGGCGCGGGCCTTCTCGGCGTAGGCCTCGTCGTCACCCTCGTTGAGCATGATCATCGCCGGGGCGATGGCATTGACCTGGATCTCAGGGGCGTACATGGCGGCGAAGGAGAGCGTCAGGTTGTCCAGCCCCGCCTTGGTGGCGGCGTAGGCGGCGTGCTTTCGCGAGCCCTTCTGCACCACGTAGTCGGTCATGTGCACGATGTCGCGCTGGGGCTCGCTGCACGCCTCGAGCAGCGCCCGAGCGTGCAGGTTGATCAGGTAGGGCGCCAGCATGTGGATGCGAAACAGCCGCTCGAAGGTGGCTCCCGCCTCGGGGCCGCTGGAGTCGGGCGCCCAGTCGCTGGCGTTGTGGACGATGGCCCGCAGCGATGGCGTCTCGGCCCTGAGCCGGGCGAGGAAATCGAGGATGCCCGCCTCCGTCGCGAAGTCGGCCGGCAGGGTGACGATGCCCCGCTCACGCAGCGCGTCCAGCTCGGGGCGCTCGCGGCGATAGCTGATGATCACCGGATGGCCGTCGTCACGCAGGCGCTCGGCACAGTGGCGTCCCAGGCGCTGGGCGCCGCCGGTGATCAGAATCGGCGAGGCGCTCATGGGCCGGACTCCCGGCGCAGGCTGCCCGCGGTGGGCACGATGGGGTCCCGCGGCGCATAGGCGAAGACATCCGAGAAGACTCGTGAGGGCGAAAGCCCCAGCGAGGCGAGCACGTCCACGCAGGCGTAGACCATGCCCGGCGAGCCGGAGACATAGACGTCATGCCCCGAGATGTCATCGAGGGCCGTCGCCAGGGCGTGGTCGATGCGGCCGCGGTGGCCGATGACGCGCTCTCCCGTCAGGGCCTCCTCGGGCGCGACCTCGGTCACGGCATGGAAGCGGACATTGGGATGGCCCTCGGCCCACTCCCGGGGCAGGCGCTCCAGGTAGAGGTCGCGACGCTCGCGAGCCGCCCACCAGAGGTCGATCTCGCGTGCCGGGTCGGCATGCAGCGCCGCCTCGACGATCGCCTTCATCTGCGCAAAGCCGGTGCCGGCCGCGACCAGCAGCAGGGGGCGCGTGCTGTCCGGGTCGAGGATGCAGTCGCCGCCGGGCAGGCGCAGGGTCAGCCGCTCGGCCACCTGCATCAGCTCGCGCAGCCGGGCGGAGTTCTCCCGCTCCGGCCAGTGCTGGATGTGCAGCTCGATCCCGCCATCGCCGCCGTGGGCATTGGCGATGGAGAACGGCACCCAGAGGCCCTCCTCCAGCTTCAGTTCCAGGTACTGGCCGGGCTCATGGGCCACGGCCTCGGGCCGGCCCTCCAGCTGGACGCGGAAGACGTCCGGGGTGAGATCCTCGACCTCGGTGACCAGGCAGGTCAGGGTCCTTGGCGTCATGAAAGCCTCATGAAGTTGTCAGAATGTCGTGTTGTCCGGGGAGTCGATGCCCAGCTCGTTCCAGCGCTCGCTGACGCGGGCCTTGACGGCCTCGTCCATGACGATGGGCGTGCCCCACTCGCGGTCGGTCTCGCCGGGCCACTTGCTGGTGGCGTCCAGGCCCATCTTGGAGCCGAGCCCCGCCACGGGGGAGGCGAAGTCCAGGTAGTCGATGGGGGTGTTCTCCACCATCACGGTATCCCGGGCGGGGTCCATGCGCGTGGTGATGGCCCAGATCACGTCCTTCCAGTCCCGGGCACAGACGTCGTCGTCGAGCACCACCACGAACTTGGTGTACATGAACTGGCGCAGGAAGCTCCACACCCCCATCATCACCCGCTTGGCGTGGCCCGGGTACTGCTTCTTCATGGTCACCACCGCCATGCGGTAGGAGCAGCCCTCAGGCGGCAGGTAGAAGTCGACGATCTCGGGGAACTGGCGGCGCAGGATGGGCACGAACACCTCGTTCAGCGCCAGCCCCAGGATCGCCGGCTCGTCGGGCGGGCGACCGGTGTAGGTGGAGTGGTAGATGGCGTTCTCGCGCATGGTCATGCGCGTCACCGTGAACACCGGGAACTGCTCGACCTCGTTGTAGTAGCCGGTATGGTCGCCGTAGGGGCCCTCGGGCGCCATGTCGTCGGGATAGATAAAGCCTTCCAGAATGATTTCTGCTGATGCAGGTACCTCCAGATCGGCATGACCACACTTGACCAGCTCGGTGCGCGAGCCTCTCAAGAGCCCCGCGAAGGCGTACTCGGAGAGGCTGTCGGGCACCGGCGTCACCGCGCCGAGGATGGTGGCCGGGTCGGCGCCCAGCGCCACCGCCACCGGGAAGGGCTCGCCGGGGTGGGCCTGCTGGAACTCCTGGAAGTCGAGTGCCCCGCCACGATGGGAGAGCCAGCGCATGATCAGGCGGTTGCGGCCGAGCTTCTGCTGGCGGTAGATGCCGAGGTTCTGGCGGGTCTTGTGGGGCCCCTTGGTGATCACCAGCGGCCAGGTGACCAGCGGCGCGGCGTCGCCAGGCCAGCAGTGCTGGATCGGCAGGCGGTCGAGGTCGACCTCGTCGCCATCAAAGGCCAGCGCCTGCACCGGCGCCGAGCGCACCGTCTTCGGCCCCATGCTCATCACCTGCCGGAAGATCGGCAGCTTGCTCCAGGCGTCGCGAAAGCCCTTGGGGGGGTCGGGCTCCTTGAGGAAGGCGAGCAGCTCCCCCACCTCGCGCAGGGCGGCGACCGAGTCCTGGCCCATGCCCATGGCCACCCGCTTCGGGGTGCCGAACAGGTTGCCGAGCAGCGGCATGGTGTGGCCCTTGACGTTCTCGAACAGCAGCGCCGGGCCCCCGGCGCGCAGGGTCCGGTCGCAGATCTCGGTGATCTCGAGGTAGGGGTCGACCTCGGCGGTGATGCGCTTGAGCTCGCCCTGGGCCTCGAGCACCGCGATGAACTCGCGCAGGTCCTTGTACTTCATTCGGATTTCCCGGTTCCGGAATGACGAAAGGGGCAGCATAGCATGCCCCTTGAATACGTCTGCTGGATCGCCATGGTGAGCGGCGCCGGGGACAGGCCGAAGAGGGGGTCCTATGCCAGGGATGGCATCGGTAGCGCCCAGGGACGGGTTTACAGCGCCCCCTCGCAGGCCTGTCGCCGGGCAAGCCGCGGTGTGGCATTCCCGGCGATCGCGATCAGCGCCGCTTCATGGCCTCGAAGAACTCGAGGTTGGTCTTGGTATCCTTCAGGCGGTCGATCAGGAACTCGGTGGCCGCGGTGTCCTCCATGGGGTTGAGCAGCTTGCGCAGGATCCACATGCGCTGCATCTCGTCCTCGGAGGCGATCAGGTCCTCGCGGCGGGTGCCGGAGCGGCGGATGTTGATCGCCGGGTAGACGCGACGCTCGGCCAGCTTGCGGTCCAGGTGCGCCTCCATGTTGCCGGTGCCCTTGAACTCCTCGAAGATCACCTCGTCCATCTTGGAGCCGGTGTCGACCAGCGCCGTGGCGATGATGGTCAGGCTGCCGCCCTCCTCGATGTTGCGCGCCGCACCGAAGAAGCGCTTGGGCTTCTCCAGGGCGTGGGCATCGACGCCGCCGGTCAGCACCTTGCCGGAGCTCGGCACCACGGTGTTGTAGGCCCGCGCCAGGCGGGTGATGGAATCGAGCAGGATCACCACGTCCTTCTTGTGCTCCACCAGGCGCTTGGCCTTCTCGATCACCATCTCGGCGACCTGCACGTGGCGGGCCGGCGGCTCGTCGAAGGTCGAGGCCACCACCTCGCCGCGCACCGTACGCGACATCTCGGTCACCTCCTCCGGCCGCTCGTCGATCAGCAGCACGATCAGGTGGCACTCGGGATTGTTGCGGGTGATCGAGGTGGCGATGTTCTGCAGCATCAGGGTCTTGCCCGCCTTGGGCGGGGAGACCAGCAGGCCGCGCTGGCCCTTGCCGATGGGCGCCACCAGGTCGATGATCCGCGCCGTGAGGTCCTCGGTGGAGCCGTTACCGATCTCCATGCGCAGCCGTTCCTGGGGGAACAGCGGCGTGAGGTTCTCGAAGAGGATCTTGTGCTTGGCGTTCTCCGGCTTGTCGAAGTTGATCTCGCTGACCTTGAGCAGCGCGAAGTAGCGCTCCCCTTCCTTCGGCGGGCGAATCTTGCCGGAGATGGAGTCGCCCTTGCGCAGGTTGAAGCGCCGGATCTGGGAGGGCGAGACGTAGATGTCGTCGGGGCCGGCCAGGTAGGAGCTGTCGGCGCTGCGCAGGAAGCCGAATCCATCCTGCAGGATCTCCAGCACACCATCGCCGAAGATCGGCTCGCCGCTCTTGGCGTGCTTCTTGAGGATGGCGAAGATGATGTCCTGCTTGCGGGAGCGTGCCAGGTTGTCGATGCCCATCTCGCGGGCAGTCTCCAGAAGCTCCGGCACTGGCTTTTGCTTGAGTTCGGTAAGATTCATCGGTGTGTTCAGAATTCGCTCGTGGAAGCCGGGCGGCAGTGCGCCGTGAGGGCAGTGCGCCGTGAGGAAAGACAGGAGGCGAGACGATGACGCCCTGTGGATGCGTTCAGAGCCCGGACAGGCTACCTCTCGTCATGCTGCATCGAATGGCCATGGGCTAGCGACCGCACTCTGGGGTTGCCGGGCCGATATCGGAAGCGAGGAAGCAGGTTCGTTTTCGCCTGACCTGCGGGTCCGGGCCAGGCGGCCGGGATCGCGGGCTGAAGCAGTGGGCTGTCTGACGACTTGGAAACTGACCGTGACGGGATCGCCGCGAGACGGTCGGGAAGCATTCGGAACAGGCGAACGACCCGATACTAGTCAAGGCGGCGGGCGAACGCAAGCCCCGGGACCGGCGACAATTGACACGACCGGGAGCGCCGCGCACCCTTGCCCCTGACCGATCCGAAGGAACTGCCATGACCTCGCCACAGGACCCGGCGCCCTCCGCTGCCGCCCCACTTCCGGCTGCCGTGGCCGGCGATCCCACCCGGCTCGCCGCCATCGACCTCGGCTCCAACAGCTTCCACCTGCTGGTGGCCAACTACCAGGACGACCGCCTGCAGGTGGTGGCCCGCCTCGGCGAGAAGGTCCAGCTGGCCGCCGGCCTCGACGACGACGGCCACCTCGGCGAGGCGGCCATGCAGCGCGCCCTGGACTGCCTGGCCCGCTTCGCCCCCTTCCTCGAGGACATCACCCCGGGCCATCTGCGGGTGGTGGGCACCAACGCGCTGCGCGACGCGACCAACAGCCAGGTGCTGATCGAGCGCGCCGAGGCCCTGCTCGGCCACCGCATCGAGATCATTGCCGGCCGCGAGGAGGCCCGCCTGATCTACCTGGGCGCGGCCCACGCCCTGGCCGAGGACGGCCGCCGGCTGATCGTCGACATCGGTGGCGGCTCCACGGAGTTCATCATCGGCGAGCGCTTCGAGCCCCTGGCGCTGGAGAGCCTGCGCATGGGCTGCGTGACCTTCACCCGTCGCTTCTTCGAGGGGGGCGAGATCAGCGAGAAGCGCATGCGCAAGGCGGAGCTCGCCGCCCTCTCGGAGTTGGCCAACATCCAGCGCCCCTACCAGCGCCTGGGCTGGGCGGATCCAGTCGGGTCCAGCGGCACCATCAAGGCGGCAGCCGCGGTGATCGCGGCCGCCGGCGATGCCCCGGAGGGGGTGATCACCCGCGACGGCCTGGCCGCCCTGCGCAAGCGCCTGATCAAGTGCAAGAAGCTGGACAAGGTCGCCATGGAGGGTCTCAAGGCCGACCGCTCGCGGGTCTTCCCGGCCGGGGTGGCGATCCTCGGTGCGATCTTTGAGGCCTTCGAGCTGGAGCGGATGCGCTATGCCGACGGCGCCCTGCGCGAGGGGGTGCTCTACGACATGGTGGGGCGCAACAGTCCCGAGGACTCGCGCCTCAAGACCCTGGACGGCCTGGCCCGCAACTACCAGGTGGACGGCCGCCAGGCCGACAACGTGGCGGCCACCGCCGGTGCCCTGCTCGAGCAGGTCCGCGGGGCCTGGGGGCTCGACGACGACCAGGCGCGCTTCCTCGACTGGGGCAGCCGCCTGCACGAGATCGGCCTGGCCATCTCGCACAGCCAGTTCCACCGCCATGGTGCCTACCTGCTGGAGTACTCCGACCTGGCCGGCTTCTCGCGTCCCGAGCAGCGCCTGCTGGCCTTCCTGGTACGCGCCCACCGCCGCAAGTTCCCGGTCAAGGAGTGGCAGGCCCTGCCCGAGTCGGAACGCCGTCCCCACGCCCGCCTGGCGCGGCTGCTTCGGCTGGCGGTGATCCTCAACCACTCCCGGCCCGAGCAGCCCCCCGCCGTGCCCCGGCTCGAGGCCGAGGGCGAGACGCTGACGCTGACGCTGGCCGGCGAGGAGCCCCCGGCGCTGCTGCTCAACGACCTGGAGCAGGAAGCGGCCTACCAGCAGGCCGCGGACTTCCCCCTGGTGCTGCGCGGCTGATCCAGCCCTCGGCGAGCGCCAGCCACGCCTGCTCCACCGGATCGAGTACCGCCACCGGCGCGTCGCCCGCCCGGGCCACCAGCAGCCGCTCGCGCACCCAGGGCGGCACGCCGAGTTCCTGCAGCAGCCGCTTGAGGTCGCGCCGGCCACGGCCGGGCAGCCGCAGTCGCTCGCCTCCCTGCCGCGGCACCATCCGCAGGCGCGCCGCTGCACCGTCGGCCCGGCCCAGCGCGACCCGCACCTCGCCGAGCGGCGTCACCAGCGGCGAATGGCCATCCCACTCCGTCTGCCAGTCGGCCGGCAGGACGTCAGGGGGCACGAGCAGGTGGAGCCGCCCTCGCCAGACCCTGGCCTCGGCACCGGACCAGGCCACCCGCACCTCGGCATCCTCCCCGGCACCCAGCTGGGCCAGCAGCGTCTCGAGACGCCTCGACGGCGGCCGCGCCAGGCCAAGCCGCGCGCAGCAGTGGCGCACCAGCAGGCGTCGTCGAGGGCCGGAGAACGCTGCCAGGCCCGGAACCGGCAGGCACGCCGCCTCGCCGCCCAGGCGCTCGAGATCGAGTTCGGCGAGGTCGTCGAGCAGGGCGTCGGCCTCGCCGGCCAGCGCCGCGCTGCGGGAGAGGGCCGCGCCGGCATGGGGCCAGCGGGACGCCAGCAGTGGCAGCACGCCATGGCGCAGGAAGTTGCGATCGAGGCTCTGGTCGTCGTTGGAGGGGTCCTCCACCCAGGCCAGGCCCCGGCGCCCCGCCTCGGCCTCGAGGGTCGAGCGTGCGACACCGAGCAACGGGCGCTCGAGCCGCCGGTCCCGCCAGTCGCGACACGCCGCCATCCCGGCCAGGCCGCGCACCCCGCTGCCGCGCAGGGCGGCCAGCAGGAAGGTCTCGGCCTGGTCATCCCGATGCTGGGCCAGCCAGAGGCTCTCGCCGGGCGTCACGCGCCGGGCGAAGGCGACATAGCGCGCCTCCCGGGCCGCCCCTTCCAGGCCCTGTCCGGCGGCCCGGTCGACGGCGACACCTTCCACGAACAGCGGCACACCGAGGCGCGAACAGAGCCGCCGGCAGTGTCGCTCGAAGCCATCGGCGGCGGGCTGCAGCCCATGGTGGACATGCAGGGCGCGCAGGGGGCGCGGATGGCGCCGACAGGCCTCCGCGGTGAGCGCCAGCAGCAGCGAGGAGTCGAGCCCCCCGGAGAGGGCCACCCAGACGCAGCGCCCCGGCGGGGTAGCCGCCAGGGCGCGATCGATACGGCGTTGCAGGGGCATGGTTTCCCCTTAGGCAGGTGCCCCGTAGCTCATCAGGCGCTCGTAGCGACGCGCCAGCATCTGGTCCGTGTCCAGCGCCTCCAGGCGGTCGAGGCTTGCCTGCAGCGAGGCCTTGATCCGCTCGGCGGTGGTCACCGGGTGGCGGTGGGCGCCGCCGAGGGGCTCGGGAATCAGGGTATCGACCAGCCCCAGCTCCTTGAGGCGCTCGGCGGTGATGCCCATGGCCTGGGCGGCATCGGAAGCCTTCTCGGCGCTCTTCCAGAGGATGGAGGCGCAGCCCTCGGGGGAGATCACCGAGTAGGTGGAGTACTGCAGCATGGCCAGCTCGTCGCAGACGCCGATGGCCAGCGCCCCGCCGGATCCGCCCTCGCCGACCACGGTGGCGACGATCGGCGTGCGCAGGCGCGACATCACCGCCAGGTTGTAGGCGATGGCCTCGGACTGACCGCGCTCCTCGGCGTCGATGCCGGGATAGGCCCCCGGGGTGTCGATGAAGGTCAGCACCGGCATCTTGAAGCGCTCGGCCATCTCCATCAGGCGGCAGGCCTTGCGGTAGCCCTCGGGGCGCGGCATGCCGAAGTTGCGGCGCACCTTCTCGTGGACGTCGCGCCCCTTCTGGTGGCCGATCACCATCACCGGCCGGTCGTCGAGGCGCGCCACGCCGCCGACGATGGCGGCATCGTCGGCGAACTTGCGATCGCCGTGCAGCTCGTCGAAGTCGCTGAAGACGTGCTCCAGGTAGTCCAGGGTGTAGGGGCGCTGGGGATGGCGCGAGAGCTGCGAGACCTGCCAGGGACTGAGGTCCTTGAAGATCGACTCGGTGAGCTTGCGGCTCTTCTCCTCGAGTCGGCCGATCTCGTCGCTCAGGTTGACCTGGCTGTCGTTGCCGACCAGCCGCAGCTCCTCGATCTTGGCCTGGAGCTCGGCGATGGGCTGTTCGAAGTCGAGATAGTTCGGATTCATTGGCGGGCGGCCTTGTGGTGTTTCACCGCCCTGCCCGTCGAGGCCAGGCGCGGCGCGAAAAATGTGAAGTGGCTGGCATTATCGCACCCTCAACGCGCCACGCAAGGCGGCACATCGACTGCTGGCAACTGCTCGGGGCTGATCCGGGGGAAGGCCTTCGAGGAGGCGCTGTGAACCCCTCCCTGGGCGCTACCGACGCCATCCCTGGCGTAGGACCTTGTGTCTCTCCAGTGAGGGGTGATTAGCTACCACCGCTCACAGCCTGGGTGTATCCCGAGTAGGACCGAATGGCCTCGAGCC
>NZ_SNZJ01000006.1 GCF_004363555.1 Halomonas ventosae | reverse complement strand
CCGACCCAGAAGGCCAGCCAGCTCCACGAACTCCTGCCTCACCACTGGCAGCACACCGACTGATCACTGGCAAGCGGTGTTGCCCGTTCGCTTACGCAGCTTGCACAGGTTGAGCCAACAGACCTGGTATCTGGTGCTCGAGGGGGAGCAGCAACTGCTTATCCTGAAATTCTGAGTCTTAATCCCCTTTGGGCCTTGCCCCCTACCTACAAGACCTGATGGGGGATCTCTGACGAGCGTCAGTCATGGCAGGGTGGCACCACGACTACCGGAACCCGAGAACGCTTGATAACGCCCTTCGTAATCTTGCCGGCATAGGTGGCAGAGAAGCTGCGCTTGTTGGCCGCGAGCACGATCATGTCACTGTCGGCGCGCTTAGCGAAGTCCGTGATCACCGAAGCGGGATAGCCTTCCAGTACGCTGCGTGTCATTTCCCCATCCCCGAACTCCCCACGCAGATCGGGATGTCGTGACCAGAAGGTCTCGATCTGTTCATCAAGTACCTCGCCGGCCTCCTTGAGGCGTCGTTCCCTTAGGCTCTCGAGTATTCCCCGGTCCGGAATGTTATCCCTGAGGGTGTTCACGACATCATCGGACAGGGACTTGACCGCATGCAGGACGTCAAGCTTGGCTCCGGTGGCAACGGCGAGTCCCACGGCGTGTGCCAGCACCTTATCGCTGTCGGCCCTCAGTCCCACGCAGCATAAGATGCGACGGATACCATGACTCATGATGCTTCCTCCGTAGGCACGGCAGCGGTGCTCCGTGCAGTGGTATCAATGGTGGTTGGTGAGATCTAGCTTAGCGTACACGACAATCCGTGCCGTCAGTCGCAGGTAGTCGGGACCATCAGCGAGATGTTCTCGATCACACCATCGGTGGTCGATCATGTATCAGATTCCATAGCGTATCCACTGATGCCGTATCGACGTCGGGCTGCCGGTAACAGGCGACGACGAGCCTGGGACCTCCCAGCATATCTACCAGGGAGATCAGCTTTCCCGCTATCAGGTCCTCCTCGATCAGACCATTTGGCAGCCAGCCGATACCCAGACCGGCAAGGGTAAGCTCGCGTATGCCAATCGTGAAGGAGGTCTCGCAGACCAGTTCAATATCGTAACGACGTTGGAGATCGTGCAGGTAAGGGTTGGCCAGGACGCTGCCCAGGAAGCTGTCCTCGTCGTAGCCGATCAGCGGCAGGTGTGTCCCCCCCTCGAGATCGAACAGGGGGCGCCCCAACCGATCAGTGGCACATACGGGAATCAGCTGCTCCGTCCCCATCGGAACGCGCTCTATCTCTTCGCGATCAAGGAACAGCTGAGAGCCCTCCAGTTCACTGCACAACAACAAGTCAGCCTCACCTCTCTGGAAGTTGCGGATACAGTCACTGCGATCCGATGTACGGACCTGCAGGCGCGCTTCGGGGGCGCGCTGGCGGAAATAGCGTAACAACCGGGGGAGATAGCTGACAGTAAGCGTGTGCTGTGTGGTGAGGATCGCGCGTGGCCCATGCATTGCATCCGCCCGGATGCGACTGCGCATTGCGTAGAGGCTAGCCAGCCAATCTCGCATGGTTGCTTCATAGGCTTGTGCATGGGCCGTGAGCGACAGTCGTGCCGAGTGGCGATCGATCAGTTCAACGCCCAGCCACTCCTCCAACTGCCGGATACGGCGGGAGAAAGCCGGCTGGGTGACATGCCGCAACTCGGCGGCCTGGGAAAACGTGCCTGCCTCAATCAGCGCAAGAAAGTCTTCAATCCACTCGATTTTCATCTGAATCTTCCGGAGGAGCTTGTTGCGGAAGTGGTATCTGCGGAATATGCAATAATTTAATCGCCGCTGAGTATCTTGGCATTGGTTCGTGCCGGGCGCCCCGTACTAATGTTGAGCCAGACCGGTCAGAGGCGGACGGGGTTGTTCGCCAGACTGTCGACGGCGGTCATTCCGAGAGCACGCTTATGCAACAAATTACTCGCCTGGAGGCTCGTATGCACCTTTCCCGCTTTCCCCGTGTCCGACTCGGCCACATGCCAACTCCTCTTGAGCCCATGGACAACCTAAGTCGCCTTCTGGGTGGTCCGCGCCTCTGGATCAAGCGCGACGACTGCACGGGGCTCTCCACCGGCGGCAACAAGACTCGCAAGCTCGAGTTCCTGATGGCGGATGCCCTCGAGAAAGGTGCTGACACGATCATCACTCAAGGTGCGACCCAGTCGAATCATGCTCGTCAGACCGTAGCGGCAGCCTGCAAGCTGGGCCTCGGGTGCCATATCCTGCTCGAGGATCGCACCGGGAGCCACGACCCCGCCTACAACTACAATGGCAACGTCTTCCTCGACCAGTTGCACGGCGCCACCGTCGAGAAGCGCCCCGGCGGCGCCGACATGGCAGCCGAGATGGAGACCCTGGCCGAACAGCTGAAGGGCGAGGGCAAGACCCCCTATATCATTCCCGGTGGCGGCTCCAACGAGATCGGTGCCCTGGGCTATGTCAATGCCGCACTGGAGCTGCTGGCCCAGGCCAATGACATGGGCCTGCAGATCGATCACCTGGTGCACGCGACCGGCAGTGCCGGCACTCAGGCCGGCCTGGTTACCGGCTTGGCTGCCTGCAACTCTGGCATCCCGGTGCTCGGTGTCGGTGTCCGTGCGCCCAGGGACAAGCAGGAGGCCAATGTCTTTGCGCTGGCCCAGAAGACGGAAGCCAAGCTCGGCCTGAGCGGTGTGGTGTCACGCGAGCATGTGGTAGCCAACTGCGACTACGTCGGTGAGGGCTATGGCATCCCCACCGAGAGCATGGTCGAGGCCGTCACCCTGTTGGCCCGTCATGAGGGCATCCTGCTCGACCCGGTCTACTCCGGCAAGGGCATGGCGGGCCTGATCGACCTGATCCGCAAGGGCCAGTTCAAGGAGGGCGCGAATGTGGTGTTCCTCCACACCGGGGGCAGTGTTGCGCTGTTCGGATACCCCGATGCCTTCGGGTTCCCCGACTACCAGGCCTGATGATCGGCCTATGCCGCGAGATGGTTCCTACCTCCGGGACCCGCACCCCCCGGGGGATTCCAAGAGTATCCCAAGCCGATAGCTCCATTGCGGAGAACACAATGACAATTCGACATCTCAAGTCTGCCGAGGGCGCCGAGGGCGTCGCCGCCGAGGATCAACGTGTCACCACCGCGGTGCGTCAGATGCTCGACGATATTCGCGAGCGAGGCGAGCAGGCCGTGCGCGAGTACGCCGAGAGGTTCGACGGTTGGACCGACGATTTCGTCCTGAGCGACGAGAAGCGTCAGCGTCTCATCGACAGCGTTCCCCAGTCGGTTAAGGACGACATCGACTTCGCCCACCGCCAGATTCGCCGATTCGCCGAGGCGCAGCGCGATAGTCTGACCTCCTTCGAGATCGAGACCGAGCCCGGCGTATTGCTCGGGCAGCGTGTGCTGCCGGTCGGCTGTGCCGGCTGCTACATCCCGGGGGGGCGCTATGCGCATGCGGCCTCGGCGTTGATGAGTGTCGCAACCGCCAAGGCGGCCGGTGTCCCCCACGTGGTGGCCTGCTCGCCGCCCCGGGGTGAGAGCATCAACCCGGCTGTGGTGTATGCCCTGCATGTTGCCGGCGCCGACATGATCCTCGAGATGGGCGGCGTTCACGCCATGGCGAGCATGGCCTTTGGCCTGTTCGGTGGGCGTGAGGCCGATATCCTGGTTGGCCCGGGGAATGCCTATGTGGCCGAAGCGAAGCGCCTGCTGTTCGGGCAGGTCGGCATCGACGTCTTTGCCGGTCCGACCGAATCGGCTGTCATCGCCGACGACACGGCGGATCCCATGTCAATTTCCGTCGATCTGGTCTCGCAGGCCGAGCATGGCACCAATTCGCCGGTGTGGCTGTTCACCACCAGTGAAGCCCTGGGGCGCAAGGTCATGGAACTGGTGCCCAAAGTTGCCAACGACATGCCCAATGCCGACGTGATCCATGCCGCCTGGCGCGATCATGGCGAGGTGATTCTGGGGGACTCGCGCGAGGAGATTGTCGAAGTCAGTGATCGTTACGCCTGCGAGCATCTGCAGGTACTTTGCGAGGACCTCGGCTGGTGGAAGGAGCACCTGAGCAACTACGGCTCGCTGTTTCTCGGCGAGGGTAGCACCGTGACCCATGGCGACAAGTGCTCGGGCACGAACCACATCCTGCCGACCAAGCGCGCCGGTCGCTATAGCGGTGGCCTGAACGTGCACAAGTTCATGAAGGTGCTGACCACCCAGCAGCTGAGCGAGGAAGCCAACCGCACGTTCAGTGCCGTGGGCTCACGTATTTCCCGCGTCGAGGGGATGGAAGGTCACGCTCGCGCCTGCGACTGGCGTCTGACCAAGTACTTCCCTGACGAGCAGTGGGATTTCCCCGTCCACCACCAGCAGCGCTACTGAGGCAGGTCACATGCGCCGTTTCTCGAAATCCTTTACCCAGCAGGAGCCGATCTCCGAGGCCGCAATCGCAGCCGCGGTGGCAGTGATGCGCACCGGGCGACTGCATCGCTATAACCTGGTTGAAGGGGAGAAAGGAGAGACCGCCCTGCTGGAGCAGGAGTTTGCCGATAGCCTGGGAGTTCCCTACGTCCTGGCCTGCGCTTCCGGGGGCTATGCCCTCCAGCTTGCGCTGCGCGCCTGTGGGCTCCACCGCGGGGATGCAGTGCTGTGCAACGCCTTCACGCTGTCACCGGTGCCGGGCAGCATCCATGCGGCAGGTGGCAAGGCCGTGCTGGTGGACATACTCGAGGATACCACCGTCGATCCCGATGACCTCGCTGCTGCGGCGAAGGAAACAGGAGCCCGCTTTTTCATGCTCTCGCACATGCGCGGCCACATCGGGGACATGGACGCCATCATGGCCGTGTGCGAAGCCCATGGGATCACCCTGATCGAGGACTGTGCCCACACCATGGGAGCCACCTTCGACGGCAGGCCGAGCGGCACCTTTGGCAAGGTGGGTTGCTTCAGCACCCAGACCTACAAGCATCTCAACTCCGGCGAGGGCGGCTTGCTGAGCACGGAGGATCCCGAGGTGATGCGGCGGGCCGTGATCATGTCAGGGTCCTACATGCTCTACGACCGTCACCTGGCGGCACCGGATGCCGAGACCTTCAGCGAGACGCGAATGGTGACGCCGAACATGAGCGGACGGATGGACAACCTGCGGGCGGCGATCCTGCGCCCGCAGCTGGCCGAGCTCGAGTCTCGCAGGCAGCGCTGGAATACGCTCTATCGTCGCTTGGAAGCGGGCCTTACCGAAATGGCTCCGGTCCGGACCATTCCACGGCACGAGAAGGAGGGCTTCGTCGGTAGTTCGATCCAGTTCAAGCTGCCCTCCCTTGCCCACGAGGAGATAGCACGGTTCATCTCCGGCTGTGAGGCCCGTGGCATTCCACTCAAGTGGTACGGCAAGGCGCTACCGGAAGATTACACCAGCCGATACGACAGCTGGGGCTATCTCTCCGCACCCCGTCCTCTGCCGAATGCCGATCGAATACTGGCCACACTATGTGACCTTAGACTTCCGTTGACGTTTGATGAAGGGGACTGTGACGACATCGTCCAGTTGATGGGCGACGCCATGGATCAGGCAACCGACAAGACTACCACCGCGTAGTACCAACCCGATGAAGATTGGAGTGACAACAATGTTCAAGAAAACTCTCTTGGCCTCCGCTGTTCTTGCCACCCTGACTGCGCATGCCGCCCAGGCAGAGACGACCTTCAAGGTCGGCATGGGGGACCCGATGGATTCCGACCAGGGGGCGTTGGCACAGCGTTTCGAGGAGTTGGTCGAAGAGCTCTCCGGGGGCGAGATGCAGGTCGAGCTGTTCCCCGGTGGGCAGCTCGGTTCCGAGACGGGCATGATCCAGGATACTCGCATCGGCAAGCTCGACTTCGCCCTGATCGGCGTGGGTAACTTGACCCCCTATGCCCCGCGGCTCGGTGCCTTGACCATGCCCTACGCGATCCGCAGTCACGCCGATGCGGTCAAGGCTACCACGGGGCCGCTGGCGGACCGCTGGAATGCAATCGCCGAAGAGGAAGCCGGCGTACATATCGTCAGCTGGCTATATTCCAACTTCCGCTACCTCACCAACTCCGAAAGGCCCGTGACCACCCTGGAGGATATCGAGGGGCTCAAGATCAGGGTGCCTCAGAACGAGCTGATGCTGGCCACTTACGAAGCCTGGGGTGCCAGCCCGATCAGCATGTCCTGGCCCGAGGTGTTCACCGGCTTGCAGCAAGGCGTGATCGATGGCCAGGACAATCCCTACATCGTGAACTACACGATGAAGTTCCACGAAGTGCAGGATTACCTCACCGAAGTCCACTACCAGTACTCCCTCCAGCCGATCGTGATGGGTGTCAGGACCTACGAGAAGCTGAGTGACGAAGAGCGCGCGATCATCGATCGTGCCGGACTCGAAGCCCAGCTGTATGCGCTGCAGTTCCAGCTGACCGAAGCCTCCAAGGCTCGTGCCGGCATGGAGGCGGAAGGTGTCGAGGTAACGACCCTGGAAGATGAGGAGGAGTGGGTTCGAATTGCCAAGGAAGAGGTCTGGCCGGAGTTTTACGACGAGATCGGTGGTCAGGAAGCCTTCGAGGAAATGCAGAAAGCATTGGGCCACTGAGTGAGGCTGGGCCGGGCGACGATGGGTCGCCTGGCCTGGCTCCCTCCTCGCACTCCCACAGGGGAAGGAGGCTTTCGTGTTAGCAAAGCTCAATCATATCGAAGACTACGTCTGCCGCTTCCTGCTCGGTGTTTTCGTAGTGCTGTTGTTCGTTCAGGTGGTCATGCGGGTAACGCTCGGCATCGGCATGGCATGGATCGAGGAACTTGCTCGCTACGCCTTCATCTGGTTCGTCTTTCTGGGGGCCGCTCATGCAGCGCACCTCAGTGCGCATAACCGATTGCAGACGCACATCAAGATGATGCCGAAGCGCCTCGCTAACACCTTGCTGCTGCTGGTTGATCTGATCTGGGTAGGGTTCTGTGTGGTCCTGGCGTGGAAGAGCCTGGATCTGATTGGGCTGTTGCTGGAGTTTCCGTACAACTCCCCGGCCTTGGGCTGGTCTCTGGCCTATGTCTACTTCGTCTTCCCCATCGCCTTTGTACTGATGGCCTTCCGTGTCCTTCAGGTCCAGTACCTGAAACTGGTCAAGGGCATCGAGCCTGGTGATGTGGAGCAGAAGGAAGTGAGCAAGATCACCGACGGGGATTCCAACGCTACCGGGAACTCCTCCTCCAAAGGCAAGGGGTAAGCACCATGGCCGCAACTGTACTATTTTCGATGTTCGGGGCGCTGCTGTTTTTCGGCGCACCCATAGTGGTGGCCCTCGGGGTCGCCTCCATGGCGGTCTATGTCCTTAACGGTGATGATATCAGCTCGTTGATCGAGCTGGCCTTTTCCGCCATTAACTCGTTCCCCCTCATGGCACTACCCTCATTCATCCTGGCCGGTGCCCTGATGGGCGATGCAGGGATTGCCCGTCGCTTGATCCACATCGCGGAGGAACTGGCCGGGCCGGCTGCTGGCGGGCTGGGCGCAGCCGCGGTGATGGCCTGCATGTTCTTCGGTGCCATTTCTGGCTCCGGACCAGCAACCACGGCCGCAGTCGGCATGCTGGTGATCCCGGCGATGATCGAGCGCGGATACGGCAAGAGCTACCCTGCAGCTATCACCGCCACGGCCGGTGGGCTAGGCGTCGTGATTCCTCCCAGCATGCCGCTCGTTATCTATGGCGTCACCGCCAATGAATCCATCTCAGCGCTGTTCATGGCTGGAGTGATTCCCGGAATCATGCTTGGAATGGGCTTGATCATAGCCAACTATATCACCGCAAAGAGAAACGGCTATCAGACAGAAGGCACGAAATACGATAGAAAGCGAATTGCCAAGGTGCTCAAGGATGGGTTCTGGTCAATCATGGCGCCAGTGGTGATCCTGGGGGGCATCTATTCCGGGATGTTTACGCCCACGGAAGCTGCGGTAGTCTCCATCTTCTATGCCCTTTTCGTCGGAGTCTTCATCCACAAGGAGTCGTCGCTTCGTGGTCTCAACGAAGCCTTCCAGAGCACTACCTGGCTGACCGGGCGAGTGCTCATCATCATGTTTACCGCCACCGCCTTCGGGAGGATTCTGGTCGAGAATCACATCCCAGCCATGATCGCCCAAGGAATCCTTCAGATCACCGACAGCCTTTGGCTGGTCTGGGTGCTGGTGATCGGCTTCCTGCTGATCGTGGGAATGTTCATAGAGATCCTTGCCACCATCATGATCGTCACTCCCGTGTTGCTACCCGTGATGGTGGAGCTGGGCGTCGATCCGATTCACTTCGGTATCGTCCTAGTGGTCAGCCTCGGTATCGGCTTTTCCACACCGCCTCTCGGGGAAAACATGTTCATCAGCTCCAGTATTGCCAACGTGTCCATTGAGCGCATCTCGGTCCGTGCCATTCCGTTGGTCGGGTCGATGGTGATAATTGATCTCCTGTTGGCATTCTTCCCCCAGATCACCCTGTGGCTGCCAACACTGCTTGGCTTCTGACAATCAAGGGATAGAAGACCGATGACAATTCACGATCGCGATGTTGAGGCCTCCCCTTCTCAACGACATACCATTGTCGGGGTTCTGGGGGGAATGGGTCCCGATGCCACAGTGACTTTCATGCAGCGGGTCATCGAAGTCACACCCGCTGAGGATGATATCGACCACGTACATCTGCTGGTGGACAACAATCCCAAGGTTCCGTCACGTATCAAGGCATTGATCGATGGAGATGGAGAGAACCCGGGCCCGGTCATTGCCGACATGGCGCGTCGACTCGAGCAGGGCGGTGCGGACTTTCTGGTGATGCCGTGCAACACCGCTCACCATTATTGGCAGTACGCTCAGGACGCCGTGGATATCCCGGTCTGGCACATTGTCGAGCGGACGCTGGATACCATCGCCCTTCGGATCCCTGGCGCTAAAGTCGGCATGCTCTGCTCGCCAGCACTACGCAAGATCGGTCTCTACGAGGGATTCACCGCGGCGCGTGGACTCTCCCTGGTGTATCCCGATGATGAAGCCTCGGTGCTTGAGGTGATTCGTGCCGTCAAACGGGGGCAGGGGCGACATCCAGACACGCTGGCTGTCTTCGCACGTGCTGCCGAAGACCTCAAAGCTCGCGGCGCGGATGTGCTGGTGCTGGCCTGTACCGAGCTTTCGGTCATCCAGGATACGCTCGATGTCTCATTGCCGGTCGTGGATACCGTCCAGGTCTTGGCTGAGCAGGTGGTGGCTGCCGCTGAGGGAACAGATATCCCTGACCCCTAGGTGTCATCCGAGAAGTCCAGTCAACTGAGCACGTTGACCCGGGACCGCAACCCAGTCTTTCTCGCTTCGTTGAGTCTCCTTTCAGCCCGTCTGACGCTTGTCGGACCAGGGGTGATGCGCTCGTCCATCGAACGGGATCAGGAGAGTAGGCAAATGAAACCCCAGATCTTCAATATGTCGACCGCGGAATGGCGATCTCGTCTCATCCTGCGGCTTGGCAGCTTCCGCGCCATCGGCCGTGGCCTGCTGGTGTGCATTACCATTGCCCTGGCCACTACCTTCATCGCCGATCACTATGGCGGTCCGACACTGCTCTATGCCCTGCTGTTCGGGATGTCGCTGCACTTCCTGAGCGAAGAGGGGCGTTGTCGTGAGGGCATCGAGTTTGCCGCTCGCACCGTGCTGCGGTTGGGGGTGGCGTTGCTGGGAGCTCGAATGACGCTGGAGCAGGTCGGGAATCTGGGGCTTGGTCCTGTGCTCACTGTTGTTGCGGCAGTAGGCCTGGTGATCGTCTGTGGCGCAGTGCTAGCCAGGATCCTGGGACTCCCTCGAGATCTCGGTCTGTTGACGGGTGGTGCGGTCGCCATCTGTGGTGCGTCGGCGGCCCTAGCCCTGTCGGCGGTGATGCCACGCCATGAGACCAGCGAGCGAAATACCATCCTCACGGTGGTCGGGGTGACCACGCTCTCCACCATGGCGATGGTGACCTATCCGCTGATCGCCGGGGCCCTTGAACTCGCCAATGCTCAGGCAGGAATCTTCCTGGGGGGCACGATCCACGACGTGGCCCAGGTGGTGGGTGCCGGATACATGATCTCCGAACAGACCGGCGATATCTCGACACTGGTCAAGTTGGTGAGAGTTGCCATGCTGGTGCCGGCGGTCATGGTCTTCATGTGGCTATTTCGTGTGTCACGCCAGGAGGAGGGGGCGGCAACAAAAGTGCCGATGCTGCCGGGCTTCCTGGTAGGCTTCGTGGTGCTGGTGGTGATCAACAGCCTGGGACTCATCCCGGAGACAGTGAACGAGGGGATGTCGACCCTGTCTCGCTGGTGCCTTGTCACCGCCATTGCGGCGCTGGGCATCAAGACGTCGTTCCAGAAGCTGGCCGTCGTGGGGTGGAAGCCGGTGATCCTGATGGCGTTGGAGACCTTGCTTCTGCTGGTCGTGGTGCTGGGCGTGGTGATGTTGGGGGGGCTGGGGACCTGATGCTCGCCTGAGCTGTCGAACGCCTGCTGCAGGTTTGGGCATCGATCTGCAACTGGTACTCAGGGCCACCACCTGGGACGTAGCTCCGGGCTCGCGAACGAGCATCGTGATCTCCCAAGTTATCACTTATAGACTAGCCCACCTCCGCTACCCACGGCCGTTGGTAGGCGGTAGTACGCTGGCGGGGACGGCCCATGGTGGCCAGACTGTAGCGGGGGAGGGCCGTCTGATAAGGCGTCGGGGCGGGAGCCCTCGTTTCCAGTTCAGGTGAGAAGCTTATGCGCGACGATGTCGAGAAGGTTGCCGTACCGCTGGACCGGGTACGCCGCTACCTCGAGCCTGGCCCCATCGTGCTGGTCTCCTCGGCCTGGCAGGGCGAGCGCAACATCATGACCCTGGGCTGGCATACCGTGATGTCCTTCTCGCCCTCCCTGGTCGGCTGCATCATCTCCTGTGGCAATCACAGCTTCGATCTGGTGCGTCGGAGCGGGTCGTGCGTCATCAACCTGCCGACCACCGCCTTGACCGACGAGGTGATCGGGATCGGCAACAGCAGAGGCGCCGAGATCGACAAGTTCGACCATTTCGGCCTGATGGCGTCGCCGGCGACGGCCGTGGAGGCACCGCTGATCGAGGAGTGCCATGCGCACTTCGAGTGCCGGCTCTTCGATGACAGCCTGGTCGACCGCCTTGACTTCTTCATCTGGGAGGTGGTGGCGGCCAGGGCCCGGGCGAGCCCCGCCTATCCCGAGACGCTGCACTACACGGGCGACGGCGTCTTCATGGTGGCTGGCGAGATCATCGACCGGCGCAGCCAGTTCCTGCCGCAGATGCTGTGAGGCCACTCGGGCGTTGGCAGGTTTCTCCTCGGCATGGGCTAACGGTCTCGCGCCATCCCTGTCCCGGACGTGACCGAATTGGGGATGGGCGTCGATTGGGCTATGCTGGGCCCCATGCCGAGGGCGTGGCATACCACCCATCATCAGGGAGAATTCCCACATGTCGTTCCGTCCCCTTCTTGTTGGCCTGCTGCTGGCGCTGCCGCTGGCGGCCGTAGCCGAATCCCCGAACATCGAGCCGGGCCAGTGGGAGTTCACCAGCACCACCTCGGTGCAGGGTGACCTGCCGATTCCCGACCAGACTGAGACCCATCAGGAGTGCATCGCCCAGGGTGATATCGACGACGAGGAGTTCAGCTTCATCGAGGAAGAGGAAGGCTGTGAGCTGCTCGAGCACGAGGTCACGGTCGATGGCCTGGATTACCGCATGGTCTGCCGTGCCGAGGGCGGCGAGGCCGATATCGTCGGCCGCATGGACTTCCTCGGTGAGCGCGTCGAGGGGAACGTCGACATCCTGGTCGACTCGCCCGCCGGCGAGATGAACATGACCACGACCATGGAAGGGCGGCGCATCGGCGATTGCTGAATCCTCGACCCGGTTCCATCTCGAAGGCCACCCCGCGGGGTGGCCTTCGTCGTTTCTGTGGCTCAGGTCAGTAGCCGGCGGGCGTGTCGCTCATCTCCCGTTCCAGGCGGCGTGCCACGTCGCCCGGTGAGCCGGTGCGTCGTGCCAGCAGGTCGTAGGCCACCGGGACCACGAAGAGGGTGAAGAGGGTGGCGGCGGCCAGGCCGCACAGGATCACGGTGCCGATCACCAGCCGGGTCTCTGCGCCGGCGCCGCTGGAGACGATCAGCGGCACAGCGCCAGCCATGGTGGTCACGGCGGTCATCACGATGGGGCGCAGGCGGGTCACCGCGGCGTCCACCAGCGCCTCGTGGAAGGCCACGCCCTGGTCACGCAGCTGGTTGGCGAACTCCACGATCAGGATGCCGTTCTTGGCCGCGAGCCCCACCAGCATGACCAGCCCCACCTGGCTGTAGATGTTAAGCGACTGCCCGGTGAGGTAGAGCCCCAGCAGGGCACCACAGATCGCCAGGGGCACGGTGAGCATGATCACGAAGGGGTGCACGAAGCTCTCGAACTGCCCGGCCAGCACCAGGAAGACCACCAGGATACCCAGCCCCAGCAGGAAGCCGGTGGCGCCGCTGGCCTCCTGGTAGTCCCGGGAGGCGCCCTTGAGGTCGGTCTGGGCCTCGGCTGGCAGGATCTCGTCCACCGTGGCCTCCAGGTACGCCAGGGCCTCGCCGAGCGGGTAGCCGCCTTCCAGGTCGGCCTGCAGGGTGATGGCACGCACGCGGTTGAAGCGGTTGAGGGTGCTGGGCCCGGCGAAGTCCTCGAGGGTCACCAGGTTGCTCAGGGGGATGAGCTCGCCGCTGCGCTGCGAACGGACCCGGATGTTCTCCAGGGCGGAGGGGCTCGGTCGGGCACCGGGTTCCCCCTCGAGGATCACGTCGTACTCCTCGCCGTCGTCCACGTAGCGGGTCACGCTGCGCCCGCCCAGCAGCGTCTCCAGGGTCCGGCCGATCTCGGTGATGGTAACCCCCAGGGCGGCGGCGCGGGTGTAGTCGATGTCCACGCGCAGCTGGGGCTGGTTCTCCTCGTAGTCGCTGTCCAGGCCGGTCAGGCGCGGATTGTCGTCACGGATATGCGCCATCAGGGTGTCGCGCCACTCGGCCAGCTGCTCGTAGGTGCCGCCTCCCAGCACGAACTGCACGGGCTTCTCGACGCTAGACCCGAAGCCCTGGCGCATCACCGGGAAGGCACGCACGCCGGGCAGGTCGCTGACCGCCTGGCGGACCTCGTCCATGATCGCCCAGGCCGAGCGCCGGCTGCCCCAGTCGGCCAGGTTGACGATCACGAAGCCGCTGTTGAAGGTCTCGATGTTGCCCCAGCCGCGCGGCGCGCGTACCACCACGCGCTCGATCTCGCCGGCCTCCACCATGGGCAGCAGCCGGGCCTCGATCTCGTCCATGTAGTCGAGCATGTAGTTGTAGGTGGCCCCCGGCGGGCCGTTGACCAGCACCCAGAAGTTGCCGCGATCCTCCCGGGGGGTGTACTCGTTGGGCAGCTCGCCGTTGAGCCACACCATGCCGCCGACGATGCCGAGGAACAGCGCCAGCACCAGCAGGCGCAGCCTGAGGACCCGTTCGAGCAGCCGGCGATAGACACAGCGCGAGTGTTCCAGCACCCACTGCACGCCGTGGGCCAGGCGTCCCTCGTGCATGTCGGCCTTGAGGATCTTGGAGGCCATCATCGGCGTCAGGGTCAGCGCCAGCAGGCTGGAGATGGCCACGGCGGCGGCCAGTGTCAGGGCGAACTCCGAGAACAGCCGGCCGATGTCGCCCTGAAGGAAGCTCAGCGGAACGAACACCGCGATCAGCACCAGGGTGGTGGCGATCACCGCGAAGGCGATCTGGCGGGTGCCGCGGAAGGCCGCCACCAGCGGGGTCTCGCCATGGTCGTGCATGCGCCGGTGGATGTTCTCCAGCACCACGATGGCGTCGTCGACGATCAGCCCGATGGCCAGCACCAGCGCGAGCAGGGTCAGCAGGTTGATGGTGAAGCCCATCGTCGCCAGGGCGGCGAAGGTGCCGATCAGGGCGATGGGCACCGTGACGGCCGGGATCAGGGTGGTGCGCAGGTTGCCGAGGAACAGGAAGATCGCCACCACCACCAGGCCCATGGCGATGAATAGGGTCTGCACCACCTGGGTGATGGCGCCGGAGACGAAGACCGAGGAGTCGAAGTTCAGCGACAATGACATGCCCTCGGGCAGGCTGTCCTGCACGCGCGCCATCTCGGCCTGGACACCTTCGGAGATCTCCAGCACGTTGGCGGTAGACTGCTTCATCATGCCCAGTCCCACCATGGGGATTCCGTTGCCCCGAAAGATGGTGCGCTCCTCCACGGCGCCGATCTCCACCCGGGCCACGTCGCCCAGGCGCACCAGGTAGCCGTCGCTGCCCTGGTCGAGCACCAAGGACCGGAAGTCCGCGGGGGTGGCGAAGTTGCGCGGCAGCCTCACGATGAACTGTCGCTCCCGGGACTCGATGGCGCCGCCGGGCAGCTCGACGTTCTCGGCGCGCAGGGTATCCTCCACGTCGCCGGCGGTGAGGTCGCGAGCCGCCAGGGCATCGGCATTCAGCCACACCCGCATGGCGTACTCGCGCCCCCCGCCGACCCGGACCTGCGAGACCCCGGGGAGCACCGAGAAGCGGTCCACCAGGTAGCGGTTCGCGTAGTCGGTAAGCTCGGCCATGGAGAAGCCCTCGCCGGAGAGCGACAGCCAGATGACCACGTCGGAGCTGGTATCGGCCTTCTGCACCTCCGGCGGGTCCGCTTCCTCGGGCAGGTTGTCCAGCGAGCCCGAGATGCGGTCGCGGATGTCGTTGGCGGCCGCGTCGATGTCCATGTCCAGGCCGAACTCCACGCTGATGCTGGAGCGGCCGTCCTCGCTGGAGGAGGAGATCACCTCGATGCCGGAGACGCCGGAGATGCGATCCTCCAGCACCTGGGTGATGCGCGTCTCGACCACGCTGGCCGAGGCGCCGGGATAGCGGGTGTCGATGCCGACCACCGGCGGGTCGATGGAGGGGTACTCCTGCAGCGGCAGGCGCTGCAGGGCGAGCAGCCCGAAGGCCACGATCAGGGCCGCCAGCACCACCGCCAGGACCGGCCGCTGGACGGAGACGTCGGAGAGGCGCATCAGCCGTTCGCCCCCGCATTGTCACGCCCGCGGCGCAGCAGCTCGGGGATGCTGGTGTCGTCGTCGAGGACACCCAGCAGGCGGGTCGGCTGGCCGTCGCGTACCCGTTCGGTGCCGTGGGCCACCACCAGCTCACCGGCCTCGAGTCCCTCGAGCACTTCCACCTCGCCCTCACGGCGGGCACCGATCACCACCTGGCGCCGCTCGACGCGGTACTGGTCCGCCTCGTCCAGCACCAGCACGAACTGACGCTCGCCCTGGGGGATCAGCGCCGATTCGGGCATCACCAGGGTCTCCCGCGGGGCGCGTTCGACCACGACCCGCATCAGCATGCCGGGACGCAGGCGATGATCGGGGTTCTCGAGCGCGGCGCGGACCGTGACGCTGCGGCTGACCGGATCGACGCGGGCGCCGATGGTGGCGATCTCTCCCGGGAAGGTGGCGTCGGGAAAGGCGCCACTGACCGCGGTCAAGGGCAGGCCTGGCGCCACCTGGCCGAGGGCGAGCTCGGGCAGGGTGAAGTCGAGCTTCATGACGTCCAGCTTGTCGAGGGTGACCAGTTCCGTGCCCGGGGAGACCAGGGCACCGACGCTGACGTTGCGAAAGCCCACCACGCCGTCGAAGGGAGCCAGGATGCGGTAGTCGGCCAGCCGTGCCTCCAGGGCCTGGATCTCCGCCTCGGCCTGGCGAAGCCGCGCCCGGGCGTCCTCCACGTCGGCTCGCGGCGCCAGGTTGCGATTCTGCAGCTGTGCCAGGCGGTTCACCGTATTGCGACGCTCGTCACGCAGCGCCTGGGCCGCCCGCAGGTCGGCCTGGGCCTCGTCATCGGCCAGTCGCACCAGCAGCTGGTCGGCCTCGACGGTGTCGCCATCGCGGAAGTTCAGCTCGCGGATGGTGTCGGTGACGGTGGCCGAGAGCGTCACGCTCTCGTCGGCGTGCAGGGTGCCCAGGGCCACGATGGGATCGGACCAGGCGGCCATGCTGGCGCGGGCGGCGATCACCGCGGTGGGCTGCTGGGCGGCGAGCATCGGGGAGAGCATCAAGGCTGCCAGGCCGAGCAGCAGGAGCATGCGGGGTCGCGATGGGGTCATGGAGTGGTCGTTCTTGTCGGTGAGCGATGAGCGGGCGCCCGGTCCGTCGGGTCGCTTTCCTGAAGCCTAACCGCCTGGCAGTGGAAGAGTGTGACAACAATGCACAAGCGTTCGGGCGCTCCTTAACTGTACAAGACATGTACAGATATGGGAAATGTGACAGGCGGCCCGTCACCGCCGGGACAGCGGTCGGCGAGGCGGCGGGGGGCTGCTAGAATGCGCGACCTGAATCGATTCGGCGCGGGAGAGCAAGGCCGTGACATACGATGTGGTGGTGATCGGCGCCGGTGCCGCCGGGCTGATGTGTGCGTTGACCGCCGGCTACGCCGGACGGCGGGTGCTGGTGGTCGACCATGCCAACAAGGCGGGCAAGAAGATCCTGATGTCCGGCGGGGGGCGCTGCAACTTCACCCACCTGGCCTCGGGGCCGGCGAACTTCTATTCGGGGAATCCCTCGTTCTGCATCTCGGCACTTAAGCGCTATCGTCCCGAGCACTTCGTCGAACTGGTGGAGCGCCACGGCGTGGAGTACGTGGAAAAGACCCCGGGGCAGCTGTTCTGCGCCGACTCCTCGAAGGAGATCCTTCGGGTGCTGCTCACCGAGTGCGGCTGGGCCGGTGTCGAGGTACGCCTGAAGACCGCCGTCGAGGGCGTCGAACGGCGCGGGGAGGGCATGCGGCTGGCGACCTCGCTGGGGCCCATCGACTGCGGGGCCCTGGTAGTGGCGACCGGGGGGCTGTCGATCCCCACCATGGGGGCCACCGGCTTCGGCTACGACATCGCCCGGCAGTTCGACCTGGCGGTCACCGAGACCCGGGCCGCCCTGGTGCCCTTCACCCTGACCTCGCAATGGAAGGCGCGGGCCGAGGCGCTGGCCGGGGTCAGTTGCGAGGTGGCCGTGACCTGCCACGGGAAGCGCTACCGCGAGCCGTTGCTCTTCACCCATCGCGGGCTCTCGGGGCCCGCCATGCTGCAGATCTCCAGCGTCTGGCAACCCGGGGACACCCTCTCCATCGACCTTTTGCCGTGGCGCGATGCCTTCGAGGCGCTGTGCCGCGCCCGCCGAGAGATGCCCAGGCGGCGGCTTTCCACCTGGCTGGGGGAGCAGCTGCCCAAGCGCCTGGCCCAGGCGCTGGTCGAGTGGCACGACGACGACGGGGTGCTCGCCGAGTACGGCAACGCCCGCTTGCAGGCCTGGGCAGAGGCCCTCCAGGCCTGGCGCGTCAAGCCTGCCGGTACGGAGGGCTGGCGGACCGCCGAGGTGACGATGGGAGGCGTCGATACCCGGGCCATCTCGTCGAAGACCTTCGCCGTCCCGTCACTCCCCCAGCTGCGCTTCATCGGCGAGGTGCTGGACGTCACCGGCGAGCTCGGTGGCCACAACTTCCAGTGGGCCTGGGCCTCCGGCGTGGCCTGCGGCAACGCGCTCTAGCGTCACCGCTTCCCGTTCCAGGGCTATGCTGCACTCAGGCCCAGGCAACCGGGGGAGGGTGACATGAGCATGATGTCGGTTCACCGCGACACGAGGGGCGACGAGACGCCCCTCGCCGAGCGCATCATGAGCGAGGCGGTTCGCCAGGGGGAGGTCGCAGGTTGGCAATCCGTGCGCCTGACCGAGGTGGCCGCCCGCCTCGAGCTGCCGATGAGTGCGGTGCTGGCCGAGTACCGGGATCTCGATGCGGTCGCCAATGCCTGGTTCCTCAGGGGCTGGCAGGCGATGCTGGACGAGTCTCCCGCGGGGTTCGCCGGTTGGCCCGAACGCGCGCGCCTAGAGCACTGCCTGCTGGCCTGGTTCGGGGCCTTTTCGGCCCATCGGCGCGTCACCGTCGAGATGCTGTGCCACAAGGCGCACCCGCCGCACCTGCATACCTGGGTACCGATGATCTTCGACCTCTCACGGACCATCCAGTGGCTGCGTGAGGCGGCCAGGCTGCAGGCTCGCTACGGCAGTCGACGCGCCCAGATCGAGGAGGTGGCCCTGACCGCCCTGTTCGTGGCCACCCTGGCGGTGTGGGCTCGTGACGACAGCCACGATCAGGCCCCTACGCGGCGCTTCCTGGCGAAGCGGCTGAGTCGGGGGGAGGGCTTGATGAAGTGGGTCCCGGGGGCCAGGTCACGACGCGAGCCGAGGCAATGATCTAGAGCCCCATCGCGATCAGAGAAAGCGTCCACCGGAGGCGATGGCCACGGTGGCCAAGCCCAGGATCAGGTTGATGCCGATCAGCCGGCGGATCTGCCCCAGCTGCCGGCCACCCGCCGGCCACTCCTCGGCAGACACGGCCTTGCCCAGTCGAGGATAGGGCGCGAACCAGATGTGCAGGAAGATCGCCATCATCGCCAGCCCCGACACCAGCATCAGGTGGACATGCCAGCCGGCGCCGCCCATGCCGCCGAACACCCCGAACAGCATCCACAGCCCCGTGGCGAGCAGCACCACCACCGCGCCCCAGACCCAGGGGAAGAAGCGCTGGAAGGCACGGTACCAGAGGGCCAGGCGCTGGGGAGGCTCCAGCAGCTCCACGGCCACCGGCCGCAGGATCATCCAGGCGAAGAACATGCCGCCGACCCAGATCGTGGCGGCCAGGAGATGCAGCGTGAGAGCAAGGGACATGGCAGGGGTCCTTGAAGGAGGAGGGCTCAGGGCAGGTGATGGGATGAGACCCGGTCGCCGGCCGTGACACCAGCATCAGCGCAGCAGTCGGCGGGCCTTCTTGACGAGCAGTGCCCCGGTGGTCAGGCGCCCGGCGAGGCGCACGACACCGCCGGGGCGTCGAGCGGTGCGATAGAGCACCGTCCCCCCCATCAGGAGTAATGGAACCCTGTAGCGCAACAGGGTCTGCAACCCTCGGTCGATGGAGCGGCTCGCCGACTGCCAGCGGCTGGCGGCCACCAGCAGGTCGATGCGCTGCTGCTCGATGGCATGTTCGAGCTCGGCCTTGCGGGCCCGGCGATCAGCGCGATTCACGCGACGCCTCCACCAGCTCCCGGTCGCTGGCCAGGTGGCGCAGGGTGCCGGCCAGCAGGGTGCGGCGGCGCGCCAGCTGCATCACCTTAAAGGCGAGCAGGCTTCCGATGCCCAGCAGCACCAGCGCACTCACGCCGATGGCGGCCAGGCGGTGGGTCTCCCAGAAGGCGACAATCACCAGCGTGGTGAGCACGCCGATGCCCAGCAGCAGCAGGATCAAGCTCAGTCCGGCCAGCATCAGCAGGCCCACCAGCCGGGCGCGCTCTTCCTCGAGCTCGAGCACGGCGAGGCGCAGGCGCGTCTCGCCGGTAGCGAGCAGGCTGCCCAGCAGCCGCTTGCCGGCGGCAAACAACCGTTGAGCCGGTCCCTGGCTCGCCGACATCAGCGCCGCCCGATCAGCATGCCGATGACCACCCCGACGCCGGCGCCGATGCCGATGCTGGTCCAGGGATTGTCGTGGACGTAGCGGTCACAGGCATCGGCCTGCTGGGTGACGCTATCGCGGGCTTCGCTATAGGCGCGTTCGCCGCGGGCCTCCAGGCGCTCGCGGGTCTCCTTGAGGCGCTTTTCGGCGCGGCCGCGCAGCTCCTTGATGTTGCTGCGGGAGTCATCGGCGGTGGCGTTGACCAGCTCCTCGATGGTCTGGGTGAGGTGGTGCAGGTCCTCCTTGAGCTGCTGGGTGGATTCACTGGTACGCGGGGTGTGACTGGCCATCGGGGTCTTCCTCTGACGGTGAATGACAGGCTCAGCATAGCAGTCGGCGGGATGACTTCAATGCATCCGACCTTGACTCGGGTCAGGGCTGGGGCTCCAGGCTGCCGGCGGAAAACAGCGGGTTGAGACTGAACCCCAGGCTCAGGCGGTGGCTGCGCTGGTCGTAGTCGATCAGGCTCTCCCCGTAGCCGTAGTAGTACTGCACATGGCCGCGGATGCTGCCGAACAGGGGCCAGGAGTAGTCCACCTCGGTGCCCATGTTGCCGTCGCTGGGGTTGCCCCGCAGCATCCAGCTGAGCTCATTGTCGCCGTTGAGCCGATGGGCCAGGGTGATATCGCCGTAGCCGAGGTACTTGTGGATATCGGGGTTGTCGTCCTCCTCCTCCGACTCGGGGATGCGCCAATGGGGTGCCAGGACCAGGGCCCAGTCGTCATTGACGAAGGTGGACTCCAGGATCAGCCGGTTCCAGCTGCGCGACAGCGGGTCGGAACGGCCGTTGGACTGGTGGTTGATTGCCAGGCGGTTGTTGATGTTGGTCCAGCCCAGCCATGACCCGCGGTTCTCGAAGTCGATGAAGACTTCCGGCTCGTAGTTGGTTTCGCGAAAGGGCGAGGAGGCATCCGCGTTGAAGGCCTGCCACCAGCTGCGCTGGGTGTAGGCGAAGTGCAGGTCGCCGCCGTAGTCGCCGAACAGGTCCTCCGCCAGGTTGAACTTGGCACTGAACTGGAACTTCATCTCCGCCCGGTCGGGTGAATTGCGGTCGCTGATGTCCCGGAAGACGTCGTCGTTCGGGGTGTCGTTGTAGCTCAGCGGGAACCAGTAGTTGCGGCGGTGGGTGGTGATGGCGAAGGGGTTCTGTGCCGATTCGCGTTCGAGCTGGCGTCGTTCGTCCACCGCCTCCTCGAGCTCCTGGTCGGCGGCCTTCTCGACCAGGGCGGCGGACTGGGTGGACTGGGCTTCGGCGTCGGCCAGTTGCTGACGCAACGCCCCCATCTCCTGCTGCAGGGCCGCGATGCGGGCCTCGATGGCCTCGCGCTCGGCCTCGCTCAACGGCTCGGCGGCCATGGCCGTCACGGTCAGGCCCGTCATCGTCAGGGCCGCGGCGAGCAGGGGGAATCGGGCAGACATCATCGTCAGGCACCTGGTCAGGGTCAAAAGAGTGTTTCTAATCACGCCGAGGCGGCAAGTCAACTGTGCCCCCGGGGCGACAGGGCACCATTGCCATGCCGGCCCGGGGGGTCGAGAATCGTGCAAGGGTCCATCATAACCGAGGCCGCCCCTTGAATGCCCTTGAACATCACTGCCGATTTCGTGTTGCCTTCCGGCGTGTCCTGATGCTCGTGCTTCTTGGCGGGCTGGGGTGGCTGGCGCTCGGCACACCCTCGCTGGCCCAGGAGGTCGCATCGCCACGGGAGACCCCCCCGGAGCTGCCCTCGCGCGAGCAGGTCGAGTCCCGCCTGGAGGAGCGCCAGCCGGCCGAGGGCGAGACCGCCGGGGAGGGGGCGCAGCGTGACATCGAAGCACTGAATGCGGCCCTCGAGTCACTGCAGCGCCTCGAGGCGGTCAGGGAAGAGCTGTCCCGCCTCGAGACACGCGTCCAGGAGGCGCCCCAGGAACTCGAGCGCCTGCAGCGGGAGCTGCGGGAGATGGAGCAGATGGGGCAGGAGGAGACCTTCGACGAGCTGGAGGCCCTCTCCCTCGAGGCCTTGGAGGAGCGCCGCCAGGAGGCCGAGGAGGCCCTGTCGGGCTTCCAGGACCGGCTTGCCGAGGTCTCCACCCGGCTGCTGAGTGCCCAGACCCTGCCGGATCGGGCCCAGCAGGCCATCGGCAATGCGATGCAGCGCTCCGAGGAGAGCCAACGCCGGCTGGAAGAGCTGGACGACAGCCAGGTCGCCGAGGATGATCCGCGGCGCTGGCAGCTGCGCATCGAGCGCGAGCTGGCCGAGACGACCCTGCAGCTTCATCAGCGTCAGCTGGCCACCAACACCCGGCTGCGGGAGCTTGACCAGGAGCATCGCGACCTACTCGAGCGCCAGGTGGCCAGCCAGGAGGCCCGGCTGGCCATGCTCCAGGGCATCATCGACCGACGTCGTCGCGCGGAGTCGGAACAGGCCATCGCCGAGGCGGTCAGCGACGAGGATGAGGGCGTCGTCGGCCACTCCCTGGTTCGCCAGGCCCGGGAGGTCAACCGCACCATGAGCCTGGAACTGCTGCGCGCCACCGACCGGGCCAACCGCCTGGTCCGGGAGGGGCTGGAGGTGCGCCGCCAGTTCGATCGGGTACGCCAGCTGCAGCGTAGCCTCAACGAGCAGATCGACGCCATCCGCGGCAGCATACTGCTGGCGCGGATTCTTCGCGAGCAGCGCCAGACGCTGCCCCGGGTGGAGGAGCGGCGCGGCCTGCAGGATGAGATCGCCGATCTTCGGCTCAAACAGTTCGAGCTCGGCCGACAGCGTGACCAGCTGCGCGAGGGCGAGCATCTGGCGCGCCAGCGGATCGAGGAGGCGGACGCCGAGGCCTCGCCGGCCCTGGTCGATTCCCTGCTCGCGCTCTACCAGGCCCGTCGCGAGCTGGTCGATCAGCTGGAACAGGCCTATGGCGAGATGCTCAGCGCGGCCATCGACCTGCAGCTCAACCAGCAGCAGCTGTTGGCCACCAGCCAGGAGCTGCGCGCCACCATCGACGAGCAGCTGTTCTGGATTCCCAATTCCCGCCCCCTGGGACTGGCCTGGCTGGGCAAGCTGCCGGAGAACCTTGCCACGGAGTGGCGGGAGGGGGAGTGGCGCGCGGCACTGCCGGCGAACTGGAGGCTGCCGGATGCGCGGGCCCTGCTCGGCCTGCCGGTGCTGCTGGTGGGGCTGGGGCTGGTCGCCGGCCGGCGGCGGATCCGCGCCCGTCTGACACAGCTGCATCAGGAGGTCGGCCGTCTCAAGCGGGACTCCCAGGGGCATACGCCCCAGGCGGTAGTGCTCAATGCTCTGCTGGCCCTGCTCGGGCCGCTGTGCGTGCTGGCCCTGGGCCTGGCGCTGCTGATGGGCAGCGAGGGGCTGGCCCGGGGTATCGGGCATGCGCTGCTTTCCCTGGCCCTGGCCTGGGCCGTGATTGGCTGGGCGCGCAACCTGCTGTTCCAGGGCGGGGTGGCGACCCGGCACTTCTACTGGCCTCCCGGCTATGCGGCGGCCCTGCGCTGGTGGCTGCTATGGCTGGGGGTGGCCCTGGTGCCGGTGCTGCTGATCGGTACCCTGGCACGCGATGAAGGGGTCGAGCTCGGCCAGCGGCCGCTTGCCCTGGGTCTGCTGCTCGGCGGCCTGCTCGCCATGAGTCTGGTGCTGACCAAGCTGATCCTGGCCCATGTGCCCTTCTTCGGGGTCAAGCTGTTCCGGCTGGTGCTGGGGCTTGCCATCGCGCTGGTGCCGCTGGTGCTGGCCGGGCTGATCGTCTATGGCTACGAATACACCGCCCTCAGGCTGCTGGGGCGCTTCGTGGCCACCCTCTACCTGATGGGACTCTGGATCCTGGTCGAAGCCACGGTGATCCGTGGCCTGGCCGTGGCGGCCCGCCGCCTGGCCTATCGCCGGGCCCTGGCGCGGCGGCGCGCCCAGGCTCAGGAGGGCGCCGAGGGGAGCCTGGAGGTGGTCGAGGAACCGCCCCTGGACATGGAGCAGGTCAACCAGCAGTCGCTGCGCCTCTCCAAGCTGATCCTGCTGATTGGCTTCATCCTGGTGCTCTACCTGGTGTGGGCCGACCTGCTCACGGTCTTCAGCTACCTGGAGCAGGTCACCCTGATCGAGCCGGGGGAGGGCCAGGCGGCCGAGGCGGTGACGAGCATGGTCTCGGTGGCCGACATCATCACCGCCCTGCTGGTGGTGGTGCTGACCATGACGATGGCACGCAACCTGCCGGGCCTGCTCGAGGTCAGCGTGCTCTCCCGCCTGGAGCTCAAGCAGGGCAGCGCCTATGCCATCAGCTCGCTGCTCGCCTACGCCATCATCGCCGGCGGGGTGATGACCTCCCTGGGAACCCTGGGCGTTTCGTGGAGCAAGCTGCAGTGGCTGGTCGCGGCGCTGGGGGTGGGCCTGGGCTTCGGTCTGCAGGAGATCTTCGCCAATTTCATCTCGGGCCTGATCATCCTCTTCGAGCGGCCGGTACGCATCGGCGACACCATCACCCTGGGCAACCTCACGGGCACGGTGAGCAAGATCCGTATCCGCGCCACTACGGTGATCGATTTCGACCAGAAGGAGATCATCATCCCCAACAAGACCTTCATCACCGACCAGCTGATCAACTGGTCGCTCTCCGACACGGTCACCCGGGTCGTGCTCAGCTACGGGGTGGCTTACGGGTCGGATCACCGCCTGGTGCATCGCCTGTTGAGGGAGGCTGCCGAGGAGAATCCGCGGACCCTGGCGGACCCCGAACCCCAGGTCTTCTTCATGAGCTATGGCGAGAGCACCCTGGACTTCGAACTGCGCATCTTCGTCAATAGCCTCGGCGACCGGCTCTACGCCACCGACGAGATCAATGGCCGGGTCGGCGAGCTGTTCGCCGAACACGGCATCGACATCGCCTTCAACCAGCTCGACGTCTGGCTGCACCGCGCAGCCGGCGAGGCGGGACGGGTTAAGCACGTCTCCGCCGGCCCGGCGGTTTCTCCCGACTACCCGCCCCCCGGCGCCGGTGGTGATCCGGGTGATTTCGATGGCGGCGGCGATGCCGGGCGTTGAGTCGGGGCAGTGGGCAGGAAGGGCGCACACCGAGGCGTGTGTTGTCAGCGCCTCACGGCGTGGAGCAGGAACTCCCGGTTACCGTCACCGCCGAGCAGCGGGCTCGGTTGCCAGTGCAGGACCTCGAAGCCGAGCCCGGCGCAGCAGTCGCGGAGCCGCGTCTCCACCTCGGCATAGCGCACGGGATCGGTCACCAGGCCGCGGGGATTGACGCCGCCCGGACCCAGCTCGAACTGGGGCTTGACCAGGCTCAGCAGCTCGCCGCCTGCCGGCAGCAGGGCGGCGAGCTCGGGCAGGATCAGCGTCTGGGAGATGAAGGAGACATCCATCACGGCCAGGTCGGGGCCCGCAGCTGACAGGGCATCGAAGGCGGCCCTAAGCCGCGGCTCGTCGGCCATGGCGCGCGCGTTGAGGCCTTCGAGACAGGTCACGCGGGGGTCGTCACGCAGGGAGGGGTCGAGCTGGTCATGGCCGACCTCCACGCCGACCACATGGCGGGCTCCGAAGCGCAGGGCGCAGTCGGTGAAGCCGCCGGTGGACTGGCCCACGTCGAGCACCAGGCGGCCCGAGAGCGTCAGGCCGAGCGCCTCGACCAGCGCCTCCAGCTTGAGGCCCGCCCGGGAGACATAGCGTTCCTCGGGATCCGCCTCGACGATCAGTCGGGTATCGTCGGGCAGCCTCTCGCCGGGCTTCCTGAGGGGCGTGCCGTCGTCGGCCAGCCGTACCCGGCCATGCCTGATCAGCCGCTGGGCGCGGGTTCGGGAACGGGCCAGGCCCTGGGAGAGGAGCAACTGGTCGAGGCGCTGCATGGTCGGGGCAGTGGGGGCCTTACGGCCCCTCGTCGGCCTGCAGCTCGGCCGGGGGAATCCGGTCGGCTCCCCAGCTGCGGTGGATGTAGCCGGTCACCCGGTCGAGCTCCTCCTGGGTGATCTTGGCCAGCTCGCCACGCTCCAGCGGGTCGTAGTGGAAGATGTAGAGGCGCGAGGCGAACTGCTCGAAGGGCAGCGAGGATTCGCCGAAGCGCTCGCCGTTGCCGGCGGTGCTGACCTCGATCCCATCGCCCCAGTCCTGGCCGCTGTCGTTGTTGGGGTTGTAGAAGTAGGCCCGCATGGTATCGCTGGGGTCGAGCGTGACGCGCAGCAGGGTGATGGCGTGCCAGCCGATGAAGCGGGCCGCGCTGTCGGTCACGGCAATGCCGGCCGGCTGGGGGTGAATCAGCGGCTGGTTGCCGTTGTAGTAGGGGTGATAGCTGGCATAGAAGTGGCGCAGGAAGTCGTCCAGTTCATGCAACTGGCCGGTGGCCACGTCGACATTGATGCGAAAGCCGCGGCCCGACCACCAGCCGTGGAACTCCGGGTTGACCCAGCGGTGCGGGTCGCCCTCGCGGTCGATACAGCGCCGCCCCATCTCGGCATAGATACGGTCCAGGTGCGGCACGACCAGCAGCGAGACCGGGTCCAGGTCCATCGGCAACTCCTTGGCCACCCCGGAGAGGCTGGCCATGGAGGAGAGGGGCATGCCCTCGAAGTGCATGATGATCTCGTCGTCACGCGCCGCCCAGGTCACCATCTGCAGCAGGTAGTCCGGGTCATTGTAGGCCCACATGGAGAGCGCCCGGGCGGACTGGCAGGTGGGGTTGTTGCCCTGCCCGACGCCCAGTGGCAGGCCGAGCATGCACAGCACCCCTTCCAGCAGGCGGGCGCGCGGCGAGGCGCTATCGCCGAAGGCCAGGTTGAGCCGCGCCTCGGACCAGTCCGACAGCCTCAGCCCCAGCTGTCGCCACATGGCCGGGGCCACCGGAGGCTGGTAGAGGATGCCGCGCTCGAGCATCAGGGCCAGCCCATAGACCGCCTGGGGCGTCGTGGGGTAGACCGCGCCGCGGATCAGCGCATGGACGAGCTCGCGATAGCAGAGCAGGCAGTCCCTTCCGGTGGATGACAGCCCCAGGGCCTCGGCGAGGAGGTGGTCGCTGTGGTCGAGCAGGTAGCGCAGCAGCACGGCGTGGTAGGGCGAGACCAGGCTGGTGTCGTGCATGGCGCGGGCGAAGCCGGTCGCCTCGTACTGCAGGGCGCCGCTGTCCATGCTCGACAGGCGCTCGCGGTAGGTGTCGATGCCGGGGTCCTCGCGGCACGCATGGGTGGGGCCGAACAGGGAGCTGACCAGACGGTCGGCGCCCTGGCCGCTGGTCCCCAGGTCGATCTCAGGATTGGCCTGGCAGATGGCAATCTGGGTGATCATCTGCTTGATGGTGTCCACCTGGATCGGCCGCTGCTGCAAGATCCGCCAGATCTCGGCGATCAGCCGGTCGATCACGTGCTCGTAGCCGATGCGCTCGGCCAGGTGATGGAACAGGTGGCGGGGAATCTGTGCCAGACGCCCCTGGGTCTCCCGTTCGGCCTCGGTGGGCGCGCCGAACAGCAGCCAGAGATTGAGCGCCATCACCTGGGTCAGGTAATGGTGGGCCTGCTCCTCGGAGAGCAGGGGATGCAGGTAGTCCCCCTTGGCCACGGCGAGGATCCGCAGTTCGCTGATCGCCTCGATCACCACGATATTGGGGTCGGCACTCTTCAGTGCATGGGTGGTGAGGGACGGCACCAGGTATTGGGGGGTCTCCCAGTCGGAGCCGAGAAAGACCCCTGCCTCCTCGAGGATTTGGGCACGCCGCTCGATGGCGTCGCAGCCACCTTCCTGCAGCATGACCCGTCGGGCGGTATCGAGCACCCTGGGCAGCTTGCCCGGCTTGGCGAACTCGCGTGCCTGGGCGAGCAGGGTGATGGCTTCATCGAGCTTCTTGAGCAGGCCAGCGAGCTTGTCGCTGGCCTGTGGCGGCGTACTGGCGTCTTGCATATGTCGAGGCGTGGTCACGCCGACTCCTTGTCGTCAGGCTGTCACATTTTCCATGACGCCTGTGTCAGACATAGAAATCAAGCTCTTCCATGTGCTTGAGCAGTTCCTTCATGCGTGCCGCCTCGTCGCCCTTGAAGTAGACCAGGCCCCAGTGGGTACCGAAGGCGGTTCGCTTGGTGACGGTCTCCTCCATGGGCGGCGTCAGCTCGTGGGACTCGAAGTAGGGGTCGTCCTCGACCTCTTCGGGAATCTCCAGCTTGCTGACCACGCGGCGGCGCGGATAGACCCCGAAGCAGCCGGCGTAGCCGTCGGCATCCACCACCTCCTTCGGGAAGAAGGCCTTGACCTCCTCGTCGGTGGCCTTGGGGTCGAACACCAGCATGGAAGCCTGGTAGGCATTGAAGCCGTAGACCCGCTCGAGCAGTTCGAAGACCTTGAAGCCCGGCGGACGATAGGCGACCTCGCCGAAGTACATCTCGCCGTCGTTGGTGACGAAGTACTCGGGGTGGATCAGGCCGAACTCGATATCGAAGGCCTTGATCAGCTTCTCGATCTGGGCGGTGATCTGGGGACGGTACTTTTCGAGCTCCGGCGAGGCCGGCACGAACACCGAGTAGCCCAGGGTCACGTATTCGGAGATGTTGAGGAAGACGATCTTGCCGTTATGGATCCAGGCCTCCACGGCGAATTCCCAGCCATCCAGGTGCGACTCCATCAGCACCGGGAACTCCTCGTCGGGGATGGTATCGACCTCGTCCGGGGTACGGATCACCCGGTGGCCCAGGCAGCCGGCCTTGTCGAACGCCTTGAGGTGGATGGGGTCGTTGGGGTCGCCGTCGAGCTTGAGCAGGGTCTGGTTGACCCGCTTGAGGAAGCGCACGACGTCCTCCTTGTCGTGGGCCTCCTCGAAGATGCCCACGCGGATGCCGCCTAGCTGGGCACGACGCTTCATCAGCGCCTTGTCGCGCAGCAGCAGCGACTGGCCATAGAGGCGCGGGTTGTCGAGCAGCACCGAGTTGATGGCGCCGGCCCACTCCACGGTCTCCTCGAACATCGGGATGGCCACGTCGACGCCCATCTCGTTGAGGGTCTCGGCGATCTCCATGGAGCGGTCGTTCAGGCGCTCGAAGTTCCAGGGCACATAGGGGATGTCGTGCTTCTGGCAGTACTCCTCTGCCCAGTCAGGGGCGACCACGACATAGCGTCGATCGAAGTTCTCGGCGGCTTCGATGGCATTCAGGCTCCAGCCCAGCAGGGCGATATAGCCCTTGTTCGGATCCTTCTTCATGGTGCGCCTCCGTGATTAGGTACCTGGCGTAAATTGTTCATTCACCATACACGAGCAAAGCGATTTCCTCATCCTTGTGGCGTCGGCCAGCCGGGCCGAACAGCTCGGCCCTTGTGGCCGGGGCCGGGCATTGATATAGTGCGCCCCGCTCGATGCCGGCCTGCGCCGACCTCGAGCGAGATGCCTCTGGCATCCTGCTGTGGTGGCCCCGTCGGTCCTCCCGCAACGCTAGACCGCAAACCCCGCCAGGCCCGGAAGGGAGCAACGGTAGTGGTGGACGCGTGTGCCGGGATGTGGCTGTCGGGGCTGCCTCCATTTCTGGACATGTAATCGATTCAAGGGCGTTTATCGCCACCGGCTTGGTCGACTGCCTGATCCGGTGCCCCCATCCCCTCCTTGTGACATTCGAACCCGTCAGGGGCTATACCAACCCGGTATCATCCGTTCCGCGTGCTCATGGCGCGTCGACCGATGCGTTTCCTGCCGCCCTGATGGTCATGCGTATCATGCCTCTCGCTGTCTGGCGTGACGCGACCTGCTGCTTCCTGCCTTGTGACGCGGGGTGCTAATCTCTTTCCCATGAAGGCATAGCCCCCCCCTATGGGGCCTTTCCTGCCTGTCATCGGGAGCGAACCACCATGAATGCGAGCCGTATCCTCGAACAGATCATGAAGCAGGCCGGCAGTGGCCGGCAGGGCAGCGGCCAGTCGGGCGGCGGCCTGGACGTCCAGGGAGTGATCGACAGCCTCTCCTCGCAACTTGGCGGCGGCGGCCGGAAGTCGGGGCAGGGCAGCGGGGTCGACGTGAAGAGCCTGCTCGGCGGCGGTGCCCTGGGCCTGCTGGTCGGCTCGAAGCGTGGCCGCAAGCTGGGCGGCAAGGCCATCAAGTACGGGGCCATCGCCGGCGTCGGGATGCTGGCCTGGAAGGCCTGGCAGAACTCACGCGGCGATGCGCAGGCCGACTCCAGCCGGGAAGGCCATGCCATGGAGCAACTGCAAGGCGATGCGCGGGAGCAGCGCAGCCTGGAGCTGCTGCAGGCGGTGATCATGGCGGCGCGGGCCGATGGCCATATCGATGACCGCGAGCGCGCCCTGATCACCGAGCAGATCGATGGCCTGGGCGCAGATGCCGAACTGCACGGCTGGGTGCAGCGCCAACTCGAGGCGCCACTGGATGCCGAGGCACTGGCCCGGCAGGCGGACTCCCCCCAGGCCGCCCGCGAGATGTACCTGGTCAGCGTGGCGGTGGTCGACGACCAGAACCCCATGGAACGGGCCTGGCTCGACCAGCTGGGTGGCGCGCTGGGGCTGGACGACGGCATGAGGCAGGAGCTCGAGCGCCAGGCGCTGGGGGCCTGAGCCGGGTCGACAGAACGTTGAGCTCGCCTTCGACATCCAGCGTAAAGGGCGCGACGGTCTCGAAGTGGCGGACCTGCCCACGCTCCTCGAACAGGCCCGGCGAGAGAGGAGCGGCGACGATGCGCGGCTGCTGGAACAGGCATTACCTCAGGCCTGTGCGCCCAGGTGCTTGCGCAGGAAGTGCTGGGTGCGTTCCTGGTCGGGATGGCTGAACAGGTGCTCCGGGGTGTTGGCCTCGACCACCACGCCGCCGTCCATGAACATCGCCCAGTCGGAGACGTCACGCGCGAAGCCCATCTCGTGGGTGACGATCAGCATGGTCATGTGCTCCTCGGCCAGGCCCTTCATCACCTGGTTCACCTCTTCCACCAGCTCCGGGTCCAGCGCCGAGGTGGCCTCGTCGAACAGCATCACCTTGGGACGCATGGCCAGCGCCCGGGCGATCGCCACTCGCTGCTTCTGCCCGCCGGAGAGCGAGCTCGGGTAGGCCTGGGCCTTGTCTGCCAGCCCCACCCGCTCGAGCAGCTCCATGCCCAGCTCCCGGGCACTCTTCGTCTCCATGCCCTTCAGCTTGCGCGGGGCCAGGGTCACGTTGTCCAGCGTCGACATGTGCGGGAAGAGATTGAAGTGCTGGAACACCATGCCCATGTTCTGACGGATATGGTTGATATGCCTCTCGAAGGCCATCCCCTTGAGGTCGGGGCGGTTCACCTGCACGCCATCGAGCAGGATCTGCCCCTCGTCGATCACCTCCAGGTTGTTGATGGAGCGCAGCAGGGTGCTCTTGCCCGAGCCCGACGGGCCGATGATGGAGATGATCTTGCCGCGGTCCACCCTGAGATCGATGCCCTTGAGCACCTCGAGGTCACCGAAGCGCTTCTTGACCCCCTTGAGCTCGACCATCGGCGTGTCTGTCGTCTGTGTCATGCGTAAACCTCGTCGGTAGGGGTTAGCGGCGGTAGGCGGCGCGGCGTTCGATCCACGACTGGCCGGCCTCCATCATCAGGTTGATCAGGTAGTAGATCACGGCGATGGTGATGTAGAACTCGAAGGGCCGGAAGGTGATGCTGATCGCGTACTGGGAGACGTACACCAGCTCGCCGATGCCGATGGCGGAGAGCACCGCGATATCCTTCACCATGATGATCATGTTGTTGCTGAGCTGCGGCAGGGCGCGATAGAAGGCCTGGGGCAGGATGATGTAGAGCAGTGTTCGCAGGTGGCCGAAGCCCAGTGAGCGCGACGCCTCGTACTGGCCGCTCGAGACCGAGCGGATGGTGGCCATGAAGATGTCGGCGTTGTAGGCCATGTAGTGGAAGCCGAGTCCCAGGATCCCCACCACGATGGCCGGGATCAGGATCAGCTCGCCGAGGCCGAAGTAGAGGAAGTAGAGCTGCAGCAGCAGCGGGGTGGTCATGAACAGCCAGATGAAGAAGCGCAGCGGCCAGTTCACCACCTTGCGGGTGTAGAGCGAGATCACCGCCACCAGCTGGCCGCCGAGGATCGACAGCAGGGCGACCGCCAGGCCGATCAGCAGGGTGACGCCCACCCCCTTGAGCAGGGTGGGGAAGTAGTCGATGACGGGGGTGAAGTCGAATTCCATGAGAGTGTCCTGATGGTGGTCAAGCCTATCGGAAGGTGTAGCGAGTGGCCCGGCGATAGAGGAACTCGACCATGCCCATGACGGCGTAGATGATCACGATGTACATCAGCGCGCTGAGCGTGAAGACCTCCAGGGGCTTGTAGGTGGAGCCGATCAGGCGCTGCGCCTGGTAGGTCAGCTCGACCACCGAGATGATCGAGACCAGCGAGGAGTTCTTGACCAGGATGATGGCGAGCACCCCGATGGAGCGGATCATCAGGCCGGCCGCCTGGGGCAGGATGATGTAGCGCAGCGTGGCCAGGCGCCCAAAGCCCAGGGAGCGCGAGGCCTCGTTCTGGCCGCTCTCCACCGACTCGATGGCGCCGCGCATGGCCTCGCTCATGTAGGCCCCGATGTTGAAGGCACCCACCACCACCCCGCAGGTGAAGGGGTCCAGGCGAAGGCCGATCGCCGGGCCGCCGTAGAAGACCAGCAGCAGCTGCACGAAATAGGGGGTGCCGCGCACCACGCTGATATAGGCGCGGGCCAGCCAGCGCAGCGGCGGCAGGCGGGCAGTCCTCATGACCACCAGCGCCGCGGCAATGAAGAAGCCGAAGAACAGCGCGCGGGCGGAAATGTCGACGGTGACCCACGCCGCCTTTACCAGCAGCGGCGTGATGTCGATCATCAGGTTGAAGTCCATGGTCCTGTGACCCTGCGTTGGGATTGTCGTGGCGGGTCGAGGCGACGAGGCCCCGGCCGTGCGCCTGCCGGGGCCACGGCCTCAGTTGAAGTCGACGCCTGCGCCGATCCAGGTGTCGACGATCTCCTGGTAGGTGCCGTCGGCGCGGATCTCGGCCAGCGCCTCGTTGAGCGCCGCCTTGAGCTTCGGTGAGCCCTTCTGGACCGCGATGGCGGCCGGGAAGCGCGGCAGCTCGCCGACGTCGACCTGCTTGATGGGGAGGTCGTCCTCGTTGAGCGCCACGTAGACCGGGATGTCATCGGCCACCATCACGTCGATGCGCCCGGTGGTGAGGGCGTTGAGCATGTCCGGCAGCCCCTGGAAGGTCTGGTTGCGCCAGCGCCCCTCGGCCTTCTCGGTGGCCCACTGGTTGCCCGTCTCGCCAAGGGTCGAGCCGACCCGCTTGCCCTCGAAGTCGGCGATGCTCGAGACGTCGTCGGTCTCTTCCCGCACCCAGATGGAGAGGCCGGAGCTGTAGTAGGGATCGGTGAAATCGACCGCCTTCTGGCGCTCCTCGGTGGCGCTCATGCTGCAGATGCAGGCGTCGAAGCGACCGCCGGCCAGGGCGGCGACGATGCCGTTCCAGGGCGAGGTCTGGATGTTGACCTCGACGCCCATCTTCTCGGCCAGGGCCTCGGCGATATCCACATCGAAGCCGACCAGCTCACCGTCGGTGTTCACGAAGCTGAAGGGAGGGTAGGCGCCGGAGTTGGCGACCTGGAAGACATCCTCCTGGATCTCCGGGAGGTCCCGCGCCTGGGCGGGGAGGGTGGCGAGGGTGACGGCACCCAGCAGTGCCAGGGTGCCGATGAGGGGGCGAACAAAGGGTTTCTTGTGCATTGTCATGTCAGTGCCTGCTTGTTGTTGGTGATGGTGGTATATCGATGGTGTCGTGCTGACCGAAGCCGGCTCAAGGGCCTCGCCTCTCGGTCGTGACGCCGCGGCGCCAGGGAACGCATCGCGCGGCTTGCGGGGTGTCTCCTCCTTTTCGTCTACCTGGATATTCGAAACTAGCAGGCGCCAGTGGCACCTGTCATACGCGCTCGAGGATCACGGCGATGCCCTGGCCACCACCGATGCAGGCGGCCGCACAGCCGTAGCGCCTGCCTTCGACTGGCAGAATGCGTGCCAGGGTGCCGGCGAGCCGGATGCCGGTGGCGCCGAGCGGATGGCCCAGCGCCAGGGCGCCGCCCCAGACGTTGACGCGCTCGGGGTCCAGTGCCAGCTCACCCATGGCGTGCAGCGGCACGGTGGCGAAGGCCTCGTTGATCTCCCAGATATCGATATCCTCGACGTGGAGGCCGGTCTGCTGCAGCACGCGGCGAATGGCGGCGGCCGCTCCGGCGCCCATTCGCTGCGGGGCGACCCCGCAATCGGCTACGCCCACCACCCGGGCCAGGGGCGTGGCGTCATGGCGCGCCAGGGCGTGCTCGGACATCAGCAGGGCGGCGGCGGCCCCGGAGGTGAGCGGCGAACTGTTGCCGGCGGTCACGCGGCCGCCTGCCAGGAACACCGGGTCGAGGCCGGCCAACCGCTCGGCACTGGTGTCGGCGCGGATATTGGCGTCCCGGGCGACCGGTTCGCCCTCGGCGTTGGCCAGGACCAGGCGCTCGCCGTCGAAGCGTCCCGCGGCATCGGCCGCCGCGGCCCGTCGGTGGGAGGCCAGGGCGAAGGCGTCCATGGCCTCGCGCCCGATGCCCGCGGAATCGGCCAGGCGCTCGGCGGTCAGGCCCATGTTCAGGGCCACGTCGAGCTCGAGCCAGGGGGCCTTGTGCAGCACGGTCGGGCTGGTCAGCACGCCCTCCTTGAAGAGCGCCGGCCCCATGGGGACCCGGGTCATGTTCTCGAAGCCGCCGGCGATGCCCACCTCGGTGGCGCCGGCCTGTATCTCCCGTGCAGTGCTGCGCAGGGCGGCCAGCCCCGACCCGCACTGCTGGTCGACCTGGCGGCTGGCGCAGCCGCGGCCCCGCTCGCCCAGGCGCTCGGCGAGCCACAGCGGATAGCGGCCGCCGAAGCCCCACTGCTCCTTTACCGGCAGGGCGCAGCCCACACTCAGGTCTTCCACGGCGGCGCCGTCGAGGTCCTGGCGTTCGAGCAGGGCGTCGATCACGCCGGCCAGCAGGGCGTCGCCGCGGGTATCGGCCCAGGCGTCCACCTCCGGCTTGCGGGGATGGGCGCGGGTAAAGGCACTGCGGGCGTAGTCGGCCAGATAGGCGTCTCTCATGCGCTCGGCTCCTCTTGTGTGGCCTGCTGTCCCCAGCGGTGGAGGAAGAGCGCATAGGTGGTCAGCACGTGGCGGATGGAGTCGATCTCCACGCACTCGTCCACGCCGTGGATGCGCTGTGCCACCGGGCCGTAGCAGGTGCCGTTGATCTCCCCTGAGACATGGAAGGCGCGCAGGTCGGTGGTGCAGGTGGAGAGGTAGTGGGCCGGCGGCTCCCCGAGCAGCGCCTCGTGGCATGCCGAGAGCAGCCGGATACCGGGGGTGTCCAGGTCGACCAGGTGCCCTTCGGAGCGGAAGCCGTGGAAGCTCACCCGGGGGGGCGGGGTGTCGTCGTCGAGTTCGGCGTGGCGGGTAGCGATCGCCTCGCGCACCCGTTCCATGGCGTCGTCCGGGGACATGCCCGGGGGGAAGCCGACACGCCCCTCGAGCACGGCATGGGCCGGCACGCTGGAGGCCCAGTTGCCCCCCTCGATCCTGCCGATGCTGAGGTTGAAGGGGTGGGGGTGGCCTTCGTAGGGCGCCGGGCGCGGCAGGGCGTTGATTTCCGTCTCCAGCGCCTTGAGCGCCGGCAGGTACGCCTGCAGGGTCTCGATGGCATTGCGGCCGGCGGCAGTGTCGAGCACGTGGGCCGGCACCCCGTCGAGGCGCATGCGGAACCACAGCACGCCCACCTGGCCGCTGTAGATCTGTGCGCCGAAGGGTTCGGGGATCAGCACGAAGTCGCCGCCGTAGCCCTGATGCAGGCAGGCCAGGGCGCCGTTGCCGGTGCACTCCTCCTCGATCACCGTCTGCAGGGTCAGGGGGAAGTCGATGGTCGCCCCGGCCCGGCGCACTGCCACCACCGCCATCACCATGGCGGCGATGCCGGCCTTCATGTCGCCGGCGCCGCGGCCGTAGAGCCAGCCGTCCCGTTCCCAGGGCTCCCAGGGCGGGCGGGTCCACATGTCGGTGGGCTCGGCGGGCACCACGTCCAGGTGGCCGTTGAACACCAGGTGCGGGCCCTTGGCCTCGGGGTTGAGCCGCGAAACCAGATTGTAGCGCCCGGCGTTGTCCCACTCGGTGGGCGCCCGGTGGGGGTGCTCGGCAAAGCCCGGGGCGTCCAGTGGCACCCGGGTGGCCGGCAGGTCGAGTCGCTCGAGGCAGGCCTCCATGGTGTCCAGCGCCCCGTGCTCCTGGCCCAGCACGCTGTAGCCGCGCACCAGGTCTCGGGTCAGCGCCAGGGTGTCGTCCATCAGCGCCTCGCAGGCGGCGACGATGCGTCTTTCGGTGGCATCCAGCATCAGAACCTCCCCAGCCGTGACTCGTCGATGATCAATGCCGCCTCGGTGGCCGCCTGCAGGTCCGCGGGGTCAAGGCCCTCGGCGATGTCCACCACGGCAAGCCCCTCCGGGGTCACGTCCATCACCGCCTTGTCGGTGATGATGCGCGACACGCAGCTACGGGCGGTGAGCGGCAGGCGGCAGCGCGCCAGGATCTTGGGGTTGCCGTGCTTGTCGTTGTGGGAGCAGAGCACCACCAGCCGCCTGACCTTCTGGGCGAGTTCCATGGCGCCGCCGATGCCCGGCGAGAACTTGCCGGGGATCTTCCAGTTGGCCAGGTTACCCGCGGCGTCGACCTCGAAGGCGCCCATGAAGGTGAGGTCGACCCGGCTGCGACGGATCATCGCGAAGGAGGTGGCGCTGTCGAAGACGCTGGCTCCGGGGCGGGTAGTGATGTAGGCCCCGCCGGAGTCGATCATGTCGTGGTCCGGTGCCTCGCCCTCGCGACGCGGGCGGCAGCCCAGCACGCCGTTCTCCGAGTGCACCAGCACTTCCATCTCGTCGGGCAGGTAGTGGAAGAGGCGGGTCGGCAGACCGATGCCGAGGTTGACGATCTGGCCGGGGATCACCTCCCGGGCGGCCCGGGCCAGGATGCGCTGGGTGTCAGAGGCCATGGGGGCGCACTCCCTGTTCGCTGGTGGCACGGTCGACCTGCACCACCTGGCTGACGAAGGCGCAGGGGGTGTGGATGGCATCGATGGGCAGCTCGCCCGGGGCGTCGAGGCGGTAGGCCTGGGCGATCACCCGCTCGGCGGCCATGGCCATCAGCGGGTTGAAGTTGCTGGCGGTGGCGCGATAGATCAGGTTGCCGTAGCGATCGGCCCGCTCGGCATGCACCAGGGCGACGTCGGCGTGCAGGGCGGGCTCGATGCCCCAGGGGCGGCCGTCGACCTCGACCTCCCGGCGGCCCGCGGCGATCTCGGTGCCCTGGCCGATATCGGTGAGAAACCCGCCGTGGCCGGCGCCGGCACAGCGGATCTTCTCGGCGAGCAGCCCCTGGGGGTGGAAGCTCACCTCGAGCCGCCCGGCATTCATCGCCTCGATGGCGGTGCGGTTGAGCCCCAGGTGGGAGGTGATCAGCCGCGTGACGCGGCCCGCCTCGATCAGCTTGCCGATGCCGATGCCGGGCTCGTTGGCGTCGTTCTTGATCAGGGTGAGGCCGCCCTGGCCGGATTCGAGCAGGGCGTCGAGCAAGGCGAAGGGGGTACCCGGCGAGCCGAAGCCGCCCACCATGATCGTCGCCCCTTCGGGGATGGCGGCCACCGCCGCCTGGATGTCGCGGACCTTCTCGGTGAGCAGCGTCATGACGGGCGGACCTCCGTCGGCCGGGCCGCGGGGGCACCGGCCTCGTCGGTCAGCGCCCGGTCGAAGCGTGCCATGGCACGCGCCAGCCGTTCGAGCAGGGTCTCCACCTCCTCGGCGGTGATGGTCAGCGGCGGGGTGACCAGGAAGTGGTCCCCGGCGACGCCATCCAGGGTGCGACGGGGGTAGATCAAAAGCCCCTCTTCCCGGGCCAGGGCGGTGATCTGGGCGAAGCGGTTCTGATCGGCGGGGAAGGGCTCGCGGGTCGCCGGGTCGGCCACCAGTTCCACCCCCCACAGCAGGCCGAGGCCGCGCACGTGGCCGACCCAGGCATGGCGTTCGGCGAGTGCCCAAAGGCCGGTACCGAGCTGCTCGCCGCGCGCCCGGACGTTTTCCAGCAGCCCCACGCGGCGGATGGCCTCGATGACGGCGAGGCCGGTGGCGCAGGCCAGCGGGTTGCCGGCATAGGTGTGGCCGTGCTGGAAGCCGCCGCTGGCCATGACCTCGGTGACGATGTCGCGGCGAGTCAGCAGTGCCCCCACCGGGTAGTAGCCGGCGCCCAGCCCCTTGGCGGTGACCAGCAGGTCGGGCGTCACGCCATAGTGCTGGTAAGCGAACCAGGTACCGGTGCGGCCCACGCCGGTGAGCACCTCGTCGAGGATCAACAGGCAGCCGAACTCGTCGCACAGCGCGCGGATCCCCTTGAGGTAGCGCTCGCCCAGCAACCGGGCGCCGGTGCTGGCGCCGCCGATGGGCTCCAGCACGACGGCGATGATCGACTCGGGCCCGGCGGCCTCGATGGTCGCCCGGGTCTCGGCCAGCACGTGGTCGACATGGGCGTCGTCGTCGGCGTCCCGGTGACGATAGAAGTCCGGCCCCGGCACCTTGAGCGAGGCGTGGGTAAGCGTGGTGAAGGGGGCCTCCAGGGGCTGGTAGCCGGTGACCCCCAGCGCGCCCAGGGTGCTGCCGTGGTAGGAGGGGCGCAGGGAGACGAAGCGGCGCCGCTGCGGTGCGCCGGTGGCAACGAAGTACTGCCGGGCCAGCTTGAGGGCCGACTCCACGGCCTCCGAGCCGCTGGAGACGAAGAATACCTTGTCGAGCGCGCCGTCGGTGAGCCCGACCAGGGCATGGCCCAGGGCCAGGGCGGGGGCGTTCTCGAACTGAGTACGGTAGGTGAAGGCGACCCGGTCGAGCTGGGCCAGCATGGCATCGCGGATATCCTGCCGGCCGTGGCCTAGGTTACAGGAAATGGCGCCGGAGCAGCCGTCGAGGTATTCCTTGCCTTGGGTGTCCCAGAGGGAGACGCCTTCGGCATGGCTGACTTCCGGCAGGGCGGGGCCGGCCTGGTAGAACAGCGGAGAGTCGGTCATCGAGGCTTCCGTTTGTCGTTATGGTGTTGAGGGGAGGCTCAATTCAGTCTAGGTAGCGTCGCCAGCATATTTCAATATATGATGTTTTTTTCGTATTCAATGAGTTTGAGTCATGGCGAGCGTGACCATCCACTCCCTCAAGGCGCTGGCGATCTTCAAGACGCTTTACGAGGCGGGAAGCGCATCGCAGGCGGCGCGGACCCTGGGCATCACCCAGTCCGGGGTCAGCCGATCGCTGGCCCAGCTCGAGGAGAACCTCGGGATCCAGCTGTTCCTGCGCGAGAAGAACCGGCTGGTGGCCACCCCCGAGGCCGGTGAGCTCTACGACGAGATCCTGCGGCTGATGGGCAATATCGAGGAGCTGCGCCACAGCGTGCTGGCGCTCAAGGAGTTCGGCACCTCGCGGCTGCGGATCGCCTCGATTCCCGGTCTCTCCTTCGGCTTCGTGCCTCGCCTGGTGGCGGCCCTGCTCGAGGAGAATCGTCGCTTCAGCGTCAGTCTCGACATGATGTCCAGCCACGAGGTCCAGCTGGCCGTGGAATCGAGCCACGCCGATATCGGCTTCGTCACCCTGCCGGTGGCCTCGCGAGTGCTGGAGGTGGAGCCCTGGTTCACCACCGAGGCGGTCTGCCTGATGCCCGCGGCCAACCCCCTGTCGGCCAAGGTGCGGATCGGTGTCGAGGATTTGCGCGACCAGCACCTGGTGATCAGCAACCAGCCGAGCATCAGCACCAACCCGCTGCTCGAGCTGACCACTCGCCACGGTATCCGGATCGCCGGCAAGACCGAGGCCAATATCGGTACCATCGCGTCGCTGGTGGCCAATGGCGTGGGGATCACGGTGATGAATCCGGTGACCGCCAGGGATCAGCTCTCGTCCCGTGACGAGGTGGTGGTGAGACCCTTCCATCCGGCCATGGCGTTCGGCTTCGGCCTGGTCTATCGCGGGGAGTGGAAGCGAGCCCGCGCCCTGGGGTTCCTGCGCAAGCGGGGGCGGGCGCTGGTGGCGGACTACACCGGGGAGCCGGTGGCCTGAGACGACGAGCGGGACCGGTCCCTGTCGGCTCGTCGGGCATGGCGCGCTTGCCTGGCGCATGGCATGGTCAGGCGATGACCCTATACAGGATGGCAGGATGATCACCTTTCACAGCGAGACCACCAAGTTGCGCCGGGCGCGCACCGAACTGGACGGCGGCCAGCTGGTGACGCCCTACGAGTGCCCCGAACGCGTCGACCTGGTGCTGCAGCGGGTCCGGGAGAGCGGCCTCGGCGAGGTGCGTGAGCCGGTCGTCCACGGGCTGAAGCCCGTGCTGGCCGTCCATGACCCGGGCTATGTCGAGTTCCTCGAACACTGCTGGGCGGACTGGGTCGCCGCCGGTCGCAAGGGCGAAGCGATCGCCTGGATCTGGCCCACCCGGACCATGCCGGGAAGGGTCATCCCCGACCACATCGACGGCCGGCTGGGCCACTATGCGCTGGGGGCCGACACCTCCATCTGCGAGGGCACCTTCGAGGCGGCCATGGCCAGCAAGGATATCGCGCTCTCCGCGGTGGACCACGTGCTGGCGACCGGCGAGCCGGCCTTCGGCCTGTGCCGTCCGCCGGGCCACCATGCCGCCACCGACCAGTTCGGCGGCTACTGCTTCTTCAACAACGCCGCCGTCGCCGCCCAGCGAGCGCTGGACGCCGGCCGGACGCGAGTCGCGGTGCTGGACATCGACTTCCACCACGGCAACGGCACCCAGCAGATCTTCTATGCGCGCGACGACGTGCTCTTCCTCTCCCTGCACGGGGACCCGCGGCACTGCTTCCCGCATTTCCTGGGGCACGCCGACGAGACCGGGGAAGGGGCCGGGGAGGGCTTCAACGTCAACTACCCCATGGCGCCGGGGACCGACTATGCCACCTGGGTCAAGGCGCTGGAGAATGCCAAGCAGCGCATTCTCGATGCCGGTTGCGACCTGCTGGTGGTCTCCCTGGGGGTGGATGCCTTCGAACACGATCCCATCAGTGCCTTCCGGCTGGCCAGCGACGACTTCACCGACGTGGGGTGTCGGCTGGGGCAGCTGGGCCTGCCCACCGTCTTCCTGCTCGAGGGCGGCTACGCCGTGGCGGAGATCGGCCTCAATGCGGTGAATGTGCTGAGCGGATTCGAGGGGGCCTGAGCCACTCCGGCCTACACTGATGGCATGCCCATCCCGAGGAGGAAGCCCCCATGCCACGCATCTACGAGGACAACTCCCGGTCGATCGGCAACACCCCGCTGGTCAGGCTCAATCGGGTCAACGAGGGGGCGACGATCTGGGCCAAGATCGAGGGCCGCAACCCGGCCTACTCGGTCAAGTGTCGCATCGGGGCGGCGATGGTCTGGGACGCCGAGGCCCGTGGCGTGCTCACGCCGGGCATGACGATCATCGAGCCCACCAGCGGCAACACCGGCATCGCGCTCGCCTTCGTGGCCGCCGCCCGCGGCTACCCGCTGGTGCTGACCATGCCGGCCTCCATGAGCCTGGAGCGGCGCAAGGTGCTCAAGGCCCTCGGCGCCGAGCTCGTGCTGACCGAGCCAGCCAGCGGGATGCCCGGCGCGATCGCCCGGGCCGAGGAACTCGCCGCCGCCGACCCCGGCCGCTACTTCCTGCCCCAGCAGTTCGAGAATCCCGCCAATCCCGGCATCCACGAGACCACCACGGGGCCCGAGATCTGGGCCGACACCGAGGGCCAGGTGGATATCTTCGTGGCCGGCGTGGGGACCGGCGGTACCCTGACCGGGGTGGCCCGCTACCTCAAGCAGGGCCAGGACAAGGCGGTCATCACCGTGGCGGTGGAGCCCAGCGACTCGCCGGTGATCACCCAGGCAATCAACGGCGAGGCGGCGACGCCGATGCCCCACAAGATCCAGGGCATCGGCGCCGGCTTCGTGCCGGCCAACCTCGACCTGTCGCTGGTCGACAGGGTCGAGACGGTCACCAATGAGGCGGCGATGGCCATGGCGCATCGGCTGATGCAGGAGGAGGGCATCCTCTGCGGTATCTCCTGCGGTGCCGCCGTGGCGGCCGCGGTGCGCCTCGGCCGCCTGCCGGAGTATCAGGGCAGGAACATCGTCGTCATCCTGCCCGACAGCGCCGAACGCTATCTCTCCTCGGCGCTCTTCGAGGGGCGCTTCGGCGAGCAGGAGAGCGTGCAGTAGCGTGCCTTCGGCCCTGGCGGGACCTGACAGCCGTCGGCGGGCTTGGCGTTTAACGAGCGTGAGGCCACACTAGGGCTGCAAGGGGCGGGGGCGAAGCATGCACAACACTCCAGGGGATGACGAAGCCGTTCGGATGAGGCGCGATGCCGGCATGCAGTTCGCGCGCATTGCGTTCAGCACGCTCTCGGGTGGCCCGCAGTGATGCGACGATCGCAGCGACGCATCGTGTTGCTGGCCATGCTCGGCATCCTGGTCACCGGGGCCCTGGTCGGCCTCGCCACGGCCTGGCCCCTGTTCCAGGCCCATCGCCAGGCGCTGGAGACCAATACCCTGATCAGTGCCTCCGCCCAGGCGGAATCCCTGGAGCACCTGCTGGCGCGCTACCGGGACCTGGCCAGGCAGTTCACCAGCCGCACCGAGATCCGCCGCCGCCTGGCACGCTATGCCGAGCAGGCCCTGGATCGTCAGTCGCTGATCGCCTTCACCACGCCGCGGCTGGTGGATGCCATGCTGCAGTCCCCCGACCTGGTAGGGCTGGTGCGGCTCGGCCCGGCGGGCCAACCGCTAGTGACGATCGGTCGCACGCCCTGGCCATCGTCGGGCGCTGAGCGGGCGGAGGCCCCCCGGCCCGGCAGCATGCATATGGTCCGTCATGACGATCAGCTGCTTATCGAGGTGGCGGCGCCGATCATCTCCATGGACAGTGAGCGCATCGGCACCGACGTGCTCTATTTCGACCCGTCGGGCATCACGGCGCTGCTCGCCGATGCCACGCGCTTCGCCGGCGACTCCCGGCAGTGGTTGTTGGGTCCCTCCGGCGAGAACCTGCAGGCGGTGGGTGAGGAGGGAACGTTGACGCGGGCCGATACCTCGCCACTGATGCCCGACCGGGTCCACGAGGCCCTGGAAAGGGGGCAGGCCGGGTTGTTCCGTGAGGGCGGCTGGCGGGGCGAGCGCGTGCTGGTATACGTGCCCCTGGCTTCCCGCGGCTGGGGGCTGCTGGTGCAGATTCCCGCCCGGGCGTTCTACGGCTCGGCCTACCACGAACTTCGCTGGCCCGCCATCCTGGTGCTGGTGCTGATGGCCCTGGGCGCCTTCGTCACGGCACGCACCATCAGTCCGTTGCTGTCGCGCATCACCGATCAGGCCGGGCGGCTGCGCATCTCGGCCAACTATGACCCGCTGACCGGCCTGTCCAACCGGGCGCACCTCAATGAGCGACTCGGCATGGCCCTGGAGCGTGCGGAAGCGGCGCATGGGCAGCTGGCGGTGCTGTTTCTCGACCTCGACCACTTCAAGGGCATCAACGACAGCCTGGGCCATCCACTCGGAGATCGCCTGCTTCACGCGGTGGGCCAGCGACTGGGCCGAGCGGTGCGCGACGAGGACGCGCTGGGGCGGCTGGGAGGGGACGAGTTCCTGCTGGTGATGCAGAACCTGCACGAGCCTGCCGATGCCGGCCGGGTGGCACAGAAGCTGATCGATGCCCTGGTGCAGCCCTTCGATATCGATGAGCATGAGATCTTCATCGGGGCCTCCATCGGCATCAGCGTCTATCCGCGCGACGGGCGCAGTGCCGAGGAGCTGATCCAGCACGCCGATACCGCCATGTACGGCGCCAAGGCCCTCAAGCGCAACACCTGGCAGTTCTTTACCCCCGAGCTGGGCGAGGCGAGCCGCGAGCGCTTCGCCATGGATACCGGGCTGCGCCGTGCCCTGGAGCGTGACGAGCTGGTGCTGCACTTCCAGCCCCAGGCGAGGGTGGCCGGCGACCAGGTGTTCGGGGCCGAGGCCCTGGTGCGCTGGACGACCCCCGAGGGCGAGCTGGTCGGCCCCGGGCGCTTCATCGCCCTGGCCGAGGAGGCCGGCCTGATTCATGCGATTGGCCGCTGGGTGCTGCACGAGGCCTGCCATCAGGCTCGGCAATGGGAGCTGAGGGGCCTGCCATTGCGGGTCTCGGTCAATCTCTCGGGACTGCAGGTGGTGCAAGGGGATATTGTGGGTGATGTGCGGACCGCGCTGCACGAGAGCGGGCTCTCGCCCTCGCGACTGGAGCTCGAGATCACCGAGGGCTTCGTGATCGGCCATGCCGACGAGGGGCTCGAGCGGCTTCACGGCTTGCGTCAGCTGGGCGTCGAGCTGGCCGTGGACGACTTCGGTACCGGCTACTCCTCCCTCTCCTACCTCAAGCGCCTGCCGGTGCAGTGCCTGAAGATCGACCAGTCCTTCGTTGCCGACGTCCCGGGTGACCCCGATGACGAGACGATCGTCGCCGCTATCCTGTCGATCGCCGAGCGCCTGGGGCTGGACGTGATCGCCGAGGGGGTGGAGACTGCCGAACAGCTGGCCTTCCTGAAGGCCCTGGGCTGTCCCGCCTATCAGGGCGACTACCTGAGTCCGCCGCTCACCGCCGAGCAGTTCGAGCACCGTTGGGGCGGCGGAGGGCTGGTTCGTGAGGCCTGAGCCGGGCGCCGCTTCCCGCAGGGCGCCCCGGTCGCTAGAATGTCCGGTCCCAGTCGGACATCGGGCCCGGTCCAGGCAGGCCCCGGTGTCCGTCACCCCACAGCTGCTGTTCGCTTTACCGCAAGGATTCCGCGCTGCATGAGCTATCAGGTTCTGGCCCGCAAGTGGCGACCGCGTACCTTCCATGAACTGGTCGGCCAGGAGCATGTCCAGCGCGCGCTGGTCAATGCCCTGGACCAGGGACGCCTGCACCATGCCTACCTGTTCACCGGGACCCGCGGGGTGGGCAAGACCACCCTGGCACGGATCCTGGCCAAGTGCCTGAACTGCACGGCGAACGGCCAGGGCGACGCGGGTGTGACCTCGACACCCTGTGGCGAGTGCGACAGCTGCCGCTCCATCGACGAGGGGCGCTTCGTCGACCTGATCGAGGTCGACGCCGCCTCGCGCACCAAGGTGGAGGATACCCGCGAACTGCTCGACAACGTCCAGTACGCGCCGACCCAGGGGCGCTACAAGGTGTACCTCATCGACGAGGTGCACATGCTCTCCACCAGCAGCTTCAATGCCCTGCTGAAGACCCTGGAGGAGCCGCCGCCCCACGTGAAGTTCCTGCTGGCGACCACCGACCCGCAGAAGCTGCCCCCTACGGTGCTGTCGCGCTGCCTGCAGTTCACCCTCAAGCACATGCCGCCCGAGCGCATCGTCGGCCACCTGGCCAAGGTGCTCGAGGCCGAGGGGGTGCCCTTCGAGGAGAGTGCCCTGTGGCTGCTCGGCAAGGCCGCCGAGGGTTCCATGCGCGATGCCATGAGCCTCACCGACCAGGCGATTGCCTTCGGCCAGGGCGAGGTGCGCCATGCCGACGTGGCGGCGATGCTCGGCACCCTCGACCATCGCCATGTCCTGGCGCTGGTCGAGGCCCTGGCGGCGGTGGATGCTCCCCGGCTGCTCGCCGAGGTGGCCGCCCTGGCCGAGCAGGGCCCGGACTTCGCCGCGGTGCTGGATGACATCACCGGCGTGCTGCACCGTCTGGCCATCGCCCAGATGGTGCCCGATGCCGTGGACAACGGCCATGGCGACCGCGAGGCGCTGCTCCAGCTTGCCGCGCGCTTCACCGGCGAGGACATCCAGCTCTTCTACCAGATCGGCATCCAGGGCCGTGGCGACATGGAACATGCCCCGGACCTGCGCACCGCCCTGGAGATGACCCTGCTGCGCATGCTGGCCTTCCGCCCCCAGGGCGTGCCGCGTCCCGCTCAGACGCCGCTACCCATGCGGGGCCAGGGCGAGTCCGGGGGCGCGGGGTCGGGTGGCAACACGCCCCCGCAGGACGGGGAGGCCCCCGAGAAGCCCCCCTCACCCCGGCCCGCCCAGGCTGCCCCCGAGCCGCCCGCCGAGCCCCCGGCGGCCAGTCCGCCTCCCGACATTCCCCCACCGGCGCCTGCCGCCGAGGCTGAGTCGGCCCCATCGCCGGACGATACGCCTCCCCCCTGGGTCGAGCGCGAAGAGGAAGGCGCAGCCGCGTCGGCACCCGCAGCGCCAGGGGGCGAGCCCGAGCCAGGCATGGCAGCGCCATCCGCGTCGCATGACCCCGTGGCAACGGAACGCCCGGCACAGCAGGCGATGGCGGCACCGGCGGCCGCCGAGCCTCACTCGCCCGACCCCCAGGCGCCCGACACCCAGGTAGCCCCCGCGCCCGTGGCGGAAGGGCACTTCGGCCATGCCGACTGGCTGGCCTGCTTCGAGTCCCTGGGGCTGGGCGGGCTGACCCGCAACCTGGCCGCCCACTGTGTGGTCGAGGCCGACGACGGCGAACAGCTCACGCTGCGCCTCGACCCCTCCCAGGAGGCGATGCAGGCCGAGGTCCACGTGACGCGCATTCGCGAGGCGCTGGCGGCGATCGGCGTCGAGCGCCGCCTGGCACTGGCGCCGGGCGCGCTGCCCCCCGAGGTCGAGACCCCCAGGCAGCAGGCCGACCGCCTGGCTGCCCAGCGGCATGCCGAGGCGATTGAAGCCTTGAGCCGTGACCCCCATGTACAGAAACTGCAGCAGGCCTTCGGTGCGCGGCTGATCGAATCCACGGTCAAGCCCGCCGATGCCGAGGCTCGCGGTTGAGCCGCGCCGCTGCCACCGGACACACCAACGACGAGAGGAATCCGCCATGATGAAGGGTGGAATGGGCAACCTGATGAAGCAGGCCCAGGAGATGCAGGAGAAGATGCAGCGCGTCCAGGAGGAGGTCGCCAAGGCCGAGGTCCTGGGCGAGGCCGGGGCCGGCATGGTCAAGGTGACCATGAACGGGCGCCATGACGTGAGCAAGGTCGATATCGACCAGAGCGTCATGGAGGAGGACAAGGAACTGCTCGAGGACCTGCTGGCCGCGGCGGTGAACGACGCGGTGCGCAAGGTGGAGGCCAGTTCCAAGGCCAAGATGGAGGAGGCCACGGCCGGCCTCAACCTGCCGCCGGGCTTCAAGATGCCCTTCTGAGCGACGCCGAGACGGACTGCCGATGAGCTTTTCCCCGCTGGTCGAGAGACTGATGGAGTCGCTGCGGGTGCTGCCGGGTGTCGGGCCCAAGACGGCCCAGCGCATGGCCATGCACCTGCTCGAGCGCGACCGCGACGGTGGCCGGCGCCTGGTGGAGGCGCTGGACTTGGCGCTGGAGCAGGTCGGCTACTGCCGACGCTGTCGGACCCTCACCGAGGAGGACGTCTGCGGCATCTGCACGAGCGCGCGACGTGACGATGACGTGCTCTGCGTGGTGGAATCCCCCGCCGACCAGCTCGCCATCGAGGAGGCCGGCGGCTACCGCGGTCGCTACTTCGTGCTGCATGGCCACCTCTCGCCGCTGGACGGTATCGGCCCCGAGGACATCGGCCTCGACCAGCTCGAGGCGCGTGTCGCCGAGGGCGGCGTGGAGGAGGTGGTGCTCGCCACCAACCCCACCGTGGAGGGCGAGGCGACCGCCCACTACATCGCCGCCCAGCTCTCGCCCCTGGGCGTGAGGCTCTCGCGGCTGGCCTATGGTGTGCCCATGGGCGGTGAGCTCGAGTACGTCGACGGTGGCACCCTGAGCCGCGCCTTCAATGGTCGCCTGCCCTTCAGGGGCGAGTGATACCCCTTTCCCTGCCGGAACCCCGCATGCCACTGACCCCCGAGATTCGCTGGATCGATACCCCCCAGGCCCTGGATGCCGCCTGCGCCGAGGTGGCGTCAGCCGACGTCATCGCCCTGGACACCGAGTTCTTCCGCGAGAGCACCTTCCACCCGGTGCCGGCGCTGATCCAGTTCACTGCGGGCGGCCCCGCCTTCCTGGTGGATCCCCTGGAGGTGGCCTGTACCGAGGCCTTCCGGCGGCTGCTCTCGTCGGGACCGCTCAAGCTGCTGCATGCCTCCAGCGAGGACCTCGAGGTCTTTGCCCACTGGGCCGGCGTGCCGGTCGCGCCGCTGGTGGATACCCAGATCGCCCAGTCGCTGCTCGGTGAGGTGCCCTCCATGGGCTACCAGCGGCTGGTGGAGTATTGGGTCGGCGAGACGCTGCCCAAGGACGAGACCCGCTCCGACTGGCTCAAGCGCCCGCTCAGCGAGACCCAGCGGCTCTATGCCGCCCTCGACGTCGTCTACCTGCTGCAGGTGTGGCATCACCAGCGCGAGGCGCTGGAGCGCCATGGACGACGGGCCTGGGTCGAGGCGGACTGTGCCGACCTGGTGGCCCAGTCGGCCCGCAGCGACGCCGCCGATGGCCAGTGGTACCTGCGCCATCGCCAGCTGTGGCGGCTTTCGCCGCGTCAGGTGGAGGCCTACCGACGCCTGACCCGATGGCGCGAGGGGGAAGCCCGGTGTCGCGATGTGCCTCGGGGGTGGCTGGTGCCCGACCGGCTGCTCTACGCCATCGCCGAACAGCTGCCGGAGAACCGCTTCGAGCTGGCCCGGGTCGAGGGCCTCAAGCCGCCTCTGGTCAAGCGTGAGGGCGATGAGCTTCTCAGGCTGGTCCGCGAGGCCTTGAACATCGACGAGCGCGAGCTGCCGCCGGCGCCTCTCTCGCCCATGGCCCCCGAGTTCAAGCAGCGCCTCAAGGCACTGAAGAAGGTGGTGAATGCCGAGGCGGAGGCGCTCGGCGTGGCGCCGGAGGTGCTGCTGAAGCGGCGTGACCTGGAGGCCCTGGTGGGCGCCGACCTCACGGGCCAGCCGCTGCCGCTGCCCGGCGGCTGGCGCGGCGACCGACTGAATGGGGGCCTGACGGCGGCCCTTGAGGAGGTATCCCGATGAGCGATGACCGCATGCGCGGTGACAAGCTGCTGTGCGAGGTCTTCAAGAGCTCGCGCAGGGAGCAGATGTATCTCTATGTGGACAAGCGCCAGGGGCTCGTGGACGTGCCCGAGGCGCTGCTCGAGCAGTTCGGCAAGCCACTGCCGGCCATGACCCTGATCCTCACCCCCGAGAAATCGCTGGGACGAGCCAGGGCCACGGACGTCATGGCCGCCATCCGCGACAAGGGCTACTTCCTGCAGATGCCGCCGGCCAAGGAGGACTACCTGCTGGATCTCTACCGCACCCCCACCGAGGCACGGTACTAGCCTCGCGCGGCGTCGGGCGCGATAGAATCAGTATCGCGCCCGACCCCGCGCGAAATGCATTGTTCGCATCCGACTCTGCGCGAAACGCATTGGATCGTGCCCGACCGTGCAAGACTCGCTTAAGCGTACCCGACTACTGAGCTGCGGCCGCGTCGCGAAGGAGATGAGATGAGAGAGCGGTTCTGGGAGCGCTTCGATCTGGCGGAACTTACCGACGAGGAGTGGGAGGCCCTCTGCGATGGCTGCGGCCAGTGCTGCCTGCTCAAGTTCCAGGATGAGGAGAGCGGCGACCTGGCGGTGCTCAACGTCGCCTGCGAGCTGCTGGATATCCACAGTTGTCAGTGCAGCGACTACGCCCATCGCTTCGCGAGGGTGCCCGACTGCACGCAACTGACCCCCGAGCGCATCGATGATTTCCGCTGGCTGCCGAGGTCCTGCGCCTACCGGCGAGTGGCGGAAGGGCGCAAGCTCGCCGCCTGGCACCCGCTGATCGCCGGCGGGCCGGAGCGCATGCACCGCAAGGGCATCAGCGTTCGCAGCTTCGCCGTCTCGCAGCGAGAGGTTCACGAGGAGGAGCTCGAGGAACACATCATCGCCATCCTCCCCATCGATGGCTGAGGTGATGCGGCTTAGCCGGCGATTTCTTGACGTATGAGTTTCCTCACGCTCAGGTAGGCATCTCGATTCATCCTTCTGTGACGGCTCTTTCATGTCTCCGTCCTATGGCGCAGGTCATGGGCGACGGCGATGCTGTGCTATGTGTAACAGTTTGTTGTGCACGGCGAGTGTGACGGGGAAGCCCGGGAGCATGGGATAACGCAGAGGGGAAGAATCATGAAAGGCTTCAGGAAGCTGGCACTGGTGGTGGCGATGGGAGCCCTGGCGTCATCCGGCGCGTCGGCGCAGTCGTCCTCGTGGAGTGGACAGACCCTCAGCGACGACGAAATGGCGGCGATGTTCAACGACCTCATGAACGAGGGCCGGGTACTCGACGACCAGGAGATGGCGCAGCTGCAGTCATGGCTGCCGACGCGGCAGAGCCCCGAGGAGCTGTTGCTGCTCTTTCCGCCCGGGGCTGGTAACGACGCCACCGCCGGTCTCGGCACCGGCGGTGACGGTGGCTCTGCGCCCCCGGCCGGTGGCGGTACTGGTGGTGTCATCGTAGAGGATGGCGATGATGACGGCGGCGATGATGACGGCGGCGATGATGGCGGCGGCGATGACGGCGGCGGCGATGACGGCGGCGGCGATGATGGCGGCGGCGATGACGGCGGCGGCGATGACGGCGGCGGCGATGACGGCGGCGGCGATGATGGCGGCGGCGATGACGGCGGCGACGGCGGCGGCGATGGCGGCGGCGATGGCGGCGGCAACGGTGGCGAGCACTTCGGAGGGGGCGCTGGTGATGGCGGCTCCGGTGGCGGTTCCGGTGGTGGTTCCGGTGGCGGCTCCGGCGGTGGTTCCGGTGGCGGTTCCGGCGGTGGTTCCGGTGGCGGCTCCGGCGGTGGTTCCGGTGGCGGCTCCGGTGGTGGTTCCGGCGGTGGTTCCGGTGGCGGCTCTGGCGGTGGTTCCGGTGGCGGCGCCGGCGGCGGTGCCGGTGGTGGTGCCGGCGGTGGCAGCTGACGCCTCTGCAGCCTGATCGGTATGCAAGGGACCCGGCCTCGGCCGGGTCCCTGGCTATCTGAACTTGAGGGTCAGGAAGATCAGGCGTCCCTGCCCTCGAGCCCCAGCGCCCAGAGGATGAAGGCATCCTGGCGGGCGTTGTCGTGCCAGGCCTTGAAGCGTCCCGAGGCCCCACCGTGGCCGGCGGCCATGTCGGTGCGCAGCAGGATGGGGCGGCGATCCGCGGGTCGGTCGTCGTTAGAAGCGTCACCCTCACCGCCCTGGTGGCGGCCCAGTTCCCTGAGGCGAGCATAGAGCTTGGCGGGTTCCCAGTAGGGCACCCGGGTGTCGTGCCAGCTGCCCTGCAGGAAGACCGCGGGCCAGGGTTGTGCCGAGAGGTTGTCCAGCGGTGAGTAGTTGCCGATGCGGCGTCGTGCCTCTGGCTCGCGGGGGTCCCCCCATTCGGTGTACTCGGCGGTGGTAAGCGGCAGGTCGGGGTTCTCCATGGTGCGCAGCACGTCGACGAAGGGGACGTCGAGGACCGCGGCGCAGAAGGCCTCCGGGGCCAGGTTGAGGCTCGCGCTGACCAGCAGCCCCCCGGCACTGGCGCCGTAGGCCGCAATGCGCTCGCCGTCGCTGAACCCCTTCTCGACCAGGGCGTCGCGGGCGGCGAGGAAGTCGTGGAAGCTGTTCGCCTTGTGCTCGAGCTTGCCGGCCAGGTACCAGGGCTCACCGCGATCGCCACCGCCGCGCACATGCGCCACGGCAAAGGCCACTCCGCGTGCCAGCAGCTCGAGCCGGGCCACCGAGAACCAGGGATCGAGTACCTCGCCATAGGCGCCGTAGCCGTAGAGCAGGGTGGGTAAGGGGTGGCCGGCGAGGTCCGCACGCATCACCACCGAGACGGGGACCCGCTCGCCGTCGTGTGAGGTCGCCCAGAGCCGCTCGCAGACCAGCTGCTCGGGCCTCAGGTCGCCATGGATGGGCTGCTGCTTGAGCAGGCGCCGCTGGCCGCTGTCGAGGTCATGCTCCAGCCAGGTCACCGGCAGGGTGAAGGACTCCTCCCGCAGGCGCAGGCGACGGCTATCGAAGTGGGGTGCGTCGTCCAGCGCCAGGCTGCAGGGCAGCTCCGGCAGGGGTAGCCGCTCGTCGCGGGTGATGGCGTGGTTCGCATCCAGTTCGAGGATGCGCAGGTGCACCTGGGCCTCGTGGTGGTCGCGCTCGGTGACCACCAGCCCCCAGTCGAAGGCATCGACGCCCTCCAGGGTGTCATCGTCGCGATGCGCGATCAGCGGCTGCCAGGCGCTGGCGGGGTCGGCCTCGCCCAGTCGCTGCTCGGCTAGCACGTCCAGCCGGAAGTGGGTGGCCTCGCGGTTGTGCAGCACATAGAAGTGGCCCGGGCGGTGATCCAGTGCGTACTCCACCCCGTTTTCCCTGGGGCGGAAGCAGCGTGGCGCGGTGGCCGGCGCCCGGGCGGGGATCAGGTGACTCTCGCTGGTGTCCTTGGAGGCGCTTTCCAGGATGAGCCACTCGCGGGAGCGGGTCTTGCCGAGGCCCAGCCAGAATTCCGGGTCCTCCTCGCGCAGCACCAGTGCGGGCTCGCCGGCCCTGCCGGCCGCTAGCGGCAGGCGCCAGATGCTCTCGGGGCGCTGGGTAGCGTCATAGCGGGTGAAGAGCAGGGTGGCGTCGTCCTCGGCCCAGCCGATCTCGGGGCCGATCTCCTCGAGCAGCACCCTGGGCTCACCGTCGGGCAGGTGCTTGAGATAGAGCGTATAGGTCTCGTCGCCGCGGGTGTCCTCGCTCCAGGCCAGCCAGGCCTCGTCCGGGGAGAGGGCCATGTCCCCCACCTCGAGGAAGTCGTGCTCGCTGGCCCGGGCCTCGAGGTCGAGGAAGCACTCCGCGGTATCGGGGTCGCCATTGGGGTGGCGCCACCAGACCGGGTAGTCGGCGTCCACCGCCGTCTCGCTCCACACCGTGTAGTGGTCAAGCGGCGTCCTCAGCCCGTGGACAGCCAGTTCGCGGCGTGCCAGGTGGCCGTGGTAGAGGCGCTCGACCAGGTCGTCGAGGGGGGCGAACCAGCGGCGCGACTCCCCGTTGGCCGCCTCCAGGAAGTCGGTGACCGCCGGGCTGTCGCGGTTCTCCAGCCAGTGCCACCCCGGGTCGTCGGCGTGGCGAAAGCGGGTGACGGGATCGTCGGCAGGCGTCTCGGTGGCCTGGTCACGTGGCGGCTGTGCTTTCATTGCGCGAGATGTACCATACTCAGTGTATTTTCAAGAACGTGCGTCGTGGACGCACAGGTCGCGAGGGCGTGATGCTGATTTCGGATTCGATATCCCTACTATGGCTGGTCTATGTCGTGTTGTCGCTGGTGGTGCTGCTGACCGGCTACCTGGGGCTTGCATTCCTGCCGCGGTTGCCGCGTCTGGTGATCACCTGGCTGGTGGCCGGCGTGATGTGGACGCCGGCCCATTTCCGCCTGCCGCTGCTGGAGGAGGGGGAGTTCTACACCGGCTTCGCCCCGGCGGTGGTGGTGACGGCCGTGGCCTTCCTCGAGGGCAACGGCGCGGCCCTCATGCCGGCCGCCGTGCTGGTCGCGGTGGGCGCCGGGCTGGGCGTGGTGGTGGGGCTGCTGCTGTGGTGGCGTGGCCGCCATCGCCACACCCCCGACGACAATGACTACGTGGACATGGATGACGACGTGCCCGCCGGCCCCCGCCGGGGTAGCCGCGGCGAGCGCCAGGAGCCGATGATCGGCTAAGGAGCCCTTATGGGCGGGTGTGGCATGGAAACGCGCTGTGGCCGGCTGACCTGGATACTGGCCATCGGCTGTGCCATATGGCTGTGGGCGAGCCAGGCGCCGGCCCAGGTCGGCGCGGAGGAACGACCGGACGTCCGGGTGGTGGTCGATGTCTCCGGCAGCATGAAGGAGAATGACCCCGACCGCCTGGCGCTCAGTGCCCTGGACATGCTGGTAGCGCTGTTGCCCAACGGCGCCACGGCGGGCGTCTGGACCTTCGGTGAGACGGTCGACAATCCCCTGCCGCTGGGGGAGGTGGATGCGGCCTGGCGCGAGCGGGCCCTGGCCCTGCCGCCGGCCCTTCAGGATTACCAGGAGTACACCGATATCGAGGTGGCGCTTCGCGAGGCGGCAAGCGCCGAAGCCAATGGCTGGCGCCACCTGGTGCTGCTCACCGATGGGGTGATCGACCTGTCACCGGCACGAGGGGTCAAGCCCGAGGTCGATGATGCTTCGCGTCGTCGGCTGGTGGACGAACTCGCCGCCGAACTGGCCGACCAGGGCGTCACCATCCATGCCATCGCCTTCTCCGACCAGGCCGACCTGGCCCTGGTGGAGCGTCTGGCCCAGTCCACCGGCGGGCTGGCGGCACTCGCGGAGAATCCCGAGAGCCTGCTGGGCGCCTTCCTCGACATCGTCGAGCGTATCTTCCCTGCCGACCAGGTGCCGCTGGAAGAGGGACGCTTCGTCATCGACGACGGTGTGGAAACCTTCTCGGCGCTGGTCTTCCACGAGCCCGACGACGCCCCCTTGACCCTGGTCGCGCCGGACGGCACCCGCTACCGGGCCGACGAGGCGCCGGACGACATCCGCTGGCAGGTGGAGCCACGCTTCGACCTGATCCGGGTGCCCGAGCCCCAGGTCGGCGAGTGGCGTCTGGAAGGGCCGGTGGGCGAGGGCAGCCGTATCAACGTCGCCTCCCCGCTCCACCTGCGGATCGCTGATCTCCCGACCACCCTCTATCTGGGCTTCGAGGTGCCGGTAGAGGCCTGGGTGGAGCGGGATGGTGACCCCCTCGGCGATGAGGTCGAGGCACCCACCCTCTCGGTCTCGCTGCAGGACGCCGAGGGCGAGGTACAGTCCCTGGTCACCCTGCAGGCCGAGGCGGGGCGCTTCCGTGGCCGCCTGCCGGCACCGGCGCTGACCGGCAATGCGCGTCTGGTGTTCCGGGCCGAGGGGGAGGCGTTCCATCGCCAGCGGGTGCAGGCGGTGAACGTGCTGCCGGCCATCGGGGCGGTGCACCGTCCCGAGGAGGGCCGGGTGGTGCTGGCCGCCGAGCATCCCCGACTGAATCGCGACAATACCGAGATCCATGGCGAGCTGCAGGGCGAGGGCCTCGAGGCTCGGGCCGTCGGGCCGTCGCGCTGGCACCTCGACCTGCCCGAGCTCGACGAGGAGCTGAGCCAGCCGCTGCTGCTCACCGCCACCCTCGAGCTGGATGGCGAGACCCGCGAGCTGGCCCTGCCGCGACTGATGCTCAACCCCGAAGGTCGGGTCGGCATCGACCTGGCGGACGTGGCCGGGCCGACCCTCGGCACCGAGCGCGTCGAGGACGGGGAGCGCAGCGACACCTCATTGCCGCCCCCCGAGACCTCGGCCGAACGCGCCGCCGACCGCTTCGTCGCCTGGGTCAATCGCCTGCCCGAGGCTGCGCGTGACCTGTGGCAGGCGGGCGCGCCGGGCCTTCATCAGTGGTGGGAGGCACACCGCCGCGACCCGCGCCTGTGGGGCGCCGTGGTGCTGGTGGTGCTTGTGTGGCTGGTGGGCAGCCTGATCCGGCGTCGCCGTGCGCGACGCCCCATGCGCCGGGAGGAACCCCATGTGTGAGCATCCGGGAAACGCCATTTCGGCGAATTAAATCAACGCCGTGCGCGTGCCGGACTGTCTCACGGTTCCCTCAGATATGATCGATAACCCGTTGTTTTTCGGTGTTTGGTAGGAGTGCCGTGAGACAGCTGGTGGTATCAATCCATGGGTATGATGGCCCGACTCTCTTGACATCGAGTCAAGCGCGATGAAGTGATCCAGAAATGTCTGCTGGGCAGCCTCCATACCCTAGTCTGGATAAGTCTGTGGATAAGTCCAAAATACCCTTTTTAGCCAGCTTTTTACTAGCATTATCGCTTGTATTTCAACAGGTTGTGGAGCGGGGCGACCTATACACTTGTACATCAAGTAGCTAAACTTCACATCAATTTCCTCCGACTGACTCAGGTGCACCATGGTCCAGCCGAAACCCATAGAAGACGTCATCGGCCAGGCGCTGCAGTTCTCTCTGCGTCTGGAGGATCGTCGTGGCGAGCTGACCGATTTCGATGTCAAGCGCTTGGCCCATGAGATTTCGAGCGCAGGCAACAATGCCATGGTGACCGCACTGCGTGATGTGCTGGTCGGTGAGATCGAACGCGACTTCCTCAAGCTGGATACAGCTGCTGAGCAGGTTTTCTCCATGCCGGCCCGGGCCGGTTTGTTTGCTAACATTGGCAATCTCGTTCTTTTTGCGTTCAATCCTGAGCTGGCCAGTGCTATGACACGCCATGCCTTCGAACTTGATAGCGAGAGTCCTGATTTACTTGAGCACCTTCTGCTGAATGCTTGGTATTCCGGTGATATGCACTTATGCCAAGAGATCTATAATAGGATGAAAGTCCTACAGGTAGATCTCGATACGGTTGAGCATTTTCAATTCGAATATGCCTTTAGCGTGTTGGAGCGTTCAGGCGTACCAATAAGCGAATATCGCGAGGCTATAGTTGGCTTACATTCGATTATTCGCCCGTATGTTTCAGGAAAACTTAATGTAAAGGTGTTGCTTAATTTCGAGCCGGTTAATCACGAAGATGGCTACGAAGGTATAGTAGCAGAGGTGTCTTTCGATGGTTTGGAAGAAGAGCTTCTGGACCATCTTGACGATACTCTGCTCGATTGGTCTGCGGATCCAGAGCGAGTGAGCCCTGAACTATCGCGGGTTGTGACATTCGTCGCAAGGGACATACCCAAACGCCAGTCAATCCGGGAGGCTTGCTGATGCCCCGGCGGTTGGTCGATATTGCCTTACATATTCAGGAGATGGACTTGACGGCTGCTCCTGAGCTTGCACAGCACCAGATACGCAGTGTCGTAAACCGCGCTTACTACGCTGCGTATCTTACTGCCAGAGCGTTCTGCAACGATAACGGTTACTCTGGAGTGGGAGCATCGCACGAGAAGATTGTTGATGCTCTTTGCCGGCAACAAGAATGGGGAAAGCAAGGTAAACAGCTTCAGCAGATGAAGGAGCTTCGTCACCAAGCGGATTATCGCTGGCATAATGACATGACTCCTCGAGATGCCCGCAAATGCCTTCGTACATGCAGTGAGATTATCGAAGCCATATCTAAGACATAATATCCTTAGCTCTAAGGGATTTTATGGTTGATATGTATCCCGTTTTGCCATTTGCAAACCGCCCCACATTTCCCTTTTTTACTTTACCGGCCGGATGGCTTTGTTTTTTCGACGGTAGTGTTGGCGCGTGACGGCCACACCGCTGTGACTGAGCAACTCCTGGGCGCGGGCGTCGTTCTCGGCGTCGTTGCCCACCTTAGCGCGCAGGTCGTGCTGGGTGAAGCTGGCCTCCAGGTCGTTCTCGGCCAGTGCACGGCGCATGGTGTAGGCCCATCGACCATCCCATGTCTGGGTCAGACCCTGGGTGTTGACGTAGCACTGCCCGCGACCAATAAGTTGCGCGCTCAACTCGGTGATCTTTGAACTAGGGGTTCCCGTAAAAACCTCTTCGGCGCACCGCTAAACACTGTCGTCGCATGTGCTGTGTATATCGACACCCCATCTGGACGATTCTTCAATGATGGTATGATGTTAGGGCAGGGCGAAGGTAACACTGGCAGTGTTGAGCGAATCTGGAAGGGCATTGATACAAAAGGGGAGCCGCGTTGGTGCGGCTCTAACATTGAGCTACTTTTGGGCTGCGGTATCCTGACTGTGGTCATTGTTTCGCAAGCGGCCCAAACCCCTCAGCCAAGGCCGGCCGTGCAAGTCGTTTCGGGCCAACGCAGCTATCTCATCTGCGGCTTCTTCCGCCAATTCAGCATGTTTGCAGAATGCAGCATGATCGAACGCCTCTTCTTGGTCTTCGTATTCGCTGGGGAAGGCGTTGGCCAGGTTGAAGTGATGCCCCTTCGCTGCTGAAACATAGTTCCTGATAGCATCAACGGCCTGGGGGCTTATAAATATTGATGAGGTAGATATGGATCTACCTAGCCAAGCTACGTTGCGTCCTATCAGTCCATGGATTTCAGTTTCGGTTAGGTCCGTTAAAGCACCCCCTGCCGGGATGTTCATGGTTGCCCCATCATTGGCATACAGCCGTATTTCGTCTAGCGCTTTTAGCAGGTCGCTATAAAACTCGTGTTTGATCTGCCAGGCGCGCTCATACCGAAAGCGGAGGGAGGCAATATAGCCGCCTATCAGTATGCTCAAAACGGCAATCGCGACGTTATCCATATTCACTCCACTCCATCGCCACTAGCTCCAAAAGTACGCAAATTGCTGAGTATGCAACACTGCAGATGGTCAAGCGGGGGTTAGCATGCACTGGATCTCTCAACGGCCGGCGTTGAGTCTTTGAGACACTCGCCAATTTGTGAGACTGGCTGCCTTCTAGCATACTGATTCTCAACGTCAATCACACCGGGAGGAACCCCATGTGTGAGCTGCTTGGCATGAGCGCCAACGTGCCCACCGACATCTGCTTCAGCTTCACCGGCTTCCTGCACCGTGGCGGGGGGACCGGGCCACACCGTGACGGCTGGGGCATCGCCTTCTATGAGGAGGGCGGCTACCGGGACTTCCGGGATCCGCATCCCTCGGTGCACTCCCCCATCGCCCGGCTGATCTGCGACTACCCCATCAAGTCGCACATCGTCATCAGCCACATCCGGCAGGCCAACGTCGGCCAGGTGCGGCTGGCCAACACTCACCCCTTCGTCCGCGAGATGTGGGGGCGCCCCTGGTGCTACGCCCACAATGGCCAGCTCGCCGACTGGCAGGCCCTGTCGCACTCCTTCTACCGCCCGGTGGGCAGCACCGACAGCGAGCATGCCTTCTGCTGGCTGCTCGGCGAGCTTCGCGGCGCCTTTCCCGACCCGCCGGCGAATGACGCCCAGCGCCACGCCCTCTGGGGGACCCTCCATGGGCTCTGTGAGCGGCTGAGGGGCCTGGGGGTCTTCAACCTGCTGCTGGCCGACGGCGACTACCTCTACACCTTCTGCTCCACCAAGCTGGCCCATATCACGCGGCGGGCGCCCTTCGGCCGGGCAAGCCTCTCGGATGCCGAGCTGACGGTCAACTTCGCCGAGCACACCACGCCCGACGACGTGGTCTCGGTGATTGCCACCGAGCCGCTCACCGACAACGAGGAGTGGGTGCGCATGGTGCCCGGCGAGCTGCTGGTCTGGCAGGGTGGCGTGATCCAGGCACGGTTTAAAACGTAAGTTTCAATCGTGTGTTTTACAGCCGCGAAACCGCTGGTATAAGGTAGGCGCACAGAACAACAAGCCGGCTGATGACTTCAGCCGCAGCATGGAGACTGCCCATGAGCGAGAACGACAAGCCCGCCATCCTGACCGGACAGCCCCTGGAGGGACTCGACGCCTACGCCTCGGTGATGGATGTCTTCCACTCCTCCGTGGCGCGCTTCGCCGACAAGCCGGCGTTCAGCTGCATGGGACGAGTGCTGACCTATGCCGAACTCGACCGCCTCTCCGGCGATTTCGCCGCCTGGCTGCAGCAGGAGACCACGCTTCAGCCGGGGGATCGCATCGCCATCCAGCTGCCCAACGTGCTGCAGTTTCCGGTGGCGGTCTTCGGTGCCCTGCGGGCGGGGCTGGTGGTGGTCAATACCAACCCGCTCTATACCGAGCGGGAGATGGCCCACCAGTTCAAGGATTCCGGGGTCCGGGCCATCGTCATCCTGGCCAACATGGCCGACAAGCTCGAACGGGTCCTCGAGCGCACCGATATCCAGCATGTGGTGGTGACGCAGCTCGGGGATCTGCATGGCTTCCCCAAGCGCCAGCTGATCAATGCCGTGGTCAAGCACGTCAAGAAGATGGTGCCGGCCTACTCGCTGCCCGGTGCCACGCCCCTGCGCCAGGCGCTACGGGCAGGTGCCGGTCGTCGCCATCAGGAGGTGTCGCGCGGCGCCGACGACATCGCCGCGCTGCAGTACACCGGCGGTACCACGGGGCTTGCCAAGGGCGCCATGCTCACCCATCGCAACCTGGTGGCGAACATGCTCCAGGCCCGCCAGGCCATCGGCCCGGCGCTGACCGACGGCGCCGAGACCATCATCGCGCCGCTGCCCGTCTACCATATCTACACCTTCACGGTGAACTGCCTGTTCATGATGGAGACCGGCAACCACTCTGTGCTGATCACCAATCCCCGTGACCTGGACACCTTCGTCAAGACCCTCAAGGGCATCTCCTTCACCGGCTTCATCGGGCTCAACACCCTCTTCAATGCCCTGTGCAACCGCGAGGACTTCCGCCGTCTCGACTTCTCCCGGCTGCACCTGACCATCTCCGGCGGGATGGCCCTGACCCGGGCGGCCGCGCAGCGCTGGGAGGAGGTCACTGGCTGCCCGGTGGCCGAGGGCTATGGCCTGACCGAGACCTCGCCCATCGTCAGCTTCAACCCCGTGGATGCCATCCAGCTCGGCACCATCGGCAAGCCGGTGGCGGGGACCGAGGTGAAGGTGGTCGATGCCGATGGCCGCGATGCGCCCCTCGACGCCGCAGGCGAGCTCTGTGTCAGGGGGCCCCAGGTGATGAAGGGCTACTGGAGCCGGGACGAGGAGACTGCGAGGGTGATCGACGATCAGGGCTGGTTTCATACCGGCGATATTGCCGTGCTCCAGGCGGATGGCTACATCCGCATCGTCGACCGCAAGAAGGACATGATCCTGGTCTCCGGCTTCAACGTGTATCCCAACGAGATCGAGGACGTGGTGGCCGCCCACCCGGGGGTGATCGAGTCCGCGGCCGTGGGGGTGCCAGACGAGACCAGCGGTGAGGCGATCAAGCTGTTCGTCGTCGCCCGGGACGAGACCCTGGATGCCGAGACCCTGCGGGCCTGGTGCAAGAAGGACCTCTCCGGCTACAAGGTGCCGAGGTACGTGGAGTTCCGCGACGAGTTGCCCAAGACGAACGTGGGAAAGGTCCTGCGTCGCCAGCTGCGGGATGAGGAACGCGATAAGGCGGAGGGGTGATCCGGTAGCCTGAGTTGCCCAAGACGCTGTCATGTTCAGGAAAGTCCTGCGTCGCCAGTTGCGCGACGAAGAACGCGATAAGTCGGAAGGGTGAGCCGGCAGCCCGAGCTGCCCAGGACCCTGTCGCGTTCAGGAAAGTCCTGCGTCGCCAGTTATGCGACGAGGAGCGCGAGAAGGGCGATGGATGACCCTGCAACTTGAGCTGGCCAGCACGCTGCCACGGCCATCAGCGGCAAGGCGATAGCCTGCTTCTTGCCGTCCGATAGCCACGCTTGATGGTGCCGATTAGGCGCCGCCGTGGCCTCGGCGTTACAATGCACTGCCCGCTCCGGACGTCCCGGGCGGGCCGTTTTTTGATGACCGAGACCCGGAGACGACCGTCGAGACCGTGACCACCGAGACCCGCCAGGACACCGCCACGAACACCCGGGAGGCCGCCGAGCTGGACGCCCTGAGCCGCGAGCTCGATGATGCCCTGCGCCGCGACGTCCCGACCCTGGACAAGCGCCTGCGCGGCCTGCGCCGGCGGCTCAGGGAGGGCAAGCCCGTGGATCGCGGCCTCGCCGAGGTCCGTCGTTCGCTCGAGCGTTCGCGGCAGCAGGTGGAGCGTCGCCGGGCGCGCCCGGTGACCCTCGAGTACCCGGCGTCGCTGCCGGTAGCGGAACGCCGGGAGGACATCCTCTCGGCCCTGCGTGACCACCAGGTGGTGGTGGTGGCCGGCGAGACTGGCTCGGGCAAGACCACCCAGCTGCCCAAGCTCTGCCTGGAGCTGGGCCTGGGGCGGCGCGGGCTGATCGGCCACACCCAGCCGCGTCGCCTGGCGGCTCGCTCGGTGGCCAGTCGCCTCGCCGAGGAGCTCCAGGTGCCGCTGGGCGAGCAGGTTGGCTACCAGGTGCGCTTCACCGACCAGAGCAGCGACGACACCCTGGTCAAGCTGATGACCGACGGCATCCTGCTCGCCGAGACCCGCCACGACCCGGACCTCATGCGCTACGAGGCCATCATCATCGATGAGGCCCACGAGCGCAGCCTCAACATCGACTTCCTGCTCGGCTACCTCAAGCGCCTGACCGCGCGGCGTCCCGACCTCAAGGTGATCATCACCTCGGCGACCATCGACGTGACCCGCTTCGCCGAGCACTTCGGTCGCCAGGCTGCGCAGGGGCAGGTCCAGCCGGCGCCGGTGGTGGAGGTCTCGGGGCGCACCTATCCGGTGGAGGTTCGCTACCGGCCGCTGGTGCGCGATGACGACGACGAGGAGGATCGCACCCTGCAGGAGGGCATCCTGCATGCCGTCGAGGAGATCGAGCGGGTCGAGCGGGAGAAGGGCTGGTTCCATGGTCCCCGCGACATCCTGGTGTTCCTGCCCGGCGAGCGCGAGATCCGCGAGACGGCCGACACCCTGCGCCGTGCCGATCTCAAGGGCACCGAGATCCTGCCGCTCTACGCGCGGCTCTCCAATGCCGAACAGAATCGCGTCTTCGCCCCCCATGCGGGGCGGCGCATCGTGCTCTCTACCAACGTGGCAGAGACCTCGCTCACCGTGCCGGGCATCCGCTATGTCATCGACCCGGGTCTGGTGCGCCTCAGCCGCTACAGCTACAGGGCCAAGATCCAGCGCCTGCCGGTGGAGCCGGTCAGCCAGGCCAGCGCCAACCAGCGCAAGGGGCGCTGCGGGCGTGTCGCCGAGGGGGTCTGCATCCGCCTCTACGACGAGGAGGACTTCCTGGCCAGGCCCGAGTTCACCGACCCCGAGATCCGCCGTACCAACCTCGCTTCGGTGATCCTCTCGATGCTGTCGCTGAAGCTCGGTGACATCGAGGCCTTCCCCTTCGTCGACCCGCCGGATTCGCGCTTCGTCACTGATGGCTTCCGGCTGCTCTTCGAGCTGGGCGCGGTAGATGCCAGCAATCGCCTGACTCCGCTGGGGCGCAAGCTGGCGAGGTTGCCCATCGACCCGCGCCTGGCGCGCATGGTGCTGGCCGGCGCCGAGCAGGGCGGGCTGCGCGAGGTGCTGATCGTGGTCGCCGGCCTGGCGGTGCAGGACCCCCGCGACAGGCCGGCCGACAAGCGCCAGGCCGCCGACCAGGCCCACCGCCGCTGGCAGGATCCGGATTCCGACTTCGTGGCCCTGCTCAACCTCTGGAACGGCTTCGAGGCCGCCCGGGAGGAGCTCTCGGGCAACCGGCTGCGGCGCTGGTGCAAGGAGCACTACCTCAACTACCTGCGCCTGCGCGAGTGGCATGACACCTTCCGCCAGCTTCGCCAGCTGCTGCGCGACATGGAGATCGAGGTGCCGCCGCCGGCCCCGCGGCCTCCCGCCGAGGCCCCGGACATGGACGACAAGGCGCGCCGCGAGGCCCGTCGAGAAGCCCGTCGAGAAAGTGTCGTGGCCCTGCACAAGGCCCTGCTCACCGGGCTGCTCTCGCACCTGGGACTGCTCACGGAGAATCGCGAGTACCTGGGGGCACGCAACCGCAAGTTCCTGATCCATCCCGGGTCGGGGCTGGCCAGGAAGTCCCCCAAGTGGGTGATGGCCTTCGAGCTGGTCGAGACCAGCAGGCTCTTCGCCCGCACCGTGGCCAGGATCGAGCCGCAGTGGATCGAGCCGCTGGCCGGCCACCTGGTGAAGCGCTCCCATGCCGAGCCCCACTGGGAGATGAAGCGCGCCCAGGTGGTCGCCACCGAACAGGTCACCCTCTTCGGCCTGCCGATCGTCACCGGACGCAAGGTCCACTATGGCCCCATCGCCCCGCAGGAGTCCCGGGAGCTCTTTATCCGCCGGGCGCTGGTGGAGGGCGAGTTCAAGACCCGGGGCGACTTCTTCGCCCACAACCGGTCGCTGGTCGAGGAGGTCGAGGACCTGGAGGATCGGGCCCGCAGGCGCGATATCCTGGTCGACGAGGAGACCCTGTTCGCCTTCTACGACGAGCGGATCCCCGCGGAGATCATCAACGGCAAGGGCTTCGAGGCCTGGCGCCGCAAGGCCGAGCGCGACAATCCCGACATCCTCAAGTTCGACCGTGCGGCCCTGCTGGCGCGGGAGGCCGGGGAGGTCACCGAGGCCGACTACCCCGACGAGCTGGTGCTCGGGGGCGTGCGCTATCCGCTTTCCTACCACTTCCAGCCCGGGGCCGCGGACGACGGGGTGACGCTGACCGTGCCGGCGGCCATGCTGCCCCAGCTCCCCCTGGCGCGGCTCGAGTGGCTGGTCCCCGGCCTGCTGCGCGAGAAGTGCATCGCCCTGATGAAGTCGCTGCCCAAGGCGGTGCGCCGCCAGGTGGTGCCGATTCCCGACTGGGTCGACGCCGCCCTCGAGGCCATGACGCCGGACGACGTGCCGCTCACCGAGGCACTGGGCGAGTTCCTGCGCCGCAAGACCGGCGTTCGCCTCCATCCCGACGACTGGCGCCTCGACCAGCTGGAACCGCACTTGGTGATGAACCTGCGGGTGGTGGACCACCAGGGCCGGACCCTGGGACAGGGCCGCGACGCTCGAGAACTGGAGCGCCGCTTCGAGGCCGCCGCCGGGGAGGGCGCCCGGGCCCTCGCCGAGCAGGCCAGCAGCGAAGGCGAGCTCGAGGCCCTCCCCGAGACGCCCCTGCCCGAGTCCCGGGTCACCACCCAGGCCGGTATCCGTGTGGAGGCCTACCCGGCCCTGGTGCCCGCCAAGGAGGCCTTCCGGGTCGAGCTCTTCGACCATCCCGACAAGGCCCGCGAGGCCCATCGCCGGGGCGTGGTCAGGGCGGCCATGGAATGCCTGCCCGACCAGGTGCGGGCCATCGAACGCCTTAAGGGGCTTCAGACCTGTGCGCTGCTGTTCGCCAAGGTTGGCAGCAAGCGACAGCTCATCGATGACGTGGTGGCCGGGGTGTTCCGCCAGGTGGTGGCCAGCGACCCGCTGCCGCGCTCGCGGGGCGAGCTCGAGCAGCGCCTCGCGGCAACCCGCGATGCGCTGCTGCCCCGGGCGGAGGTGCTGGTGGCCACCCTGGAGCAGGCGCTCAAGGGGCACCTGGCCGTGACCAAGGCACTCAAGGGGCAGCTGAACCTGGCCCTGGCGCTGGTCTACAGTGACCTCAAGGCCCAGATGCAGCGGCTGGTGCATCCCGGCTTCGTCAGCGAGGCCGGGGAGTGGCTCGAGGAGTACCCCCGCTACATGGAAGCGGCGCTGATCCGCCTGGAGAAGGCGCCGCGGGAGCGCATGCGCGACCAGATGCACATGCAGGAGGTCCAGGACTTCGAGGCCCGCCTGGCCGCCCGTCGCGACAGCGAGCGACGCGGCGGCGTGGAGGACCCGGCGCTGGTGGAGTTCGGCTGGTGGATCGAGGAGCTGCGCGTCTCGCTCTTCGCCCAGCAGCTGGGCACGCGGTTTCCGGTCTCCACCAAGCGCCTCGAGAAGCGCTGGGCAGAACTCACAGGGAGAACAGCATGAGCCAAGTGGTGATCACCGGGACGGGCCTCTTCACCCCGCCGCACGCCATCGACAATGCGGCCCTGGTGGCCTCGTTCAACGCCTGGGTGGACGCCGAGAATGCGCGCCATGCCGATGCCATCGCCGCCGGCGAGCGGGAGCCGCTGCCGCACTCCAGCACCGAGTTCATCGTCAAGGCCTCAGGCATCCATAGCCGCTACGTGCTCGATGCCGAGGGCATCCTCGACCCCGCGCGGATGCGTCCTAGGCTGCCGGAGCGCGCCAACGACGAGCCTTCGATCCAGTGCGAGATGGGCCTGGCCGCGGCGCGCGAGGCCCTCGAGACGGCGGGGGTCGAGGCGGCCGACATCGAGCTGGTCATCGTCGCCTGCTCCAACCTGGAGCGGCCCTACCCGGCCGTCGCGGTGGAACTCCAGGACGCCCTCGGCGCGGGCGGCTACGCCTTCGACATGAACGTCGCCTGCAGCTCGGCGACCTTCGCCATCGAGACCGCCGCCAACGCCATCCGCGCCGGCAGCGTCAAGCGGGCGCTGGTGGTCGACCCCGAGATCTGCTCGGCGCACCTCAACTTCCGGGACCGCGACAGCCACTTCATCTTCGGTGATGCCTGTACCGCCATCGTGCTGGAGAGCGAGGAGGTCGCCACCGCCGAGGAACGCTTCGAGATCCTCGGCACCCGCCTGGTGACGCGCTTCTCCAACGCCATCCGCAACAACGCCGGCTTCCTCAACCGGGTCGCCGACAGTGATCCGCAGGCCGTCGACAAGCTCTTCGTCCAGGAGGGGCGGCGGGTGTTCAAGGAGGTCTGCCCGCTGGTGGCCGCGCTGATCACCGACCACCTGGCGAGCCTCGAGCTTACGGGCGGCGACCTGTCGCGGCTCTGGCTGCACCAGGCCAACCGCCACATGAATGACCTGATCGCCCGGCGCGTGCTGGGCCACGATCCGAGCCCCGAACAGGCGCCGATCATCCTCGATCGCTACGCCAATACCAGCTCGGCGGGCTCGATCATCGCCTTCCACCTGCACCGGCATGACCTGCCGGCCGGCGCGCTCGGGGTGGTCTGTTCCTTCGGCGCGGGATACAGTGCCGGCAGCGTGGTGGTGCGTCGCCAATGAGCGTCATGACAAGGAACCGCTGGGAGGCGAGCAAGCCAATGAGACAGGGGCTGACGAGATGGGTCGGGCGAGGAACACTGGCGCTGTTGCTGGTGGCCAGCGCGGGGTGCGCCACCAGCGGGGAGGTGCGGGAGCGCCACCCCGACGATCCCTGGGAGGGCTTCAACCGCAAGGTGTTCGCCTTCAATGACGTGGTCGACCGATACGCGCTCAAGCCCGCCGCCCGGGGCTACCGCTTCATCACCCCGGATCCGGTGGAGACCGGGGTGGGCAACGTCTTCTCCAACCTGGGCGAGCCGCGCACCGTCCTCAATAGCCTGCTGCAGGGCAAGGTGCGCAACGCCAGCATCGCCACGTCGCGCTTCCTGATCAATACCACGGCAGGAATCGGCGGGCTCTGGGACGTGGCCAGCCGCATGGAGATCACTGGCCAGGAGGAGGACTTCGGCCAGACTCTGGGCACCTGGGGATGGGAAGAGTCCCGCTACCTGGTGCTGCCGCTGCTGGGGCCGAGCACCCTGCGCGATACCGGCGGCCTGCCGGTGGACATGTACGCGTATCCGACCACCTACGTCGAGGATGACGAGGTGCGCATGGGCCTTACCGCCCTGAGGGTGATCGATTCCCGGGCCGGCCTGCTCGACCAGGAGGCGCTGATCCGTGGCGACCGCTACAGCTTCATCCGCGATACCTGGCTGCAGCAGCGCCGCTTCGAGGTCAACGATGGCGAGCAGGGCGAGGATCCCTTCGCCAGCGAGGAATTCGACTTCGATGATGCGGACTTCGATGATGCCTTCGCCGAATGAGGCCATGACAGCATGCCACCAGCCAAGCAACTGATCGGGGTGATCGACGTGCCGGGGCCGGAGCGTGATGCCCTGGCCGAGACCATCGCCCGTGACGGCCTGGCGGTGTATGCCGCCGACAGCATCGAGGGACTCCCGCCGGAAACCGCCCTCATCGTGGCCCATGCCCGGGCGGTGCCCAGCGGCGAGTGGACGCGGCTCGCCGAAGGCCTGCCGACCCTGGTGGTCAGCGACGAGCGCCAGGATGCCGACCTGCTGCGCGCGGTCGATGCCGGCCTGGTGGACTACATCGTCGATCCGCTGCGCCACGGCTCCCTGCTGCGGCGCATGATCGGCAAGGCCATCGAGGTGCATCGCCTGGCCGCGGAACGAGAGCACGACCGCGCCCGCCTGGCCCAGCTCAACGAGCACCTCGAGGAGCTCAACGAGAGCCTCGAGACCCACCTGGCGATGCTGCGCCTCGACCAGCAGGCCGGCGGGCAGATCCAGCGCAAGCTGCTGCCGCCGCGGCCGCAGACCCTGAATGACGTGACCTTCGACTACTGGCTGGCGCCCTCGCTCTACCTGTCCGGGGACTTCCTCGATTTCCAGGCCTTCAACGAGCGCTACAGCCTGTTCTACTTTGCCGATGTCTCGGGCCACGGGGCCTCCTCGGCCTTCGTCACCGTGCTGCTGAAGTACCTCTCCAATCACTGGCAGCACGAGTGGGACGGCGAGCATCCCGAGGCCCTGGCGCCGCGCTGGCTGGCGGCGCTCAATCGCGAACTGCTGGACGCCGGCATCGGCAAGCATGCGACCCTGCTCGTCGGGGTCATTGACCATCAACGTCGTTATCTCCACTATTCGCTGGGCGCGCAGCTCCCCATGCCCCTGCTGGTGGCCGATGGCAAGGTGACGCCGCTGCCCGGCGAAGGCATGCCGGTCGGCCTCTTCCCGGGGATCGACTACCCGATGCTGGGCTGTGAGCTGCCGGAGAACTTCCGGCTGTGGCTGTGTTCGGATGGGATACTGGAGTGTCTGCCGGGCGACACCCTCGATCTACGGCTCAGGGAACTCGAGCGACGGGTCCTGGCCAGCGAGACGCTGGAGGACCTACGTGGCAGCCTTGCACTGGGGGCATTGGCGGACGATGATGAAGGCGTCGCCGAGAGTGCCCCGGGACACGAGGAACTGCCAGACGACCTGACGATCATGATGGTGAGCGGATTTGGCAATGATAAACCATGAAGGTCGCATCAAGGCGGCGTTCGACTCCGGGGTCTTCGTCCTCAAGCTGTGCGGGGACGTGCGCCTGACGCTCTGTGCCACCCTGGACCGCCAGGCCCGGCAGCTGGCCGAGACGCCGGGCCTCGAGACGCTGATCATCGACCTGCGCGACACCACCAACGTGGATTCCACCGCCCTCGGGTTCCTCGCCAAGGTGGCGATGGCCGTGCAGGGGCGCGTCACCGAGCGACCGACCATTATCGCCGACAATCCCGATGTCCGGCGGATGCTCGACGTCATGGGCTTCTCGCGCATCTTCACCCTGGTGGAGACGCCGATCACCGAGACCTGTGAGCTCTGCGACCTTCCCGAGATTCCCACCGACGTCGAGGAAACCCGCCAGCGGGTCCTCGAGGCGCACCGCATCCTGATGCGCCTCAACGAGCATAATCGCGAGGAGTTCCAGCCGCTGGTCGAGATGCTCGAGGCCCAGGAAGCCGCCTCGCACGACCACTGACCGGGGCCCCGGCGGTCGCGGTCACTCCCTCCTCAGCTCTCCCAGCAGCGCCTCCAGCTTGCGCTGGTCGGCCATGAACTTGCGGATGCCCTCCGCCAGCTTCTCGGTGGCCATGGCATCCTCGTTCATTTCCCAGCGGAACTCGGCCTCGTCCTGGGGCTCGGGGGCTCGGGTCTCGGCATCCAGCGGCGTGAGCCGCCGCTCCAGGCCGCCGGTGGTGCCGGCCAGCTCTTCCAGCAGCTTGGGCGAGATGGTCAGCCGGTCGCAGCCGGCCAGGGCGACGATCTCCCCGGCATTGCGGAAGCTCGCCCCCATCACGATGGTGTCGTAGCCATGCCCCTTGAAGTGCTCGTAGATGCGCCTGACGGACTGCACCCCCGGGTCATGGTCGCCGCTGAAGTCGGCATCGGGGTCCTGTGCCTTGTGCCAGTCCAGTATCCGGCCGACGAAGGGCGAGACCAGGGTGACGCCGGCATCGGCGCAGGCCCGGGCCTGGGCGAAGCTGAACAGCAGGGTGAGGTTGGTGTGGATGCCTTCGCGCTCGAGGATCCGGGCGGCACGGATCCCCTCCCAGGTGGCGGCCACCTTGATCAGGATGCGCTCGGGACCGACGCCGTGACGCCCGTAGCGCTCGATCAGCGAGCGGGCCCGTGCCAGGGTGGCGTCGGTGTCGAAGGAGAGGCGGGCGCTGACCTCGGTGGAGACGTAGCCCGGGATCAGGGCGCTGACCTCGCTGCCGATCTCCACGGCCACCGCGTCCAGGGCATCGTCGATGTCGGTGGCATGGCGGGCGATCTCGGCCAGCCGCGCGCGGCGCGCCTGCTGCTGGGCCGCCTGCAGGATCAGTGACGGGTTGGTGGTGGCGTCGGTGGGCTCGAAGCGGCGAATCGCCTCGAGGTCGCCGGTGTCGGCGACCACGGTGGTCATGGTCTTGAGTTGTGAGAGCAGGTCGTCTGCCATGGCGGGATCCCTCCGGTTGTCGTGGCAGTCACTCTAGCAAGGCGAGGGGGGCGAATATAGACGGGCGAGGCCAGGGACCGGGGTTTCGGGTATCATTAGCCCTCTACCTTTTACCTCGTGCCGCCATGGAGGCGCCTTGACCCTGAACTCGCGACGCGTGGCGCTGCTGGTGGCCGCCAACACGGCCCTGGCGCCCTTCGCCATCGATGCCTACCTCCCGGCCATGTCGGCCATCGCCGGGCATATCGGTGCCAGCATCCATCACACGGAGCTCTCGCTCTCCACCTTCCTGGCCGGCTTCGCCCTGGGGCAGCTGGTGTTTGGCCCGGTGTCCGACCGGGTGGGGCGCAAGCCGGTGCTGCTGGGTGGCCTGGTGGTCTTCCTGCTGGCCAGCCTGGTGATCACCACGGTGGGCTCGCTTGGCGAGCTGCTGGCCTGGCGGTTCATCCAGGCGCTGGGCGGAGGTGCGACCGTGGTCAACTCGGCGGCCATCGTGCGCGACTGCTTCAAGGGCCGCGAGGCCGCCAAGGTGATGTCGACCATGGCCATCATCATGCTGATGGCGCCGCTGGTGGCGCCGGTGGTGGGCAGCGGGCTGCTCTACCTCGCCGACTGGTGGCTGATCTTCGTCTTCCTGGCCGGCTATGCCGGCTTCCTGATGTGGCTGCTGGGTACCCGGCTGCCCGAGACGCGTCCCCCCGGCCGGTCGGCGGCAACGCCGGCGAAGGTGCTGGCCAACTACGCCAGCGTGCTTGGCGATCGCCGGGCCATGGGCTTCATCGCCGCCGCCTCCATGTCCTTCGCCGGGCTGTTCGCCTTCGTCACTGCCTCGCCGTTCCTCTACCTCGAGCACTTTGCCCTGACGCCATCCCTTTATCCGCTGGTGTTCGGCGTCAACGTGGTGGCCATGGTCGCCTCCAACCGCCTCAATATCCGCCTGCTGAGGTGGCGCAGCCCCCTGCAGAACCTGCGCCTGGGGCTGGGTATCCAGCTCGCCGCCGCCATGGGGCTGGCGCTGGTGGTGATCACCGGGCAGGAGTCGCTTGCCACCATGGTGCCGCTGATCATGCTGTTCGCCGGCACCATCGGCCTGATCGCCCCTAACGCCATCACCTCGCTGCTCGACCGCTTCCACCACATGAGCGCCACCGCCGCCGCCCTGCAGGGCAGCCTGCAGTTCTCCAGCGGCGCCCTGGCCGGCGTGCTGGTGGGCGCCTTCGAGGTGGACAGCGCCTGGCCGATGGTGGGCACCATGCTCGGCGCCTCGCTCGCGGCCAACGTCGGCATTCGCGTGCTGGCGGGGCGGGAAGCGAATGATTGAGCCGTCGTGGGTGAGCTGGCTCGACATGGCGCTCTCCACCTGGCTGGGCTGTGCCCTGGTGCTGGCGCTGGGGGCTTTCGTTCAGCGTGCCACCGGCTTCGGCCTGGCGGTGGTGGGGGCGCCGCTGCTGTTGATGCTGGAGCCGCGTCTGGTGCCGGTGGTGCTGGTGCTGTTCGGCTTCACCGTCTCGCTGCTGACCCTGCGCCACTATCGCAGCGAGGTGCGTCTGAGCGAGATCGGCATGGCCCTGGCCGGCCGCCTGCCCGGTAACGCCCTGGGCGCCTGGCTGCTGCTCGCCGCGCCCATGGTCGTGCTCGAGAAGCTGATTGCCGGTAGCGTGCTGTTCGCGGTGGCCGTGACCCTCTTCCGGCTGCGGCTGCCGGTCAATCGCGCCACCCTGTTCTCGGCCGGCATCTTCTCCGGCATCTTCGGCACCGTGGCCGCCATTGGCGGGCCGCCCCTGGTGCTGCTGATGCATGGGTTCTCCCCCGACCGCCTGCGCGGCAACCTGGCGGCCTTCTTCATTGTCACCTCCTTGCTGACCCTCGCCACCCTGGCGCTGGTCGGCCGGATAGGCGCCTGGCACCTGGGCATGGCAGCGAGCTTCGCGCCGGCGGTGCTGGCCGGCACCTGGCTGGCCAACCGCATCGCCCACCGTCTCGATCGTCGCCTGCTGCAGGGCGCGTCACTTTCGCTATGTACCCTGGCGGCGCTGGGGCTGCTGCTCTGAACGGGGCCTTGTCGCGACAGTAACAGGACGATGTCACGCCGCTGTCATCTCCCTGGGGCAGGGTGTGCGGCGTAGCGGGCGCATCCTGCTTCCGGTCGGCACTGTCATGAAGCTGTCATCTGACTGGGGCAAGGTGTCTCCCGTGAAGGTTGCACACTGTCCTCATCAGGAGATCGCTCCATGAATCGCATCCTCAAGAGCCGCGTTTTCAAGACCACGGCTATCGCCGCCGCCGTCATGGGGGTGGCCACCGTGGCCCACGCTCGCGACCAGATCCGCATCGTCGGCTCCAGCACCGTCTACCCGTTCGCCAGCTACGTGACCGAGGAGTTCGGTGCGGTGACCGAGTATCCGACGCCGGTCATCGAGTCCACCGGTTCCGGCGGCGGCCTGCGCCTGTTCTGCAACGGCGTGGGCGAGGATACCCCGGACATCACCAACGCCTCGCGTCGCATCAAGGTCTCAGAGCTGGAGCGCTGCATCGAGAACGGCGTGACCGACGTCACCGAGGTCAAGATCGGTTCCGACGGCATCGTCTTCGCCCAGTCCAGCACCAACGAGGCGATCGAGCTGACCCTCGAGCAGTTGTTCCTGGCCGTGGCCGCCAAGGTGCCGGTGGACGGTGAACTGGTCGATAACCCCTACACCAACTGGAGCGATATCGACGCCTCCTTGCCGGATCGTGAGATCTCCATCTACGGCCCGCCCAGCACCTCCGGGACCCGCGACGCCTTCGAGGAGCTTGCCATGGAGGTCCCGTCGGAGGAGATGGAGGCCTACGGTGGCGAGGCCTACACGGACATTCGTTCCGACGGCGTCTACATCGATGCCGGCGAGAACGACAACCTGATCGTCCAGCGCCTGAGTGAGGACACCGATGCCTTCGGCATCTTCGGCTACTCTTTCCTCGAAGAGAATCCCGACGCCCTGATCGGCACGACCATCGACGGCGTGGCGCCGGAGCCCGAGGCGATCAGCGCCGGCGACTACCCGATCGCCCGCTCGCTGTGGTTCTACGTCAAGAATCAGCATGCCGAGGCCGTGCCGCCGCTCTACGACTATGTCGACATGTTCGTCTCCGAGACCATGGTCGGCGAGGGGGGCTACCTGGGTGACCTGGGCCTGATCCCGCTGCCGGAAGCCGAGCGTGAGCAGACCCGCCAGAAGGTCGCCGATCGCGCCAAGCTGCAGGTGTCTGACCTGTAAGGCAACGCGCAGGCAGGGACGCCTGATCCGGCCGGCAGCCCACGGCTGCCGGCCGTCGCACGTTCCGGCAGGCACGCTGCCGTCGTTATCCACCGAGAGAGACCTATGCAGACCAACCAACTCCTCGCCATGTTCAGCGGCGTCCTGCTGCTGCTGGGTCTGATAGCCTTCTTCCTGGGTCGTGCCAAGGCCGCGCGGGTGCGCGCCACCGGCACGGCCATGTACGCCCAGCCCGACCAGTACGCCTGGTTCGCCGTGCTGGCCACCGCCGGCCCGGCGATCACCGTGGGCGCCATCGGGGCCTTGCTGATGCTGCTGCTGGGCGCCGATATCCCCACCCTCTACCTGCTGGCCGGCAGCCTGGTCGTGGCCGCCATCGGCCTGCTGGTGGGGATGACTCAGGTGAAGCCCGACTTCCATGCCCGTCAGGCCATCGAGCGGGTGATTCGCTGGGTGCTGGTCGCCGCGGCGCTGATCTCGATCTTCACCACCTTCGGCATCCTCTTCTCCATCGTCTTCGAGGCGCTGCGCTTCTTCCAGATGCACAGCTTCTGGGATTTCATCACCGGGACCGTCTGGAACCCCGGCGCCAGCTTCCTGGCCGCCGCGGGGCGCGGCGACGAGGCCGGCAGTGCCGCCCAGTTCGGCTCGGTGCCGCTGTTCGCCGGCACCTTCATGATCACCGCCATCGCCATGCTGGTGGCCATCCCCGTGGGCCTGCTTTCGGCCATCTACATGGCGGAGTTCGCCCCCCAGCGGGTACGCACCCTGGCCAAGCCCACCCTCGAGGTGCTGGCCGGCATTCCTACCGTGGTCTATGGCTTCTTCGCCGCCATCACGGTGGCGCCGATCATCGTCGACGTGGCCGGCTTCTTCGGCCTTGATGCCTCCTTCAACAATGCCGTGGCGCCCGGGGTGGTGATGGGCATCATGATCATCCCCTTCATCTCCTCGCTCTCCGACGACGTGATCAATGCGGTACCGGACAGCATGCGTCAGGGCTCCCTGGCGCTGGGCATGACCAAGGGCGAGACCATCCGTGACGTGGTCATTCCCGCGGCCCTGCCGGGCATCATCTCCGCCTCGCTGCTGGCGGTGTCGCGGGCGCTGGGCGAGACCATGATCGTGGTGATGGCGGCGGGCATGCGGCCCAACCTCACCGCCAACCCGCTGGAGGACATGACCACGGTGACGGTGCGCATCGTCGCGGCGCTGACCGGCGATCTGGAGTTCGAGAGTGCCGAGACCCTCTCCGCCTTCGCCCTGGGCCTGGTGCTGTTCGCCGTCACCCTCAGCCTGAACCTGGTGTCGGTGCTCATGATCCGCCGCTTCCGCGAGAAGTATCGCGTCAACAACCTGTAACGCCGAGGAATCGCCGACATGAGTCAATCCTTCGACGACATCAGCGCCCAGTTGCGCCGCCGCCATCGTCAGTCCTCTCGGCTGAAGTGGATCTCCATGGGCGCCCTGGGGCTCGCCGGCCTGTTCCTGGTGCTGTTCTTCGCCGACATGCTCTCCAAGGGCCTGCCGGCCTTCCAGCAGGCGCAGGTCCAGGTGGAGATCGACTATAACGAGGACGCCCAACGCATGGGGCGTGCCGCCCTGGACCCCGAAGTGTCGCGCCTGGTGAGCCGTACCTTCGAGCGCCTGATCCCGGTGCGGATGCGCGACAATCCCGAGCTGCTGGGCACCAGCGAGACCCGCTGGGTGCTCGCCGACAGCGAGGTGGACCAGTACCTCAAGGGGCATCGTCACAAGCTCAGCGAATCCCAGCAGGCCACCGTCGATGCCCTGGTGGAACAGGGCAGGGCGGCGCTCAAGTTCAACACCACCTTCTTCAGCAGCGGCGACTCCAAGATGCCCGAGGCCTCGGGCATCCTCGCCGCCGCGGTGGGCACGGTGATGACCATGCTGGTGACGCTGGCCATCGCCTTCCCCATCGGCGTGATGACGGCGATCTACCTGGAGGAGTTCGCCCCGGACAACCGCCTGACCCAGATCATCGAGATCAACATCAACAATCTGGCGGCGATCCCCTCGATCCTGTTCGGCCTGCTGGGGCTGGCGATCTTCATCAACTTCTTCGGGGTGCCGCGCTCCTCGCCGCTGGTGGGGGGCATGACCCTGGCGCTGATGACCCTGCCGGTGATCATCATCGCCACCCGCACGGCGCTGCGCAGCGTGCCGGACTCGATCCGCCACGCCGCCTTCGGGGTCGGCTGTTCGCGCTGGCAGGTGGTGCGTGACCACGTGCTGCCGCTGGCCATGCCAGGCATCATGACCGGCTCGATCATCGGGCTGGCCCAGGCCATGGGCGAGACCGCACCGCTGATCATCGTCGGCATGGTGGCCTTCATCCCCGACGTGGGCGCCTCCTTCACCCAGGCCGCCACCGTGCTGCCGGCACAGGTCTTCACCTGGGCGGGTGAGCCGGAGCAGGCCTTCGTCGAGAAGACCGCCGGGGGGATCCTGGTGCTGCTGGCGATCCTGATCTTCCTCAACGCCACCGCCGTCATCCTGCGCAAGAAGTTCGAGCGCCGCTGGTAGGCCACGCTACGTTACAGGGTATCCACAGATGAACATTCACGTTGCCGAGCGGAGTACCGCGCCCATGTCAGGTCACGAAAGGTCACGTCACGAAAGCGTCCGTCCCGAACCCGGCCAGCCGGTGACCCGCAATACCGACGCCCACCACGAGCTGAGCATTCGCGTCCGCGACCTCAACCTCTGGTACGGCCAGAGCCAGGCGTTGAAGAACATCAACATCGATGTCTACCAGAAGAACATCACGGCCCTCATCGGGCCCTCGGGCTGCGGCAAGTCCACCTTCCTGCGCTGCCTGAATCGCATGAACGACCTGATCCCCAGCGTGCGCCTCGAGGGGCTGGTGGAGATGGATGGCCGCGATGTGAACGCCGCCAAGATGGACGAGGTGGCCCTGCGCCGCCGGGTGGGCATGGTCTTCCAGAAGCCCAACCCCTTCCCCAAGTCGATCTACGACAATGTCGTCTATGCGCCGCGCATGCACGACCTGGTGAGCCGCAAGCCGGAGCAGGACGAACTGGTGGAGAAGGCGTTGCGCGACGCCGGCCTGTGGGAGGAGGTCAAGGACAAGCTGCACCAGCCGGGCACCTCGCTCTCCGGTGGCCAGCAGCAGCGCCTGTGCATCGCTCGCGCCATCGCCGTGCAGCCCGACGTGATCCTGATGGACGAGCCCACCTCGGCACTCGACCCGATCTCCACGGCGACCATCGAGGACCTGATGGACAAGCTCAAGCAGCAGTTCACCATCATCACCGTGACCCACAACATGCAGCAGGCGGCGCGGGTGGCCGACTACACGGCCTTCTTCCACCTCGGCGAGATCATCGAGTACAACGACACCCGGACGATGTTCGCCAACCCGGCCACCAAGAAGGCCGAGGATTACATCACCGGCCGTTACGGCTGAGCGCCATCCTGGCTGGCATCGAGAAACGGGGAGGCTTCGGCCTCCCCGTCGTCGTGAAGGGCTGTCACATGATTGACATCCAACGGCGTTATATATGACATTCCATATATATTCGGGAGCCACTCTCATGGCCAATCAGCGCGTGCTTTTCCTCTGCAATGCCAATTCCGCCCGCTCACTGATGGGCGAGGCGCTGCTGCGCCATCTGGCAGGCGACAAGTTCGAGGCCTACAGCGCCGGCAGTGAACCGGATGAACCCCATGCGATGACCCTGGCGGCGCTGGAGAAGCAGGGCATTTCCACCGAGGGACTGGCCAGCAAGTCGCTGGATGATTTCGCCGGCGAACATTTCAATGCCGTCATCGTGCTGTGCGACAAGGCCCAGCAGGCATGCCGCGACTGGCAGGGAGGGAGCGACGAGCACCTCTACTGGGACATTCGCGACCCGCGCCTGATCGGGCGTACCGACGCCTATGAACAGGCCCTCAACGAGATTCGCCACCGCCTCTCGCTATGGCTGCAGATCAAGGCCCGGGACGCCGAGGCCTGAGGGCACATCCCGGCGTTCATTCTTCATCAGGAGAGCAACATGACCCTTCGTGTCGGCATCAATGGCTTCGGGCGCATCGGCCGCCTGGTGCTGCGTAGCCTCTGGCCCCGCGTCTCGGCGGGCGAGGTCGAACTTTTGCGCATCAATGACCCGGGCGGCGATGCCGCGACCTTCGCCCACCTGCTGGAGTTCGACTCGGTACACGGCCATTGGAGCCCGGGGCAGGGGATCCACGCCGATGGTGACGCCATCCTGATTGACGGCCACCGCATCGCCTTCAGCACGCACAAGGCGGTGGACGAGGGCGACTGGTCCGCCTGTCGGGTGGCCATCGAGTGCTCCGGCAAGATAAAGACCACGGGGGCGCTTCAGGCCTATCTCGACCAGGGCGTCGAGCGGGTGGTGGTCAGCGCGCCGGTGAAGGAGGAGGGCGTGCTCAACGTGGTAGTGGGGGTCAACGACGACAAGTACGACCCCGAGGTCCATCGCATCGTCACCGCGGCGAGCTGTACCACCAACTGCCTGGCACCGGTGGTCAAGGTGATCCACGAGACTTACGGCATTCGCCACGGCTCGATGACCACGGTGCACGATATCACCAACACCCAGGTCATCCTCGACGCCCCGAGCTCTCCACAGAAGCCGGATCTCCGTCGTTCACGGGCCTGCGGCATGAGCCTGATTCCCACTACCACCGGCTCCGCCAAGTCAATCACCGTCATCTTCCCGGAACTCGAGGGCAAGCTGAACGGGCATGCCATCCGCGTGCCGCTGGCCAACGCCTCGCTCACCGACATGGTCTTCGAGCTGGAAAGCGAGGTGACGGTGGAGGAGGTCAATGCGGCGCTCAAGGCCGCCGCCGAGGGCGAGCTCGCCGGCATCCTGGGCTATGAGGAGCGCCCGTTGGTCTCCATCGACTACCGCACCGACCCGCGCAGCTCGATCATCGATGCGCCCTCGACCATGGTGGTCAACGGCACCCAGCTCAAGCTCTACGCCTGGTACGACAACGAGTGGGGCTATGCCAACCGCACCGCCGAGCTGGCCCTGAAGGTGGGGAATGGCTGAGAGCTTGGCAAGCCGTCTGAAGGCGCTGCCCTTCGAGGTCCGCCAGTACCTGCTGATCACCGGCAACTACTGGGCCTTCACCCTCACCGACGGCGCCCTGCGCATGCTGGTGGTTCTCTATTTCCACCAGCTGGGCTACTCCCCCCTCGAGGTGGCGCTGCTGTTCCTCTTCTACGAGGCCTTCGGGGTGGTCACCAATCTGGTGGGGGGCTGGCTGGGGGCCCGGCTGGGGCTCAACCGCACCATGAACGTGGGGCTCGGGTTGCAGATCGTGGCGTTGGCCATGCTGATGGTGCCCTCGGCGGCGCTGACCGTGCCCTGGGTGATGGCGGCCCAGGCGCTCTCGGGGATCGCCAAGGACCTCAACAAGATGAGCGCCAAGAGCGCGGTCAAGGTGCTGGTGCCCAGGGACAGCCCCAGCGCCGGCTCCGCGCTCTACCGTTGGGTGGCGATCCTCACCGGCTCCAAGAACGCGCTCAAGGGGGCCGGCTTCTTCCTTGGCGGGCTGCTGCTGACGCTGGTCGGCTTCCAGGGGGCGGTGGGCCTGATGGCGCTGATGCTGGTTGGCGTGCTCGCCCTGTCGCTGGTCCGGCTCAAGGCCGACCTGGGACGCCAGAAGCGCAAGCCGAAGTTCACCGAGGTGTTTTCCAAGTCGCGCGCCATCAACGTGCTCTCGGCGGCGCGGCTGTGCCTGTTCGCCTCCCGGGACGTCTGGTTCGTGGTGGCGCTGCCGGTGTTCCTCTATGACCAGCATGGCTGGAGCCACTGGACGGTAGGCGGCCTGCTGGCCATCTGGGTGATCGGCTACGGCGGCGTGCAGACCCAGGCGCCGCGCCTCACCGGCCTGATCAAGGGCGGGGCACGAGGCATTACCGCCTTCTGGGCCCTGATGCTGGCCGGACTGCCGGCACTGCTGGCGCTGCTGCCGCTGGCCGAGGTGGGGTGGCTGGTGGTGGGGCTTCTCGCCTTCGGCGTGCTGTTCGCCATCAACTCCAGCTGGCACAGCTACCTGATCGTCCACTACGCCCGCGCCGACGGCGTCTCCATGGACGTGGGCTTCTACTACATGGCCAACGCCATGGGGCGCCTGCTGGGGACCCTGCTCTCCGGCTGGGTCTACCAGGTCCACGGCCTTGCCGCCTGCCTGTGGATCTCCTCCGCCCTGGTGGCCGCCAGTGCGCTGATGGCCCTGGCCCTGCCGCGGGATGCCCGGTAGGACTTTGGCAATTAGACATGTTGCGCTAGCGAAAGGCGCCGGGGACAGGTCGTAGAGGGGGTCCTATGCCATGGACGGCATCGGTAGCGCCCAGGGAGGGGTTCACAGCGCCCCCTCGGCGGTCCGGCGCTCCGGGGCCTGTCGCCGGGAAAGCCTTGAGCAGAGTTGCGACTCGCCGTTTCCCTTGGCCGCACGGACCTGAACATCGCCTCGGCCGTGGCGTAGAATGGCCGAGACCCTCGATAAGGAATCCCCGATGTCACTGGACCCGCTGCGCCTGTTCAAGTGCCTTAGCGACGAGACGCGCCTGCTGCTGACCCTGCTGATCCTGCGCGAGGGGGAGCTGTGTGTCTGCGAGATGACCCACGCCCTGGAGGCCTCCCAGCCCAAGGTCTCGCGCCATCTCGCCCAGCTTCGCAACTGCGGGCTGCTCAACGATCGGCGCGAGGGCCAGTGGGTCTACTACGGCCTGGCGCCGGCGCTGCCCGAGTGGGCCATGGCGGCCCTGGAAGCCGCGGCTGAGGGGCAGTCGGCCAGCCTCGCCACGCTGCAGGCGCGCCTGGCGGGCATGGGCAACCGCCCGGAGCGTCGCGCCGCGCTTTGTTGATCAGGGCTCGAGGCTGATCAGGGCTCGAGCAGCGCCTGGATCTCCTCGGCGCTGGCCACCTTGCCTTCGATCACCACCTCGTCGTCGACCCCGAGTGCCGGGGTGCGCATCACCCCCTTGTCGATGATGGCGTTCATGTCGGTGACCTTCTCGATCTCGACCGTGAGGCCCAGCGCCTCGGCGGCCTCGCGGGCGTTGGCGGTGAGCTGGTCGCACTTCCTGCAGCCCTTGCCGTAGATGCTCAGTTTCATGGTGCGCTCCTCTTGGAAGGGTCGTGTTCCGGAATGACGTGAGTCAGGGCCATAGCTGGCCGTAGAGATAGCCGGTCAGGGTCGCCATGACCACCACCAGCGTGCAGTAGACCAGGGTCTTCTGCGTGCCCATGATGGTGCGGATCACCAGCATGTTGGGCAGCGAGAGCGCCGGGCCCGCCAGCAGCAGCGCCAGCGCCGGGCCCTTGCCCATGCCGTTGCCGATCAGGCCCTGGACGATGGGCACCTCGGTGAGGGTCGAGAAGTACATGAAGCCGCCCAGCAGCGAGGCCAGGAAGGTGGAGCGGAAGCCATTGTCACCCACCGCCAGCACCACCCACTCTGAGGGGATCAGGCCCTCCTCTCCAGGGCGGCCCAGCAGCAGTCCGGCGACGAACACCCCGGCCAGCAGCAGCGGCATGATCTGCTTGGTGAAGTCCCAGCTCTGCTCGGCCCACTCGCGGTCGTCCTCGCGCAGGGTGGCGATCAGCATGATGCCGATGATGCCCACCGCGAAGGCCAGCTCCGGTACCCCCGGGACCAGCAGGGCGGCCAGCGCCACGGCGCCCGCCAGCATCGCCACCTGGCGTAGCGGCCACTTCCAGCGGCGCATCAGCAGCAGGGCGAACAGGCCGCCGAGCACCGCGGTGATCTGCCACTTCCAGGCGTGGATGGCCATCCAGGTCGGGCTGTCGGCGGCGGCCCAGTTGGCGAATACCAGGATGCCCACCATCAGGCCGAAGAAGGCTACCACCTGGCCCAGCGGGCGTCCGTCGTCGTCGGTGTCAAAGCCTCGGGAAGCCTGCTGGCTGCGCGCCTGCTCCTCGCGACGGTAGATCAGGTGCATGATCACGCCAATCACCACGGCGAAGGCGATGGCGCCGATGGCCCGCGCCAGGCCCAGCTCCAGTCCCAGCACCTTGGCCGTGACCACCACCGCCATGACGTTGATCGCCGGCCCCGAGTAGAGGAAGGCCACCGCCGGTCCCAGGCCGGCGCCACGCTTGTAGATGCCGCCGAACAGCGGCAGCACGGTACAGGAGCATACCGCCAGCAGCATGCCGGAGATCGATGCCATGCCGAAGGCTACCGGCTTGGGGGCCGAGGGCCCCAAGTAGCGCATCACCGCGCCCTGGCTCAGGTAGGCGGCCATGGCGCCGGCGATCAGGAAGGCCGGCAGCAGGCAGAGGATGACGTGCTCCTGGGCGTACCAGTGGGTCAGCCGGATACCCTCCAGCACGGCGTTGTCGAAGCGCGACGTGCCGGCGGGCAGGAAGTAGATCAGCAGGAAGATGCCCACCACGGCGCCGATCCAGCGCACCTGGTCGGGATTCTCACGGGCTAGGGTCATCAGCCGAGAGGTGAAGGTAGCGGTGGTGCCGGGGGTGTTCGACATGGGGGCCTCGTAGCGGGACGCGTCGAGAGGGTCTGGTCATAATATATGTTTATGCATATATTTCCCAGGGCGACCCGTGGCGACCTTGATCGGCGTCAATCCCCGGCGGCACCGGACTGCGGGGGGGCGGTGGCTGGCAAGTCGGCGGCCACGCCGCGCATGACCCAGAGTCCCAGCACGGGGCCCGGCAGCAGCCACCAGACGACCCAGGTCTCCTGCAGCGACCACAACGCGGTGGTGAGCGAGATGGCGGGGATGGTCAGGGCGAAGCCCACCGCGTTCATCACCGCCAGGGTGGAGCCGACGCGTTCCCGGGGCGCCGTCGCGGCGGCGAGGGCCGAGAACTGCGGCGAGTCGGCGATCACGGTCAGGCCCCAGGCGGCCAGCAAGCCCAGCAGCAGCCCCGGCGGCAACCAGGTCAGCAGCGGATAGGCCAGGCAGATCAGTCCCGAGGCGGCCAGTGCCCGTCGGGCGACCCACAAGCTGCCAAGCCGGCGACTCAGGGTCCCGCCCCCCACGCAGCCGGCCAGCCCCAGGGCGATCACGCCGAACGACAGCCAGGGCACCCAGGCCTCCGGCGCCCCGAGCCGGCCTACCTCGCGGGCGACCAGGAAGGGGGTGAGCGTCCACAGGGCGTAGAGTTCCCAGCAGTGGCCGAAGTAGCCGCCGGCCACGGCGCGAAAGCGTGCCTCGCGCAGCGCCGCCAGGCCGTCGAGCAGCCTGGCCCTGCCGCTGGAGGGCGGCAGGTGCGGGCCGTCGCCCAGGGCAAGGATCAGGCCGCCGCCCACCAGCGCCAGCCCGGAGGCGCCGATCAGCGGCCACTCCCAGGGCAGCCCCAGGGTAGTGCCGCGCAGCAGGTGGGGCAGGGCGGTGCCGAGGGTCAGCATGCCCACCAGCCAGGCCAGCGCGGCCCCGGTGTGCTTCGGCGTCCAGCCGATGACGAGCTTCATGCCCAGCGGATAGATCCCGGCCAGGCACAGCCCCGTGGCGAAGCGTAGCAGCAGGTCCAGCGGGGGATGCGATGCGGCCATCACGAAGCCGGCATTGGTCAGGGCGCCGGCCAGGCAGGAGGCCGCGAAGATGCGGCTGGCGCGGAAGCGGTCGGCCAGCCCCGTGGTGGCGATGAACAGGGTGCCGACGATGAAGCCTGCCTGGACGGTCAGGGTGAGACGGCCCAGGTCGGCCTCGGAGAGGCCAAGGTCGCGCGATAGCGCGAGCCCCACGCCGTTGACGGAGAACCACAGTGAGGTGCCGCACAGCTGGGCCAGCACGATAATCAGGAGCGGATGGCGTCGCAGGAGATCGGTCATCTCTGCATCGTCGCCGGCCCGCTGTCGGCTGGCAAGGTCGACCTTTGGCACGGTCCGCGTCGAAGGTGGCGGCTGACATGGGCCCGTCATCTCCCGCCGGTTAGTATGGCGAGCTTGGCTGTTCGATTCGGGAGATCACCGCATGACCGAGGTCACACGCCCGCCGGGGCGTATCATGGAGGTATTTCGCGCCTTCCTGTTGCTGGGGCTGACCTCCTTCGGTGGACCCATTGCGCATCTGGGGTATTTTCGCGCCGAGTTCGTGATGCGGCGTGCCTGGCTCTCGGAGCGGGACTACGCCGACCTGGTGGCGCTCTGCCAGTTCCTGCCGGGGCCGGCCAGCAGCCAGGTGGGCTTCGCCCTGGGCCTGATGCGGGGCGGGCCCTGGGGCGCGGCAGCCGCCTGGGCCGCCTTCACATTGCCTTCGGCCCTGCTGCTGGTGCTCTTCGCCCTGGGCGCCGCGGCGTTCGAGGGGCCGCTCGGCCAAGGGCTGATCCACGGCCTCAAGGTGGTGGCAGTGGCCATCGTCGCCCATGCCGTGTGGGGCATGGCGCGCAACCTTTGCCCCGATCGGGTGCGCGCCGGCATTGCCCTGGCCGCGGTGATCACCGTGGTGCTGGTCGGTGGCCCCCTGGGACAGGTGGCCGCCATCCTGGTCGGCGTCGTCGCCGGCCTGCTGCTGTGCCGCGCCCACACCGAGCCCGACCGGTGTACGATGCACTTCCCCGTCTCGTCCTGGGCGGGGCGGCTCGCGGGTCTAGGTGTGGCGGGGCTTCTGGTCGGCCTGCCGCTGCTGGCCTGGCTCACACCCTCCGTCACCCTGGCGGTGATGGACGCCTTCTACCGCGCCGGTGCCCTGGTCTTCGGCGGTGGCCATGTGGTGCTGCCGCTGCTGGAGGCGGAGGTAGTGCAATCGGGCTGGGTCGGGCCCGATGCCTTCCTGGCCGGCTACGGCGCCGCCCAGGCGGTGCCGGGGCCGCTGTTCACCTTTGCGGCCTACCTGGGGGCGGTGATGGCGCCGCTCGGCCTGCCACTGGTCGGCGCCGCCCTGGCCCTGGTGATGATCTTCCTGCCCGGCCTGCTGCTGCTGGTCGCCGTGCTGCCGTTCTGGAACCGCCTCAGGCGCTGGGACAGCGCCCAGTCGCTGATGCGCGGGGCCAATGCGGCCGTGGTGGGTATCCTCGGTGCTGCCCTCTACCAGCCGGTGTGGACCAGCGCCATCCTCGGCCCGCGGGAGTTCGCCCTGGCCCTGACCGGTTTCCTGCTGCTCAGCGTATGGAAGCTGCCCGCCTGGGCAGTGGTCACCCTGTTGGCAGGCGGTGGGGTGCTGGTCAGCCTCTAGGAGCGGGTGGGGGAGACGCCCTCCACGAAGAGATGCCCCATTCCCAGGAAGCCCGCGACGTCGACCCGCAGGCCCTGGCCGACCAGCGTCGGGTCGAGGTAGAGCGACAGCCCCTCGAACTCGACGCCTGTATAGCACGCCGGATCATCCGGGGGCCTGGCCTCGGCCACCGCGATGTCGGCCCCACCGCCGCAGCAACCGTGGCGGGGCGAGAGGCGTACCGTGGCCACGCCACCCTTGCGCTTGATCCATTCGCGGGCGCTGTCGCTGACCTCGATGGCCATGGCTCTCAGCCCCTGGCCTCGGCCGTGGCCTTCGTCTCGGTCTCGGGGAAGTGGTGGCGAGTCTTGTTGGCGATGCGCACCAGGGCGAGCATCAGCGGGACCTCCACCAGTACGCCCACCACCGTGGCCAGCGCCGCACCGGACTGTAGCCCAAACAACGCGATGGCGGCGGCCACCGCCAGCTCGAAGAAGTTGCTGGCACCGATCATCGCCCCGGGCGCCGCCACGTTGTGGGGCACCTTCCACGCCTTGGCCCAGCCGTAGGCGATGAAGAAGATCAGGAAGGTCTGGAGGATCAGCGGGATGGCGATCAGCACGATATGCAGCGGCGCCTCGAGGATCACCTCACCCTGGAAGGCGAACAGCAGCACCAGGGTCACGATGAGCCCCATCGGTGTCACTGGGCCAATACGCTTCATAAAGACGTTGTCGTACCACTCGCTGCCGTGGCGGGCGATCAGGGCGCGCCGGGTCAGATACCCCGCGGTGAGCGGGATCACGATGTAGAGCACTACCGACAGGGCAACCGTGTCCCAGGGCACCTGGATGTTCGAGACGCCGAGCAGGAAGACCACGATGGGAGCGAAGGCGAACAGCATGATCAGGTCGTTGAGGGCCACCTGCACCAGGGTGTAGGCCGCATCGCCCCGGGTCAGGTAGCTCCACACGAAGACCATGGCCGTGCAGGGGGCGGCGCCCAGCAGGATGGCCCCGGCCAGGTACTGGCTGGCGCGCTCGGCGGGAATCAAAGGGGCGAACACCACGGTCAGGAAGAACCAGGCGATGGCGAACATGGTGAAGGGCTTGATCAGCCAGTTCACGGTGGTGGTGATGATCAGTCCCCTGGGCTGGCGGCGCACGCCAAGGATGGCGGTGAAGTCGATCTGCGCCATCATGGGGAAGATCATCGCCCAGATCAGCACCGCCACCGGGATCGACACCTGGGCGTACTCGAAGCGCGAGAGGGTCTCGGGGACCGCCGGGGCGAACTGGCCGAGCAGCACGCCGGCGACGATGGCCAGCGCCACCCAGACCGAGAGGAAACGCTCGAAGAGCCCCATGCCCTCCGACGTGCTGGGAGACTGGGATTCCTGATGTGCGGTCATGGTGTGACTCCTGTCAGAGGGCGCGCTGGTTGACCCGGGCGGAGAGCTGCTTGGCCGATTCCTTGCGCTCCGAATAGCGGTCGGTGAGCGCCTCGCTGCGGCCACGCACCATCAGCGTGAACTTCACCAGCTCCTCCATGACGTCGACGATGCGGTCATAGAAGGGCGAGGGCTTCATGCGGTCGTTGTCGTCGAACTCCATGAAGGCCCTGGGCACCGAGGACTGGTTGGGGATGGTCACCATGCGCATCCAGCGGCCCAGCACGCGCAGCTGGTTGACGGTGTTGAACGACTGGGAGCCGCCGCACACCTGCATCACCGCCAGGGTCTTGCCCTGGGTGGGGCGTACCGCTCCCAGCGCGAGCGGGATCCAGTCGATCTGGGCCTTCATGATGCCGGTCATGGCGCCGTGGCGTTCCGGCGAGCACCACACCATGCCCTCGGCCCACTCGGCCAGCTCGCGAAGTTCCACCACCTTGGGATGGGTCGCCTCCTCGGCGTCGGGCAGTGGCAGCCCCCTCGGGTCGAAGATGCGCGTCTCGGCGCCCATGGCGCGCAGCAGCCGGGCGGCCTCTTCCACCGTCAGGCGGCTGAAGGATCGACTGCGCAGCGAGCCGTAAAGCAGCAGGATGCGCGGAGGATGCTCGCGCTCCACGGGGATGCCCAGGCTGGCCGCATCCGGCACCCGGAAGATCGTGCGGTCGATATTGGGCAGGTCGTTCGGCGATGTGTTTGTCACGGGATGTCCGGTAAGACGGTTCAATGGATCGGGCGTGTCGCCACTTAAGATATATGGAAAAACGCATATGATCAATGTCACTGGGCATTGCACCGCCTGCTCCGGTGGTGCGGAGGACTCGGGGCGCGTCGCGCTGGTCCGGGGTGCGCTGGAAGACCGGCGAGACCTCGCTGGGGTCCTGGATGGGGCGATGCCTTGCGGTGGCCTCGGCGGAATGGCGGGCCTGCTATCATGCAGCCCCGTGATGAAGAAAGGTGCTCCGTGACCACAAGCCCGACCCTGCGACTCGACGGCGTGACCAACGGTTCGCTCTCGTGCGTGTCGTTGGCCATCGCCCCCGGCGAGATCCATTGCCTTTCCGGCCCCAGCGGGTCCGGCAAGAGCCGCCTGCTGCGTGCCGTGGCCGACCTCGAGCCCCACGGTGGCGAGGTATGGCTGGGCAATATCTCCCAGGCAGCGCTGCCGGCGCATGTGTGGCGGGCGCGGGTGATGCTGGTGCCGGCCGAGAGCCAGTGGTGGGCGGATAGCGTGGGCGAGCATATGCCGCAGGCCGCTCCCGCGGATCTCGAAGCGCTGGGCTTCACCTCCGAGGTGCTGGCGTGGCAGGTCTCGCGGCTCTCGTCGGGGGAGAAGCAGCGCCTGGCCCTGCTGCGGGCGATCAGCCGCCAGCCCATGGCACTGCTGCTCGACGAGCCCACCGCCAACCTGGATGAGGCCAGTTCTCGCCGGGTGGAGGCCTGGCTCCTGTCGAGAATTCGCAAGCACGGCTGGCCGGTGCTGTGGGTCGCCCACGACCCCGCCCAGATCCAGCGGGTGGCAGAGCGCCACTGGCGAATCGAGGGAAGCGAACTCGTGGAGGCGGCGTCATGGACGTGATCGCGCTGACCTGGTGGCAGCTCGCCCTGGCGGCGCTGATGGTGGTGGCGCTGGCGGGCTGCACCGCCGCCCTGCGCTTAGGGATGGGCCGCAGCCTGCTGGTCGCCGCGGCGCGCTCGGTGGTCCAGCTTGCCCTGGTGGGGCTGGTGCTGGAGGCGCTGTTCGCCGCCGAGCGGCTGATGTGGGTGGCGCTGATGGCGCTGGGCATGCTGCTGATTGCCGGGCGCGAGGTGATGGCGCGGCAGAAGCGTCGGCTGATCGGCGGCTGGGCCTTCGGCATCGGCACCGTGGCGATGTTTCTCTCCTCGTTCACGGTGACGGTGCTGACGCTCACCGTGATCATCGGCCCCGAGCCCTGGTACCTCCCCCAGTACGCCATCCCGCTGTTGGGCATGATGCTCGGCAACACCATGACCGGGGTCGCCCTGGCCCTGGATCGCCTGACCGACACCGCCTGGCGCCAGCGCGCGGTGATCGAGAGCCGGCTGATGCTCGGCCAGCACTGGCAGGAGGCCGTCAGCGACATTCGCCGCGAGGCGATGCGCAGCGGCCTGATGCCGATGATCAATGCCATGGCGGCGGCGGGGGTGGTCAGCCTGCCGGGCATGATGACCGGCCAGATTCTCGCCGGGAGCCCACCGGCGCTGGCGGTGAAGTACCAGATACTGGTGATGTTCACCATCACCCTGGGAACCGGCTTCGGCACCCTGGCCGCGGTGGCCGCGGGCAGCCGCCGGCTGTTCGATGGCCGCGAGCGGTTGCGCCTGGATCGCCTGGCGGCGCCGCGACACTAGGCGCGCCCATCGGCCTGTCAATATTCCGGGCAGGCGAGGGCGAACGCCTGTCGAGGGGGGCAAGCCTACCGGCTTTCATGAGGCGCTTGCGGCGGTCGTCAGCCGCTGGGAGGTTCTGGAATCAGCTTGCCCGGTACCCAGCTCAGGTAGGCCACCATGCCGAACAGTTCGACCAGCGACTGGAAGACGATGACCACCACGGCGGCCTGCAAGGCGTCCGGCAACGTCAGGGCCAGCGGCAGCATCACGAAGGAGTTGCGAGTACCGAAGCTGAACGCCAGGGTACGGGCCCCGGATGCCTCGATCCGAAACAGCCGGCCGAGAAGCTTGCCCAGGCAGGCCGCGAAGAGCAGGTAGGCGATGAATACCGCCAGGACCTGAAGCAGCACATCGGAGAGTTCGACCACGGTGGTGATCTGCGAGGCCGCAATCACCAGCACCACCAGGGCCAGAAGCGGGACCGGCAGGAGGCCCAGGCCATGGATCAGTTGCCTCGCCTGGCGGTGTCGCGTGGCCAGGCGTTCGGTGACCCATGCCAGCAGCAGGGGGGCGAGGATGAGGCCGGCGAAGGCGCTGATCAGGTGGGAGCCGACGGCGAGGCGCAGCGAGGCCTCGCCGAGGAACAGCCACAGGTAGAGCGGCAAGGCAAGCAGCTGCACCAGCAGCAGCAGGGGCGCGGCGGTGATGGCCCGGGCCGTATCCCCCTTGCCGAGATGGGTGAAGCTGATGAACCAGTCGGTACAGGGCACCAGCAGCACCAGCAATATCCCGGCCTGAATGGCCGGCGTCAGCGGCAGTCCCGCTACCGCCCAGCCCACCGTCAGCGGGATCACCAGGAAGTTGCCGATCAGCAGGGCGCAGAGGAAACGCCAGTCCCGGAAGCCATCCGCTATGCGGACCAGGGGAATCTGGGTGAAGGTGGCATACAGCAGCCCTCCCAGCAGCGGCCAGAGGCCTCCCTCGAGCACGCTGGCCAGGCCGGGGCTGGCCAGGCCGAGTCCCAGGCCCGCCATGATGCACAGCAGGTAGATCCAGGACTGGTAGCGCTCCATCCCCTCGCGCATGGTAGGTCTTCTCCTCGCGCCATGACCGTCATGGGCAGTGCCTCGGCAAGGGCATTATCTCGAGCAGACAGGCCGGACGCTATCATCGCAATGACGGAGCCGGCAGGCGGTGCTGGGCGTCAGGTCGAGGTGGGAGCCGCCAGGAAGGGCAGCAGGGCGTCGATCAGCCGTTCGGGGCATTCGCGGTGGGGCACATGGCCGCAGTCGGCCAGGATATGGGGCGCTCTCGGCCCGGGGGTGAGCGAGGCAATGCGCTCGGGCTGGGCCCGCGAGCCATACTCGTCGTGCTCGCCATGCAGGGCGAGTGTCGGGCAGGCCACCCGGCGCAGTGCGCCGTCCAGTGTCCAGTCGGCGAAGGCCTCTGAGTGCCAGTTGTCGACCCAACTTCTCAACACCCACTCGGCCTTGTCGCCATGGTACTTCGCCAGGCGTGCCATGGCGGCGGGATGCTGGAAGGCCTGCTCCGCCTCGCGGATGCCGGTCAGGGTGCATGGCTCGTTGAAGGCCTGGGCCGCCACGGTGATCAGCGCTTCGCAGCCGTCGGCATGCTGGCCGGCGATCTCGGCCGCCATGCACCCGCCCACGCTATGGCCGAGGAGCACGAAGCGCGCGAGCCCGAAGTGCTCGCGCAGCGCGTGGAAGACCTCTGCCTCGTCGGCGATGAAGCTGGAGGGTTGCGGGCCCGGACAGGGTGCCGACTTGCCGTAGCCCTGGCGGTCATAGGCGATCACCTCCCGGCCGCTGGCTTCGGCTAGCCTGGCGGGAAAGTCCCGCCAGAGCGCCACGCAGCCCAGGGAGTCGTGCAGCAGCACGATGGGGCTGCGCGTCGCGTCCGGCGTGTCCGGCCGCCAGCGGGCGGCATGCAGCCCACCCGCCGGCGTGTCGAGCATGACGCTCCCCATCAGTCGACCAGTTCGACCGCCACCGCGGTGGCCTCCCCGCCGCCGATGCACAGGCTCGCGATGCCGCGCTTGCCGCCCCTGGTGCGCAGGGCATGGATCAGGGTGGCAATGATCCGCGAGCCGGTGGAGCCGATGGGATGGCCCTGGGCGCAGGCGCCGCCGAAGACGTTGACCTTGTCGTGGGGCAGGCCCAGGTCGTCCATGGCCATCAGGGTCACCACGGCGAAGGCCTCGTTGATCTCGAAGAGGTCGACGTCATTCACGCCCCAGTCGAGCTTCTTCATCAGCTTGTCGATGGCGCCTACCGGAGCGATGGTGAACTCGCTGGGGTGCCGCGAATGGGTGCTATGACCCAGCATCCGCGCGATCGGTTTGGCGCCCAGGCGGTCGGCCGCTGCCTGGCTCGCCAGGATCAGCGCCGAGGCGCCATCGGAGATGGAGCTGGAGTTGGCGGCGGTGATGGTGCCGTCCTTGGCGAAGGCGGGGCGCAGCGAGCGGATCTTGTCGAGCTTGGCCTGGAAGGGCTGCTCGTCGTGGTCCACCACGCTTTCTCCCTGGCGGCTGGTGACGGTGACCGGCGCCATCTCGGCCTTCAGGTGGCCGGCGTTGGTGGCCTCCATGGCACGCTCCAGCGAGGCAATGGCGAAGTCGTCCAGGCGTTCGCGGCCGTAGTTGCGATCGCTGGCGACGTCCTGGGCGAAGACGCCCATCAGCTTGCCGGTCTCGGCATCCTCCAGGCCATCCAGGAACATGTGGTCCTTGAGCTCGCCATGGCCCAGGCGATAGCCGGCACGGGCCTTGGTCAGCACATGGGGCGCGTTGGACATGGACTCCATGCCGCCGGCCAGCATCACCTCGCCGCTGCCGGCGCGGATCAGGTCGTGGGCCAGCATGGCGGCCTTCATGCCTGAGCCGCACAGCTTGTTGATGGTGGTGGCGCCGATAGCGTCGGGAATGCCGGCCTGGCGCATGGCCTGGCGGGCCGGGCCCTGCTTGACGCCGGCGGGCAGCACGCAGCCCATGATGCCCTCGTCGATGCTGTCGGCACTGATGCCGGCGCGCTCGATGGCGGCCTGGATCGCCGTGGCCCCGAGCTGCGGGGCGGTAAGGCTGGAAAGGCTGCCCAGCATGCCGCCCATGGGCGTGCGTGTGGCAGAGAGGAAGACGATATCGTTGGACTGGCTCATGGTGGGTACTCCCGGTGTGGCGTTACGGTCCCGGGCGGGACTGCATTGTCATTGTGGCCGTTATCTCGGACGGCGCCGCGTTGACCCGTCCGCGGGGCTGTGGTTTTCTCAGGGTCAACCAAGCAAGCGCTAGTGTAAATCTCGATGAATGTAATGAATGACTCACCGCGCCGCAAGGAGCTGACCCGTCAGGCCGCCCAGCTGTTTGTCCAGGAGGGCTTTGACCGGACCACGGTGCGCATGCTCGCCCAGGAGATGGGCATCAAGTCCGGCAGCCTCTTCCATCACTTCCGCGACAAGCAGGAGATCCTGGCGGCGGTGATCGAGGAGGGGACCCAGAACGCCCTGGTCATCGCGAAGGCGGCCCTCGAGGAGTGCGACAACTCTGCCGAGGCACGGTTGCAGGCCATGGCGCGCGCGCACCTCGAGACCCTGCTCACCGACCGCAACGCCCACGTGGTGGCCCTCTACGAGTGGCGCCGTCTCGATCCCGAGGCCCGGGACCACCTGAGCCACCTGCGCGATGCCTACGAGGCGCTGTGGGAGGAGGTGATCGACGCGGCCCTGGCCGAGGGGCTGATCCATGGCGACCGCTTCCTGGTGGCCCGCTTCGTGATGGGGGCGCTCAACTGGACGGTGCGCTGGTACGACCCCGCCGGTCCGCGCTCCCCGGATGACCTGGCCCACGAGCTGGTCGCCATGATCACCCATCGAGTCTGACATCCCGGGCGCCGCCGGCCCGCTACGCTCGACCATCGTCTAGTCCCGTCCTGCCGTTCAGGGGTTGCCCCGTTCCCCGGGAGCCTCTAGCTTGTACCTAGCGCTTGATAGGTTGACGCTTACGTCAACTGCATCTAATCAGAAGGTGGGCGTGCACGCCAGCGTCGGCGTTTGCCATTTCCTTCGTCGCCAGCATCAGTCGCCACAAACCTTGCTTGCCGCCACAACAAGCACAAACCGCGAGAGGGCAGTACATGAGCACCCTTCCCGACTACCAGAGCTACCTCGAGACCTTTTCCATCGACGACGTCATCGCGCGCCTCGATGACCACCGCGACGGCAAGGCCAACGCCTTCGAGTCCAGCTGCGGGCGCCACCTGCGTGCCGGCCGTGGCGACGTGCTGGCCCTGGTGCACGAGGACACCCAGGGCCAGGTCAACACCCTGACCTACGCCGAGCTCGATGCCGAGAGCGCCAGGCTCGCCGGCTGGTTCGCCGAGCGTGGCCTGGGCGTGGGCGACCGGATCGCCTGCATGCTGCCGCGCTCGCCGCAGCTGCTGGTGGCGGTGCTGGCCACCTGGCGCATCGGTGCCGTCTACCAGCCGCTGTTCACCGCCTTCGGTCCGGACGCCGTGGACTACCGCCTGGGCCGCGCCGACACCCGCCTTGTGATCACCGATCATGCCAATCGCTTCAAGTTCGATGGCCTCACCCAGTGCCCGCCGGTGTTGGCGGTAGGTGGCCCCGATGCCGACCACGGCGACGACCTGGACTGGAATGATGCCCTGGCGCATGCGCCGATCGAGACCACGCCGCCGCGCCTTTCCCGCGACGAGCCCTTCCTGCAGATGTTCACCTCCGGCACCGTGGGCAAGCCCAAGGGGGTTGCCGTGCCGTTGGCCGCCATGCCGGCCTTCGCCCTTTACATGGAGCTGGCCGTCGACCTGCGCGACACCGACCGTTTCTGGAACATGGCCGACCCGGGCTGGGCCTATGGCCTCTACTACGCCATCGCCGGGCCGCTGCTGCTGGGGGTGACCACCCATTTCTGCGAGGCGGGCTTTTCCGCCGAGGGGGCGTTGGCCTTCATGAAGCGCCACCGCATCACCAACTTCGCCGCCGCGCCCACCGCCTACCGCCTGATGAAGGCCTCCGGCCTCTTCGATGATGCCCACCAGACCCTCGAGCTGCGCGCGGCGAGCTCCGCCGGCGAGCCGCTCAACACCGAGGTGGTGACCTGGGTCGAGCGCTCCCTGGGTTGCCCGGTCATGGACCACTACGGCCAGACCGAGACCGGCATGACCTGCAACAACCACCATGCCCTGGACCATCCCAAGCATGTCGGCGCCATGGGCGTACCGATGCCCGGCTACCGCCTGGCGATCCTCGACGCCGAGTATAACGAGCTGCCCCCGGGCGAGCCGGGCGTGCTGGCCGTGGACATCGAGAACTCCCCGGCGCACTTCTTCGCCGGCTACACCTGGCAGGAGAAGCACCCCTTCGCCGAAGGGTACTACCTGACCGGTGACGTGGTGATCCGCAACGAGGACGGCACCTTCCAGTTCGCCGGTCGCGACGACGACATCATCACCACCGCCGGCTATCGCGTGGGGCCCACCGACGTGGAGAACAGCGTGATGACCCACCCGGCCGTCGCCGAGTCCGCCGCCGTGGGCCAGCCCGACGAGATCCGCGGCGAGATCATCAAGTCCTACGTGGTGCTGCGCGAGGGCTACGAGGCAAGCGATGCCCTGGCCGACGAGATCCGCAAGCAGGTGCGCGAGCGGCTCTCCACCCACGCCTTCCCGCGGGTGATCGAGTTCGTCGAGGAGCTGCCCAAGACTCCGAGCGGCAAGATCCAGCGATTCAAGCTGCGCGCCGATGCCGTCGACAAGGCCGAAGAGGCCCCGGCCAAATGACTCCGAGGATCCTGACATGCAACTGAAGGACAATACCTTTCTGATTACCGGGGCCGCCTCCGGGCTGGGGGCGGCCACCGCCGAGCGCCTGGTCGCCGCCGGCGGCCGGGTGGTGCTCTGCGACCTCAGCAACGCCGTGGAGGCCCACGCCGAGCGCCTGGGCGGTGCCGCCCGGGCGGTGCGCGGCGACGTCACCTCCGGCGAGGACATCCAGGCGGCCGTCGATGTGGCGGTGGAGCTCAGCGATGGCCGCGGCCTCGCCGGTGTGGTGCACTGCGCCGGGGTGGTCAGCGTGGGCAAGCTGGTCGATCGCGAGGGCAACCCCGCCGACCTCGAGGCCTATAATCGCACCATCCAGATCAACTTGGTGGGCACCTTCAACGTGATGCGACTGGCCGCCGCGGCCATGGCGGGCAACGCCCCGGGTGAGGACGGTGAGCGCGGGGTGATCATCAACACCGCCTCCATCGCCGCCATGGATGGCCAGGTGGGGCAGTGCGCCTACAGCGCCTCCAAGGCCGGCGTGGTGGGCATGAGCCTGCCGGCGGCCCGGGAGCTCTCGCGCCACGGCGTGCGGGTGATGGCCATTGCCCCCGGGGTCTTCGAGACCCCCATGATGAGCGAGATCCCCGACGAGGCCGCCCAGGCCCTGGCCGCCGCCGTGCCCTTTCCCAAGCGGCTCGGCAAGCCCGACGAGTTCGCCCGCCTGGCCGAGCAGATCATCACTAACGCCATGCTCAACGGCGAGGTGATCCGCCTGGACGGCGGGATTCGCATGCAGTAAGGCTTTCGGCCAGTCACAAGGGGTCAAGGAGTAAGGGGAGGTGTCCCTTGACTCCTTGACCCCTTGATCCTTTCCGCTTCTTCAAACGAACGCTTGACTGCATCCAGGATGAGGGATAATTTCAAACACATGTTTGAAAGCGGCCGCCGCCGCCCGCCCCCGACTTCCGGCGGCCTTTTCCAGGAGAGATCGAGATGCCCGACTATCAGGCCCCCCTGCGCGATATCCGCTTCGTCATGGACGAGATGCTGGACTACCCGGCCCACTACGCCCGTCTGCCGGACGGCGAGGAGGCCAGTCCCGACGTGGTCGCCGCGATCCTGGAGGAGGGCGCGCGCTTCGCCCGCGAGGTGCTGCTGCCGCTCAACCAGAGCGGCGATCGCGAGGGCTGCCTGCTGGAGGGCGGCGAGGTGAAGGCGCCGAAGGGTTTCAAGGAGGCCTACGCCCAGTACGTGGCGGGCGGCTGGCCGAGCCTTGCCGCCGAGCCCGCCCACGGCGGCCAGGGCCTGCCGCACTCGCTGGCCATGGTGCTCAACGAGATGGTCTGCTCCACCAACCTGGCCTGGGGCATGTATCCGGGGCTCTCCCACGGCGCCGCCGACGCCCTGCGCCACCACGGCACCGCCGAGCAGCAGGCGACCTACCTGACGAGGCTGGTGGAGGGCACCTGGACCGGCACCATGTGCCTCACCGAGCCCCACTGCGGCACCGACCTGGGCCTGATCAAGACTCGCGCGGTTCCCGCCGATGACGGCGCCTATGAGATCACCGGCACCAAGATTTTCATTTCTGCCGGCGAGCATGACCTGGCCGAGAACATCGTCCACCTGGTACTGGCCAAGCTGCCGGACGCCCCCGAGGGCTCGAAAGGCATCTCGCTCTTTGTGGTGCCGAAATATCTTCCCAATGAAGCGGGCGATCCAGGCGAGCGCAACGGCGTGGTGTGCGGCTCGCTGGAGCACAAGATGGGCATCCACGGCAACGCCACCTGCGTGATGAACTTCGATGCGGCCAAGGGCTTCCTGGTGGGCGCCCCCAACAAGGGCCTGGCCTGCATGTTCACCATGATGAACGCCGCGCGCATCGGCGTCGGCATCCAGGGCCTGGGGCTCACCGAGGCAAGCTTCCAGAACGCCCTGGCCTATGCCCGTGACCGCCTGCAGATGCGCTCGCTCGCAGGTCCCAAGGCGCCGGAGAAGGCCGCCGACCCGATCATCGTCCACCCGGACGTGCGTCGCATGCTGCTCACCCAGAAGGCCTTCGCCGAGGGTGGCCGGATGCTGGTGCTTTACACCGCCCAGATGATCGATATCGTCGAGCACGGCACGGATGCCGCCGAGAAGGAGCGCGCCGAGACCCTGCTGGGCCTGCTGACCCCCATCGTCAAGGCGTTCCTCACCGAGGTGGGCTTCGAGGCCACCAACGAGGGCGTGCAGGTCTTCGGCGGCCACGGCTTCATCCAGGAGTGGGGCATGGAGCAGCTGGTGCGCGACGCGCGCATCACTCGCCTCTACGAGGGCACCACCGGCATCCAGGCCCTCGACCTGCTGGGCCGCAAGGTGCTGATGAGCCAGGGCGAGAGCCTCAAGGTATTCACGAAAGAGATCCACAAGTTCTGCCAGGCCGAGGAGGGCAACAGCGAGCTCGCCGAGTTCGTGCGCCCGCTGGCCAAGCTCAACACCGAGTGGGGCGAGATGACCATGGCCATCGGCATGAAGGCCATGGCCGACCGCGAGGAGGTGGGCGCGGCCAGCGTCGACTACCTGATGTACGCCGGCTACGTGACCCTGGCCTACCTCTTCGCCCGCGCGGCGAAGCAGGCCCGCTCCGTGCTGGCCGAGGGCAGCGAGGAGGCCGCCTTCTACCGCGCCAAGCTCGATACCGCGCGCTTCTTCTACCAGCGCCTGGTGCCGCGCACCCGCGCCCACAAGGCGGCCCTGGAAGCCGGTGCCGAGCCGTTGATGGCGATCAGCGCCGAGGACTTCGGCCTGGGTTTCGAGATCTGATTCGAGACCTGATGGCTTAACGACACACCAGCGAGCACTCTCTCGATCGGTAGCGATCGGTGTTTGGCGGCGGGGACTCCCTCGCCGTTTTTTTCACGCAAGATGTAGTCGCATTCTGCCTGGCCTTGCACCGATGGCAGTTTGATTGGTGGAACCGGAAAGAGCAGGATGCAGCCTAGAGCGTCGGGCCATCTGCCTTGCGGTAACTGCGGAGTGACTGCCTCATGCGTGTCTTTGCCAACCCGGTCGGTGCCGGGTCCCTCTGGTTCGACAACCTCGCCACCGCCGAGGGAACGCCCGTCGCCTATGACCCCCAGGCCAGGGCCTTCCTGCCCATGCCGCCGTTCTGCGTGAACCGCGAGGTCATCGGCTGCAACTGGATCGCCCCCGAGCAGGGCGCCTTCTGCCGCTCCTGCGCCATGACCGCGCTGGCGCCGGATCCTTCCATTCCCGATGCCATGCCCAACTGGGCGCAGACCGAGGCCGCCAAGCGCTGGGTGCTCGATAACCTGGGCCGTTGGCACTGGTTCCGCCCTGAGGACCCCGGCGCTCGTCCGGTGTTTCACATGCTGGCGGAAGGACATACGCCGGTGCCCATGGGCCATGCCGGGGGCGTGGTGACGATCAGCGTGGCGGAGGCGGATGCGGTCCTGCGCACCACGCGCAGGGAGGCCCTGGAGGAACCCTATCGCACCATGATCGGCCATATGCGCCACGAGATCTCGCACATGCTCTGGTGGCGCCTCAGCCTGCGGGAGGATTTCCTCGAGGCCTTCCGGGCCATGTTCGGCGATGAACGAGAGGACTATCCCGCTGCGCTCCAGCGGTACTTCCATGACGGCCCACCGCCGGACTGGCGGCTACGCTTCTTGACCACCTACGCCTCCGCGCATCCCCACGAGGACTGGGCCGAGACCGCCGCCCACCTGCTGCACCTGACCGATATCACCGACAGCTTCGTGGCGGCGGGGCTCTCTTCCCCGGAGCTGCCGAGTCCCAACTGGGACCCCTACATGGAACCCGACGCCGACCGACTGATCCATGTCGCGGCCAGCCTGGTGGCGGGGGTTAACCACGTCAATCGCTCCATGGGGCTCTCCGATCTCTACCCCTTTGTGCTCTCGGATGCCGCCCGCCAGAAGCTTGCCTTCGTGCATGACTGGTTGCGCCGGGGTGCCCAGGGGCTGTGAGCCGGCCCCGGTTCGGCGGCAGCCGATCCCTGGTCGCGTGACTGGTACCGTTGCCGTGTCGGAGGCATGATGATCGCCTCGACGCCCCGAGGCGGCGAGTCACTGCCACGCGCACGAGGAATCGTCCATGTCACGAACGACGCGCCTGCAAGACCTGATCCGGGAACTGCGCCACCACACCGGCCCGCTCGGCGGGCCCGAGCTTGCCGAGCGGCTGGGGATCACGCTGCGTACCCTCTACCAGGACGTTGCCGCATTGCGGGCGGTGGGTATCGAGGTGGTCAACGCGCCTGGCCAGGGCTATGTGCTTCCGCCGGAGGTCGTGCTGCCACCCGCGGCACTGGCCGAACCCGCCCCACGGGAGCCGGCTGAGCTCACCTTCTACACCAACCCGCTCTCCCGGGGCGGGATCGTCCACTGGATGCTCGAGGAGCTTGGCGTGCCCTATCGCACGGTGACCCTCGAGTACGGTGCCGCCATGAAGTCGCCGGACTACCTGGCCCTCAATCCCATGGGCAAGGTGCCGGCGATCCGCCACGGGGACGTGGTGGTCACCGAGGCCGCTGCCATTTGCGCCTACCTCGCCGATGCCTTCCCGGAGGCCGGCCTGGCGCCGCCGCCCGCCGCCCGGGGCGACTACTACCGCTGGCTGTTCTTCGCGGCCGGGCCCCTGGAATCCGCCCTCTCGCTCAACACCCTCGGCGTGCAGCCCACGGCGGAGCAGCAGAAGCAGCTCGGCTGCGGCGACTACTGGACGGTCATCGAGACCCTGGCGGCCGCCCTCGAGGGAAGGCGTCATATCGCCGGCACGGCCTTCAGCGCGGCCGATGTCTATGTCGGTTCGCACCTCGGCTGGGGCATGCACTTCGGCACCATTCCCCGCCGGCCCGAGTTCGAGGCCTACTGGGAAGGGCTGCAGGAGCGGCCGGCGAGGCTGCGCTGCCAGGCATTCGTCGAACAGGCCCTCTCGCCGCTCGCCTGATGGCCGGGCGCTGGCAGCGAGCCGCGCCGCTCTGGCGCCACGCCCACCTGATCCTGACGGTGCTGGTACTGCTGGTCTGGTCGCTGGCGGGCGGGTCGCTTGCCGGCGTGCTGTTCCTGCCGGTCTGGGTGCTGGCCACCCAGCTGATCGTGGCCGGCAGCCTGGAGGCTGCCCGGCTGCGGCGTCGTGCCTGGCTGGAGCAGTACCTGCGTGATGACTCGCCCTGGCACGGCTGGCTGCGCGGCGGGGCGATGATGGTGGCGCGCCACCAGCTCATGGGTGCGCTGCTGGCGCTGGTGCTGCTGGTCAAGCTGCGGCTGCTGGCGCCCGTCCTCTGGCCCCTGCTGCTGGCCGGGGTGCCGGGGCTGGTGGTGGCGCAGCACCTGCTGCGTCGACGCCTGGCCCGTCATGTCATCGCCGACCACCTGGCGGCGGTGACCCGCCGCCTGGTGGTCGTGCCGGCCGCCGCCCTGCTGACCCTGCTGCTGGTGGTGGCCGCCCTCTGGCTGCCCCAGCCGTGGCTGGTCGGGCTCGGCTGGGAGGAGGCCATCGCGCGTCATTTCCCGGATTCCTCGGGGGGCGCCGTGCTGGGATTCTTCGAGCGACTGGCCACCGTGGCCGAGATCACCCAGCACTGGAGCATGCAGAATGCCGTGGAGCGGTTCCGGCTCGCCACGCCCGTGGCGATGCTGGGCTGGCTGCTGTTGCTCCTCATCCAGAGCACCTTCGCCTGGGCCTATGTGCGCCTGCTGGTCGGCGCCGAGGCGCTGCGCAGGGGAAGGCATCGGCCGCACCGCGAGGCTTCCTGCACCGGGCGAGAGGAAGATCCGTCATGACGCGTGTCATCCGCTCGTCGAGCGATCGACTGGCCTTCGGGCTGCGCGCCTGGCGCAGCTGGGGGGCGTCGCTGCTGGTGGTCATGGCCCTGCTGCTGCTGTTCGAGCTCGGCCAGGGCTGGCTGGCCTCGCGCAGCCAGGCGCCGCTGTTCCGGGTGATCGTGGCCGGCGAGCCGCTGACCCTGGATGCCGAGACCCACGCCGAATTCTCTCGGGATCTCACGGCCCTCGCCATGGAGACGGAAGAGCGGCTCCAGGCACGCATGCGCCCCTGGCTGGACGAGCGGCTGGATAGCGCCTTTGCCCCCCTCGAGTCGGCGGTGCCGGACTATCTGGACTGGTACTACTCTCCCGTTGGCAGCTACACGCGACTCGGCGTGGCGCTCATGGGTGACCTCGATGATTGGCTGGACGAGCAGCTCCACAGGCGGCTGGTCGAGGGGACCGGGCTCGAGTCCGCCCTGGCGGACCTCCAGGCGGACTACCCCCGTCGCCTGGTCAGCGAACAGCAGGCCCTGGCCGACGAGATGGTGGCCACACTCCAGGCGCGCTACGCCCCGCAACAGGTGGCGCCGGAACGCGAGGGGGAGCGCCGCGTCCATGAACTCGACCTGGACGGTGTATTACAGGAGGCCCTTCGGGATGGCCTGGATACAGCACGCTGGAGCACCGCCGCGGTGGGGGGCAGCGGTGCCAGCCTGCTAGCGGGGCGAGCCCTGGCCCGGCGTTTCGGCGCCTCCGCTGCCGCACAGGGCAGCCGCCTGGCCCTGCGCAGCCTGGTGTCACGCCTGGGGGCGGGAGGCATGCGCTCACTGGCCGCCGGTGGCGCCGCCTCGGCGGTAGCTGCCCCCGCCGGCCCGGGCGCACTGGTGGTGGGCACGGTGGCCACTGCCGTGAGCCTGGCCGGCATCGCGGGAAGCGAATACGCGATGCTCAAGGTGCAGGAAGCGCTCCATCGGCCGGCGAAGCAGACCCAGCTGATTGAGGCCATTGGCGAGACCAGAAGGGCCTTGCGGGCTTCCCTCGAAGCCTCGGCCTCCGCCGGCGCCGCTACCCTGACCGGACAGGTCGAGGCTCAGGCGACCCGGGCCGAGGACGATGAAGGGATGCCCCACGCCTACCGGATCCTCGGCCGCCGCGGCGAATAGTGGCGTCAGGCACTGTGCAGCCGGCGATGTAGGTCGCGGATGCGCTCGGCGAATTCCGACACCGGGCCCTCGACCACCGCGTCTGGCACCACCTCCTGAATCGGCAGCGGGCGAACCCGGGGCGGGGCCACGCCCAGCTCCTGCAGCCAGTCCACCAGCTGCTCGGACGAGCTGGCAAAGACGATCCGCCCCAGACCCACCCAGCCGTGGGCTGCCGCACACATGGGGCAGTGTTCGCCGGAGGTGTAGACGGTGGCCCGCCCGCGCTCCTCGGGCGTCAGATTCTCCGCGGCCCAGCGGGCCAGGAAGAATTCGGGATGCTGGGTGGCATCCCCGCCGGCCACATGGTTGTGGTCCTCCACCAGCACCGCGCCATCGCCACTCACCAGCACCGAGCCGAACGGCTCGTCACCGGCCTCCAGGGCCTCCTCCGCCAGTTCCACGCAGCGCTCAAGGTGTTGTCGGTCTGTCTCGGTGATCATCGTTCGGTCTCCCTGGGTTGGGTTGCCTTCCAGCATAGGGGCGAGGCACGAAGATTTCATCGGGCAGGCACAGGGCGCCTGCCGTTGGCACCCGAAGCCGACTGAGCTAGGCTGGGGCCATTACAAACGGAAACAGCTCGGTAACAGGGCTGCTCCAGGGAGCGGAGAAGCGACATGGCAGCGCGACTCACGGAAGTTCCTCCGGCTGGCCGGCATTCCTTCGGAAAATGGCTGAACCCCATTGTCCGAAGGAATGCCGGTTTTTCTATGGTGGTTTTCGGCCCAAAGCGGACATGCCGGAAAAGGCAACAGGCGCATTCACGTGTTAAGTCAGAAAATAAAAAAGGAGCTGTGCATGAAAATCTTGTTATCAATCTGCTTTGTTTTTATGATCCTTTGTACGAATTTTGCACTTGCTGGTTGGAAACAGATAGCTTCATCGTCCAAAGTAGATGTCTATGTAAACACATCCGACTCGAATAAAACAAATGGTGTGGCGAAGGCTTGGGTACTGATTGATCATCAGGAGGTTCAGGTAGAAGCCGGCGATCATTATCTATCCTCTATGGGCGAATGGGAGTTCGTGTGTCAGGAAAAGGCACAAAGACAAGTGTTTCATGTGATATTTTCTGGTCATATGGGGGGAGGGAGAACTATTTGGTCTGGTCCAGTTCAGCGTGATTTTCACAGGATAGCCCCTGGGACTGCACCTGAGTTGGTTTATAACATGGTTTGCTAGGTTGACTTTCAAGCTAAGTAAAAGCGCAAGGGACCCAGCCGGAAAAGTTGTCTGATATTTGGGGGTTGCTATGACAATATTTTGCCAAGACTGTAAGGTTTCTATCAGTGAGAATGTGGAGGCTCAAGAAGGAAGGCAAGCTTGTCGAAACTGTGGATCCCTGAAACGACATTATACTGAATTTATTTCAGAAAGTGTGTCGGCAGGTGGTTTAGTGGCGGCAAAGGGCTATAAAGGAGGGCTTTCCAAGCGAAAAGGAATTCGCTTCGAGACTAAGGATGGCGATTCTTTCAGTGTAGATCGTAACCGCTTTGTGAAGTTAACCCAGATCGTTGATCACGAGCAAAATCGATACTTTAAGAGAGTTGTCGACTCAAGGAGTGGCGAAGTGATTCGTGATGTTGATGAGCCGCTATCGGATCATAAAGGGCGCGGATCAGCAAAGAAAAATAAAAAATAGAGATCTTTTCTAGTGCTAAGGTAGTCTCTAGGGAACCGCTGATCAATTCGATACTGAGCGCCTTTGGCACTCAGCGAAGCAACTGGTCAGTGGCGAATTGTTCAGAAATTCCCTAGCTGTGGGGATTTCGGACCGACTGCAGATGAAGCTTATCAAGTGGGATATAGCATTGGGCTTTCAGATGAATGTAGCAGGTAAGGTAAGGAAAAGAGTAGATACCATCGGCATATGATGACTCTCCCGGGAGAGGTGAGCTTTCATCGGCATTTCAAGACGGATATTGGGCTGCCAGAAACGATCGCGACCTTGTAAATATTATTAATTTAGAAAGTTTTTAGTGGGGTGGCTCCGCCATCCATGTGGCCAATAAAATGCTTTTCGTTTCCGGCTATTATATTAGGTTGCTTTGAAAGACCGCTTCTGGCCGAATCCGGCGGTCACGGTGTCGTCGGTTACCAGAATTCTTCCATCAGCAGAAGCAGGGTGATCACCACGGCCATCAGCATCAGGGCATTGCGTACCCAGCCGACACCCCTGGCCAGGCGCGTAAGCCATACCGCGGCGCCGGATTTGGTCTCGATCGTTTCCCCCGGCCCTTCCGTCGTCATCGGGTGCTCCGGTTGCTGCCAGGCCCTCAGCCAGCGAATGAGCTCTCTGGTGCTTGCGATCACCGCGGGCAGGTGGTTCAGCATGCCGGCCACGGCAGTCAGCAGCATAGCGAAATAGAACAGGAAGCCGATGCCCATCATGAGGGTGTCGCCCGACCGCCAGCTCGATGCTCCCTCCCCAAGACCCAGCACGCCGATCCAGACGGCCGCAATGAGGGCGCTGATGGTCACCAGGGCCTCCTGGAGGTGGGAGAGCAGCCCGAGCAGCAGCAGGAAGAGCCCCGCCATGGCCCGCCACCCGCGCCTGGCCTCTTCACCGAGCCACAGGCCGGCACGGCGCAAGGCCAACCCGAGGAAGGCAGGGAGGACGAGGAGGGCCACCACGCCCAGGGCCAGGACCAGCAGGTCACGCCCCTTGTCGAACTGCAGCCCCAGGATCAGCGGCAGGCTCACCGCACCGACCAGGGCAAGCCCCAGCCCGCTTGCGGAAGGCCATGGGGTGCGTGTGCCATCCCGGCGGTCGCGTAGCGCGTTGCCCAGCGTGCCGAAGGCGGTGGCCACCACCAGGATGCCGAGGTTGGCACCACCCCAGTGAAGGATCACGCCTGAGGCTTCCACAACGGCGGCGATGGCCACGATGCCAACCACCCCGCGCCACCGGTAGCGCCATCCTGCCAGCAGGGCCGCCAGGGGCAGGGCCAGGGCGCTGCCCAGGGGAGCGAACTGCTCGACCAGGGCAGCGTGCTCTCCTGTAAACATGACGAGGGTCTGCCAGAGCGGATACCCGCCCCAAAGCAGCAGCAGGAGCGCGATGGTTGTCATCGGCCAGCGTGGGCCGAGGTTATCGGAAGCCCGTTCGATGACGAGGTCGTGCGCGTATCGCCCAGCATGGAAGATGGCCAGGCCGGTCAGGAAGTCCGCGGGCGTATCGAGCGCATAATGGAGCCGCCAAGGACTCCCGAGCATCGCCAGGCCGATCCCGGCGGCGGTGGCCAGGGCCAGGGGACCGAGCACCAGGAGGGCCGGGGCCTGTGCCCACCCCAGCAGGAATAACAGGAAGTGGAGAAGCGGGAGCAGGCTGACGATGACCACGACATCGAACCCGCTGTCGAGCCCTTCCCGGGCGACCAGCACGTGAACCGGCAGCAGGGCGAGAGCAGCGAGGAAGCCGAAACTCGAACGAAAGCGGCGAGCGAGCGGCGCCATCGGCCATCGCGCTGCCAGCAGCGCGGCCGTGGAAATCGAGACCAGGTAGATGTCCAGCCGGGCGGGAAAGCCGCCGACGGGCGTGAAGAGGCCAAAGGGGAGCAGCAGGCCGCCAACCACCACCATGCCGACACCCCGCCAGCCATGGCGGTCACCGGCGAATACCGCCAAGGGCACGCAGGCGAGGGCGGCATGGAAGCCCAGGGTGTCGGTCAGTTGCACCTGGTACGAGAGCAGCAGGAAGGCCGGCAGCAGCCAGTAGGGGCTCGTCATCGCAGCAACTCCCAAGGCTCGACCGGCATGCCGCCGGAACGTTCTCGGATGCCGGCATGCCGCCGGAACGTTCTCGGATGCAGGCAAATGCTGCAAGGCGAGCGGCCGGCCGGAGCCGCCTCACCTCGCGCCCCTTTGATACCGGCAGGTCATCGAGGCTGAAGGGCTCGAGGTTGCCGGAGGCACCCCGACGCTGATCGGGCTGGTCAAAGGAAATGTAGCGTCGGAGGCCTCCCCTCGCCATAGGCGTGGTCGGCGTGGACCGTTAGTGTGGATGCCTCACTCACCCTCACCCTCTATCAATAGGGAGCAGGCCATGAGCAACGGACCCTACGGGCAGATCGCGTGTCGCTGTGGCGTCGTGACGCTGCTGGTGTGTGGCTCACCCCTTGGCCGCGGGCAAGGGGCCGGAGACGAGCCCGTCATCTTCTGGCCGCTGGAGGGCATCCAGGTCGGCGGGGGAGCCGATGAACTCGCCATCGTGCGGGATGGCCGGGGCGGTGATGCCTGGAGCTGCCGGCGATGCGACGAGCGTCTGCTGCATGCCCATGACGAGGCAGGCGTGGCAGCGCTTGCCGGTGACCTGGAGGATATTGGTGACCTGTCGATGGTGCCGTCGTTATCGCAGCGACGCTGCCTCGAGGCACTGGGTTATCGGGTCGTGCCCGGAGAGTAGCGGTTAACCCCATGGGCATCGGGTCTGGCAAGCGGGCTCGGCGCGGGTGGCGCGCCGAGTCCGCTGTAGCCAGGGAAAGGGGCGTTCCTCCCTGGGGCGCCTTCGCAGTCTCAAGCGTTCCAGGAGTTGCAGGTCACCGCCGGGTTGAAGGGCTCGAGGTTGCCGTTGGGGTTGTCGCGGAACCAGACGTGCTGGTCGTAGTGCGGCTCGAAGTGGTGGGCTTCCTCGGCAGGGGTATCCGGGTCGTCGACCATGTAGTCCCAGCGGCGACCCGCGAGGGTCGGTGGTGCGCCATGGCCCGCGGCCTCCCAGGCCTTGCGGAACACCAGGTTCTCGACCCCGACCAGCACCAGGGAGCCATCCGCCTGGGGCTCGTAGAGCAGGATGGCGGGGTTCATGAAGTCGGTGTGGGTCCCGGTGCCGTCGACCCGGGGAGCGGTGACCGTGAGGCCGAGCAGGTCCGGGCGCAGGTAGTGGATGCCCATGCCGCCGAGCTCGGCAGGCAGGCCATGGGCCGCGGCACTCACGCACTCGCCGGAAGGGTCCGGCACGTAGCCTTCCGCGAGTGCTGCGTTCACATCCTCGAAGCGTACCGTGGCCGCCTTGATCGACGCGACCAGCGCCTCGACGTCATCGGCCTGGGCACTGCCGGCAGGCAGGCCGGCCGAGGCCAGCCCCGCGGCAATGATGCTTCCCCACAGGACGCCGTGCATGGGTTGTTCCTCCAGGAAAGGTCGTGTCATGCGCCTGCAGGCGCATGACACGAAATGCGCCCCAATGCTTGCCGCAGGGGCGCGAATCGGGTTGGACCATCCCCCAAACTATAGCGTCGAGGCGAGCCGCGACCGGCTGATTTTGCCGTGATACGGAGGTAACAGGAGGCATGCGCCGAGGGCACGAGCCGAATTAAGCAGCCGGGAGCGGAACGAGGACAGCGAGAAACGCTTCTCGCCGGAATCAGGAGAGGCGGCGCCAGCCCTCGCGGAGGTGGCGGGTGGCGCTGTGCCAAAGGCCGGTCGGGGCGGGGGCCGGCGGGGGAGAGAGCGCGACGAGGGCGTGCTGCAACCCGACGAGGATGGCATCCAGGTGACGGTGGCAGAGGGTGCTGTCCAGCCCGCCCGGGCAGTGGCCGAGCAGCTCCTCGCACTGGGAACAGGCGGCCTCCAGGGCCCGATGGGCCTCCTCATGGGCCATGGCCTCGTCGCGACAGGCTCTGAGATCGCGACACAGCATCCGCAGCATCCTGCCGTCGAGCCAGCAGGGCAGGCCGTCGCTCGCCTTGCCGGCCATGGAGTGCTTGATGGCCTGGAAGGAGACCTGCAGGAAGACGACGGTGGTGGTGATCCTGGGACGTTCGGGATTCATGTCGGCCAACCCGGCAACAGTCTGTTGATGAGAATAATTATCGATAGTAGGCGTGGCCAGCGGCGTCTGTCAATGTGGCGCAACGGATGAGGCATGCTGGACGCTGGGGTTCGGGCGCTAACGGTCGGATGTGCGTCACGCAAGGGGCTGATCCTTGAGTGACTTGAATTTATAGACGAGCGGTCTATATTAAAGACATGACGCAGACGACCGCTTCTCCCAAGCCACGCCGTGGGCGACCCCCCAGGGTCTCCCGCGATGACCCGGATACCCGCGCGGCCCTGATCCGCAGCGGGCTCGAGGTGCTGACCGAACAGGGCTTCACCGCATCCGGCATCGACGGCATCCTGCGACGCGTCGGGGTGCCCAAGGGCTCGTTCTACTACTATTTCGACAGCAAGGAGGCCTTCGGGCGCGCCGTCATGGAGCATTATGGCGCCTACTTCGCCAACAAGCTCGACCTGCATCTGCGGGACGGCTCACGCCGGCCCCTGGAGCGCCTCGCGGCCTTCGTTGCCGATGCCAGGGCCGGCATGGAACGTCACCACTTTCGCCGGGGTTGCCTGGTGGGCAACCTGGGCCAGGAGGCCGGTCGGCTGCCGGAAGGCTACCGGCAGTGGCTGCGGGCGACCCTCGCCGACTGGCAGCAACGGGTGGCGCGATGCCTGCGCGAGGCCCAGGTGGCCGGTGAGCTCGGTGGCCAGGCGGATTGCGACAGGCTCGCCGAGGCCTTCTGGATCGGCTGGGAAGGGGCGGTAATGCGCGCCCGGCTGGAGGGGAGCGCCCATCCCCTGGAAACCTTCATCACGACGTACATGGAAGGGCTGCCCCGCTAGGCCGGGGTGTTTTCATGTCTTCAAGTAGACGATCGGTCTATAAATAGACACATCAACGAGGTGCACGATGTTCAAGGCAATCCTGATCGACAAGCAAGACGACGGCCAGCACGTGTCGCTGGAGGAACTCGACGAGTCGCGACTCCCCGAGGGTGACGTCACGGTGCGAGTCGACTGCAGCACGCTCAACTACAAGGACGCCCTGGCCATCACCGGCAAGGGGCCGGTGGTGCGCGCCTTTCCCATGGTGCCGGGGATCGACCTGGCAGGCACGGTCGAGAGCTCGTCGACCGACGCCTACCGGCCCGGCGACGCCGTGCTGCTCAACGGCTGGGGCGTCGGCGAGAAGCACTGGGGAGGGCTGGCCGAGAAGGCCCGGCTGGACAGTCGCTGGCTGATCCCTCATCCCTCGGCCTTCAGTGCCCGGCAATCCATGGCCATCGGCACGGCCGGGTATACCGCCATGCTCTCTGTGATGGCGCTCGAGAAACAAGGCGTCACGCCGGATCAGGGCGATGTGCTGGTGACCGGCGCCAACGGCGGGGTCGGTAGCTACGCTATCGCGCTCCTGGCGCGGTTGGGCTATCGGGTCCTGGCCTCCACCGGGCGCCTGGAGGAAACCGACTACCTCAAGGGGCTCGGGGCCCAGGAGGTGATCGACCGGGCAGAGCTCTCCGAACCGGGTCGCCCGCTGGCGAAGGAGCGCTGGGCGGCGGCCATCGACTCGGTGGGCAGCCACACCCTGGCCAACGTCCTTGCCGGGACCCGCTATGGCGGCACCGTCGCGGCCTGCGGCCTGGCGCAGGGCATGGACCTGCCGAGCAGTGTTGCCCCCTTCATCCTGAGAGGCGTGACCCTGGTGGGGATCGACAGCGTGATGCGCTCCTACGAGGATCGCGTCGAGGCCTGGCGCCGGCTCGGTGAGCTGCTTGCCCCCGAACAGCTCGACGCCATCACCCGCACGATCGGCCTGGAGGAGGCCATCGACACGGCGGGCGAGCTGCTCGCCGGCCGGGTGCGTGGGCGCGTGGTGGTCGACATGGCACGCTAGTCAGGCGATCGGATGGTGGATCGACAGGCATGAAAAGGGCAGGGCGCAGGCCCTGCCCTTGTTCATTTGCCGCCTCGAAAAGAGGCGGGCTTCAAGGGGCTATCAGACGTAGAAGTCCAGCTCCTCCTGTGCCTTGAGCAGGTCCCGCATCCTGATCGGGTCGTCACCGAAGAAGAACACCAGGCCCCAGTGCGTGCCGAATGCCGAGCGGTCCGGCACCGTCTCCTCGGTGGGCGCCACCAGCTCGTGGGACTCGAAGTAGGGGTGCTCGATGGTTTCCTTGGGCATCTCCAGCTTGCTGACGACACGCCGCCGCGGGTACACCCCGAAGCAGCCCGCATAGCCCTTGGCGTCGACCACCTCGCGGGGGAAGAAGGCCTCGACCTCCTCCTTGGTGCTCTTGGGGTCGAAGACCAGCATCGATGCCTGATAGGGGCTGAAGCCGTAGGCGCGCTCGATGAGCTCGAAGGCCTTGAAGCCGGGCGGGCGATAGGCGACTTCGCCGAAGTACATCTCGCCGTCCGCCGCCACGAAGTACTCGGGATGGATCAGGCCGAACTGGATGTCGAACGTCTTGATCAACTTCTCGATCTGCTTGGTGATGGCATCACGCCAGCTCTCGAGTTCGCGGGTGGCGGGAACGAATACCGAGTAGCCCAGAGTCACATACTCGGAGATGTTGAGGAACTTGATCTTGCCATCATGGATCCAGGCCTCGACAGCAAACTCCCAGCCGTCGAGGTGGCTTTCCATCAGCAAGGGATACTCTTCGGCCGGTATGCTGTCGATCTCGTCGATCTTGCGGATCATGCGGTGCCCGAGACAGCCGGCCTTGTCGAAGGCCTTGACGTGTATCGGGTCATCGGGGTCACCGTCGAGCTTGAGCAGCGTCTGGTTGACGCGCTTCATGAAGCGGATGATGTCATCCTTCTCGTGGGCTTCCTCGAAGATCCCCACGCGAATACCGCCCAGCTGGGCGCGGCGCTTCATCAGTGCCTTGTCGCGAAACAGGATGGACTGCCCGTACATGCGGGGGCTGTCCATGAGCACCGAGTTGATCGCACCCGACCATTCGACGGTTTCCTCGAACAGCGGAATGGCCACATCCACGCCTTCTTCCTTGAGCCGCTCCGCGATCTCCATGGAGCGATCGTTCAGGCGCACGAAATCCCATTGAATGTACGGAATCTTGTTGGCTTCGCAGAAGTCAGCGGCCCAGTCCGGCGCTACCACCACATAGCGGCGGTCAAACTTCTGCGCGGCCTTGATGGCATTGACGCTCCAGCCCAGCAGCGCGATGTAGCCCTTGTTGGGGTCCTTGGGGGTTTCCGTTCCCTTTACCGAATCCAGTGTCGGGTCGGTCCAGCTTGAGACGTCCTTGGCGGCCGGGGTTTCCGATACGGTCGACATGTGCTGCTCTCCTTCTGCCTGTGGCAGGGTATTGACGCTCGATTTATTGCGTTCTTGTCGAGCTTGAGTGCCAGGCATCGTCGGGCTAGCGCCCCGACGCCCAGCTATCGCGGGCCAGACCCATGGCCCGATACACTTCATCGTCTGGTACATCGGCCGGCTCGCCCTTCTCGAGCGGGTCGTAGTGAAAGACGTAGAGTCGCGAGGCGAACTGGGCCACCGGCAGCGAGGCCTCACCGTAGAGTTCGCCATGGCCCTGGGTCGAGGTGACGATTCCCTGCCCCCAGTCCTGCCCACTGTCGTTGTTGGGGTTAAAGAAGTAGACCCGCATGACCTGGTTCGGATCGAGCGCCAGGCGCTGGATCGTGATCGCGTGCCAGCCGAGGAACCGCGTGGCGCTGTCGGTCACGGCAATGCCTGCCGGCTGCGGATTGATCACCGGAATGTTGCCGTTGTAGAAGGGGTGGTACGCGGCATAGAAGTCACGCATAAACCCCTCGAAGTCCTTCAGCCCGCCGGTAAACACATCGACCGCGATGCGGAAGCCATGGCCCACGTGATCGCCATGGAACTCGGCGTTGACCCACTTGTGGGGATCCTCTCCGCGCCCGACGCTGCGGCGTCCCATCTCGAAGTAGATGCGATCGAGGTGCGGCACGGTGAGCAGGGAGACAGCGTCAACATCCACGGGAGGCTCGGCGGCCAGGCCCGTGCCGAGGTCGCGGGAGGAAATGCTGTGACCTTCGAAGCGCATCACGATCTCGTCATCTCGCGCCGCCCAGGCGACGACCCGGAGCAGGTCGGCCGGTGTGTTGAAGGCCCACATGGACAGGGCGCGTGTCGACTGGCAGGTGGGGTAGTTCCCCTGACCCACGCCCAGCGGGCGGCCGAGCACATTGAGAACGTCGGCGAGCAGAAAGCATTCCGGCGAGCGACGATCCCCGAAGACAGCAGTGACCTTCTCTGCCGCCGCATCGCACAGCGTCATTCTCAGTTGTCGCCACAGCGACGGGGCCACCGGCGGCGAGTAGAGGATGCCGCGTTCGAGCATCATGGCAAGACCGTAGGCGGCCTGGCTGGTCTCGGCAAACAGGGCCTCATCGATCAGGGTGTGGATCAGCGCCGGGTAGCAGTGAAAGGCGTCGGCTCCCGTATGACTCAGGCCCAGTGCCGTGGGGATCAGCGCATTCCAGCGCCCGCGCAGGTAACGGATGAACCCCGGCATGTAGGGCGAGACCAGGCCGGTGCTGTGCATGGCCTGGGCAAAGGCAATGGCCTCCTGCAGCAGGGCCGCGTCGTCCATGCTCGCCAGCCGCTCGGCATACGTCTCGAAGCCGGGGTCTTCGCGGCAGCCCTCGGTGGGGCTGAACACGGCGTTGATCAGCTGCCGGGCGTCGTCCCCGACCTCGCCGGCCATGGCATTCGGCCGATCCTCCAGTCTGGGCAGGCAGGAGGCGATCTGGGTCACCATCTGTTTCACGCCCTCCACCTGGACCGGGCGTTGCGCCAGGATGCGCCAGACTTCGGCCACCAGGTGCTCCAGGAGGTTCTCGTACCCCAGGTGATGCAGCAGGTAGCGATACAGGGCCTGGACGGCGTAACCGAGCCGGTCCGGCCGTAGACGGTCGCCCTCGTGCAGGTCGCCGACCACGAGATCGAGGTTCATGGCCATCACCTGGGCGAGAAAGTGATGCGCATGCTCCGCCGAGAGGGAAGGGTGGGAATAGTCGCCCTGGGCGACGGCCAGCAGGCGGATCTGGCTCAAGCTCTCGACCAGGGTGGCGACCGGGTCGCCATGACGCACGGTACGCACGGCGAGGGATGGCACCAGTGTCTGGGGGTAGTCCCAGTCGCTGCCTCGGAAGAACCCGGCGGCCTCGATCGCCGGCACACGCGCATAGAGGACCTCGAGCCCACGGTCGTCGACCATCAGGGGGCGTGCCGCCTCGAGCACCTCGAAGACGGGAGACACTCCGGCAATGGCATTGGCGGCGGCAAGCCGTTCGATGGCGGCGTCAAGCTGCTTTACCCGCTCGCTCGACCCCTCGTCGTCGTGGTGGGCGGATTCGCCAGTCTCTTCGCTCATCCACCCAAGGTCCGCCCTGTCCCGAGACATGTCAATCACATTCGGGCGGGCGATGCGCCCGACAGCCCGCCGCGCAGCAGTTGCCTGACTCAGTGGCAGAGGGTGTCGCGGACCTGATCTCGGCTCCGCTCGTGGCCGGAGGGCAGGGGAGCCGCGGGGTCGGCGAGCCAGGCCGCGATGTCCACCTCGGTCCGCTCGCGCTTGGTGTAGCGGGTTAGCATATGGTAGCCCTGCGGGTAGAGCGCCAGACGGATCCCCTCCTGCTCGGGCAGTCGTGCGAGCAGGGCGCAGATCGCCTCCGGTGGAATGATGTGGTCCTCGGTGCCATAGAGGATCAGTGCCGGGGCAGGCAGCCATCGAGCGGCCTCCAGGCTCGCGTCCATGGCCAGGCTCACGCCGTGCAGGGTATCGACCCGCGCGCGGCGCAGGATGAGCGGGTCCTCGGCCAGCCGGCGCTTCATCTCGGGGTCGTCGGTGGGCTCGATGCCGAGGCGCTGGACCGTGCTCGAGGTGAAGCTCAGCGCAGGGAAGAGGCGCACGCCGAGCCACAGGCCCAGGCGCTGGTACCAGGGCATGGCCTCGAAGCCCCACACCGCCGGCGCGATCAGCACGCTGCCCGCCACCGGCGGCGGGTTGTCGCCGCTCAGGGCGAGGATCGCCACGGCACCGCCCATGCTGTGGCCGACCAGATAGAGCGGAGTCTCGGGATGGCGCTCGTTCAGCAGTGCGGCGAGCAGGGTGACGTCGTCGGCCAGCCGCTCGTGGCCGGGCCAGAGGCGCCGCTGGGCGGTGGTGCCGAAGCCGCGCTGGTCATGGGCATAGAGGGTGATGCCGCGGGGTGCCAGGGCCTCGGCGAGGACCTGGAAGGTGCCGCCATGTTCGTTGAAGCCGTGGATGCCGAGCACGATGGCCTGCGGTTCGCCCTCGGCCGGCCAGTGATGAAGCGGCAGTCGGTAGCCGTCCTCGGCAATCACCTGGCCCGCTGTCAGCCGGACCTCGTCGCTGCCCGGCCCCTGCGACTGGCGCACGGCCCCTTCGCCACAGCCGGCCAGCAGAAGCAGGAGAACCAGCGGCGCAAACCGAAGGGCCATCCCGGTCGTCAACCGAGCCCGGGCCTTCACCCTTCCCCTCACGGTCGAGTCGGATAGCCCAGGGCGAGGCGAAGCCGTTCGGCGTTCGCCGCCACCCACGCCGGGTCGATCGGGCCCCAGTCGCGGATCACGTAGGCGCCGATGTTGTGGCGCTCGCCGGCCTGGTGCTCGAACTCGCAGAGGATGTCCAACTCGCCCAGCGCTCCTAGCGTGTCCTGGGCGGTGCGCCGGGGCATCCCGGTAGCGGCGGTGATGGCAGGCACGCTGGCGGTGCCGGTGTCCACCAGGTGGGCCACGTAGAGGCGGCGGTAGAAGCTGGTGCGGGTCTTGCTCAGGGTCATCGGGGCTCCTTCGCGCTACAGGGTGACGCGGTCGATATGACGGCGGAAGTAAATCTCCAGGCGCAGGTAGCAGTCGGTATTCATGGTCAGCGCATCGGTGGTGCCGAAGAAGCCGTCGATGCTGCGTGAGGTGCTCTCCCCCAGTGCGAGAGCTGGGCCAAGGGTGCCAGACATATGGCCACCAGTGCGCACAGACCCTTCATCATCGTGTCCCTTGCCCTGTTTCGGGGAAGTCTACCGGCTTCTCCCTCCTGGGCACCATCGTCTTGTCCCCGCGCGGTTCGGAGAAGAGTCAGAGAGCGTGCATCCCTTGCCACCCTGGAGGACTTCGAGGACGAGCGGTGTGTCTGCAGCCGCAATGGGATCTCGCCATCCCGCGCCGGCTGGTGTAGCCAGTGGGGTGATCAGCGTGCCAGGAACCAGCCCTTCATGACGTCGGTGATGCGTCGCAGGTCTGCCTCTGTCGTGATGTAGGCCGGCATGGTGTACAGCCAGCGGCCGATGGGGCGCAGCCAGACGCCCTGCTCGCGGGCCCAGCCGGCCACCCCGGCAAGGTCAGAGGTGTCATGGGCCTCGATCACCGCGGTGGCCCCCAGCACCCGAATGTCCGCTACCGCCGGGTGCGCGGCCAGCACCTCGTCATCCAGCAGCGTCTCGCGCAGCACACGGTTGAGCGCGGCGATCCTGCCGAGGTAATCCTCCTCCTCGAACACCGCCAGGCTCTCCAGCGCCACCCGGCAGGCCAGCGGGTTGCCCATGAAGGTGGGGCCGTGCATGAAGGCGTGCATCTCGCTGTCGCCGATGAAAGCCTCATGCACCCGGTCGGTGGCGAGTGTCGCCGCGTGGCCGAGATATCCCCCGGTGAGCCCCTTGGAGAGCACCATGATATCGGGCGTGACGTCGGCATGGTCGGCGGCGAACATCCGTCCGGTGCGGCCGAAGCCGGTGGCGACCTCGTCGAACACCAGCAGCACGTCGAACTCGTCGCACAGCGCACGGGCGCCGCGCAGGTAGTGGGGCGAGGTCATGTTGAGGCCGCCGGCGGCCTGCAGCAGCGGTTCCATCAGGATCGCCGCGATCTCGTGGTGGTGGCGCTCGAGCACCTCGCGCAGGGCGGCGAGGTCCGCCGACACCGCCTCGGGCTCGGCATCGAAGGGGGCGGTGGGTGCCGGGGCGAAAGGATGGCGGGGCAGGTAGCCGGCGAACAGAGAGTGCATGCCCTCTTCGGGGTCGCAGACCGCCATGCAGCCGGCGGTATCGCCATGATAGGCCTTCATCAGCGAGAGCAGGCGGTGCTTGCCCGGCCGGCCGCGCAGTTGGTGGTACTGCACGGCCATCTTCATCGCGACTTCCATGCCCACCGAGCCGCTGTCCGAGTAGAAGACGTGGTTCAGCCCTTCGGGAGTGATGCGCACCAGCTCCCGGGCCAGGCGGTCGGCGGGTTCGTGGGTCAGTCCACCGAGCATCACGTGGCAGAGCTCGCCGGCCTGCTCGCGGATCGCCGCCACCAGCCGCGGATGGGCGTAGCCGTGGATCATGCACCACCAGGAGCAGGTGGCGTCGAGCAGCGTCTCGCCGCCTTCCAGGGTGAAGCGGGGTCCCTCGCCGCCGACCACCTTGGGCGCCGGGCGCTGGGTCTTGAGATGGGCATAGGGGTGCCAGACGGGAGAGGAGAGGGGGGCGGTCATCAGGGGACTCCGTGGCAGCGGTGAAGCGGTATGACGGGCACGCGAAAGCGCCGCACATCTCGGGGAGATGACGGGGAGGATCGCGTTAAGAACGGGGAGTACAGATGGTGCGGATGGGGAGACTTGAACTCCCACGCCCGAAGGCACCAGGACCTAAACCTGGCGTGTCTACCAATTCCACCACATCCGCACGGGCAGGCAGGCGACCACATTCTACGGACGCCCCCGCGCAAGTCAATCGCCATCGGTCAGCTCACTGAGCATGTGTCCATCGCTCGGAGCTGATCCGTCCACAAGCCTGCGAGGAGGCGCTGTGAACCCCTCCCTGGGCGCTACCGACGCCATCCCTGGCGTAGGACCTCCTCTTCGGCTTGTACCCGGCGCTCCTTGCTTGGGATCGTCATTGGGCAGGATCAGGTAATGGGCGGCGGCTGTGGCCATGGCCGCGGGAGACTCCGCCGCCAGCCGCGGCACCACGCCCAGGCAGGGGGCGGGCAGGTGGTGCGCGAGGGTCGCCAGGTTATCGCGGTAGAGGGCGTCGTCCGCGGCCGCATCGAAGGAGAGCCCGGGGTCCACGAGGTTGCCGACCCAGCCCGCCAGGCGCAGGCCGTCTGCCCGGATCGCGTCACAGGTGAGCCGTGCATGGCTTATGCAGCCCAGGCGCAGGCCCACTACCAGCAGTACCGGCAGTTCGAGCTGGACGGCCAATGCCGAGAGGTCGTCGGTCTCGTTCAGGGGCACCCGCCAGCCGCCGGCGCCCTCGACCAGGGTCAGGTCGCGCTGCTCGGCAAGCATCGGGCGGGCCTGGTCGACCAGTTCATCGAGAGTCAGCGTCACGCCCGCCCGGCGGGCGGCCAGGTGCGGGGCGATGGCCGGGGCAAAGGCGAAGGGGTTGAGGGTCGCGTAGGGCAGGGGAGGTCGGGACTGGGCCTGCAGGGCCAGGGCATCGGCGTTGCGCAGGCCCTGGGGCGTGGCCTCGCAGCCCGAGGCCACGGGCTTGAGGCCCAGGGTGGTGAGGCCGCGGCGTCGGGCCAGGGCCAGCAGGCCGCTGGTGACCAAGGTCTTGCCGGCGTCGGTGTCGGTGCCGGTCACGAAGTAGGCGCTCATCTCAGGCGTAAAGCTCCAGGGTCATCAGGCGATAGGTGACGGGCAGCCCCTCGGGCTCGCGCTGCGTCTCGTAGCGGCGCGCCGCCCGTGCCAGGTCGGCGCGGGTGAGGCGGCCCTCGGGTCGCGATGGCTGGGCACCGATGCCCTTGATGGAGGTCATCACCGCGGCGAGGTCGGGATAGTGGAAGCGCATTGCCCGCGTCCGGCAGTCGAGGCGGTCAAAGCCCGCCGCCCGTGCCGCTTGCCGATGGCAGGTGGCGTCCCGGAAGGCCAGCAGGCCGGCGGGCTGGTCGGGGCGTGACCAGGCACGGCCCACCTCGGCCAGGGTGCCGGGGCCCAGGGTGTTGACCAGTGCCCGGCCCCCCGGGCGCAGGACGCGGCGAAGCTCGGCCATCACGGCGTCGAGGTCCGGGCACCACTGGATCGCCAGGTTGGAGACCACCAGATCCTGGCTGGCATCCCCCAGCGGCAGGGCGGCGGCATCGCCGCACAGCCAGCGGGCCGCGTCCCCGTGGGTCCGGCGGGCCACCTCGAGCATGCCTGGGGCAAGGTCCAGGCCGCTGACCGTGCAGCCGCGACCGAAGTGCCTGGCCAGGCTCGCGGCCATCTCGCCCGGTCCACAGCCCAGGTCGAGCACCCTCTCGGCTCGCGGGGGCAGGCGGGAAAGCAGCGGCTCGGCCATGACCCGCTGAGCGACGGCGCGCTCGACATAGCGCGGGGCCGCGCGGGAAAAGGCGCGGGACACACGGGCCCGCCAGTCTTCTCCCGGGGGCGTGCTCCGAGGGGCCAGCGTGGCGAGCGGCAGGGCGCTCATGGCGTGCTCCTCCCGGCGATGCCGGCGAGGCAGGCGGCCAGCGAGGTCGGTTGGCTGAGCATTGGGCAGTGGCCGGCACCGGCCAGACGATGATCGGCGCACTCGCGAAGCCGTGGGGCGAGCAGCGGGTCCCGCTCCCCTGCGACGTGCCAGACCGGGCAGGGCGCGCTGGCCAGGCGGACAGCGTTATCGAGCCCGGCGAGCTGGTCCAGCCCTGCGGCCAGGGTGGTGTGGTCGGCACCGCTGTCATCGCCGAGCAAGTCTCGCAATTGCCGGTGGGCGGCGCGTGGGTCGGGCTCGCCGGTAAGCTGCCAGCGCAGGAAGTGGCGGTGGGTCGCCTCAGGGGCACGCGCGAAGGCCTGGCGGAAGGCGGCCAGCTCCGTCGGGGGGATGCCCTCGTCATGGCAGAAGCGCTCCCCCATGCCGAGCAGCACCAGGGCCCGGGGCGCGGGTAATTGGTCGAGCAGGGCGGCGGCGAGCAGCCCGCCCAGCGACCAGCCCACCCACACGGCGTCCGGCGACAGGTCGTCGCCCATGGCATCGGCCAGCTCGGTCAGGCTGCCGGGGGCCGAGAGCGGGGGACGGGCTCCGTAGCCGGGCCAGTCCGGGGTGGTGGCCGTCATGCCACTCGGCCAGTGCTCGGCCAGCGGCTGCCAGAGTCGCGCGTCGCAGCCCCAGCCGGAGAGCAGCACCAGTGTCGTCATGGGGTGAGCTCCCGTCGGCTGGCGGTGTCTCGGGCCTGACAACCCGCCAGTCCTTCGAGCAAGGCCTCCAGGTCGGCATCGGTATGGGCGGCGCTCAGGGTGATGCGCAGCCGTGCCTGGCCGCGGGGCACCGTGGGCTCGCGGATCGCGCCGACCAGGATGCCGCGCTCGCCCAGCCGCGCCGCCCATTCCATGACCCGCTGGCAGTCCCCCAGCACCAGTGGCTGGATCGGCGTGGTGGAGGTGGCCAGCGGCAGTCCGAGCAGGGTGGCCTCGTGGCGGAAGCGCCTGATCAGGGTCGCCAGGCGGGTGCGCCGTTCGGGCTCGGCCTCGAGCAGTGCCAGCGCCTCGAGGGTGGCGGCGGCCACCCCGGGCGGCTGGGCGGTGGTATAGACGTAGGGGCGGGCGAACTGGATCAGGTGCTCGACCAGCGCCTGGCTGCCGGCCACGAAGGCGCCGGCGGAGCCCAGCGCCTTGCCGAGCGTGCCGACCAGCACCGGAACCTCGTCGACGCCATGGGCGCGGCCCACGCAGCCATCGCCGGCCTCCCCCAGCACGCCCAGGCCATGGGCGTCGTCGACCATCAGCCAGGCCCCATGGCGAGAGCAGGTCGCGGCGAGTCCGGCGATATCGGCCACGTCGCCATCCATGCTGAATACCCCGTCGCTGACCACCAGCCGGCGCCCGTCGTTCGAGGTGCGGGCGAGCAGCCGCTCGAGGTCGCCGAGATCATTATGGTGGAAGCGCCGCGAGCGGGCACCGGCGAGGCTGGCGCCATCCAGCAGCGAGGCGTGGTTCAGACGGTCCTGGAAGACCCGGGTGTCGGGGTCACAGAGCGCCTGCAGGGTACCGAGGTTGGCCATGTAACCGGTGGAGAAGAGCAGCGCCGCCGGTCGGCCGGTGAGTGCGGCCAGGCGCTGTTCCAGGGCCTCGTGTACGTCTAGGTGGCCGCTGACCAGGTGCGAGGCCCGGGCGCCGGCGCCAAGGCGCCGGGCACCCTCGGCCTGGGCCTCGGCAAGGCGCGGGTCGCGGGCCAGTCCCAGGTAGTCGTTGCCGGCGAAGTCACGGCAGCCGTCGCTCCAGCGCCGAGTGCGGCGCTGTCGCCAGCGCCCGGCGTGGCGACGGGTTGCGGCCCGCTCGGCGAGATGTGTGCTCCAGGCATCCGGCATGGCGGGTCAGGCCTGGGCGGCGTCGTAGGCGAGTTCGGTGGCCCTCGCATCGAGCGCCGCCGCCGAACGGCGAACCAGCGCGGCCTCCAGTTCGGCCTGCTGACGGGCATCGTCGGTGCAGGTCTCTCGTGCGCTCTTTTCTACCACTTCCGGATGCAGCCCCAGCTTGGCGAACAGCGCGCGGTCCTGTTCCGCCTGGGGGTTGGACGTGGTCAGCAACTGGTCGCCGTAGAAGATCGAGTTGGCCCCGGCCAGGAAGGCCAGTGCCTGGGTGGATTCATTCATCTGCTCGCGACCGGCGGAGAGGCGCACGTGGCTCGCCGGCATCAGGATGCGGGCCACGGCGATGGCGCGGATGAACTCGATGGGGTCGAGGTCCTCCACATCCTCGAGCGGCGTGCCGGGGACCTTCACCAGCATGTTGATCGGCACCGACTCCGGATGCGGCTCGAGGCGTGCCAGCTGCTGGAGCAGGGCGGCGCGGTCGCGGGGCGCCTCACCCATGCCGAGGATGCCCCCCGAGCAGACCTTCATGCCGGCCTCGCGCACGTTACCCAGGGTCTCCAACCGGTCGGCATAGGTGCGGGTGGTGATGATCTCGCCATAGTACTCGGGCGAGGTGTCGAGGTTGTGGTTGTAGTAGTCGAGCCCCGCCTCGGCCAGGCGGCCGGCCTGGTCGGTGTCGACCATCCCCAGGGTCATGCAGGTCTCCAGGCCCAGCGCCTTGACCCGGCGGACCATCTCCAGCACCACGTCGAGGTCCTTCTCGCGGGGGCTCTTCCAGGCCGCGCCCATGCAGAAGCGGCTGGCGCCGGCCTTGCGGGCGGCCCGGGCCTGCTCGACCACCTTCTCGACCTCCAGCAGCTTCTCCTTGCCCAGGCCGGTGTTGTAGTGCCCCGACTGCGGGCAGTACTTGCAGTCCTCGGGGCAGGCGCCGGTCTTGATGGAGAGCAGGGTGGAGACCTGCACGGCATTGGGATCGAAGTGGGCACGATGGACCTGCTGGGCGTGAAACAGCAGGTCGTTGAAGGGCAGGGCGAAGAGCGCCTCGATCTCCTCGACCGTCCAGTCGTGGCGGACCTCGCCCCGCGAGGCTAGGGTCAGGGAAGCGGCGCGTGATTCGTGGGACGCAGGGGGCATGGTGGGCTCGCTTATGGTCAACTTGTCGGTCATATCCAGGTTGACGGATAGCCTAAGGCCTGCGGCCGCCATGTCAACCTTCTGGAAAATCAAGGTTGACTGCTGGCTGGGACGGGCCCTGCCCGGACGCTGCGTCTTCTGCCTGACCCCCCTGCCAGGGCAGCACCCCTGGTGCGAGGCCTGCTTCTCGGAGCTGCCCTGGAACCTGAGTGCCTGTCCCGGCTGCGCCGAGCCCCAGCCGGTGGCCGCGCGGGGACATCGTTGCGGTCACTGCCTGCGTCGCCCGCCAGGGTTCGACCGCGCCTGGGTGCCGCTGCGCTACGATGCCGAGGTGGCCGGCCTGGTACAGCGCTTCAAGTTCGATGCCTCGCCACGTGCCGGCCGGGTGCTGCTGGAGCTGATGGCGGCCGGGCTGCCAGCGGAGGCGCGAGGCTGGCCCGAGGCGCTGGTACCGGTTCCCCTGCATCCCCGGCGAGCCCGCGAGCGGGGCTTCGACCAGGCGCGCTGGCTGGCCGCGCGTCTCGGGCGACAACTGGGCTGTCCGCTGGTGCTGGCACAGCGTACCCGCGACACTCGGACCCAGCGCGGCCTGGACCGTGGCGAGCGGCGCCGCAACCTGCGCGGGGCCTTTCGCCTCCCGTCAGGCCTGCCAGGGCGGGTGGCGCTGGTGGATGACGTCATGACCACCGGGGCGACGCTGGACGCTCTGGCCGTGGCCTGTCGCCGAGCCGGTGCCGAGGAGGTGCAGGCCTGGGCGGTGGCCCGGACGCCGGCAGGGCGACATTGACGATCGGACGGGAGGATTGTCGTCGAGCACAGCGAGTGGCGCCGGGAGCAGGCCGAAGCGAGAGCCGGTCCAGGCACGCTTGCTGCGACACAGGCGGACGCTTCCCTGTTAGCATGTGGACCTCGTTGACCCGGGAGCCCTCATGGACACCACCCCTCATCCCTTCGCCCAGCTCTCGCCCGCCCGGGTGGTGGCGGCCGTGGAGTCGCTCGGCTTCTGGCTGCCCGGTGAGCCCTTTGCCCTCAACAGCTACGAGAACCGGGTCTTTCTGGTGCATGACGAGGAGCGCCGCCGCTGGGTGGTGAAGTTCTACCGCCCCGAGCGCTGGACGGATGCTCAGATCCACGAGGAGCACGACTTCCTGGCCGAGCTCGCCGCGGCCGAGGTGGCCGTGGCCGCCCCCTGGCGGAACGCGGCGGGCGAGAGCCTGCATCGCGCCGAGGGCTTTCGCTTCACCCTCTTTCCCCACCTGCCGGGACAGGCGCCCGAGTTGGAGAACCCGGCCCACCTGTTCGCCCTGGGCGAGCTGATCGGCGCGGTGCATGCGGTGGGCGAGCGGGGACGCTTCGTTCATCGTCGTGCCCTGGACCTGGATGGCATGGTGCTCGAGGCCCGTGACAAGGTGCTGGCCAGCCGCTGGCTGGATCGACGCCAGCGACAGGCCTACGAGCGCATCACCGCGACCCTGCATCGCCGCCTGGCACCCCAGGCCTGGAGTGCGGATCAGGCGATCCGGGTGCAGGGCGACTGCCATATCGGCAACATCCTCGGCCGCGACGAGCACTTCGCACTGGTCGACTTCGACGACTGCCTGATGGCCCCGGCCATCCAGGACCTGTGGATGCTGTTCACCGCGCAGGAGGAGGGCGAGCGCCAGATGCAGCTCTCCGAGGTAGCCGAGGGCTACGAGCAGCACCGTGACTTCGACCGTCGGGAGCTTGCGCTGGTGGAGCCGCTGCGCACCCTGCGCCTGCTGCGCCACAGCGCCTGGCTGGTGGATCGCTGGGAGGATCCGGCCTTTCCGCCGGCGTTTCCGTGGCTCGCCGATGCCGGCTACTGGGACGGGCACCTGCGCATGCTGGAGCAGCAGCGCCAGGCACTGGAGGCCCGGCCTCGCTGGCTGGCCTGAGGCGGCCGAGGGCTGGTCCGACAGCATGAAAGACGCACCCCGTGGGGTGCGTCGCGTCGTCAACGGGGGGCGTTCAGTCGTCGTCGGGATCCGGTGCCTCGGCGGGAATCGGGTTGGCGACTCCCGCTCCCTCGGCCTCGCGGCGCTGCTCGTTGATCCTGGCGGCGGGGTTGTCCTGCTGTTCGATGGCCAGGTCGCTGGCCAGGCGCAACTGGAAGGTCTGCTCCGGGAGCAGGCGGCAGTTGCCGTCCTGACAGGCGGCGAGTCCGAAATTGCCGTCCGTATCGTAGGCGGCAGCGGAGATCTCGCCGCTGTAGATCTCGCTCTCGCTGCCCTCGGTCTCGATGCAGGTCAGCGACTGGGTGGTCAGGCGGATGCGCTCGCCGTCGAGGCGGGCGTCGCCGATCAGCACGCAGTATTCCGGCAGGGCATGGGAGGCGTCGCCATCGGCCACCGGGTGGAGCACCACGTCGTTGCGTTCCGGCGCCTGTGCGGAGAGCGTCATCACGTCGATGACCTGGACATCGACGGTCGCATCGGCCGGCAGTTCGAGGGTATCGCTCATGGCCAGGGTCGGCATCGCCAGCATGGCGGCCATCAGCAGAGAGGCATGGGTCTTGATCATGTCGGGCTCTCGAGGGTGACTTGGGCACAGCATGAAGCAGTCGCTACCTTATCACAGGCCGGGCGGGCCGGCAGCCGGCCGGTGGCGGTGAAGACGCGACACGATGTCACTCTCCGGCAATGACCACCGCTGCGTTGTCAGGCGTCATGCGCTAGACTAACGAGTCCCGAGACTCTTTTATTGTACAAGTTTAAAAACTTGTATATCTTCTGTACATGTTGTGATGGCCAGGCCATCCACCAACGACCCATCGGACACCGACATTGCCACGGGGCCTGACCATGACCGAAGAACTCGCCAACCACTATCGCCGGATCATCCACGAACTGGGGGAGGACCCCGACCGTGAGGGGCTGCGCGACACCCCGAAACGGGCCGCCAAGGCGATGCAGTTCCTCAATCGGGGCTATACCCAGTCGCTGGAAGAGATCGTCAACGGCGCGGTGTTCGAGTCGGAGACGGACGAGATGGTGCTGGTCAAGGACATCGAGCTCTACTCCATGTGCGAGCACCACCTGCTGCCCTTCATCGGCAAGTGCCATATCGCCTACCTGCCCAGCGGCAAGGTGCTGGGGCTCTCCAAGTTCGCACGGATCGTCGACATGTATGCCCGGCGCATGCAGATCCAGGAGAACCTGACCCGTCAGATCGCCGAGGCAGTGCTGCAGGTCACCGAGGCCCGTGGGGTGGCGGTGGTGATCGAGGCGCGCCACCTGTGCATGATGATGCGCGGGGTGGAGAAGCAGAACTCCAGCATGACCTCCTCGGTGATGCTCGGTGCCTTCCGCGAGAAGCAGAGCACGCGCCAGGAATTCCTCACCCTGGTCAGCGGCCGCTGATTCCCCCGCAAGGAGCCCCGACATGCCGATGCATGCCCTGGACGACCAGCATTTCGACCATGACCTCGCCACGATCCGCATCAAGAACCTGCGGCTGCGGACCCATATCGGCATCAAGGATGACGAGATCAAGAACCGACAGGACGTGGTGATCAATGCCGTGATCCGCTATCGCGCCGACAAGGCTGTCGAGTTCAATCATATCGAGCAGGCGCTCAACTACCGCACCATCACCAAGCAGGTGATCGCCCTGGTGGAGGACCACCGCTTCCTGCTGCTCGAGCGCATGACCCGCGAAGTGCTGGACCTGATCATGGGGCACGACCAGGTGCTGACCGCCCAGGTGGAGATCGACAAGCCCCATGCGCTGCGCTTCGCCGACTCCGTCTCCATCACCCTCTCCGACTCCCGGGAGCCGCGCCGGCCGCGCTGAGCCTTGTCCTGACTCGGCGATAGAAAAGGACCCCGGTGCTTGGTGCACCGGGGTCTTTCGCTTAGCATGGGGGCAAACCGACAAGAGGCCGCCTTCGCGGCAGGAGACGATCATGCAAGCCCTCAAGGAAACGCAGCTCTACTGTCCCTTCGCCTATATCGACGGCAGCTGGGTCGCCGCCGACAGCGGCGAGCAGATCAACGTCCTCAATCCGGCCACCGGCGAGGCCATGGGGGATGTGCCGCGCCTGGGGCGGGCCGAGACCGAGCGGGCCATCGCCGCGGCCGATGCCGCCCTGCCGGCGTGGCGTGCGATGACCGCCCAGGAGCGCGCCGACATCCTGATGAAGTGGCACGACCTGATGCTCGAGCATCAGGACGACCTGGCCATGATCATGACCTTCGAGCAGGGCAAGCCGCTCAAGGAGGCCGCCGGCGAGATCGCCTATGCGGCGAGCTTCCTGCGCTGGTTCGCCGAGGAGGCGCGGCGCATCTACGGCGAGACGGTGCCCGCTGCCAAGCCCAACCAGCGCATCGTGGTCACCAAGCAGCCCGTCGGCGTGGTGGGGGCCATCACTCCCTGGAACTTCCCCGCGGCGATGATCACCCGCAAGGCGGGCGCGGCCCTGGCCGCCGGCTGCACCATCGTGGTCAAGCCGGCCAGCCAGACCCCGTTCTCCGCCACCGCACTGGCCAAGCTGGCCGAGCGGGCGGGGGTGCCGCGCGGGGTGTTCAACGTGGTGCCGGGCCGCGCTTCCGAGATCGCCGCGGCGATGACCGAGTCGCCGCTGGTGCGCAAGATCACCTTCACCGGCTCCACCGAGGTGGGTCGCCAGTTGATGGCCCAGGCCTCCCAGCACATCCAGAAGATCTCCCTGGAACTGGGCGGCAACGCCCCCTTCATCGTCTTCGAGGATGCCGACCTGGACGCCGCGGTGGAGGGGGCCATGGCCGCCAAGTTCCGTAACGCCGGCCAGACCTGCGTCTGCACCAATCGCTTCCTGGTCCAGTCCAGCGTGGTCAACGCCTTCTGCGAGAAGCTGGCGGTCGCCATGAACAGCGAGCTCAAGGTCGGTGACGGCACCCAGGACGGGATCAACATCGGCCCGCTGATCGACGACAAGGCGGTGGCCAAGGTCAGCGAGCATGTCCATGACGCCGTGGACCAGGGCGCCGAGCTCTTGCTGGGTGGCCATCCGCACCCGCTGGGCGGCAACTTCTTCACGCCGACCCTGATCAGCTTCGCCAACACCAGCATGAAGGTGGCTCACGAGGAGACCTTCGGTCCGCTGGCGGCGGTCTTCCCCTTCGATGACGAGGAGGACGCCGTCAACATGGCCAACGACACCGAGTACGGCCTGGCCTCCTACTTCTACTCCCGGGACCTGGGGCGCGTCTGGCGCGTCGCCGATGCCCTGGAGTACGGCATGGTAGGCATCAACACCGGGCTGATCTCCAATGCCGCCGCGCCCTTCGGCGGGGTCAAGGCCTCGGGCCTGGGTCGCGAGGGTGGCCACCAGGGGCTGGAGGAGTTCCTGGAGACCAAGTACCTCTGCATCGATCTGGGGTAAGAGCGACAAGGCTCAAGGGGCAAGGAACAAGCGGCTCGTAGACGGGCCGCCGTTTCTCCCACGAAAAAACCCACTCGACCTGATGGTTGAGTGGGTTTTTTTCATCGACAAGGACGGTCAGGGGGCGGGGGACGGAAGGAAGAAGCCTCGGCACTATCCTGCCTTGCTCCTTGCTCCTTGCTCCTTGCTCCTTGCTCCTTGCTCCTTGCCACTCGCCGCAGGCGTCAGTGCCGGAAGTGGCGCATCCCGGTGAACACCATGGCGATGCCCGCCTCGTTGGCGGCGTCGATCACCTCCTGGTCGCGCATCGATCCGCCGGGCTGGATCACCGCGGCGATGCCGGCGGCGGCCGCGGCATCGATGCCGTCGCGGAAGGGGAAGAAGGCGTCGCTGGCCATCACCGAGCCGGGCACCGAGAGACCCTCGTCGGCAGCCTTGATGCCGGCGATCTTCGCCGAGTAGACCCGGCTCATCTGGCCGGCGCCCACGCCGATGGTCTGGCCGTCCTTTGCGTAGACGATGGCGTTGGACTTGACGTACTTGGCCACCTTCCAGGCGAAGGCCAGGTCGCGCATCTCCTGCTCGCTGGGCACCCGCTCGGTGACCACGGTCAGCTCGTCGCGGCCGACCATGCCCAGGTCGCGGTCCTGCACCAGCAGGCCACCGGTGACGCGCTTGAAGTCATGGGCGTGCTCGCGCTCGCCGGGCCACTTGGCACCGACATCGAGCAGGCGCACGTTCTTTTTCTCGGCGACGATGGCGAGCGCCGCCTCCTCGACCCCCGGGGCGATGATCACCTCGACGAACTGGCGGTCGACGATGGCCCGGGCGGTCTCTTCGTCCAGCGGCACGTTGAAGGCGATGATGCCGCCGAAGGCGCTGGTCGGGTCGGTGGCGAAGGCCTTCTCGTAGGCTTCCCGGGGGCTTGCGCCCACGGCCACGCCGCAGGGGTTGGCGTGCTTGACGATCACGCAGGCGGTGTCGGTGAAGGCCTTGACGCATTCGAAGGCGGCATCGGTGTCGGCGACGTTGTTGAAGGAGAGCGCCTTGCCCTGCAACTGGGTCGCGGTGGCCACGCTGGCCTCGCTGGCGTCGGCCTCGACGTAGAAGGCGGCATTCTGGTGAGGATTCTCGCCGTAGCGCATGGCCTGCTTCTTCTCGAACTGCAGGTTGTAGGTGCGCGGGAAGCCGTCCTCGCCACCGGGTACTCGCTGGCCCAGGTAGTCGGCGATGGCGGCATCATAGCCGGCGGTGTGCTCGAAGGCCTTGACCGCCAGGTCGAAGCGGGTGGCATCGGACACGGCGCCGTCCCCGGCGGCGATCTCGCCCAGCACCCGGGCGTAGTCGCCGGCATCCACCACGATGGTGGTGTGGGCATGGTTCTTGGCGCAGGCCCGCACCATGGTCGGGCCGCCGATGTCGATATTCTCGATGGCGTCCGTGAGGGTGCAATCCGGCCGCGCCACGGTGGCCGAGAAGGGGTAGAGGTTGACCACCACCATGTCGATGGGGTCGATGCCGTGTTCCGCCATCACCGCATCGTCCTGGCCGCGGCGCCCCAGGATGCCGCCGTGGATCTTCGGATGCAGCGTCTTGACCCGGCCGTCCATGATCTCCGGGAAACCGGTGTGCTCGGAGACCTCGGTCACGTCGATGCCGTTCTCCTGGAGCAGGCGGAAGGTGCCGCCGGTGGAGAGCAATGCGACGCCCTGCTCGACGAGGCCGCGGGCGAAGTCGACGATGCCGGTCTTGTCGGAGACGCTGATCAGGGCGCGGCGAACCGCGGCGGAGGAGGCTTGGGCCATGGGGGTCACTCTTCTGTCGATGGGGGTGAATGGGGCGGCGGGAAAGCCGAAGGGAGTGCCACGGACTCCCTCGGGGGAGCGGTCAGATCAGGCCATAGTGCTTGAGCTTCTTGCGCAGGGTGCCGCGGTTCAGGCCGAGCATCTCGGCGGCGCGGGTCTGGTTGCCCTGGGTATGGTCGAGGACCGAGGAGAGCAGCGGGGCCTCGACCTCGGCCATCACCATGGCGTAGAGGTCGCTGACGCTGCTGCCGTCGAGGTGGTCGAAGTAGCGGGCCAGCGAGGCCTCCACTGCCTCGCGCAGGGGCCGGTCGTCCGACGGGCCCGGTCGCACGCCCTCGCTCAGCATGGCGAGATCACGGGAGGCCCGGGCATCCAGCTCGGGCAGCGCGGCATTCTGGTCAAAGGATTGGCTGCTGGTCATGCGGCACAGATTCCATCCGGTGCCACGGCCCGGGCAATGCGACCCGGGGTCGCGGCGGGGTCGTGACGAAAGAGTTCATCGATGAAGCGGCGCTGGGCATGGCGACTCTCCAGGCCATTGAAGGTGGCCCGCAGGGCACGCCGCCCGGCGTCGTCGAAACGTGCATCTCCGGCCAGGTACCAGCCGAGATGCTTGCGCGCGATGCGCACACCCAGGTGCTCACCATAGAAGCCATGCAGCGCCGCCAGGTGGTCGCGAAGGACCTCGGCGCGCTCCTCATCTCCCGGTGCGGCATATGGCTGGCCATGGCGCAGGTAGTGGTCGATCTCGCGGAAGATCCAGGGGTTGCCCTGGGCGGCGCGGCCGACCATCACCGCATCCGCACCAGTATAGTCGAGGACGCGAGCGGCCTTGGCGGGAGAATCGATATCCCCGTTGGCGAACACCGGGATGCCCACGTCGGCCTTGATGGCGGCGATGGTGTCGTACTCGGCCTCGCCGCCGTAGCGCTGCTGGCGATGGCGGCCATGCACGGCCAGGGCCTGGATGCCGGCGTCCTCGGCGATGCGCGCGACCCGCACGCCGTTGTTGCTGTCGGCGCACCAGCCGGTGCGGATCTTGAGCGTCACCGGTACGTCCACCGCGTCGACCACCGCCGTGAGGATCTCCGCCACCAGGGCCTCGTCGCGCAGCAGGGCGGAGCCGGCCGCCTTGTTGCAGACCTTCTTGGCCGGGCAGCCCATGTTGATGTCGATGATCTCGGCACCCATCTTGGCATTGAGGCGCGCCGCCTCGGCGAGCATCTGTGCGTCGCCACCGGCGATCTGCACGCTGCGCGGGCCCGGCTCGCCGCGGTGGTCCATGCGCAGCCGGGACTTGCGGGTATGCCAGAGGCTGGGGTCCGAGGTGACCATCTCGCCCACCACCAGGCCGGCCCCGAGACGGCGGCAGAGCGTCCGGAAGGGGCGGTCGGTGACCCCGGCCATGGGCGCCAGGACCACCCGGTTGGGGAGCTGGTGGCGGCCGATGCGGGGCAGGGGGCGAGAGTCGGACATGGTCGGGGTCGCTGGCGTCAGGGGCTGCATATCATACGCCCCCGGTCGGCGTTGGTGAACCGCTACTCAAGGCGAATGCCTGTCAGGGGCGGCGCCCGGAAAGTCGCACCCAGCCCTCGCGGACCTCCGGCTCGTCCATGACCAGGCCCTGTTCGCGGTAGGCCTCGAGCACCGCCTCGGCCTGCCCCTCGAGGATGCCCGAGAGGGCCAGGCGGCCCCCCGGGGCCACGCGCCCGGCGATCTCGTCGGCCAGCTCCACCAGGGGCCCGGCGAGGATGTTGGCGACCACCAGCGGGAAGTCGCCCGGCTCGAGTTGCTCGGGATAGCAGAGCCGGAAGTCGGCCTCAGCCACGCCGTTGCGCTCGGCATTGTCGCGACTGGCCTGCAGCGCCTGGGGGTCGATATCGGTGCCGGTGGCCCGTTGTGCCCCGAGCTTGAGGGCGGCGATGGCGAGGATGCCCGAGCCGCACCCCACGTCGAGGACCGAAAGGGCCTGCAGTTCGCCAGCCACCGACAGGCCGTCGAGCCAGGCCAGGCACAGCGCCGTGGTGGGGTGGGTGCCGGTGCCGAAGGCTAGCCCCGGGTCCAGGTGGAGGTTGACGGCGTCGGGCTCCGGCGGGGCGTGCCAGCTCGGCACGATCCACAGCTTCTCGCCCATCCGCAGGGGATGGAAGTCGTCCATCCACTCGCGTTCCCAGTCGCGGTCGGCCAGCAGCTCGACCTCGACCTCGGGGCAGGGCTCCTCGGGAAACTCGGCGGCCCAGGCCTGGCGCACCCGGTCGAGCATCGCCTCAATCCCCTCCAGGTCGTCGTAGAGGCCGGTGAGCACCGTCTCATCCCACAGCGGGGTGGTGCCCCGCTCCGGCTCGAAGACCGGATCGTCGAAGGCGTCCTGCAGGGTGATGGCGGTCGCGCCCTCGGCGAGCAGCAGCTCCTCGAGGAGTTCGGCGTGCTCGGGGGCAATGCGGGCCTTGAGTTGCATCCAGGGCATGGGCGGTCTCCGATCGGGGCTGGGAGCGGCAGGGGGAACGCAAGCGGGGCGGCCGTGGCCGCCCCGCAGGCAGGAAAGATGCCGGGCTCAGAGGCCCAGCTTCTTCTCCAGGTAGTGGATGTTGACGCCGCCCTGCTGGAAGTAGCCGTCGCGCACCAGGTCCTTGTGCAGGTCGGTGTTGGTCTTGATGCCTTCCACCAGCAGCTCGTCCAGGGCGTTGCGCATGCGGATCAGCGCCGTCTCCCGGTCCACGCCCCAGGTGATCAGCTTGCCGATCAGCGAGTCGTAGTGGGGCGGCACGGTGTAGCCCGTGTAGACATGGGAGTCCATGCGCACGCCGAGACCGCCGGGCGGGTGGTAGAGGGTCACCTTGCCCGGCGAGGGCATGAAGGTCCTGGCATCCTCGGCGTTGATGCGGCACTCGAAGGCGTGGCCGGCGAGCTTGACGTCCTCCTGGCGCACCGACAGTGGTAGGCCCGAGGCGATGCGCAGCTGCTCGCGGACGATGTCCACGCCGGTGACCATCTCGGTCACGGGGTGCTCCACCTGGACCCGGGTGTTCATCTCGATGAAGAAGAACTGGCCGTTCTCGTAGAGGAACTCGAAGGTGCCGGCGCCCCGGTAGCCGATGGTGATGCACGCCTCCCGGCACGCCTCGAGGACCTCGGCGCGGGCGGTCTCGTCGATTCCCGGGGCGGGGGCCTCCTCGATCACCTTCTGGTGACGGCGTTGCAGCGAGCAGTCGCGATCATAGAGGTGGATGGCGTTGCCCTGGCCATCGGCCAGCACCTGCACCTCCACGTGGCGCGGGTTCTCGAGGAACTTCTCCATGTAGACGGTGCCGTCGCCGAAGGAGGAGTAGGCCTCGGTGCGGGTGACGTTGACCGCCGAGAGCAGGTGCGCCTCGGTGTGTACCACGCGCATGCCGCGCCCGCCGCCCCCGGCGGCGGCCTTGATGATCACCGGGTAGCCGATGCGCCGGGCCACGGCGAGGATCTCCCCCTCGTCGTCACCCAGGGGACCGTCGGAGCCGGGCACCGTCGGCACGCCGGCCTTCTTCATCGACTCGATGGCGCTGACCTTGTCGCCCATCAGGCGAATGGTCTCGGCACGGGGACCGATGAAGGTGAAACCGGAGCGTTCGACCTGCTCGGCGAAGTTGGCATTCTCGGAGAGGAAGCCGTAGCCGGGGTGGATGGCACTGGAGTCGGTGACTTCCGCGGCGCTGATCAGCGACGGGATGTTCAGGTAGGAGTTCGCCGAGGAAGCCGGCCCGATGCATACGGCCTCGTCCGCCAGGCGCACGTGCATGAGCTCGCGGTCGGCCGTCGAGTGGACCGCCACCGTCTTGATGCCCAGTTCCTTGCAGGCGCGCAGGATGCGCAGGGCTATCTCGCCACGATTGGCGATGAGGACCTTGTCCAGCATGAGGAATCCGCCAGTTGGTGAATGATGAGGACGGGAGCGTCAGGCGATGACGAGCATCGGCTGGTCGAACTCGACCGGTTCGCCATCCTCGACCAGGAAGGCTTCGATCACGCCGTCCCGGTCGGCCTCGATCTGGTTCATCATCTTCATCGCTTCGACGATGCAGATGGTCTCGCCCTTCTTGACGCTCGAGCCGATCTCGACGAAGGCCTTGGAGCCGGGTGCCGGCGAACGGTAGAAGGTGCCGACCATCGGCGAGTTGACGGTATGCCCCTGGTAGGCCGGCGCGGCATCGGCGGCGGGCTCGGCAGCCGGTGCCGGCGCCTGGGGGGCCGCTGCAGCCGGTGCCTCATAGGGCTGAGGCATGGGCGTCTGCCAGTTCGTGCCGTTGGGGTGGCGGCTGATGCGAACCGATTCCTCCCCTTCCTGGATCTCGATCTCGCTGATGTTGGACTCTTCGAGCAGCTCGATCAGCTTCTTGACCTTGCGGATATCCATGACGTTGTCTCGACCGGTGGGGTTGGGGGGTGATCCGGGGTGCTGTCAACCCCGGCCAACTTGCAATAGATCGCGGCAAGATAGCGTGTCTTGATGCATCTATTGACCATGAAAGAGCAATGAGGCCGGAGTCTGCCGAAAATCGGCAAGGATGTCCAGCCGTGCAGGAACACTGTTCGAGCGGCGCTCGCGGTGCGTCGCGGGTTCAGCCTTGCCGGCTCTCCAGCCAGTCCAGCACACCCTCCAGGTGGCTGGCCAGCTGGGGGGCATCCACCTCGCCCTGAACGCGGGCATCGCGCAGCTCATTGCCGCCGTCGAAGAACAGCAGGCTGGGCGGGCCGAACAGCTGGAAGTGGTCCAGCACCTCGCGGGTGGTGGCGCCGCTGTCGGTGACGTCGACGTTGATGCGACGGAAGTTGGCCAGCTGTCCGGCCACCTCGGGCGCCGGGTAGACGTCGCGCTCCATCACCTTGCAGGAGATGCACCAGTCGGCGGTGAAGTTGACGAAGGCCGGCTCCTCGCTCTCGGCCAGCGAGGCCTGCAGGGCGTCGAGGTCCTCCACGGTGGTGACGTCCCGGGCGAGGCCGGCCGCCTCCGCGGCTTCGGTGCCGGCCACCGGGTTGGCGGGTGCCAGGGGGCGCAGCGGGTCCTCCCCGCCGCGGGAGGCGCCGATCACCAGGGCGATGCCCCAGACCAGCAGCATCAGCCCGGCCGCCTGCCTGACCCGCGGCCAGCCCTGGGCCTGGTTGACGCTCAGGGCGCCCAGGGCCAGGGCGCTGCCGATGGCCAGCCCGGCCCACAGCAGCAGGGCGATGCTGCCCGGCAGCAGGCGTTCCACCAGCCAGATCGCGACCCCCAGCAGCAGGATGCCGAAGGCGGCCTTGACGCCATTCATCCAGGCACCGGAGCGGGGCAGCAGGGTGGTGCCGAAGGTGCCCACCAGCAGCAGAGGCACGCCCATGCCCAGGGCCAGCGCGAACAGCGCGGCCCCGCCCATCAGCGCATCGCCGGTGGTGGAGATGAACACCAGGGCGCCGGCCAGCGGCGCCGAGACGCAGGGCGAGACCACCAGCACCGACAGCGCCCCCGCCAGGGCCAGGCCGGCGGGGCCGCTGCGCTGGGCGCGGGCCTGCCAGCCGTCGATGCGGCCGGCAAGCCTCGGCGAGAGGCGCAGGTCGAAGGCGCCGAACATCGCCAGGGCGAAGAGGGTGAAGAGAACGGCGAAGGTGATCAATACCGGGGCCGACTGCAGGCGGGCCTGGAGGTTGAGGCCCGCGCCGAACAGGCCCATCAGCACACCCACGGCGGCATAGGTGAGCGCCATCCCCCCCACGTAGCTGGTCGAGAGGACGAAGGCCCGGGAGCGGGTCGGATGCTGGCCGACGATGATCGAGGAGAGGATCGGCACCATGGGCAGCACGCAGGGCGTGAAGGTCAGTCCCAGGCCGGCGAGGAAGAAGAGCCCGAGCACCAGCGGCAGGCTGGCCTCGGCCATCAGGGTGCGGAAGCGGCCGTCCTCGCTCCGGGGGGCGCCACCCGGGGCATCACCGCCGGTCGCGGCGAGGTCGCGTCCGGCCGCCTGGTCGGCGGAAGGCATATCGCCAGCCGACGTGTCGCGGCCGGAGGTGCCCGTCTCGTCGTTCGGTGTCCAGCCGGCGAAGGTGGCCGGTGCCTCGCCCTCGGGGGCGGTCAGCTCGAGGCGTTCCGGCGGGTAGCAGAGGCCGGCATCGGCACACCCCTGGAAGGTCAGGGTGATGTCCAGCGGCCCCTGGTGGCCTGGCTCGAGGGGTACCTCGAGGACCACGCTGTCATAGAAGACATTGACGTCGCCCAGGAACTCGTCGCTCTTGGCCAGTCCCGGCGGAAGCTCGGGCTCGCCCAGCGAGAGGCCTTCCACGTCGGACTCGACGGCGAACTGGTGGCGATAGAGGTAGTAGCCCTCGGCGTTCTCGAAGCCCACATGGAGGGTCTCACCATCGTGCCAGGCGCTTGCCTGGAAGGCCTCCAGCACCGGCAGGAACGTCTCGTCGTCATCCTGGGAGAACCACTGGGCCTGGGCTCCCAGCGGCAGCAGCAGCGTGATCAGCAGGGCGAGTCGCAGGGCGGTCGGCACGGCACTTCCTTATTGCGGTGGACATGTTGATGTCATGGCGCGAGTTTGACCCCTTGGCTCGCGACCGGGTTCCTGCCCGTCGGCGGCGAGGCCAAGGTCCTGCTAGGATATCGCAGTAGCAGGGGGCTGTTGATGGCATCCCGCCTGAGAGGCTGCGCCGTATTGTCGCGTCGCCGCAAGCTTTCATCTTCACAGGGAACCTGACCATGGCGTTGTCGCATAAGGGTGCCGCCAGGCGCCGCAGCCGGACCGAGGTACTCGAGCGTCCGGAGTATGGCTGGATCTGGAAGCCGTTGCTGGTACTGCTGGTCATCTACCTGGTGGTGTGCCTGGGGCTGGGGATCTGGTGGAGCCGGACACCGGCAGGCTTCGACGTGGAGCAGGCCGTCGCCGAGCAGCGCGGCCCGGCGTCGGGCAGCCCGGCGTCCCGCGGTGCCGTGACCACCGCCAGCCTGATGACCCTGGTCGAGACCCTGCTCGAGAAGCCGGGCGGATACCTGCGCAACGATGTTGCCCCGCCCGGGCTATGGCTCGACAACATGCCGGCCTGGGAGCTGGGCGTGCTCGACCAGGCCCGCCGCCTCGCAAGGTCCCTGCCCGCGATGGAACAGTCGTCGGCCCCGGTGCTGGAGGGCGTGCAGGAGCGACTGATGGGGGATAGCCGCGACTGGCTCTACCCCTCCACCGAGAAGCGCCTGGAGCAGGCCCTGGATGGGCTCGACGGCTATCTTGCTGCGCTCGGGGAGGGAGGTGACGCCGGCTTCGGTGACCAGGAGCAGGGCCTGGCGGCCTGGCTCGAGGCCATTACCGGGTCGCTGGACGACCTGGGCCTGCGACTCTCGGCGAGCATCGGCAGTCGCGATGAACTGCGCGACCTGGATATCGATGCCGAGGCCCTGCCCACCCGGACGCCCTGGTATCGGGTGGATGACGTCTTCTTCGAGGCGCGTGGCCAGGCCTGGGCCCTGATGCACCTGCTCGAGGCGGTACAGCGGGACCAGGCCGACGTGCTGGCCTCGGCCGGGGTCACCGAGCGCTGGGAACAGCTGGTGGCCGAGCTCCAGCGCAGCCAGCGTCGGCTGTGGAGCCCGCTGGTCCTCAATGGCTCGGGCTTCGGCATCTTCGCCAACCATTCGCTGGTGCTGGCCAATCACATGGTGCGTGCCCGGGACCTGGCGAGACAGGTCACCGAGGGGCTGGACGAGGTGACGCCCGCCCCGGCCCCCACGGCCAGCGAGCCGCCGGTGGTGGAAGTGGAGCGCAGCGAGGATGCTGCCGAGGAAGCGCCTGCCGACGAAGGCGAGGGCGAGATGTCCGCCCCGAGCGGAGAGGGTGTCGCCGACGAGGGTGCCGCTGACACGGGCGATGCCGAGGCATCTCAGGGCGAGGCACCCACCGAAGGGGCTGCGACCGATGAGGGCGAGGAGGCGCAGGCTGCGCCGACCGGGGAGGAAGCCGCCGATGAGCCGGCCATCGAACAGCAGGCCCCCGATACTGGCGAGGGCGAAATGGCCTCCTCCGGCAGCGAGCCGACGCCTGCCGAGGCGGGAGAGGAGGGCAGCGACGAGGCCACGTCCGGCGATGCCGCCTCGGCCGAGGGTGAGCAGGTGCCCTCAGATACCGCTGAAGAGGGTGGCGATGAGGCCACGGCCGACGACGGTGCCACCGCCGAAGGTGATCAGCCAGCGAGCTGAGGACCGAGGATGTCGCGTAACGATAACGGGCCGCCCCTTGGGCGGCCCGTCATCATGTCAGGCGGTGCTGCCATGGGCAGCTGACCTCGAGGCTCAGGCCTTCTCGTGGGCGGCCACGGCCTTCTCGATGGCCTTGCAGGCCGCCTCGGAGCCTTCCCAGGACTCCACCTTGACCCACTTGCCCTTCTCGAGGTCCTTGTAGTTCTCGAAGAAGTGGGCGATCTGCTGGCGCAGCAGCTCGGGCAGGTCGGTGACCTCATGGACGTCGTCATAGAGGCTGGAGAGCTTGGGGTGCGGGACACACACCAGCTTGGCGTCCTCGCCGGCCTCGTCGGTCATGTTGAGGATGCCCACCGGGCGGGCGCGGATCACGGCGCCGGGCTGGACCGGATAGGGGGTCACCACCAGCGCATCCAGGGCGTCGCCATCGTCGGCCAGGGTGTGGGGGATGAAGCCGTAGTTGGCCGGGTAGAACATCGGGGTGGCCATGAAACGGTCGACCAGCAGTGCCCCCATGTCCTTGTCGATCTCGTACTTGATCGGCGCGTGGTTGGCCGGGATCTCGATCGCCACGTAGACGTCGTTGGGGAGGTCCTTGCCGGCGGGGATGTTGTCGAAGTTCATCGTCGCTTCCTTGGGTTGGCAATAATGAGGCTTGGCGAATCGGGCAGGCGCAAAATCCGCCGAATTATACGAAGCCGAGGCGGCGATTACCAATGGGCCTTAGGTTGGAGGCCTTGCCATTGGTCGATGGGCGAGCCGGCGGGGCAGGGTGTATCATGGGTCTCCGATGGAAGCCGCTGGCCACCGGCCGGTGCATCGCGTCGACTCCGAGGAGACTGCCTTGACACCCGTGCAACTGTCACTGAGCTACGGACAGGCGTTCGTCGCGCCTGATCGGCGGCGGCATCGCAGCTCGATGTCGGTGCGCTTCCCCGAGCCTCCCCTGCTCGCGGCGAAGGGCGCCTGCGCCCTGATCAGTGACTCCACCCTGCGCAACAACCTGGCCAAGCAGGCGGGGGATCTCAGCGTCAAGGGCTTCCTAGCCGACTATTTCTCCACCCCCGACCACTGGGACGTCAAGACCTCGGCGACCCGCGTGCTGCGGGCGTTGAACGCCTGGTGTTTCAGCCAGAACCGCCAGATGTCGGACGGCAGCTATGTCTCCTCGCTCTCCGCCATGGTCTACCGGGGACGCGAGGCACACCTCTTCCATATGGGGGATACCCTGGTGTTCCGCCTGCGCGGTGCCGAGTTCGAGCAGCTCTCCCGGGATCATGTCACCGATCTGGGCGGCTACCGCTACCCCTCCCGGGCCATGGGCATGGACAGCGGCCTGGAGATCGATTACGCCAGCATGCCGCTCAAGCAGGGGGATATCTTCCTGTTCACCACCCAGGCGGTACAGGGCACCCTGATGCCCTCGGACTATGTGCGGCTGATCCGCGAGGATGCCAGTGACCTGGATGCCGCCTGCGAGCGCCTGGGCGTGGCGGCGCGCGAGCGGGCCCAGGAGCGGGGGTATGGCGGCGACCAGTTCTGCTTCCAGCTGGTACGCATCGACGCCCTGCCCGATGAGGCATCGGAGGACAAGCCCGGCCGGGTCTACGGCGACCTGCCGATCCCCCCGGAGCTCTCGCCCGGTGATCGCCTCGACGGTCTCGAGGTGCTGTCGGTGCTCTCGCGCACCGCCCAGTCGCGGGTCTATCACGTGCGCGACCTGCACAGCGGGCGCGAGATGGTGATGAAGGCGCCGAGTCCCGAACTCTCCAGCCGCAATGCCTATCTGGAGCACTTCCTGCTGCAGCAGTGGGTGGTGGAGCGCGTCAAGTCGCCCTTCGTGGTGCGCATCATGGAGTCCTCGCGGCCGCGGCGCTTCCTCTACTACCTGATGGCCCACGTCAAGGGCGAGACCCTGGCCGAATGGGCCAGGCGTCACCCCCAGGCGAGCCTCGAGCAGCGCCTCGACATTGCCAACCAGCTGGGCAAGGCGGTGCAGGCACTGCACCACCGCGATCTGCTGCACCAGCGGATCCACCCCGACAACGTGCTGATCGATATGCATGGCCAGGTGGTGCTGGCCGATTTCAGCGCCTGCCACCTGCGTGACGTGGATGGTCACCGCCGCTCACGGGAGCTGGTTCGACAGCTCGGGCTGACCGAGCACAGTGCGCCGGAGTATGCGCTGGAGGATGATGTCGGCCGTCGCAGCGACCAGTACTCCCTGGCCTCGACCATCTACTGGCTGCTCACCGGCGAGCTGCCCTATGCCCTGGCGCCGAACCGGCTGCGCAGCCACACCGATCTGGAGCAGCTGGCCTATCGCAGTGCCCGCACCCTCAACCCCGAGGTGGCCGTGGCCCTGGATGATGCCCTGCGCCGGGCCCTGGACCCTCAGCGTGCACTGCGCTTCCGGCGCATGTCGGAGTTCCGTCGCGCGCTGCGTCCGCCGCGGGATCCGGCCCGTGACGCGGAAGAGGGCGGGTCTCGCAGGCCGGGGGAGCCGAACCGTTTCTGGCAGGGGGTGGCGGGCATCCTGCTGCTGCTGCTGGTGCTCTCCTGGTTGTTGCGATAAAGCGCCAAGCAGCCAAGCAGCCAAGCAGCCAAGCAGCCAAGCAGCCAAGCAGCCAAGCAGCCAAGAAAAACCTCCAGCAGAGTAACCTGCTGGAGGTTTTCCAGTGTTGCCATAGTGGGGCGCGAGCAGCATCCTCCTCGGCGCTCGGCGCTCGGCGCTCGGCGCTCGGCGCTCGGCGCTCGGCGCTCGGCGCTCGGCGCTCGGCGCTGTTAAATCTTGAACTCGGGCAGCTTGCGCTCGACTCGGGCCAGCTTGAGGTGCGCCACCTTTGGCAGGCCGTTCTCGAAGGGCGGGAAATCCTCGCCCTGGATCAGCGGCGAGAGGTACCGGCGGCAGGCCTCGGTGATGCCGAAGCCATCCTCGCGGATGAACTCCCGCGGCATGAACTTCTCGCGATTGGCGACCTCGGCCAGCGGGGCGGCCTCGATGCGCCACTCGTAGGGAGCCTCGCTGACGCGCTTGATCGCCGGCATCATGGAGTTCTTGCCGTCGATGGCCAGCTCCACGGCCTTCTCGCCCACCGCGTAGGCCTGCTCGACGTCGGTCCTCGAGGCCAGGTGGCGGGCGGCCCGCTGCAGGTAGTCGGCCACGGCCCAGTGGTACTTGTAGCCCAGGTCCTGCTTGACCATGCCGGCCAGGGTCGGCGCCACGCCGCCCAGCTGGCGGTGGCCGAAGGCGTCGGTGTTGCCGGAGTCGGCGAGGAAGGTGCCGTCCTCGTAGCGCGCCCCCTCGGAGACCACGATCACGCAGTAGCCGTACTTCTTGACCGATTCCTCTACCCGGGCCATCACCCTGGCGCGGTCGAAGTGCACCTCGGGGAAGATCACCAGGTGCGGCGGCTCGCCCTCGCCCTGGCCGGCCAGGGCGCCGGCGGCGGCGATCCAGCCGGCGTGGCGTCCCATCACCTCGAGCACGAACACCTTGGTGGAGGTGGCGCACATCGAGGCGATGTCCAGCGAGGCCTCCAGGGTGGAGGTGGCGATGTACTTGGCCACGCTGCCGAAGCCCGGAGAGTTGTCGGTGATCGGCAGGTCGTTGTCCACGGTCTTGGGCACGTGGATGGCCGTCAGCGGATAGCCGAGCTTCTCGGAGAGCTGCGAGACCTTGAGGCAGGTATCGGCGCTGTCGCCGCCGCCATTGTAGAAGAAGTAGCGAATGTCGTGGGCCTTGAAGACCTCGATCAGCCGCTCGTACTGGGCGCGGTGGGACTCGATGTCCTTGAGCTTGTAGCGGCAGGAGCCGAAGGCGCCGCCGGGCGTGTGGCGCAGGGCGGCGATGGTCTCGTCCGATTCCTGGCTGACGTCGATCAGGTCCTCGGTGAGGGCGCCGATGATGCCGTTGTGGCCGGCATAGACCTTGCCGATCTGGTCCGGATGGCGGCGGCAGGCTTCGATCACGCCGCAGGCGCTGGCGTTGATCACGGCGGTGACGCCGCCGGACTGGGCGTAGAAGGCGTTGTGCTGGGCCATGGGGCTTACCTGTTCCTGGTCACGTCGAGGGTTCCGAAAGCCCGTGAGTCTAGCCGAAAGTGGCATTGGCTGCACCCGCGTGCCCGCCAGGCCCAAGTCGCCTTGGGCCTGGCGGGCGACGCTGGCGGCTGGAGCGCGCCGAGGGCGCCATGCTAGTCTCGCGCAGGTCGCGCCGCGGCTGGCGGCGAAAAGATTCCCGGAGAGCGCATGCACCTTCATATCCTCGGTATCTGCGGTACCTTCATGGGCAGCCTGGCCCTGCTGGCCCGAGAGCTGGGCCTTACCGTCAGCGGCTCCGATGCCAACGTCTACCCGCCCATGAGCACCCAACTCGAGGAAGCGGGCATCGCGCTGTGCGAGGGGTACTCGGCGGACAACCTCTCGCCGCGGCCGGACCGGGTGGTGATCGGCAATGCCCTCTCCCGGGGCAACCCCGAGGTCGAGGCGGTCCTGGACCTGGGGCTGCCCTACGTCTCGGGGCCCGAGTGGCTGGCCGAGGAGGTGCTGCCGGGGCGGCGGGTGATCGCCGTGGCCGGTACCCACGGCAAGACCACCACGGCGAGCCTGCTGGCCTGGCTGCTGGAGTCGGGCGGCCAGGCACCGGGCTTCCTGATCGGCGGGGTGCCGCGCAACTTCGGCTTGTCGGCGCGCCTCGGCGCCCACGATGCCCCCTTCGTGGTGGAGGCCGACGAGTACGATACGGCCTTCTTCGACAAGCGCTCCAAGTTCGTCCACTACCGCCCCGAGATCGCCATCCTCGGCAACCTGGAGTTCGACCACGCCGATATCTTCGACGACCTGGGCGCCATCGAGCGGCAGTTCCACCACCTGGTGCGCACCGTCCCCGGGCGGGGCCGCCTGCTGGTGGCCGATGGCGAGCCGGCCCTGGACCGGGTGCTCGAGATGGGGGCCTGGACCCCGGTGGAGCGCTTCGGCACGCAGGCAACAAGTCCCTGGCGGCTGGAGCTCGAGCGCGAGGATGCCTCACGCTTCCGGGTCATCCACGAGTGCCATGACGCGGGTGCCGAGGTGAACGAGGACGCGGTGGTCGACTGGGCGCTGACCGGGGCCCACAACGCACGCAATGCCCTGGCCGCCCTGGCGGCGGCCAGGGCCTGCGGGGTCGACCTGCCGCGCGCCGCTGCCGCGCTGTCGCGCTTCGCGACCCCGCGGCGTCGCCAGGAGCTGCGCGGCGAGGTGGCGGGCATCGAGGTGATCGACGACTTCGCCCACCACCCCACGGCGATCGCCGCCACCCTGGAGGGGCTGCGGGCCGCGACCCCGCGCGGGCGCCTGCTGGCGGTGATCGAGCCGCGCTCCAACACCATGCGGCTGGGCACCCTGCGCGACAGGCTGGCGGCAAGCGTCGCCGCCGCCGATGCCGCCTTCTGGTTCCAGCCGCCGGGGCTCGACTGGTCGCTGTCGCCGGTGCTCGAGGCAAGCCCGGTACCGGCCCGGCTGCTCGACGACCTCGATGCCCTGGTGGCGGCCCTGGTCGCCGAGGCACGACCGCTGGATCGCATCGTGGTGATGTCCAACGGCGGCTTCGGCGGCATCCACGAGAAGCTGCTGGCGGCGCTGGAGGTGGCCCATGCCGACTGAACTGCGTGACCCCGTCACGGTGGCCCTGACCGGCGCCTCCGGGGCGCAGTACGGGCTGCGGCTGATCGAGGCGCTGGTGGCGGCCGACCATCAGGTCTGGGTGATGATCTCCAAGGCGGCCCACCTGGTGATCGCCACCGAGACCGACCGCGAACTGCCGGCGCGCCCGGCCCGGCTGGCCGAGGTCCTCACCGAGCGCAGCGGGGCGGCGCCCGGCCAGATCCGCTGCTTCGCCCGCGAGGACTGGATGGCGCCGGTCGCCTCGGGGTCCGGGGCGCCCTCGGCCATGGTGATCTGCCCCTGCAGTACCGGGACCCTCTCGGCGGTCGCCACCGGGGCCAGCAACAACCTGATCGAGCGCGCCGCCGACGTGGCGCTCAAGGAGCGACGCAAGCTGATCCTGGTGCCTCGCGAGACCCCTTTCTCGGCCATTCACCTGGAGCACATGCTCGCCCTGACCCGCATGGGGGCGGTGATCCTGCCCGCCGCGCCGGGCTTCTACCACCAGCCGACGTCGGTGGACGACCTGGTCGACTTCATTGTGGCGCGGATCCTCAACCAGCTGGGGGTCGCGCATCGCCTGATGCCCCGCTGGGGCGAGGCATGATCCCGCTGTCGGTGCTGACGGTCTTCGTGCCGACCTTCCTGCTGGTCTCGCTCACCCCCGGCATGTGCATGACCCTGGCCATGGTGCTGGGCATGACCCAGGGCGTGAGGCGCACCCTGTGGATGATGGTCGGCGAGCTGGTGGGCGTGGGCCTGGTGGCCTTCGCCGCCGGTGCCGGGGTGGCAGCCCTGATGCTTCGCCAGCCCGAGCTCTTCGCGCTGTTCAAGTGGCTGGGCGGTGCCTACCTCGGCTATCTGGGGGTGATGATGTGGCGTTCCCGGGGACGCATGGCGATCCCCCAGACCCTGGAGGCGGGCCCGCCCGCCGCCCGGGGCCAGCTGGCCCTGCAGGGGCTGGTCACCGCGGTGGCCAACCCCAAGGGCTGGGCCTTCTTCATGGCTCTGCTGCCGCCCTTCCTGGATGCCTCGCGCCCGCTGGTCGGCCAGCTGCTGGCGCTGATCGCGGTGATCCTCTCCATCGAGTTCCTCTGCCTGCTGCTCTATGCCACCGGCGGGCGCACCCTGCGCCGGCTGCTCGGCGAGAGCGGCAATGTGCGGCTGCTCAATCGCGTCGCCGGGAGCCTGATGGTCGGCGTGGGGCTCTGGCTGGCCCTGGGCTAGGAGCCTGTCGGGCTTGACCAATCGTAGCGAGAGATTCGGGTTTCGAGACAAGTTTATCGATCTGTTGAGGCGAATAGCGTGCTCTTTAACGAAACAGATCGAATGAAATTGGCCGAAAAACCGGATTTCGCAGTAGATTAGGGTTAAGTCCGACAGGCTCCTATACCGGCGGCAGCCAGGCGATGCGGGCCGCGACCAGCACCAGCGAGGCCACGCCCAGCAGGTGCCAGGGACAGGGTCCGAGGCGCGGGCGCGGATGTCGCTGCCAGGCCAACTGCACCAGGGCACAGACCACCAGGCCGAGCAGGGCGCCGCCGATCAGGTCGCTGAGCCAGTGCACCCCGACCAGCAGGCGTGACAGGGCCATCGGCAGGATCATGGCAATGGCGGCCCAGTAGGCCAGGAAGCGCCTGCCGTGGGGCAGCTCCCGGCTGGCAAAGGCCGCGGCCATGCCGAACAGCACCACGGCGGTGGAGGTGTGGGAGCTCGGGTAGGAGAGCGAGTCGGCCAGGTAGGCGGGCGTGTCCGGCCGCGCCCGGCCGATGGTCGCCTTGAGCAGGGTGTTGAGCAGCGCGATGCCGGCAAGCCCGCCAGCGATGTGCCAGAAGGCCGCCCGGTGGCGGCGCCACAGCAGCCAGGCTGCCCAGGGCAAGGTCAGGGCGAGCACGCCTAGCAGGTCGCCGGCCCTGGCCATCAGCTCCCCGAAGGCGTCCAGGCCAGGCAGCGCGAGGCGCTCCAGCGGTCCCGCGAGACGCAGGTCCATGGCCAACGGGCCCTGGTGGTGGATCACAACCAGGGTCCAGGCCGAGAGGGCCGCCAGGGAGAGGATCAGCAGCAGCCAGGAGGCCAGGGGCGGCTCCTCCTCGTGAGACGGGGCGAGCAGTCGCCACAGTCGCCGTCCCAGGGGAGTGCGCCGCGACAGCCAGGCGAGGCCGCGGTAGGCCAGCCCGTCGCGGGTCACCAGGTGGCGGCACCACGAGAACGCCACGGCGAGAATGACGACCAGCACGCCCAGGGCGACCAGCCAGGGCTTGAGGCCCTCCGGCAGGTCCAGCAGCTGCTGCCAGGTGCGCCCCAGCAGGAAGCCCGGCAGCACGTAGGCCGGTGCCCAGAGCAGTGCCGAGCCCAGGTTGGCCCAGGTGAAGGTGCGGGGCGACATCCTCAGCATGCCGGCGATCAGCGGCACCACGGGTCTCACCGGCCCCACGAAGCGGCCCAGGAAGACCGACAGCGGGCCGTGACGCTGGAAGAAGCGGGCGCCCCGCGCGAGCCATTCGGGATGTCGCGACAGCGGCCACAGGGTGGTCACCCGCTCGCGCTGGGTGTAGCCGAGCAGGAAGCTGAGGCCGTCGCCGGCCACCGCGCCGAGGAAGGCGGCACCGAGCACCGGCCCCACGGCCAGGTCCTGGTGGCCGGCCAGCGAGGTCGCGGCGGTCATCAGGACCACCCCCGGCACCAGTAGTCCCACCAGCGCCAGGGATTCCACCAGGGCGATGACGGCGATGATCAGCAGCAGCAGCCCCGGAGATGGCGCCAGCTGGAAGAGGGTGTCGGCGATGCTCAAGAGGGGCTCCGTTGCCGTGCCGTGCGCTCGTGGTGCCGAGGCTCAGCCATCGGCCAGCGACTGGCCGACGGCCTGCAGGCGTTGCTCGAATCGTTGCCGGGACTCTCCCGGGCGCGGCCGGCAGAGGCGCAGCCGCGCCTCCAGCGGGCCGGTCTCCATCAGGGTGGTCTGCTCGAGGGCCTGGCCGAGCCGCTGCTGCACCAGCAGGGCGCCGCTCTCGGTGGTGTCCGGCAACACCAGCCAGAAATCCGCCGGGCCCTCACGGCCCAGGATATCCTGGTCGCGGCAGCGGCTGGCGACGGCCTGGCAGAGCCCGTCCAGCAGGGCCTGTCGCGCCCGCGGGCCGAACTGCTCCTCCGCCATCTCCAGCTGGGGCAGGTGGACCAGCAGCACGGCCAGCGGCTGGCCGAGCAGCGCGGCGCGTTCGGCCTCGCTGGCCAGCCGCTCGTGCAGGGTCTCGCGTCCCACCGCCGGGCAATCGGGATCGCTAGGGTCGGTGGCCCGCAGCAGGGCATGCTGGCGGACCTGTTCCCAGGGGACCAGGGCCGCCACCACCACCAGCGTCAGGTAGCCCAGCAGCATGTTCCGGTCGAGCTCGCCATTGCCGAGCAGGGCCAGCCAGACCGGCGTCAGCGCCACGTTGAGCAGCATGGCCGGGCCCAGCGGCAGCAGCAGCAGGGTGAGGACCGGCGGCACTCCCACCCAGAGCGACGGCAGCCCCGACTGCCGGGGCAGTTCCACGGCAATCAGCAGGTAACCGCAGATCAGCACCAGGTAGGCGGCCAGCCGCGAGTGATCCTCACGCGTCACGCTCAGCAGGGTGGCCACCAGCATCAGCAGGGAGAGGGCGGCAGGGAGGGGAAGGCGCTCGTACTCGCCCATCAGGTAGAGCCACAGGGCCATGCCCAGCAGCAGCAGCGCGCCGCTGGCGTACCAGGCCGCGAACAGCCGCAGGAAGCGGAACCGGCGTTCAGGCATCGGTGGCTTCTCCGGTGACCTGAAGCCCTGCCACCTGTCGCGCCAGCGCCTGCTGTTCATCTGCCAGGGATGCCAGCTCGTGCAGGGGGATCACCCGGGCCGGGCCCCGCGTGTCGAGATGGCGCCACAGTGCCTCGCGGCGCTCCCCGGCCTCGCGGCGGTTGCGGCTGGTCAGGATCACCGCCAGGGTTCGCGGGTCGAGGCGGTAGCAGGGCTCGAAGCTGTGGGTCAGCCGGCAGAGCCGGTGGGCCAGGGACCAGCAGCGGTGGCGTGGGGCGTGCAGCAGCAGCAGTTCGGCATGCACCCCCTCGCGACGGCTGCGGCCCCGCTCGAGGGCGAGGTCCTGGCCCAGCCTGGCGCCGGGCCAGAGCGGCAGGCCGGGCACCAGCCGGGCCCGGCGCAGGGTGCGCTGGCGCAGCGCGCGTAGGTCGAGGGCCCGTGAGAGGCCCAGCAGCATCAGGGCGGCGAGCAGCAGGCCGGCCAGGGCCCACTGCTCGAGACCCAGCAGCTCGCGCAGTGGCCACCAGGTGGCCAGGGCCAGCAGGGCCTCGAGCAGCAGGATCCAGCGGGGCTGGGGCAGCATCAGCAGCACCGCCCAGGCCCACAGCCAGGTGACGTGCCGCTCGGGATCCACCCACAGCAGGGCGGCGAGCAGCAGGCCGGGCAGCAGCTGCCAGGGTACCGTGGCGGGACGGCGATGGTTGAAGGCGAGCAGCAGCGCCGTGACGGCCAGCCAGGTCGCGGCCAGCCACAGCAGCAGGGCCTCGGTCAGGGTCGTCGTGACGAGGGCCAGCAGCGCCAGCAGCAGCGCCGCGACCAGCAGGTTGCCGCGCAGCAGTCCGACTTTGTACTTGGTCTGCATGGTGGCTTAGTATGATTCCCTTCCCGGTTTACGGCACAGTATAACGCCGGCAGCGCCCTTGTCGCGGCGTCGCCGGCCCCAGGAGACACGCAACGGCATGACAGCTCAAGCCTCCCGCTCGGACCACGACCCCGCGACCCCCGATATCGGCGATGTCGAGGCCTACATGCAGCGCCTGGGGCAGGGCGCCCGCGAGGCCGCCACCCGCATGCGCCGCGTCGACACCGCGGCCAAGAACGCCGCCCTGCTGGCCATGGCCGAGCTGCTCGAGCAGGCCCGCGGGGAGGTGCTGGACGCCAATGCCCGCGACCTTGCCCGCGGGCGCGAGAGCGGCCTGGAGGCGGCGCTGCTTGACCGATTGGCGCTCGACGACACCCGCCTCGATGCCATGATCGACGGGCTCGCCCAGGTCGCTGCCCTGCCGGACCCGGTCGGCGAGATCGACGGACTGCGCTCGCGGCCCAGCGGCATCCAGGTGGGCCAGATGCGCGTGCCCCTCGGGGTGATCGGCATCATCTACGAGTCGCGTCCCAACGTCACCCTGGAGGCGGCGAGCCTGTGCCTGAAGTCCGGCAATGCGGCCATCCTGCGAGGCGGGTCCGAGGCGCGCGACTCCAACGCCGCCATCGCCGCCTGCATCCGCGCCGGGTTGGCCCGCGCCGGCCTTCCCGAGGGGGCCGTCCAGGTGGTGGCCACCACCGACCGGGCCGCGGTGGGCCGACTGATCAGCATGCCGGAGTACGTCGACGTGATCATCCCGCGTGGCGGCAAGTCGCTGATCGAGCGCATCACCCGGGAGGCGCGGGTGCCGGTGATCAAGCACCTCGACGGCGTCTGCCACGTCTATATCGATGCCAGTGCCGACCCCGACAAGGCCCTGGCCATCGCGGTCAATGCCAAGACCCATCGCTACGGGACCTGTAACACCATGGAGACCCTGCTGGTCGACGCGCCGGTGGCCGAGGCCCTGCTGCCGACCCTGGCGCGCGCCTATGGCGAGCATGGCGTCGAGCTGCGCGGCTGCGAGCGGACCCGGGCGATCCTCGGCGATATCGCCGAGGCCAGCGAGGCGGACTGGCATGCGGAGTACCTGGCCCCGGTGCTGGCCATCCGCGTGGTCGACGGCATCGATGCCGCGATGGCCCATATCGAGCGCTATGGCTCGCGCCATACCGATGCCATCGTCACCGAGCACTATGGCCTGGCGCGCCGCTTCCTCGCCGAGGTGGACTCGAGCTCGGTGATGGTCAACGCCTCGACCCGCTTCGCCGACGGCTTCGAGTACGGGCTGGGCGCCGAGATCGGCATCTCCACCGACCGCCTGCATGCCCGGGGCCCCGTGGGGCTCGAGGGGCTGACCACCCGCAAGTACGTGGTGCTCGGTGACGGCCAGGTGCGCCGGTGAGCCAGACTGGCCTGCCCGTCAGGGCCGACCGCGACCCGCCGAGACCGCCCCGGGTTGCCATGCTCGGCGGTACCTTCGATCCGGTGCATCTGGGCCACCTGCGCAGTGCCGTGGAGCTTCGCGAGGCGCTGGCCCTGGACCGGGTGCATATGGTGCCCGCCGCCATGCCGCCGCTGCGTGGCGAGCCCCGGATCTCGGCCGCCGACCGCCTTGCCCTCCTGCGGCTGGGGATCGGCGACACGCCGGGCCTGGTCGCCGATCCCCGCGAGCTCGAGCGTGAGGGTCCCTCGTACAGTGCCGACACCCTGGCCTCGTTGCGCCGTGAACTGGGCGATGAGGCACGCCTGGTGATGGCGCTGGGCCACGATGCCTTCCTGCGGCTGGCCGACTGGCACGAGCCGGAGCGACTCTTCACGCTGGCCCACGTGGTGGTGATCGATCGACCGGACCACCAGGCGGCGCTGCCCGAGGCGCTGGTCGATCTGCTGGCGGGGCGCGAGGTCGAGGAGAGCGAGGCGCTGATGGCCCGTCCCGCCGGGCGGCTGCTGCGCCTTCGGCTGCCATCGCGCATGGCGATCTCCGCCACCGAGGTGCGTCGGCGCCTGGCATCGGGCCGCAGCGTACGCTACCTGCTGCCGGAGGCCGTGGAGGCGCAACTGCTGTCGCGGGGACTCTATCGGCATGGCTGAATGCTGCCCACGAGGGCGTCGAGCCGGTACAATGGGTGTGAGGATTTCCCGCTGACGAAGGGCTGACACGAAGGGGCTGACACGAAGGGCTATGCATATCGACGCACTCAAGACTCTGGTGATCGACGCACTGGAGGACCTCAAGGCTCAGGACATTGCGGTCCTGGATGTCTCACGGCTGACCAGCGTGACCGACCTGATGGTGGTGGCCAGTGGTACCTCCAGTCGCCATGTGGCGGCGCTCGCCGACAATGTGGTCCAGGCCGCCAAGGAGCAGGGCATTCCGCCGCTGGGTATCGAGGGAGAGAACGGCGCCGACTGGGTGCTGGTCGACCTGGGTAACCTGGTGGTGCACGTGATGCTGCCCGAGACCCGGCAGCTCTATGACCTGGAGCGGCTCTGGGCCGACCTGCCAAGCGATACGGAAGCCCGTCTCGAGGAAGGGGTGCCGGGTTCATGAGGCTCCGCCTGCTGGCGGTGGGCACGCGCATGCCCGACTGGGTGTCGCGGGGTGTCGAGGAGTATCGCAAGCGCCTGCCCAGGGACTTCGCCCTGGAGGTGGAGGAGATCGTGCCGGGGCAGCGCGGCAAGAATGCCGATGTGACCCGGGCCATGGCCCTGGAGGCCGAGCGCATCCGGGGGCGCCTCAAGGGCGGGGAGCACCTGGTCGCCCTGGAGGTCGGGGGCAAGGCCTGGAGCACCGAGCAACTGGCCCGGGAGGCCGACGCCTGGCGCCTCGAGGGGCGTGACGTGGTGCTGCTGGTAGGCGGGCCGGATGGGCTGGAGCCGTCGCTCTCGGCGAGTGCCGACCAGCACTGGTCGCTGTCGCCGCTGACACTGCCCCATCCGCTGGTGCGCATCCTGCTGGCCGAGCAGCTCTACCGCGCCTGGACCCTGCTGGTCGGCCATCCCTATCATCGCTGAAGTTCGTTTTCCGCTCTGGCAGCGCTCAAGGCCCTTTCCGTGCAGGGCCGCTGAAGGCTCTTCTTTTCAGGGCCGCTGAAGGCTCTTCTGCTCCATCATACCGAGGTCATCACCGAGCATGCGTCGGCGCCGCGAAACCCTGAAGAACCCGGAACAGGAGCTGCGTGTCTTCCGCATGCGCTCGCTGCTGGCCGTGCTGGTGGTGGTGTGCCTGACCGGGCTCCTGGGCGGGCGGCTGTTCTACCTGCAGGTGGTGCAGCACGAGGTCTACAGCACCCGCTCCGAGAAGAACCGGGTGCGGGTCGAGCCGCTGCCGCCCACGCGCGGCCTGATCTACGATCGCAACGGCGTGCTGCTGGCCGAGAACCGTCCTACCTACAATCTCACCCTGGTCCGCGAGCGGGTCGAGGACCTCGATGCCACCCTGTCGCTGCTGGTCGATCTGCTGGAGATTCCCGAGGAGGAAGTCGAGGCCTTCCGGGTGCGGTCCCGCCAGCGCCAGCGTCCCTTCCAGCCGGCATTGCTGATGAGCGACCTCGAGGAGGAGCAGATCGCCCGGCTCGCGGTCAATCGCCATCGCCTGCCCGGCGTCGAGGTCCAGGCCCAGCTGCTGCGCTACTATCCCGATGCCGAGACCATGGTGCACGCGCTGGGCTATGTGGGGCGGATCAACGCCGAGGAACTCGCGGGCCTGGATTCGGGCAACTATGCCGGCACCCACTTCATCGGCAAGACAGGGGTGGAGCGATTCTACGAGGACGAACTGCACGGCCAGGCGGGGCTGCGCAAGGTGGAGACCAATGCCCGCGGCCGAGTGCTGCGCGAGCTCGGTCACACCGACCCGGTCCCGGGCAAGGACCTGACCCTGACGCTGGACAGCGAGCTACAGAAGCTCGCCGTGGAGCTGCTCGACGGCCGTCGCGGCTCCATCGTGGCGATCGCCCCGCCGAGCGGCGAGATCCTCGCCCTGGCGTCGGTGCCGGGCTTCGACAGCAACCAGTTCGTCACCGGCATTGACGTCGCCTCCTACCGGGCCCTCCAGGAGGACCTGGACCTGCCGCTCTACAACCGGGCGATCCGCGGGCACTATCCGCCGGGCTCTACCATCAAGCCCTTCCTGGCCCTGGCGGGGCTGGCCGAGGGCAAGATCACCCCCGACACCACCATCCGCGACCCCGGCTACTACCAGCTGCCCAACGACTCCCGGCGCTACCGCAACTGGCTGCGCTGGGGGCATGGTCGTGTCGATCTGGAGCGTGCCATCGCCGTCTCCAATAACACCTATTTCTATTCCCTGGCCCATGACCTGGGCATCGATCGCATCCACGAGAACATGTCGGCCTTCGGCTTCGGCCAGCGGGTCGCCCATGACGTCCAGGGCGAGAGCGATGCGCTGATGCCCTCTCGGGACTGGAAGCGCGGGCGCTTCAACCAGCCCTGGTACCCCGGCGAGACCCTCTCGGTGGGCATCGGCCAGGGCTACTGGCAGCTCACCCCACTGCAGCTGGCCACCGCCACGGCGGTGCTGGCCAACCGCGGCCAGTGGGTCAAGCCGCGCCTGGCCCAGCGGGTCGGTGACGAGGCGGTGCCCGTCGAGCTGCCGGATACTCCGTCCGATATCACGCTCGACAACGAGGGGTGGTGGGACCGGGTCTTCTCCGGCATGGAGAAGGTGGTCTCGGGCCATGAGGGGACCGCGCGGCGCATCGGCAAGGACCTGGAGTACCGCATGGCCGGCAAGTCCGGTACCGCCCAGGTCTTCTCCCTGGGCCAGGACCAGAAGTACAACGCCGACGAGCTCAAGGAACGGCTGCGCGACCATGCGCTGTTCATGGCCTTCGCCCCGGTGGAGGATCCCCAGATTGCCGTGGCGGTGATCGTCGAGAATGCTGGCGGAGGCAGCACCCACGCCGCCCACCTGGCCAAGGCGATGACCGATGCCTGGCTGCTCGAGGACGAGGCCCCGGATACCGAGGAGGTCCGCGAGGTGCTCGAACGCGAGGACGACCGGGTGGCGGGGAACTGACGATGAGCTGGAGCGAGCTGACCCGTGGCCTGCGGGCCCATCCCGTGAAGCCCTCGCTGAGCGGTATCGCCCGGCGGCGCAGCCTGTGGGAGCGGATCCATCTGGACCCCTGGCTGCTCGGCATGCTGCTGGTGCTGATGCTGGCCGGGCTGGTGGTGCTCTACAGTGCCAGCGGCCAGCGCATGGCAGTGGTGAACGCCCAGGCCATCCGCTTCGGCGTGGCCCTGGTGGTGATGGCCGGGCTCGCCCAGCTCTCGCCGACGACCCTGCTGCGCTGGACGCCACCGGTCTACGTGGCCGGCGTGCTGATGCTGGTGGCCGTGGAGCTGATCGGCGACATGGGCATGGGCGCCCAGCGCTGGCTGGTGATTCCCGGGGTGATCCGCTTCCAGCCCTCGGAGCTGATGAAGCTGGCCATGCCGATGATGGTCGCCGCCTGGCTGAGCCGCCAGCCGCTGCCACCGCGCTGGCGCGACCTGCTGGTCTGTGCGGCGATCATCGGCCTGCCGGTGGTGCTGATCGCCAAGCAGCCCGACCTTGGCACCTCGCTACTGGTCACCATCGCCGGGGTCTTCGTGATCCTGCTGGCGGGCCTCTCCTGGCGCTTCATCCTGTTCTTCGGCGCGCTGGCGGCGGCCGCGCTGCCGCTGCTGTGGATGAACATGCACAACTACCAGCGCCAGCGGGTCCTGACCTTCCTCGACCCCGAGAGCGATCCGCTGGGCGCGGGCTGGAACATCATCCAGTCGACCACCGCCATCGGCAGTGGAGGCTTCTGGGGCAAGGGCTGGCTGCAGGGCACCCAGTCGCAGCTGGAGTTCCTGCCCGAGCGCCATACCGACTTCATCGTCGCGGTGCTCGGCGAGGAGTTCGGGCTGGTGGGGATGCTGGCCTTCCTGCTGCTCTACCTGCTGATCGTGGGGCGCGGACTCTGGCTCGCCGGCGCCGCCCAGGAGACCTTCGGGCGCCTGGTGGCGGGCAGCATCATCCTGACCTTCTTCATCTATGTCTTCGTCAACGTGGGCATGGTCAGCGGCATCCTGCCGGTGGTCGGCGTGCCGCTTCCGCTGGTCAGCTACGGGGGGACCTCCAGCGTGACCTTGATGGCGGGTTTCGGTATTCTCATGGCCATTCATGCCCACCGCCGCCTGCTGCCGCGTTAGGCATCTGTCAGGATTCAGGGAGAGCTACGATGACGGTGTCGTCACCACGGAGAAAACGCTGGTTGGCCTGGCTGGCGGGAGGGCTGCTGGCATGGGGGGCGACGACCGGCCTGGCGGCGGATTTCGACCCGCAGCGCCATGCCGAAGCGGCTCGGCTGGTGGAGGAGCTGGCCGAGAACGGGGTCGACCGCGACTGGCTCCTGGCCGCCCTGAGGGAGGCCGAGTTCCGCCAGTCGGTGCTGGATGCCATGGCCGGCGCCGCCGAACGTCGCCTGCGCTGGGACGAATATCGCGCCATCTTCCTGGATGCCCCGCGCATCGCCAACGGGGTCGCCTTCATCGAAGCCCATCCGGCGGCCTTCGCGAGGGCCGAGGCCGAGTACGGCGTGCCACCTGCGGTGATTGCCGCCATCATCGGCGTGGAGACCCGCTACGGCGGCGTTACCGGCAATCATCGCGTCCTCGACTCCCTGGCGACCCTGGCCTTCCATCATCCCAGCCGTGGCCGCTTCTTCCGCGGCGAACTGGCCGCCTTCCTGGAGATCGCCTTCGAGGAGGAGCGCACGCCTGGCAGCCTGACCGGCTCCTACGCGGGGGCCATGGGCTATCCGCAGTTCATTCCCACCAGCTACCGCGCCTACGCCGTGGATTTCGACGGCGATGGCCTGCGCGACCTCTGGACCAACCCGGTGGACGCCATCGGCAGCGTGGCCAACTACTTCGCCGAACATGGCTGGCGCCCTGGTGAGCCGATCTACCACGAGGCCGAGGGTCCCGCCTCGCCTCCCGACGGCATCGACTTCAACCGCGCCGCGCGGCCGCCCGCAGTGCCGGCAGCGGAGCTCGCTGCGGTGGGCCTCGAGGTCCCGGACGCGCTGGCCGACGATCATCGCCTGCTGCCGGTGGCGCTGGAGGATGGCGAGGAGAACTGGGGCTACGTGCTCGGCGAGCACAATTTCTACGTGATCACTCGCTATAACCACAGTCATCTCTATGCCATGGCGGTGACCGAGCTGGCCGAGGCGATTGCCGAGGCGCGGGGCCTGGAGGCCCACTGGCTCGACGCCACCGATACCACCCCGGAGGAGGCCTCATGAGACGCACCTGTGCCGCCCTGAGCGTGCTGCTGCTGCTGGCCGGCTGTGCCGGGGGCGGCGGCTCCCGTCCTTCCCCCGGTGAAGCGTCCAGTCAGGCGCCGGCCACATCGGGAAGCGGCGAGCGCTATGCCCTCTCCGGTGACGCCTATCCCGAGGATCCACCCGATGTCGCCGAGGTGCCCGACGCGGTGCCGCGTCGCGAGGCGCGCTCCAGGGGAGGCAACAAGTCGCCCTACGAGGTGTGGGGCAAGCGCTACGAGGTGATGGCGGATGCCAGTGGCTATAGCCGCCAGGGCAGGGCCTCCTGGTACGGCGAGAAGTTCCATGGCTATGCGACCTCCAATGGCGAGATCTACGACATGTACAAGATGAGCGCCGCCCACCGCTCCCTGCCCCTGCCGAGCTTCGTGCGTGTCACCAGCCTGGAAAACGGCCGCTCGGCGATCGTGCGGGTCAACGACCGCGGCCCCTTCCACAGCGACCGCGAGATCGACCTCTCCTACGCGGCGGCGGCCCGCCTGGGTATCCTCGAGCAGGGGACCGGACGGGTGAAGGTCGAGGCCATCGACGTGGAGCGCTGGATTGCCGACAACGGCGATGCGTACCGGGCGGCAGGGGCCCCCTCGCCCCGCAGCGAAGCCGTATCACCGGCCCCCGCCGCGCCAGCGGCCGCGCGCGACAGGCCCATGGCCGGCAGTGGCGTCTTCCTGCAGGTCGCGGCCCTGGGCTCCGTCGACAGTGCCCGGCAGCTCAAGTCGCGCCTGGAAGGCGAGATCGACCGCCCCGTGCGCGTCGCCAGTGCCACCGGCCTCCATCGGGTTCAGGTCGGTCCGCTGGAAGATGCCGGCCAGGTGGACCCTGTCCGCGAGCAGCTGCGTCGGGCGGGCTTTGCCCAGGCCTTTGTCGTCAACGATGCCGACTGAGTCGGTGCCCCTTTTTTCGAACCACCCCGCGATGCCCTTGATGAGAACCCCTGCCATGAGATTCACGCCTTTCTTCCGCCGCTGCCGGCTGTTGCCGCTGCTGATCAGCCTGCTGCTGGTCGTGTCACAGGCCACGGCTCAGGTGATCCCGACGCCGCAGACCATGATCCCCTCGCCGCCGCAGCTGGCGGCCAGCTCCTGGATCCTGATGGATGCCGACAGCGGGCGTGTGCTGGTCGAGCACAATGCCGACGAGCGCCTGCCGCCGGCCAGCCTGACCAAGCTGATGACGGCCTACCTCGTGGAGCGCGAGCTCGACCGGGGCAACATCGCGCCGGAAGACCTGGTGCCCGTCAGCGAGAAGGCCTGGCGTACCGGGGGCTCCAAGATGTTCATCGAGGTTGACACCCTGGTGGCGATCGACGAGCTGCTCAAGGGCATCATCATCGTCTCGGGCAACGATGCCAGCGTGGCCATGGCCGAGCACCTGGCCGGTGGCGAGCGTCCCTTTGCCGACCTGATGAACCAGCACGCCACCCGGCTGGGCATGAACAACACCAACTTCGTCAATGCCACCGGCCTGCCCGACGACAACCACTACTCCTCGGCCCGCGATCTGGCGCTGCTCTCCCAGCACATCATCAACGACTACCCGGAACACTACGCCAACTACGCCAGCAAGCAGTTCACCTATGGCGGCATCGAGCAGCCCAACCGCAACCGGCTGCTGTGGCGCGACAGCAGCGTCGATGGCCTGAAGACCGGCTGGACCGAGGCCGCGGGCTACTGCCTGGTGGCCTCGGCCAAGCGCGACGACATGCGCCTGATCTCGGTGGTCATGGGCACCGCGTCCGAGGAGGCCCGCGCCCAGGAGACCCAGAAGCTGCTCAGCTACGGCTTCCGCTACTACGAGACCCTCAAGCTCTATGACGCCGGCGCCGTGCTCAACACGCCTCGTGTCTGGGGCGGCGACAAGAACGAGCTGCGCGTGGGCGTCGATCGTAACGTGGTCATGACCGTACCGCGCGCGCGCAGCGAGGAGCTCACCGCCAAGCTCGACATCCAGGCCGACCTCACCGCCCCCATCGCGGCCGGGGACCGGGTGGGTACCATGGAGGTGCGCCAGGGCGATGAGGTGGTCGGCGAGCGTCCCCTGGTCGCCCTCGAGAGCGTCGAGGAGGGGGGGCTCTTCAAGCGCCTCTTCGACCAGGTGCGGCGCTTCTTCACCAACCTGATCGGTGGCTGGTTCGACTAGGGCCTTCGGCCAGCCGCAAGGCACAAGGATCAAGGAGCAAGCAAACCCCTTGGCTTGCTTCTTGATCCCATGTTCTCTTGACCCCTTGACCCCTTGACCCCTTGACCCTTCGGCGTTGGTCTCCCCACGCCAGGTTGAGTAAAATGCTCGGATATCCACGACCCGCCGGAAGGCTTCATGAACGACAACTCCCTGCGTGACCTTCGCAAGCCCCGTCGCCAGGCGGGTGGCAAGCCGCCGAAGATCACCTTTCCCTGCGACTACCCGATCAAGGTCGTCGGCGATGCTGCCGAGGATTTCGCCGCCACGGTCTGCCAGATCGTCATCCGGCACGATCCGGGCTTCGACGCGAGTGCCATCCAGGTGGTGCCCAGCCGCCGCGGTCGCTTCCAGTCGGTGCGCCTGACGATCCGCGCCACCGGCGAGGAGCAGCTCAAGGCGCTCTTCGATGAGCTCAAGGCCACCGGCCGCGTGCACATGGTCGTCTGATGGCAGGCGAGAGCGAACTTTCTCCGATCCTCTTGCATCGCCTCGGTCGCCGGCCTTATACGCCCGTCTGGCAGGCCATGCGTGGCCTCACCGACGGCCGCGATGCGCAGACACCCGATCAGTTCTGGCTGGTCGAGCACGATCCGGTGTTCACCCAGGGGCAGGCCGGCAAGCCCGAGCACCTGCTCATGCCCGGCGACATTCCGGTGGTGGCCACCGACCGCGGCGGGCAGGTGACCTACCACGGGCCCGGCCAGGTCGTGCTCTACCCGCTGCTCGACGTCCGACGCTCGCGGCTGGGGGTGCGCGACCTGGTCAGCGCCCTGGAGAATGCGGTGATTGCCTTGCTGGCCGAGCATGGTGTGGAGGCGCACGCGCGTCCCGATGCGCCCGGCGTCTATGTGGGGGAGGCCAAGATCGCCTCGCTGGGGCTTAGGATCCGTCGCGGCGCCAGCTTCCATGGGGTCGCCCTCAACGTGAACGGCGACCTCTCGCCGTTCTCGCGGATCAATCCCTGCGGCTATGCCGGCATGGCCATGACGCGGCTGGCGGACCTGAGCGACGACTGCCTAGGTGTCGAGGCGGTGGGCGAGCGCCTGGCCGAGTGCCTGGCGCGGGAGCTGGGGCGTGAGTTAACAACGCCAAGCAGCCATGCGCCGAGCCGCCAAGCTGACCTGTGAAATGCTCCAGGTACTGAGGTAGAACAAGTCCCACTGGATGCTTGCTCCAGTGGGACTTTGCGTTGGCGCCAGAGGTGGCAGATACATCATGTTGGCAAGCTTGGCGGCTTGGCGACTTGGCGGCTTGGCAGCCTGCCGCTTAGCCCACATTGACCGCGTCGATGCGGTTGGGGTCGGCTTGCTGGCCGGGCACCTCGGCGGGGGCTGCCAGACCCAGGTTGTTCTTCTCGAACACCCGGTCGGCCCGGTAACTGGAGCGCACCAGGGGGCCGGACGGCACCTCCATGAAGCCCTTCTCGAGGCCCAGCACGCGATAGCGCTCGAACTCCTCCGGGGTGACCCAGCGCTCCACCGGCAGGTGGTTGCGGGTGGGGCGCAGGTACTGGCCCAAGGTCACGATGTCGACGCCGATGGCCCGCAGGTCGTCGAAGGTCGCCAGGATCTCCTCCTCGGTCTCACCGAGGCCGAGCATCAGGCTGGTCTTGGTGATCACCTGCGGCCGGTGACGCTTGGCGTGGGCCAGCACGTCCAGGGTCTTGCGGTAGCCGGCCCGCGGGTCGCGTACCCGCCCGGTGAGCCGCTCGACCGTCTCGACGTTCTGGGCGAAGACCTCCAGTCCCGAGTCGACCACCCGCTCGATTGCCTCGGGCGCGGCGTCGAAGTCCGGCGTGAGCGCCTCGACCACCACCTCGGGCGTGCGGGCCTTGATGGCACGGATGCAGTCGGCGTAGTGGGTGGCGCCGCCATCGGGGAGGTCGTCACGGTCCACGGAGGTCAGCACGATATAGCGCAGCCCCATCAGCTCGACCGAGCGGGCGGTGTTCTCCGGCTCCTCCGGGTCCAGCCAGCCCCGGGGATTGCCGGTATCCACCGCGCAGAAGCGGCAGGCCCGAGTGCATACCGAGCCCATCAGCATGATGGTCGCGGTGCCGTTGCTCCAGCACTCGCCCTGGTTGGGACAGTGCGACTCGGCACAGACGGTGCTGAGGCGGTGGGTGGCCACGTTCTTCTTGACCGCCTCGAAGCGCTCGCCGCCGGGAATCTGGGCACGCAGCCACTTCGGCTTGCGTCCGTCGGCACCGCCGTCCTCGACCTGGCGACGCGCCTTCATGCCATCCTTGATGGCGGCCGTGCCATGGTCGTTGCGGTACTTCTCGCCGCTGGAAACGCGTGGGGAGGGGGTGTCGCTCATAGCTGTGAGCCTCTCTGCTCGCCGGCTGTCGACGCCATGAGGGCGCTGCCGCGGGGTCTCCGGGAGTGCGCCGATCGGCGGTTCCAGGCAGCCTGGCACGTCGAATGATACGTGGGTCGCAAGCTGATAAAATACCACAGGATTCGCCGTGCTGGACAGCCGGGCCCGCGACGCTCGTGACCTGGGTCAGTGGCATCGCCGGTCAGTAGGCGGTCACCGGCAGGCAGTCGACGCCATGGCTCGGCAGCGGACTCGGCGGGGCACTGAAGTGGGTGTGCAGCTCGGCCAGGTGCTCGCGCACGAAGCGCAGGAACAGCTCGGTGACCGGCGTCGGGAAGCGGTCCCTGGGATGCACGGTGCACCAGGAGTGGCGCAGCGGAAAGCCGGGCAGGGCGAGCGGCGCCAGCAGGCCCGCCGCCACCTCCAGGCGAACGGCGAGTCGTGGCAGCACCGAGACCCCGAGCTGTGCCATCACGCCCTGCTTGACGGCCTCGTTGCTGCCCAGCTCGATGGCATGGGGCAGCCGCACGTCCTGGTCGGCGGCGAGCTCCTCGAAGGCGCTGCGCACGCCGGAGCCGGGCTCGCGCATCAGCACATAGTGGCGGGCGAAGTCCTCCAGGGTAGGGGCCTCGGCCTCGAGCAGCGGGTGACCCGGCCACACCACGGGGATCATCTCGTTGTCGAGGATCGGCATGAAGGCCAGGGCCTCGTCCTCGGGTACCCGCGCCATGATCACCAGGTCGTCGCATCGCTTGGCCAGCCGTTCCAGTGCCTGGCTGCGGTTGCAGACGCGCAGGCGCACCTGGACGCTGGGATAACGGGCGCGAAAGCGGGCCAGCAGGTAGGGCACCACATACTGGGCCGTGGAGACCGCCGCCAGGTTGAGCTCGCCGCGGATGGTCCCGGCCATGTCGGAGAGGGTCATCTGCAGGCGCGAGACCTGGCCGAAGATGGCCCTTGTCGAGGCCGCCAGGGCATCGGCGGCGGGCAGCAGGTGGAGGGTGCGCCCGGCGTACTTGAACAGTGGCTGTCCCAGGGCCTGCTCGAGCTGGCGGATCTGGGCACTGACCGCGGGTTGGGTCAGTCCGAGGGTCTCGGCCGCCCGCGAATAGGAGTGCTGGTCATAGACGGCACGAAACACCTGCAGCTGGCGAAAGGTCAGCCGGTTGAGCAACTGGGGTGAGGTCATGGTTCGTTCGCCGGCGGCACGCCTTCCGGCTCCTGAGGGACTTACACGCATGCTAGCACCGCCGAGGCGCTTCCCGAAATTGCCCACCCGGCCCACGGAACGCCCGCTTGTCTTGGCGGACTGACCGCGCCTTCTTGCGCCTGCTGGTCGCGGCCCAGGGGCTGGCGGCTCTGCGCGTGCAGCAGGCCGGCGATGAGCTGGGCCTTGCCACCCACCTGGCCGAGGGGGAGTCCGAGGCCCTGGTGCTCAGGGCCCGCGCGCTCGGCTGCGATGCCCTGCACCCTGGCGAGGGCAGTGAACACCAGCTGGCCCTTGCCGGCGCCTGCCAGCGTGACGGCCTGCGTCTGATCGCCCCGGGCGAGGCCATGCTCGAGGCCATGGCCGACCGTGCCGCCATGCGGCGGCTGATGCGCGAGGCCGGCTTGCCGCTGGCGCCCGCGGCCGGGGAGGGGCAGCAGGTTAGGGTGCCGGTACTGGCCGACGGACAGGGCCGGGTGGTGCACCTGGCAGTACGCCATGCACCCCGGTCAGGGCCGGCGCTTGCGCCCGTGCCCTGGCTGACGCCGGAGCAGCGCAGCTACCTGGGACAGCTTGCGGTGCAAGGGGTGGCCAGCCTGGGGCCGGTCGGGCTGGTCGTCGCCACCTTCCGGGTGGCCGGCAACGTCATCGGCTTCGAGGCCATGTCGCCGGGGCTTTCCGGCGACGAGGCCCTCGACGAGGCGCTGATCGGCATCGATCCGGTGGTCGAGCAGCTGAGGCTCGCGGCGGGCGAGCCCCTGCGCCATCGCCAGTCGAGGCTCGAGGCGAGAGGGCATGCCCTGCTGTGGCAGTTGCCCCTCGCCCCGGCGGTGCACTTCGGTGGCGGCCCCGGCCTGCGGCTGGACCGCCCCGCGGTAGGAGGAGTGGCCCGCCTGGTGGCCTGGGGGCGGCGTCCCGAGGTGGCCTGGCGGCGGGGGCGCCGCGCCCTCGTCGAGCTGCTGGGCGAGGCCGCGGCGGCGGCATGGATGCCCTGAATGCTGCTTAGGACTGCGGCATCCGGCGCTCGCAGCGGCAACGCTCATGCGCTATATTGCACTGCAACAAAGCCCGATTTCATGCATCGGCGCCGGGGATGTCCCGGCACCGAGCAACCCTGGAGCTCAAGATGAATTCCCTGATACCGACTCCCGCAGCCAGCGTGCTGCCCTTCGTGGATCCGTTCGGTTTCGGACGCGCGGCCTGCGACTACTGGCGCGATACCCTGGAGCGCAGCGTGCTCTTCATGGATGTCATGCGCCAGCGCGGCAACCAGTACCTCGAGCATATTGAGAAGACCAAGCCCAACGTGCTTGGCTTCGATGCCGAGGTGCTGGTGGACGGGCGCCAGCTGTCTCGCCCGGTCAACTACGAGCTGCTGCGCATCCTGCCTCCCCAGGGCGTGGAGACCGACCTGCAGATGCGCCCCTTCGTGGTGGTGGACCCGCGTGCCGGCCATGGCCCGGGCATCGGCGGCTTCAAGCCCGACAGCGAGATCGGTGTGGCCCTGCGGGCGGGGCATCCCTGCTACTTCATCGGCTTCCTGCCCTATCCGGTCCAGGGGCAGACCGTCGAGGACGTGGTGGAGGCCGAGGTCGCCTTCCTGCGTCACGTCATCGAGCGCCACCCCGAGACCTCCGAGAAGCCCATGGTGGTCGGCAACTGCCAGGCCGGCTGGCAGATCATGATGGCCGCGGCCCTCGAGCCCCAGCTCTTCGGCCCGATCCTGATCGCCGGCGCGCCGCTCTCCTACTGGGCCGGCGAGCGTGGCAAGGCGCCGATGCGCTATACCGGGGGGCTGACCGGCGGCAGCTGGATGACGGCGCTGTTCAGCGACCTCGGGGCGGGGCTTTTCGACGGTGCCTGGCTGGTCCAGAACTTCGAGCGCCTGAATCCGGCCAACACCTGGTGGAGCAAGCAGTACCAGCTCTACTCCAAGGTCGATACCGAGGCGGATCGCTACCTGGAGTTCGAACGCTGGTGGGGCGGTCATGTGGTGCTGGGCGGTGACGAGATCCAGTACATCGTCGACAACCTCTTCGTCGGCAACCGCCTCTCGACGGCCCAGCTGGTGACCTCCGACGGGCGTCGCATCGACCTGCGCAACGTGCGTTCACCGGTGGTGGTGTTCTGCTCGAAGGGCGATGACATCACCCCGCCGCCACAGGCCCTGGGCTGGGTGCGCGACCTCTACGAGGGGGTCGAGGACGTCATCGCCAACGAGCAGACCATCGTCTACTGCGTCCATGACACCACCGGCCACCTCGGCATCTTCGTGTCCGGCAGCGTCTCCCGCAAGGAGCATGCCGAGTTCACCGCCAACATGGACTACATCGACGTCCTGCCGCCCGGGCTCTACGAGACCACGGTCTCCAGTGCCGCCGAGCGCGAGGATGCCGAGCTGATCGAGCGCGACTACCTGCTGGAGTTCTCGCCGCGGACCATCGAGGAACTCGACCGGGAGGTCCAGCACCGCCCCGATGACGATACCCGCTTCGCAACCGTGGCCCGGATCTCCGAGATCAACCTGGGGTTCTACCGCCTGTTCATGCAGCCCTGGATCCAGGCCCTGGCCACGCCCGAGTCGGCCAAGTGGATGCGTCGCATGCACCCCAACCGCATGGGGTACCGCCTGCTCTCCGATCGCAATCCCTTGATGACCGCGGTACCGGTGCTGGCCGAGAAGGTGCGCGCCGACCGCCACCCGGTGCACGAGGACAACGTCTTCCGTGCGGTGGAAGGCATCCTGTCCGACCAGATCACTCGCAGCCTGAATGCCTGGCGAGACCTGCGCGACAGCAGCAGCGAGCGTTTCTTCCTCGACTTCTACGGCCAGCCGGTGCTGCAGGCCATGGTGGGCCTGGGCGGTGACGCCCATGTGCACCGTCGTCGCCCGGGGGCCGAACCCGAGCACCGCCGCTTCATCGAGCGTCGCCGTGAGGAGGTCCACCACGCGATCACCGAGGGAGGCAGCCACGAGGCGGTCATGCGTTCGGTGATCCATGTGCTGGGCGGCGCCCCGGCGACCGACGAGCGCAACTTCAAGCGGCTGCGGGCCTCGCGGGCCGAGCTCGAGCCGGGCATCCAGCTGGCCGACTTCAAGCATATGGTGCGTGAGCAGTTCTTCACCCTCCAGCAGGACCATGAGGCAGCCCTTGAGGCTATCCCGACCCTGCTCAAGGGGCAGACGGCCAGCCAGATCGATGCCCATCTGGCGCATATCGAGCATGTCCTGGCGGCCAGTGGTGAGTTGAGCGAGCACGCGGCGGACCGCTTCGAACGCATCAAGGGGCTGTTCCACCAGGCCATCCAGCATGCCCCTGAGGAGGAGCAGGAGGCGCTTCGCGATGCCCAGGCCAGGGTGGCCAGCGAGGCGATGGCCGGTGAGGCGGCCCGCCGTGAGGTGGAAAGCCTGATGGAGTCGCTCCCCGTTGCCGAGCGTGCCCCGGCAGAACCCGCCGAGCAGGCCGCAGTGAAGGAGGCCGTGGGCAAGGCGACCAGCGATATCCCGGCGGCAGAGACCGTCGCAGAAGAGACCGTTGCCAAAGAGACCGTCGCCGAAGAGACCTCTGCCGAGGCATCGGCGCAGGAGCCGGCCGAGGAGGCCACTCCCGCGGCCCCGGAGCCGTCCCGTGAGTCTGTCGCCGAGGCCCCGGCGCAATCGCCCAGCAGTGAGTCCGCTGCCGAAACGCCTGCGCAAGCGCCGGGCAGTGACGCCGGCGCCGAGGCGCCGGTGGAAAGCGCCCCCGGCAAGTCGGCCAGCGAGGGTAGCGAGGCCTCGTCTGCCGCCGAGCCCAGTGACAACGAGGCATCGCCGGTGAACCAGGGCACGTCTGCTGGTACCAAGGCACCGGCCAAGCGCAAGCCGGCCAGCCGCGCCACGCCGCGTCGGCGGACGCCGCGCAAGCCCCGCAAGGGCTGATCTCCTGCTCTGTGGCACTAGCGCCCCCGCCCCGACCGGCGGGGGCGCTGTCGTTGAGGAGGACGCCTCTGCCGGCTTGGCGTGATGGTGCGCAGGGAGCTAGGTTCAAGAGGCCGCCCACCCCCGGGCGGTCGCGATTGCCTGACCGGGGGTTCCGGCGGCGACTGGCGTGACGGCGACCGCTGGGGTAGGGTAAGCGCATTTTTCACCCGCCGGACAGGGCGGGCCGAAACCGTCTGGTGCCAGCGTTGCAGCTGGCGCCATCAGCACAGTGGAGCACTATGGGCAAGTCACTGGTCATCGTCGAGTCGCCCGCCAAGGCCAAGACGATCAACAAGTATCTCGGCAACGACTTCATCGTGAAGTCGAGCGTGGGGCACATCCGTGACCTGCCGACCAGCGGCTCGGGCAAGGCAGCCACGGATCCCAAGGAGCGTGCGCGCCAGGCCGCGGAGACCCGCAAGATGTCCGCGGAGGAGAAGGCCGAGCATCGCAAGCGCAAGGCCCATGACCAGTTGATCCGGCGCATGGGCATCGACCCCGAGCACGGCTGGAAGGCGCACTACGAGATCCTGCCGGGCAAGGAGAAGGTGGTGGCAGAGCTCCAGAAGCTCGCCGAGAAGGCCGACGCGGTCTATCTCGCCACCGACCTTGACCGTGAAGGGGAGGCCATCGCCTGGCACCTGCGCGAGACGATCGGTGGCGACGAGACCCGCTACAAGCGGGTGGTGTTCAACGAGATCACCAAGAATGCCATCCGCGAGGCCTTCCAGGATCCCGGCAGCCTGAATATCCCGCGCGTCGAGGCGCAGCAGGCCCGTCGCTTCCTCGATCGCGTGGTCGGCTTCATGCTCTCGCCGCTGCTGTGGGCCAAGATTGCCCGTGGCCTCTCCGCCGGCCGGGTCCAGTCGGTGGCCACTCGCCTGATCGTCGAGCGCGAGCGCGAGATCCACGCCTTCATCCCCGAGGAGTTCTGGGACGTCCATGCCGACCTGAAGCCTGCCGGCGACGATCCGGCGACGGTGCGCTTCGAACTGGTGCGCCAGGACGGCAAGACGTTCCGGCCGACCTCCGAGGCCGAGACGCTGGAGCGCATCGCGACCCTCAGGAAGGCGAGCCTGGCGATCACCGCGCGGGAAGACAAGCCCACGCGCTCCAAGCCCAATGCGCCCTTCATCACCTCGACGCTGCAGCAGGCGGCCAGTGGCCGGCTGGGGTTTTCGGTGAAGAAGACCATGACCCTGGCCCAGCGCCTCTACGAGGCCGGCTACATCACCTACATGCGGACCGATTCCACCAACCTCTCGAAGGATGCGGTGGAGAACGTGCGCGAATTCATCGGCAGCGAGTTCGGCCAGCGCTACCTGCCCGAGGCGCCCAATCGCTATTCCAGCAAGGAGGGGGCACAGGAGGCCCACGAGGCGATCCGTCCCTCCGAGGTGGCCCGCCGCGCCACCGACCTGGCCGGCATGGAGCGCGACGCCGAGCGCCTCTATGAGCTGATCTGGCGCCAGTTCGTGGCCTGCCAGATGACGCCCGCCGAATACCTCTCCAGCACCCTGACCGTCGAGGTCGATAGCTACGAGCTGCGGGCCAAGGGGCGGGTGCTGAAGTTCGACGGCTACACCCGGGTGATGAAGCCGATGGGGCGCAAGGAGGAGGATCAGTCGCTGCCGGACCTCGCCGAGGGCACGCCCATGAGCCTGGAGGCGCTCGATCCCCAGCAGCACTTCACCAAGCCGCCGGCCCGCTACACCGAGGCGAGCCTGGTCAAGGAACTGGAGAAGCGCGGCATCGGTCGTCCCTCCACCTATGCCTCGATCATCTCCACCATCCAGGACCGCGGCTACGTCACGCTGGAGAACCGGCGCTTCTATGCCGAGAAGCTCGGCGACATCGTCACCGAGCGCCTCAAGGAGTCCTTCCCCGACCTCATGGACTACTCCTTCACCGCCCGCATGGAGGATGGCCTCGACGAGGTGGCCGAGGGTGAGCGCAACTGGCAGGCGCTGCTCGATGCCTTCTACGCCGAGTTCAAGAAGGAACTCGCCGTGGCCGAGAGCGAGGAGGGCATGCGGCCCAACCAGCCGGTGCCCACCGATATCGACTGCCCGAGCTGTGGACGAAAGATGCAGATCCGCACCGCCTCCACGGGAGTCTTTCTGGGCTGTTCCGGCTACAACCTGCCGCCCAAGGAGCGCTGCAAGACCACCATCGACCTGCTGCCCGGCGACGAGGCGGTGGCCGCCGATGCCGGCGAGGACGCCGAGACCGACGCGCTGCGGGCCAAGCACCGCTGTCCCAAGTGCGGCACCGCCATGGACAGCTACCTGATCGACGAGGCCCGCAAGCTGCACATCTGCGGCAACAGCCCGGATTGCGATGGCCACGAGGTCGAGCACGGCAAGTTCCGCATCAAGGGCTATGACGGCCCGACCATCGAGTGCGACAAGTGCGGCAGCGAGATGCAGCTCAAGACCGGGCGTTTCGGCAAGTACTTCGGCTGCACCAACAGCGAGTGCAAGAACACCCGCAAGCTGCTGCGCAGCGGCGAGGTGGCACCGCCCAAGATGGATCCGATCGATATGCCGGAGCTCGCCTGCCAGAAGGTCGACGACCACTATGTGCTGCGCGACGGCGCCAGCGGCCTCTTCCTGGCGGCCAGCAAGTTCCCCAAGAACCGCGAGACCCGCCCGCCGCTGGTCAAGGAGCTCAAGGCTCACGCCGAGGAACTGCCCGACAAGTACCGCTACCTGCTCGACGCCCCCAGCGAGGATCCGGACGGCCGTCCGGCGCAGATCCGCTACTCGCGCAAGGCGAAGGAGCAGTTCGTGATGACCGACGAGGGCGGCAAGGCCACCGGCTGGAAGGCCACCTACGAGGGCGGCAAGTGGCAGGTGGAGGACAAGCGCAAGTGACTCCGCGAGCCCGCACCAACCAGCTGCTCTACCAGGCCGAGCTGCTGCTCGACCTGCCGGCCTGCGACGACGAGCATGCCGAGGCCCGGCGCATGGCCGCGGAGGAGGGCAGTCTGGCGTTGGCAGAGCTGGCGCTGCAGTCCCTGCTGCGCGAGGTCACCGAGCACGCCCACCTGGAGCATCACGACTGGCGCGAGCTGCTCGGCCCCGAGGGTGCCGGCATCGCCGAGTTGCACCGCCTGCGCGAGATAGCCGCACGCCCGGACAGCTGGCTGGCGTGGCTGGTCGGCAAGCTCGAGGCCCTGCACGGCAGCGACGGCGTGGCCCGTCGCGCCACCGGCGCTGCCCGAGGGTTGATCGCCGTGGGCAGCGGTGCGGCGCTGGGGGAGGAGCTACGCGACTGCCTCGCCGAGGCCAAGGCCGAGATCGCCGCCCTGCGCGAGACCAGCGAGGAGTGGTAGCGACGACGCGCCAGGCGGACCGGGAGCGCGTCGCCATCCTGGTCGACGTCCAGAACGTCTACTACACCACCCGCGAGGCCTTCGGCCGGCACTTCGACTACACCGCCTTCTGGGCGCGCTTCGCGGCCGGTTGCGAGGTGGTGGTGGCCAATGCCTATGCGGTGGACCGCGGCGATCCCCGGCAGCGCCAGTTCCAGGCCATCCTGCGCGGCATCGGCTTTACCGTTAAGCTCAAGCCCTACATCCAGCGCCGTGACGGCTCGGCCAAGGGCGACTGGGACGTGGGCATCGCCCTGGATGCCATCGAGGCCGCGCCCCGGGTCGACCGGGTGGTGCTGGTCTCGGGCGATGGCGACTTCGACCTGCTGGTCGAGCGGATGCGCGAGCGCCATGGGGTGATGGTGGAGGTGGTCGGCGTGGAACGGCTCACCGCCGATTCGTTGGTCCGCGCGGCCAGCCACTTCGTGCCCATCGAGGGGGAGCTGCTGCTCTAGGCTGCGCCAGGTGTGAGCGGCGCCGATAACCGGTACAATCGCGCCCCTTTCACGCACTGACCTGGACCCCTCATTGATCTCCACCGCCAATATCACCATGCAGTTCGGCGCCAAGCCGCTGTTCGAGAATGTCTCCATCAAGTTCGGCAACGGTCACCGCTACGGCCTGATCGGGGCCAATGGCTGCGGCAAGTCTACCTTCATGAAGATCCTCGGCGGTGACCTGGAGCCCTCCTCGGGACAGGTGATGGTCGAGTCCGGGGCCCGGCTCGGCAAGCTGCGCCAGGACCAGTTCGCCTTCGAGGACGAGCGGGTCATCGACACCGTGATCATGGGCAATGCCGAACTGTGGCAGGTTGCCGCCGAGCGTGAGCGCATCTACTCGCTGCCCGAGATGAGCGAGGCGGACGGCATGGCCGTGGCCGACCTCGAGGTGCGCTTCGCCGAGCTCGATGGCTATACCGCCGAGGCCCGGGCCGGGGAGCTGCTGCTGGGGCTCGGCATCCCGCTGCACCAGCACACGGGCCCCATGAGCGAGATCGCACCGGGCTGGAAGCTGCGCGTGCTGCTCGCCCAGGCGCTGTTCGCCGACCCCGACGTGCTGCTGCTCGACGAGCCCACCAACCACCTGGACATCAACACCATCCGCTGGCTGGAGGGAATGCTCACGGCGCGCAACAGCACCATGATCATCATTTCCCACGACCGCCACTTCCTCAACAGCGTCTGCACCCACATGGCGGACCTGGACTATGGCGAGATCACGCTGTTCCCCGGCAACTACGACGACTACATGACCGCCGCCACCGCCGTGCGTGAACGCCAGCACGCCGACAACGCCAAGAAGAAGGCACAGATCGCCGAGCTGCAGGCCTTCGTCAGCCGCTTCTCGGCCAATGCCTCCAAGGCCAAGCAGGCGACCTCCCGAGCGCGGCAGATCGACAAGATCAAGCTCGAGGAGATCAAGCCCTCCAGCCGGGTCAGCCCCTTCATCCGCTTCGAACAGGCCAGGAAGATCCATCGCAACGCGGTCAACGTCGAGGCGATCACCAAGGGGTTCGCCGAGGAAGCACCGCTCTTCGAGCGCTTCTCGATGACCGTGGAAGCCGGCGAGCGCATCGCCATCATCGGCCCCAACGGCATCGGGAAGACGACCCTGCTGCGCACCCTGGGCGGCGAGCTGCATCCCGATGCCGGTGCCGTGCGCTGGACCGACAGTGCCGAACTCGGGGTCTTCGCCCAGGACCACGCCGACGACTTTGCCTTTGATGCCACGCTCTTCGAGTGGATGGCCCAGTGGACGAAGGGCGGCGAGCAGGAGGTGCGCGGCGCGCTGGGCCGGATGCTCTTTTCCAGCGACGACATCGGCAAGTCGGTCAAGGTGATCTCCGGTGGCGAGCAGGGCCGCATGCTGTTCGGCAAGCTGGCCCTGACCCGGCCCAACGTGCTGCTGATGGACGAACCCACCAACCACCTGGACATGGAGTCCATCGAGGCGCTCAACCTGGCGCTGGAGCACTACCCCGGCACCCTGATCTTCGTCAGTCACGACCGCGAGTTCGTCTCCTCCCTGGCGACCCGTATCCTGGACATGAGTGAGCAGGGGATCACCGACTTCAGCGGCAGCTACGACGACTACCTGCGCAGCCAGGGGCTGTTCGGCTGATGCGCGATGCCCTCCATTGCGTCTTCAGGGCTCCCCTCGGCACCTCAGTATCTCCTTGAGTTGATATGCATCAAGCGTGATGGACACGGCTTGGCTAGGATGAAGTCATGGACTATCCGCCCGTGTCAGGGCATCAGTGGGAGGAGCCGCAATGCGCTTTCATCAGGTCAAGGAACTGGTCGCCTGGGCGGCCGACTACCACCGGGGGCTGGCGGAACAGTACGACCAGCTGGCTGCCGGTGACGTGAGCGATCGGGTTCGCATGGCCCTGGAGTACCTGGCCGAGCACGAGCGCAAGATGCAGACCGAGCTGGCCAATTACCTCGAGGAAGGTAGCGACCATCGCAAGGTGCTCGAGACCTGGTTCGACGACCCTGCCGACTTTCCCCATGCACCCACCCTCGACCGCCTCACCGAGTGTGTATCGTGCGACAGCGTACAGGATGTGCTCTCTACCGCGCTGACCATGCACAGGACGCTGCAGGACCTGTATGCTCATCGTGTCGAGCGGGCAACCGCGGAGGCCGAGCGCGAGTTCTTCGCTTCGCTCTCCAGCGGACACGAGGCCGAGGTGCGTCGCCTGGCCCGCGACATGCAACGACTCGAGGACTACTGAGGAGAAGGCGATGTCGGATCAGATCCTGTCACTCAAGCTGCTGGGCTACTGGACGGACGAGCAGCTTGGCGAGATTCCTGACATATCGGGGATCTTCTGTGTCTATGCCGGCACGGCCGCAGACGATGGCGAGCCCGGCATCGAGCGGCTGCTCTATATCGGCGAGTCCGGCGATGTGCGCCAACGCATTCGTCACCACGAGCTTCGCGAGGAGTGGGCCAGCCGGCTCGAAGCCGGGGAGGTGCTCTGCTATAGCGTAGCGGCCGCGACCTATGTCTACCGCGAGCGGCTCGAGGCGGCGCTGGTGCATGTCCACAAGCCGCCCGTAAACCGTGACTACATCGATCGCTTTCCCTTCGACACCACCGAGATGCACCTGCGCGGCCGTACCGACAAGCTGATGTCCCAGTTCATCGTCGAGCGTCACGACTGATGGCCGAGGAACGCCAGCCGGCAGGGCGTCGACTCCTTCCGCGGCTCGAGGCCCTGCTGGCCGACCCGCCCGGGCCTGACGATGACACCCTGATGGCCCATGAGCTGCTCGAGGATGCCATTCACGCGCGGGCCAGCGACATCCACCTCGATCCTTCCCGAGAACGATGGCGCGTCCGTCTTCGCATCGACGGTCGGGTCATTGATGTGCTGGACCTCGATGTCGGCGATGGCCTCCAGCTGGCCAACCAGTTCAAGGTGCTCGCCAGGCTCGATCCCATGCCCTCACGGGTCGCCAGCGAAGGAAGCTTCAGCTGGCCGCCCGCCGAGGAGGGGGGTGAGGAGACCTTCCTGCGTGTCACTGCCGTGAACTGTGTGGCCGGGGAGAAGCTGGCCATCCGCTTTCTCGCGCCCCCCCGGACCTTCCATGACACCCTCTCGCTGGGGATCGGCGAGCAGGGGGCTCGAGGCATTCGTCGCTGGATGGACGCCACCGGCGGCATGCTGCTGGTGGCGGGGCCCACCGGTGCCGGCAAGACCACCACCCTCTATACCCTGCTGAACCAGCTGCGCCTCACCGAGAGTCACGTGGTGACGCTGGAGGACCCGGTGGAGTATGCCATTCCCGGCATCAACCAGATCCAGGTGGACGCCGAGAACGGGCTGGACTTCGCCACCGGTACCCGCTCCATGCTGCGCCTGGACCCGGACTACGTGCTGATCGGCGAGATCCGGGATCCCGGCTCCGCCGCGGCGGCGGTCAGCGTGGCCGGCAGCGGGCGGTCGCTGATGGGCACATTGCACAGTCGCGATGCCGTCGGGGCTGTCTCCACGTTGCGACAGCTGGGGCTGGGGGATGCCGAGATCAGCGCCAGCCTCGGCCTGGTGATCGCCCAGCGCCTGGTGCGCCGGCTCTGCGAGCACTGCCGTGAGCAGCGGCCGACACCGCCCCAGGACGCCCAGTGGCTCGAGGCGGTGGGGCTCGAGGTGCCCGAGCAGGCGTGGATCCCGGTGGGGTGTGAACACTGCGATGGCCTGGGCTACCGCGAGCGTACCGGGGTATTCGAGATCTGGCAGCCCACCCCGGAGGATCACGGCCTGTTGCTGCGCCATGCCGATGACGCTGTTCTGCGACGCGCCCTGCTGGAGCGGGGCGAGACCCTGATGTTTGCCGATGGCCTGGCCAAGGCCGAGGCCGGCATCACCAGTCTGCGCGAGGTCTTCCGGATGGGCGCCATCCTGCCCGCCTGATGAACCAGAGACGCCCCTGCACCGCGTTCTTGCCGTTCCTCCTGACAGTCGGTCGTCAATCCGGTATAACGGCGGTCAGTCCGATGCCTTTCATTTCCCGCATGCCCCAGAGACGTCACCGATGAAGCACCTCTCCCGTCGCCGCTTCGGCCTGCTGGCGCTGAGCTCCCCCCTGCTGCTGCTGGCGCCGAATGCGTCTGCCAACCTGATGGACAGCCTGCTGTCCCGGGCCATCGTTCCCCGCCACGACAGCGAGCTGTGGGTACTGGTCGAGGACCAGGAGGTGGCGCTGAGCGTCTACCGGGGCAACCGGCTTGTCGAGCGCTTCGAGCCGATCTCGCTGGGCCGTGGGGGGGCCAGGCCGCAGCGCAAGCGGGGCGACCGGGCCACGCCGCTCGGCGAGTTCCGGGTCAATCGCTTCAACCGCCGCAGCAAGTTCCACATCTTCATCGGGCTCGATTACCCCACGCCGACCCATGCCCGCATGGCGCTGGAGGCCGGGGTCTACAGCCAGCAGGACTATGACGACTATTTTTCCTATTACCGTCGACACGGCTACCCGCCGCAGGATACGGTGCTCGGTGGCTTCATCGGCATCCATGGCGTCGGTGAGGGGGATCCCGACATCCACCAGCGGTTCCACTGGACGGATGGCTGTGTGGCGGTGACCGACCCCCAGGTCGAGCGCCTGTCGTCGTTGATCGACATTGGCACACGCGTCGTCATCCGCTAGGCTTTACATGCGCTAGGGACGTTCTAAGCTATGGACAAGCGCCGTTTGTTATTATAAAACAGCGTTTGACTCCTGTGCTTCGCAGCAGAAGTCGCTGCACGTAGGCCTGCTTCCGCAGGAAGCCTGATATTCAGGCAACACCAACGCAGTACCCAAGGAAGACTCAAGGAGAACACCATGACTCTGAAGACTACCCTGAAGCTGACCGCCGCTGCCGCCTCTCTGGCCGTTCTGGCCGGTTGTGCATCCAACAGCGCCCTGGAAGAAGTCCGCATGACCGCCGAGTCTGCCCAGGCCGACGCTGCCGAAGCACGCAGCATCGCCACCCAGGCGCAGAACACTGCCAACCAGGCACAGCGTGACGCTCAGGCGGCTCTGCAGATGTCCGAGCAGAACCGCGAAGAGATGAACCGCATGTTCGAGCGTTCCATGCGCAAGTGATCGTTCTTCACCGCCCGCCAGGGCGGTAACAGGACGTTCAAGACAAGGGCCTCGCCGTTACCGGCGAGGCCCTTGTCGTTAGGGTGGATGCTTGCTGCACGACCCGGCCAGCCGAGGCTCAGCCTTCCTCGGGTTGGCTCTCGCGGGATTCGGTATCGGCGGCGATCAGCTCCAGGCGGTCCCAGAGCGTTTCAGGCGCGGGCTCCGGGGCCGTCACCTCCAGGGCCACAGGCATGCCTTGTGGCACCTCCACGACTTCGCGAAGGCGGGCGTAGTCCACCGCGTAGTCGAGCCCGTCGGTCGCCGTATCCACCTGGTCGAGGGCCTCGGTGATGCGCTGGATGGTGGTGCCATCCTCCTCGTCCAGGTAAGGGTAGGCCTGGACATGCAGGGTGCCGTCCGCCCAGCCGAGCTTGAGCGTCTCGTTGATCAGCTTGACCTGGGTGCCGATGGGCAGGCGCGGGAAGAGGGCCTCGATGTCCTCGGGCAGCATGCGGATGCAGCCGTGGGTCACGCGCATCCCCACGCCCTCGGGGCGATTGGTGCCATGGATCAGGTAGCCGGGGATGCCCAGGCGCATCTTGCGCGAGCCCATCGGGTTGTCGGGGCCGGGTGGCACTACGCTCGGGAGCGGGTCGCCGGCCTCGGCATGCTCGCGGCGGATCGATGCCGGTGGGTACCAGGCCGGGTCCTTGACCTTCTCGGTGATGCGGGTGGTCCCCAGGGGGGTCTTCCAGTCCATGCGCCCGACGGCGATGGGGTAGGTCTCGACGCGGGGAGTCTCGCCCTCGTCGGCCGGCGGATAGAAGTAGAGGCGCATCTCCGCCACGTTGACCACCACTCCCTCACGGGGGCCCTCGGGGAGGATGAAGCGGCCGGGAATCACGATCTCGGTGCCCTCGAAGGGCGCCCAGATACTGACCTCCGGATTGGCGCGCACCATTTCCTCGTAGCCGATGCCGTGCTCGTGGCCGATATCGATCAGGGTGTCGCCGCTCTCGGCGACGACGGTATAGACCTCACCGACCAGGTCGCCCTCCTCGGGTAGCGGGTAGTAGCCACGTGGCCACTCCTCGGTGCTGGCCTGGAGCGGTGCGGCCATCGTGACGCAGATACCCAGCGCCGTGGCGAATCGGGCGGCATGCCCGAGCGGGAAAGAGTGCTTCATCGACGTCATGTTCTCGTGGTTGCCGTGGGTCGGGGGCTGCGATGGGCCCATCCTGGGCGTCCTGATCCACTAGTATCGCCCGGACGGGAGGCTTTGTGCCAGTTGCTCAGGCCCTGCAATCTCTCCGGCCATTAGGCCGCCTCGGCCTTGCGGTTGAGCGTGTCGAGGAGTTGCTCCACCGTCCGGAAGCGCTCCTCCGCCTGCTCCATCGCCCCCTCGAAGCGCAGCGTGTCGGCGCCATCCAGGCGATAGCGGTCCGGCGCCCGCTGGATCAGCTCCACGAGCACCAGCGGGTCCACGGGGGTCTGGGCGGCGAAGATCACTCGGCCCTTCTCGGGGCCGGCCTCCAGGCGGGTGATACCCAGGCGTTCGGCGCGCTGGCGCAACCGGGTCTGGCGCAACAGGGTCTTGACCGGCTCCGGCAGCAGGCCGAAGCGGTCGATCATCTCGACCCTGAGCTCGTCGAGTTCGGCCTCATCGGCGGCGCTGGCGATGCGCTTGTACATCACCAGGCGCTGCTGGACGTCGTGGAGATAGTCGTCGGGAATCAGGGCCGGCAGGTTGAGGCTGACCTCGACCCCCTGGTCCAGCGGCGCCTCGATGTTGGGCGTGCGCCCCTCGCGGATCGCCGTCACCGCGCGGTCGAGCATCTGCATGTAGAGGCCGTAGCCGACGGCTTCCATCTGCCCGCTCTGCTCCTCGCCGAGCAGCTCGCCCGCCCCGCGGATCTCCATGTCGTGGCTGGCCAGGGTGAAGCCTGCGCCCAGGTCCTCGGCGCCGGCGATGGCCTCCAGTCGCTTGACGGCATCCTTGCTCATCACCCGGGGCGGCGGGGCGAGCAGGTAGGCGTAGGCCTGGTGGTGGCTACGGCCGACGCGGCCGCGCAGCTGGTGGAGCTGGGCCAGGCCGAACTTGTCGGCCCGCTCGATGACGATGGTGTTGGCGCTGGGCACATCGATGCCGGTCTCGATGATGGTCGAGCAGACCAGCACGTTGAAGCGCTTGTGGTAGAAGTCGGACATCACCCGCTCCAGGGAGCGCTCCGGCAGCTGCCCGTGGGCGACCCCGACCCGGGCATCGGGCACCAGTTCGCGGACCTTCTCGGCGGCGGTCTCGATGGTCTTGACCTCGTTGTGCAGGAAATAGACCTGGCCGCCGCGCAGGATCTCGCGCAGGATCGCCTCCTTGATCACCGCCTCGTCACGCTGCTGGACGAAGGTCTTCACCGACAGGCGCCGGGCCGGCGGGGTGGCGATGATCGACAGGTCGCGGATGCCGCTCATCGCCATGTTCAGCGTGCGCGGGATGGGGGTGGCGGTCATGGTCAGGATGTCCACCTCGGCGCGCAGGCTCTTGAGGCGCTCCTTCTGGCCCACCCCGAAACGGTGCTCCTCGTCGATGATCAGAAGCCCCATGTGAGGCAGCCTGGTGCTCTTCGACAGCAGCTTGTGGGTACCGATGACGATATCCGCCTGGCCCTCCTCGATGCGCTTGAGGGAGGCGGCCTGTCCCTTGCCCGCGGTGAAGCGCGAGATCAGCTCGATGTTCACTGCGGTGTCGGCGAAGCGGTCGCGGAAGTTCTCGTAATGCTGGCGGGCGAGCAGGGTGGTGGGCACCAGCACCACCACCTGGCGGCCGGAGCGCACGGCCAGGAAGGCCGCGCGCATGGCCACTTCCGTCTTGCCGAAGCCCACGTCGCCGCAGACGACCCGGTCCATGGGGCGCGGGGCGGTCATGTCGCCGATCACGGCCTGGATGGCGGCGCGCTGGTCGGGGGTCTCCTCGAACGGGAAGCTGCCGGCGAAGCGGGCGTATTCCGCATCCGGCGGGGCGCAGGCAAAACCCTCCCGGGCCTCGCGGCGGGCGTAGATATCGAGCAGCTCGGCGGCGGTATCGCGGATCTTCTCGGCGGCGCGCCGCCGGGCCTTCTCCCACTGGTCCGAGCCCAGCCGATGCAGCGGCGCCAGCTCGTCGTCGGCGCCGGCATAGCGCGAGATCAGGTGCAGGCTGTCCACCGGCACATAGAGCCGCGCCCCATCGGCGTACTCCAGGGTCACGAACTCGGCGGCCTGGCCACCGGCCTCGATCGTCTCGAGTCCCCTGTAGCGGCCCACGCCATGGGCCTGGTGGACCACCGGCGCGCCGGGGCGCAGCTCCGAGAGGTGGCGGATCGCCATCTCGTTGTCGTCGGTGGCCCGCTCGCGGCGGCGGCTCTGGCGGACCACCTCGCCGAAGAGCTCGGTCTCGCTGATCACCGCCAGGTCCGGGTCGGTCAGCCACAGGCCGGCATCGATCTCGCCCTCGGTGATCGCCAGTCGCGCGTCGCTGGCCAGGAAGGCGGGAAAGTCCTCCACGTGGCGAAGCTCGAGCCTCAGCGGCCCCAGGGTCTCCTCCAGGGCCTCGCGGCGGCCCCGCGACTCGGCGACGAACAGCACCCGCGTGGTCGGGTGGTCGGCGAGGAAGCCCTCCAGGGCGGCCAGTGGCTGCTTCGCGCGGGCATTCACCGTCACCGTCGGTAGCGTCCGGGTGGCCGGCGCCACGGCATGCCGGTGCTCGGTATCGCCGGTCAGGGCCACCCGGGGGTGGCGCTTGATGGCACCGAACGCCTCGGCGACGGGCACGAAGGCGCGGTGGGGAGGCAGCAGCGGCCGGGTGGGGTCGACCCCGAGGTTCTCGAAGCGGCTCTCGATGGCCGCCCAGTGGTGCTCCGCGGCCTCGAACACCCCGGGCAGCATGGCCACCCGCGTGCCCTCGGCCAGGTGCTCAAAGAGCGTGGCGGTCTGTTCGAAGAACAGCGGCAGGTACTGTTCCAGGCCGGGGGAGGGAATACCCTTCAGGGCATCCACGTAGAGGGGGCACTGGCGCGGGTCGACGTCGAACAGGGTCTCGAAACCCTCGCGGAAGCAGGCAATGGCGCTGCGGGACAGCGAGTACTCGTGGGCAGGCAGCAGCTCCACCCGTGCGACCCGGTCGCGGCTGCGCTGGGTATCCGGGTCGAAGTGGCGCAGGGTATCGATCTCGTCGTCGAACAGGTCGATGCGCAGCGGTGCCTCGGCGCCCATGGGAAAGAGGTCGATCAGGGCCCCGCGCAGGGCGTACTCGCCGGGTTCATAGACCGTCTCCACGGACCGGTAGCCGGCCCGCGACAGGGCGTCGCGGAACCCCTCACGGTCAAGGGTCTGGCCGGTTTCCAGCGTCATCACGCGCCCGGCGATGTACTCGACCGGCGGCAGGCGCTGCATGAGGGTATTCATGGCCGCCAGCACGATGCCGTGCTCGCCGTCCTGCAGCCGGCGCAGGGTGCGCAGCCGCTCGGAGACGATGTCCTGGTGCGGCGAGAAGCTGTCGTAGGGCAGCGTCTCCCAGTCGGGGAAGGGCAGCACCGGCAGGTGGCCATAGAAGCCCAGGTCACTCTCCAGGCGCTGTGCCGAGGCGGTGTCGGGGGTGATCACCAGCAGCGGGGCGTCCTCGGCCAGGTGGGCCAGGGCCAGGGCGGTGGCGCTGCCCGGCGGCGTCTGCCAGTAGAGAATGTCGCGCAGCCCCTGGGGGCGAGGCGGGTCGAGCGGCGAGAAGTTCGGCATGCTATCGGTTACCCAACCGTGGTCGTGAGCGGCGTGCAGAGGAAGGGGCATGATACCAGCCTCGCGGCCGGCCTGTAGTCAGCGGGGGATTCCTGTAAAACGCCTACAGCGGCTGCGACCATCCTGCGATTGCCCCGGCAGGTGTCGCCCCGGATAATAGCCTCGTATCCCTATCCCACTGTTATTACCAAGGAGAGGTGACCCGTGAGTCAGCAACCCCTCGATACCGTCTTCCAGGAATGGCACGACAACCAGGCGATCGCCGAGCAGATGATCCCGATGATCGGCAGCCTCTACCGCCGCAACAACGTGGTGGTGACCATGTTCGGGCGGTCGCTGTTCAACCGCAGCGTGATCCGCATCCTCAAGGATCACCGCTACGTGCGCAAGATCGAGGGGACCGAGCTCTCCGTGCAGGACACCTACCCGCTGGTCAAGGCGATGACCGAGCTCAACCTGGGTCCGGCCCATGTCGACGTGGGCAAGCTCGGCGTGGCCTACAAGGCCCGCGGCGGCGACCCGGTGGCCTTCCTGCGTGACGAACTGGCCGAGATCGTCGACGCCCACGACCCTGCCGGCAACAATGGGCAGCCCAAGGACGTGGTGCTCTACGGCTTCGGTCGCATCGGGCGGATCCTGGCGCGCGTGCTGGTCGAGAAGGCCGGCGGCGGCAACCTGCTGCGCCTGCGCGCCATCGTGGTGCGCGGCCGGGGCGACATCGCCAAGGACCTCGAGAAGCGGGCCAGCCTGCTGCGTCGCGATTCGGTGCACGGTCCCTTCAACGGCACCATCAGCGTGGATGCCGAGGCGCGCACCATCACCGCCAACGGCAATGTCATCCGGGTGATCTACGCCGACTCGCCCGCCGAGATCGACTATACCGACTACGGCATCGACAACGCCGTGGTGGTCGACAACACCGGCATCTGGCGCGACGAGGCGGGCCTGGGCCAGCACATCCAGTGCAAGGGGGTAGCGAAGGCTATCCTCACCGCCCCGGGCAAGGGCGACATCGCCAACATCGTCTACGGCATCAACCACCAGGACATCGGCGAGGAGGATCGCATCCTCTCCGCGGCCTCGTGCACCACCAATGCCATCGTGCCGGTGCTCAAGGTGCTCAACGACGAGTTCGGCGTCGAGCATGGCCACGTCGAGACGGTGCACTCCTACACCAACGACCAGAACCTGATCGACAACTACCACAAGGGCGACCGCCGCGGTCGCAGCGCCCCGCTCAACATGGTGCTGACCGAGACCGGTGCCGCCAAGGCGGTGGCCAAGGCCCTGCCGGAATTCGCCGGCAAGCTGACCGGCAACGCCATCCGCGTGCCGACGCCCAACGTCTCCATGGCGATCCTCAACCTGCGCCTGGAGAAGGAGACCGATGCCGAGGCGCTCAACGACTTCCTGCGCCGCATGTCGCTGGATTCGCCCTACCAGAAGCAGATCGACTTCGTCGACTCGCCCGAGGTGGTCTCCACCGACTTCGTGGGAAACCGCCACGCCGGCATCGTCGACGCCAAGGCGACCATCGCCAACGGCAAGAACGCCGTGGTCTACGTCTGGTACGACAACGAGTTCGGCTACAGCTGCCAGGTGATCCGCATCCTGCAGCACGTCTCCAACGTGCACTTCCTCAAGCTGCCGCGCGCCAGGGGCTGACGCCTTCGGGCAGCGCCAAGCGCCCTTCGGGTAGCACCGAGCAGCCAAGCGCCGAGCCGCCAGGCTGACCCGTGACAGGCGGGTGTCGCTGATAGAGATAGATCAGGAACCCTCACGGAGCGACTCCGATGGGGGTTCTTGCTTTTGCTGATGTAGCCGGCACAACCTCGCTTGGCAGCTTGGCAGCTTGGCAGCTTGGCAGCTTGGCAGCCCACCGGTGCGACAATTTTACCCTTGCCTCAGGTCACCCCTTGCGACCATAGGGCAGGTGGTCATCCCTTACGCTTCTCTTTATAATACGGTGGATTTTTCGGGGTGGTTCGAGCGAGCCTCGGGCCTGACTGGTAACGTACTGAAAACAGAAGAATTCGAATCCATTCGAACCCCTTTCTTCATCTATCCGATCCATCAACTGGGCGAGACTATGATCGAAGTCAAGAAAGGCCTGGATCTCCCCATCGCGGGGACGCCGGAGGCGCGAATCGAGGAAGCGCGACCGGTGCGCCATGTGGCTGTCCTGGGCACCGACTATGTCGGCATGAAGCCGACCATGGAGGTCAGTGAGGGGGACAGGGTCAAGCTGGGCCAGCTGCTCTTCACCGACAAGAAGATCGACGGGGTGTGCTTCACGGCCCCGGCCGCCGGCGAGATCGTCGCCATCCACCGCGGCGAGAAGCGCAAGCTGCTCTCGGTGGTGATCAAGGTCGACGAGACCGAGGAGGCGGTCGAGTTCACCGCCCACGGGCGCGACAAGCTCGAGGGCCTCGAGCGCCAGGCCGTCGTCGACCAGCTGGTCGAGTCAGGGCTGTGGACCGCGCTGCGCACCCGGCCCTATTCGCGCACCCCGGCCGTCGACAGCTCGCCGACCGATATCTTCGTTACCGCCATCGATACCCACCCGCTGGCCGCGAACCCCGCCGACATCGTCAACGAGCAGGCCGAGGCCTTCGAGGACGGCCTCAAGGTGCTGGCCCACCTCACCGAGGGCAAGGTCTACCTCTGCACGGCGCCGGATGCCCGCATCCCGGGTGCCGACGTCGAGGGCGTGCAGCAGGAGACCTTCGCTGGCCCGCATCCCGCCGGCCTGGTGGGGACCCATATCCACCATCTCTCGCCCGTGGCCCTGCACAAGCGTGTCTGGCACATCGGCTACCAGGACGTCATCGCCTTCGGCAAGCTCTTCGCCGAAGGCAAGCTGGACGTCCAGCGCGTGATTGCCGTGGGCGGCCCGCGTGCCGAGAACCCGCGCCTGCTGCGGACCCGCATCGGCGCCAGCACCGACGAACTGCTGGCCGGCGAAGTTGTCGACCCGGAAGGCACGCGCGTCATCTCCGGTTCGGTGTTCGCCGGTGCCATCTGCGAGGGCAGCCTGCGTTACCTGGGACGTTTCCATAACCAGGTGAGCCTGCTCGAGGAAGGCAACAAGCGCGTGTTCATGGGATGGATGTCGCCCGGCAAGAACCGCCACTCCGTGATGGGCATCTATCTGTCGAAGATCACCGGCCTGCACAACTATGCGCCGACCACCTCGACCAACGGCTCCGAGCGGGCCATGGTGCCGGTTGGCGCCTACGAGCAGGTGATGCCGCTGGATATCCTGCCCACCCAGCTGCTGCGCTCGCTGATCGTCGGCGACATCGAGACGGCGATGCAGCTCGGCTGCCTGGAGCTGGATGAAGAGGACCTGGCGCTGTGCACCTACGTGTGCCCCGGCAAGTACGAGTACGGTCCCATCCTGCGTGACAACCTCACCTTGATCGAGAAAGAGGCCTGATGATGGGTATCCGACAGACACTCGACAATCTCGAACCCCACTTCCACAAGGGGGGCAAGTACGAGAAGTTCTATCCCCTCTACGAGGCGGTGGACACCATCTTCTACGCCCCGCCGGATGTGGCCAAGACCACGGCCCACGTGCGTGACGGCGTCGACCTCAAGCGCATCATGATCACCGTCTGGTTGTGTACCTTCCCGGCGATGTTCTTCGGCATGTGGAACGCCGGCTGGCAGGCCAACATGGCCATCGCCGAGGGCTTCAACTCCATGGGCAGCTGGCGCGAGGCGATCATGATGACGCTGGCCGGCGGCCATGATCCCGGCAGCCTGTGGGCCAACTTCGTGCTCGGCGCTACCTACTTCCTGCCGATCTACCTGGTGACCTTCGTGGTCGGCGGTTTCTGGGAAGTGCTGTTCGCGATCAAGCGCGGCCACGAGGTCAACGAGGGCTTCTTCGTCACCTCCGTGCTCTATGCCCTGATCCTGCCCGCTACCATCCCGCTCTGGCAGGTTGCACTGGGTATCACCTTCGGCGTGGTGATCGGCAAGGAGATCTTCGGCGGCACCGGCAAGAACTTCCTCAACCCGGCACTGACCGGTCGTGCCTTCCTCTACTTCGCCTATCCGGCACAGATCTCCGGTGACGCGATCTGGGTGGCGGCCGACGGCTACACCGGGGCGACTGCGCTCTCCATCGCCTTCCAGGATGGCATGGCGGCCCTCTCCAGCCAGTTCAGCTGGTGGGACGCCTTCCTCGGCTTCGTTCCCGGCTCCGTGGGCGAGACCTCGACCCTGGCGATCCTGATCGGCGCGGTCGTACTGCTGTGGACCAAGATCGCCTCCTGGCGGATCGTGCTCGGCGTCTTCCTGGGCATGGTCGCGACCAGTGCGCTCTTCAACCTGATCGGCTCCGACAGCAACCCGATGTTCGCCATGCCCTGGTACTGGCACCTGGTGGTGGGCGGCTTCGCCTTCGGCATGGTGTTCATGGCGACCGACCCGGTCTCTGCCTCCATGACCAACCAGGGCCGCCTGATCTTCGGCGCGCTGATCGGTGTCATGACGGTGCTGATCCGCGTGGTCAACCCGGCGTTCCCGGAAGGCATCATGCTGGCGATCCTGTTCGCTAACCTGTTCGCCCCGCTGATCGACAACTTCTTTGTACAGGCCAACATCAAGCGCCGCTTGCAGCGCACCGGTGTGCCGGCCGAGGAGACTGCCTGATGGCACAGAGCAACAACTCCATCAAGAAGATCCTGACGGTGGCGTTCGCACTTTGTATCGTGTGTTCGATCATCGTCTCCACCGCGGCAGTGGCGTTGCGCTCCAAGCAGGAGTTCAACCAGGAGCTCGACCGCAAGACCAACATCCTCAACGTGGCCCAGCTCTACGAGTCCGGCATGGACGTGAACGAGACCTTCGAGTCGAAGATCACGCCACGGGTGGTTGACCTGCGCACCGGCGAGTACTCCGAGGAGCATGACCCCTCGACCTACGAGGGCTTCCAGGCACGTCGCGATCCGGCTGCCTCCCGCACCCTCTCGGGTGAGAAGGACATCGCCGGACTCTCGCGTCAGGAGAACTACAGCACCGTCTACCTGGTAGGCGACCCGGACGACCCCGAGCAGATCATCCTGCCGATCCGTGGCCAGGGCCTGTGGGGGCTGATGCGTGGCTTCCTCTCCGTGGAAGGCGACGGCAACACCATCGTCGGCATCACCTACTACGAGCACAGCGAAACCCCCGGGCTGGGTGCCGAGGTCAACAACCCGCGCTGGCAGGCCCAGTGGGAAGGCAAGGAGATCTTCGACGAGCAAGGTGAGCTCGCCCCGGCCATCAGCCTGGTCAAGGGCGGTGCCAGTGGCGAGAACGAGGTCGATGCCCTCTCCGGTGCCACCCTGACCAGCAAGGGCGTGACCAACATGCTGCAGTTCTGGCTCAGCCCCGAAGGCTTCGGTAACTACCTTGCCAAGTTCCGCAGCTCGGTGGATCCGGCCGAGGCCCAGGCGGCCGACGTCGAACTCGAAAGTGAAGGAGCCTGATCATGTCTGCTGCCAACGCAAAGAGCGTCCTGACGACGCCGATCTTCAAGAACAACCCCATCGCCCTGCAGATACTGGGTATCTGTTCGGCGCTGGCGGTGACCACCAGCATGAGCGTCTCGCTGGTCATGACGATGGCGGTGATCTTCGTGACGGCCTTCTCGAACCTGTTCGTGTCGCTGATCCGTAACCATATCCCGTCGTCCATCCGTATCATCGTGCAGATGACCATCATCGCCTCCCTGGTGATCGTGGTTGACCAGATCCTCAAGGCCTACGCCTACGAGATGTCCAAGCAGCTCTCGGTGTTCGTCGGGCTGATCATCACCAACTGCATCGTGATGGGGCGTGCCGAAGGCTTCGCCATGACCAATACCCCGGGAATGTCCTTCCTGGACGGCATCGGCAACGGCCTGGGCTACGGCTTCATCCTGATGACCGTGGGCTTCTTCCGCGAGCTGCTCGGTGCCGGCAGCGTGTTCGGCTTCACCGTGCTGCAGCCGGTGCAGGATGGTGGCTGGTACGTGCCCAACGGCCTGCTGCTGCTGCCGCCGTCGGCGTTCTTCATCATCGGCCTGATCATCTGGGTCCTGCGCTCTGTCAACCCGGAGCAGGTCGAGGAGAACGAATTCAAGATGAAGGAAAACACCCAGCCGAAGGAGGCCGTGTAACATGGAACACTATCTGAGCCTGTTCGTCGCCTCGGTCTTCGTCGAGAACATGGCCCTGGCCTTCTTCCTGGGCATGTGCACCTTCCTGGCGGTCTCCAAGAAGGTCTCCTCGGCCTTCGGCCTGGGTATCGCCGTGATCGTGGTGCTGACCGTCACCGTGCCGGTCAACAACCTGGTCTACACCTTCCTGCTGCAGGAAGGGGCCCTGACCTGGACCGGCATCAGCGGGGCCGAGAACATCGACCTCTCCTTCCTGGGTCTGCTCTCCTACATCGGCGTCATCGCCGCCCTGGTGCAGATCATGGAGATGTTCCTCGACAAGTACGTGCCCGCGCTCTACAACGCGCTGGGCGTGTTCCTGCCGCTGATCACCGTGAACTGCGCCATCCTCGGTGGCGTGCTGTTCATGGTCGAGCGCAACTACAACTTCGGCGAGTCCGTGGTCTATGGCTTCGGCGCCGGCACCGGCTGGGCGCTGGCCATCACCGCGCTGGCCGGCATTCGCGAGAAGCTCAAGTACAGCGACGTCCCCGACTCCCTCCAGGGGCTGGGCATCACCTTCATCACGGTGGGGCTGATGTCGCTGGGCTTCATGTCCTTCTCCGGCATCCAGCTCTGAGGCAGGTCGTGCTCTCCCGGCGGCCGCACGTGTCGCCGGGGTCCAGGCAACGTCAAGCAATAGGAACCCGACATGGTTGATACAACAGTCATCTTGCTCGGTGTGGTCATGTTCACCCTGGTCGTCATCGGCCTGGTTCTGGTGATCCTGGCTGCCCGCAGCAGGCTCGTCAGCACCGGGGACGTGACCATCGAGGTCAACGGCGACCCCGAGCACACCCTCACCACCCAGGCCGGCGGCAAGCTGCTCAATACCCTGGCCGCCAACGGCATCTTCCTCTCCTCCGCGTGCGGCGGTGGCGGCTCCTGTGCCCAGTGCAAGTGCCGCGTGGAGGAGGGTGGCGGCGCCATCCTGCCCACGGAGGAGTCCCACTTCACCCTGCGCGAGAAGAAGGAGGGCTGGCGCCTCTCCTGCCAGGTGCCGGTGAAGCAGGACATGAAGATCGAGGTCCCGGAGGAGGTCTTCGGCGTCAAGCAGTGGGAATGCGAGGTCATCGAGAACCCCAACGTCGCCACCTTCATCAAGGAGCTCAACCTCAAGCTACCTGAGGGCGAGGAAGTGGCCTTCCGCGCCGGCGGCTACGTGCAGCTGGTGGCACCGCCTTACGACATCGCCTTCAAGGACTTCGACATCGAGGAGGAGTACCGGGGCGACTGGGAGAAGTTCGGGCTGTTCGACATCTCCCACAAGAACAACGAGGAAATCATCCGCGCCTACTCCATGGCGAACTATCCGGATGAGAAGGGCATCCTCAAGTTCAACATCCGCATCGCCACGCCGCCGCCCAACACCAACCATCCGCCGGGACTGATGTCCACCTACGTCTTCGCATTGAAGCCGGGTGACAAGGTCACCGTGATGGGGCCCTTCGGCGAGTTCTTCGCCAAGGACACCGATGCCGAGATGATCTTCGTCGGCGGCGGTGCCGGCATGGCGCCGATGCGCAGCCACATCTTCGACCAGCTCAAGCGGATCAAGACCGACCGCAAGATCTCGTTCTGGTATGGCGCGCGCTCCTGGCGCGAGACCTTCTACAACGATGAGTATGACCAGCTGGCCGAGGAGTTCCCCAACTTCGAGTGGCATCTGGCACTCTCCGACCCGCAGCCCGAGGACAACTGGGAGGGGCCGACCGGCTTCATCCATAACGTCCTGTACGAGAACTACCTCAAGGACCACCCGGCCCCCGAGGATTGCGAGTACTACATGTGCGGGCCGCCCATGATGAATGCCTCCGTGATCAAGCTGTTGATCGACCTGGGCGTGGAACCCGAGAACATCCTGCTGGACGACTTCGGCGGCTGATCTCGATCGCCGCGAGGCGAATCCCGGACCGGCCGAGAGGCCGGTCCCTTCGATTCTGCTGCCCGACATGTCGATCGTGACGCGTAATAGCTCCTGTCGGCATCTCAGGCACCAGATCCTCCCGCGCTGTGGACCTCGAGCGCTAGCGTGTTGTCTCACAGACTGGATGGCCAACCCTTTCCGATACCGAGGAGTGCTGCAATGACCCTTTACCTGATGGCATTCGCCTTCATGCTGCTGATCGTGGCCGCCATGGCCGTCGGCGTGATCATGGGACGCAAGCCCATCGCCGGAACCTGTGGTGGCCTCAACCGCCTGGGCCTCAAGGAAGGCTGCGACGTCTGCGGCGGCAAGGACGAGGTCTGCGAGGAAGAGAACCGCAAGCAGCAGGCCAGCGCGCGTCGCCGCAGCGACGAGAGCCGCGGCGCCGACCTGGGGTACGACGCCACCCGCCGCTGAAGGCCGAGACACGAACGACGAGGATCAAGGGCCGACGGCTCTTGATCCTTTTTTACGTATAGACGTCAGGAACACGAGCAGAAGGAGCAGCGAGAGACGATGGCAGTGCACAACTATGACGTGGTGGTGATCGGCACCGGGCCGGCGGGGGAGAGCGCGGCCATCAATGCCGCCAAGCATGGCAAGCGGGTCGCGGTGGTCGAGAAGCAGGCACAGGTCGGGGGCAACTGCACCCACTGGGGCACCATCCCGTCGAAGGCGCTGCGTCACCAGGTCAAGCAGATCCTCTCGTTCAACACCAACCCGATGTTCCGCGACATCGGAGAGCCGCGCTGGTTCTCCTTCTCCCGGGTGATGGCGCGTTCCCGCGTCACCATCGACCAGCAGGTGGCGATGCGCACCAACTTCTATGCCCGAAACCGCATCGACCTCTTCCGCGGCGTGGCGCGCTTCAAGGACGTGCATACGCTGCTGGTGCGTGACGACCACGAGGGCATGGAGGAACTGGTGGCCGACAAGGTCATCATCGCCACCGGCTCGCGCCCCTATCGCCCGGCGGATATCGACTTCCGCCATCCGCGCATCTACTGCTCCGATACCATCCTCAGCCTCAACCACACGCCGCGGACCCTGGTCATCTTCGGCGCAGGCGTCATCGGCTGCGAGTATGCCTCGATCTTCTCGGGGCTCGGCGTCAAGGTCGACCTGATCAACAACCGCGGCAGCCTGCTCTCCTTCCTCGACGACGAGATCAGTGATGCGCTCTCCTACCACCTGCGCAAGCACGGCGTGCTGATCCGCCACAACGAGGAGTATGCGCGTGTCGAGGGGGACGACACCGGGGTGACCGTGCATCTCAAGTCTGGCAAGCGGCTGCGGGCCGATGCCTTCCTGTGGGCCAACGGTCGCACCGGCAATACCGACCAGCTGGGGCTGGAGAACATCGGCCTGGAGGCCAACGGCCGCGGCCAGCTGAAGGTCGACGGCCACTACCGGACCGAGGTGCCGAGCGTCTACGCGGTGGGCGACGTCATCGGCTGGCCGAGCCTCGCCAGCGCCGCCTACGACCAGGGCAAGAACGCCAGCGACGACCTGCTCGAGGAGGACTTCCGCTTCGTCGACGACGTGCCCACCGGGATCTACACCATTCCCGAGATCAGCTCGGTGGGCAAGACCGAGCGCGAGCTGACCGAGGCAAAGGTGCCCTACGAGGTCGCCCAGGCCTTCTTCAAGGATACCGCCCGGGCGCAGATTACCGGCGACACCGTCGGCATGCTCAAGATCCTCTTCCACCAGGACAGCCTCGAGATCCTCGGCATCCACTGCTTCGGCGACCAGGCCTCCGAGATCGTCCACATCGGCCAGGCGGTCATGCAGCAGCAGGGCGAGGCCAACACCCTCAAGTACTTCATCAATACCACCTTCAACTACCCGACCATGGCCGAGGCGTACCGAGTGGCGGCCCAGAACGGGATGAATCGGGTGTTCTAGGTTTCAGATGCTTCCTCGCCAGGGCGCTGATGCGCGAAGCAGGGTGGGGAGGCCGGCTCACGATCCGCTGCATCTTCCTGATACAGCGCTTGCAGTATGGCCTCGCTGAGAACGGGAAGATGCGACCCCTCCAGGTCGCGAGCCGCCGAGAGCAGCGTCAGCCGACCTTGTCGGACGTGTCGCATCAGCGGAATCAGATTCTCCGGCGCCTCGCGGAGTTCTCCTCGGTAGCGGGTGAAAAACACTTCCGCGCTGATCTCACCCAGATGATACTGGCGGCGCAGGGCGGGCGAGGGGGACGCATCGCGGTACCAGTCGGTCAGTGCCAGGCTCTCGCGCCGCTTGCCGCGTGGCCAGAGGCGATCGACCAGTACTCGGGCACCATCCTCGGCGTCAATCGGCTGGTAGATGCGCTTGAACACGATGTCATAAGCCATTGCTACTCGCCTCCCGTCTTCAGGTCATCGAGGGCTTGACGGGCTTGCTCCTGCCAAGAGCCCGCTATTGCGGCTGCTCGCTGCAGGGCCTCATGCGCCTTATCGCCTTCCCCCAGCTCGCGATGCAACAGGCCCAGGTTGAGCCAGGCCACGGCAAGCTCGGGATCCGCTCTCACGGCATTCTCGAAGGCCTCGATGGCGCCCTGGCTATCACCGCTGGCGTGACGGGCATTACCCAGCGCGAAATGGCCCATGGCATGTGTCGGGTGCCGTGCCACGAAGGCGTCCCAGGCGGGCAGGGCGGCCTTCGCCCCCTGGACTCGCTCGAAGTCGGCGATGGCGTCCAGGGCGGCCTTGCTATCACCCGTGGCGGGCATCTCGCCCGGGGGCAAGGCGACGAATGCCCAGCGGTCGCTGCGTGCCCAGGTGGCATCGAAGCGCTTGAAGGACTCGACGCGTTCCGGCTCCATGCCGCTGTGCAGGATCAACGTCTCCTCGTCCAGGTCGAAGCCGATGGCCACTGCGTAGTGCCAGACCGGCCAGGCCGGCAGGGAGAGGTTCTGCATCACCACCACCGGATGGCCTGCGTCGATCTCGGTGAGCAGGGCATCGAGGCTGCCTCGTATGCGGAAGGGGATGCGGCCGTGGCGGCGCACGGTGCCCAGCATCTCGGGCTGGACGCTGCCCTCTCGCCCGGGCAGGAAGACCTGGGGAATCAAGGTGTCGACCTTGGCGGGCACGCCGGAGGCGTTGAGTACCATGGCAAGCGAGGCGGGGCCGCACTGGTAGTCGCGTTGCCCATGGAAGGGAATGTCCTCGAGCAGCGCCCGGCGGGGCAGTTCATGCTCGGTGCTCTCGGCGAGTTGCGGGGTGCTGGCACAACCGGCCAGCACGAGCGTCAGCAGCACCAACGCAAGAACGCCCGCGGGGCGGGCGTTCCTGGCAAGCGGCTGCCGGTCACGGCAGTGCATCATGGGATCGTGCTCAGCGGGTGAAGGGGAAGACGTTGGTCAGGCCGAGGATATCGGTGACCAGCAGGATCACGAAGACGGCGAACAGGGCACCGACAACGCTGGCCCCGGCCGGCAGCTGTTCGAGCTGATCGGCCATCTGGGCTGCTTCCGCATCAGAGAGGGCGGCCACGCGGGCTTCCACTTCGGCGGGATCGACACCCTGGGCGACCAGCTGCTCCTGGACGTCGTCACGGGCGAGGATCTCGTGGATCCGCTCCCGGTCCCCCTGGGTGCGTTCGACGTTCAAGGCATCCTGGGTGGTGACCAGGCCGCTGCCCGGGCTGGCCGGCGCGGCGGCCACCGGCAGGCTGCCCAGTACCAGGGCGGCAATCAGCAGCGGGCTGAGGTAACGGCAGATCTTCTTCATCATGTCGGTGTTCCTTCTTCTTGGGTTGGGCTTCCGGCTCCAGGCTTCGTCGTGGCTGCTTCCTTGCAGCCCGACGAAACTACGATGCCCACCCAGTATAGGACGGAATGATGTGAAATTTCATGCCCTTGTGTGAGGGAAGTCGGATGCCAGGTCAGCCGATGCGGTAGGAGGAGGGCAACTCGGCCAGCAGGCCGCGACCACCGGCCAGTGTCAGGGCCAGGTCATGGAGGCCATCCCACAGGGGTACGCTGCTGCCCCCCTTGATCGCCAGGTCCAGGCGCTGGGCGAAGAGCAGCAGCTTATGCAGCCGCTTGAGCGGCAGGCGGGCGAGGGCCTGCTGGTAGGCGGGGCGGCGCTTCTCGAAGATCGGCGGCTTCTGGGCCTTGCAGGCGTGTTCCAGGCTCTGGCCCTGGTCGAGGTGCTGCTGGAGGGAGAGCAGGATGCGAAGCTCCCGGGACAGGGCCCAGAGCACGATGGGCGCCTCCACCCCCTCGCCGCGCAGGCCGGCCATGATCCGTGTGACCCGGGCCCGCTCGCCCTTGAGACAGGCGTCCATCAGGGTGAAGACGTCATAGCGGGCGCTGTCCTCCACGCCGCCGGCGACTTCCCGGGGGCCGACCCGCGCGCCGGCCGGCAGCGTCAGGGCCAGCTTCTGCAGTTCCTGGTCGGCGGCGAGCAGGTTGCCTTCGGTGCGCTCGCCGAGCAGCCGGGCGGCATCGAGGTCAAGGGAGAGGCCGTGGCGGGAGGCCCGGTCACGCAGCCAGAAGCCCAGTCGTGAGGGATCCACCGGCCAGACCGGGACGAAGAGCCCGAGCTTGTCCAGGGCCTTGAACCAGGCGCTCTTCTGTTCGCGATAGTCCAGCTTGCCGGTGGAGAGCAGCAGGACATCATCGCTGCCCTTGAGGGACTCGGCGTAGTCGCGAAGGGCCTTGGCGCCCTCCTGGCCGGGCTTGCCACTGCTCAGGCGCACCTCGATGAGACGTCGCGTGGCGAACAGCGAGAGGCTGGCCGCGGCCTCGGTCAGGCGCCCCCAGGCGAAGTTGGCCTCCACATGCAGGACCTCACGCTCATCGACCCCCGCCTGGCGAGCAGAGGCACGAACGGCGTCGCAGGCCTCCATATGCTGCAGCGGTTCCTCGCCGGCAACGATCACTACCGGCGGGAGCTTACGGGTCAGTGCATCCTCGAGCTTGTCGGGGAAGACTTTCACGGCGTGTCCAGCGCCCGCAGGCGGTCCATCAGCTGGCGCACGGCCGCTTCTCGCAGCCGCTCGCGCGTGGCCTCGCGCAGGTCATCCTGGGCCAGCAGCTCGTCATCGTTGACCGTCAGTCGCTCGCTGACTTCCAGGCGCTGCTGGTCGAGCAGGTAGGCACCGTCGGCGCGTCGCTGCACCGAAAAGGGCACCTCGAGCGTCATCTCCAGATCGCGGGGCCCGCTGTCGAGCACGCTCAGGCGTCGTTCACGGAAGCTTTCCTGGCCGAGGTTGAGCATAAGGTCTGCCTGCTCATCGATGCGGGTGCCGGCACTCTCCAGGCGGCGGGCGACCTGCCGGGCCAGCTCGCTGTCCGCACGCTCCAGGGCCAGGGCATCGATGGCCACTACCGGCTGGTCGAGGCCGCGCAGGCGAAAGCCGCAGCCGGCCAGCGCCAGGGAGGCGCCGGCGGCGAGGCCGAGTTGCAGTAGGGTTCGGCGCTGCATGGGGCTCTCCGTGTCAGGGTGTGGCGTTCAGCCCACCACGATATTGACCAGCTTGCCGGGCACCACGATCACCTTGCGGATCGTCTTGCCATCGGTGTGGCGCTGCACGTTCTCCGCTGCCAGCGCCTGGGCCTCGATGTCGGCTTTTTCCGCGGCGGTCTCGACCTCGATGCGCGCGCGCAGCTTGCCGTTGACCTGCACCACCAGCTCGATGGTGTCCCGCGCCAGGGCAGATTCATCGACCTGTGGCCAGCGGGCATCGATCGCGGGCTCGTCATGGCCCAGCGCCAGCCACAGCGTGTGGCAGGCGTGGGGGGTGATCGGTGCGAGCAGCAGCACGCAGGCTTCCACTGCCTCACGGGTCACGGCCAGGCCCTGGGGCGAGGTATCCTCGAACTTCGAGAGGGCGTTGGTCAGCTCCATCACTGCCGCGATGGCGGTGTTGAAGGTGGTGCGCCGGCCGATGTCGTCACCGGCCTTCTTGATGGTCTCGTGGGTCTTGCGACGCAGCTCTCGCTGCGCGTCGTCGAGTGCGCCGAGATCGAGCGTGGCGGGCTCGCCGGCCGCGAGGTGCTCGCTGACCAGGCGCCACAGGCGCTTGAGGAAGCGATGGGCCCCCTCGACGCCGGCGTCGGACCACTCCAGGGACTGCTCGGGCGGGGCGGCGAACATCATGAAGAGGCGCACGGTGTCGGCACCGAAGCGGTCGATCATGGACTGCGGGTCGACGCCGTTGTTCTTGGACTTGGACATCTTCTCGATGCCGCCCATCTCCACCGGCTGGCCGTCGCTTGCCAGCACGGCGCTGACCGGACGTCCCTTCTCGTCGCGCTTGACCTCGACGTCGGCGGGGTTGAACCACGCCTTGCCGCCGTTCTCGGTGGGGCGGCAGTAGGTCTCGGCGATCACCATCCCCTGGGTGAGCAGGCGCTGGAAAGGCTCGTCGCTCTTCACCAGCCCCAGGTCACGCATCAGCTTGGTGAAGAAGCGGGCGTAGAGCAGGTGCAGGATGGCGTGCTCGATGCCGCCGATGTACAGATCCACCGGCAGCCAGTAGTCGACCCGCTCATCGAGCATCGCGTCCATGTTGTCAGCGCAGCAGAAGCGTGCGAAGTACCAGGAGGACTCCATGAAGGTGTCGAAGGTATCGGTCTCGCGTGTCCAGCCATCGCCGAGGTCATAGAACTCCGGCATGCGCTTGAGCGGTGAGCCGGTGGCGTCGACGGTGACCTCCATGGGCAGGGCCACCGGCAACTCCTCGTCGGTGAGCGGCACGGTCTGCCCCTCGGGGCCGTACTTCACCGGGATCGGCGCACCCCAGTAGCGCTGGCGAGCCACGCCCCAGTCGCGCAGGCGGAAGTTGGTCTTCACCTCGCCGCGGCCGAGTTCCTCGAGGCGCTTGGCGATGACATCAAACGCCGCCTCGAAGGTCAGGCCGTCGAACTCGCCGGAATTGATCAGCACGCCGTAGTCGTCATGGGCACCCTGGGAGAGGTCCGGCGCCTGGCCGTTCTCGTCGGCGATGACCGCCTCGATGGGCAGGCCGTACTTGGTGGCAAACTCCCAGTCGCGCTGGTCGTGGCCGGGCACGGCCATGACGGCCCCGGTGCCGAACTCCATGAGCACGAAATTGGCCACATAGACCGGGACCTCGCGACCGGTGAGGGGATGCACGGCCAGGTGGCCGGTGGGCATGCCCTTCTTCTCGCGGGTGGCCAGCTCGGCTTCCGAGGTGCCGCCGCGGGCGCACTCGGCGCAGAAGTCGGCCAGCGCCTCGTTGCGCTCGGTGGCCTGCTTCGCCAGCGGATGGTCGGCGGCCACGGCCATGTAGGTGACGCCCATCAGGGTGTCAGGGCGCGTGGTATAGACCGCGAGCGGCCCCTCGACGGCCTCGAGGCCGGCGCCCTCGGCGGGCTTGATGTCAAAGGTGAGTTCGACGCCGCGCGACTTGCCGATCCAGTTGCGCTGCATGGTCTTGACCTGCTCGGGCCAGTCGATGCGGTCCAGGTCGGCCAGCAGTTCCTCGGCGTAGTCGGTGATCTTGAGGAACCACAGCGGGATCTCCTTTCGCTCCACCAGGGCGCCGGAGCGCCAGCCGCGCCCCTCGATCACCTGCTCGTTGGCCAGCACTGTCTGGTCCACCGGGTCCCAGTTGACGGTGGACATCTTCTTGTAGACCAGCTCCTTCTCCACCAGCCTGGTGAAGAACCACTGCTCCCAGCGGTAGTAGTCGACATCGCAGGTGGCGAACTCGCGGCTCCAGTCGTAGGCGAAACCCAGAGCCTTGAGCTGGCGACGCATGTAATCGATGTTGTCGTAGGTCCACTTGGCCGGCGGTACCCGGTTCTGGATCGCGGCGTTTTCCGCCGGCATGCCGAAGGCGTCCCAGCCCATGGGCTGCATGACGTTCTTGCCCTGCATGCGCTGGTAGCGGGAGACCACGTCGCCGATGGTGTAGTTGCGCACATGCCCCATGTGCAGCTTGCCGCTGGGGTAGGGGAACATCGACAGGCAGTAGAACTTCTCGCGACTGGCGTCTTCCACCGCCTTGAAGCACTGGTTCTCGTCCCAGTACTGCTGGGCGTCGCGTTCGGTCTCGTGGGGCTTGTACTGTGCGTCCATCGCTCTCTTCGGGTACCTTGAAAGTCGAGCGCAGCGGCGTGGCGCTGCGCATGTCAGCGGCCCTTGTCCGGCGTCAAGATCCGGCGCCGTGGCGGCGCGAAACCATTGAATTTCCGGCGGGATGTCGTCTAAATGGCATTACTGGCTGGCCGCTAGGATACCCCAGCACAGCGCCCGGCGGCTACGGGGCAGGGCTGCCGGGCCCGCACGCCCCAATCGCGATTCGAGGAGAGCAGCATGAGCGAACACAAGGACCCGCACCACGAACACCGCCTTCGCGAGGGCTACGAGCGCATGCTCGACCGGCTGCGCGAGGGGGCCGACGAGCTCACCTGGGAGAACCTGCAGCAGGAGCTCGACGAGGCGGTGGAGTTCGAGGCCGAGCTGGAGGAGTTCACCAAGGACGAGCTGTCGCTGCTGCGCGCCTGGGTGGAGCGCGACCTCAAGGAGATGCGTCGCTATCTCAATGCTGGAGGCGAGAGCGTGGCCACCTGGCTGGGGATCGACCTCTCCATGCTGTCACGCAAGGTGGTGGAGTCGCTGCTCTCCATCGCCGACCGCAGCGTGATCGAGCGGGAACAGCTCGAGGATGACCTGGAGGCGTCCCGCGCCGACTATGTCGCCGGCGAGATGGCCGCCCCGGGGCGCATGGCCTGCGTACACTGCGATGCCATCGTCGAGCTGGAGGGGGTGGCCCGTATCGAGCCCTGTCACCAGTGTGGCCATCGCTACTTCGTGCGTGCGCCGAAGTAGGTCGAGTCGTCCGCTCCCAGAGGGCGGCCTCTCCAATGCCTTAAAGGCTTGCCTCCATCACCAGAATGGCCCCCACCACCAGCAGCGTCATGGTCGCGGCATAGCCGAGGTTCTGGCGCATCATCTGTGTCCCGCTGACGCCGTAGCGCCCCTGCAGCGAGAGGTTGATGCCGGAGAGGGGGCCGACGCTGGTGCCCACCGCCCAGGAGGCCAGGGCCACGAAGGCGAACAGGGTCTGCCGGCCGGCGTCCAGGTCGAGCATCGAGGCGAGCACGGAGACACCGATGATGGGATGCAGGCCGGCCACGGCACTGATGACGATGGCCAGGAAGCTGGCGACGGCCTCCAGCGGGCCGAAGTGGGCAAAGAGCGTCCAGGTGCTGCCCGTGGCGGCGGTGATGAAGCTCGAAAGCCCCTGGGTCAGCAGTCCCGCACAGAGGAACAGCGAGACCTCGCCGCGCATGGCTGGCAGCCGGGTAAGGGTGTGCTGGTGGACCCGTTGAAGTGTCCATCGCGGCCCGCAGGGGAGGTTGGCGAGTAGCGCCACGCCCGGCAGCAGGAAGGTGATGATGCTGACGATGGAGAGCCTGGGCGTGATGATGTAGTGAAAGAGCATCACCAGGGCCGCCATGCTCACCGGCATCAGCAGGCTGCGCGGCGACAGCGAGAAGCCGGCGGTGTCGGCCAGCTCGAAGCGCCGCGAGAGCTCGCCGACCGTCAGCATGCCCGACACCATGGCCAGCGGCAGGCCGAAGGCGAGGATCGTGGCGTAGTGCATCGCCGGGGCCAGGGTCATCACCACCCCCATGGAGGCGAAGAAGGGTGACCAGAGGGCGGCGCTGGAGAGGCCGCGATTAAGTCCGAGCAGCTGGGGGGTGGAGAGCGGGGCGCGACGCTCCAGGCGGTCGCCGACCATGAACACCGTGGAGAGGTTGAGGATCGAGCCGAGCAGGTGCACGCCAAGCCAGGTACCCAGCATGCCGCGGGCACCGGTCAAGGCTTTGCTCGCTGGGCGTGACCGTCCGCGCCGGTTGCCGATCAGGCCGATGAAGCTGACCCCGACCAGCATGGCGACCACGTAGGTATTGCCGTCGAGGATGCCCGGCCAGTCGATCATGGCGCCGTGCCAGGTGCGGGCCAGTACCAGCAGCCCCAGGCCAAGGCAGGCGAGTATCCCCGCCTGGCGCCGGGTGCGTCGGGGGATGTCGATCCACAGCAGGGCCGTGGCAAGCCACAGGCAGTAGCTCACCGCATGCGCCAGCGGGAAAAGGTTCGTGAACTGCATCACCTGCAGTAACAGGCCGGCAAGGATCAGCCCGCCAGCCAGGGCGTGGCGGGGGATTATCGGCGATGCTGCGTTGTCGGGCACTGAATTGGGTTCCTGGCGTAAATGATGAGCAGTCTAAACAATGCCTGATGCGTCTGTCCTGGAGAGGGTGGCTTGCAATAGGCCCCAGCCGTCGCGTCGCGACGGATCGCAGCGCAAGCGCCGCTCCTACAAAACCCGTTGAGATCCAGCCCAATCTAACGTCACTGCCACGCCCTGGCCGCCGGCTCGCGGGCGGCGTCGAGCTGGGCCAGCATGGCCCGGGCAGGATTGGAGAGGGTACGGCTGCGATGCACCAGATAGCCCAGCGGACGATGGATGGGCGGGTGATCGACGTCCAGCTCGTGCAGGTCACCGGCCACCAGGCGCTCCGGCAACAGGCTCCAGCCCAGGCCGATGGCGGTCATCATCTTCAGCGTCTCCAGGTAGTTGGTGGAGAGCGCCACCGGCAGCTCCAGCCCGGCCGAGGCGAAGCGTGACTCGACCAGACCACGGGTGAAGGTCAACGGACCGGGCAGTACCGCGTCGAAGGCGCACAGCTCCCGGAGGGCGAGGCGACCATGGCCGGCGAGGGGGTGGTCGTGGCCAGAGACGAAGCACAGCCGGTCGATCCATACCGGTACCACCCGAAGCTGCGGGTCGGGCTGGGGGGCGAGCGTTACCACGGCTATCTCCAGCTCGCCCTCCAGCACCCCCTGGTAGGCCTGCTCGGAATCCAGGAAGTGCAGGTCGAGGCGCACCTCGGGGTGCTCGCGGGTATAGGCCTGGAGCAGCGGGGGCAGGCGGTGCAGGCCGATATGATGGCTGGTGGCCAGCGTCAGGCTGCCGGCGACACTGCCCTCGAGGTTACCCAGCGCCCGGCGGCTGTCGTCGACCATCACCAGGATCTGTCGCGCCCGGGGCAGCAGTACCCGACCGGCTTCGGTGAGGCTCACGCGCCGGCCGATACGGTCGAATAGGCGGGCATCGATCTGGCCCTCCAGCACGGCGATGCGCTTGCTGACCGCCGGTTGGGTCAGGTGCAGCTGTTCGGCGGCGCGGGAGAAGCTGCCGCTGTCGGCCACGGCGAGAAAGGCCTGCAGGCTCTGCGTATCCATGGGCACCCCAGTGGCGTGAATTTCGAATTCCTGAAAGGAATCCAATCCATAAATAACATGAATTGATTTTATGGGCGAGTCGCAGGACACTGGGTTCGAGACCGGACATCAAGGGCCCAAGAGCCCGGGGAGAAACGATATGGCAGGCCAGACACTCTACGACAAGCTGTGGTCGCAGCACCTCGTCAAGGAGCGTGGTGACGGCACCGCGCTGATCTACATCGATCGTCAACTGCTCCACGAGGTGACCTCGCCCCAGGCGTTCGAAGGGCTGCGCCTGGCGGGGCGCAGGCCGTGGCGCATCGACGCCAACCTGGCCACCCCGGACCACAACGTGCCCACCACGCTCAAGGAGCGCGCCGAGGGTAACGCCGGCATCAAGGACCCTGTGTCATTGATCCAGGTGCAGACCCTCGACGACAACTGCGTCGAGTTCGGCATCGAGGAGTACAAGATCAACGACCCGCGCCAGGGCATCGTCCACGTGGTGGGCCCGGAGCAGGGCGCGACCCTGCCGGGGATGACCGTGGTCTGCGGCGACTCCCATACCGCCACCCACGGCGCCTTCGCGGCCCTGGCGCACGGCATCGGCACCTCCGAGGTGGAGCATGTGCTCGCCACCCAATGCCTGCTGGCCCAGAAGATGAAGAACATGCAGGTGCGCGTCGAGGGCGAACTCGGTACCGGCGTCACCGCCAAGGATATCGTGCTGGCGATCATCGGCCGGATCGGCACCGCCGGGGGTACCGGCTATGCCATCGAGTTCGCCGGCAGCGCCATCCGCGAGCTTTCCATGGAAGGCCGAATGACCGTCTGCAACATGGCCATCGAGGCGGGGGCCAGGGTCGGGCTGATCGCCGTGGACGACACCACCATCGACTACCTGCGCGACCGCCACTACGCCCCGACGGGCGAGCAGTGGGACGCCGCGGTGGTCGACTGGCGCAACCTGGTCTCCGATGCCGACGCCGCCTTCGACAAGGTGGTGACCCTGGATGCCGCCGAGATCGAGCCGCAGGTCTCCTGGGGCACCAGTCCCGAGATGGTCACCGGTATCTCAGGAGAAGTCCCGGATCCGGCCGAGGCCGGCGACGAGACCATGCAGCGTGGCTACACCCGTGCCCTCGAGTACATGGGGCTGGCAGCGAAGCAGAAGATCACCGATATCCGCCTCGATAAGGTGTTCATCGGCTCCTGCACCAACTCGCGCATCGAGGACCTGCGTGAGGCGGCCAAGGTGGCGCGCGGCAAGAAGGTGGCCGACTCCATCAAGCTGGCCATGGTGGTGCCGGGCTCCGGCCTGGTGAAGCGACAGGCCGAGGCGGAGGGCCTCGACAAGGTGTTCATCGAGGCGGGCTTCGAATGGCGCGAGCCGGGCTGTTCCATGTGCCTGGCCATGAATGCCGACAAGTTGGGTGCCGGCGAGCACTGCGCTTCTACTTCCAACCGCAACTTCGAGGGTCGCCAGGGTTTCGGTGGGCGCACCCACCTGGTCAGCCCGGCGATGGCGGCGGCCGCGGCCATCGCTGGCCACTTCGTGGATGTGAGGCAGCTTGCCGCCAATGACGATGCCCAGGCAGAGGAGGCCTGAATCATGAAGAAGTTCGAACGCACCGAAGGCCTCGTCGCACCGCTCGATCGGGCCAACGTCGACACCGACCTGATCATTCCCAAGCAGTTCTTGAAGTCGATCAAGCGCACCGGCTTCGGTGTCAACCTCTTCGATGAGCTGCGCTACCTCGACGAGGGACAGCCCGGCCAGGATGTTTCGCAGCGCCCGAAGAATCCCGATTTCGTGCTGAATCAGCCGCGCTACCAGGGGGCGAGCGTGCTGTTGGCGCGTCGCAACTTCGGTTGCGGCAGCTCGCGCGAGCACGCGCCCTGGGCCCTGGAGGACTTCGGCTTCCGGGTGGTGATCGCCCCGAGCTTCGCCGACATCTTCTACAACAACGCCTTCAAGAACGGCCTGCTGCTGGTGACCCTGCCCGAGGAGACCGTCGACCGCCTGTTCGCCGAGGTCGAGGCGAACGAGGGCTACCGGCTCGACGTGGACCTGGAGAACCAGCGGGTGATCACGCCCTCCGGCGAGATCCTCGAATTCGAGGTTGACGAGTTTCGCAAGCATTGCCTGCTGGAAGGCCTGGATGACATCGGGCTTACGCTGAAGGACGAGGACGCCATCCGTGCCTTCGAGGCGAAGCATCGCGCGGCGCGGCCCTGGCTGTTCCGCGACGCCGCTCAGGCTTGACACCCTCACACACCCTTGCCGCCGGGAATGCGGGCTGATCCGGCGGCAGGCCTTCGAGGAGGCGCTGTGAATACTTCCCTGTACGCTACCGATGCCATCCCTGGCATAGGACCTCCTCTTCGGCCTGCCCCCGGCGCCCTTGTTACCCGGCTGTAGTCGCACAAGGACCAAGTAATGACGCAGAAGATTCTGGTACTGCCGGGTGACGGCATCGGCCCCGAGATCACCGCCCAGGCCAGCCGCATCCTGGCGGCATGCCAGGCCCGCGGCCTGGATGTCGATGTCGAGGAGGGGCTCCTGGGTGGCGCCGCCTACGACGTGCACGGTGAGCCGCTGCCCGCCGAGACCCTCGAGAAGGCCAAGGCGGCCCGGGCCATCCTGCTGGGTGCCGTGGGCGGCCCCAAGTGGGACAAGATCGAAGATCTCAGCAAGCGCCCGGAAAAGGGGCTGCTGGGGGTGCGCAAGCAACTGGGCCTGTTCGGCAACCTGCGCCCGGCCATTACCTATCCCCAGCTGGCCGACGCCTCCAGCCTCAAGCCCGAGCTGGTGGCCGGGCTGGATATCATGATCGTGCGTGAGCTCACCGGCGGCATCTATTTCGGCCAGCCGCGCGGCATCGAGGAGCGTGACGGCGAGCGGGTGGGCTTCAATACCTACGTCTATTCCGAGAGCGAGATCGAGCGCATCGGTCGCGTGGCCTTCGAGATGGCGCAGAAGCGTGGCAAGAAGCTCTGCAGCGTCGACAAGGCCAACGTGCTCGAGGTCACCATCCTGTGGCGCGAGGTGATGGAACGCCTGGCGCCGGAGTATCCGGACGTCGAGCTTTCCCACATGTACGTCGACAACGCCGCCATGCAGCTGGTGCGTGCCCCCAAGCAGTTCGACGTCGTGGTCACCGGCAACATGTTCGGCGATATCCTCTCGGATGCCGCCGCCATGCTGACTGGCTCCATCGGCATGCTGCCTTCCGCCTCCCTCAACGAAAGCGGCCAGGGCATGTACGAGCCCTGCCACGGCAGCGCGCCGGACATCGCCGGCCAGGGCATCGCCAACCCGCTCGCCACCATCCTCTCGGTGGCCATGATGCTGCGCTATTCCCTGGATGAGCCGGCGCTGGCGCAACGCATCGAGGACGCGGTGGGCCAGGTGCTGGACGATGGCCTGAGAACCGCCGATATCGCCTCCGAGGGTATGCGCACCGTCTCCACTGCCGAGATGGGAGACGCCGTGCTGGCCGCCTTCGAGGCACGGTAGCCAGCTGCGCCGGCTTGGGTCATGCTGATGGCTGAGGATTGCTCGGAGACGGCAGGCGCACCATGAAGACCCTTCGGCGTTTCATCGCGTTACCCTGGGCCAGGAAGCGGCTGTATCTGGAAGCCGCTGTCTGGCTCCTGCTTTCCTGGGGCCTGGTCCGGGGCTTGCCCTTCCGCTTCTGGTCCCCCTGGCTGGGTGAGCAGCGGCCGGCCGACGCCGTGCCCGTGGTGGAGGAGGGCGAGGATCCCCGGGTTGCGCCCATCTGTCGCTGCATCGAGTCGTTAAACGCCCGGCTGGGGGGGCGCCTGACCTGCCTCATGCTCGCCATAGCGGCCCACTGGATGCTGCGCCGGCGGTGTATCGCCAGCAGCCTGGTACTGGGCACCCTGGCCGAACGGGCACCCGACCAGCGCCTGAAGCTCAAGGCTCATGCCTGGATTTGTCACGGATCCGGCGTCGTGCTAGGTGGCGAGACCGGGGAGGCGTATTCACCGATCTCCTGTTTCGTCCATGCGAATCCCGTGGCGCGAGGTGAGGCACGGTGAGTGCGATTCTTGGCTGTGTGCATCTCGACGGGGCGCCGGTCGACCCCCAGGCGTTCCAGGCGGCGCTCTCGGCGCTGGATCACTATGGCAATCACGGGCGATCCTCGACGCTACTCGATGGCTGTGCCTTTGGCCATCAACGGCTGGATATCACAGCTGCCGCCGCCTTCGAGAGCCAGCCGCTTGAGGAAGACGGGCTCGTGCTCGTGGCCGATGCGATCCTCGACAACCGCGAGGCGCTGTGTGACCAGTTGGGCATCGAGCGCCGCTGTCGCGGCACCCTTCCGGACAGCCGGCTGATCCTGCTGGCCTATCGCCGCTGGGGGGCCGACTGTGTCCGGCGGCTGGTCGGTGACTTTGCCTTTGCGCTGTGGGATGCCCGCGACCGCTCGCTGCTCTGCGCTCGGGACCATATCGGCGCGCGCCCCCTCTATTGCCTCCGGCAGGGCGACCGCTTCTGCTTCGCCACCGATCAACGCGCCTTCCGGGCCTGGCCCGGCCTCTCCCCGGCGATCGACGAGTCAAGCGTGGCCGCCTTCCTGCTCTCTCCGGGGGATTGCCATGAGATCAGCTTCTTTCGTGACGTCTACCCGCTGCCCCCCGGCCGTGTGCTGCGCGTCGATCAGCAGGGGCCGAACCTGGATACGCACTGGTCCCCGGAGGAGGCTGCCAACGTGCGTTACGCTCGTCGCGAGGACTACGTCGAGCACTTTCATGAGCTGCTGATGCAGGCGGTGGGCGATCGCCTGGACGTTACAGAAGGGGTGGGCTCACACCTCAGCGGTGGGCTCGACTCGAGTGGCGTGACGGTCCTGGCCAGCCAACTGATGCAGGACCGGGGTCGTCGCCTCGATAGCTGTTATACCTGGTCCCCGCCCGTGTCGTCCCCATATCCCCTGCCGGGAGCCGGGCGACGCGACGAGCGTGAGGTCATCGCGCGGATCTGTCGACAGGAGACGCTGGAGTGCCACTATGGCACCACCACCGGGGCTGACTTCCTGGCGTATCTGGAGCGGGACATGGCGGTGGATGGCACCGTCGATGTCTTCGAGGAGCTTGGCGTGATGCGTGTGGCGGCGAAGCGGGATGTGCGCGTCATGCTCTCGGGATGGGGAGGGGACGAGTCGGCCACCTTCGGTATCCGAGGCTACCCGGGTTATCTGCTCAGGCGCGGTCGGTGGGGGAAGCTGCTGAGCCTGACCCGGGAGGCGGCGGGGGGCCTTAGGCGCCCTCGCAAGATGGCGCGCTTCTTTTGGCAGCAGGGCGTCGTGCCTTGCCTTCCCGATGCGCTCTTCGAACGCTACTCACCCTATGACGATGCTGGAGGGTCGACGCCGCTGTATCGCCAAGCGTTGATCGAGCGCTTTCCTCAGGCCGCGATCCGACGCAGGGCGGCCTGGCGAATCTATCCCGACCCCGGACGCATGCAGTGCCTGCTGATGCACCATGGGCACCTGGGCAGCCGCATGTCGACCTGGGCACACTGGTCGGCTGAGTATGGCTTGCTCTATCGCTACCCCCTCACCGACCGGCGCCTGCTGGACTATACCCTGGGGCTTCCTCCGGAGCTTCTCTGGGAACAGGGGCAGCCTCGGCGGCTTTATCGCGATGCCATCGGCCAGCGCCTCCCTCCCGGCCTGGGCAAGAATGATAACGCCAACGAGAGGAAGCGCATGGCCATTCGTGAGGAGTGTTGGCGACTCCTGGCATCAGCCGCTGATCGGCAGGCGTTTCAGCTGCCCTGTGAGTGGCTGGACATGGCGGCGTTTCGGGAACGCCTGGCTCAGGCGCCCGGTGGCGGCATGAATGATGCTCAACTTTCTGATTTCATTTCGCTGTGTTCGGCGGCACAGGCCTGGCATCTGTGGCGGCGATACATGCCATCTGCTTGATGACCAGGTTTCACATGCTTTCTCACTATGACTTAAGCGTTAGGCGAAAGGCGTTGACCGGCTGCCCCGGAGTTACGATAGTTAACACAGCTTTACGCATCCTTGTGAAAATAGCGTTCGGCTGTTCGGGGAGTCGTATGGCCGGGGGAATGGTCAGGCGAGTGCAGGCTAAGGGCAACGATGGAGTGACATGAGATGAAGCAGACACCGGAAGTGACTCAAGAGACCGCCGGGAAAAGCGAGTGGGTGAAACCGGAGCTATCACGCATGAGCCTCGATCAGACTTTCTCCGGAGGTCGCAATGTACCGGCAGAAATGATGTCGGGACGAGCCAATGTTCCGGGAGGCGGCGGCTCCTGATAGTCGGGATCTAGATTCATTGACAGGGATGTCATCTTTGCCATGGGTCGTGACTTCATGATCGGGTGCCGTGATATGCATACTCAGTTGAATATGAAAAGCCAGTTGGATATCGAAAGCTGCGTGCAGCGATCCCCGTCGCCCCTTGCCTCCCGGGTGGGGGATGACCTTGTTCTCTTCAGCGTCAGCAGGGGGATGTACTATGGGGTGCCCGTCGTCGGCAGACGAATCTGGGACCTGATGGAAGACCAGATCACTGTTTCTGCGATCTGCGATCAGCTGATGCGAGAGTTTTCGGTTGAGCGCGATGCCTGCGAAAATGAAGTGCTCGATTTTATCGCCCAGTTGGAGGCTGAGGAACTGGTGGTGAGGCTGTAGAGGGGGGGGTGGTGTAACTGCAGGGTGTAACTGCAGAGAGTTGGCCTTGGCTTGGAGCCGGGAGTTGGGAATTGAGCCCGGCTCCCGGCTTTTTTGTTGTCCAGGCTGTCTCTCGTCCCTCGCACCTCGTCCCTATACCTCGGCATCACGATAATGAAATGCCTGCTTCTTGAACAGCTTGCAGTAGGTGCCGCGCTTGCGGATCAGCTCCTCGTGCGTGCCACTTTCACAGACTCTGCCTTGATCCATCACATAGATATAGTCGGCCATCCTGACGGTGGACAGCCGATGGCTGATCATCAGGGCGCCGCGATGATTGATTCGCTCCCGGAAGTTCTCGAACATCTCGAACTCGGCCTCGGGGTCCAGCGAGCTGGTCGGCTCGTCGAGTATGATGAACGTCGATTTTCTCAGAAAGGCGCGTGCCACGGCGAGCTTCTGCCACTGCCCGATGCTGATCTCCTGCCCCTCGTCAAACATTCGGGTAAGGGGGGTATCATAGCCGCGCGGTAGCCTGCTGATAAAATCGTCGGCGCCGGCGTTGATGGCTGCCGTCATGATCGAGGGTTGCTCGCCGGAAGACTGGATGTCACCGAAGTGAATATTCTCCTTCACGCTCGCCGCATATTGGGAGTAGTCCTGGAAGATGACGCTGAACAGATTGCGGTACTGCTCCGGGCTGTAGTTCCGGATATCGACGCCATCGAGGGTGATGCGGCCCCGGGCGGAGTCGTAGAGCCGGCACAGCAGTTTGATCAGGGTGGTCTTTCCCGACCCGTTGACTCCCACCAGCGCGACGACCTGGCCAGGGCGGATGCTGAGGTCGATATCGCTCAGGGTTGGCTCAGCCGATCCGGGGTACTGGAAGCCGACCTTTTCGAAGCGGATGCCTTCGCGAAGGGTCTCTGGTACCGCCGCCGGGTGGTTCGGCTCAGCGATCTCGGGGCGAATATCCAGGAACTCGAACAGCAGCCCCATGTAAAGGTGGTCCTCATAGAGCTTGGACAGTTGCTGTACCAGCTCCTGTCCCATGGTCTGGGCGCGCTGGAAGATCAGCATGAACAGCACTAGGTCGCCGACACTGCTGTGTCCTTCCGCGGTCTGCCAGGCCAGGTAGGCCAGGCTGGCGAAAAAGGCGATGGCTGCGGCGCTGCCGACGACCACTTCGAGGCGGGTGCGTCGCTGGGTGATCTGCAGGCGCTCCCGGCGAATTTGGCCTCGCAGCTTGGCGTATTGAGCCCGCAGGTGGTCGCCCAGCTGGTAGATGCGCAGTTCCTTGGCGTGCAGGTTGGAGGTCATCAGCCAATCGAGGTAGCTGGCTTTCCGCTCCATCTGCGTCCGACGGCGCTGCCAGTCATAGAGGTGTCGCGTGAAGTGAAGTCGCACCAGCAGCCCCGGTAGGATGGCCACCAACAGGACAGGCAGCAGCAGCCAGTCGATCGAAACGAGCAGGACAACGATCGCCGCCAGCATGAGGCCATTTCGCGACAGCATCATCAGGTTGCCGATGACCTGGGCGGGGCGCTGGTTGCCTGACTCCCGAGCCCGCTCTAGCGTGTCGAAATAGCGCGGGCTCTCATAGAAGGCCAGGTCGGCACTGACGGCACGCTCATGGACCTTGCCGTCGATGTAGTCAGCCACCAGCATGGCCTGCGCTTCCTTGGCCAGGTTCGATAGGGCGCGTGTCACCATGAAAGCCAGGGTCGCTCCCCCGGTGAAGGCAACATAGCCCAGGACTTGCTCCATGCCCTGGGCCGCGGTGGCCTCATCGCCCAGCAGGGTCGTGACCAGATCGACCAGTTGCTTGAGCAGATAGAGCGCCGCCAGGCCGAAACCGACCTCGAGCACCATGAGGAAAGTGGTGAGCAGGGCGCACTTGCTACTGCTGGCCCAGAGCAGTGGTAGAACCCGGCGAAGGGTGCCGAGGGGCTCCAGGATGGTTCGCGGGGAAGGAATCATTGTGCGGGCCACCGGGCTCGACGGCGTTTGGCCAGAGCGCGGTAGGGCCGTATGACGTAGTAGAGCCACTGCCAACGGGATGGCAAAGGGAGGAACTGGTAATCGATATAACCCGGCTGCAGCGGGCTGGCCCATTTCCTGAGGCGGCTTGTCCACCGATTGGCCAGGTGCGTCTGCCAGGTGAAGCCGAACTGCAGGGTGGGTCGCTGGCGAAGCAGTGCCCGTTCGGCCTCGAGCCCGCCCTGCAGCGTCGTGAAGCAGGCCTCGAGCATCTCGCGGCTGCGCGGGCTGAGGTGTGATGAGTGTTCGGGCTCGGGGGCGGCGAGCGCCCGGTAGAATTCCAGGCAGGCGTTGAACGTGGACGCCAGGCCCCGGCGCTCTGCGCAAGCGTAGGCCGCTGCCGCATCGAAGTCAGGATGGCGCTGGATGGCATCCAGGTCGACCAGCCAGTGAAGGTGTGACCAGTAGTGACGCGTGTGATGCAGGCAGATGTAGACAAACAGCTCGCTGGTCGGCATCGAGTACAGCAGGGTACCGCCGGCCCGGTGGGCGACCCGGCTGTCGAGGAGCGCGTCGCTTTGGTAGATCCCGGCGCCTCGGTCGATCTCATGGTGGACTTCTATACAGACGCCTGAGGGAGAGACAAGGGACACCACGGTTTTCGCGCTGAGGGCAAACTCGAGACTCTGCCTGTCGGGTGTCAAGGCTTCCGGGGCGAGTGGCCGATAGCCATGCCGCAGGGCGAATTCCAGCAGCTCGACACAGCGGTGGCGTGGCACCAGCAGGTCGATATCCCGGCAGGATCGCATGGCCTGTTCATCATAGTAGCGGGCCGCCAGAGCCGGCCCCTTGAAGAAGAGATAGGGAATATCCAGGGGATCCAGTATTTCGACAACCAGGCGCTGCTGTTCACCGGCAACGAGAAGGTTGACCTGAACGAGGCTCAGGGCCCGCTGATGCAGGTGAGCCGCATCGGCCGGTGACAGCGTCGGCGGCGACAGCTCGTGCAGGTGGCGATACACCAGTGGCAGCATCAGCTTCCGTTCCGCCTGGCTCGCCACCTCATGCCATGCCTCGATGCGGTTGCACAGGGTCAGGGCTGCCTCTCGCTGAGCCTCGGACAGCTCCAGCCTGGCCAGCAATATCAGCAGGCGAAGCGTGGCGTCGGGTCGATCGGGTTCAGCTGGCATGTCCCGCTCCATCATGGATGTGTTGCATCAGCGGAACCAGGCTCTCCTCGACCTTCTCCAGCGACCAGGGCCGCCGGTAGCGATAGACCCGGATCTGCCGCGCCAGGTCGGCGCCATATTGCATCAGCCGGGCAGGACCATTGAAGCGCTGCCCCCACTCCGGCAGGTAGAGGGCCGACATCACAATCCTGAAGGCCTCGACGCCTTCGACTGGCTCGATGGAGGCCTTTTCATCGGCAGGCACTCGCTCCAGCATCACGAGCGTTTTCAGTTGTTCGCTGTCGTGAGTGAAGCCCAGATGCCGGTTCAGATGAAATTTCTCCGTGCGTGTCAGGTCCCGGACCAGGCCCTGGCGATCGATTCCCAGGCGCTCCAGGGCGTCCTTCCAAAGCTTGAGGCGAGGGGGACCCGGATAGAGGGTGGGGTGCGTCTCCTCAGGCTTGATCACCCCGACATCGTCGCTGACCAGCTTCCAGCCGTATCGATAGTGCAGCCAGGCCGCGAGGGTAGACTTGCCTGCCCCGGAGTCTCCCGCGAAGCCCCAGACGCCAGACGGGGTCTGTACCGCACTGATATGGAGGGGCAGCCAGTGTCGCTGGTGGAGCAGTGCGCCTAGGGCGCTTCCCAGCAGGTAGACGCGCAGGTCACCCTCGTCGGTCGTCGACCCGCACGCGGGCCCCAGCCGGCGATCGACGCGGATACTCATGCCCTGCTCGACGCGATAGCGCGCGATGCGATCGAGGAGAAACTGGCAGCAGTTGCCGCTGCACTGGAGCCATGGCGTGCTGAGCTCGGCATCTTCAAGCTGGCCTGCCACTTCGCCGATGCGAATGTGGATGTCGGGGCCCGCTTCAGGCGGTAGCGCTTCGAGCTCGGGAAGCTCAAGCTGTGAAGCGATCGTCAGCCCGTAGGTGGTGTAGAAACGGGAAGCAAGAGGAGGAGGGGAGTTTCGGCGCCTGTTCGGCAGTGGCGATACCGGAGGGAAGTTCAGTGCAGGTAGATCTCTGGTGCCTGGCATGATTGCTCTCCACCTTAGCTACGCCCCAATTGTTACTATAATGTAATCGCAATGCCCGGGTGGCCAAGGATGAAAACTTTAAGTCTTGAACAGGGGGGGCGACCTGGGGGGACGCCGTGCTGGCCGCCTTCGAGAGGCGTTGATCTCCTCATGCTCCGGGGCCGAGCAGGTGTGACTCAAGCTGCGTCATGACTCGCGCGCTCATGAATCCTCTGCACCAGAGGCGCCAGGCCAAGCTCCATGTCGACCAGCGACCAGCGACCAGGGACGGCGATAGCGATAGACTTGGATGCGCTTAGCCAACTCGGAGACGTAGGTCATCAGCCGCGCCGGGCCGTTGAATGCCTGCCCCCACTCCGGTAGGTAGAGGGATGCCATGACGACCTCGAGGGCCTCCAGGCCTTCGAGTGGCTCAAGGCTGGCAGCGGCGCCCTTTTCGGCACGCTCCAGCAGGACGAGGGCCTTCAGCGGCTGGGCATAGGTGTGGAATCCTCGGTGCAGGATGAGGTGATACTTGCCGGCTCGTGTCAGATTCCTGCTGAGGCTGTGATGATCGAACTCCAGGCTCGCCAGGGCATCCTTCCGGAGATTGAGCCTGGGTGGCCCCGGGTGCAGGTAGGGCAGTGCCTCCCCCGGCTTGATGACGCCGACCTCGTCTGTCAATAGTGGCCAGTCGTGGTGATAATGCAGCCAGGCGGCCAGCGTCGATATGCCTGCGCCGGGGACGCCGGTGAACCCCCAGACGCCGTCTGGCGTCTCCAGGGCGCTCAGGTGGAGGGGAAGCCAGTGCTTCTGGTGCAGCAGGGTACCCATTGCGCTGCCCAGCAGATGACCTCGCAGATCCCTTTCGGGCGTGCCGGTTCCGCGGCTCTTCAACACGCGCCGGTCGATCAGGATACGCTTTCCCTGTTCGATTCGATAACGGGCAACCCCTTCGAAGACGAACTGGGAGCAGTCGGCGGAACCCTGAAGGTCGACTTTGCTAACGCCGGTATTCGTCGGGTCTTCAGGGAATGAGTCGGCCAGTATTTCGATATCGGGGCTGGGCGTGGGCTTGGTCCCGCGAAGTTCGGGGAGCTCGAACTGCGAGCTGAGCAAGAGGCCATAGGTGCTGTAGTGGTAACACGGGACGGCGGCTCTCGAGTATCCGCGTTTCTCCTCAGTGCCCGGTGCGTTCCATGTGGCAGGGACGGCGATATCGTGGCGCATGTCTAAAGCCCTTTCGCCATGGCCGTGTCCTTATGGGTCCAGTGGATGTGCTGAATACCGAGTCGGACCCGCGGACCGTCTTGCCGTGGATATTCGATGCATGTTACATAATTTTACTTAATGCCGCTATTTTGTCAAGGATTGTTACATTTTACGTGCCCTGACAGGTGTCGCCAGCGCGAGTGTTGGCGACACCTGACCTGCACTCGCCAGAGCCGATCGACGTCTGCCAGAGGGGGAGGGGGTCGTGTATAATGTGTTCCACATTCGATTTCTGGAGGGCTTCACATGTTGAAAGTCGGTTTCGTCGGTTGGCGTGGCATGGTCGGTTCCGTGCTGATGCAACGGATGCTCGAGGATGGCGACTTCAAGGGCATCGAGCCGATCTTCTTCACGACCTCCCAGGTCGGCCAGGACGGCCCAGACGTCGGCGTCGACGTTCCCCCGCTGAAGGACGCCTTCGACCTGGAAGCCCTCAAGGCGCTGGACGTCGTCGTGACCTGCCAGGGCGGCGAGTACACCGAGAAGGTCTATGCCGACCTGCGCCAGGGTGGCTGGAAGGGCTACTGGATCGACGCCGCCAGCACCCTGCGCATGGCGGATGACGCCACCATCGTCCTCGACCCGGTCAATCGGCACGTCATCGATGCCCAGCTGGCGAAGGGCGCCAGGACCTTCGTGGGTGGCAACTGCACCGTCAGCCTGATGCTCATGGGCCTTGGTGGCCTCTTCGAGGCGGACCTGATCGAGTGGATGACCTCCATGACCTATCAGGCCGCGTCCGGTTCCGGCGCCAAGCATATGCGCGAGCTGCTCAACCAGATGGGCAGCCTGCGCGACAGCGTGGCCGACGAGCTGGCCGACCCGGCCAGCGCCATCCTCGATATCGATCGCAAGGTTACCGCAGCCATGCGTGGCGGTAATTTCCCCACCGACAACTTCGGTGCACCGCTGGCCGGCAGCCTGCTGCCCTGGATCGACAAGCCCATGGACAATGGTCAGAGCAAGGAGGAGTGGAAGGGCTCCGTGGAGACCAACAAGATCCTCGGCCTCCAGGACAACCCTATCCCCATCGACGGGCTCTGCGTGCGTATCGGCGCCATGCGCTCCCACAGCCAGGCCTTCACCATCAAGCTCAAGAAGGACGTGCCGATCGATGAGATCGAGGATCGTCTGGCCCGCCACAACGACTGGGTCAAGGTGATTGCCAACGACAAGGAGGCCACCATCGACGGCCTGACGCCGGCTGCCGCCACCGGCACCCTGACCGTGCCGGTCGGTCGCTTGCGCAAGCTGGCCATGGGCGGCGAATACCTCTCTGCCTTCAGCGTCGGTGACCAGCTGCTGTGGGGCGCCGCCGAGCCGCTCAAGCGGATGCTGAAGATCCTGCGCGAGCAGTGAGCACCGTATGGCGGTCCATGACCGCGTGAACGAAAGCGGGACGCCCTGGTGGCGTCCCGCTTTCGTTGGGTGTTGCGCGCAGGCCGTTGGCGAGGGGGGATTCGCGTGTCATGCGTTCAATGACTTATGTTGAAAGTATGGTCGCCGTTAGTGTTCCGGGAAGGCGCCGGCGCAGGGAATGTGATACATAGTCCTCATAATCACTAAGAATATACTATCAGGTCACCGCCGGGGTCGGCGGGGCGCAGTGGAACGACGCAAGGGAACCCGATGAAACGCAAGCTGACACTCGCCATGCTGCTTTCGCTCTCCGCCGCCAGCCCGCTGGCGCTGGCCCTCGGCCTGGGGGAGGCCGAGGTGAACTCGACGCTCAATGCGCCGTTGCGGGCGAGCATCCCCTTGACCGACAGCGCCGGCCTGCAGGCCGACCTGCTCAATGTCTCGGTGGCCGATGAGCGCGCCTTCTCGGCGGCCGGCCTGCCCCGCACCCCGCTGGCCGCCAGCGTGAAGATGGATGTGAGCCGACGGCAGGGGCGCCTGGTGGTCGACCTGACCACCGAGCGGGCCGTGCGCGAGCCCTGGGTCGACCTGCTGCTGCGTTTCGACTGGCCGGGTGGCCAGCAGCTGCGGGAAGTGACCCTGCTGCTCGACCCGCCGGACTATGACCAGCTCCCGGCCCTTGTCGCGGCGTCCTCGAGCGCACCGCGGGAAGCGATTTCCGCGCCGCGCTCGTCTGCCCCGACGGCTGAACCCTCGTCACGCCCGCTGGCCAGCACCTCCGACGCGGGCGCGGGCAACCCCGCCTGGGTGCGCAGCGGCGACACCCTCTGGGCAGTGGCCGGCCGGCTGAGGCCGGACAGCGGCATCAGCATGAACCAGATGATGGTTGCCCTGGTGGAGGCCAACCCTGAGGTCTTTCCTTCCGGCAACATCAACGCCATGCGGGCCGGCTTTACGCTGGTGGTGCCGTCCCGCGAGGCCATCGCGGCACGTTCCTCCGCCGAGGCTGACGGTGTCGTCCAGGCCATGAACCAGGCCTGGGCCAATCGCGGCAGCGGAGCCCCGGCTCGGGTGGCACTGGGCGGCTCCTCTGATGCTCCGGCGTCGGCTGTTGCCAGCGCCCCGGCGCAGGAGGGCGCATCGACGGAGCCTGCCGACGAGGCACCCCCCGAGGCGGTCGAGACGGCGTCCAGCGATGCCTCTGGCAATGATGAAGACGCGACCAGCGAGGAGTGGCAGCGGCTGACGCTGCTCAGCGATGCCGAAGTGGCCGCCGAGGGCGCGGTGCCGGTCGACGGGGTCTCGGACCAGCAGGAGGGCGAATCGTCCACTGGTGCACGGCAGGAGGAGGAAGAAGAGGAGGAAGCGGCTGCCGACTCCCTGGCCATGCCCGCGGGCAGCGAAGGGGAAGGGCCGTTTATCGACCCCGAGGTGCTGGCGCTGATCCAGGGCGGTGGCGAGCTTACCGAGGACCAGCGGCTGCTGCGCCTCGAGGCTCGTTGGCTCGAGAACCGCCAGGCCCTGGAGGCGGTTCGCAGCGAGCGCGACGAGCTGCAGTCCCAGCTCGGAGACCTTCGCGAGGAGCTGGACGCCATGCGCGACCAGCTGGCCGCGATAAGTGCCGGGGGGCAGGGCGCCGATGCCCCGGGCAGCGGTGGGGTGGTGGCCCCCGGCAGCGAGCCGGAATCTTCCCGGCAGTCGCCCTGGTGGGGCGCGCTCTACCAGGGGGGTACCGACCGCAACCTGATGTTGGGCGGCGCCGGGCTGGCACTGCTGCTGGCGCTCTGGGCCCTGGTGCGCCGTCGTCGTCGCCAGGAGAGCGAGCCGGCGCCGGTGTTCAACGAGGCGCGCCCGGTGGACCCGGCCGCCAGTGGCGTGGTGGTGCCGGGCAGTCCCCAGGCCCGGGCACAGCAGGCCGAGTTCCGCGGCGAAGAAGAACGGGAGACGCCGGTGCGTGCCTCCATGCCCGAGGCCGAGGCGATCAACGAGGCCGACATCTTCATCGCCTACGGGCGCTACGACCAGGCGCGTGAGCTGCTGCAGTCCAGCCTGGCACGGGAGCCCGGGCGAGATGACCTGAGGCTCAAGCTGCTGCGGGTGCAGCTCGAGCAGGGCGACCATGCGGCGGCGGCGCGCCAGGCGGAGCAGCTGCGCGCCGGCGGGGACCCGGATGTCCAGGCCGAGGTCGCCCGGCTCATGGAGCGCCATGTCCGCAGTGCACCGCCCGCCAAGGCAGCAGCGCCCGTGGCGGCAACGCCGGCGGATCGAGCCGTCTTCCCCGAGGCCGACGAGCTTCCCCCGCGCCGCTTCGATGATCCCGATACGCATGGCGAGCCTCAGGCCCATGACGAGCCCGCGACGGACGACGCGCCGTCTCGCGAGGCGCCTTCTCGTGACACCCCCTCGGGTGAGGCACCGAGGGAGGCTCGCGACACCCCCTCCGGCGAGGCGCCTGAGGAGGCGTCGGCCGGCCGGGCGATGCCCGACCCAGCAGCCTCGGCCAGCGAGCAGGCCGACCCGCTGGCGCGCTATCGTCCGCCGGAACTGGAGCCGGGCCCGCAAGCGGAGCCGCAGGAGGATGACGCCCCGCGGCCAGAGACCGAGGCTTCGTCCGATCTGGACGGCGAGGCGGCCGGAGAGGTAGAGCAGCCCCACAAGGCATCGGACGAGCAGGTGCCCCAACCGGCTGACGAGCTTCCGAGCGTCCCGCTGGCCACCCGCGAGGCGGACGACGGGCGCGAGATCATCGACTATCGTCCCCCGACGCTGGAGGAGCGCGCGGCACCCCGGGAGGAGACGCCCATGCAGCCCAGCGTGGAGTTCACCTCTTCCACTGGCGGAGACGGCGAGTCGGCCGATGCCATGCCCGGTATCCGGGCCGAACGCGACATGCCCGAGGAGTGGGACGTCGAGGAGGTGGCCTTCCCGCCGCTGTCGCGGGATAATGCCCACTTTTCCGCGGCGGCTTCCTCCACGTCGACCCTGGCCGAGGCGCGGCGCCTGCTGGACGCCGGCGAGGCCGGCCAGGCCCGTGCGCTGCTCGAGAGCCTGATCGACGAGTCCGATGATCCGGATGCCCGGCAGGAGGCCCGCGAATTGCTGGATCAATCCGTGCAATGAGGCCGAATGACCCTTTTCCGATCCCTCGATGACCGCCACCCCCTGACCGGCCGCCTGGCCATGGGGGTGGAGTACGACGGCACCGCCTACTGTGGCTGGCAGCGACTCAAGCACGCCCCCTCGGTGCAGGGGGCGCTGGAGGCGGCGCTCGCGAAGGTGGCGAACCAGTCGATCACCGTGCATGCCAGCGGCCGCACCGACTCCGGTGTCCATGCCACCCGCCAGATCATCCATTTCGATGCCCCGGTGCCTCGCTCTCAGAAGGCCTGGGTGTTCGGCGTCAATGCCAACCTGCCCCGGGATGTCGCCGTGCGCTGGGTGAAGCCGGTCCCCGACAGTTTCCATTCCCGCTTCAAGGCCCTGGCGCGGCGCTACCGCTACGTGATCCTCAACCAGCCGAGCCGCCCGGTGCTGGAGCGCGCCAATGCCACCTGGTGTCGCGACCCCCTGGACGCCGATGCCATGCACCGGGCCGCCCAGGCGCTGGTAGGCGAGCATGACTTCTCGAGCTTCCGTGCCGCCGGCTGCCAGTCGAAGACCCCCTGGCGCCACCTGCACTTCATCGAGGTACACCGCCATGGCCCGCTGGTCGTCATCGACGTCCAGGGCAATGCCTTCCTGCACCACATGATCCGCAATATCGTCGGTGCCCTGGTCACGGTGGGGCGCGGCGAGCGCGGCGATGCCTACCTGACCGAGCTGATGGCCCTGAAGGACCGGCGGCTCGCCGACGTCACTGCCCCGGCCTGCGGCCTGCACTTCGTCGACTCGCTCTACGACGAGCAGTGGGGGCTGCCCCGCGAACCGCTGGGTCCTAACCTGCTGGCCTTCCTGGGCGAATGGACCGGCGAGAGGCCGTTGCCCGACTGCCCGATGGTTGAGTTCCGGCGGGGCAGGCCAGTGGCCGCTGAGCAGGAGTCGACATGATCAAGCGTACCCGCATCAAGTTCTGCGGCTTGACCCGTCCCGAGGATGTCGATGCCGCCGTGGCCGCGGGCGCCGATGCCCTGGGCTTCGTGCTCTGGCCGGGCAGCAAGCGCGCCATCGACGAGCAGCGCCTCGCCGAATTGAGTGAGCGCGTGCCGGCCTTCGTCACCCGGGTCGGGCTCTTCGTCGACCCGGACCTCGCACTGGTGGCACGCGCTGCCGAACACCTGGACCTGCTGCAGTTCCATGGCGACGAGCCCCCCGGGACCTGCATGGCAGTCGGCCGCCCCTGGATCAAGGCATTGCGCATGCGCGATGGCCTCGACCTCCACGCCGCCGCCGAGGCCTACGGCGGGGCGCGGGCGCTGCTGCTGGACGCCTACCGGCCGGGCGTGCCGGGAGGCACCGGCGAGACCTTCGACTGGTCGCGAATCCCCGCAAGCCTGGCAAAACCTGTTATCCTCGCCGGAGGCCTGACGCCGGACAATGTGGCTGAGGCGATTGCGGTCGTGGCCCCGTTCGCCGTGGATGTCTCCGGCGGCATCGAGGCGGCCCCCGGCGTCAAGGATGCCACGCGCATGGCGGCCTTCCTGCAGGCCGTGCGCCAGGCCGACGACGCGCGTTGCGGCGCCTGAGCCGTTCGCTTCACCCTGTTTCCCCTACACCCCTTCTGGCGACCCTGTGAGGTGTCTTTCGTGAGCAAGTTCAGTGACCTGACCCGACTGCCGGATGCCCGCGGCCATTTCGGTGCCTACGGCGGCCGGTTCGTCTCGGAGACCCTGAGCTTCGCCCTGGATGAGCTGGAGAAGACCTATCTGAGTCTTCGTGACGACCCGGCCTTCCTGGCGGAATTCGACTATGACCTGGCCCATTTCGTGGGCCGTCCGTCACCGCTCTATCATGCCGAGCGATGGTCGAAGCAGCTCGGTGGTGCACAGATCTGGCTCAAGCGCGAGGACCTCAACCATACCGGTGCCCACAAGGTGAACAACACCATCGGCCAGGCGCTGCTAGCCAAGAAGACCGGCAAGCCGCGGGTGATCGCCGAGACCGGGGCGGGGCAGCATGGCGTCGCGTCCGCCACGGTGGCCGCGCGGCTGGGGCTGGAGTGCGATGTCTACATGGGGGCCGCCGACGTGGAGCGCCAGAAGCTCAACGTCTATCGCATGCGCCTGCTGGGGGCCAACGTCATCCCGGTGGAATCCGGCACCCGCACGCTCAAGGACGCCATGAACGAGGCGTTGCGTGACTGGGTGACCAATGTCGACACCACCTATTACATCATTGGCACCGTGGCCGGCCCGCACCCCTATCCGATGCTGGTCCGCGACTTCAACGCGGTCGTCGGGCGCGAGGCGCGCCGCCAGTCCTTCGAGGAGTTCGGCAAGCTGCCCGATGCGCTGATTGCCTGTGTGGGCGGCGGTTCCAACGCCATGGGACTCTTCTATCCCTTCGTGGAGGACGACGAGGTCGCGATGTACGGGGTCGAGGCGGGCGGCGACGGCGTCGAGACCGGCCGCCATGCCGCGCCCCTGGCGTCCGGCGCGCCCCGCGGCGTATTGCATGGCAATCGCACCTACCTGATGTCCGACGAGGGCGGCCAGGTCTCCGATACCCACTCGATCTCGGCGGGCCTGGACTACCCGGGCGTGGGCCCCGAGCACGCGCTGTGGAAGGACGTGGGGCGGGTCAACTATGTGGCCGCCAACGACGATGACGTGCTGGCGGCCTTCCGCGAGCTGACCCGGGTCGAGGGCATCATGCCGGCGCTGGAAACGGCGCATGCCCTGGCCTATGCCAAGGTGCTGGCGCCCACCATGCGCCCCGACCAGAACATCGTGATCAACCTCTCCGGTCGCGGGGACAAGGACATCATGACGGTGGCAAAGATCGACGGGATTGAATTCTGATGACGGCCCAGACCATGAATCGTATCGACCAACGCTTCGCCGCACTCAAGGCCGAGGGCCGCCGCGCGCTGATTCCCTATATCACCGCCGGCGACCCGGCGCCCCAGTATACCGTCGGCTTCATGCATGCCCTGGTGGAAGCGGGGGCGGATGTCATCGAGTTGGGGGTGCCGTTCTCGGACCCCATGGCCGACGGGCCGGTGATCCAGAAGGCCTGCGAGCGTGCCCTCAAGCACGGCGTGCGGCTCTCTCACCTGTTCGAGATGGTCCGTGAGTTTCGCCAGACCGACAGCGAGACCCCGGTGGTGCTGATGGGCTACCTCAATCCGGTGGAGCGCATCGGCCTCGAGGCCTTCGCCGACCAGGCCGCCGGGGCCGGCGTCGACGGCGTGTTGATCGTCGACATGCCGCCGGAGGAGGCCGACGAGGTCGGTCCGCTGCTCAAGTCCCGCGGGCTGGCCTCGATCTTCCTGGTCGCCCCTACCACTTCGCATGCCCGGGCCGCTACAATATGCGCCCACGGCGAGGGCTATATCTACTATGTTTCGCTGAAGGGCGTGACCGGCTCGGCAAGTCTCAATGCCGAGGATGTGGCCGCGCATCTGGCACCGCTTCGCGAGATGACCGACCTGCCGCTGTGCGTGGGCTTCGGTATTCGCGACGGGGCGTCGGCGGCCGAGGTGGGCAAGGTGGCCGATGGTGTCATCGTCGGTTCCGCGCTCATCAATCGCGTTGCCGAGAATGCCGAACGTCCCGAGGCGATCCCGGCCGCGCTGAAGGCGGTCTTGGGGGAGATGCGCCAGGCCCTGGACGCCTGATCCGGGCCCATCGCCAACCGAATCGACCCTGCCCCCGGTGCCGCCGGGGGCATCAGCCTATACGGAAGTGTTTCTGACATGAGCTGGCTAGACAAGATCGTGCCCTCGGTGGGCCGCATCCAGCGCAAGGATCGTCGGGCGAGCGTGCCTGACGGCCTGTGGCGCAAGTGTCCCAAGTGCGAGGCGGTGCTCTATCTCCCCGAACTGGAGAAGCACCACAACGTCTGCCCCAAGTGCGACCACCATCTGCGGCTGACCGCCCGCAAGCGCCTGGACTGGTTCCTGGACAAGGAGGGCCGTGAGGAGATCGCTGCCAACCTCGAGCCGGTGGACCGCCTCAAGTTCCGCGACTCCAAGAAGTACAAGGACCGCCTGGCAGCGGCCCAGAAGGAGACCGGCGAGAAGGATGCGTTGATCGCCATGCGCGGCTCCCTGGAAGGGCTGCCGGTGGTGGTGGTGGCCTTCGAGTTCACCTTCATGGGCGGCTCCATGGGCGCCGTGGTGGGCGAGAAGTTCGTGCGTGCCGCGACCGTTGCCCTGGAAGAGGGCATCCCGCTGATCTGCTTCTCCGCCTCCGGCGGCGCACGGATGCAGGAGGCGCTCTTCTCGCTGATGCAGATGGCCAAGACCTCGGCGGCCCTGGAGAAGCTCAAGCAGGCCGGCGTGCCCTATATCTCGGTGCTGACCGATCCGGTGTTCGGTGGCGTCTCGGCGTCACTGGCAATGCTCGGCGACCTCAATGTGGCCGAGCCCAATGCGCTGATCGGCTTCGCCGGACCCCGGGTCATCGAGCAGACGGTCCGCGAGCAGCTGCCGGAAGGTTTCCAGCGCAGCGAGTTCCTGCTCGAGCATGGCACCGTCGACATGATCGTGCCGCGCGGCGAGATGCGCGAGCGGCTGGGCGGCGTGCTGCGCAAGCTCACCCACTGGCCGGTGGCCGGGCAGGGCGACGATCTCGGCGACGAGCCCGATCTCGTCCAGGCGGCCGAGCAGGCCGAGCAGGAGGAGGAACTGGCGACCAGCAGCCCGACGCCGGCCGCCGAGCCGGAGGCCGACAGCGATGCCGAGCCGCCCGGCGAGCGCCCCGATCCGGCGCGCTGACCGATCGGCATGAGCGACCACACCCTTCCCGATACGCTTCCGGCCTGGCTGGCGCGGCTGGAGGCGGCCCATCCGGTGGGTATCGACCTCGGCCTCGAGCGAGTGGCCGAGGTCGCTCGTCGCATGGGTCTCCTGGATGCCCCGCTGTGCGACCGGGTCATCACCGTCGCCGGCACCAACGGCAAGGGGTCGACCGTGGCCATGCTCGAGGCACTGGCCCGGGCCCATGGCCTCTCCACGGCGGCCTACACCTCGCCCCACCTGCTGCGCTACAACGAACGCCTGCGCCTCGATGGCCAGGAGGCCGACGACGCGACGCTGATCGCCGGTTTCGAGGCGGTGGAGGCGGCACGCCTGGAGGGCGAACCGGTCAGCCTGACCTACTTCGAGGTGGGTACCCTGGGGGCGCTATGGGCCATTGCCAGAGGGCAGATGGACCTGGCGATCCTCGAGGTCGGGCTCGGCGGACGGCTCGATGCCGTCAATGTCATCGACCCGGACGTGGCGGTGATCACCACCGTGGCCCAGGACCACGCCGCCTTCCTCGGCACCGACCTGCAGGGCATCGGCCGCGAGAAGGCCGGCATCCTGCGCGCCGGTCGGCCCGCCGTGCTGGGCAGCACGACGCTGCCGGACAGCGTGCGCCAGGTCGCCAGCGAACTCGGCGCCGCCGTCCATGCCCTGGACGAGGCCTTTCGACGCGAGGGGGAGGGCGCGGGCTGGGCCTTCCGAGGCCCGCAAAGTATCACCGATCTGCCCGACCCTGGCCTCCCCCTGGACAATGCCGCCACGGCCCTGCAGGCCCTGATCCTGGCCGGTCTCGACCTGGAAGAGGCGGCCTGTCGCCGGGCGCTTGCCGGCGTGGAGCTGCCGGGGCGCATGCAGTGGCTGGGGCAATGGTGCCTGGATGTCGGCCACAACCCCCATGCCGCCGGCTATCTGGCCCAGCGCCTGGAAGCGCGGCCCTGCCAGGGACGCACCGTCGGCCTGCTGGGGATGCTTGCCGACAAGGATGCCGATGGCGTGATCGCCGCGCTGTCGCCGGTGGTGGATGCCTGGGTGCCGGTGAGCCTCGCGGGCGAGCGTGCCCGTACGGCGGACGACCTGGCCGAGCGCCTGGCCCGCCACGGTGGCGCGGTATGGCACCGCGGCAGCACGCCGGTCGAGGCGGCCGACTGGCTGGCGGCCCGGCTCGCGCCCGAGGATCGGGTGCTGGTCTGCGGCTCCTTCTTCACCGTGGCCGAGGTGCTGGAATGGCGGCTGGCAGCGGAGCAGACTGCAGGGGAAGATACGGCCATCGAGGGAGCGAGATGAAATACGGAATGCGAGAACGTCTCAGCGGAGCAGTGATCCTGATCGCCCTGGCGGTGATCTTCGTCCCCATGCTGTTCGACGATCCTGCACCGCGTAGCGAGCGCCCCCAGCCGGTGATGACCATCGAGCAGCCGGTGGAGGTCGAGCGTCGTGACGTGCCCGACCCGGAGCCGCCGGCAAGCCTCGGGCAGATCCAGTCGCCTGTCGGGACGTCGTCGCCTTCGGATGCCGAGGAAGCGCGGATCGAACCGGAGGCCGAACAGGCGGTGGAGGCCGTGGCCGACGCCGAACCGGCCACCCCCGAGACGACGGACACCGAGAGCGTCGCCGGTGAAACCGCCGAGGGGCGTGACGAGGCCCGCGAGGATCCCATCGCCGAGTTGGCCCGCGCCGCCGACCAGCGCCTGTCGGGCCAGGCCGAGCAGGCGGAGAGCGCGCCGGCCGAGCCGGCCCCCGAGGGTGAGTGGGCCGTCCAGGTCGGCAGCTTCGGGGAGCCGGCCAATGCCGAGCGTCTCGAGTCGAACCTGGCCGCGCAGGGGCTGCCCGTCTACAGCAGGGCCCGGGACAACGGCCTGACCACCGTCTATGTCGGGCCCTACGCGACTTCTCGCGAGGGTGAGGACGTGATGGCCAGGCTCAAGGCCGAATCCAATCTCCAGGGCCTGCTGGTGCGGGCGGGCAACTGAGCATGGCGCTGACCTGGATCGACTGGCTCTTCGTGGCGGTGCTGGTGGTGACCGGGCTGACCGGCTTCTTGCGCGGACTGATCCGCGAGGCACTGGGGCTGGCCGCCTGGATCATCGCCCTGCTGGCGGCCCGCCTGCTGGCCGAACCGGTGGCGGACCTGCTCTCCGGGGTGATCGACAACCCCGACGGACGGCTGGTGCTGGCCTTCGTCCTGGTGATCTTCGCGGTGATCCTGCTCTGCGGCATCGTCATCCGGATGGTCCATGCTGCCGTGGAGTGGGTCGGCATGGGGTTCCTGAACCGGGTGACCGGTGCTGCCTTCGGTATGGCCAAGGGGGCGGCGATCCTGGTGCTGGCGACCATCCTGCTCAGCCTGACGCCACTGGTGCAGCTGCAGGCCTGGCAGGAGGCCGAGCTGCGGCCGACCTTCGAGCAACTGCGCGACTGGGCGGTGAGTCATCTCGAGGGCTGGGAAGGGCGCCTGCCCGAGACGCCGGCGTCGCTGCGCGAGCTCTCCCTGCCGCGGGGGGAGCAGACGTCGGCAACCGAGTCCGAGACAGAACCGGACGACGCCGAGGCGACGACGCCCTGACATGTGAATCCCCGGGCGGGCCGGATACGGTCCGTCCTGACTCTTCAACGCAAGTACCAGGCAAGCGAGGTAAGGTGGAATGTGCGGTATCGTGGGCCTGATGGCCAAGCAGGCGGTGAACCAGGGCATCTATGACGCCCTGACGGTGCTCCAGCATCGCGGACAGGATGCCGCCGGCATGATGACCTGGCACGACGGCCGGTTCCTGTTGCGCAAGAGCAACGGCCTGGTGCGGGACGTCTTCCATACCCGTCACATGGCACGCCTGAAGGGCAACCTGGGTATCGGCCACGTGCGCTACCCCACCGCGGGCTCCTCCAGCGAGGCAGAATCGCAGCCGTTCTACGTCAACTCGCCCTACGGCATCACCCTGGCCCACAACGGTAACCTGACCAATTCCGACCAGCTCAAGCAGGAGCTGTTCTCCTCGGACCTGCGCCATATCAACACCAGCTCCGACTCGGAGGTGCTGCTCAACGTCTTTGCCCACGAGCTGGGCAAGCAGGGCCTGCACCTGGAGCCCGGCGACATCTTCGACGCGGTGCGCCGCGTGCATCGTCGCTGCCGGGGCGGCTACGCCGCCGTGGCGATTATCAACGGCGTGGGCCTGGTCGCCTTCCGCGACCCCCACGGGATCCGTCCGGTGGTGTTTGGCACCCGCGATGAGGGTGAGGGGCAGGAGGTGATGATCGCCTCCGAGTCGGTGGCGCTGGATGTGGGCGGCTTCGAGCTGCACCGTGACCTGGCCCCGGGGGAAGCGATCTTCGTCGACATGACCGGCGCCATCCATACCCAGCAGTGTGCCGACCACCCGCGGCTCGCCTCCTGCATCTTCGAGCACGTCTACCTGGCACGCCCCGACTCGATCCTCGACGGCGCCTATGTCTACGGCACCCGGATGCAGATGGGCCGCAAGCTCGGCGACCGCATCCAGAACGAGTGGCCGGAGCATGACATCGACGTGGTGATCCCGATTCCCGACACCTCGCGTACTTCTGCCCTGGAGCTGGCCCAGCACCTCGGCGTGACCTATCGCGAGGGCTTCATGAAGAACCGCTACATCGGGCGGACCTTCATCATGCCGGGCCAGACCCAACGCAAGAAGTCGGTGCGCCAGAAGCTGAACGCCATCGGCGTCGAGTTCAAGGACAAGAACGTGCTGCTGGTGGATGACTCCATCGTGCGTGGCACCACCTGCAAGCAGATCATCCAGATGGCGCGGGAAGCCGGGGCGCGCAAGGTCTACTTCGCCTCCGCGGCGCCGCCGGTGCGCTATCCCAATGTCTATGGCATCGACATGCCGGCGGCCAGCGAACTGATCGCCCACGGCCGCAGCGAGGCCGAGGTGGGAGAGCTGATCGGCGCCGACCGGATCTTCTACCAGGACCTCGACGACCTGAAGGCCGCCTGCCGCGAGGTCAACCCCGAACTCGAGGCCTTCGACTGCTCGGTGTTCGATGGCAAGTACGTCACCGGCGATATCGACGAGCGCTACCTGTCGGACCTCGAGGCCTCGCGCAGCGACGACGCCAAGCAGCAGCGCAGCGCCGGCGACCATGCCCTGGTGGGGATGCACAACCAGGAAGATGACATCGACGACTGAGGGGCACGTCATGCAGCAGGACCCGACATCGGAGCAGGAGTGGGAACTGGAGACCCTGGCGATCCGCGCCGGTCACCAGCGTACCCATGAGCAGGAGCATGGCGAGCCGATCTTCCCGACCTCGAGCTTCGTCTACGGCAGCGCCGCCGAGGCGGCGGCCAAGTTCAGCGGCGAGGCACCGGGCAACGTCTACTCGCGTTTCACCAACCCCACGGTGCGTACCTTCGAGCAGCGCCTGGCGGCCATGGAGGGGGGCGAGCGCTGCGTGGCCACCAGCTCCGGCATGGCGGCGATCCTGGCCACAGCGCTGGCCCTGCTGGAGTCAGGCGACGAGATCGTGGCCTCGCGGTCGCTGTTCGGCTCCACGGTCAGCCTGTTCGACAAGTACCTGGGCAAGTTCGGCATCACCACGCGCTACGTTGAACTGTCCAACCTCGAGGCCTGGGAGGCGGCGGTGACGCCTGCGACGAAGCTGCTGTTTGCCGAGACGCCCTCCAACCCGCTCTCCGAGGTGGTGGACATCGCCGCACTGGCGAGAATTGCCCGGCGCCATGACGCCTGGCTGGCCATCGACAACTGCTTCCTGACCCCGGCGTTGCAGAAGCCCATCGCCCTGGGGGCCGACCTGGTGATCCATTCCGCCACCAAGTACCTGGACGGGCAGGGCAGGGCGATCGGCGGGGCCGTGGTGGGGCGCGACAAGGAACTCGAGGAGGTGTTCGGGGTGGTGCGCACCTGCGGTCCCTGCCTGAGCCCCTTCAATGCCTGGATCTTCACCAAGGGCCTCGAGACGCTCAACCTGCGCATGCGGGCGCACTGCGAGAATGCCCGGATCCTGGCCGAGTGGCTGGAGGGGCATCCCGCGGTGGCACGGGTCCACTACAGCGGCCTGGCCACGCATCCGCAGCACGAGCTCGCCAGCCAGCAGCAGCAGGGCTATGGGGCGGTGCTGGGCTTCGAGGTGAAGGGGGGACGCGAGGCGGCCTGGTCGGTGATCGATGCGACCCGCATGCTCTCCATCACCGGCAACCTGGGGGACGTCAAGACCACCATCACCCATCCCGGCACGACTACCCATGGACGCCTCTCGGAGGAGCAGAAGGACGCCGCGGGGATCACCGAGGGGCTGATCCGCGTGGCGGTCGGCCTTGAGGCCATCGAAGATATCCGCGCCGACCTGGCCCGGGGGCTCGACGCCCTGGTGTGATGTTCAATCCGATCGCCTGCCAATTTAGCGTTGTCGTAGCTGATCGTAGCGAGGGGCGCCGGGGGCAGGCTGAAGAGGAGATACCGTCTCTCCTAACCGACCGCAACCCTCACTGAGTTGGTTGTGGCCGATATTCGGTTTGTGACTGCAAGACGCCGAAAGCGATATGCACCAGCTTGCGCATGGCAGCCCCCAAGGCTGTCATCGTCGGCTTACCCGCTCTGCGTAGCCTCGCGTACTGCG